>NZ_NBNY01000001.1:0-1823098 GCF_002213165.1 Thioclava sp. F1Mire-8 | reverse complement strand
ACCTCATGGCCGAAATCCGAGAAACAGACCCCCGAAACTAGGCCAACATAGCCCGTGCCGATCATCGCGATTTTCATGACGATTTTCCATTCAAGTTTTTAATTAGTAATATTTTTCAGTTTGGATGCAATCACGATGATCTCATCCCTTAATGCCTCAAAATCTTTGACTTTCCGCGCAAGAACATTTTGGGCGCTGGACGTTTTCTCTGCTTTTCCTTTCGAGGTGACAAGGTAAGTATAGCGCCGTCTGTCATTTGAGGTGCCGAACTTTTCCCGCTTCACAGCGCCGCTTTCTATGAGTTCTCTTAGGAAACTGTTGGCGCTTCCTGTGCTGATCCCAACCTCTCTAGCAAGGTCGCGCTGTGACATCTCAGGATTTTCGTCAAGTAAACACAGCAAGCGGAAGTGGATATTTTCTCGGGTTTCAGTACGCTTATTCATAGATCAAAAACTGAGAAGCCGTTATGGTAAGATGCTCTCGATTCACGAGACGAGTTGTTTAACCTTCCTGATGCTTCACATTTGCTGGAGAGAGTAGAAAAATATTTTTTTGAATAGGTTGATTGCCAAATTCACTCACGTTCGAGTCTTTGTTCCCGCCTGCCGATGACGCGCGCAGGGTTTCCAACTACTATATCATATTCCCTAATTGATTTTGTCACAATGCTTCCGGCACCGATCACTGCGCCATCTCCAATGTGCACGCCGTCCAATACCACGGCACCTGTTCCAATCCAAACATCATTACCGATTTTTATGCCGCCTTTGCTCGACATACCTTGTTCACGGATCGGTATATTTCTGGACTGAAAGCTATGGTTTGATGAAAAAAGCGATACTCGTGGCGCTATCAAGCAATTTTTGCCTACTTCTAAGGAGTTTCCGCCGTGGAGGACGCAATAATGATTGATGGTAGTATTGCTCCCAATGCATATTTTACCACCAGCGGGCATAAGTACACTTCCGATTCGCACAATGACGTTATCGCCGAGGGTGATTTTTCCACCTCGAGCAATCAACGACGGTTCAATTCTGGTGCTCTGCCCGACAGACAGGTCTTTATGCCGTATCTTTGTGAGGAGTGTAAATATGCGTGAAACTATGCTCATGTGTGCCGTTGTGTTTTGATGTTAGCTTCTTTTTTTCGTGCCATCGAAACAATGGCGAACATTCTGATTGCGGCTAGCGCGGTATACGCTGAGAAGAAACTTGTGGACAAACCGAGAGCGCCGAGAGATGGAACCAAAAATTTAGATAGTGAAAGAAAAATTGCTGCCCAAATGCAAACGGTTAGCAAATTTATCCATGCGCGGTTCATGCTTTGCAAGGCTGCCATGCCAATGTTGGAGGCAACGTGAAATGGAGCAGCCGCTGACAGAAGTATTAGTGTGCTCCCTCCGTCTATGAAGTCCTTACCAAAACTTGCCATTATCGCTTCGCGGAGAAATATGATCGCAGAACTTGGTATGGCGGTAATGATGAACGCTGTCCCCATCAAGATAAATAGAAATTTTCGGTACTTTTTAGTATTTTCGCTTGTCCAAAGTTGTACAAGGGTTGGCATGCCCACGGTGCTGAGTATCATTGGAACAAAAATAAGCGGTCCGTGCCACTGGTAAGCTGCGTTATAGAGAGCCGTTTCAGTGATGCCATGCTGCTGACGTGACAATATGATAAAGCTTACCCAAATTATCGGCGTTCCCATGGTGCTCGCTAGTAACGATGGTAGGCTGAAAGATACTAGTACTTTAAACTCATTCTTTGCTCCTCTCCAATCAATGATCGCGCCTGCTTTCTCTATTTCGCGAGAAGTCGCAGCGGTCCCTAAGAGGAGTGTAAAGGCAGAGGCGATAGCCATGCCGTATATGGCACCCGAAACTCCGTAAAGTGCTCCGAGTGCTGGCATCGCTACTAGGATCAACATCCCCTCAGTGAGCTTTAGTATTGCAATTAATTTGAAGCGTTCGAAGCCAGCAAGTATCGCTGTCTGAATGTTTCGAAGCGATGTGGTAGAAATTAGAGCAGCGCCTGCCATAATTGCTGAAATCAGATTTTGGTCAGTAGACCCATTTAAGGAGAGGGCGATCTCCTTCGCGAATGCAACTAGGATAATCACGATAGTTAATGAAAGCCCAGCTGTTAGTGTCCATACTAACCCAAGTATTCGACCTGTTCGTATCGGGTCGCTTCTCTTAAGTTGCGCGATGAAGCGGGTCGCAGTGGAGCCAATGCTATTTCCGGCGAATACACCGAGCATGCCTAGCGTGGATTGAATTAATCCGAAGTATCCAAACTGTACTAATCCTAAAGTCCGAGCAAGGAGTATCATCGCAAGAAGATTGAGGACGCGGCCCATTCCATTTCCCAAGACTCCCCAACTTGCGTTCTTCACGAAGTTTTTGGCTGTATTAGATTTGAGAAGCTTTAAGCGAACTCCCGCCGAATGTTTTTTCAAAGCTTCACGATGAGTATAGTTCGGCGACATCGTTTTGTTTTCTAGAGTCTTTTTCAATGTTGCAGATTGTTTTAAATTGGGACTGGTGGGCATCTAAATTTCTGCACACAACGTCGGTGAAATTATTCGGTGTGAATTTCTTCTTTCATTCTCTACTTATGGCCGATGGAGCTAAAGCGTCGAGTATAAAGAAAATGCTGCTGGAAAAATTGAGGATGTGGGTGTGTTTTTGCGGGTCTTTGGGTTTGTCGTATGTTGAAGGCCGTTTCGCAATGAGCCAAAATTGTGCGATTTACGTCGCTCGTCTAAAGAGTGTGATTTTCCCGCCACTTCGTGTGAAGTGGTTGCCGGTAGGCTACCGCATCAGCGCTGACTCGGGTCAGCCTGAGGGGAGGGGTGTTCGCAGGTTGGGGTCGAAAATCCGACATCGTTCAAAGTTGAGCAGTAGCAGAATGCTGCAGTTGCTAAAAGGGTGTTTATGCAAATCCAGGGATCCGGCAAGGGCTATCACGGGCGTGTGAAGTCGCACATATCGAGCCCGGAGTTTTTCTGCCTGGGGGAGGCGCGCAAATACGCAGGACCACGCTCAGAGCTAGGTGCGATTTCTGGGCATAGCCCGCTGCGCGTCAGCCCTTCTGCCGCTCCACGAACTGCCCAAGTTTGGAGAAGTTCTTGCTCGCAATGGTCATCACGCCGCCCACATTGTTGCCGCGGATTGCGCGCCAGTCTTCGCCCATCTTTTCACGGATGCGCGCAAGGTTGCGATTGCTCACGCCGCCCAGGCGCATCTTGTAGAGCACTTCGGGGATATAGACCGAGCGACCGGTCGCTTGCGAGAAGTAGCGCAGGATGAAGTCATAGTCGGCCGCGATCCGGAAGCTGGTGTCGAAGCCGCCGAGGCGTTCATAGACCGAGCGTCGCAGATAGAGGGTCGGGTGGGCCGGCATCCAGCCGCGTCTGAGTTTCGTTGGGCTATAGGGACCTGTCGCCCAGTGTCGGACGACCTTTCTTGTGTCCGCTTGCGAGACATAATCGAGATTGGAGAAGACCGCCTCGACCTGCGAGTCCTCAAACGCGGCAGCGACCCGGGAAAGCACGTCGTCATGAGCGAGGAAGTCGTCGCTGTGAACGAACCCCACCACATCACCGGACGCCTTCGCCACGCCCTTGTTGAGCGCATCATAGATCCCCTTGTCGGGCTCGCTGACGAGGGTCATCCGGTCATGGGCGGCGCGTTCGATCGCGGCAAGCGAGCCGTCCTTCGATTTCCCCTCTATGATAAGATGCTCGAGCTCGGGATGGGTTTGTCGCCCGACGCTCTCGATAGCCTCGCCGACTGTGGCTTCGGAATTGTAGACGGCGGTGATGACGGTGATCTTCATGAAAATGACGGCCCGAGAAAAATCTGTTCGACCCTCCTATAGGCGCTCCCTCCGAAGGATGAAACCAGTCGTGCTTTCGTCGCCTCGCTGGCAAGCTATCTCCCGCTCGCCGCGTAGGCCCAGATCCCGACCCATTCCTTGAGTGCGAGATTCAGCGTCTCGAGATGGCCCGCGAAATCCCAGCCAGTATCTTCGAGAAACCACACTGCGCGATAATCGACAGGGTAGGGGACTACCTCCTCCCATCCGGCTCGCTCAAAGCTCGCCATCGCGCGTCTCATGTGGAAGGCGCTCGTGACGAGGACCCAGGTCTCGCCCGGCTCGGGCTGCGCGAGGTTGTAGCTGAAGCGCGCATTCTCGGAGGTGTTGCGTGAGCGGGTCTCAAGAAGAAGCCGCGCTTGCGGGACACCCGTTTCCCGAAAGGCGGCCGCCATGACCTTAGCGCCCGGCATGCTCTTTCGGGTCAGGTCGCGCAGGACGCCGCTGCCTGCAGGTGATGACAGCTTGCCGCGGGCCTAAGGGAGTCATAGCTTCCTACACAAAGTAATATAATGTGTAGGAATGCCTGATGGAGCATCTCCCGGTCCCGATCCAGACTGTCTATCATGAGCTGATGCAGAGGTTCCGGGCCCGGCTACCCCTCTCCGTCCCTGGGTCCATCATGCGGATCGAGAAGTCCGGTCGGGGCTATTGGGTGGCGAGGCGCCGCATCGGGGACCGAGTCGTGGAGAAAACGATCGGCCCTGAAACGTCGGAGGTTCTGGCGACCGTCGCGGCGGCGCGCGCCGAGCGGGAGGTCTACGACGGTTGGCGAAAGAAGAACGCGACCCTGGTGTCGATGCTGAAGGCCGCCGGGCTCCTCTCGCTCGACGTTAACACCGGAAAGGTCCTCTCTTCCTTGTCTCGGGTCGGATTCTTCGAGATCGGCGGGATCCTCGGAGGGACGAACGCGTTCCGCCTTTATCCTGCCCTTCTTGGGGTCGCCGCCCCCGCGCGGGAGATGGTCTTCACCGGTGACGTAGACATGCTCGCGCCCTCGCATATCCGCCTCGTCGGTCCGAGAGAGCCGCTTACGAGCCGCCTTCTGAGCGCCGGGCTCGAGTTCGAGACGCGGTTTCCGATGGACCCGGCTGACCCCTCGAAGCACGTCGTTCAGGACAACATCGAGATCGAGATCCTCGGGTCGGTCGCCTGCGGCGGCGAGACGAGCTACTTCCATGAGGGCAGTCAGGAGCCGATCGCAGCGCGGAGATTCCTGGAGTTCTCCCTGCGGGACCCGGTGCGGGTCGTGGCCCTCTACCGGGAAGGGGTCGAGGTTACGGTCCCTGCCCCGGAACGGTTCGCTCTGCACAAGCTGATCGTCGCCCAGCTCAAGACGGGGAGCTTCAAGAGCAAGCGGAACAAGGACCTCCGACAGGCCTCTTGGCTTCTGAAGGTCCTGGCGGAGGCCCGGCCAAATGAGACGATGAACGCCTTGCGCGACATTCGCGGCCGAGGCCCGACCTGGCGAAAACACCTCTCCGCGTCCCTGCGGGAGGCGCCGGACGCCGCGAAGGCCCTGAGGCGGATCGAGGCCGAGACGGACGACCCTGACCCGGGGGGGATGCCCCCTGAACAGGATGAGCCTCTCCCACCAATCCCGTAGGTTGGAAGAGGCTTGTGGTGGGGCCTTTTGGTTACGCGGCTCGGAAGCGCCGCCGTGGCGGGAAATCTGTCGATCATGGATGACAAAGACGGCGGCAAACCGCAGAGTTGCCGACCTTTCGGATCTTCGTTTCGATCACGACATGGGTCCTTGGATATACCTAAAAATATACGCGCCGCGCCACGAGCGGCGAGCTGTCCAATACTCACCCGGAGGGTCTGGGTTGGCGCGATGCCTGCTTCGCGAAAGGCGGCCGCCATGACCTCAGCGCCCGGCATGCTCTCTCGGGCCAAGTCGCTGAGGGCGCCGCTGTCGCCAGAGAGCAGGACCCTGGCATCTCGAAAGCGATGCGCTAGGGCGAACCCGGGAGTGACACGCTCGGCGGCGGCGTTGAATTGAACCTGATGGTGACGGGCCGTGCCGTCCCCGTATTCGGCGCCGCCCAGGATGATGATCCCGTCGACATGGGTGAGCTGCGGGTTGGTCGGATAGGTTCGCTCCAAGGGGCCAATCAGCAGGTCACCGAGGGGGGAGGAAGCCGAGTGCGAGGAGGCCTGCTAGCGCAGAGAAAAGCAGCCCGCGCGCCGCGCGCAGGCGCCCCCTCACGAGCGCGATCAGCGCGCCTGTGAGTAGAAGTGCTTCCCAGGTTTCTGCGCGCAGCAGAAGGGCTGCGAGCTTGGAGACGAGGAAGACGAGCGTATCCATGAGGCTCTTGTCGGTGCTTCCGTGCTGGTCTGCAATCGCGCAGTTTCAAAATCGTCCGGCCAACGAAACAACGCGCGTAACGCTCTTTGCAAGCGGTTCGTTTCCCAAAGAGAGTAGTGTGAAATGCGCCTCTCCGGAAAAGTTATCCCTAGTAGGTCAGCCACTCCAAACTCTCTCCGATGCGGAGCCTGGAATTTTCCTGAAATTTTCTGACCGGAATTTTCAGGTCGGCGAGGGACACTGGGTCCCATGAAAAATCTTGCAAACTCTCCCGCCGATCTGGCGCGCGCCAATCCTCGGGCCGCGTCGACCCATATACAAACCTGCACACTCTCAAAGGCGAAGAGTCAGCGCATGCATGACTATCGGTTGGGGCGCATCCCCGCCTATGTCGACCAGACGAAACTGCGCGACAACCGTGTGCTGATCCGGTTGCGTCCGCTTACACAGGTGCGCGCCGAGAATGCGCGGCTTCGCGAACAGGCCGGTCGGCAGCGCAAGATGAAATCGAACGCGGCGGTGGCCGTGATAGGAGTGATCACTTTCGGCGTGCTTGCCGCAAGAGATTTCAAGAAGCTTTCGCCGAAGCGGCAGAACAAGGCATTTAAGAATCTTGTCCGGAGCCTCGCCAAGCGGCTCGCCACAAAGGTGGAGTCACTGGTCGTCCATCTCGATGAAACGACGATCCACGCGCATTTCATGCTGCGCGCCTATGACCGTCTCGGTCATGCGCTCAGCGACAAAATCAAGCGCGATGTCACTGTCTCGATCCAGGATCTCACGCACCGCGTGCTCGCGCGCTTCTGTCCCAAAATCGAACGGGGACATCGCAAGCTCGATCGCCTTGCCGCAGGAGCGAATTATGTCGAGACACTACATCGGAGTGTCCGGGCTCTCCACCAAGATCTGCCGCGGGAGATCGAAGAGCGGGAAGCAGAACTCACTGTAATGGAGATCGCGAAGGCAGTGCTCCAGGCCGAGATCGATGAGGGGCGCAAAAAACTCGATCGTCTGAGCGAGGAGCAACGCACCGAGCGGATTGCCTTGGCGTCACAAAAAACGGAAATGGAGACCCGCGCGCGGGATCTCGATGCGCGGGATGCGGATGTTCGGGCGCAAGAGGACAAACAGCAAGAGCGCGAAGATGGGCTCGACCGGCGGGAGGCGAGTATCGACAAAGACAAAGCAGATCTTGCCAGGGAGCGACGGACGCAACTTCTAGCCGCAGGCCAACTTGTCAAGCGAGAGGAGGCGGTCAAGGCGGCGCGCACTGAGGCCGAAAAGATCCAGATCACTTACCAAGCTGCACTTGCTGCAATGGAGGGCGCTCTTGCGGAAATTTCAGATGGAACCCTTCGACGCGACCCTGCCGCAGGCAAGCTCGTGATGAAGGACGCATCTCTTCTACGGGCGCTCCCGGAAGAGCTACGCGTGGGGCTTTTGCGACCCATGCGCGGGCTCGTGGATATCAGGTCGCGGGAAGATCAACGATGTAGGGAGCTTGATCGCAGAGACCGGGCGTTCGAGGAAAAGCTGGCCGCCGTTGGCGAGGTCATAACTGCGCTCACCGAAGGTCATGCTCAGATCTCGGAAGGCACCATTGTGATGGAGGATATGCCTGCCTCGCTCAAGGCGCTCGGTGAGACTGCGGAGGACCGGATGATCCAGGCTATTCTCGATCTCATCGTGCGGGCTGCAGAGGTCGGGGTCGGCAGTCTGCGAGGGCCGCGCGATGATGAGATTGACGGGCCGGGGGTTGGGTAGACGCCCGATGCCTTCTCGTATGTCGACCTTGAGTTCCCAGGTCAAAGTATTCGGCGATCACCCCATCCCGACCTCACTCTTGCCGAGGCGCGACCTCGAAAAGCTCGGTGTGATCGTCCTGAATGCGGTCGATCTGATCGAGGATGCGCGACAGGTGATCGCGCATCGCCTGTGTCGCGCGGTCAAGGTCGCGGCTTTCGAGCGCGCTCAGAATCTTCACGTGATCGTCGAACGCATCGCGCGAGGCGAAAGACAGCGACAGCATCCGCACGCGGTCCATGTGCCCCTTGTTCTCGGCGATCAGTTCCCATGTGAAGCCGAGCCCGGCCCGGGTGCAGATCTCGCGATGAAACTGATCGTCCAGTTCGTGGAATTTGGTCTTCTCACCCTTTTCCATCGCGGCACGCTGTTGCTCGATCAGATCGCGCAACGCCGCGAGATCCTCATCGGTCAATGCAGCGACCGCGACGCGCACCGTTTCGACCTCGAGAGCGTTGCGAATGAAGCGCGCCTGCAGCACCGCGTCGCGTGAAATCAGCGAGACCGTCGTCGCACGCTGGGGACGAATCACGAGAAAGCCGAGTTTTGACAAACGGTAGAAAGCATCGCGCACCGGCTGGCGCGAAACGCCCATCTGCTTGGCGACCTCCACTTCTGAGAGCTTGGTTCCCGGGGGCAGGGATAGACCCAGAACCTGTTGGCGCAAATGTTCGAAAACGACATCGGAGACAGACATGCGTGCGTTCTGATCAAGCTGGGTCAAAGGCAGGGGCGCGGGCATCGGAACTCCTCGTTGACGGTCCGGGTATTCTAGCATATTAGTTTATTAGTTCGGTGTTAGTCCACCTAAGAAAATAGCCACAGGGGGAGCGATAGACCATGGCGCTGTTGAATAAAGATCGCCTGCTGCCAGCGGATCCGGGGGTTCGTGCCCTTGCACGCGATCTCTATGACACGATCAAGGACGCCCCGATCATCTCGCCCCACGGCCATACCGATCCGCGCTGGTATGCGCAGAACGAAGCCTTTCCCGATCCCGCCCAGCTTTTCGTGACGCCCGATCACTATGTGTTCCGGATGCTTCACAGCCAGGGCGTGCCGCTGGAAGCGCTTGGCGTGCCGCGCGTCGATGGCGGCGAGACGGAAACCGATGGTCGCAAGATCTGGCGGCTGTTTGCGGAGCATTATCACCTGTTCCGCGCCACGCCCTCGCGGATCTGGTTGGACCATGCGTTCGAGACGATCTTCGGGTTCACCGAGCGGCTCAGCGCCGACACCGCAGACACGTATTACGATCGCATTTCGGAGGCACTTCAGCGCCCTGAGATGCGCCCGCGCGCTTTGTTCGAGCAGTTCAATATCGAGGTGATCGCGACGACGGAAAGCCCGCTCGACGATCTGAAATGGCACCGGATGATCCGCGAAAGCGGGTGGGGCGGGCGCGTGATCACCGCCTATCGCCCCGATCCGGTCGTCGATCCAGATTTCGAAGGCTTCGCGCAGAATGTCGAGACGTTCTGCCAGCTTGGCGGGCAGTCGGGCACCTCTTTCTCGGCCTATCTGGACGCCCATCGCGACCGGCGCGCCTATTTTGCCTCTTTCGGGGCGACCTCGACCGACCACGGTCATCCGAGTGCCGCGACGCTCAATCTGGATCGCGCCGCGGCGGAGGCGCTCTATGACAAGGTGCTCGCGGGGAAAGCGGACGCGGCGGAACGCGAGGCATTCCGCGCCCAGATGCTGACCGAAATGGCGAAGCTGTCCTGCGAGGACGGTCTGGTGATGCAGATCCATCCCGGCTCGTCGCGCAATCATTCGGGCCCGATCCAGTCCCGCTTCGGGCGAGACAAGGGCTACGATATTCCGATGCGCACCGATTATGTCGCAGCCCTCAAGCCGCTTCTGGATGCGGTGGGGCAGGACCCCGAGCTGCGCGTCATTCTGTTCACGCTCGACGAGACGACTTATGCGCGCGAGCTGGCGCCGCTGGCAGGGGTCTATCCCTGTCTGCGCCTCGGCCCCGCGTGGTGGTTCCACGACAGCTTCGAGGGCATGTGGCGCTACCGCGAGATGACCACCGAAACGGCGGGTTTTTACAACACGGTCGGCTTCAACGACGACACCCGTGCCTATTTGTCGATCCCCGCGCGCCATGACGTCGCGCGCCGGGTCGATGCCGGATTCCTTGCCAACTTGGTCGCCACCGGGCGGCTGACGGAGGAGGAAGCTTCTGAGGTCATCCACGACCTCACACACAGGCTTGCACGCCAAGCCTACAAGCTCTGATTGAGCACTTTCTGGGAGGAGAGAAGTAATGAAGAAGACACTGACACCTATCGCTGCGCTGCTGATTTCGGCCGCCAGCGTCACGACCGCGTCGGCCTGCGACATGACCCTGCGCTCGTCGGACACCCACCCCGACGGCTACCCGACCGTCGAGGCGGTGAAATCGATGGCGAAAGAGGTCGAGGCGAAGACCAATGGCCGAATCTGCATCGAGGTCTACCCTTCGGCTCAGCTCGGCGAGGAAAAGGATACGATCGAGCAGACCCAGCTGGGCGTGATCGACATGGTGCGCGCCTCGTTCGGCACCTTTAACGACATCGTGCCGGAAACGCAGCTGTTCTCGCTGCCCTACCTGTTCCGCTCGGTCGAGCATCAGCACCACGTTCTCGACGGGCCGATCGGCGCGGAAGTCGGCAAGGCGTTCGAGGCACATGATCTGGTGCAGCTGGCCAATTACGACGCCGGTTCGCGCAGCTTCTACAACTCCGAGCATCCGATCAAATCGATCGACGATCTTCAGGGCATGAAGTTCCGCGTGATGCAGAACGACGTGTTCGTCGACATGATGAAGGCGATCGGCGCCAATGCTACGCCGATGCCCTATGGCGAGGTCTATTCCTCGATCCAGACCGGCGTCATCGACGGCGCAGAGAACAACTGGCCCTCCTATGACAGCTCGGGCCATTACGAGGTCGCGCCCTATTACACGCAGGACCAGCACCTGATGGTGCCGGAACTGGTGGCGATGTCGCTCACGACCTGGAACAAGCTGAGCCCCGACGACCAGAAGGTCATCAAGGCTGCTGCGAAGAACTCGGAAACGCTCGAGCGCAAGCTCTGGGCCGAGCAGGAAAAGAAATCCGAGGACAAGGTCGAAGCGGCTGGCGTCAAAGTCGTGAAGGATATCGACAAGCAGCCCTTCATCGACGCGATGAAGCCGGTCTACGACAAATACGTGACCACGCCCGAGGCGAAGGATCTGGTGGCGCGCATTCAAGCGACCGAGTGATCTGACCCCTCGACCCCCGCCCACAGGGGCGGGGGCACACTCTTTTCGTGGAGATCCCACAGATGCGCAACATTGTGGAGAAACTAGCCGTCTGGACCGGCTGGTTGGGCCAGGCTGCCCTATGGCTATCAGGGATCGGGTTGGTGCTGATGACGGCCTTCGTCTTCGCCCAGGTCTTTTACCGCTACGTCCTCGGCTCAAGCCTGTTCTGGGCCGAACCGGCCAGTGTGATCCTGATGGGTTGGTTCATCTTTCTCGGCGCGGCTGTCGGCATCCGGGAGGGCTACCACCTCAGCTTCGACGTGCTGCTTTTCGTGCTGCCCGAAAAGGTGCGCCTGACCTTCTTTTCGATTTCTGACCTCGTGGTCGCGGCCTTCGGTTTCGGGATGCTCAAATACGGCTGGGAGCTGGCTGACAAGATGGCCGCCACGACGATTTCGGGGCTCGGCGTTTCCGGGGCCTTCCGCTTCGTGCCGGTCGCGGCGGGCGGAGCGCTGCTGATGATCTTCTGCGCCGAGCGCATCCTGCGCCGGCTCGCGGGTCTGTCTACGTCGCGGTTCGGCGACGATCACGACGCGGCGGAGCTCGAGGGCGAAGCTGTAACTGGCGAAGGGAACTGAGCTCATGGAACTCTGGATCTTGTTCGGGACCTTTACCGTCCTTCTGCTGATCGGAACGCCGGTCGCATTCTGTCTCGGCGTGGCCTCCTTTGCGACAGTCACCTATCTCGGGCTTCCCCCGGTGGTGGTGTTCCAGCGTCTGAATTCCGGCGTCTCGGTCTTTGCGCTGATGGCGATCCCGTTCTTCATCTATGCCGGTGACCTGATGGTGCGCGGCGATATCGCGCGGCGGTTGGTCGCGCTGGCGGGCGCCTTGGTGGGGCATATGCGCGGCGGGCTGGGGCAGGTGAACATCCTCGCCTCGGTGATGTTCGGCGGCGTGTCGGGCTCGGCTGCGGCGGATGCCTCGGCAGTGGGCGGCCTGATGGTGCCGCAGATGCGCGAACGAGGTTACGGCGCGGATTACGGCGTGAACATCACCGTCACGGCGGCGATCATCGCGCTGATGCTACCGCCCAGCCATAACATGATCATCTATTCGATCTCGGCAGGCGGGAAGATCTCGATCGCCGACCTCTTCACCGCCGGGATTATTCCGGGTCTGGTGCTTGCGCTGTCGCTGATGACCGCCGCCTATTTCGTCGCCAAACGCCGCGGCTACCCGACCGAACCGTTTCCCGGTCGCAGGGCCCTCGGGCGGTTGTTCTGGAACGCGATGCCCGGTCTGATCATGATCCTGATCATCTTCGGCGGCGTGCGCTCGGGCATTTTTACCGCCTCTGAAAGCTCCAATATCGCGGTGGTCTACGCGCTTCTGGTGACCGTCTTCCTGTATCGCACGATGAAGCTGTCGGATTTCATCGAAGCGACCAAGGGCGCGGTGCGCACGACGGCGATGGTGCTGATGGTGATCGGCTGCGCGGCCTCCTTCGGCTGGCTGCTGGCCTATCTGCAAGTGCCTGCCAAGCTGATCAATCTGCTCGAGAATTTCTCGCATAATCCGATCGTCATCCTGCTGCTGATCAACCTGTTGCTGCTGGTGCTGGGCACATTCATGGACATGTCGCCGCTGATCGTGATCACCACGCCGATCTTCCTACCCGTGGCTCAGGCCTTCGGTGTCGATCCGGTGCAGTTCGGGGTGATCCTCGTGCTCAACCTCGGGATCGGTCTCTGCACGCCGCCGGTCGGTGCGGTGCTGTTCGTCGGCTGCGCAGTGGGCCGGGTGCCGATCACGACGGTGATGAAATCGATCTGGCCGTTCTATTTCGCGACCTTCGCCACGCTGATGCTGGTGACCTACATCCCCGCGCTTTCGCTCTGGCTGCCGTCGGTCTTCCACTGAGAGGAATTTTCCCATGAGCTATCCGATCGCCTATCCCGATGAGGGCATCGCCCGTCAGGTGCTGACCGAAAACGAGCAGATGATGCTGGTCTCGGTTCGCTTCGAAACCGGGGCAGAGGGCGCGCTCCACTCCCATCCTCACGTGCAGGCCACCTACTGCAACTCCGGGGAATTTCGATTTGTCCTGGACGGCGCGGAGCACGTGCTCCGCGCCGGGGACAGCCTGATGATATCGTCCGGCGCCGAACACGGCTGTGTCTGCCTCGAAGCGGGGGAGCTGCTCGACTGCTTCACCCCGCGCCGCGACGACTTTTTGTGAAAGGACATTCAATGCTCAGCGTCGAAACCCGCCACGCCATCCATCCCGATCACGCCCGCACCATGGGCACGCAAGAGCTGCGTGAGCATTTCCTGGGCACGGGGCTGTTTGCGCCCGGCGAGATCCGCTTGATCTATACGCATTACGACCGGTTCACCCTCGGGGGCGCGGTGCCGAATGGCGCATCGCTGACGCTCGAGGTGGTGGACGAGACGCGGACCGCCACCTTCCTCGAGCGGCGCGAAATGGGCGTCGTCAATATCGGCGGCACGGGACGCGTATCGGCGGCTGGCGAGACCTGGGAAATGGGGCGCGGCGACGTGCTGTATCTGGGCATGGGCGCAGGCCCGGTGACCTTCGAGGGCGAGGGGCGGTTCTATCTGGTCTCCGCCCCCGCCCATCGCGCCTGTCCGCATCGCCTTATCAAACTGGCCGAGGCGAACCGCGTCGAGCTGGGGGAGGCGGCGACCTCCAACAAGCGCGTAATCAACCAGTTCATCCATCCCACCGTGATGGAAAGCTGCCAGCTGGTGCTGGGCTATACCCAACTGGTCGAGGGCTCGGTCTGGAACACGATGCCCGCGCATGTGCATGACCGCCGGATGGAAGCCTATCTCTATTGGGGCATGACGCCCGAGGCGCGCGTGCTGCATCTGATGGGCGAGCCGACCGAAACGCGCCACATGATGATCGCCAACGAAGAGGCCGTGATCTCGCCGCCGTGGTCGATCCACTCCGGGGCTGGGATCGGAGAATACACCTTCATCTGGGCGATGGCGGGCGACAATGTCGATTACACCGACATGGACTTCGTGCAGCCGGCGGACCTGAAATGAGCCCGTTTTCGCTAAAGAACCGCCGCGCCCTCGTCACCGGCGCGAATACCGGCATCGGTCAGGCGATCGCAGTGTCGCTGGCTTCGCAAGGCGCGCATGTGACCTGTGCGGGGCGGCGGGAATGCACCGAGACGCTGGAGATGATCGCGGATGCGGGCGGCCAGGGTGAGGCGCTGATCCTCGACTTCGCAGACCCGATGGCCGCGCAGGATATTTTCGCGGATGCGGGCTATTCGATCCTCGTGAACAACGCGGGCATCATCCGGCGCGAGGACAGTCTGGACTTCACCGAAGCCGATTGGGACGCGGTGATGGACGTGAACCTCAAGGCGCTGTTCTTCACCACGCAAGCCTTCGCCCGCGCCGCACTGGAGAAGGGGAATACCCCGGCGGCAGTGGTCAATATCGCGTCGCTGCTGTCCTTTCAGGGCGGCATCCGCGTGCCCTCCTACACCGCGTCCAAGCATGGCGTGGCGGGACTGACCAAGATCCTCGCCAATGAATGGGCGGCTAAAGGGATCAACGTGAACGCCATCGCACCCGGCTATATCGCGACCAACAACACCGAGGCGCTGCGTGCCGATCCGGAGCGCAGCGAGGCGATCCTTGCGCGCATCCCGGCGGGGCGCTGGGGCGATCCTTCCGATATCGGCGGCACGGCCGCTTTCCTGTGTTCCCCCGCCGCGCGCTACATCCACGGCGCGGTGCTGAATGTCGATGGAGGCTGGCTTGCCCGCTGAACGTCTCACCCGCGAGAGCGCGAAACTCAAAACCGGTATCGTCCATCTCGGCCTTGGCGCGTTCTTCCGCGCTCATGGGGCGATCTATACCGCGGAAGCCGCAGCAAAGAGCGGCGGCGATTGGGGGATCACCGGCGTGTCGCTGCAATCCTCGCGGATGCGCGACGCGCTGGCGCCGCAGGATTTCGCCTATAGCGGGCTGGAGTTCGGCCCCGAGGGCGAAACGCCCGAGCGCATCGAGATCGTGAGCAACATTCTGGTGGCGCGCGAAGACCCGCAGGCGGTGCTCGACGTGATGGCCGATCCGGACGTGCGCATCGTGTCGCTCACGATCACCGAAAAGGGCTATTGCCATTCGCCCGCGACCGGCGCGCTCGACCCCGATCATCCCGATATCGTCCATGACATGGCCAACGACCTGCCCGTCTCTGCGCCTGGCTATCTGGTGCGCGCGCTGCAACTGCGCCGCACGCGCGGATTGCGTCCCTTCACCGCGATGAGCTGTGACAACCTGCCCGAAAACGGCCGGCTGCTGCGCGGCGTGGTGCTGGATCTTGCGCGTCGGATCGACCCGGAGCTGGCAGACTGGATCGCGCGCGAGGGGCGGTTCCCGTCGACCATGGTGGACCGCATCGTCCCCGCCACCAAGCCCGAGGACATCGCGCGGCTCGAAGAGCTTGCCGGCTGGCATGATGCCTTGCCGGTGATGCACGAGCCTTTCCGCCAATGGGTGATCGAGGATGATTTCGTCGATGACGAGCGGCCCGATTGGGGCGCGGTCGGTGTCGAGATGGTCAGCGATGTGACCCCGTTCGAGCATATGAAACTGCGGATGCTGAACGGCACCCATAGCTCATTGGCCTATCTTGGCTATCTAGCGGGGCATGAGACGATTTCCGACACGATGGACGACGAGGTGATGGCCGGGTTCGTGCGCCATCTGTGGCGCTCCGAAATCATTCCTTCGCTGACCCCGCCGCCCGGCGTGTCGCTTGAGGACTATGCCGACGCGCTCGCAGAGCGCTACGCCAATCCCGCGATCCGTCACCGGACATGGCAGATCGCGATGGATGGCAGCCAGAAACTGCCGCAGCGCATTCTGGCCACCGTCGCCGATACATTGAAGGCCGGGCGGAGTTGCCCGGGCCTGATGCTCGCGATCGCGGCCTGGATGCGCTACGTCGGCGGCGTCGACGAGAGCGGGCAGCCGATCGAGGTGAAAGACCCGCTGGCCGCTGAGTTGCGTGCGCTCTCCGACAGTGCCGCGGATGCCGAGGGCAAGGTTGCGGCGCTTCTGTCGCTGCGCTCGGTGTTTCCGCCTGAGCTCGCACAACCCCTGCAGGCCCCGGTCACGGAGGCCTATCGCGCGCTCGTCGAGAAAGGCGCGCGCACCGCGGTGCAGGAGGTTCTCCAATGATCGAGAGCTGGCGTTGGTATGGCCCCGAGCTGGACACGATTTCCCTGCCGCAGATCGCGCAGACGGGCGCATCCGGCATCGTTACCGCCTTGCACGAGATCGCCTATGGCGAGGTCTGGTCGCGCGAGTCGATCGCGGAGCGGCGCGCCCGGATCGAGGCGGCGGGGCTGCATTGGCAAGTGGTCGAAAGCCTGCCGATCCATGAGCGGATCAAGCGCGGCGAAGGCGATCTGAGCGCTCTTTTCGCCAATTACCGTCAATCGATGGCCAATCTCGCCGCCGAGGGCATCACCACGATCTGCTACAATTTCATGCCGGTGCTGGACTGGACCCGCACCGATCTGACCGCGCCGCTGGCGACGGGCGGGAGCTGCCTGCGCTTCGAGGCCTACCGCATGGCGGCGTTCGAGATTCACATGCTGGGGCGCGAAGGGGCCGAGGCCGATTATTCTCCCGAAGTGCGCGCTCGCGCCAAGACCTGGTTCGAGGGTTCGACGCAGGACCAGCGTGACGCGCTGTTGCACGCGATCATGTCGGGGCTGCCGGGGGCCTATGACCGCTACGACATCGCCGGTCTGCGGACCCAGCTTTCGCTCTATGACGGCCTCGATCGCGACGAGATTCGGCGCAATTTCAAACGCTTCCTTGATGAGGTGATCCCCACGGCGGAGGAGCTGGGGCTGCGATTTTGCGTCCATCCCGACGATCCGCCGCGCGACATTCTGGGTCTGCCCCGTGTCGTCTCCAACGCCGAGGATATCGACTGGATCCTGCAGGCGCATGACAGACCCGCGAACGGGCTGACGCTCTGCACGGGATCGCTCGGAGCGAACCCGGCCAACGATCTGCCCGCGATCGCAGAGCGCTTCGCGTCGCGTATTCATTTCGCCCATCTGCGTAACGTGCGCAAAGACCCCGATGGCAGTTTCGAGGAGGCCGCGCATCTGGGTGGAGATACCGATATGGTCGCGGTGGCCGCCGCGCTGCTGGCTGAGGAAAGACGCCGGACCTCCGAGGGGCGCGCGGACGCACAGATTCCGTTCCGGCCCGATCACGGTCATGTCCTGCTCGATGATGCCACGCGCGGTTCTTTCCCCGGCTACCCGCTGATCGGGCGGATGCGCGGGCTGGCCGAGATGCGCGGCGTGATCGCCGGGCTGAGGGGGCGCCGCGATGGCTGAAGCGATCACACTGCATCCGCGCGACACGGTCGCCGTTCTGGCCGCGCGGGCCGACGCGGGCAGAACCCCGCTTGGCATCGGTGAGCCGCTCGCACATCCGGTTTCCGCGGGACATAAGCTCGCGCGCGTAGCGATGGCCGAGGGCGATCCGGTGATCAAGTTCGGCCAGATCATCGGCCGGGCCAGCGCCCCGATCGCGGTGGGCGAACATGTTCACAGCCATAATGTCACCTATTCGGACCATGACGAGACCCATCAGATCGGCGCCGATCTCGCCCGCGCCGAGGCCGCGATCCCCAAGGTCGCGCCGCGCAGCTTCATGGGCTACGTGCGGGAAGATGGTCGGGTTGGCACGCGTAATTACATCGCGCTCTGCGCAACGGTGAACTGCTCGGCCACGGTGATCAAATGCGCAGCCTCCGAGATCACGGCCGAGGGCGCGCTCGATCCATATGACAACATCGATGGCGTCGTCGCCTTCGCTCATGGCACCGGCTGTGGCATGGCGGCGAGCGGTCGCGGGGCGGACAGCCTCGAGCGTGTCCTCTGGGGGCATGCGACCCACCCGAATGTCGGTGCGGCGATCTTCGTGGGCTTGGGCTGCGAAGTGATGCAGATCGCGCGCATGGAGGCGCATTTCGGGTCCGCGGGGACCGAACGGTTCCATGCGCTGACCATTCAGGAAACCGGCGGCACCCGCGCCACGATCGAGGCGATCAAGGCGAAGCTGCGCGAGATCCTGCCGCAGGTAAACAAGGCCAGCCGAAGCGCCTGCCCGGTCTCCGCGCTGCGCATTGGGCTGCAATGCGGCGGCTCGGACGGGTTTTCCGCGATCACCGCGAATCCGGCGCTGGGCGTGGCCTCGGACCTGATCGTGGGGCAGGGCGGGGGCGTGATCCTCTCCGAGACCCCCGAGATCCATGGCGCCGAGGATCTCCTACTGCGCCGAACGACGCCCGAGGTTGCGGAGCAGCTCCTTGGCTGTCTCGACTGGTGGGAAGGCTATGCGGCACAGGGCGGCGGGTCGATGGACAACAACCCGAGCCCCGGCAACAAGCAGGGCGGGATCACTACGATCCTCGAGAAATCCCTCGGCGCGGTCGCGAAGGCCGGGGCGACGCCGCTGCGGGCCTTCTATGACTATGCCGAACAGGTCCGCACGCCGGGGCTGAACTTCATGGACAGTCCCGGTTACGACCCGGTCTCGGCCACGGGCCAGATCGCGGCAGGCGCTCAGATCGTGGTGTTTACCACCGGGCGCGGCTCCGCTTTCGGCTCGAAACCCGCGCCGACGATCAAGCTGGCGACCTCGGACCGGCTGATGGCGGCCATGCCCGACGATATGGATATCGGCTGTGGTGACATCCTGAGCCAAGGCGTGTCGATCGCTGACAAGGGCGCGGAAATCTTCGAGGCGATCCTGCGTGTCGCATCGGGAGAGAAAACCAAATCGGAAGACCTCGGGCTGGGCGATAACGAATTCCAGCCGTGGCAAATCGGAGCGGTGATGTGACGAAGAAACCCGTGATCGCCTGCGTCGGGGAAGCGATGGTCGAGCTGTCTTTCGATCGCCCCGAGCAGCAGATCGGCTTTGCCGGTGATACGCTCAACACCGCGGTCTATCTTGCGCGCGCGGCCGGGGAGGCGGCGCAGGTCGAATTCGTCACCGTGCTGGGGCGCGATGCCGTCTCCGATCGCATGAGCGCTTTCATTGCCGCCCAAGGCGTGGGCTGCGCGCGTATCCGCCGCCACCCAGAGCGCCTGCCCGGCATCTACGCGATCGCACTCGACGCAAAGGGAGAGCGCAGCTTTTCCTATTGGCGCGACCAATCCGCGGCGCGCTGCCTGTTCGAGGATGGATTCGCGCAGCTTGAAGGGGTCGATCTGATCTATCTCAGCGCGATCACGCTGGCGATCCTGCCCCATTCGGTGCGCCTGTCGCTCTTGGCACATCTGGAGGCACATCCCGCCCGGGTGGCTTTCGATTCCAACTACCGCCCGCGGCTCTGGGAAGATATCGAGACCGCCCGCGCCGTGACCGAGGCGGCGTGGCGCATCGCCGATATTGCGCTGCCTTCGCTGGATGACGAGATGGCGCTGTTTGGAGACCCCGACGCGCAAGCGGTGGGCGCGCGGCTCAACGGCTGGGGCGCGCGCAAAGGCGCGTTGAAGATGGGCGCGGGAGGGGCGATGTCGCTCGATCCCACCGCCAAGCCGCTCGACCTGCCTGCCGCGCAAAAGGTGGTCGATACCACCGCGGCCGGCGACAGTTTCAACGGTGCATGGCTCGCCGCGCATTTTCGGGGCGCTTCAGACGAGGACTGCCTTGTTCAGGCTCATGCCTGCGCGCTCGAGGTGATCGCGCAGCCGGGGGCGATCATAGCTGCGTAGCTACCAAAGAGAGGGCTCGTCTTGCAGCATGAAACAATATCTCGATTCTATATATTCAATGCTTTGCGGGTGGTGCGGGGTGCTCGATGTCGTTAGTCGAGCAGGGTAGCTCCCGTCTTTTGCATGTTCGATAATATTCAGTCAGGCCGCGAAATGGCTGTTATCGAACACCCTGAGGGTATCCCAGCTCCGCCGTCGACAGCTTTGTCTTCCTACACGCGCGGCGCCGCGACGCTGGCTTGCTGTTCTTCGCCTTGCCCTTGAATTGCGGAAACACGGGCACCTCCCTTCTGCGGGCGCTCCCGGAGGAGTTGCGTAAGGGGCTCTTGCGGGCGACGAGCGGGTTCATGGAGACGAGGTCACGGGCAGATAAACAAGCCAAGCTTGTCTCGACCTCATCGTGCAAGCCGGGGGCTGGGATCGGCGGCCTGCAGCAGTCGCGCGATGTTAAGTTTGACGGGCCGGGGATGGGGTGATCCTGGTTGCTTTCCGCAAGATACTCTCGGCCCACCAAGGGGCACCCCTGCAACCCGCATCGCATATCCCGGGAGAAGCTCTCAAATAGATGCTTTGGGACGTTGGCGCGGTGCCCTATGCTCCTCCTAGTGACTAAGCGAGCCCGAAATGCAGATGAACGGCAAAGCCAAAGATCCGGCCCGGATGGCCGCCGTTGCGCTCCAAGCCTATACGCGCATCGTCGCGTTCTGGGGTCTCAGCGAGAAAGAGGCCGCCAGCCTCGCGGATATGGCCGAGAGCGAGTGGACGCGTGCGAAGGCGCGTGATTTCGCGGGCGAGCTGACGCGGAACCAGCTCCTGCGCCTGAGCGCAGCAGTTGGCATCTATGAGGCGCTCGAGCTCTATTTTTTCAGAGCCGCTCGCGAGAAGCTGGTTCACGCAGCCGAATACGGGTCACTTGTTTGGTGGGCGCCGTCCGGTCGAGACAGCCATTGAGGGTGGCCTGCCGCAGATCCTCGCGATCCGGATCTACCTCGACGGCCTGTTGCAAGGCGCATGAGCACGTCCCTCTGCGACGCTGTGTTCATCCAAACGCTTACTGAGCAAGCGCCAAGGGGAAGGGGCAGGAGCTCTGCAAGGGCGTGGCGACCTCGTGAACCTTCTCAGGAGAGATCCTCATCTCCCTCACGAAGGAGTTCTGAAGATCCGGCGGGGCTTCGGAGAAGAACGAGAAGACGGGTCAGGTGGTGCTCTTTAGCTACGCTCAGACCTAAATGAGCTTCTCTGAGGCCTGTATCAGGCTTTCGTGAGGTGCTTTCGATTGGGAGCAAACCTTTTGGTGACGCAGGGCCTGATGCCCATGAGCCAAGTGGAGATAACGCGAGTCCATTCGTTGCATCTGGAATACGCCCAAATTGCGGACAATCGGCATTCGTGAGAGCTTAAACAATGAGCAGGCCGCCGCTTAGGTGCAGGCCGTTCACAGCGAATTTAGAAGCCTGTTGACAGATTTGAGACCGAATCCTAGCGTAAGGTAAGCGCAGAGCAAATGTGCTCGCTACGGCGCGTTGAATCCTTAGATATGTCGGCATTTTCGCCTCCAAAGCAGTTTCTGCTTCTGGGGGTTTTTGTCGTTGGAAGATCGAAAATGACACGTCTCGACCTACAGATCGGCCTGCTTTTCTCGACCACCGGCGCATACGGTAGAGTCGCGCACACGCAGCTCAACGGCGCGCAGCTTGCCTGTGACGAGATCAATGCGGACCCGAGCGCGGCAGTCACGTTCCATCCCATCCATATCGACCCCGAGAGTGACCTGCACAAATACGCGCCGGCGGTTCAGAGCATGTTCGATCGCGGCATCCGCCATATCTGCGGCTGCTACACCTCGTCGAGCCGCAAGGAAGTGATCCCGCTCTTCGAAAAGCATGACGCGCTGCTGTGGTATCCGACGCATTACGAAGGGTTCGAGAGCTCGACCAATGTCATCTATACGGGCGCTGCGCCGAACCATCACATGTCGCCGCTCATCGATTTCCTCTGCGCCCGCTTCGGTCGCCGCGCCTATTGCATCGGCTCGAACTATATCTGGGGCTGGGAAAGCAACCGGGTGATGCGCGAAGAGCTGCAGCGGCGCCTCGGCGAAGTGGTGGCGGAGCGGTATCTGCCGGTCGGCGAGACCGATATGGCCGCCATCATCGAGGAGATCCTCGAGACCAAGCCTGATTTCGTGTTCAACGCGCTGATCGGCGAGTCCTCTTACGCGTTCTTCCGTGCCTTCCGCGAGACCTGCGAGGCGCGCGGGATCGAGCAGACGACGCGCTTCCCCATTGCAAGCTGTAACCTGTCGGAGCCCGAACTTCGCGCAATCGGGCCGGTCGGGGCCGATGGGCAGATCAGCTCCAGCGTCTATTTCTCGTCCCTTGCGGGCGAGCGGAACAAGCGCTTCGTCGAGGCCTATGGCAAAGCCTTCCCCGACGGGCCTGTCGTCTCCGCCGAAGCCGAAGCCGCTTATGTCGCCATACATATGCTCGCAAAATCCATCGCCGATGCGGGCACCGCGTCGGTGGGGGCGGTTCTCGAAGCGGCTGCAGGTCAGGTTTTCGACGCGCCGCAAGGCCGAGTCACGATCGACCCCGAAACCTACCACGCCTCGCTCACGCCCCGCATCGGGCTGTCGCGCGCGGATTTCGAGTTCGACATCCTGCTCGAAGCGCCCGAACCCATCGCGGCCGACCCGTATCTCGTGTCCTCGACGACGACTTTCGAGCCGGCGGAGCGGCGCAGGAACGTGAGGGTGGTTCAATGAAGACACCCCGGATCGCGCAAAACTTCCGCGGCCGGAGGGCCGTCATCTTCACCACCGAGGGCCGCTCGCTGGGCATTCTCGAAACGACATTGCGTCGGCTGGGGCTGGAGCCGGATACCCGTCCCGTCTCGCCCCGCCAGGTTTTCGAACTGCCCGAAGACCTGAGCCCGGAGTCCGACCTCGTCATCATCGACGGCGACCTGAACCTGCCGCAGGCTTGGCCCGACAGCTACAACCTGTCGCCCCAGCATGCGCCGTGTCCGACGGTCGGGCTGGTCGGAACGGAAGCGCCGAGCCGTCTCAAGGCGATGCTCCAGCTTGGGGCCGCGTCCTTCCTGCAAAAACCGATCCACAGCGGCGCCGTCTATTCCGCTCTCTATCTGGGCGTGAACGCGTTCGAGCAAATCGACGGCCTCAAGGCGAGCCTCGACGATATGGGCGAGCGCCGCCGCAAACGGATTTACGTCATCAAGGCTGTCGCTGCGCTCATGCGCCAGCGCGGGCTTAACGAAGATGCCGCATATGACCTTCTGAGAAAGGAGAGCATGCGCGCGCGCGTCAGCGTCGAGGACCACTGCGAGGCCCTGATGCTGGCAAACCCGGACAGCGATCTCAATCGCGGTGAAACGAAAAAGAGGTGTCAGGCGCGCTAGCCCAGCAAGGCACCCGGAAAAACCTCAACAAGGAGTTGAAAATGACCAGGAAACTGATCAGCACCGCTTCGGTGCTCGCTACCCTATTGTCTTTTGCAGGGCCCGTGATGGCTCAGGACGCCGAGCCGATCAAGATCGGCGTGCTCGAAGACCAGTCGGGGGATTTCGCCCTCGCGACCATCGGCAAGGTGCATGGCATCCAGCTGGCCACCAAGGAAATCAACGACGCGGGCGGGATCGCCGGTCGTCCGATCGAGCTAGTGACCTACGACACCCAGTCGGACAACACGCGCTATCAGGAATTCATGCGCCGCGTGCTGCAGCGCGACAAGGTGGACGTGGTCTTCGCGGGCTTCTCCTCGGCCTCGCGTGAAGCCTATCGCCCGATCGTCAACCAGTTCGACGGGCTGGCCTTCTACAACAACCAGTATGAAGGCGGCGTCTGCGACGCGAACATGATCGTTACCGGCGCGGTGCCGGAGCAGCAGTTCTCGACGCTGATCCCCTACATGATGGAGAAGTACGGCAAGAACGTCTACACCATCGCCGCCGACTACAACTTCGGTCAGATCTCGGCCGAATGGGTGCGCAACATCGTCAAGGACAACGGCGGCGAGATGGTGGGCGAAGAGTTCATCCCGCTCGGCGTGTCGCAGTTCTCGCAGACCATCCAGAACATTCAGGCGGCCAAGCCCGACTTCGTGGTGACGCTGCTCGTGGGCACGGCGCAGTCGTCCTATTACGAGCAGGCCGGTTCGGCGAATGTCGACCTGCCGATGGCGTCCTCGGTGAACGTGGGTCAGGGCTACGAGCATAAGCGCTTCACGCCCCCGAGCCTGAAGGACATGTATGCGACGGTGAACTATGTCGAGGAAATCGACACGCCGGAAAGCAAGGCTTTCGTCGAGAAGTTCCACGCGATGTTCCCCGACGAGCCCTACATCAACCAGGAAGCCGAGAACTCCTACGCGGCGGTCTATCTCTACAAGGAGATGGTCGAGAAAGCCGGCGGCTCCACCGCTCTGGAAGACGTTCGTGCCACGCTCGCCGATGGCAACCTGTGCTACGACGCGCCCGAGGGCGAGATGTGCATCGATCCGAAGAGCCAGCACACCTCGCACACGATCTATCTGGCCCATGTGCTCGAAGATCACTCGATCGAGTTCCCGAAGAAATGGGATGACATCAAGCCCTACTGGCTGGGCGATGTCGGCTGCGATCTGACCCAGAACGATCCGAGCGACCAGTACACCCCGTCGCACCTGCCGACGGAGTAATCCGACGCATCGCGGATGCGGGGCCCCTTGGCTCCGCATCCGTCCCCTCCCGGATTTTCCTGCCCGGATTTCCCTGAACGACGGCCACCAAGAAAGGGACGGTCTATGGAGTTCCTCTACTCTCTTTTCAGCTTCTTCTATCAGTTCGGAGACGCGTTCGCCTTCCTCGTGCTCAGCGCCTGCGGCCTCGCGGTGATCTTCGGCATGATGGGCGTGATCAACCTCGCGCATGGCGAGTTCATCCTCTGCGGCGCCTATGTCTCGACGAGCGCCACCCATATGGGCGTGCCCCTTCCGATCGCGATCGCGCTGGGCTCTCTGGCCGCCGGTATCGCCGGAATGATCGTCGAGGTCGTGGTGATCCGACCGCTCTATAAACGTCCCCTCGATACGATCGTGGCCACCTGGGGGATCTCGATGATCGTCACCCAAGGGACGCTGATCGTGCTGGGCACGACGATGGCGGGCAGCGGCACGCCCTTCGGCAGCTTCACCGTCGGCGACTATTCCTATTCGATCTACCGCATCGTGCTCGTGGTGATGGCGCTCGCGACGCTGGCCGCCTTGTGGCTGATGTTCACCAAGACGCGCTTTGGCATCCTTGCCCGCGCCACGATCCAGGTGCCGCATGTGGCCGAGGCGCTCGGGGTCAACACCAACCTGATCTACAGCCTGACCTTCGGTCTGGGCGCGGCGCTCGCGGGACTTGCCGGTGGGCTTTACGCGCCGACGATGACGCTCGTGCCGACGATGGGGGCCGCCTTCATGGTCGAGGCATTCGTGACCGTCGTCGTGGGCGGTGCAGACATCTTCCTCGGAACGGCGCCTGCCGCGGTCGTGCTTGGCTTCATCAAAGCATCGCTGACCTCCTGGCAGGGCCAGCTTGCCGGTCAGATCGGTATGCTCATCGCCGTCATCATCGTGATCCGCATCCTGCCGCGCGGCATCAGCGGCAAGATCCTGAAAGAAAGGGCCTGACGTGAGCAGCGCATCCCGTTTCACTTCCATTCTGAAGCTCATCGAGGGGCCCCAAACCCTCGGCAAGGGACCGAAATTCTGGTCGGGCTTCACTGTCGTCCTGCTCGCCGCCTGCGCCTATCCGGCCTTTGCGGACAGCTACGACGTCGGCAATAACGTCTATTTCTTCAATTGGCTCTTCATGGCGATGGGGCTGAGCCTGATCTGGGGCTATGGCGGGGCGCTCAGCTTCGGCCAGACCGCCTTCTTCGGGGTCGCGGGCTACGCCTACGGGGTCCTGACGATCAACCTGGGCGACGCCTACGGTCTGACGCTGCTCTCACTGGTGCTGGCGGTTGGCCTGAGCGCGCTCTTCGCGGCGATCCTTGGCTACTTTCTGTTCTTCGGGCGCATCAGCGGCGTGTTCCTCGGCATCGTGACGCTGTCGGTGACGCTGGTGCTCGAGCGCTTCATGGCGCAGACGGCGGGGCCCGAATGGGCGATCGGCAAGGCGCGTCTGAACGGCTTCAACGGCATGGGGGCGATGCCCTCGCTGACGATCCCGTGGCCGGGCGGCAATATCGTCCTCTACCCCGACGTGACCCTCTATTACGTCACGCTGGTGCTGCTGCTGGTCTGCTATCTCGGCCTGCGCATCCTCGTGAATTCGCGCTTCGGTAATGTCATCGTGGCGATCCGCGAGAACCCGATGCGGGCCGAGATGCTGGGCTATGACGTGCGCAAGTATCAGCTTGCGACCTTCGTCATCGGCTCCGCGCTCGCCGGGCTGTCGGGCGTGCTCTACACCTCCTGGGGCAACTACATCACGCCTGCGTCGATGGGAATGACGGCGGCTTCGCTGCCCATCGTCTGGGTCGCGGTCGGCGGACGCACGGATCTCACGACCACGGTCATCGGCACGCTTGCGGTGCTCATGGTGTTCCAGTCGCTCAC
This sequence comes from Thioclava sp. F1Mire-8, assembly GCF_002213165.1. Taxonomy (NCBI): domain Bacteria; kingdom Pseudomonadati; phylum Pseudomonadota; class Alphaproteobacteria; order Rhodobacterales; family Paracoccaceae; genus Thioclava; species Thioclava sp. F1Mire-8. The sequence goes on along the minus strand of NZ_NBNY01000001.1, from coordinate 1,796,456 downwards.
GATCTACGGCAGCCAATACGCGCTGATCGTGATGGGGACGCTACTGGTGATCACTGTCCTGATCGCCCCGCGTGGCATCGTGATCGCGCTGCTCTCGCCCTTCATGCGCCGGAAATCCAAACTGGAAGGAGAGCGGTGATGGCCATTCTCGAAACACGCCAGCTCAACAAGCATTTCGGCGGGCTCCACGTCACGGGCAATGTCGATTTCGCGCTTCAGCCCGGAGAGATGCATTGCCTGATCGGCCCCAACGGGGCGGGCAAGAGCACCTTCTTCAAGCTGATCCTGGGCGAGCATCTGCCCGATAGCGGAGAGATCCTCTATGACGGCGAGGAGATCACCCGCGCGAAGCCGTTCGAGCGTATCCGCAAGGGGATCAGCGTGAAGTTTCAAGTGCCCGGCATCTTCAAGGAACTGAGCGTCCAGCAGAACCTGACGATCGCGCTTCAGCACCATGTCGCGCCCGAGATCCTGCAAGAGGAGATCGACCGACTGCTGGAGTTCCTCAAACTCTCGCAGGACCGCAAGCAGCTCGCGGGCAATCTCAGCCACGGTCAGAAACAGTGGCTCGAGATCGGCATGGCGGTGGCGCTGAAACCGCGCCTGCTGCTGCTGGACGAGCCGACCGCCGGGATGACGCCCGACGAGACTTTCGCCACCGGTGAGATGCTTCAGGAGCTCAACCGCGAAGGCATGACCCTACTGGCGGTCGAGCACGACATGGCCTTCGTGCGCCAGATCGCCCACCAGGTCACCGTGCTCCATTTCGGCAAGATTTTCGCGCAGGGCACCATCGACGAGATCGTCGCCGATGAACGTGTCGCCGCCATCTATCTGGGAGAAGTCGATGCGTAAGGAAGTCCTTCTCGACGTGATCGACCTCAATGCGGGCTACGGCGGCAAGCCGGTGCTCCAAGGCGTCGATTTTCAAGTCCGCGAGGGCGAGATCGTCGCCGTGATCGGGCGAAACGGGGTCGGCAAATCGACCCTGATGAAGACGCTGATCGGGCTGTTGTCGACCGACAAGGGGTCGATCAACCTTGACGGCGCGTCGATCGATCTGCTCTCGGCGCATAAACGGGCGCGCAAAGGCATCGGCTATGTGCCGCAGGGCCGCGATGTCTTCCCGCGCATGACCGTGTTGGAAAACTTGCTCGTCGGCGAAAGCATCGCGGGCAAATCCACACCGGGCAAGGTCGACGAGATCTTCCGCTATTTCCCGATCCTCAAGGAGCGCGCCGATCAGCGAGCGGGCACGATGTCGGGCGGCCAGCAGCAGCAGCTCGCCATTGGACGCGTGCTGATGGGCGATCCGTCGATGATCCTGCTCGACGAGCCGTCCGAGGGGATCCAGCCGAACATCGTGCAGGACATCGCGCGCATCATGGTCGAGTTGAACCGCGAAACCGGCGTGACCGTCGTCTTCGTGGAGCAGAATGTCGACATGATCCGGGCGATGGCGCAGCGCTGCTACGTCATGGACAAGGGCCGGATCGTCGCCGAGCTCGACCGCGAGGTGCTGCAGGACCGCGACACGATCCGACGATACCTGTCGGTCTGATCTCCCCGGAAAAATCAGGAAATTTTCAATTAAAAGGAGCAACTTATGAGCTGGTTCGAAGAATCCATCATGGCGCGCAAGGGCGTGGCGAAAGGTCAGACCCTCGAGAAACGCACGATCACCGAAGAAGAGCAGGGAAGCTATCCCTACATCTACACCGCCGGCATCGAGCCGGTCCTGACCGTCGATCCCGGCACCGTCGTCAGCGCCGAGACCCATGACGCGTTCGAAGGCGCGATCAAGTCGGAGACCGACAAGCCGACCGAGATCCTGAACTTCCCGTTCCTGAACCCGCAAAACGGCCCGATCTACGTCAACGGCGCAGAGAAGGGCGACACGATCGCGGTCTATATCGAAAGCATCGTGCCGCGCGGGCCGCAGCCGCGGGGCACCACGGTGATCATGCCCGAATTCGGCGGTCTGGTTCCCACCTTCGAGACCGCGCTCCTGACCGCGCCGCTGCCGGAGGTGGTGCGCAAGCTTGAGATCACCGTCGAGGAGGGCACGAAGTGGAACGACAAGATCAGCCTGCCTTACGAGCCCTTCATTGGCACGATCGGCACGGCTCCGATCGCCGAGGCGATCTCCTCGCTGGTGCCGGATTATTATGGCGGCAACATGGACCTTCCCGATGTCGCACCGGGCGCGGTCGTCTATCTGCCCGTGCAGACCGAGGGCGGCTATCTGTTCCTCGGGGATTGCCACGCAGCCCAGGGCGACGGTGAGCTTTGCGGCGTCGCGGTCGAGCACCCGACGGTGACCACCGTGCGCATCGACCTGATCAAGAACTGGACCATCCGCACGCCGCGTCTGGAGAACGAAGAGTTCTACATGACGGTCGGCTCGGCACGCCCGATGGAAGATGCCGCGCGCGGCGCTTACCGCGAGCTGATCCGCTGGATGGCCGCCGACTTCGGCTTCGACGAGATCGACGCCTATATGCTGCTCACCCAATGCGGGCGCGTGCGCCTCGGCAACATGGTCGACCCGAAATACACGGTCGGGGCCTCGGTCCTGAAGTCGATCGTCGGCATCTCTGAATGAGATTAGGGCCGCGCCCCTATCCCTTGTTGCGCGGTCTTTAACCTGTCGCCTCTGCCTTGGAGGGCAGCTTCTTGGGTGGGGGCGACCTTTTCGTCCCGGCTTCGACCGCCCCTGCGGCCTCATCGGTTCGCGCCACGTGTCGAGCTTCGTCACTTTCGATCCACCCCGCCCGGCTCCGGCTCGGGCGATGGCGGCACTATGCCCGCCAAACGGAAAAAGGAGTCTCTCATGTCCGCTCAAACGAAACCTGATTTGCCCGATCTCGGAACGCTCACCGTCGCCGCCGTTCAGGAGGGGCTGGCCTCGGGGACGTTCACCGCAGAGGCGCTGACCGAAGCCTGCATGGCTCAGGTCAAGGCGCTGAATGGCAAATACAACGCGATCATCTTCGAGAATGAGGCCGCCCTCGAGACCGCCCGCGACATCGACCGGCGGCGCGCTGCGAGCGAGGCGCTCGGGCCGCTGGCCGGGGTGCCGATCGTCGTGAAGGATCCGATGGACATGGCGGGCATCCCCACCACGGCGGGCTGGCGGCTGCTCTATTCCGGGACGGGCGGCGTTGACCTGATGCCCGAACGCGACAGCCCCGTGGTCGCCCGGATGCGTGAGGCCGATGCGGTCATCCTCGGCAAGACCAACGTGCCGATCCTCAGCTGGACTGGAACGCATGCGAATGACAGCTGGGCCGGTCCAACGATCAACCCCGCGATTGAGGCCCGCGCCCCGGGCGGATCGAGCGCGGGCACGGCGGCCGCCGTCGCCACCCATATGTGCGTCATAGGGCTCGCCGAGGAAACCGGCGGTTCGATCCAGAACCCGGCTTCGGCGCAAGGGCTGGTGGGCATCAAGCCGACGGTCGGGCTTGTGCCGAATGCCGGTGTGGTGCCGCTCTCGGGCAATCGCGACGTGGTCGGGCCGATTGCCCGCACCGTCATGGATGCGGCCCTTGGCCTCGATGTGCTGGCGGGGTTCACCACCGAAGACCCCAAGACGCTCGCCTCCGTCGACAAGATTCCCGAAGGCGGCTACGCCTCGGGCCTGTCGAAGGACGGACTGAAGGGCAAGCGGCTTGGGCTTTACGGGCCGGGCTGGCGGAAGAACGAACTATCCCACGAGACGGCGGATCTGTATGAGCGCGCGAAGAGCGAGCTTGAAGAACTGGGTGCGGTTCTGGTCGAGGACCCTTTCGCGGGCACCGATTTCGCAAGCTACCGGGAGATCACGCCGGGCACGCCTTTCTTCGACGGGCGCGGGCTGGAATCCATCCCCTATGACATGACGAAATACCTCGAACGGCTGGGCCCGAATGCGGCGATCAAGACCTGGGAGGAGTTCGTCGAGGCCACGAAGGAGGAAAACGTGCTCGCGAAAGGTGCGATCCTCGGCTTCCTCAACGAGCTGCCTGATTTCGTCGAGGCGGTGAAATCCCCGACCACGCCGCCCGCGCTGCCCGCGTTCACGGCCTTGAAGCGGACCTATCTGCTGCTGATGGAGAAAGTCTTCGCGCGCCATCAACTTGACGCGCTCGTCTATCCGCAGATGCTCTGCGAATTGCCGGGCCTGCATTCGGGCGATGCGATCCTCGAGACCACAGTCGGGGAGCTGAACATCGCCGGCATTCCGGGCGTCACCGTGCCGGCTGGCTACTACGCCTCGGGTGCGCCTTTCGAGCTGATCTTCCTAGGCCAACAGTGGAGCGAGCACCTCCTGATCCAATGCGCCTATGCCTATGAACAAGGCACCTTGCACCGAATTCCTGCGATTTGATGGGGTCCTCGGAGTGTTGGGGTGGTTGTCTCCGTTGCGATTTGAGGTCAGCTTTCGAACGGAAACCCTTCGCGGTAACCCCAACCGCGAAGGGTGACAAGGCGCTCCGTTTCAGCGCTGTCTAAACAGCGTCGACAGCTTTGCTATCTCTCGGGTGAGCATTGTCCTAGTGGCTGCTTTCCTGCGCATCTCGTTCATCCACGCGACCATCAGCGAATGGCGGATCTCCTCACGGCTGGCCTTGAAGCGCGCAAGTTTCTCTTCCGTGTGCTCACTTCGCGGCCCGAGGCTTTTCCCGGTGCCGCCGAAGCGGCGGTAGAGGTAGTTTTTGCCGGACCGGGTCTCGAACCCCACGCTGCTGCGGAAGCTGTAACGGCGCAGGTCCTCGGCCTCGAACCACGTCAGCCATAACTGCGACAGGTTAATCCCTTCGCGTTGTGTTCGTGGATCTAAGCTATTGAAGTCAAACGTTTTGTTGTCTCTGCGGCCGGAAGTTTTGCTGTGAGCGCAACAAATGCATTAAATTCAACAACTTATAGCAATAAGGCGCATGGAGCCCGGAAGAGGGCATTTCCGTCATCTCTGGGAGGCGCTCGGGCCTGTTCCGGCGTTTCGGCGCCCTGAGGGTTGGTCTGTAACCGCTACGTGCTGAATTCCAGCATATCTAGATCAACCAGACCGGTCTCCGCCAGCTTGTCACCGGCGCGCTCGCCGCTTCCCCTCTCGCAATCGGCGTCCTGCGCCGGGACGATATTCTTGCTTGGATTCGCTGCAGGCCGCTGCCGCCTGAGACGAGAATTCTGGAATCTGGAAATCGATGTGCCAAGGCACGTCGGATTATCCTTCCAAATGCGAGCCTTCAAACGGGGGGTGCTCGTTTTACTGTATTTGTTCAAACCCGCTTTCAAAACATTTCAGTGGCTTACGACGCGGTAGAGGTGCTCGTTCAACGACATCGCATGTCGCGAACCGAGCACCCCCGTGCTGTTGAATGAGCACCTGCGGGTCCGGCGCTTAAAGTGCTCGATTATATGCAGTTCGGGTGTGGCATGTCGTTGAACGAGCACCAAGGCGTTTGTCCCACTCCCCCGAAGATCGACGTGCTTTCTTACTCTTCGCGCGCGGGTCGCCCGTCGCGTCTACTCTCGCGAGGGGCTCGAATCTTCGCCTTGCCTCGGCAGTCCGGAAAACGCACGCAGCCAAGAAAGACACCGTAGCGGCCGCTGCGTTCGGTGAGCCCGCCTTCCCTGCAAGTGGGGCAGGCTGGTTGCTCCTGATATGGCACAGTTTACCCCAAAAAGGTTTCGACCGTCTTCAGCATGCCCTGGGCTGCTCTGCTAATCCAGAAGAAGGGTCATGTTCGCACTTCCATGAAAATACCAAATGCTATACCAAAATTAGTTATCATAATTACCAAAAAATCTCGATTATGGCATAGTTCGAAGTAATCAGATCGGCCAGATTAAGGATATCCAGAGGGAGATGTTCGATGTGCGATACGATATCAGAACTGCATGTCACGAAGCATGCCACTCTACGTTGCCAGCAACGGGGCATTCGCCGAGAGGACCTCGCGGCATTGATATTTTATGCGGATATCGAGGTTCCGGCGGGCGACCGCGCGATCATGATGCAGGTAAGCAGGGCGCGAGCGAGGCAACTCAACCTCGGCGACGGGCTGGCTCGCATGGGCGCAATCCTGTCCGAAGACGGCGCAATCGTTACCGTTGCGCGCATTCACAATAACCGACGCGGCAGAGCTTGGCGTCGGGGCCGCAACTGAGCGGGGGCTGCAATGAACGAAGAAGCCAGAAATCATCACAACGAGGCGCGCCGCAAGGTCCGTGCTCGTGTCGAAACGCTGCTCTCGGGCGGGGCACCCAAACGGCTGACGCCAAGGGCTCGTTTGGAAGCTGCAGCCTATATAAGCGCCTTGGTCACGAAGATACGAGCGAAGGAAGATGGTCCCAGCGTGACGAGCCTTTGCGCTATGCTAGGAGAGCGAATGTCGGACAGCCTAGAGCGATCGTCTCGCGAGCCTTTCAGGCTACACCGTTGGATGCTTAAGGCTGGGGTCACCGAAGTCACCAAGGATGTTGCGGCAAGTTATGCGCATCGCGCGGAACCTTTGCGCACAACGGCCACCTACCTGCTTTTGGTGGAGCATCTGGCACCGCTTGCGGGTCTAGACGTGCTGGATACCCAGTCTGACTTGTTAACAAGGCTCAACATCGCCGATGGTCCCCGGGGCGCCAAGATGGATGAACCAGAAGCCGCGCAGAAACTGGCCCAGAAATTGCACCAACACGCCGCAGCCATGGCGCGAAACCTAGATCTTGCCCGCCTTTTCCAGCGCGCCGAGCAGCTGCAGATCGGATGGGATCCCAAAGTAGGAGCGGATGCGAGAACGGATCTCGTGTTGCACGACAGCGCGTATTTCAGAGCAAAGGAGCCGGTTGCGTCTCGCTGGTGGTTGGAAGTTGCGGCACCACCGCTGCCCTCCGTCAAGGTGGCACGGTTGGCCTTCGGTCGGCTAACCGGTGTATTTCGGTTGACCGACGAAGATAGCAACGTGCAGGAGCTTGAAGGTGAAGCGACTGCTTACTGGGATTTGCATGTCGCGCTTGGCCCGACGGGGCCGTTGACTGTCGGTCCTTTGTTTCTGCGCAGCACCAGCGTCGATCTTAGGTTTCTGGAACGCTCGTTCTGCCTGCCTGAACTTCAGGATGATGTATACCAGTTCGTCAGCGGCTACCCATCCATGCCCTGCATTGAGTGGGAAGCGCGCACCTGGAAGGTCTCTTGTGACGCAGAACCACAGTATAAGGCACAGCCGGGAGCGTCAGACGTCGAGCCGCCTTCGGCAACAGTGCCGAATATTCGGTTAGAACCGGTGACGCCCTCAACCATTACCGCTTGGCTATTGTCTACGCAGGCGCCGGAGGACATCGACCTTTTACCCATGCCACCAGGAACGCCCACGGGATGGATCCGCGTGGAAAGTTTTGCACGCAGCGTAGAGGCCGCAATCCGAGATGGGCGCATGGACGCGCTATATAGCGACTGGGTCCTGCGTTTCACCCGCGGCCTCGACGATTTTGAACTCGAATGGCGCCGCGACTGCGCTGAAGGCGATGCAGCATTGCGTGTGCGCTACCAAGAAGCTGAACTGAAAGGGGATCAGGCGTGATTTTGAGTGATTGGCACGACCGTCTCGAGCAGACCGAACGCGAACTCGGATTGGATGACGGCTTCCGCTTTGTTTATGGTCCCGCTTCCACGCTTGAAAAAGGGAAAATGGCCTTCCTTTCTCTGAATCCAGGCCGTGCGCCATCAGGCACCATTGCGCGGCAGGTGGCTGACTCTCGGGGTAATTCTTATGAGATGGAAAAAAGCACGACACGCTCTCCCCTTACTGACCAGGCATTGCGGTGCTTCTCCTTTTTCGGCTTCAAACCGCAGAACGTAATGACAGGTGTCGTCTGCCCATTTCGGACACCGAGCTGGTCTGATCTCTCGAATTCTCAGCGCCGACGCGCCCTTGCCCTTGGTCAAGAGTTCTGGGCCGCCCCTTTGAACAGACAGGATCTAGATCTGATCGTTTGTTGCTCTAATGAGGCCGCGCGCTGCGTTACTACGTGGACGAGTGCTAAACTTGAGGCTGAAGTTTCGGCGGGATGGGGCAAAATCGAGATCAGCCGGTATCGAACCCAACGGGGTGTGCCCATTCTGACATTGCCCCATCTCTCCCGCTTCAAGCTCTTTGGTCGCCCTGCCTCTGAGGCTGCGATCCGAGTCCTCATGGGGCTCTAGGCCTAGCCTGAAGCCATGCTTGGTATGCGTGATCAAAGCGACCGCAGTGGAATGAGGCGAGCTCTTTTGTTACTTTTGCGAGCCTTTGTAGTCCCGCCGCTATGCGTCGACTGGCACCGGTCTTCCGCCGTTCCCGGCTTCATGGTCGGCTTTGAGCTGAGCCGGGGCTGCGCGACGCCCGTTTTATGAACGGCGACAACCATATCTTTGGCGCGGGACGTGCCCTCACGCTCTCGTCCCAGCAGGTCGGGAAATCCATCTGCCAAGGCAAGTCGGATCATCCTTCCAAATGCGAGCGTTCAAACAGGGGTGCTCGTTTTGCTGTATTTGTTCAAATCCACTTTCAAAACATATCAATGACTTACGGCGGGGTGGGGGTGCTCGATAAACGGTATGCCACGTCGCGAACCGCGCACCTCTATGCATTTTATCGAGCACCTGCACGCGCTGTGCTTTGCCTGCTCGATAATATGCATTTCGGGTGTCATGTGTCGTTTATCGAGCACCGAAGCCGAGCGGCAGCGGCTATTGCGACGGTTCGCGACTTCGGGCAACTGAGGTGCCAGATGCCCGTCCATCCCTGACCTTGCAGCGCGAACCTTTACTCACCGGCGTCGTCATCGCCATCTTCGAAGTAGACATCGTCGGAGATCGGCTGGCTCTTGAGCCATTGCACTTCTTCCTCGGTGAGGTCACCAAAATCAGCCGCGAGACGTTTGTAGTCGCGAGCGCGTTCGATCAAGACAGGAATGATCGCCGCCGCGCCAAAAGCGACGAACCCGAGCATGCCGACGATCTCATGTGCGCCCATGGCCACCTCCATTGAAGGCTTCAATTTCACAAGGAAAGGCCGGAAAAGTCAAATTTTCCGGCCTTTGGCTTCACCGGTATCCCAGCTCCGTCATCGACAGCTTCGTCCTCCCACACGCGTGGCGCCGCGACGCTGGCTTGCTGTTCTTCGCCTTGCCCTTGAATTGCGGAAGCCCGCTTCCGCCGAGGCACCGTAAGTGGGTTCTCGGAAAGTGAACAGAGACCATGGCGCGCAACAAGGTGCATACGAGGCGTCGGAAAAGTCTTCCAACTTCGGTCATTCATAAAGCGACGCTGACGACTCAGTCTCGGGCTTGCGTCAGAGCGCGGTCCAGACTCCTCCCGCCTGGGATGATCGCAAGGCTGCGGAGATGAAGCGCATTCCCGCCAAGCCATCAGCCACGCCAGGCAGCAATCCAAGCGGTCTGGGTTCGCCGCGCTCGTGGGCCAGAATCGCGTCAGCTGCGGCGCTATAGATATTGCCGAAGGCCTCGAGGAACCCTTCCGGATGGCCAGCCGGAACACGTGCCATCTCGGCCACCTCGGGCGTGAGCCCCGGCCCGCCACGGGACAGCAGATACGGGGGCTCTCCGAAGGGGGAGACGCGTAGACTATCGGGCGCGGTTTGCAGCCATTCAAGCCCCGCCGTCTCGCCGTAAACACGCAGTTTCAGCCCATTCTCGTTGCCCGGGGAGACCTGGCTGGCCCAGAGCATACCCTTCGCTCCGCTCTCATAACGGATCAACATCTGCACGTCGTCATCGACCGCGCGACCTGGCACGAAACTGGTGAGTTCGGCGCAGACTTCGCGCGGCTCAAGACCCGAGACAAAGCTCGCGAGGTTCATAGCATGGGTGCCGATATCGCCAAGCGACCCCGCTGCACCGGCCCGCGCGGGATCGGTTCGCCAGACAGCCTGTTTCGCGCCGTCCGCTCCCACCGGTTCGGTGAGCCAGTCCTGCGGATACTCGACCTGAACGACCCGGATGCGCCCAAGCTGTCCGGCTTCCACCATAGCGCGGGCCTGTCGCACCATCGCGTAGCCGGTGTAGTTATGTGTGAGCACGAAGAGCGCGTTTGAGGCGCGCACCTCTTCCGCCAGCGCCTCCGCTTCCTCGAGCTTGCGCGTCATTGGCTTGTCGCAGATCACGTGGATGCCCGCGCGCAGGAAGGCGGTTGCGACGGGCGCATGCATATGGTTGGGGGTTACGATCGACACCGCCTCGATCCCGTCGGGCCGCGCCGCTTCTTCTCGCGCCATCACTTCGAAATCCGCGTAGCTGCGCGCGGGGTCCAGCCCCAGCGCCGCAGCAGAGCGATGCGCGCGCGCGGCCTCGGAAGCAAGCGCCCCCGCGACTAGCTCGAACCGGTCGTCGAGCCGCGCCGCGATGCGGTGAACGCCCCCTATGAAGGCTCCCTCGCCGCCGCCGACCATGCCGAGGCGCAGTTTGCGATGTCCGTTCGTCTCGCTCATGTCTTGCCCTCCAGCCCGAGAATACGCCGATTGGCACCTTCGTCGGTGCCCGCGCCTGCGAAGTCGTCGAATGCGTGATCGGTCACGCGGATGATGTGGCGGGCGATGAACTCCGCCCCCTCGCGCGCGCCGTCCTCGGGATGCTTGAGCGCACATTCCCATTCAAGCACGGCCCAGCCGTCGAAGTCATGCGCCGCCATTTGCGAGAAGATCCGCCCGAAATCCACCTGCCCGTCGCCAAGCGACCGGAACCGCCCCGCGCGGTCCACCCAGGACTGATAGCCACCGTAGACGCCCTGCCGACCCGAGGGCACGAATTCGGCATCCTTGACGTGGAAGGCCCGGATACGGTCGCGGTAGATATCGAGATGCTCGAGGTAATCGAGCTGCTGCAGAACGAAATGCGAGGGATCGTAGAGCAGGTTGGCACGTTGGTGATTGTCCACCCGGTCGAGGAACATCTCGTAGCTGACCCCGTCATGTAGATCCTCACCGGGATGCAGCTCGAAACAGGCATCGACGCCGTTTTCCTCGCAGGCATCGAGCAGGGGGCGCCAGCGTGCGGCCAACTCGTCGAAGGCGCTCTCGATCAGCCCTGGCGGGCGTTGCGGGAAGGGGTAGAGGAAAGGCCAGGCCAGCGCCCCGGAGAAGGTGGGCATCGCCGAGAGCCCCATCCGGCGAGACGCGCGCGCGGCAAGCCGGACCTGCTCGCACGCCCATTCCTGTCGAGCCTTCGGTTTGCCGTGCAACTCGGGCGGCGCAAAGCCGTCGAGCAGTTCGTCATAGACTGGATGCGCTGCCACGAGCTGACCCTGAAGGTGGGTCGAAAGCTCCGTCACCTCCATCCCGTGGGCCGCGACTGTGCCGGTGATCTCGTCACAGTAATCCTGCGAGGTAGCGGCGCGCTCGAGATCGATCAGGCGGCTGTCCCATGTCGGAATCTGCACCCCCTTGTAGCCGAGCCCGGAGGCCCATCCGCAGATCGCGTCGAGACTGTTGAAGGGCGCATCATCGCCCACGAATTGCGCGAGAAAGAGGGCGGGCCCCTTGATCGTCTTCATTTCGGAATACTCCTGTCGGGTCGTTGCAGGCCAAGCGCGAGGGGAGGTCCCTCGCGCATGGTCGCTTTCAGTCTGATTTGCGCAAAAGCGCCCGCGCGCCCTCTGGGTCGAGCGCCGGGGCGCGGGTGCAGGTCGTCGTCATCTCCACGAAGACGCCTTCCTCGCCCGAGCGCAGGATCGCCGTCATGATCTCGATCCCGTGCAGCGCGCGGTCGATGGAGCAACGCGCTTCACCCCCCTCGATCAGAGAAAGCGCCATATCGGCGAGGCCCGCCGCGCGGTAATTGGCGACCATGCCGTGTGGGTGCTCCTGGTTGGGTTTGCCGAACGGGTGGGCCCAGGGCTCCACAGGTGCGATCTTCCCGTCGCGCCCCGCCATCTCCACCGGGCCACCGAAGAAGTTCGGATCCGGAAGGAAGAGCGAGCCCTCTGTTCCATAGAGTTCCATCGGCCCGTGGCGGTGCGCCCAGATATCCCAGCTCGTGGACAGCGTGATGGTCGCCCCTTGCGCAAATTCGAGCAAGGCATGGATGTTGGTGGCCGTCTCAACGTCGATCGTCTCGCCATTGCGTGGATCGGAGGTGATCGTGCGCGTGGGCGTCGCGGTGGAGGTCAGAGCCGCCACCCGCTTCACCGGACCGATCAGGTTGATCAGGTTTGCGAGGTAATAGGGGCCGAGATCGAGCATCGGACCGCCGCCCGGCTTGAAGAAGAAATCCGGGTTCGGGTGCCAATGCTCCATGCCGTGGCTCATCACGTGTGCGGTGCCTGCCGTGATCGTCCCGAGGCGCCCCTCGTCGATCAGCGCACGCGCCTGCTGATGCGCGCCACCAAGGAAGGTGTCGGGCGAGCTGCCCACCGAGAGGCCTTTGGCCTGCGCAAGGTCGCGCAGAGCCTTTCCGTCTTCGGCCGACAGGACGAAGGGCTTCTCGCTATAGACGTGCTTGCCTGCTTCGAGCGCCGCTTTCGCGACCTCGAAATGCGCCGCCGGGACGGTGAGGTTGATAATTACATCAATCGCAGGGTTCGCGAGAAGGTCCTCAACGCCTTGTTCCTCGACGCCGTATTCCTGCGCGCGCGCCTTGGCGACCTCCGGATTCAGGTCGGCACAGGCGACGACCCTGATGCCGCGAAAGAGCGGCGCGAAACCGAGATAGGTGGTCGAGATATTGCCGCAGCCGATGATGCCGATACCGAGTTCAGTGCTCATGCTATCCCCCTTCAGAGTTTGCGCGCGTTTTCGATCGATCTGCGGGCGAAGCGCGCATCGTCGGACGGGTTGTCATGTTCCATCACGAAATGGGCGGCCTTGCTGTCGTGGCGCAGGGCCTCGAGCAATCGGGGCCAGTCCATGACGCCGGTGCCAACATCGGCCCAGCCGTCTTCGTCGGCTTTTTCGCCTTCGGGGGCGATGTCCTTCACATGCGCGGCGGTGATCCGGTTGCCATGCCGTGAGAGCCAGTCGAGCGGGTCGGCACCTCCGCGCGTGATCCAGGCGATATCCGCCTCCCAGTCGAGATCTTCAGCTTCGAGTATATGCGCCATCGGCAGCGTGCCGTCGGCAAGCGGTTTGAACTCGAAATCGTGGTTGTGCCAGCCGAAGCCGAATCCGGCGGCACGGATCGGGGCGCCAGCGCGGGCAAGCCGCGTGCCGAACTCTGCCCAGCCTTTCGCATCGGTTGGCCGATCCGCCGGCATCAGGAAGGGCACATAGAGCGCTTCCATCCCTAAAGCGCGGGCGATGGCGATCGCACGGTCCGGGTCGCGCTCCACGACGTCGAGGCTGAAATGTCCCGTCGGCATCTTCAACCCGGCCGCATCGATCTGAGCGCGGAACGCATCCAGTTCCGACGCTCCGAGCTTCTCATAAAGCCCGCCGAACCCCTCGACGCTTGCATAGCCCGCCTGCGCGAGCATCTCGAGTGTTTGATCGAGCGGCCCCGCATTGCGCGAACTGTAAAGCTGGTAGCTGAAATCGGTCATGTGTCTCTCCTCCTGAAAAATCGATTGTGCGCCTAAAGGCGCTTTTCGCTTTGCGTGTCGAAGATCGACGCGCGGGCAATGTCGAAGGCGATGGGGAGGCGGTCGCCGGGGCGGTAGCGCTTGCCGGAGGCGCAGCGCACCGAGAGCTTGGCCTCGCCATAGGTGAGCCAGACGAGGCTGTCCGCGCCCATGGGTTCTTCCAACTCCACCTCGGCCTCTACCTCTCCCGGTTGGCCTGCCGCATCCCGGTCGAACAGCACATGTTCCGGGCGCACGCCGAGGATCACGTCGCGATCGACCGGTAAGAGGCCGTCGCTGTCATAGCCCGCAAGTCCCGTGGTAAAGCCTTGCCCTTCGAAGACCGGACCGTCCTGTCCAGCGACCAGGCGCCCTTCGAAGAAATTCATGGCCGGTGACCCGATGAAGCCCGCAACGAACATGTTGCATGGCCGGTTGTAGATCGTGAGCGGATCGTCGAGCTGCTGAATCTCGCCGCCATGCATCACCGCGATCCGGTCTGCCAATGTGAGCGCCTCGATCTGATCGTGGGTGACGTAGATCATCGTTGAGCGCAGCCGCTGGTGCAGCCGCTTGATCTCCACGCGAAGGTCGACGCGCAGTTTTGCGTCGAGGTTGGACAGCGGCTCGTCGAACAGGAAGACATCGGCGTCGCGCACCAGAGCCCGCCCGATCGCGACCCGCTGGCGCTGCCCGCCCGACAGGTTCGAGGGGCGACGCTTCAAGAGTGGTTCGATCTGCAGAATCTCGGCTGCGCGTGAGACGCGCTCTTCGATATCCTTCTTGGAATGGTGCGCGACGCGTAGCCCGAAGCTGAGATTCCTCTCCACCGACATCTGCGGATAGAGCGCGTAGGATTGGAACACCATGCCGATCCCGCGATCTTTGGGCTCGTCCCATGTCACGTTCTTGCCCGAGATCCAGACCTCTCCGTCGGAGATATCGATCAGGCCAGCGATCGCATTGAGAAGGGTGGACTTGCCGCAGCCCGAGGGGCCCAGCAGCACGAGGAATTCTCCCGGTGTGATGTCCAGTTGAAGATTGTTGATGACGTCCAACGCGCCATAGGTGATGCGCAGATCGCGGACACTAACAGAAGGTTCCATTGCATTTATCCTTTCACGGCGCCGGCGGCGATGCCGCGGACGAACCAGCGGCCCGAGACGAAGTAGACGATCAGCGGCACGAGTGCGGTCAGGATCGTCGCGGCCATGTTGACGTTGTAGGCTTTGGTTCCGGTGGTGGTGTTGACGACGTTGTTGAGCTCGACAGTCATCGGCAGGTGATCGCGCCCCGCGAAGATCAGGCCGAACAAGAAGTCGTTCCAGATCCCCGTGACCTGCAGGATCGCGGCGACGACGAGGATCGGCCCGGACATCGGGATCATCAGCTGGAAGAAAATCGTCCAGAAACCGCCCCCGTCGATCCGCGCAGCCTTGAACAGGTCGATAGGCACGGCGACGTAGTAATTGCGAAAGAGCAGAGTCATCACCGGCAAGCCGAAGATCACGTGCACGACGATGATGCCGGGCAGGGTGTTGTAGAGCGACACTTTCGAGAGCATCCGCACCAGCGGATAAAGATAGACCTGGTAGGGAATGAACGCGCCGAGCAGCAGCACCGCAAAGATCAGGTTGCCCCCACGCGGTCGCCAGAACGACAGCGCGTAGCCGTTGATCGCGCCGAGCAGAATCGAGAGCGTCGCAGCCGGGATCATGATCTCGAAGGAGTTCAGCACCCCCACGCGGATGCCCTCGCAGTTAACGCCAGTGCAGGCATGAGCCCAGGCAGTGGACCACGGTTTGACGGTGAAGTCGGTGGGCAGGCCGAAGATGTTGCCCTGCTGGATTTCGGGCATCGTTTTGAACGACGTCACGATCATCACGTAGAAGGGGAGCAGGAAAAACGCGGCTGCGAGCACGAGAAAGGCATAGATGCCGATCCGGCTGGCGGTGAGCCGGCGAGGCTTGCGCCCGCGCGGTTGGGTCTCAGCGGTCATGACGCCCTCCGGTTCTGGCGGAAATACTGGTTGTAGAGCCACGGACCCAGCACCACGAGCACGGCCACGAACATCACCGAGGCGGCCGCGGTCGCGAGCGCAATGTTCTGTCGGTTGAAGAGGTAATCGATGACGAATTTGGCGGGCACCTCCGTCGAGATGCCGGGGCCGCCGCCTGTCATCGCGACCACTATGTCGTAGACTTTGACCACCGCGATCGCGAGCAGCACCACCGCAGTGACGAACATGCTCGAGAGCATAGGGATCACAATCGAGAGGTAGACGCGCCACGGCGGGATGCCATCGACCCGGGCGGCCTTCCAAATGTCTTCGTCCACGCCGCGCAAGCCGGCCAGCAGGATCGCCATCACGAGACCCGCTGATTGCCACATGCCGGCGAACCCTACGAGGTAGATCGCCCGGTCTCCGCGTGACAACCAATCGAAGGTGAAGCCATGCCAGCCCCAGTTCTGCACCGCCTGTTGGATGCCCAGCGTCGGGTTCAGGATCCAGGCCCAGACGAGACCGGTGACGATGAAGGACATCGCGTAGGGGTAGAGGAAGATCGTGCGGAAAATCCCTTCCCCCTTGATCCTCTGATCGAGGAACACCGCCATCAGGAAGCCCAGCACGAGGCAGCCGATGACGAAGATCAGGCCGAAGATCGCGAGGTTCTCGACCGAAATCGTCCAGCGGGAAGATTGGAACAGCCGGTCATATTGCTTGAAACCGACGAAGTCGTATTTGGGCAGGATGCCGGAACTGGTGAAGGAGATGCGGATCGTCCAGAGGATCGTGCCGATATAGGCGAAGATGACGATGATCCATGTCGGGACGAGCGCGACTTGTGCGCTCAGGCGGCGCAGTCGAAGCGGCTTCATGTCGTGATGTCCTGTCTCGTGGCGGTCTCGGGAGAGGGGGGCGCGCCCGGGAGAGGCTGGGCGCGCCGGCGCCGCGACCCCTAGGGAGGGATCGCGGCCCCGTTCGCTTAGCCGCCGATGATCTCTGCGAAGCGATCCACGAAGCTCTCGGGTGTCTGGCTCTTGTCGGTAAAGAACGAGGCCACGAGATCGGTGATGGAGCCGCCCATGTCGGGCGAAATCAGGATGTCCGAGCTGGGGACGTAGTCACCTTTCTTGAGTAGCTCGAGACCTTGCTGTGCGCATTGGTCCATATCCTGGCTCGGCACGTCCTGGAGCACCGGCACCGCGCCTTTCTTCTCATTGAAGGCCAGCTGCACCTTGGGTTCGAGCAGCACCTTGGCGAGCAGGTCCTGGGCCTTGGTCTCGGCCTCGTCATTCAGCTTGGGAAAGACGAAGACATCGCCGCCGACCCAGTAGGTGTTGTGCCCCAGCGCCGGAATGCAGCCTATGTCCTTACCGGGCACCTTGTTCTGCAGCTCCATCTCGCCCTTGGCCCAGTCGCCCATGAAGTTGAACCCGGCCTTGTCGTTGATTACCAGCGCGGTTGCCTGGTTCCACTGCCGACCCTGCATCCCGCTATCCACGTAGTTGCGCAGTTTGCCGAAGGTCTGCGCGACCTTTAGGAACTCCGGGGATTTCACTGCCGAGACGTCGCGATCCTTGAGCACCTTCATGTATAGGTCCTTGCCGCCCTGGCCGATCATGACGTTGAAGAACGTCAGGGCTTGCGTCCAGGCGCTGCCCGCCTGCGCGAGCGGGATCACGCCCTGCTTCTTGAGTGCGTCGAGATCGGTGAACAGGTCGTCCCAGGTCTTGGGTGGCTCGACGCCCGCTTTCTTCAGCAGTTCGGGCGAATACCAGAGCCAGATGTTGGAGTGGATATCGACCGGCACGGCATACATGTGCCCATCTTGACTCACCGCGTTCAGCAGCACCGGGTTGATCTTGTCCTTCCAGCCATATTCCTTCGCCAGCGGATCGAGGTTGCGCAACAGCCCGTTCGAGACCAGCTCGTCGAACTGCTTGCCGGTGTTGAACTGCATGGCGGCAGGCGGATTGCCCCCGATGATGCGGTTGATCCCGTCGGCGCGCGCGGAATCGCCGCCGCCCCCGGCAACCGCGGCATCGACCCATTTGCCGCCCTGCGCGTCGAACGCCTTCTCGAATTCCTTGACCGCGGCGTGTTCGCCGCCCGAGGTCCACCAGTGGATTACCTCCGCCTTTTCGGCCGCCTGCGCCTGCGCTGCGGCGAGACCGAACGCCAGAGATGCGGCGATGCCGAGGGCGTGCCGTCCTTTATGAGCTTGCATGAATTCCTCCCAGAATTGATCGCGACTCCTCAATCGCGCGTCTCGACGTCATCCAGGGTTCATCCCGTATGCAATCGATTACATTTCACGCTAATCGCGCATGTAATCGATTGCAATAATAAAATTTCCGAGTAAATACAGAAGGTGTAGCGCTCTGCCTCTGGTGAAGGCGGACGGGCAAGGCCTATAGAGAATGAAGAGAAAGGGACGAATGTGAGCGGTGAGTCGGGTGAGGGCGGAATGGCGGGTGCGGGAGCGACTAGCCCGCGCCACACGATGGCCGACGTGGCGCGCCGCGCCGGCGTCTCGACCGCTACGGTGTCGCGTGCGCTCACCCGCCCCGATCAAGTCAGCCCAAAGACCCGCGAACTTGTGCATGAGATCGCCGAGGAGCTTGGTTTCCGTCCCAACCTGATCGGACGTCAACTGCGCGCCCAAGCGGCCAATTCGCTGTTGATCCTCGTGCAGGACCTTGAAAACCCGTTTTACGCCGAACTGATCAAGGGCGCGGAGTATGTCGCGCGTGAGCGTCAGTTTTCGGTGGTGGTGGGCGGAACGGACGGGCTCGAAGATGTCGAACGGCTCTATGCCGAGCAATATCTGGGTCGGCGTGTGGACGGTCTTATCCTTCTGACCGGCCATCTGCCCGCGGGCCTCTCGCGCAAGATGGCCGAGCAGGGCCCGGTCGTGCTGGTGTCGGAGGACAATCCCGAACTCGCGCTCTGCGCGGTGCTGGTGGACAATGTCGGTTGGGCTGCGCAGGCGGTGGCCCATCTTCATGCGCTGGGACATCGCCGGATCGCTCATCTGTGCGGCCCGATGGCGCGGATCATCAGCCGCAAACGACGCGAGGGGTATCGGCGTGCCCTCGCGCAGGCAGGACTGCCGGCGGATCCCGCCCTCGAAGCGCCGGGCGATTTCAGCTTCGAGGCGGGGCGGGGCGCCACCCGCGCCCTGCTTGCCCTGCCGGATCCGCCAACCGCAATCTTCTGCGCCAATGACGAGTCTGCTCTGGGTGCGATCCGTGCCGCTCAGCAAGCCGGCCTGGACGTGCCGCGCGACCTTTCCGTCATCGGCTTCGATGACACGATGCTGGCCGAGATCTCCGACCCGCCGCTCACGACAATTCGCCAACCGCGCCAGCAAATGGGAGCGGTGGCGGCCGAGATGGTGATCGACATGCTCGAAAACGGGCCGGGGCGGTGCGCACGCCGGATACTCGACTGCGAACTTGTGGAGCGCGGCACGGTCGCGGCACCGCGCATGAAGAACTGAGGCCCGATCCGCCTCCTCAAAACCTTTCGATGTCGTTGGCTGAACATCTTCGGATCTTGGACCCCATCAGGTTGTCCGAAGCGCGGCTGTTCCGGCTTGAAACGCCGTCGGACCGATGCGTAGCTTGAACGCGAAGGCACAACCCCCGGAGGCCCTATGCGCTGGCTCTTTCGCGCTCTCGCTCTCGTCGTTCTGATCGCCCTGAGCCTTGGGGGCGCGCTCTTGCTGATCCCGTCGACGAAGATCGCCCAGATCGCCGAGGCGCGGTTCGAGGCGGTAACCGGGCGCAAGATGACGTTGAGCGGGACGGTCCATGCGACGATCTGGCCGCAACTCGGGGTGCGCACGGGACCGGTCGAGATCGCGAATGCGGATTGGTCCAAGGACGGGCCGATGCTCTCGGCCAAGGGGCTCCAGATCGGTGTCGATCCGGGCGCACTGATGGGCGGCGAGATCCGTGTCTCGAAGGTCGACGTGCTATCGCCGAACATCCTGCTCGAGCGGCGCAAGGACGGGACGGGGAACTGGGATTTCGCGCCACCGGCCGCGGCCACCAGCACCCAGACCGCGCGCCCGAGCCCGGGCGAGGGCGGCGGGATAACGGCTTTCAGTCTCGACAAAGGGGAGATCAGCGACGGATCGGTGAGGTGGATCGATCATGCGAGTGGCAAGAGCCTTACGCTCACCGGACTCGATGCAAGCCTCGCGCTTCCGTCCTTCGACGGTCCGGCGCGCCTGGACCTGACGGGGCAGGTCAACGGTAAGGCGCTGAAGGTAAATGGCACGCTCGGAGGTTTCGCGTCTTTCCTTGCGGGAGATCCCGTGTCCACCGATCTTGCGCTGACCCTCGACGCGTCGTCGATCAGCTTCAAGGGCACGTTCGGGACGGCGCCCTTGGCGGCGAAAGGGCCACTCACCGCGAGCGTCAAGGATCCAACCGCGCTGGCTGCGATTTTCGGACAGACCGCGCTAGATCTGCCGAAGGGGCTGGGGCGGGACACGATTACCGCGAAGGGCGATGTGACACTGGGCGCGGATGGCGCCGTGCAGCTGCGCGGCGGCAAGCTCACGCTCGACGGCAATGCGCTGAGCGTGGCGGGCGATCTCTCCTTCGCGAAAGGCGAACCGCGGATCGATGCCCAGATCGACGCGGGCGCGCTTGATCTCTCGGCGCTGGCAGGGGCGTCGGGCACGGCTGGCGCAGGTGGGGCCTCCTCCGGCTCTGGCTCTGGCGCCAGTGGCTGGTCGACCACGCCGATCGACGCCTCGGGCCTGCGGGCGCTGGATGGCAAGATCGCGCTCGATGCGAGTTCCATCGATTTCGGCACTGCCAAGCTGGGTCCGACCAAAGCGCAGATCACGATCGATAATGGTCGCGCGGTGGCGGATCTGCGTCAGGTCTCGGCCTATGGCGGTAGCGTCACCGGGCAAGTGGTGGCCAATGCGCGCAACGGCTTCTCGGCCTCCGCCGATCTGGTAGCAAAGGGGATCTCGATGCAGCCGCTTCTGAGCGATTTGGCCGATTACAGGCGGCTCGATGCGAAGGCGGATCTGACCGTGAATCTTCTCGCCTCGGGCAACAGCCAGGCCGCGCTGGCGCGTTCGCTTTCGGGCTCGGGCGATGTCGCTTTCGGCAAGGGGGCGCTGGAGGGGCTCGATCTGGTGGGGATGCTGCGCACGCTCGATCTGAACTACGTGGGGGAGGGGGCGAAGACGATCTTCGATCAGATCACCGCGAGCTTCACCATCGCCAACGGGGTGCTGTCGAATGACAACCTCGCACTGAAAGCACCGCTTCTGAGTGCTGTGGGCAAGGGGCGGGTGGATATCGGGGCGCAGCGCCTCGATTACACGGTCACGCCGACCGCGCTCAGCAAGGCCGATGGCACGGGCGGGGTGAAGGTGCCGCTCTCGATCACGGGTCCCTGGGCGAAGCCGAAATTCGGTCTAGATATGAAGGCGCTCTCGGGCGACAAGGTCGATGCGGCGAAGCAGGACCTGAAGGCGAAAGCAGAGGCCGAGATCGCCAAGAAGCTCGGTATCACGCCGCAGAACGGCCAGAGCACCGAGGATGCCGCTAAGCAGAAGCTCCAGGAGGAAGCCGCGAAAGGTCTGCTGAAGCTCTTCAAATAGGCTGGCTTGCATGTTTGTGGCAGTGCTTCGTGCATGACAAGGGACCTCGAGATGTTCCCCCGCATGTCTGCTGGATGGGATCGTCTCATCCAGACCGTCGATCGCTCGCACTTTCCGCAGAAGCGCTGGAGAGGTTTGCTTTGAGAAAATCGCAAAGTGCCTCCACGAAGCCCTTATCGTCTGCCATCCGAGCCCCGTTACCGGCAAGTTTGACCTCTCCGGATTTGGCGCGCTTGACGCGTTCCCCTATCCCGGACTACCGTCTCACCATGAACACGCAAACCACAACGTTGGAGATTACCTGCTCGATATCGTGAGCGGCGCCCGAATTCGGGCAGCGATCGGTGTCGAGATTTCAGTCAGGTCATTCTCAAACGGTGGTGATAGCCATGGCGCAAAAGCGCGTTCCTGTTCTCTCTCAAAAGCCCGTCTCAGCAAACGTTATTCGGTCCACTGTCACGAGTAAGATCAATGCCGCCTTCGTAAATCGGCGTGGTCGGTTGTTCCCGCAGGACAAGACTTACGATGAGTCCACGGATCTTTTCGACGATCTGTCCCGGGACGGGCGTGAGCGTATCAAGGCGGAAAATCAGCGGATCGGTCGCGCTGTCGAGCGTCTCGTCGATCAGAAGATGGCGTCGGGATTCCAGGTCGACAAAGGCACGAGCGAAGAGACGATCAGGAGGCTTAGATCCTTGCACGCGCGCGGGGCGCGACTTGCGGGGCCAGATACGCCGGACTCCGTTTATGAACTCGCGGCTGCCTTGCATGAGGAGGCGCCATGGCTTGCCCAGGTGTCGACTTCGATCATGAACCAGGGACTTGCGCATATTGCTGCTGGCGGCGTCGGGTTGCGTTTCGATCCGATGATCCTTGTCGGCTCGCCTGGGTGCGGGAAGACCCATTTCGCGCGGCTGGTTGCTGAATTTGCACGCACGCCGCGAGAGATCATCGACGTGGGCGCTGGCGGCGCTGGGTTCCGGGTCAGCGGAATGGAGCAAGGATGGTCCACTGCCCGATCAGGCGTGCCGGTTGAACTGATCACGGAAACCGCGGTCGCGAACCCGGTGATCATTGTGGACGAGATCTGCAAAGTCGGTGGCACGATCAGTTCGGCATCTGTTGCTGCGACATCGTTGACGACGTCGCTTCTGCAGGTGCTCGAGCGGTCGAGCGCAGGGCACTTCGTTTGTCCGTTTTTGCGAACGCGTTTCGACCTGAGCCATGTGAACTGGATCCTGACCGCTAACTACGAGCACCAGATCCCCGAACCGCTTCTAGACCGGTGTCAGGTGTTTCGTGTCGATGCGAGCCGGCCGGAACACCTGGTGGCGTTCTTCAAGCGCGCGGCCGGAGGCGATGCCGAGCCGGAAGAGCTTGAACGCGTGGGCGTATTCATCGAGGAGATGTGCGATGCCGGGCGGCCGCCAAGCCTGCGGCAGATCGGGCGTCTTGCGAAATCTCTGCGCGCACCCAGACGCGACATGTTGATGTGATTGCCGCCAATTTCAGCGGAAAGCGGGGAGCGGAACGAATGTCTAAAGCTCTAATCGTGGCGGATCTTCACTTGGACATGTGGGCCGAAGCGGGTCGAGATGCCTTCGCGAGCATCGATTTCAGCGAAGTGGATCTGATGATCATCGCAGGCGATCTGACGAACAAGCCAAAAATCCGATGGCGGCAGGCGCTCGAAGTCATTGAGCGGCGCATCGATCTTGAGCGCGTGTATGTCGTGCCTGGAAACCACGACTACTACAATCACACGCTCGACGGTGATGATCGCCTCGAGCAGATCGCGTGCGACGCTGGGGCAAACTTCGCTCAAAGGCGAGAGATCATTCTCGGGAACAGGCGATACCTTTGCTGCACGCTCTGGACGGACTTCCAGGAGGGACAAGGAACTCTCGAGAGTCGTGATCTGGATGCCCGGGCGAAGATGAACGATTATCGCTATATCCGGATGGCCGCTGCGGGATACCGGAAAGTTCGACCGGCTGATACGATCGCGAAACACCGCGAGCATCTCTCTTGGCTGCGCTCGAAGCTGGCGGAGCGTTTTGATGGGGAGACCGCAGTGGTCACGCATCACTGCCCTGTGGTCGACGCTCTTCCGGAAGCACGGAAGCTTGGCTGGTGCTATGCGAGCGACCTCACCGATCTCATCCATGAATACCAGCCAAAGGAATGGTTCTTTGGGCACACGCATCACGCAGCCGAAATCATGGTTGGGACAACGCGGATCGTTAACGTGTCGGTCGGGTATCCGTAGTAGAACCTGGGTGGCGCTGCGGAAGGGTAAGAAGCCTCGGATGAGGGTGTATCCGAGGGGGCGTCGAGTGTGAGTTTAGATTTGATTTGGGTAAGACGAGCCGGGATTGCCCCGTGCAAATGCTGCAAGAACCGCGTTTTCAGCGGTGACGCTGGTCTCTGTGGCTACGGAACGTATGCGTCCAGACCGGCGAGTCGGCCGTCGCGGCGCCTAGCTGTGCTGGAAGGCGCAGGCCCCCTCCCTTTTGCTCGCGCCTATGCGATCGCGATCCAGACAACATGAAGGGCCATATAGATCACGATCAGAGACCCGATCGTGTAGAAGGTCGCCCGGACCTCGTGGGTTTGGCGCGTGGCATAAGCCAAGAAGTGCGCAATCCGAGCGGCAACGAAGCCATACATCAGAGTCTGCGCCGCCCAAAGTGCGGGATCGGTCATGACGAACAGGAAACCCGCCACCCAGAAGGCCGGAATATTCTCCAGGTCGTTTCGATGCATACGCCGAGACCGATCAACATAATCGTTGAGCTCAAGCTGGGCCGGATCGGGCGCCTTATTGAGAAGGCCGGTTTGAACGTCCTCCGGGCTCGCAAGTCCGGAGTTGGTTTTCTGCATTCGGTAGACCGTCATCCAGCCTTGGCCCATCACTTTCAGCACCATCAAGGCCGCTGCAATCACGTAAGTCGCAAAGACCGGGTTTTCCAAGCTCAATAGGGCCATTGCATCCTCCATGGTCCGCTCCTTCGGGGCGCCTTACGCCGACGGAGCGGCGCCCCTTCAGGATGTCAGATCGTCGAGTTTGGCATCTGGTGCATTGTTTTTCACCGATTTGATGCCATTCTCGCGGGCGGCTTCGCTGCTATAGGCTTCGCTGGTCCCGATAATCTGGCCGTTAGTGGCTTTGAGATTGAACATCGGTTTGCCCGACGCCGTGGCCTTGCGCTCATAGCGCTCGTCCTGCGGCGCGTTCTTGCGCACCGATGCGATGCCCTGTTCGGCGCTTGCCTTTTGCTTATACCCCTCGCTGGCTAGGAGGATCTCACCGTTCCCGGCTTTCAGCCGAAAGCGGTATTCGCCTGCCTTGTCCTTATAGAGTTCGAATTTTCCAGCCACCGGTCTGTATCCTTTTGAGAACTGCTTATTCGATGAATGTGAAGCGAGTAGTCCTTCGTTGGCAATGCTTTTCGGGCGACAGCGTCACTGGGAACGACGAAGTTGGTGGGCGTAAGTTTTCGAGCCATCGTCTCGAAGCTCGCCGCGACTGTCGCATGTCAGCGCGGGGCAGGATTTTGGGTTGGCGGATATTTGAAGTGTGTTGGTGTCGTGGGCATGCTCGCAGGTATCGCGGCGTGGTCTCGCGATATTTGTTTAAGATTTTTGAGCTATTTGTTGATTCTTGAGCGTCTTGGTTCTTTGTTTTTTGACTTAGACAGGTAGAAGGCGTTTGGGGATTTTTGCCTCTCGTTTTTCGCATGACGACTGAGCTGCCCGATGCATTCGGGATTCTTGCCCTTCGACGGGGGCGCCAGTTAGACTTACCAAGGCTCCGGGGTATCGTCTTCTGACAGGGAAGTCGCGTCACTTGGCAGTCCACGCAGGATCGCTCTCGCGCGGGCCAGTGGATCCTCGATCCGGCGCGCCTCGATGGCCGCGATTTCGCGCTCCAGTCTCTCGAAAATCGGAGCATAAATTGCTCTTTCCAGCATCAGTTCGGCGACATGCAGTCGGGCTTTCACGAGCCGCGCGAGAAGCTCTTCATCGGCCTTGGTGAACCCAGTTGCTCGATGAGATTTTCGCATATTTGGCGCAAAAGGACGGTGGGCCATGGCATGCATCTCCTGAGACCGCGCAAGCGAGGCTCGGCGGGAACGGGTAGGGCGATCCGGAGCGGATCTAGCGATGCATTCAGTCTAGGTGCTGGGGGTAAAAAAACGGGTTTTCGATTTTTTGGGAGGCAGAGAAAATTTCGCCGGAGCTCATTGCCGCTCGTTTTCGGGAGCGCCTAGGGTGCAGCGCTAGCTGTTGCGCTCTGTCGCTTTTTCTTTCTATCTGTGAGCTTTGGATGGAAAGATTTTCGCACATGGCCTTTTCCGAGCTCCTGAGAGCCGAACGGGTGGCGTGCGGGCTCACACAGGCTGAACTTGCCTCCCGCGCCAATATCAGCATCCCGACGGTGCGCGCCCTGGAGAGCGGGGCAGGCACGATCCTTTCGCTCGAGGCCGTCTTGCCGGTCCTTTGCCTGCGCTGGCGTGTTGCCAAGGCGGGTGAGCATATGGGACGCGTGCTCGCGGAGCGAAGGCGTGCGCGCGGTTTTGCTCAGCAGGCTCTCGCGCGCCGGATCGGTTGCAGCCGCGTCACGGTCATCGCTTTGGAGACGGAGTTTTCCGGACGGATTGCGACGCTTGCCGCAGCATTGCGGTCGTTGCGCATCCGAACGCCCTTGGAACGGAGCGATCTGGCGAAGGGGCGCGGGTTGGTGCCGCCGAAAAATGACGCGGAACAGGACCGGGTCATGACGCCGCCTGATCTGGCCAAAGCAATCGTCGATCATTTTTCGCATGCGATGGCCGGGCGAGTTCTCGATCCGTCGCGCGGAGCAGGGGCGTTCTTTGATCATTTCCCGGATCACTTGGAGCGCCACTGGTGCGAAATCAGCGAGGGGCGCGACTTTCTGTCTTGGACCGATCGGGTGGATTGGGTCGTCACCAATCCTCCCTGGTCCGAGCTTCGGACATTCACGCGACACGCTATGCAGGTCTCGGAAAATATCGTCTGGCTCGCGCCGCTGACCAATCTGACGACGAAGGCGCGGTTGCGGGATCTCCAGGAGGCCGGATTCGGAATTGCGGAATTGCTCTTCGTCGACACACCGAAGAGCTGGCCACAGAGCGGCTTTCAGATCGTCGCGGCCCATTTGAAGAAAGGGTATACGGGGCATTGGAAGGTCGCCCAGCTTCGAGGGGGAGGGGGCGCAAAAGCCTCTTAGTGTTCCCTGCACTTTGTCTTGTGCCGACCTTGGTTCGAGCGCTTTCAGATCTCGTCCAGCTCGTCCAGAGATCCCATATCTTGAGTTGTGCCCCCATGGGCCTCGCGCCGTGGACGAATGTCATAGACGTCGCGTCCCTCCTGAAGCTCGATCGATATGCCGCGCTCCAAAAGCCAGACTGTCGCATATTTCAACAGCCGGGATCTACGTTCGCGGTCGCTCTCGACGCCATGGAGATGGAGTTGGGCCAATCCAGGCTCGCCATAATGGGCGAGGGCCGAGACGAAGAGATCGAGGTCCGGATTGCGCGCTCGGAGCAATGTCTCCAACTCGCCGAGGAGTCTTGGGCGTTGAGTTCTCGCTCGAGCCAGATCCTGATCGATAGACATAGCAGCCTCAAAGGCTGAGGAATTTGACGGATTTCGGTTCGCGACTCTTCACGAAGCCGACCCGGTCGGCTCGGACTTTCTTGAACACGAAATTCTGACGCTGCAACTCGACAGGATCGACCTCGCCCTTAGCCAGACGTTCTTCATCCTTCGCGCGGCTTCGCGCCTTTTCCTCCTGCCGTTTCCTGAAAAGATCTTCCATACGTGGTCCTCCGTAAAACTCAATTATAGCCTGAAAGTGTGGGCTTTGTCTCGTTTGATCAGGGACGCTGACGGCGCTTGTTTGAGCTGCGCGACGGCGCGCTCCTTGTAAGCAGCTATAGCAGTTCTCGCGGACGTGCCGATACGCCAAGTGACCTGCCCTCGGCGCTGCGGCGGAAACTGCGACAAGCATCGGCCTCCCTACGCTTCTTCTCATAGGCGCTTCTGGCGAAGCAATGATCTCGGGCCAGTTTGACTTATTTAACCCTATCCGGTCTAATTTCGATGGAAGGAGCGCGATATGGACTGGAATGTGACAGCCGGTATGATCCTGATGGGCGTGTTCGCTGCGGCGGCCTTCTGGATTATGATGCGTGAGCGCCGGTATATCAAAGATGTGGCGAGCCTGAGCGCGGAAGACATCCGTTGGTTCAATTCGCAGCCTCTGTCCGGCGATGCCTATTTCGGCGAAAAGGCGGACGAAGCCGACGACGCGGGGGATGATCCTTCGAATGGCTCGACCTGAAAGCGAGCGCAGTTTGGCGTATGCGAAACAGTCCGCCGCTTCGAATGCGCCGCTGCGCTGATCAGTAGTCCCGACACTCGACCACTTTCTTATCCTGCGCAGATGTCGCGGTAGTCGTCCGGCTCTCGGTGAAGCGCGAAGTTGAAGACGTTCTCGCGCAGCTCGCGGCAGCGGTCGAGGTCGATTTCCGCCATGGCCAACTCGTCGCCGAACCCTTGGGTCTTGGCGATGATTTCGCCGGTCGGCGCGATGATGCATGTGCCGCCGATCAGGTCGCAGCCCTCTTCGCGCCCCGCTTTCGCTGTGCCGATTACCCAGCACCCGTTCGCATAAGCGCCTGCCTGCATCGACAGATGGTTGTGGAAATCCTGAAGGTGGTCATGCTCCGGGGCGAGCGGGTAATGCACCGGCGTGTTGTAGCCCAGCATCACCAGTTCCGCCCCGCGCAAGCCCAGCACGCGGAACGTCTCGGGCCAGCGGCGGTCGTTGCACAGGCACATGCCCAGCTTGCCGCCGAAGCCGTCGAAAACCCCGAAGCCGAGATTGCCATGTTCGAAATAGCGTTTCTCCAGATGCTGGAAGGGGCGCCAGTCTTCGTATTCCGGATGGCCGGGCAGGTGGATCTTGCGGTATTTGCCAATGATCTGGCCGCTCTTGTCGACCATGATCGAGGTGTTGAAGCGGCGCTTCTGACCGTTCTCGTAGGCGATCTCCGCATAGCCGAGATAGAAGCCGACGCCGAGTTCGCGGGCGGTGTCGAACAGTGGTTGAACCTCGGCATTCGGCATCTCGGTTTCATAGAAGCTGTCGAGCTCGGCCTCGTCTTCGATCAGCCAGCGCGGGAAGAAGGTGGTCAGCGCCAGTTCGGGGAAGACGACCAGTTCCGCGCCGCGCCGATGGGCTTCGATCAAAAGCTTCTGCATTCGCGCCACGGCAGAGGCACGCGGCTCGTCACGCGCAATCGGTCCAAGCTGTGCGGCGGCGGCAATGAATTTGCGGGTCATGGCAATTGTCCTGTCTCGATCGTTTGAAATTCGGGCGCGTCCTGAAGCTCCGCCTGCTGGCAGACGACATCCATCAGCACCTGTGCCCCGCCCGCGATGTCCGAGGGGGCGGTATATTCGTGAATGTTGTGGCTGATCCCGTCCTTTGAGGGCACGAAGATCATGGCCGAGGGGCAATTGGGCGCGAACATCTGCGCATCATGGCCTGCGCCTGAAGGCATACGGCGATGGCGCAGCCCGCGTGCTTCGGCGGCAGCTGCGATACGGTCGACCAGCGCCGGGTCGAACTCCACCGGCGCGAAGCGGGCCAGCGTTCGGCGGGTGATCGCGCATCCCCCGGCGCGTGCGAACTCCTGCGCTGCGCGCCAAAGCCGGGTCTCGGCCTTTTGCAGCGTAGCCTCGTCGGTATGGCGCAGATCGACGGTCATCACCGCCTCTTGCGGCACCACGTTGACCAGATCGGGTGAGACGCGCATGCGACCCACGGTCGCGACCTGTGGCGGCCCGTGATCTGCAGCGATCTGCTGGGCTTCGACTGCGATCCTTGCCATCACGGCCCCCGCATCGCGGCGCAGCGCCATCGGCGTCGTGCCCGCATGGGCCGAGGCGCCTGTCACGGCGATCTCGGTCCAGGAAATGCCCTGCACGCCGGTCACGACGCCGATCTCCAGCTCCTCGGTTTCCAGCACCGGGCCCTGTTCGATATGCAGTTCCAGATAGCTGTGCGGTTTCAGCGCGCCGACCGGGGCGGGGCCTGCGGCATCAATGGCGGCGAGCGCATCGCGCAGGCGCACCCCGTCGATGCCTTCCACCTCCAGCATCTCGTCGAGCGGCAGCACGCCTTGCGCCACGCCCGAGCCCATCATGTCCGGGGCGAAGCGTGCGCCTTCCTCATTGGTGAAAAACGCGACCGCAACGGGGCGGCGGGTGCGCGCGCCAGCGACATTGAGCGCCTCGATCACTTCCAATCCGGCCAACACGCCGAGGCTGCCGTCATAGAGACCGCCCGTCGCGACCGTGTCGATATGCGAGCCCATCACGACTGGCGGGCCGTCCTCCTCGCCCGCGCGGATGCCCCAGCAATTGCCGATGACGTCCGTGGTGATCTCGAGACTCAACTCGCGCATCCAGCGCATTACGAGGGCGCGGCCTTCGGCGTCTTCAGGGCTGAGCGCGAGGCGCTTCACGCCGCCTCCGGACAGCGCGCCGATCTGCCCCAGCCGGTCCAGTCGCGCCATGAGGCGCGTGATGTCGATGGTGATACTCATGCCGCGCCTCGCACTTCAGCGGCGCTGCGACCGACGAGGGTCTTGAACAGCGCGGCGTCGGTGTCGCCTTCCGTGCCGAAGCACAGGATGCGCGAATGCGCGTCGATCCCGAGGGTTGCGCGTGCTTCGTCATTCGCGGCAGCTGCGAGGAAGGCGGCGAGCCCCGCCACAGCGGATTCTCCGGCGGCCACCGGCGGATCGTCCCCCTCGGGGTTGGCCAGCGCGCGCATCACCGCAACGGCATCCGGGTCGGCCACGGACATCACCGCGAAAGCCAGAGGCTCCAGCACGTCCCAGGCCAGCAGCGAGACCTCGCCACAGGCCAGACCCGCCATCAGCGTGTCCAGATCTCCCTCGACGGCAGTGGGTTTGCTTTCGCGGATCGTCTCGAGCCAGCAGGCCGATTGGTCGGGATCGGCGAGGATTACCCGCGGGGCTTCCCGGCCATAGCGGCGGGCGAACTGCGCCGCGACCGCCGCCGCCAGCCCGCCGACGCCGGTCTGGATGAAGATATGGGTGGGCGGGATGCCAAGCGTATCGGCCGCTTCCGCCGCCATGAGCTCGTAGCCCTGCATCACGTCTTTCGGGATTTCGGTATAGCCCGGATAGGAGGTGTCGGAGACGACGAACCAGCCTTCGCGCGTGGCGGTCTCTTGCGCCTCTCTGACGCTGTCGTCGTAATTGCCGGCGCAACGGCGGACCTCGGCGCCGTAGGCCTCGATCGCCTCCTTGCGGCCCTCGGAAACCGTGGCATGGATGAAGATCACACAGCGGCAGCCGAAGCGCTGCGCGCCCCATGCGACCGAGCGGCCGTGATTGCCGTCGGTCGCGCAGCAGACGGTCAGTTGCGAGACGATGTCCGCATATTTGCCCGCGACGATGTCTTCGGCGCTGGGCTCGGGGATGTCCCTCGCCTTTGCGATCTCCCGGGCCAGAAGCCGCAGCACGGCGTAGGCGCCGCCAAGCGCCTTGAAGCTGCCGAGGCTGAAGCGTCCGCCCTCGTCCTTGAACTGGATCTCGGCCACGCCCGCCTTCGCTGCCATCGCGGGCAGCGAGACGAGGGGCGTCGGCGCGTAGCCTTCCCACGAAGAAATCGTGCGCTTGGCCAGATCGAAGGCCGCATCGTTCAAAACGGCCTCCTGCTTGGGCCCATAGCCTTTCGCGGTGTCGTAATGCGGGTTCAGAATGAGCTCGTTGGACTGCCCCTCTCCGAGGGCATTTTCGAAAATCATGATAGGGTCCTTGTGGTTGGTCATCGCGCTCAGGCCCCCGTCTTGGAGGCGCGGCGGCGGATCAGCTCGGCCAGCGCCACGAGGGCGATATTGCCGAACACGATCATCACGGCGAGCGCGTTGAGTGAGGGAGACAGCGCGAAGCGGAAGTCGGAGGCGACGAGCACCGAAAGCGGTTGCGCGCGGCCCGAAACGAAAGCGGTCAGGACGTATTCGGCGGAGGAGAGCACGAAGGCTACGACCCACGACGCCATCAGCCCGTTCGCCATGAGCGGCAGCACTACCCGGCGGAAGGCCGAGAGGCCGGAGGCGCCCAGATCGGCTGCGGCTTCCAGCAACCCGCGATCGATGCGGATCAGCACCGAGGCGATCACTAGCGTCGAGAAGGGCAGCACGATCACCGTCTGCGCGGCGATCACGGTGAGCAGGCTGCGCGCCACCCCGGTCTCGTTGAACATGATCAGCTGCGCCACGGCGAGGATCAGTTTCGGGATCAGGAAGGGCGCGAGCAGCAGCACCGCGAAAATGCCGCGCCCGCGCATCGGGTAGAAGCTGATCGCCAAAGCGGCGAGCCCGCCCAGAAGCGTCGCGCAGATCGCGACGGGGAAAGCGACGCTCAGCGTGGTCAGGAAGCCCCCGCCCAGGCGTCCGTCGCCCATCACCTCGGCATACCATTTCAGGGTGAAGCCCGAGAATGGCAGGGACATGATCTTGGAATCGTTGACCGAAAACAGCGCGATCATCGCGATCGGCAGATACATGAAGACGAAGACCGCCCAGACCCAAAGCGTGGAGAGACGCGACATGTCAGGACCCTCCCACAAGGCTGGAGCGGCGGATCAGCATCGCGCCCACGGCAAAGAAAGCCATCAGGATCGCGAGCATCGTCCAGGCGATGGCCGAGCCCAGCGGCCAGTCGAAGGCAGTGCCGAAGAGGTCGTTGATCGCGGAGATCACGGTGATGCCCGAGGCCCCGCCCAGAAGTTGCGGCGTGAGGTAATCGCCGACCACCATCACGAAGACCATCAGCCCGCCCGCTACCAGGCCGGGGAAGGTCAGCGGCAGGGTCACGCGGGCGAAGCGGCTGGGGCTGCGCGCGCCGAGATCGGCGGCGGCTTCCAGCCACGCGTCATCGAGACTCTCGAAGGCGAGCCACAGCCCGATCACCATGAAGGGCAGGTAGTTGTAGGTCAGCGCGATATGGGTCGCGAGCGGTGAAAACAGCAGCCCCTGAATGGGTGCGTCGGAGACGCCCGCCCAGATCAGCGAGCGGTTGATGACGCCTTCGGCGCCCAGCAACACGCGCCACGCAAACACTCGCACCAGATCGCCGGAATAAAGTGGCACCAACAGCAGCGTCAGAAGCGCGGATTTCATAGCGCCCGCGCGTTTGGCAAGGAACCACGCGACCGGGTAGCCGATCACGGCGGTGATCGCGACCACGAGCGCGCCCGAACCAAAGGCTTTCAGGATCAGCCCGCGATAGGTCGCAGAGCCCGCGATCTTTGCGTAATTCGCGAAGGACGGGTCGTAAGATATCGCGACGAAATCGACGCGGAAGAAGCTGTAGGCAAAGAGGATCAGCAGCGGCGCCACGCAAAGCGCCAGCAGGAAGGCCGTCACCGGGGCGGCGAGGAGCGTGCCGACGCGCAGGCTCATGGCTTGGCCTCCGTAGTCTGCCCTGCCTTCTGTTCCGCCTCGGCTTTCGCGATCCAGACCTGCGCGGGATCGAAGCCGATGCGGATCTCTGCGCCGATCTCGGGCACGTCGTCATGGCCGACGGTCAGCGCCAGTGTGGTGCCCGCGGCCTCGGCTTCGACCAGCCACTCCGCGCCGCGATAAACGGCATGGGTCACGCGCGCGGAAATCCGGCCCTGCGGGTCGAGGAACAGTTGCTCGGGGCGCAGGCAGAGCACGGCGGGAGCGCCGACATTGAGGCCACGCACGCCTGGCGTCGCGAACTGGCCCAAAGGCGTCTCGATCTCATAGGCCCCGATGGCGGTGTCGGTGACCTTGCCCGGCACGCAGGCCGCGCCCCCGATGAAATCGGCCACATACGCGGTCTCGGGACGGCGATAAATCGTATCCGGGGCGCCTTGTTGTTCGATGATCCCGTCACGCATCACGATGATCCAATCCGAGAGCGCGAAGGCCTCTTCCTGATCGTGGGTGACATGGAGAAACGTCATTTTCAGTCGCCGCTGAAGGTCTTTCAGCTCGATCTGCATGTCCTTGCGCATCCGCCGGTCGAGCGCGGAGAGCGGCTCGTCCAGCAGCAGAAGGCGCGGCTCGTTGGCGATCGCACGGGCCAGCGCCACGCGCTGTTGCTGCCCGCCCGAGAGCTGGCGCGGGCGGCGGTCGGCCATCGCGGTCATTTGCACGGTTTCCAGCGCCGCGCGGGCCTTCTCGCGCTCTTGCTTGCGGCTCAGACCCTTGTAGCGCAGCCCAAAGCCCACGTTTTCGAGCACGCTCAGATGCGGGAAGAGGGCGTAGCTCTGGAAGACGGTGTTGATCGGGCGGGCGCTTGGGGACACGTCGTTGATCTTCTTACCGTCAAGCTCGAGCATCCCCTCGCTCACCTCCTCGAACCCGCCGATCATGCGCAGGATCGAGGTCTTGCCGCAGCCCGAAGGCCCCAGCAGCGTGACATAGGAATTCTCGTCGAGCCGGAAATTCACACCGCGCACGGCCTGCACGGTGCCATATGTTTTGCGAAGGGCGCGCGCGCGGAGCAGGGGCATTGTCTGCCCCTGCCCACCCGTTGGCCCGGAACCTGCCTCGGTCATTCTTAGCTGGCCTTCACTTCGTTCCAGAGTGCGACCCAGTCGTTGTAGCGCGGCGGATTTTGCTTCCAGACGAAGTTGTCCATCACCGACAGATCCTTGATGAAGATCTTTTCCTGCTGGGCTTCGTCGATCTCGTCGCGCGCGGCGGAGGTCGATTGCGCATAGGGACCGCCATAGGCGAGCTTCTTGCCGTAAGTCGGGCCGAGCAGGTAGTTCACCAGTTCAAACACCGCATCACGGCGCGCGCCCTCGACGCCTTTCGGAACGGCGATCGTATCGCACCAGCCGATGACGCCTTGCTTGGGCTTGGCCATCCCCATTTCGAGACCCTTTTCCTTCAGGTCGTAATAGGGCGGCACCCAGGAGAAGGCGCAGACCACTTCGCCGGTCGCGAAGAGATTGGTCAGGTCGCCAATCGAGTTCCAGTAGGTGCGCAGCTTGCTCTTCTGGATCATCAGCACTTTCTTCACTTCGGCGAGCTGCTTGTCGTCCATCGTGAACATCTCGTCGCGCGGGATGCCCAGATACATCGCGGCGATCATGATCCCTTCGAGCGCGTAATCGCGCATCGCGAGCTTGCCGTTGTATTTGTCGCCTTCGAAGAAGACGGACCAATCGGGCTCTCCATCCATCAGGTCGGCGCG
Organism: Thioclava sp. F1Mire-8; assembly: GCF_002213165.1. Classification (NCBI taxonomy): domain Bacteria; kingdom Pseudomonadati; phylum Pseudomonadota; class Alphaproteobacteria; order Rhodobacterales; family Paracoccaceae; genus Thioclava; species Thioclava sp. F1Mire-8. The sequence goes on along the minus strand of NZ_NBNY01000001.1, from coordinate 1,761,981 downwards.
ATAGACGATCGGGTTGATGCCCCAATAGAAGGGGATGCCGTAGGTCTGGCCGTCGGTCTTGCCCAGATCGGTCTTCTTGAACGTGTCGTAGAGGAGCTTCGCGTTCGGCACCTTGTCGAAGTCGATCGGCTGCAGAAGGTCCGACGCGGTGTAGTAAGAAACCTTGTCGAGGCCGGGCGTGATCAGATCGACCGAGGAGGCCCCGCCGGCGCGCAGTTTCGCGAATTGCTCATCATCGGTGCCGATGAAGGTTTTGGTCAGGTCGACGTCATGGCTGTCGAGGAAGGGCGCGAGATAGTCGTCTTTCGCGAGGTTCTCCCAGGTCATCCACAGAAGATCGGTCGCGGCCAGCGCTCGTCCCGCCGGGCCGAACGCCCCGAGAGCGGTGCCCGCAAGCGCAGATTTCAGGAATAGTCGGCGATCCATGGCATATCCTTTCGCTGCATGAGATGGCGAGGTCACCTTCGCAGGAAAGAATTATTTCACAAAACTCTAAAAATGAAAATACGCTTTCATTCGGGCTATGCGCAGTTTTTAGGCGCTATTTGTCCTGTTTTGCAGCCTTGGTGAACGCCTCGAGGCTCTCCGGGGGCGGTCCGAGGTCATCGAAACGCGCATGAAGGTCCTCAATCCGAGCGAGTCGCTTCCGGGCTTCGGGGCCAAGCGAGTCCACCAGGCTCGAACAGAGGAAGTTGATCAGGCTCATCGCGACGACCATGCTGTCGAAGATGCCCTGACCGCGATTGTGACAGCGTAAAGTGATCGTCGCGTGGCGTGCGGTCTGCGCCACGGTAGGGTCGCCGATCAGGATCGTCGGGATGCCCGCCTCGCGCGCGACCGTCATCACTTCGCCGAGTGCGCGCGGCCTGCGCCGCAGCCCGATCGCAAGCAGCACATCGCCCGGCGCAAACCCCGCGACATCCTCGGCGAGCGACGCGCCCTCATAGGGCAGAAGCTGCACGTCCGATTTCAGATTGAGCAGCAAGGCGCGGGCGTAGATCGCAAGCGCCCGCGAGTTCCTATAGCCGAGAACCCAGATCCGGCGCGCCGAGGCGAGGTGCTCAACCGCGTCGCGCACCGCCTCCTCCGACAGGATCTCGGTGCTGCGGGTCAGGTTCTGCATGTCCTGTGCAAAGTGATCGGCGAGCTGTCCCGGCGCGGTGCCGTCGCTCAATTCGCTCAGCGGCGAGCCCCAGCTACCATTGCGCCGCGAATGCAGCCGCGCCTCGTTGTAATTGCGATAACCCAGCCGCTTGAAAAAGCGCGCCGCCGTGGCCGAGGAGATTCCCGCGCTTTCGGCGAGTTCCGCCGCCGTGTAGCTCGACAGGGTCGATTGCGCTTCGAGCACGACCTCGGCAAGGCGTTTCTCGCTGGGGGTCAGCTCGGGAAAGATCGCCATGATCCGCATGTCGATCGGGTCATCTCCCGACCCGGGTTGCGCCTCGGGGGACATCTCTTGCGTCACATCGGCCTCGTCTCTGCTCGAGCCCAAGTCTTGTTGCAAGCGGACGCGGTTTTCAAGCGATGCCTGTGCGCGGCGGGTTCGACGTCCTCATCTCAACTGGACGTGACGCCCGCCGAAAGTCTCGGAATTTCCGTCGTCACCGCCTCTTTCTGCGAAATCCGCGCAGTCTTTTGCAGCGTGTCGAGTTTGCTCTCAGTCGTCCCTTGGGCGGAGGCGATGGGTTCGAGGCCGATGGACGTCCGTCCCCCGGTCAAGATCTAGGCGGGCGTGTTGCCGTGTTTAGATCTGAAGCGCTCATGGAACCGCGCAGGCTACCCTCGGCATAGGGGCGGACCATTTCGATCAAGGGCATTTGGGCGCGCATCCGCACACTAAGAAGCGCGGTGCCGCTGATCTTGCGTTGCACGAACAGGGTTTGCGCGGGCGGCAGATGCCAGTTCGCCCGATCCGCCATGATTGGGGCCGCGCGTTCGCGCAACGCCTCGACGAAACTGCGGTCGGAGAAGTCGAAGAGCGCCCCCTCGGGCCGGCTTCGCGCGACATGCGCGAGCAATATTTCGATCATCTCGTCGAAGGCGACACCGTGCCGGGTCAGCTGTGCCTCAGACACGAAGCCAATCTCCAGAAGGGCCATGCGCAGCTTTGCCGGATCTTCGTCGAGCCCCGCACGCAGCAAGCGGCGGTAGGAGGCTGTCGTCTCGGGCGGGATCGCCCGGGCGGCGCCGAAATCCAGCAGCACGATCCGGCCTTGCTCTTTCTGCCAGCGGAAATTGCCGAAATTCGGATCGGTCTGCATGTAGCCGAATTCGAACAACTCACGCAGGACCAATGCGAGGAGCGCCGAGGTGACCTCGTCGCGCGTGGCCTGATCGGCCTCGGCCAGGGTTTCGATCGGGGCGCCTGCGACGAAATCCATTGGCAGGATCGTCGGGCGGAGTAGATCTTCGATCGGTTCGGGGATCACGAAGCGCGGGTCTTCCTCCATCAGGGCGCGATAGCGGCGCATCTGTTCCGCCTCGCGGAGGTAATCGGCCTCCTCATGAAGCTGCCGCTTGGCCTCGGCCAGAAGCGGCCGGATATCGAGCCCGGCCGGCAGGAGCCCCGAATAGCGCAGCAGCGCCGCGACATTGTCGATATCGGCGTCGATGCTCGTCGCGACGCCGGGATATTGCACCTTCACCGCCAGCTCGCGCCCCGAATGGAGCACTGCCCGATGCACCTGGCCTATCGAGGCTGCCGCAATCGGGCGCGCCTCGAAGCGCGCGAATTTTTTGCGCCAGTCCGGCCCCCATTGTGCCGCCAGAACCCGATCCAGCTGTTTGGGCGGCATCACATTCGCCGCCTCGCGCAGCCGCGCAAGGATTTCGGTCAACTCGGGCGGTAGAACATCGCCTGCATCGAGCGAAATCATCTGCCCGAGTTTCATCGCCGCCCCGCGCAGCCGCGCCAGCTGATCGGTGACGCGGCGCGCGTTTGCGGGTGTCAGGATAAGGTCGGAAAGCTGCGGGCGCTCGCCCTTGGCCAGTTTGCGCGCCCCTTCGCCCAATGCCCCCGCCGCGATCCCGCCCGCCATCTGACCGAAGGCGGCGAAGCGCGTGAGGCGCGTCTTGGGAACTCGGCGCGAGCGATCTGTCATCGGGCGCGCACCGGATCAGGCGCGGACGAAACAGGTGGGAAAGTCGGGGTCGGGCGCAGGCGCATCGCGCGGGGTCTCCTGAGATCGGGCTAGTCTTTGTCTATACGCGCGCGCTCAGAAACGGGCTCAATCGCGGGGCGGAGCTGCCTCGCGCAGATCGCCGATCCGCTGTTCGATCGCCTCGAGCCGTAGCAGCACCTCGTCGCGATAGGCATCGGTGCGCGTGGTCTCCTCTTCGGAATGGGCATCTTGCATCGAGTTCACGATCAGGCCCACCAGAAGGTTCACCACCGCGAAGGTCGTGACCATGATGAAGGGCACGAAGAATGCCCAAGCCAGAGGGTGGGTTTCCATCACCGGGCGCACAATGCCCATCGACCAGCTCTCGAGCGTCATGATCTGGAACAGCGAATAGGCCGATTGCCCGAGCGAGCCGAACCAGTCCGGAAAGCTCGTGCCGAAGAGTTTCGTCGCCATGACGCTCGCGATGTAGAAGATGATGCCCATCAGCAGGAATACGCTACCCATGCCCGGCAGCGCGTTGATCAGCCCCTCGACCACCCTGCGCAGGCGCGGCGCGACCGAGATGATGCGCAACAGACGCAACACGCGCAGCGCCCGCAGCACGCTGAAGACCTGTGCGCCGGGCAGAAGCGACACGCCGACGATGGTGAAGTCAAAGAGGTTCCAGCCAGAGCGGAAGAAGCCCAGCCGCTGCACGAACAGCTTCAGCCCGATCTCGATCACGAAGACCGACAGGCATAGCATATCGAGCAGCCGGATCAGATCGCCAGCGAGGGCCATCGCGCGTTCTGAAGTCTCCAGTCCAAGAAGCAACGCGTTGAACAGGATCACGCCCGTGATCGTGTTCCTAAAAGTCGACGTGTCGAGCGTCATCGCGATCCGGTCGCGCAAAGTCATGCAGTCCCCCCGTCTTATTGGCCGGTGGGATATGGTCCCTGGGCAGGGCTCGCGCAACCTTACCCTTCAGCAATGAGTGCCTTGGAGAAAACGTTGCGCGCCGTGCCGCGACCTACCTTGGCGAATGTGACCTGACCAAGCCGATGGTGCGAATGACCTGGCCGCGCTGGAGTGGACGAGGCTAAGTCGTCATGAGGTTCGCCGACGTCGGACCCACAGTCTAGGGAGGCAAGCTTCGCCCCTGCGCTTGCGTTCCAGCACGTGTTGCGTGGAGAACTCCTGCGAGATTTGCAAGGCGCTGGCCCCGCGGTGGGTGACTTGCGCCAACACGTTCCCCGGCCTAGGCGGTGTAACGCGGAAAGAGTGCAACTGGCGCAACGTTGGCTCAAGCAGATCATCCGTGGGATATCCGACTGAAACCTCTTAACAGCATTACTGCATGAGCCGACCGGAGAACTGTATCCAGAGATAGGTATCCAGCCAAATCGGGGGTCGTTTCGCGACATCCAGACACATCTGGATTCTATGTTCTTCAATTCCTTGCAGAAGGTGTTGGGTGCGCTGAAACCCCGACGTGCATCAGCATTCCGCAAACGGGGGGATTTGAGAACTCAAGCGCAGGCAGAGGAGCCTCGTTCCCTTAAATCTCTACGCCGGCACACAGCGCAGTATTGCGGATATGCTCTCGCATCGCATCCGCGGCATCGTTCGCATTCTGCCGCGTGAGTGCTTCCAGGATCGCCCTGTGCTCTTTGATCGAGGCGTTCATGCGGCCGACTTCGGTATTCGGGATTGGCACGCGCTGGGTCTCGGTGAGAAGGTCGCGCACGGATTGGTGAAGGCGGCGCAGCATGGCGTTGGGGCAGGTTTGCGCGATGATATTGTGGAAGGTGAGATCGGCTTCGACATGGGTCACGAGATCTTCCTTGCGCCATGCCTGCTCGAATTCCTCCGTCGCACGCCGCAGTTCGTCCGCAATCTCGGGCGTCACGTGGGGGGCGGCGAGGCGGCAGAGTTCCGCTTCGATCAGAAGGCGAGACTGGAAGACGTCGAGGATGGAATACTGCTCCTCGAAGCGCCACTGATCCATCGCGGCGGGCTTGCCTGTCTGAGCGCCGGTCACGAAAGTGCCGCGGGCAGGGTAGGTGCGCACGAGGCCGATCGTTTCCAGCGTCAGCAGGGCTTCGCGAAGGGATGCGCGCGAAACGCCCAGCTGTTCTGACAGCACGCGCTGCGAGGGCAGCCGCTCGTCTTTTTTCAGCGCTCCGGTGCGGATCATTTCTTGCAGCTGGCGCGCGACCGTCTGGGTGACGGGGCTCTTGTCGTTCGTGAAATCCATGCAGCGCCTCTTAAGCTGGCAGTTATTAAATCTATAGCCCCCTGCGCCCGCCAACATCAAAGAAGTTCCTTGTCAGATCGGGGAAAGCATGTTTCAAAAGGTCAGACCGGTCTGACCGGTCATGCCAGTTAAGCAAAATAAAACGACGATCAACAGGGAAAACGAACATGTCTGGAAAATTTGGAAAGATCGCCGCGATGGCCTTCGTTGCAGTGACTGCCCTCGGGACGAGCGCCTGGGCGGAGACGCTCACCGTCGGCGCCAATATCGGGAACGTGCCGTGGGAGTTTCAGGACGAGACCGGCAAGAACGTCGGCTTCGAGGTCGATCTGGTCGATGCGGTTGCCGCGAAACTCGGGCGCGACGTCGAAATCGTGAACATCCCCTTCAACGGTCTCTTCTCGGCCGTGCAGTCGGGCCGGATCGATGCGGCGATCTCGTCGATCACCATCACCGACGAGCGCCTGAAATCGGTCTCCTTCGCGCAGCCCTATTACGATAGCGACCAGTCGCTGACCGCGCTCGCGAGCGGGCCGCAATCGCTCGACGAGATGAAGGGCAAGATCGTCGGTGTCGACACTGGCTCTACCGGCGACATGTGGGCGACCGAGCATAACGCAGAATACGGCTTCTCCGAGATCAAGCGCTATGAGGGTCTGGCGCCTGCGATGCTCGACCTCACGGCGGGGCGGATCGACGGCTACATCTCCGATATTCCGGCGCTTCTCTACTACGTGAAGGACAAGCCGCAGCTGAAAGTCGTCCAGCGGATCGCGACGGGCGAGAAATACTCGATGATGTTCGCCAAGGACGCGCCGCTGGCCAGCGAAGTGAACGACATCATCACCGAGCTCAAGAAGGATGGCACGATCGCCAAGCTGCATGAGAAGTGGTTCGGCGTCGCGCCTGAGGCGGATACCTCCACCGTCACGGTCATGGACATGCCCTCGCTGAAGTAACGACCTCGGGCGCGTCTCCGTTCAGCGGGGACGCGCTTCTCACCGAAAGAGTCTCATGACGTTTTTTGATACATTCCTGAACTTCGAGGTATTGCAGCGAAGCGTGCCTATGCTTCTGAGCGGCCTCTGGCTGACGCTTCAGCTGGGCGTGGCGAGCATCGTGGCGGGTCTGGTCCTCGGCCTAATCCTCTCCATGCTTCGACTCTACGGCGTGGCGCCGGTGCGTCTGCTGACGAAGATCTATATCGACGTGTTCCGCTCGATCCCCCTTCTGGTGCTGCTGATCGTTGTCTATTACGCGTTGCCCTTCCTCGGCGTGCGCCTGTCGTCCTTTGCTTCGGCGATGACCGCGCTGACGCTTGTCTCCGGCGCCTATACGGCGGAGATTTTTCGTGCCGGTATCGAGGCGATCCCGAACGGCCAGTTCGAGGCCTCCGAGGCGCTGGGGCTGAGCCACCGCCAGACGATGGTCGACGTGATCCTGCCGCAGGCGATCCGGATCGTGATCCCGCCGCTGACCAACAACTCGATCAACGTGATGAAGGACACAGCGCTCGCCTCCGTGGTCGCGATGCCGGACCTTCTGAAACAGGCGACACAGGCGCAGGCGCTCGCGGCGAACCCCTCGCCGCTGATCGGCGCCGCGCTGATCTATATCGTTTTCCTCTGGCCGGCGGTGCTGCTGGTGTCGCGTCTGGAGAACCGTTTCAATTCCGGGAGGCGCGTATGAAGGGCTATGTGAGCATCCGAGATCTGCGCAAATATTACGGCAGCTACGAAGCGCTGCGCGGGATCAATCTGGAGATCGAAAAAGGCGAAGTAGTTTGCGTGATCGGTCCCTCGGGGTCGGGCAAGTCAACGCTGATCCGCTGCATCAACCGCCTGGAGGATTTCGACCGCGCGAGCGAAATCCGCGTCGACGGCATCCCGGTCCTTCCGGGGCGGGCCTTGGCGAAGGTGCGCGCCGAAGTCGGCATGGTGTTCCAGAGCTTCAACCTCTTCCCGCATCTCACCGTCCTCGAGAACGTCATGCTGGCCCCACGCCGCGTGCGCCGCACTTCGCGAGCCAACGCTGCGGCGCAGGCCGAGACACTTCTGCGCCGGGTCGGCATCGTCGAGCAGGCCGACAAGTATCCGGGCCAGCTTTCGGGCGGGCAGCAACAGCGGGTGGCGATTGCCCGGGCGCTCGCGATGGAGCCGCAGGTGTTGCTCTTCGACGAGCCGACCTCCGCGCTCGATCCCGAGATGGTGGGCGAGGTGCTCGATGTGATGAAGTCGCTCGCCGGCACCGGTGTCACGATGATCGTTGTCACGCACGAGATGGGCTTCGCCCGTCAGGTCGCCGATCGGGTGATCTTCATGGATGGGGGCGAGGTCATCGAGACCGGCACGCCCGAGCAGGTGCTTGGTGCGCCGCGTGAAGCCCGCACGCTGAATTTTCTCAGCGCTGTGCTGAGCCATTGATCAAAGAGTAGGATATCAAGATGAACACAGCGCAGGACGCGATCGATCTCGACTTCATTCGGGGACATTTTCCGGGGCTCGCCGCCGATTGGGTGTTTTTCGACAACGCGGGCGGCAGCCAGATCGTTCAGGGCGCGGTCGACAAGATCAGCGAGTTCCTGATCCATCGCAACGTGCAGACCGGTGGTAGCTACGCCGTGTCGAAAGCGGCGGCCGAAGGGCTGATGTTGGGGCGCGAAGCCGCGAAGACCCTCGTCAATGCCGCGCGCCCCGAAGAGATCGTTTTTGGCCCCTCGACCACGCAACTCGTGCGCACGCTCGCCTCGGCCATGCGCGGCCAGTTGCAGCCCGGCGACGAGATTATCGTCAGCCACGCGGATCACGAGTCCAATATCGGGCCGTGGGATGCGCTGCGCGAATTCGGCATCGTCATCAAGAACTGGCCGCTAGATCAGGCCTCGATGTCAATGCGTCTCGAGGATCTCGAGCCGTTGATGACCCCGCGCACGAAGCTGGTCTGCATCCATCACGTCTCGAACATCCTCGGCTCGATCAACCCGGTGAAGGAGTTTGCGAATTTCGTGCATGAGCGCGGCGCACGCATCTGCGTCGACGGGGTCGCTTATGCGCCGCATCGCGCGATCGATGTGCAGGACTGGGATGTCGATTACTACATCTTCAGCATCTACAAGTGCTACGGGCCGCATATGGCGATCATGTATGGCAAATATGATCTGCTCGGCGAGCTCGATGGCCAGTATCACTATTTCTACGGCAAGGACAAAGTCCCGGGAAAGCTCGAGCCCGGCAATCCGAATTACGAGCTGGCCTATAGCACTGTGGGCGTCGTCGATTACCTGATCGCGCTTGGCACGCATCTGGGCGGCGAGGGAAGCGATCGCGCACGCCTCGAGGCAGCCTATGCAGGCATAGCCCGGCAGGAGGATGTCTTGGCCGGTCGCCTGATTTCCTGGCTTGAGGCGCGAAATGATTGCCGCATCATCGGGCGCGGAATGGAAGAGGGGCGGGTTCCCACGATCGCCTTCAAGTTCGACGATCTCAACTCGGAGATGGTGGCCCGCGAGATGGACAAGTTCGGCATCGCGATCCGCTTTGGCGATTTCCATTCGCGCCGTCTGGTCGAGGATCTGAAGGAAACCGGGCAGAGCGGCTGCCTTCGCGTCTCGATGGTTCATTACAATTCGGTGGCGCAGGTCGACGCGCTGACCGAGGCGCTTGCGAGTATCACCTCCCAGATGCGGATGGCGTCGTGAGGGCGGGGTGCGATCTCGCGATCCGGGGCGGCACGCTGGTGACCGCCTCGGATCAGTTCCGCGCCGATCTGGGCATTCGCGACGGCAAGATCGTTGAAATCGCATCGGAAATCACGGATGCGCGCGAAGAGATCGACGCCACTGGTCTGATGGTGCTGCCGGGCGGGGTCGACGCCCATGTCCATCTCGCGCAGCCCACCTCGGACGGCACGGTGATGGCCGATGACTTCCTGACCGGCACCCGGTCGGCGGCGGCAGGCGGCAATACCACGGTTTTGCCTTTCGCGCTGCAGGTCAAAGGCAGCTCTCTGCGGGAATGTCTGATGGCCTATCACGAGAAGGCCGAAGGCGCGTGCTATACGGATGTCTCCTTCCATCTGATCGTATCCGACCCGACGCCGCAGGTTCTGGGGCAGGAACTCCCGGCGCTCGTGCGCGATGGTTACACCTCGTTCAAGGTCTTCATGACCTATGACGATCTGGTGCTGAACGATGCAGAGCTTCTCGATGTCTTCGACGTTGCCCGTCGCGAGCGCGCGCTGGTGATGGTCCATGCCGAAGGCCACGACGCGATCAAGCACATGACCCGCAGGCTCGAGGAAGAGGGCAAGACCGCGCCCTATTACCACGCCGTGGCGCATCACGAAATCGCCGAGAGAGAGGCGACCCATCGCGCGATCAGCCACGCGCAGCTGACCGACGTGCCCGTGATGATCGTGCATGTTTCGGGTCGCGACCCGATGGAGCAAATCCAATGGGCGAAGAAGCGTGGCATGAAGGTCTTCGCCGAAACCTGCCCGCAATACATCGTCCTGACACGAGACGATCTCAAAGGGCTGAACATGGATTTCGAGGGCGCGAAATATGTCTGCTCGCCGCCGCCACGGGACACAGACAGCCAAGACGCGATCTGGGAGGGGCTGCGCGACGGCACCTTCGACATCTTTTCGTCTGATCACTGCCCGTTCTATTTCCAAGGCGCCAACGAGACCGGCAAGGACAATCCCCGCGCACGCACCTCGTTCAAATGGGTGCCGAACGGCATCCCCGGCGTGGAGACGCGGCTGCCCATCCTGTTCTCGGAAGGGGTGCGCAAGGGTCGGATCAGTATCGAGCGTTTTGTGGCGCTCACCTCGACCAACCCTGCCAAGCTCTACGGCCTCTACCCGCAAAAAGGTGCGCTGGTGATCGGCGCAGATGCGGATATCACGCTCTGGGATCCCGAACGCAAGGCGGTGATCCGCCAAGCGAGCCTGAACCACGGCGCCGATTACACGCCCTTTGAGGGCATGGAGATCGAAGGCTGGCCCGTCCGCACGATCCTTCGCGGCCAGACAATCGCCGCCGACGGAGAGGTTCTAGAGCAGGGCAGGACCGGGCGGTATCTGTCGCGGACGACCAGTTCGGCCTGGTAGGTGGTTGTCTGGCCAAATCAGGGCGCGCGTTTCACAGTATCCAGACATTCCTCGATTCCGGAATTTTCAATGCCTTGCAGACGGCATGGGGTGAGCGACCGACAACACGCAATGTCGCGATCCGAGCCCCCCTGAAGGCACGCCCATGTCGTTGGTCGAGCAACTAGGGGCGGTCAGGATCGCCTGTGCATGACGGGGCCGGGCCGAACCTCTGCGAAATGGGCGCGAAGAATTATCTGCAGGCGGCGCTTTATCCCGGCAGGCACAGGCGGATAAGAAGCGCGAGGATCAGCGCCGGTGGCATGACCTTCAGCCCGACGCCCAAAAACTGGGCAGCGGAGACGTGAAGCCCGGACCGGCGCAGAGTCGCGAGCCATAGGAGTGTTGCAAGCGACCCGGTCACCGAAAGGTTCGGTCCGAGATCCACACCAATCATCAGGCAGTCGCGCATGAGATCTCCGAGTTCTCCTGCTGCCGCAGCCGCAGCGGCAGCCAGTCCGACAGGTAAGTTGTTGGCGAGGTTGCTCGCGATGCCGACTGCGGTCCCGCTCAGCCCCGCGGTCGCCCGCGGTGAGGTTGCTGACATCTGTCCGAGCCATTTGCCCAGGGTCGACAGGACCCCAACGCGGTCCAGCATGGCGACCAGCACGAAAAGCCCGGCGACGAGTGGCAGCACGCCCCAAGTCAGGTGCCGCAACAGGGGCAAGGGAGACCGCCGGGTGCTCAGCGCGACCGCCAGCGCCACGGCGACCCCGGCGCTGAGTGTCGCAAGACCAAGGCCGCCGCCCAAGGATGAGACGGTGACCAGTGCCACCGTCGAAAGGCTCAGCCCTGTCGCCGCGATCCAGCCGCCCCGCGAAAGCGCGGGGACGTCGGTTGTCGTGGGCTCTGTGCCCAGATCATGGCGCATCGCCCAGCGCAAGGAGAGGTAGCTGACCACGATCGCGGCAAGAGCGGGGAGGGCGAGCCGTGCGAGCCAATCGCCAAGTGGCGGCATGGCACCATGGAAGATTACGAGATTTGCCGGGTTCGAGATCGGCAGGACGAAGCTCGCCGCATTTGCCACGATGGCGCAGGTGAAGAGATAGGGCAGGGGCGGAACGCGCGCATGGCGTGTCACCGCGAGAACGGCAGGCGTCAGCACAACGACCGTGGTGTCGTTCGACAGGAAAACCGTCACGCCCGCGCCGACCAGGTAGAGGATGAAAAACAGGCGCCGTGCGGACCCAGCAGCTGCCTGCACCGCGCGGGCGGCAAGATGGTCGAAAAGGCCCTCACGACCGGCGACTTCGGCGAGAAGCATCATGCCGAGCAGGAAGAAATAGACCTCTCGGCCTTCGCCGATGGCATGCAAGGCATCGGAGAGTGGCAGTGCCCCCAGAAGAACCACCGCTGCGGCGCCGCTCACGGCAAAGATCCAGTCAGCCCAGCCAAAGGGGCGCAGGATCACGCCCGCCGTCGCGAGAGCCGCGATACAAAGACCGATAATCTCAACCATCACCAACGTGTCCGACGCATCAGGCCGTTCCCATTCGCTCCTAGGCCCCATGCAATGGCCGATCTGGCGAAAGCTGTCGATGGGTCCGCATAAAGATGACGCAAAGATGTCTCAATGGCCAAATTTCGCCTTAAAGTTGTCTTAAATGTTGAGCTCGAAGCACGTGGATGCTTCCGAAAATTTCTGAAGATTCTTTGGATTTGATATGGCTCGGAAATTTGGCAGAGGTGCAACTGCGAAAGCGCAATCTCCAAGCGCATTCGTCCGGGATCAAATGGATCGCGTTTCGACCGGCGAGCAGTTACATTTCGCCGCCCCCCTCCTCCTTCCGAAGCGCTGCATTATTTACTGTGGCGCAGGCGGTCTGATCGGCGCGGAACTCGCTGAAATTTGTGACCGCGAGGACGCGAGATTACTCATATGGCCGGAAGGGGTGTTGCCCGAAATTTGGCTGGCGCTTCATACCGACGAGATCGACGTCCTGATGGTCGACGGCGATCATTTGGGAGACATTGAAGACACGATTGATTTTTGCATGCGCGTAAGGCGCGCTTGCCCCTCGCTCCCCTTGATATTGGTCTCCAGCGAAATGCGCGCGGATGACCTTACCAGCGAACGTATGCAAGCCTGCGATGTGACCCTCAAAGTTCCAGTTTCGCAAATCCGGTTGGAAGGCGCGATTCAAGCGGCTCGTCAGAACAACGCGTATTTTCTGTCACGCCGGCATTGGGAGAATTCGTAGCAACTTATTATCGAGCGCGCTGGAGAGGTTGGGGGTTGGGCGATGCGGCCTTCACAGGATCGTGGTAATGATCGGCCGGGATGGGCTGATGTTAGGCGGCGAGGGCCAGCGGGAAGGCGCAAGCGGCCTGAACAGTCGCGGCCAAGCTGCGCACCTTGGCTGCGCACGAGCCATCTCTGTCACGACCTCATTCTAGAGTTTCGGCGCTCGGAGAAGGCCACCTTTCCTGCATCGCACCGTAATATGTTCCTGTCTTGAGTTTCAGCGTGTCCTTCGAGCCATCGCAATAGACCGGGGCGCCGTCGTTACAAAGCCATATTGCTCATAGAGCCGATCCGCAGGAACGTCCGCGATCAAACTCAGGAGTGCCGGCTCGCATAGGTTGAGACAAATCAATGACGCTGCCGCCATCTCGGCCGAGTGTAAAAGCATGTTCTGAAGAAACCGCTTTGAGAAGCCTCGCTGGGGAGTGCCGGATTAATGCCGACCAAGAAAAAAGACGTCGAGGACGATAAGCCCCTGATGACTGGCATGCTTGCGAAGTCTCGCGAAACGCTCCGCGCAGCCTGCGAGCGGCTCAACATCCATCCCGACGTCTACGAAGAGCTGAAATGGCCCCGCGAGACTTTGGCCGCAACGCTTCTGATCCGGATGGATGACGGGAGCCGCAGGGCGTTCCAGTCATGGCGGTGTCGCTATAACGATCGACGGGGGCCGACCAAGGGTGGCGTTCGTTTCCATCCAAACGTCTCGCTCGACGAAATCGAGACCCTTTCCTTCTGGATGACATTCAAATGCGCCGTCGCCAACCTACCGTTCGGCGGCGGTAAGGGCGGGGTCTGTGTGGACACGAAGACGCTCTCGGCCAACGAGTTGGAGCATTTGAGCCGCGCCTATGTCGAAGCCTTCGCTCCGTTCATCGGCCCCGATCGTGATATTCTGGCGCCGGACATGTATACGAACGGGATCGTCATCGCGTGGATGGCGGACCAATACAGCTGGATTTCAGGGCAAGCCTCCCCAAGCGCGATTACCGGCAAACCTCTCGCCTTCGGGGGCACGAACGGGCGGGTCGATGCGACGGCACGCGGCGGATATTATGCGCTGCGCTATCTGGAATCCGCACTCGCTCTCGACCCGAATACGGCCACGGTGGCGATCCAGGGGTTTGGGAATGTCGGCTTCCACTGCGCCAAGCTGCTGCATGCAGACGGGTATAAAATCGTCGCCATTTCGGATTCCGGAGGCGGTATTTATGACCCGGGCGGTTTGGACCCGCTCGCTGTCATGCAACACAAGCATCAGACAGGGGGCGTGAAAGGTGCAAAGGGTCAAGGCAAGACCAAAGAGATCTCAAACGCCGAACTCCTGGAGCTTGATTGCGAGGTGCTGGTGCCTGCCGCATTGGAACGGCAGATCACGCTTGAGAATTGCGACAGGATCAAAGCCCGCATCATTCTGGAAATGGCGAACGGACCGGTGTCTCCCGAGGCCGACAAGAAGCTGACGGAAGCGGGGCATATCGTCGTGCCCGATATCCTCGCAAATTCCGGCGGCGTTACGGTTTCGCATTTGGAATGGGTTCAGAACAGATCGGGTTTTTATTGGGACAGTTCGCGCGTCCGGGATCACCTTAAAACGACGATGGAAACCGAGACGCAATCGATCTGGACGTTGCACAACGAGATGGAACTTTCGATGCGCGATGCCGCCTACATCCATGGCCTGCGTCGGATCGCGGAATCCGTGGAAGCCCGGGGCACTCCCGCTTATTTCGAGGGGTCTTAACAGGCGCTAGCGCCCGGTTGGATTGGTGGGGGAGCCCGCAGGGCTGGTGAGGTCAGTCAGGTCGCTCCTGCGAGCGGACATATTCCTTGATCGTTTCCAGCGGGGCGCTGCCACAGCTGCTCACGAAGTAGCTCGGAGACCAGAGAGCGCCGCCAAGGCGTTTCAGGCTCGGGAAGTCCCTCCGGAGACGCCGCGAGGTGGTGGTCTTCACCGCATTCGCAAAATCGGCGACCGCCTCGGCGGGCGGCAGCGAGAACAGGATATGGATGTGATCGGCTTCCGCGCCGAACTCCTCCAGCGCGCCGCCGCGAACATCGCAGCGCTCCCGGATCGCGACCTCGGCCGCCCGCAGCATTTCGGATGTCAGCACTGCGCGGCGCTGCTGCGTCACTAGAACCATATGGTAGTGGAGACTAAAAACGCAATTGTTTGTGCGACTATAGGATTGATCCGACATGTCGGAACCAATATAATAAAAGGACCATGACCGCAACTCGATCCCTCTCCTTCAAGCTTTACCCCTCGCCCGCCCAGGCGGCGGCGCTGGCGCGCAAGCACCTGATGCTGAAAGACCTGTGGAACGCCGCGCTCGAGGAGCGGATCGGTGCCTGGCGGCATAGCCAAACCCGGGTCTCGCGCTCCGACCAGGAAAAGGCGTTGAAGGAGATCCGCCTCGGTCTCGAGGGCTGGTGCGGGCTCGTCCACACGCATGAGGCCCAGGTCGTTCTGAAGCGTCTGGATCTCGCCTTCCAGGCTTTCTTTCGCCGCTTGCGCGCGGGGGAAACGCCGGGCTTCCCGCGCTTCAAGAGCGCCGAGCGCTTCCGTGGCTGGGGCTACAAGGAGCACGGCAACGGCTTCAGGGTCGAGATGCGCGACGGGGGCCGGCATGGCCATGCCACGCTGTTTGGCATCGGGCGGATGCGGATGCGGGGCATCGCGCGCACGCCGGGCCGCGTGCTCAAGGCCGATGTGACCCGGACAATCCGCGGCTGGAGGCTCAACGTCGTCGTCGAGACCGGCTGCGCCGAGCGCGCGCCGGCCGAGGGGCAGGCGGTGGGGCTCGACTGGGGCGTCTCGACTTTTGCCACGCTCGCACATGAAGACGGCGCCTTCGAGGAACTGCCGAACCCGCGCCACTGGGGTCTCGAGGCCGAGGACCTCAAGGCTGAGCAGCGCCGGCTCTCGGCCGCGGCCCGGGCGCGAAAGATCTCCCAACGGGCGCTGCGGAAGCATCGCCGCGCTCTGGCGCGTCGTCATGCGAAGATCGCTGCGCGACGGAAGGACTTCCTGCACAAGACGAGCGCGCGGATCGTCGGGCGGCACCGTCTGATCGCGACCGAGGCGCTGACGGTGCGCAACATGACCGGCTCGGCCCGGGGCACCGCGGAGGCGCCGGGCCGGAATGTGGCCCAGAAGGCGGGCCTGAACCGATCGATCCTGGACACGGCCCCGGCCGGGTTTTTGAACATGCTCCGATACAAAGCGGAAGAAGCTGGTGCGGAGTTCCTCGAGGCGAAGACGCGAGAGCTGAAGCCGTCACAGCGCTGCCCGGACTGCGGCGCGGTGCGGAAGAAGACGCTCGCGGAGCGCCACCATGATTGCGACTGCGGCTGTCGTCTCGGGCGAGACGAGGCCGCGGCCCTCGTTTTGCTGCGGTGGGGGCTCGTGGAGAGCCGACGTCGCCAGAACGCGGAAACGATCAACTCGGCCGGGACGGTCGGGGTTCAGGCAGCTGCCTGATCCGAAACCCCTTCCAGCCTACGAGATTGGTAGCGGCAGGTTCATGAAGAATTACAAGTCTGGCGGCCCCCCGCGGTGTTCTACGGCCTGTCCGAGACGCAAGCCGAGAAGCGTCCGGTCAAGCCCGGCTACGTCCCGGCGAACTGATCGAAGCGGCTCGGGTCGAGGGCGCGAGCTGGTTCCGGCTCTCGACCGGCATAGAATATTCGGGACACTAGACCATCGAGAACGCCTAAGCCTTCGCGATCAACGGGACTCGGTCGCGGAGTGCCTATGTTTGCGACGGTCAAGCTTTCCAACTTGGTCGACTGCTTGATCTCCGGTTCGACGAGCCGGGCAAGGTTCTCCAGTGACTGTTGCCAGCCGAGGTAGCAAGCCTCGACCGGGATAGCGTCTGGCACCCCGGCCCATATTTCCCATTGGGTGGCCGAACATCCGCGCGAAGATCGGCGTCACAGTGAGGATGCCGATGATTTCGAAACACACGGCTCGGCGAATACGATCTGTGGTGCAGCGCATGGGAAGGCTGCAGTCCCTCCCGCGGCTTTGTCTTCCATCGTCACGCGATCCGTTCGCGTCCTTGCGGCGGAAAGATCGTATCGTATCCCCAAGTGAAGACGAAGGCGTAGCCGAGATAGAAGCCTGCAAAAGACGCTTCCATCATGAGAATGGTCAGCAGGGAGGTCTCGAGCCACCATGCGAATATCGGAAGAAGCAGCGCGAGCAGCGTCGCCTCGAAAAGCACCGCGTGAACGATCCGGAGCGGTATCGTCTTGCGGACATCGCCGCGACGCCAGAGCAGGATGTGATCGAAAGCCAGGTTGAAAAGGTAATTCCAGGCGGTGGCCGCGGTCGCCCCGAGAACGACCAGCACGCCCATATCTCCCATGGGGTGATCGAAGACCCAGGCGAAGAGCGGCGTCACGATGAGGATGCCGATGATTTCGAAACTCACGGCTTGGCGGATACGGTCTGGGATGCTGCGCATGAAAAGTCTTCGTTAGGTCAGGCGGTCAAGCGTGCAGACCGTGTGCTCGGGCAGGGGGACGGGTCTCCCTATGGTGGGTCCCGCGGGCTGGCTTTTCAAGCCGGACCCGACGCTGATCGCGCCGGCCCGCAATTCAGCCGTTCAAGAAAGCCAGCAATGGTCGGTCTCATAGCTAGCTTTTCGCCTCAGCATCTGGCGTCAGTTCTCGCAGATGCGTTCCTGCTCGTTTTCTGGTCTGCCGAGCATCCTCTCAAATACCAGCTTTCAAATGGGGAGTGCTCAATAAACGATATTGCCACATCGCGAACCGCGAACTTCTAGACTGTTTATCGAGCACTCGCGGTCCAGGCGCTTTTTGTGCTCGATCATCTACCTTCCTGGCGTCATGTGGCGTTAATCGAGCTCCAGGGGTGGCCTCTGCGGCTCCCACAGCGCGCCGGATCTTTTGACGCCTTGCCCTGGGGATGCCGGAGATGGTCAGCGGTCTGAAGGCGGCTTCAGGCCGCAGCCGCATAGCTCGATTGAAGACCCGAACCTGCGCTCCTTCCCACAAGCGCCGGCCCGTAACAGGTGATTTCTGCAATTCAATCAGGGGCATCGTCGTGTTCCCGCGTGTTTGCGCTCATGAATTTCGAAGTTTTGGCGGGGTTCTTCCGAGCCTTTTCGCCCCGCGGAACGGCAATTACCTCATCCGTGTTCTCCTCCTGTCGGCCGATGGTCGGCGCATGAAATGCCGAGTGGATGGCGATGGAATACGAGTCTCTTGGGCGTTCGGCGACCGTCTCGGCCCTTCTCGAGAGCGCATCCATTCAGGACGCGGCTTATCGTGCGCGGTTTGCGGAAGGGTTTCGCAAGGCGGGTTTGGCCGAAGAGTGAGCGTTGAAAAGGCGCGCGACAAGGGGGCACGCGCTTAGCCGCCGAACTCCTTGCGCGCCGTCGTCGCGGCTGCGTGCAGGTGGGTCCGCATCGCTGTCTCCGCCCAATCCGGGTCGCCCGAGCAGATCGCGTCGGCGATTTCCTGATGATGCGCCGCGGAGCGCTGGATTGCCGTCTCGTCATAGCTGTGGAAGGTGCGCGCGACGAGGGCGAGGTTTACTACGAGAGACAGCATCGCCTCCAGCCGTGGCGAGCGCGAGGTCGCGAGGATCAGTTGGTGGAACTCCCGGTTCGCCTCGGTGATCTCCTGGAAATCCGCATCGCCGCGCGGCGGCACATGGTCGGCCATGCGCTTGGCCAGGCGCTGCAACTCGGCGCATTCGGCTGCGTCGGCAAAGCCTGCGGCGCGTTTCGCGGCATAGGATTCCAGCAGCAGGCGGATCTGGAAGATCTGCTCGATCTCGTCGGGGCCGAGGCCCACGACGCGCAGGCCGGGGCCTGCCTCGCGGGTCAGCAACCCTTCGAGCAAGAGCCGCTTTACCGCCTCGCGGATCGGCGTGCGAGACATCTTCAGGCTCTGCGCGATTTCGGCCTCGGTGACACGCTCGTTCTCGGCGTAATGGCCCGAAAATATTCGTTTCCGAATGGCAAGATAGGCCTGCTCGGCGGCGCCGATTTTTTCGCCGCTTTCCTCCTTGTGTCCCATTCCCCCCTCCTTCGCCGGATCAGGCCGTCTGAGGCTTCGGGAAGCCGCCTGCTTTCATGAGCATCCCCGGCACCGTGTGCCCCACGGCCTCTTCGAGGGCCTTCGCTGTCTCGATCGCCTTGTCCAGATCGTATCCGGTTGTAATACCGGAGCGTTCGAACATGTAAACAAGATCCTCACTCGGGACATTGCCGGTCGCGCGCGGTGCGAAAGGGCAGCCGCCGACACCGCCGAGCGCCGCATCGAAGGAGCGCACGCCCGCCTCAAAGCCCGCCCATGCATTCGCCAGCCCGGTATTGCGGGTGTTGTGGAGATGCAGGCGGATCGGCAGGTCGGGGTAGCGCTCGCGCACAGCCGCTACGCGCTCTGTGACGTCGCGGGGCGAGGCTACGCCGATCGTGTCAGCTAAGGTCAATTCGTCGGGCGCGGTCTCCATAACCTTATCGAGCACCCAAGTGAGCCGCGATACCGGAACCTCGCCCTCGAAAGGACAGCCGAAGCCCGCGGCGAAGGTCACGTTGGTCTTCTGCCGTCCCTTCGCGCCAGCGGCGATGTCGCGCCATTGCGCGATGCCCTCCTCGGTCGTCATGCCCTGATTGCGCTGGCTGAACGTGTCGCTGAGAACGATCGCGTAGTTGATCTCGTCGACGCCAGCGACCTGCGCGCGCAGGAAGCCGCGATGATTTAGCACCAGCCCTATATAGCGCATCCCGTCTCGGGGAAGTCGTGCGCAGATTTCCTCGGCATCGGCCATCTGCGGCACCTTCTTGGGATTAACGAAGCTGGTGATCTCCACCCGGCGCGCGCCGGCGCCGATAATGCCCTTCAAAAGCTCCAATTTTGTATCCACGGAGAGGGTCCGCTTCTCATTTTGGATACCGTCCCTCAGAGAAACGTCCACTATTTCAACGTTATTTCTCAATATTTCGCCCTCCCGAAGAAAAAATGTTGCCATGCAACTTCAAAAATGTATGCATTATTTTTGAGGAGAGTCGAGTCCGCTCTGGTGGGCCGACGTGAGGAAGAGGATGACAAACCCTATGGCCACGAAGGCAGAAACCGCGCGCAGCGGGCCGCTTAATGATGTTCGCGTGCTCGAGATGGGACAATTGCTGGCAGGCCCCTTCTGCGGTCAGTTGCTTGCCGATTTCGGCGCCGAGGTCATCAAATGCGAGCAGCCCGGCTCCGGCGATCCGCTGCGGGTCTGGGGGCAGGAAAAGCCCTATGGGAAATCGCTCTGGTGGCCGGTCGTCGGGCGCAACAAGAAATCGCTGACGCTCAACCTGCGCACAGAAGAGGGGCAGGAGATCGTGCGCGATCTGATCCGCTCGACCGACATTCTGATCGAGAATTTCCGCCCCGGCACGATGGAACGCTGGAATCTCGGCTACGAGGATCTGAAGAAGATCAATCCGCGCCTCATCATGGTGCGCGTCACCGGCTTCGGCCAGAGCGGGCCGTATTCCAAGCGCGCTGGTTATGGCGCGATTGGCGAGGCGATGGGCGGTCTGCGCTACGTCGTGGGTGATCCCTCGACCCCGCCGAGCCGCATGGGCATCTCAATCGGTGACGAACTCGCGGCAGTCTATGCCTGCATGGGCGCGCTGATGGCGCTGCATGCGCGCGAACGCACCGGGCAGGGCCAGATCGTCGATAGCGCGATCTACGAGGCGGTGCTGGCAATGATGGAAAGCACGGTCAGTGAATACGACGTGGCGGGCTACGTGCGTCAGCGGACAGGCGCGACCCTGCCGAATGTCTCGCCTTCGAACGTCTTCGAGACCCGCGACGACAAGTTGCTGCTGATCGCGGCCAACCAGGACACGGTGTTCCGCAGATTGGCGGCCGCGATGGGGCAGCCCGAGCTCGCCGAGGACGAGCGCTACGCGACCCACTCGGCGCGCGGCAAGAACATGCGCGCGCTCGACGGCAAGATCAACGAATGGACCAAGACACTCGATCTCAAGCCGCTGGAGGAGTTGCTGCACGAACATGGTGTGCCCTGCGGTCTGATCTACAGCGCGGCCGAAATGATCGACGATCCGCATTTTCAGGCGCGCGAGGCGATCGTGGAGCTGCCGCATCGCGATTTCGGCTCGATCAAGATGCAAAACGTCGCGCCACGCCTGTCCGACACCCCCGGCGAGATCCGCCATGTCGGGCCGGAACTGGGCGAGCACACGGAGGAAATTCTGGGAGGTGAGCTTGGCATGAGCTCCGACCGTATCGCGGAGCTGCGCGAGGCGGGGATCGTCTGAGCTTTTCGTTCGGCGCGTGCCGAGGAGGAGCGGCGCGCGTCGGGCATTGATGGCATTTCGCCAGATTAAGGCCGGCTGGAGGTCGGCATTCATTGGGAGGACTATCATGAAATCATACGCAATTGCTGCGATGCTCGTCGGCAGCGCGCTGATCGGCACCACTGGACAGGCGATGGCCGAAAAGACCCTGCGCGCGACCGTTCAGGTGTCGGTCGATCATCCGATCGGCGCGAACCTCGTAACTTTCAAGAACGAGGTCGAGAAACTCTCGGACGGCGATATCAAGGTCGAGATCTATGATAGCGCGCAGCTCTTCAAAGGGAGCGAGGTCCCGAAAGCAGTGGCGAGCGGCGCGATCGACATGGGCGTCGTGCTGGCGGACGAGTATTCCGGCACCGTCCCCGCCGCCGGCATCTTCAGCGAGCCCTTCCTGTTCCCGAGCTATGATGTGCTCGCCAAGGCGGCCGAGCCCGACAGCCCGGTGCGCAAGACCTTCGACGAGCTGATCGGCAAGACCGGGACGAAGGTTCTCTGGTGGCAGGATTACGGCCCGGTCCAGATCCTCTCGAAGGACGAGCCGATCCGCACCCCCGCCGACATGAAGGGCAAACTGGTGCGCGCTCTGGGCAAGCCCTCGGGTGACTTCATCGAGGCTGTGGGTGGCACACCGGTTGTGATGGGCGGCTCCGAGCAGTTCATGGCCTATCAGCGCGGCACCGTCGATATCGGCATGAGCGGCACGACCGCCACAAAATCGCGCAAGCTCTATGAAGTGATGAACAACGTTACAATGACGAACCACGCGCTGGCCGAGTTCATCGTTGTCATCAATCCCGATGTCTACGCTTCGCTGAGCGACGAGGAGAAGGGCTGGGTCGATCAGGCCGCGCATGATGCCGAGATGTCGATGCGGGCCAATACCCGGCAGGAGAACGAGGATGCCGCGAAATGGCTGCAAGAAAGCGGCAACGCGACGGTGACCGACCTGACCGACGATGAGATGGAGCAGTGGCGCAAGGCTTCGGCCCCGGCGATCGATATCTATATCAAAGATGCGGGCGATGTCGGCCAGAAGTTGGTTGACGAAGTTCGCGCGCTCTACTGATCGCGGCTCCGCGCCATTATGGATGAGCATATTCCTCAGCGGTCGGAGGCCCCTTCGGGGGGCTCCGGTTCCCCGGGCGGTCCGCGCGCCTTGCGGGCCGTCGACGCTGTTTCCTCCATCGCAGCGTGGGGGGCTGATATCACCATCGTCGCGATCTGCTGCATGGTCAGCTACGAGGCGCTCGCGCGCTATGTTCTGCACGCGCCGACGCGCTGGACGGCGGATGTCGCGACGACACTGATGCTGTGGCTGACCTTCATCGCGATGGCGCAAAGCCTGCGCCATCGGCGGATGATCCGGATCACCGCGCTGATCGCAAATCGCAGCCCCAATGTCGCTCGACTGGTGGAGCTGTTCTCGCTGGTCGTAATTGGCGGCTTCTCCGTCATGGCGGTCTGGCTCTGCTGGGGCGAGTTGATTGAAAGCTTCGAGATGGGGCGACGAACGGCGAGCATGCTGCAGATGCCGCAATGGATCGTGGAGGCGCCCGTCGTCGTGGGCTACGCATTGCTCGCGCTGCAGGCCTTCGCGGATGCAGCCCGGCTCTGGATGCGGCCGCCGCCCGAGTTCAGCCATGCTGAAGATCCGGAATTTCACGAAGACGAGGGGCAGGGCGCATGATCCCGGTTATGATTATCCTCGGCCTGATCGCGTTGCTGCTGACAGGGCTGCCGGTGGCTTTCGGCCTCGCCACCTTCGGCACGCTTCTGATCGTGCTCAAGGGGCTGCCGCTTGCGCTGATCCCCGCGAACCTTTTCGGCGGAGTAAATGACTTTGTCCTGCTCGCGGTGCCGCTGTTCCTGCTGATGTCCAACATCCTGCTGCGCGGCGGGGTAGGGCGCGATCTGTTCGTGGCGCTGCAAAGCTGGGTGGGCCATCTGCCCGGAGGGCTCGGCATCGCGGCGCTTCTATCCTGCGGTGTCTTCGCGGCGATCTCGGGCAGTTCGGTGACCACCGCCGCGACCGTCGGCACCGTCGCGATCCCGGAGATGACCAATCGCGGCTACGGCAAATCCTTCACGCTGGGGCTGCTTGCGGCGGGCGGCACACTGGGCATCCTGATCCCTCCCTCGATCCCGCTGATCGTCTACGGGGTGATCGCCGAGGAAAGCATCGGCAAACTTTTTCTCGCCGGGATCGGTCCGGGCCTCGCCCTGATCGTCGCCTTCGGTATCTACGCGGTGTTCGCCTCCACCATCGGTTCGCGCGCGAGCGCCACGCCGAAAGCTACCTGGCCCGAGCGCTTCCGGGCGAGCCGCCGGGCCATGCCGACCGCGATCCTTGCGGTGATCATGCTGGGAGGCATCTACTCCGGCGCTTTCACGCCCACCGAAGCCTCGGGCATCGGCGCCTCGGTCGCGCTGCTAATCACGGTGCTGCAACGCTCGCTTAGCTGGAAGGGCTTCCTTGCCGCGGTGCGGGATTCCGTCATGACGACCTCGGTGATCTTCCTTATCGTCATCGGCGCGAAGATCTTCGGTCGCGCGATCACCCTCTACCAGATCCCCGCGCAGGTCGCGCATATGTTCGAGATCGCCGGAGACAACCGTTGGGTCTTTCTGCTGATCGTGTCTATCATCCTGCTCTTTGTCGGGCTGTTCCTCGAGAGCATGTCGATGCTGCTGATCATGGTGCCGGTGTTCCTGCCGACCGTGATCGGGCTGGGGATCGATCCGGTCTGGTTCGGCGTCTATTTCGTCCTGCTGATCGAAATTGCGCTGATCACGCCGCCGGTCGGGCTCAATCTCTTCGTCATACAGGCGATCGCGAAAACCGGGATCGGCACGGTGATCAAGGGGGTGACGCCCTTCGTGTTGCTCATGCTGCTCGTCGCGGTGACGATGTGCCTGCTGCCCGGCCTCGCGCTTTTCATACCGTTTCGCTTGTGACCGGGTCGGGCGGTGCGACATATTGCGGGGCCGCGACCGAAGCGTGGCCCGGACGCTCCGCCCGCGCGGGGCCGCGGGCGTGGCGCGGGATTTGTCGGGGTCGGGGAGGGCTGCGACAGTCTCGCGAAGACAGATGGTCAGGGAGAGACCAGAGGGAGGAGAATATGCGTCTTGGATTTTCACAGGATAGGCCCGCCGGATGATTGAACCTGTCATCGTGGTGATTGCCTTGATCGGCCTGATCGGCATCGGCGCGCCGATCTTTCTCGCATTGGGCGCAAGCGGGCTGCTCGGGCTTTGGATGGCGCGTGGATCGCTCGCCTTCTTCTTCGCGCCGACCTCGTTTTTCGGCCAGCTCAATTCGTTCGAACTGATCGCGCTGCCGTTGTTCATCCTAATGGGCAACTTGCTGGGTGCGACGCCTGTGGGCAAGAACCTGTTCAAGGCGGCTGCGCTGTGGCTGCAATGGCTACGCGGCGGGCTGGCGATCGCGACCGTGGGTGCGTCTGCGATCTTCGGCGCGGTGTCCGGGGTTTCCGTCGCGGGTGTCGCGGCAGTGGGCTCCATCGCAGTGCCGCAGATGCTGGAGCGCGGCTATTCTCGCGGTCTCGCGGCTGGTTCGGTCGCCTCGTCGGGTGCGCTTGCGATGCTGATCCCGCCCTCGGTGCCCTTCATTATATACGGCGCGGTGTCGGGCGTCTCGGTCGGCTCGCTCTTCATCGGGGGTATCCTGCCCGGGATCGCGTTGGCGGCGGCGCTGTCGCTCTACATCTATATCCGCGTGCGACTGAAGCCCGAGCAAGCCCCGCGCGAGGAAGGTCCCGCCCCGTCGATGGGAGAGAAGTTTCGCTCGCTCGCCGGTATCTGGCACGCTTTGCTGCTGGTCGCGATCGTGCTGGGCTCGATCTATTCCGGCATCGCGACCCCATCCGAGGCCGCGGCCTTCGGGGCGTTGGGAGCGTTTCTCATCGCGGTTCTGGTGTTCCGCGCACTGACATGGCGCAGCTTCGCGCTGATCCTGTCTTCCTCGGTCAAGGTTTCCTGCACGATCCTTCTGATTATCGGCTGCGCGAAAATTTTCGGCGATTACCTCAATCTCGTGCGGGTGCCCGAGATCGTGGCGGAGAGCCTGACCTCGACCAGCCTGCCCAACTGGGGAATCCTCGTGATCCTGATGCTGGCGCTGATCCTGTTGGGGATGCTGGTCGATGCCGTGTCGCTGATCGTGGTGACGACGCCGATCCTGCTGCCGCTGATCCAGACCTTGGGATACGACCCGCTCTGGTTCGGGATCATTCTGGTGATGAACCTCGAGATCGCGGTGGTCACGCCGCCGGTCGGGCTGAACCTCTACGCGCTTCGCGGGGTCTGCCCGATGCTCAGTGTCGAAGAAATCGTCCGCTCCATCGTGCCCTTCGTCGCGGTGCAATTCGTGATGCTGATGATCTTCGTGCTGTTTCCCGGGATCAGCCTCTGGCTGCCAAGCCTGCTGTGACCGGACCGTTGCTGCAAATTCAAAGGGAGGAGAACCTAAAATGACGCAGACAAGACGCAATTTCCTGAAAAGCGGGGCCGCACTCATGGGAGGGAGCGCGGTTCTGGGGATGGCTGGCAGTCCGGCCTTCGCGAGCACTACGCTGACGGGCGTGAGCTACCTTCCGCCAAGCTACAAGGCGCTGGCCTACGGCTCGGCGGGTTTCGTCGAGCGGCTCAACAAGAGCGATGCCGTCACGGTCGATTACTACGACAGCGCGAAGCTGCTGAAGGCCGACGAGCAGCTGCCTGCCCTGCGCGCCGGCACGATCGACTTCATGTTCCATACCACGAGCTACATCACACGTTCGGTGCCGATCCTCGGTGTGACCGGTCTGCCTGGCGTGGTAGAAGAGCTTTACGAGAATCCCGACCGTCTGAAGAAAGGCAGTCCGCTGTTCGACCTGATCAACGAGCAGCTGGCGAAGGAAGACCTCTACATGGTCTCGATGATGGGCAACATCCTGCAGCCGGAATACATCTGGTCGAGCTCGGACGCCCCAGTCCGCTCGATTGCCGACGTGAAGGGCAAGAAGGTCCGCGTCGTCAGTTTCGAGGGCACGAAGGTCATCGAGAACTTCGGTGGCGCGGCAGTGCGTATCCCTTCCTCGGAACTCTATCTGGGTCTGCAGCGCGGCACAGTCGACGCAGCAGTCGCCAACATCTCGACGATCATCGGCCGCTCGCTGCAAGAGCAGCTGCACCAAGTCTACAAGCTGCCGATTACCGGCTTTGGGATCGGTCTCTTCGTCACGCCGAAGCGCTGGGAGGCGATGGATGCCGACGCCAAGGCCGCGTTCGAAGCCGCCGCAGACTGGTTCGACGAGAACGGCGCGAAGGAGGCCAATGACGTCATCTACAAGGATGAATACTGGCCGATGGTCGAAGAGGCAGGGATCGAGGTGATCGAGCCCTCGGAGGAAGATTTGCAGGCTCTGACCAAGGCGGCCGAAGAGGTGCGCGCGGCTTGGATCGACGAGGTCGGCAAGGACCTTGGCGAGCGCGCCATCGCGCTTGCGACCGGTCGGGCGAGCTAAAGGGAGGGCGCCGTGAGGACGATTTTCAACCGTATCGTGCGGGGCACGCGGTTCCTCGGCCAGCTGGTTCTGGTCTTCATGGTTCTGACGATCTGCTACGATGCGATGATGCGATACATCTTCGCGGCGCCGACCTCCTGGTCTCTCGAGATCAACACGTTCCTGATCGTCTATGTCGCCGTGCTGGTGGCCGCGGACGTCCAGCGAACGGATAGCCATATCCGGATCACCTTCTTCGTCGAGACTGCGCGCCCCCTGATGAAACGAGGTTCGCAGGCGATCATCGCGCTGGCGGGAATGGCGTTTGCGGGGATCATGACATGGCGGGGCTTCCTGATGGCCTTTCAGGCTTGGGATTACGGCGAGCGGGTCTCGTCGAGCTTCGGCACGCCGATGGTGATCCCCTACGCGCTGCTGCCGCTCGGTTTCGGGACGCTGACATTGCAGTTCCTTTTCGACTTGCTCGACGCGACGATCTGGCCGGATAGGGATATCGGCACCGGTCAGCAAGACCTCCAATAGCGCATGACCATCAAGCGCCAAGACGACCCTCGCTTCGGTATCTGAAAGACCCTTGGTTGACCTCTGGGTAAAGCCCCTCTTTTCGTGACGGTTGGTGAACCGACTTCGAACTAAACGCTCATACTCGTTGATCGCGCGATCTGAAGGCAGTTCATACCATCAGCTCATCCTTCGCTGCGCTGTCGATCTGCGAGGCGATGAACGATCGTGGTTTGCTGTCTGAGGCCGAGGTCGTCGGCGTGCTCGAAGATGCGGCCACAAGTCGTGAACACGCGGCGGCCGCATCTCTCGCAGGGGAGGTGTATCTGACCACGGCAGAGCTGATCCGCGCAATCGTCGGAGGCGGAAATCCCGTGCGCAGGCTTTGGTCGGGATTTAGGGATCTTTCGAGAGCCGGAGTCGGCGCAACAACGCGAACAGGACTGCCCTTTAGATCTTCCTGAAACCGGTTTTTCTCAGGAGGTGAGGCTCCGCATAAGGGGGGCGTTCGAGCGAGGATATCTAGGGCAAGCTTTGCCTAGTCGAAACCCGTGGTCTTTCGCCATTGACTGGGCCGCGAGAATGAATCGGATATCGGATCGAGAGGCGCGTCAGGAGTTCGGGGTCCGGACCGGAGATTGAACTAGATCTTAGATTCCTCGGCGCCTGACCATCGTAAAGCAGATCCTTGGTCCCCATATAGATCACACCGGCGACAAGCATCCCGGTCCGACATGGACCAAGAATTGACGTCGGTCGATAAAAGGATCGATGACATGTCCTTCAAGGACCTGAATACTCGGGCCGCAGCGGCGCTGAAGCCTGCGCCCGAGAAGACTGCCAAGCCTTCTGCCGAGAAGAGCGAGCCTAAGGCCGCCAGCAAGGAAGCGCCGGCGAAATCCAAGACTTCTTAAGACCTGCGCAGACCCGCGCCCCGGCCCTGGCAAGGGCGCGGGTCATTCGCTCATGATGTGAGAGGATTAGGCCAGTGGAAGAACTTACACGCAAGACCGTCGCGGTTTTTTCCCGCCCGTTCAACATTCCGGGGTTTGCCGAGACACTCCCGGCGGGAGAGTATGAGATCGAGACGGAGCTGGTCTCGCCTCCGGATCGGAAGGACCCCGAAACCTGGAAAGCTTCCGTCATGGTGAAGCTTCATCCCAGAGCCACACATCCCGGATTGGTAAGGACGCTGACCGTTTCCCTGGCCGATCTCGATCACGCGCGTGCCAGAGACAAGCTTACGGGCCGTGCCCTGTCGGACTTTTTCGTGGAAGAGATGCTTTCGGATCCGATGGTGCGCCTCGTGATGGAAGCCGATGGTGTCTCGGAGGCGCATCTGCGCCATCTCTACTCGGTATTCCGATCGCCTGATCCTGATCTATCCAGACTGGAGCCCCAGCCGGCTCCCGAAAGACGGCGCTACGAAGCCTCCATTCTGGCCGCCGAAAACGAAGGGATGCCGACGAGTCCGGAAACACGACCGAGAAATTAGCGGCTTAGCGAGGCGTCTGGCTGCCCCATTGCTAGCCGACATGGCTGTGGGCGTGGCTGCCACTCTTATCTGACCGTATTGGAGCGTCATTTGGCCTGCCTCGACATTCTTCACACAACGACCTACCGATACCGGGGAGACGTCTCTCTCGGGCCGCACAGGTTGATGCTGCGCCCGCGCGAGACGCGAGAATTGCGGCTGCTCTCGCACGCGCTCTCCATTACGCCGACGGCGCACATAACATGGGCGCATGATGTGGCGGGCAACGCCATCGCCACTGCCGTGTTCGACGGTCAGACTGATCATCTGGCAATCGAAAGCCGTGCGACCGTGGAATTGACGGCGTCGGCCTGGCCGGTCTTCGCCATCGCTGCATCGGCAGCCCAATATCCTTTTCTCTACGCTGCGGACGACTGGACGGACTTGGGGGCGCTGACCAAGCCGCAATATCAAGACATCCAAGGCCGCCTTTCTCGCTGGGTCGAGAAGTTCGTCATGGGGCGCCCGACTGACACATTGTCTCTGCTGAAGGACATCAGCACCGGGGGGGTCACGCAGATTTCCTACCAGAGCCGGGAGGATGAGGGCACCCAATCGCCGGCCGAAACACTCGACCGGTGCTGGGGTTCGTGCCGCGACTTCGCAGTCCTGCTTGCCGAGGCCGTCCGCCATCTCGGTTTCGGAGCCCGCATCGTCTCGGGGTATCTCTTCAATCCCGAAATGAACCTTGTGGGATTGGCTGGCTCAGGGGCGACCCACGCATGGGTCGAGATATTCGTCCCCGGCGCCGGATGGATCGCATTCGACCCGACAAATCGCAGCGTCGGGTCGCAGAACCTGATACCGGTCGCGGTCGGTCGAGGCATCCATCAGGTCTCACCGATTTCGGGCAGCTTCTCAGGATTTGGCAACGCGCTCTATGATCTCTCTGTTGAGGTCTCCGTTCAAAACGGGCGCGCCGCCGTGTCCGTGGCGGAGGAGGCAAGTTTCGACGACCTGCCAAGGCGTTAATCAGGTGATGGGTGCTTTGCGCGTTCAGTCGCGATGAAAGTCGATATTTCCGAATTCTTTCCGGGTGCGCTTTTTGACCGCTTGAATACAATCCTCTGGCACGTCGCAGGTGAAGCCGCCTGATCCGCTAATACTCACGAAGCCATCCCGTGCGCGTCCTTCAAACCGGAAGATCGTTTTTTCTGCGCCAGTCACAAGAACGCCTTGGCCGGGCTGAATTGCATCTTCCATTTTCAATCTCCCTCTCGTTTCCGCCCTCAGGCAGCTAATGAAACGAACCGCCATACTCCTGCAAAGAGCCTCAACCTTTGCGGTGCGGATTGACATGGCCGCACCGGGGAGGCTCGCGGGTCAAGAAAGCAGCAATAACTCAATAACCCCTGACATGCTCCCCCGAAACGTCCTCGTTTTGAGACGAGCCTGTTTCCCAAACGAGGAGAGTCGAGTTGGGCTTAGGGCTGCTTCATTGCCGCGATGACGCGCGTCTGCAATTCTGAGGGCAGGGTGTCTATCGCGCGTGCAATGGCAAAGAGGTCCTGTCGTGCGGCATGCAGCTGGTCAAGGAGCGACATCACGATCGCCAACGCCGTTTCGTCGAGGTCAAGATCATGGGAAAGATCGCATAATAGCTCCAACCGCGCGATGTCGATGCGGCGGAAAATATAACCGGTGTCGCCCTTTGCCGGCCGAACGAGTTCGCCTTCGATAAAGCTCAAAAGCTGACTTCTTGTGAGCCGGGTGACGTTGGAGATCACGTCCTCTTCGGAAAACCCGTCCGTCATGCGCTGGCCCTCTTCATCAAATCAACACGCGGATCGAAGCGATGTGTCTTGCGCCACTCGGTGAGGAAATTGCGCAGATCCTCGTCAATGCTTGGCGGTGTCACGATCTTCAGCTCAACTCGCTGATCACCCTTGGTTTTGCGCTTCGCGTTGGCGATGCCACGTCCACGCAAACGTAAGACCTGGCCCGAATTCGCGCCCGCTGGGATCGTGAGCCCAACGGGGCCGTCAATGGTCGGTGTGGTGACTTTGCCGCCGAGAACGGCCTCTTCGATGGTGATGGGGAGCATTACCAGGATATCATCGCCGTCTCGGTCGAAAACCGGATGCGCCCCCACCAGAACGGTGATCAACGCATCCCCCGCAGGAGCACCGCCATAGCCAGGCGCCCCCTTGCCGCGCAACCGAAGTGTCTGGCCGTCTTCAGTGCCCCGTGGGATCTTGACTGTCAGGCTTTGTCCATCGGGCAGCGTGATGTGGGTTTCCGCTCCGCGCGCAGCATCCAGAAACGGCACGTTGAGCGAATAGCGCGCGTCGGCGCCGCGCGCGGAAAAACCACGGTCGCCGAAGTCGCCAGCGCCAGACCGTCCGCGATTGCGCAATATGTCAGCGAAGATATCTGCCGGATCGACATCCGGTCCAAACCCGCGCTGTCGATGATAGCCGTTGTCGGATGAGCCCGAGAAATCACGGTAATACTGGCGCTGCGGACGTTCTGCACCGAGGCCATCGATTTCTCCGGCGTCATAGCGCGCACGGGTTTCGGGATCTTTCAGGATGTCGTAAGCGGCCGATATCGCCTTGAACCGCGCTTCGGCGCCTGCGTCATCCGGGTGCAAATCAGGATGGCTTGTCCGCACAAGTTTGCGATACGCCTTCTTGATTTCGTCAGCTGTGGCGGCCTTGGTCAGGCCAAGGACTTTGTATGGATCATCGGGCATCCAGGTTTCCTGTTCGGCGAGCGATGCATCGTAAGACAGAGCGCGTGCGAAAATGCGTTCACTTGTCGTTGGATGCCACGAGAAGAGGTCTTAGGTCCGTGATCCACGTCAATGTGGAAATGCCGTGAGCTGAGCGATGTGGGGCCAAACGGCTGCGAACCCACGGCAAACGCGGCGAGCGAGGAGGCTGCCACCCATGAGGGAGCCTTGACCCAAAGCCAGCATCAAGACGTCTCAATAAGCATTCAGGAAAATGGCTCGTGCTGAACGTCGACTGATCAGCCCCGTCTCTTGGGGAGCGGCCATCAGGTAGGTTCACTCGGGGAGCGGGGAAATCAGTTAACTCGGTGCGGCTGTTTATTTCGTCACAGCCTGTTTTGCGCCGGTTTTGACAGGGGTCGGATTTGTCGGCGCACGACGAAAACCGACGCCTTTCCGGAAGCCTTTCTTGGCGGGCTGGCTCAGGAAATCCTTGAGGTCGAGTTGTTTCTTTTGAGGGGAATAGCCCATGATCGTTCTCCGCGTAGACAGGTGAATTTTGAACCCGCCCGCACATCCTGATCCGCAATGCCGGATGGGTGGTTCTACAGATGTTTCGAACCTGGACTGCGCAAAGGTATTCGAGCAGAGAAGACTCTCGCCCCATGGGCGCGTTCGCGGACCGGAAGACACCGGTCCGCGAACGGTTTTATCAGGCGAGTTCGAGATCCTTGGCGGATTCCCGACCATCGCGGCCGGTTTCGATCTCGAAGGTCACTTTCTGACCGTCGTCAATCTGGGAAAGGCCCGCCCGTTCGAGCGCGCTGATGTGCAGGAACACGTCCTTGCGACCGTTCTCGGGTTGGATAAAGCCGAAGCCTTTGCCGGGGTTGAACCATTTCACGGTGCCATTGGCCATCGTGTCGTCTCCTTGTTTGGAAATCTGCCCGCAGGATGCGGCAGGTCGGCCGGTCAGATCGAAAAGCAAACTGAGGCCGATGAAGGAGACAGGGTGCGGTCGGAATAACGAAGCTCCCTATAGATGGGGCGGGCGGGCGGCGATACAAGGTGCAACCGAGAAATGAGATGAGAAATGCGTCTCTCAACCCAGATGCGCATTCGGGGGGAGGGCGGGCGGCCTTGCTCGAAATCGAGAAACGCCTCGACCTGCGCGCTTACTTCGGCGGCCGGAGGCCCGGACGGTATCACCAGGGAGCAGGCGCCCGTGCCCTTGCGCCAGCCCCATTCTCCACGATCGGCAGGATCAGCTTGCGGTGAAGCGAAAGGGCCGTAAAAAAGCTTCGATCACATAGCCTGCAGCCTTGGCGCTTCGCGCGGCGGGCCCCGTTACGGACGGGGTGCCGCAGGGGCGAACCGGTCAGGCCGCAAGGGCACGAGCCGCTGGTTCAAATGGCACGAAACCGGCGGTGCCTGCGGCACCGAGGAAGGCGCTGCGGGCATCGCCCACGGAACCCAGGCAGTCCATCGCGGCCTCGATGCATTCGATCGCATGGTCTTGCGCGGTGTCGGCGACGGGCCACTTCTTGCGAAGCCAGTAATGCACCTGTTCGATGGTGCTGAAGTTCTTGACGTCGCCTTCGGGCGACACGACGAGAGAGATGGGTTTGCCCCAGTAAATTTCGATCATGTTTCGTATCTTTCCACGAGTGCGTGAAGGGACCAGTCTGACTGGTCGCGCGATCACGGAGGCACGGTGCGGGCGAGGCCTGCGCCATGCGGTGAATTGGGTCGACGCGCGGTATTGCGCGCCAGATGTCTTTCCGTTCGGATCGTGACGCTTCAGCGTCAACGCGCGCGGATCACGATCCGGCACTTTCGATGTGCGAAGCTCGCGGCGAACCCGCAAGGGGTGGAATATGTGCTATCGACCAGAGCCCGCGAGGCATGGTTGCTGAGAGGCTGGTCTGCTCGAACGGCGTCACGGCGCTATGGGCCGGGTGAGGCTCCTTTTCCTTATGCCGCCTTCGAAAACGCGCGGCCCGACAAAGCTCAAGATCGTCGCTGAGCCGGAAGGAACAGGGTCCGAGAATTAAGATATGCAAGTTCACAGATAAGCGATCGGCGCCGCGATTGCGAGGAAATTGCAGTGCGCGCCCGCGTTTTCGCACAACAGATTGATTGTGCCCGATATTAATCGGCTTTCGTCAGGGGGAGGCCGGGTAGCGCGATGGAGTGCCGCGCATTTCCTTTGCTTAATGGGTCAAACTGGCGTAGACAGATCGAGATACGTTATTCCCTTCTGCAACCTGTCTCCCTACTTGGCTTCAGTCTGCCTTTTTGAATTGACTGAGCCGGGCTGTCGCATTCCGCGGACCGCAATATTTGAGGAGACATCACGATGGCCAATGGCACCGTGAAGTGGTTCAACCAGACCAAAGGCTTCGGCTTTATCGAAGCGAAGACCGGTGGGCGTGACATTTTCGTCCACATTTCGGCCCTCGAGCGCGCGGGCCTCTCGCAGCTCGATGACGGACAGGCCGTCACCTACGAGATCGAAACCGGACGCGACGGGCGTGAGTCCGCCTGCGATCTGGCGCTCGGCTGAACGCAAAGGTTCCATATCCGGCCCGGTGGGCCGGATTTCGCAACCAAGGAGGGCATATGCCCCGCAATTACAATGTGGACGGCTTTTTCCGTGATCTGCCCAAGAAAGCCACGACGGCTCAGGACAAGACGGATGCTGCAGTGCGCCTCATCCGTGACGATGACGCCGAGAAAAGAGCGGAGCTGACCGCGAGTTTGCGCGCGGCGCGCATGGAGCGGGATGCGGACGAAAGTGCCGCGGCAGAGGCTCCGCGCGGGAAGAAGCCGCGACGCTGACCGGATATTTCGGTCATCCACAGGAATTCCCCGAGTATCTCTCGGGGATTAAAGGGAGGGCCGAAATATGGCTGTCGAAAAAATGCCTGCGGGCAAGAAGTCCCAGACGAAGGACCACGCGCATTCCAAGGGCCATGCAGCCCTTGCTTGGCACCACTTCTTCCGGAGTTTGTCCGAAGAAAAGATATCGGACGAGCGCAGCGCCCTGTCGGGCGGTGTTCAGGAATAGTCTTCCCTGAAAATAGGGACCGGAGTTCCTGGCAAGAGGGCTGAGCGATGTGAGGTTTCACAAGAACTTAACGATGCTCGCCTCACGACTTGTCGGGAGGCAAAGCGGCGGGAGGAAACTCCTGCCGCTTCGCTTTCTTAGCGAATGGGTTTTCTGCCTTCAGAATTCTAAAACCGAGAATCGGATAGAGCGATCCGACGAGCAGAGCGGCCATCGTGAAATTGAAGACGGTTCGACAACCAGCGCCGAACGACCGTTCCGCTCAAGAGCGATATCGACCTGCCAAATCCGATCGTCGCGGATCCGCAGCGGCCCGGGCAATTGCTGTCGAACCTGTTGGGTAATGCGGTAACGCATGGCGACCGGAGCCAGCCGATCCAGGTGCGGGGCTTTGAAAGAAGCGGCGAATTGTTCCTCTCGGTCAATAACCGAGGCGCGCCGATCCCAGATGCGGTTCGGGCTTCGCTGTTCCAGCACTTTTCGCGACCCGGAAAGCAGAGCAGCCTGCAGGGATTGGGGCTCGGTCTTTACATCGCGGCCGAAATCGCGCGCGCCCACGATGGAGAGTTGACCGTCGAGTCCAGCGCTTCAGCCGACACGACCTTCAAACTGCGGATGCCGTCTCAGGCGCAATAGAGGATATTGAGAGTCTTTCGTCAGGTGACGGCCGCGGCGAGTTCGCCGGGGCTGATCGGTTTTGACACAAAAGCACTGCGCTTGGGCAGGTCTAATGTTTCGTGCGCTGAATGCCCCGACATGATGATGATCTGGCACGCGGAAAATCTGCGCCGCACCTCATGCGCGAGTCCCACTCCGTCCATTTTGCCTGGCATATCGATATCGGTAATTAGCAGGTCAATTTCATGCCGTGCTTCTAGCAGGTTGAGTGCAGCATCAGCGGAGTTCGCCTCGATCACATCGTAGCCCAGTTCTTCGAGCCCGAGAACGAGATCCATCCTTATGATGGCCTCGTCCTCGACGACGAGCACCTTGATTGCGTCATTGCGCATCGCTTCACCTTGGTGCCTGAGGAAGAGGTGCGCTTTGCCAAGACACAAGGACAACACGCCATAGCGGAAGAGCATCTGGCATACAGAATACGTTGGCTAACGCTGTCGCACATGAGAGGTTCCCTTGCGAATTTAATATTTATCTATTCTCGGTGCGTGTCGCGTCAGTCACGGTCAAAACGGCGGGGTCGGTATGGGACGTCACGGGGCGCTCGGCAACAAATGCGGCAGTCGTGTCGAGATCGGCGCTAATCCGCGAGATGATCCGCGATCGGAGCCCGGTCCGTGTGGCTTGGAACCTGGCTGCGGCCATTGGGGATGGCTTTGAAGACTTGCCGCGAAGTAGGGGCTCGCTTTCTAGTATCCAATAAACGGCTGCTGGTCGGCACGTGCCCTCGCGAGCGTCTAAAGTGGCCAGACGATCAGTAGCAGCGGCAAGCTTACGGCCACGACGATCATCTCGAGCGGCAGTCCAAGCTTCCAGTAGTCGCCGAAGCGAAAACCGCCCGAGCCGAGGATGAGCGTGTTGTTCTGATGCCCGATCGGCGTGAGGAAAGCACAAGACGCCCCGATCGCCACCGCCATCAGGAAACTGTCGGGGTTCACGTCGAGCGAAGCGGCGATGCCCAGGGCAACTGGGCTCAGCACCGCTGCCGTGGCCGCATTGTTCATCAAGTCGGATAGGAACA
The DNA here is from genome assembly GCF_002213165.1 of Thioclava sp. F1Mire-8. Lineage (NCBI taxonomy): Bacteria > Pseudomonadati > Pseudomonadota > Alphaproteobacteria > Rhodobacterales > Paracoccaceae > Thioclava > Thioclava sp. F1Mire-8. The sequence goes on along the minus strand of NZ_NBNY01000001.1, from coordinate 1,725,870 downwards.
TCGTGGTGATCAGAATTGCCGCCAGAGCAGCGATGGCGTTCCCGCGTGCGATCGTCTCGACCAGAAAACGCGCCAGAACATCTGCCGCGCCAGTGGTCTGCATCGCGCCAGCCACCGGGATAAGCGATCCCAGCAGGACGATGACTGGCCAGTCGATGGCTTTGTAGACCTGCCCGGGCGGCACGGTTCGCAGGAGCATCGAGCCCAGCACCCCCAACGTAAAGGCCACGGATGCTGGCAGCAGGCCGAAGGTGGCAATGCCGATAGAGCCAAGCAAGAGCGCGCTGGCGATGATCGCCATTCGCGCGTTGGGAAGATGCAATTCCCGCTCTCCCAGAGGCGCGCAGCCGGTCTCGTTCATGAAATCGGCCATGATCTCGGCGGGCCCCTGCATCATCAGCAGATCGCCGGGCTTCAGCTTCAGCGTCCGCAGCCGCGTCCGCGGGGGGCGGCCTTCCCGTGAGACGGCCAGAAGATTGAGGCCGTAGCGCGTCCGCAGCCGCAGGTCTGTCGCGGACTGCCCGACGATTGTGGAGCCCGGAAGCACCGCGAATTCGCGCAACACGATATCCTCGTCGCGGTCCGAAGGCTTCGTCGCTGCAGCGGTGTCCTCGGCGAACGTGTTGCTCTCGGCTTCGTCGTTTTCGGTCTGTGGCGTCGTCTCTCCGGCTTTCCTTTCCGCTCGCGCCGACCCGCTCTCCTCCTCTTCCAGCGTGATGCCGAAGGCCGACAACACTTCGCCCAGCTCTTGAGCTTCGGCCTCCAGGATCAGAACGTCGTCCGCCTGTATGCGCCGTCCGCCATGTGGCGCGGTCATCCGCACGTCGTTGCGGATTAGCCCGATGATCTGCGCACCGCTTTTTTCAATCCCGCGTTCGAACTTGCGCAGGGTCAGCCCCACGGCCTTACTTTTATCGGGCACCCGAACCTCGGTCAGATAGCTGCCGGTGTCGAAACCTGCCGTGCTCATCGGTTTGCGGGCAGGCACGATGCGCCATCCCAGAAGCGCGATGAACGCCACGCCGACGACGGCGACCCCCACACCTACGGGGGCATAGTCGAACATACCGAACTGCCCCGATCCGGCTTCGGCGCGAAAGCCCGAGACGATCAGGTTAGGCGGTGTGCCGACCAATGTCGTCATGCCGCCGAGGATCGTGCCGAAGGCCAGAGGCATCAGCATCTGCCCAGGTGTCAGGTCCAGCCGCCCGGCGAGCCGGATCGCGACCGGCATGAGAAGCGCCAGCGCTCCGACGTTGTTCATGAAGCCAGAAAGAACAGCCGAAAGGGCTATGAGCGCCGTCATGCTGGTCAGACGCTTTGCCTCGGAAGGTAGAATTGCCCCCGCCAGCCAGTCTACCGCCCCGGTATTTTGTAATCCCTGACTTAGTATCAGAACGCAGGCCACCGTGATCACGGCAGGATGGCCAAATCCCGCAAACGCCGCATCGCCCGGAACCAACCCGGTCAAGACGCAGGCCATCAGCGAAGCCAAGGCAACCAGGTCGTGGCGAAGCCTCCCCCACAGAAACAGCGAGAGGGTTCCGGCCAGAATCGCAAACAAGGTGATTTGTGGCGCTGTCATCATGCGATCCTTGGTCGTGAGGTCCGCTGCTATGATGGCAGGAACCACATGCCTTCGATACGCACCAGATGGAATTTCGCACGCATTTATCTTGCCTTGCCAGCGTGAAGGTCGGAATTCTTTGCTCTGTTTTTTGCTGATCGCCAGACGACCTGGTCCCGGTCCATCCGATCTGACCAAAAGACCTCACCACAAGCCCCTTCCCACCTGCGGGATTGGTGGGGGAGCCCTTCGGGGTGGTGAGGTCAGTCATCTCGCTCCTGCGAGCGGACATATTCCTTGATCGTTTCCAGCGGGGCGCTGCCACAGCTGCTCACGAAGTAGCTCGGAGACCAGAGAGCGCCGCCAAGGCGTTTCAGGCTCGGGAAGTCCCTCCGGAGACGCCGCGAGGTGGTGGTCTTCACCGCATTCGCAAAATCGGCGACCGCCTCGGCGGGCGGCAGCGAGAACAGGATATGGATGTGATCGGCTTCCGCGCCGAACTCCTCCAGCGCGCCGCCGCGAACATCGCAGCGCTCCCGGATCGCGACCTCGGCCGCCCGCAGCATTTCGGATGTCAGCACTGCGCGGCGCTGCTGCGTCACTAGAACCATATGGTAGTGGAGACTAAAAACGCAATTGTTTGTGCGACTATAGGATTGATCCGACATGTCGGAACCAATATAATAAAAGGACCATGACCGCAACTCGATCCCTCTCCTTCAAGCTTTACCCCTCGCCCGCCCAGGCGGCGGCGCTGGCGCGCAAGCACCTGATGCTGAAAGACCTGTGGAACGCCGCGCTCGAGGAGCGGATCGGTGCCTGGCGGCATAGCCAAACCCGGGTCTCGCGCTCCGACCAGGAAAAGGCGTTGAAGGAGATCCGCCTCGGTCTCGAGGGCTGGTGCGGGCTCGTCCACACGCATGAGGCCCAGGTCGTTCTGAAGCGTCTGGATCTCGCCTTCCAGGCTTTCTTTCGCCGCTTGCGCGCGGGGGAAACGCCGGGCTTCCCGCGCTTCAAGAGCGCCGAGCGCTTCCGTGGCTGGGGCTACAAGGAGCACGGCAACGGCTTCAGGGTCGAGATGCGCGACGGGGGCCGGCATGGCCATGCCACGCTGTTTGGCATCGGGCGGATGCGGATGCGGGGCATCGCGCGCACGCCGGGCCGCGTGCTCAAGGCCGATGTGACCCGGACAATCCGCGGCTGGAGGCTCAACGTCGTCGTCGAGACCGGCTGCGCCGAGCGCGCGCCGGCCGAGGGGCAGGCGGTGGGGCTCGACTGGGGCGTCTCGACTTTTGCCACGCTCGCACATGAAGACGGCGCCTTCGAGGAACTGCCGAACCCGCGCCACTGGGGTCTCGAGGCCGAGGACCTCAAGGCTGAGCAGCGCCGGCTCTCGGCCGCGGCCCGGGCGCGAAAGATCTCCCAACGGGCGCTGCGGAAGCATCGCCGCGCTCTGGCGCGTCGTCATGCGAAGATCGCTGCGCGACGGAAGGACTTCCTGCACAAGACGAGCGCGCGGATCGTCGGGCGGCACCGTCTGATCGCGACCGAGGCGCTGACGGTGCGCAACATGACCGGCTCGGCCCGGGGCACCGCGGAGGCGCCGGGCCGGAATGTGGCCCAGAAGGCGGGCCTGAACCGATCGATCCTGGACACGGCTCCGGCCGGTTTTTGAACATGCTCCGATACAAAGCGGAAGAAGCTGGTGCGGAGTTCCTCGAGGCGAAGACGCGAGAGCTGAAGCCGTCACAGCGCTGCCCGGACTGCGGCGCGGTGCGCAAGAAGACGCTCGCGGAGCGCCACCATGATTGCGACTGCGGCTGTCGTCTCGGGCGAGACGAGGCCGCGGCCCTCGTTTTGCTGCGGTGGGGGCTCGTGGAGAGCCGACGTCGCCAGAACGCGGAAACGATCAACCCGGCCGGGACGGTCGGGGATCAGGCAGCCGCCTGATCCGAAACCCCTTCCAACCTACGAGATTGGTGGGGGAGGTTCATAGAAGAGAAACTCAGCTTCGGCTTCATCGGACTCAGTATCATGGGCCAGCACATGGCGGGGCATATCTTCGCCGCCGGGCATCCGCTCAACATCTACAACCGCACCCGCGCCAAGGGCGATGCCCTCGTCGCGAAGGGGGCGACATGGTGTGACAGTCCCGGCGCCGTGGCCGAGGCCAGCGACATCAAGATCACCATCGTGGGCTACCCCGCCGATGTCGAACAGGCCTACCTCGGTGAGGGCGGGATCATCGCCAAGGCGCGCTCTCGCCCGCAGTTAGGCCTTCCGACTTTTCAAGAAGCGCCGGACGTAGAAGCCGAGGCCTACCAGGATCGCAACCAGCACCACACCGTTGAGGGCGTGCATCGTGTTGCGCAGGGCCGGGCTTTTGTCCCACTCTTCGCCGAGTTTGAGGCCGACATAGGCAAGGACGAGGCACCAGGGCCACGAGCCCATGAAGGTGTAGATCTGGAACTTCCAGAACGGCATCCGTGCGATGCCGGCGGGGAGGGAGATGAAGGTTCGCACCAGCGGCAAGAGCCTCGAGATAAAGACGGCGGCGCTGCCGAAACGGGAGAACCATCGATCGGCCCGGTCCAGATCCGAGGGGCTAAGCAAGATGTATCGCCCCCAGCGTTCCACGGCCTTGCGACCGCCATAGGCACCGGCGAGATAGGCGATCGTCGAGCCGATATTGCAGCCGATCGCACCGACGGTGGCGACAAGGAGCAGCGAGAACTGACCGGTGGACGCGAGATAGCCCGAGAAGGGCATGATCACTTCAGATGGGAGTGGGATGCAGGCGGATTCAATCGCCATCAAAGCAGCAATCCCGGCATAGCCCATGGAGCTGATTGCATGGGTTATGAAGCCCGCGATGGCTGCCATCAGTCCTGAAAACATGTCCTGTTCTTTCCACTGCTAAACGAGGTCGGATCGCCGAGCGGCGCGTTGTCGAAGCGACTTTCCAAGACGCTCGGCACGGAGCCTGTCCCGCGGCTAGGCGCGTTAGATGAAGGTGTGGTGGCGACGAGGACGGGAAAGAAATCTCGCGAAAGCGTGTCCAAGCCGCGCCCCTTCGGCTTTCGTTTTTCCGATGAGCTGCGAGGGCGGGCTTTTTCGCAGGGCGCGGATGCTTGGTCCATTTAAGATGCTTGGTCCAATTAAACTGGCGAACAGCTCGTCGCGCCTCATTTCCGTTAGGTGACCTCAAACAGGTCGTTGGTCTGACGGCAATTGTCTGCGCCAGTCACAAGTCAGTGCAAGGCGCGGCCCGTGCTGCGATCGGGAGCCATTAACAAGAAGACGGACATGCCGCGGCCTCTCACAGTGCTCGGCAAGCGCACGAAAGACCGGAGGATACAGACAATCCCTATTGACGAACCCGGTCCACTTAGAGGGTTTTCTGCGATTCAGGGTCATAGGTCCAGGCAACAAACCGGCTTGTCTTCTGCCCCTGTCCCATTTCGACGACCTTGAATTCGGCAACCTTCGCATTCCTCAGCAGTCTGGAGAGTGGCCGCAGGTTGTCTTTCTTGGAGACCAGGGAGGTAAACCATAGACATTGATCGGCGAAATCGATGCTCTGCTCGATCATTCTGGCGATGAAGCCGATCTCGCCACCGGGGCACCAAAGTTCTGCGTTCTGGCCACCGAAATTGAGTTTTTTCGAGTGCCCTTTGCCAAGGTTCCGCCACTTCCGCCGGCTGCCCTTGTCTGCCTGTTCAAGTGACGCGTGAAACGGCGGATTGCACAGGGTGACGTGGAAGATGTCATCGGGCTCGATGACCCCTTTGAAGATATCTTCCGGATTGTGCTGGCGCCTGAGCCTTATGCTCAGGCCGTTTCGCTTGCAGATCTGGCGCGCCGATTTGATTGAGACAGGATCGATGTCGACTCCGGTGAAATCCCAGCCATATTCATGCTGACCGATCAGCGGATATACGAGGCTAGCACCTGTCCCTATGTCCAGAGCCTTGATGTCGGGTCCGTGCGGGATCTTTCGGCCATTACTCTCGGCAAGAAGATCCGCCAGGTAATGGATGTAGTCGACCCGCCCGGGGATCGGGGGGCAGAGGTAAGTGGCGGGGATCTCCCAGAACTCAATATCGTAATGCGTGAGCAAGAGCGCCTGGTTGAGCATGCGGACCGCGTCCACGTCCGAAAAATCGATCGTCATCCGGCCGCGGGGATTTCTTGTCGTGAAGGCCTCCAGTTCGGGTGACCGCACGATCAGCCGTTCGAAGTCATACCCCTCCCGGTGTTGATTGCGTGGGTGCAACATCGGTTTGATGGCCATGGAAAAACCTTCATGCATATTGGTGGTGAAAACGCGTCCAATTGGATGCGATCATAGGTTTTCATGGCGGCGTGAGGAACGCCCGAACGGCCATACCAAAACTTCGCAAAGACACCAACCGCTGCGGCGGCGCTCCTCGGGGCCTGCTACAGGGCATCAACCGCCCCGAAAGACGTCGTCCTTGGTAAAGTTCGGGTCGCAAACTGGACTGACAATTGGCCAAGATATTCTAAAAATTCTTTGCCGAGGGAGACGGATGCCGAATTTCCCTTTCGACCCCCGAGAAGGAAAGTGACGACACGGTGAAGAAGCTGGGCCTCGACGCCACCGATATCCGTATCCTGAGTGCCGTTCAGCGCCATGGGCAGTTGAGCAAGACGCGACTGTCCGAAATCGTGAATATTTCGGCGACGCCTTGCTGGGCACGGCTCGATCGGCTGAAGGCGGCGGGGTATATCAGGGGCTATCACGCCGATATCGCGCTTGAGCGGGTCGTCGACTTTACGCAAGTGGTCGTCACGGTCTCCCTGACCCATCATCGCAAGGCCGATTTCGAAAGGTTCGAAGCGTGGTTGTATCGCCACGACGAGATTACCGAATGCATCGCGACGGGCGGCGGAATGGACTACGTGATGAAAGCTGTTTGCAGGAGCCTCACGGCATTCCAGGTGCTGATGCAGGACATGATGGATGCCGAGCTCGGCGTCGATCGTTACATGACCTACATCGCCACTCGCGTGGTCAAAGCCTCCCACCCGAACATCGCAAAAATGGCGGGGCCGGTTCCGGCCGACCGAACGGCCTGAAACGGGCTGCGATTTCAGTCCGAACGGTCCTGAAAACGCCCGTCATTTGGACCGCTGCGCGCCGATTTCGTCGCTTAAATCCGAGTCATCTACCACCGCGTCCCGGATCGACAGATCGGGCTTCAGCAAAGGCGCAAAACGATGAAGGCAGACGAGTTCGGCTTCGGCACCCAGATCCGCAAATCCCCCTATTTCGACGCCACCGTCCGGTGGGGCGCGAAGGGGTTTTCCGTCTACAATCATATGTATATCCCGCGCGACTTCGGCGACCCCGAGCAGAACTTCTGGAACCTGGTCAACGATGCCATCCTATGCGACGTGGCCGTCGAGCGTCAGGTCGAGATCACGGGTCCCGATGCGGCGCGCTTCGTTCAGATGCTCACGCCGCGCGACCTGTCCAAGATGGCTGTCGGACAGTGCAAATACATCCTGATTACCAATGCACAGGGCGGCATCCTGAACGACCCGATCTTGCTGCGGCTGGCCGAAAATCACTTCTGGATCTCGCTCGCCGATAGCGACATCCTGCTCTGGGCGCAGGGCGTTGCCGTGCATTCCGGCCTCGACGTGCAGATCTGCGAACCCGACGTGTCGCCGCTGCAGCTTCAGGGGCCGAAGTCTGGCCAGATCATGCAGGCGCTCTTCGGCGACGAAATCCTCAGCCTCAAATACTACTGGCTGTGTGAGCTGGAACTCGATGGAATCCCGTTGGTGGTCTCCCGGACCGGATGGTCTAGCGAGCTGGGCTATGAGCTTTATCTCCGCGACGGTTCCAAGGGGGATGCTCTTTGGGAACGGATCATGGCGACGGGCGTGAAGTTCGGGCTGAAGCCGGGTCACACCTCGTCCATTCGGCGCATCGAGGGAGGCATGCTCTCCTACCATGCTGATGCTGACATCAACACCAATCCTTACGAGCTCGGTCTCGACCGACTTGTGAATCTCGATATGGAGGCCGAATTCATCGGCAAGGCAGCGTTGCGAGCCATCCGCGACGAGGGTGTGACGCGGATGCAAGTGGGCCTTGTCATCGACGCGGAGCCTCTGGCGGGGCCGAACACGACCTTCTGGCAGATCAACCAGAATGGCGAGGAGATCGGCAAGGTGACGTCCGCCATCTACTCGCCTCGCTTGGAGCGCAATATCGCGCTGGCGATGGTCGGAGTGAGCCACGCGCAGATCGGCATGAAGGTCGAAGTGGTTCTGCCATCCGGTCCGACCCTCGCCACCGTGGTTGAGCGACCCTTCTTCGACCCGAAAAAAGCGCTCGCGGCAGCCTGACCCCAAAGCCCTACCACAAGCCCCTTCCAACCTACGGGATTGGTGGGGGAGTTTCATAAATGTGCGCCGGGCCATCGGCCCAGGTCGTGGGATCAAGACGAAAGTATGTCGTCAGCTGGTCGTAGAGCGCGGGTTCGGCGTGTTTGAGCTCCACCGGTCGCTCGAAGAATACCTCGACCAGAACGGCGAAAAACTCTTCCGGTCCCTCGGCGCCATAAGCGTCGATCACGGTCCGGCGCCCATGGCTCACTTGCTGAACATGGTGCTTGTATGCCTCTGCGAATACCGTCACCCAGCCAGAAAAGCTTTGGTCTTTTTCGAGCGCCGGAATTCCATCAGTGCGTCCCGAAAGATCGTCGAGCTGGTGGGCAAATTCATGAAATACGACGTTATGGCCATCGTGATCGTTGAAGGCCCCCCTCTGGGCGTGCGTCCAAGACAGAACGACCGGACCGCGCGCCCAGCTCTCGCCGGTCCGGATCGTCTCGCGTTCTGTCAAAACATAACCGTTGCGCTGAGCCTGCCGGGACTTGAAGGCTCCGGGATAGATCAGAATAGTGCGAAGGTGGTCATACCAGCTCGGTGAATTGACGATGAGCAGACAGGCCTGGGCGGCGATGGAAAGCCGCATTTCATCGGTCACGTCCAAGCCATCGCAGCCGATGAAGTCGACCTGGTCCAACAACAGACTGATCTTGCCTTCGAGGCGATCTCGTAGGTCGGGCGGTAGTTTCCGGATCAAAGGGACCTGCTGCTGCACGATGACACGCTGAGGCTCCGGAAGCGCGGTATTCAGTAGATGAGCGCGCTTCTGTCGCTTGAACCAGAAGATACATCCAATGCAGCCTGTGGCAAGGATCACGAGGATAAGCAAAGCTGTCATTACCGCGGTCCAATCTCGGCTGGTCTATTTGATGGCGCAGATATCTGCAGAGAATAATGCAAATGGCGCATCCAAACAGACGCGCCGGACCGGTTAGTCTAACAGCCCGAAAGCTCTGATATCCTGCCTCCCCAATGCGATTCCGAAAAACCGCGTAGGTTGCCAAGCTGGTCCCGATCCCCGAAGATTCCGGCCGAATGCGAAGCGGCTCGAAGCAGGGCCCACGCGGCAGCGAAAAGAGGATGCGATGAAACTGAATGTCTATCTGGCGGGCGAAATTCATACCGATTGGCGCGAAGCGGTGAAGTCGGCCTGCGAGGGGTTGGATATCGAATGGTCGGGGCCTGTCACCGATCACGGCGCTTCGGATGATTGCGGGGTCGAAATCTTCGGCGCGGAAGAGGACAAGTTCTGGCATGACCGCAAGGGCGCGTCGCTCAACGCGATCCGGATTCGCACCGGGATAGAGCGCTGCGACGTGCTCGTCGTCTGTTTCGGCGAGAAATACAAGCAGTGGAACGCGGCCTTCGACGCGGGCTATGCGGCGGCGCTCGGCAAACCGATCATCGTGCTTCAGCCGCCCGAGCATGACCATGCGCTCAAGGAGGTCGATGCTGCGGCCAATGCGGTCGCGCGCACGCCCGAACAGGTGGCCCGCGCCCTGCGCTATGTGACGACGGCGGCGCTGTAAGGCGCAACGGTGCCCCGCCCGGATCAGCCGCGTGAGCGGCCCGGGCAGCGCGAGCGAATTTGTGATGAGGGCGGCGCCCTCCCGGGGGGAGGTCGGGCGCTGCCCGGGGCTGGTCGCCCCCGGCGTCGGTCTGAGCTGGGACCGGAGTCTCGCTGGTCCCCAAACGAAGACGCCCCCCGCAGGCAGTCCTGCGAGGGGCGCGACTTTTTCAAGCCAGGCGATCAGGCGAGATCGAAGCGATCGGCGTTCATCACCTTCGTCCAGGCGGCTACGAAGTCTTCCACGAACTTCTCGCTTGCGTCGTCCTGAGCGTAGACCTCGGCATAGGCGCGCAGGATCGCGTTCGAGCCGAAGACCAGATCGACGCGGCTCGCGGTCCATTTCACCGCGCCGGTCTTGCGGTCGCGGATCTCGTAGGACCCGTCGCCCACCGGATGCCAGCTATAGCCCATATCGGTCAGGTTGACGAAGAAGTCGGTCGTCAGCTGGCCTTCGCGGTCGGTAAAGACGCCGTGCTTGGTGCCGCCATGGTTGGTGCCGATCGCCCGCATGCCGCCGATCAGGACGGTCATTTCAGGCGCGGTCAGCCCCATCAGCTGGGCACGATCCAGAAGCATCTCCTCGGGCGAGACGACGTAGTCCTGCTTGAGCCAGTTGCGGAAGCCGTCGGCGAGCGGTTCGAGCACGTCGAAGCTGTCGGCATCGGTCATCTCGTCGGTCGCGTCGCCGCGACCCGGTGCGAAGGGCACTGCGATGTCGTGACCAGCCGCCTTGATCGCCTTCTCGACGCCGACATTGCCCGCGAGCACGATCACGTCCGCCAGCGATGCGCCTGCTTCCGCCGCGATCGGCTCGAGCACCGAGAGCACCTTCTGCAGACGCGCAGGCTCGTTGCCTTCCCAGTCTTTCTGCGGAGCCAGACGGATGCGCGCGCCATTGGCGCCGCCCCGCATGTCCGAGCCGCGATAGGTGCGTGCGCTGTCCCATGCGGTCGAGACCAGCTCGGCCACAGACAGATCCGACGCCGCGATCTTCTCCTTCACAGCCTCGACGTCCCAATCGGTCGAACCGGCGGGGACCGGGTCCTGCCAGATCAGATCTTCCGACGGCACCCACGGACCCTTGTAGCGAACCTTCGGGCCCATGTCGCGGTGGGTCAGCTTGAACCAGGCGCGGGCGAAGGTGTCCTTGAAATACTCCGGGTCGGCCATGAATTTCTGGCAGATCTCGTTGTAGATCGGGTCGACCTTCATCGCCATGTCGGCGTCGGTCATCATCGGCATCCGGCGCTTGGTCGGGTCCGACGGGTCCCGCGGCATGTCTTCTTCGGCGATGTCCACCGGCTTCCACTGTTTCGCGCCAGCGGGGCTCTGGGTGACTTCCCATTCGTGACCGAAGAGCATCTCGAAATAGCCCATGTCGAATTCGAGCGGGTTCGTCGTCCACGCGCCTTCCGGCCCGCCGGTGATCGCGTTGCTCGCTTGCCCTTTGAGGTTCGGGTTGAACCAGCCGAGGCCCTGCTGATCGACATCGGCCGCTTCCGGCTCCGCGCCGAGGGCCGACGCGTCACCATTGCCGTGGCATTTGCCGACGGTGTGACCGCCCGCCGTCAGCGCGGCGGTTTCCTCGTCATTCATCGCCATGCGCGCGAAGGTCTCACGGACTTGCGCCGCGGTCTTCATCGGGTCGGGCTGGCCGTTGACGCCCTCGGGATTCACGTAGATCAGGCCCATTTGCACGGCGGCGAGCGGGTTTTCCATCGTGTCGGGCTTGTCGACATTGGCGTAGCGTTCGTCCGACGGCGCGAGCCATTCCTTCTCGGCGCCCCAGTAGGTGTCCTTCTCGGGATGCCAGATGTCCTCGCGACCAAAGCCGAAGCCGAAAGTCTTCAGCCCCATGCTTTCATAAGCGACGGTGCCAGCAAGGATGATCAGGTCCGCCCAGCTGAGCCGGTTGCCGTATTTCTTCTTGAGCGGCCAGAGCAGGCGACGGGCCTTGTCGAGGCTCGCATTGTCGGGCCACGAGTTGAGCGGTGCGAAGCGGATATTGCCGGTGCCCGCGCCGCCGCGGCCATCGGCGAGACGATAGGAGCCCGCCGAGTGCCAGGCGAGGCGGATCATCAGCCCGCCGTAATGGCCCCAGTCAGCCGGCCACCACTCCTGGCTTTCGGTCAGCAGCGCATGCAGATCGGCTTTCAGCGCCTCATAGTCGAGCTTCTCGACCTCTTCGGCATAGTCGAAGCTGCGCCCAAGCGGGTCCGTCTTGGTGTCATGCTGGTGCAGGATGTCGAGGTTGAGCGCCTGCGGCCACCAATTCATCACGTTCGAGCCAAGCTCGGTATTTCCGCCATGCATCACCGGGCACTTGCCGCCGGTGTTCACTTCGTTTCCATCCATCTGTGCTTCCTCCTGCTGAGCACGGGGTTGATCGAACAGACCGGTCGAGGTCTGACGTGCCGCAGCTTACTCGAATGGAGCCCGGGCACGTGAATTCACATCTTAGATGATGGTGATAGCAGGCGTTGTGATAAATAAAAATTTGTAAATTATAATTATGGACATAAGCTAAAGTTATGGCTTCGTGGTGTAGTGGCGAAACCGAAGTTCTCAGGGCGTTTTTCGCTCGTCGCCGTAAGGCTCTCGGTCTTTCCTGGTTTGGAGAGGGTTGCCAAGGAAGGCTGCCCTGCAAAACGCTTCTATGCGAGGGAACGGCCTCGGTGATCTCTCGCGACGAACCTGTGGACTAATTTTATTCGGGTGACGGCCCGGGCTAACGAGCAACTCGGACATGCTGATAGAAGTCCGTCCCCTGGACGGGCAGATGTTACGTGAAAAAAGCCGGGAAGCTTTCGTCGATTTTGTCTTGGCGGATCGCGGGTCGGCGTGGTTGGCGCGCCGGAAAAGGTTGACCGGGCGAGGCCCCGGCAATACCAACGATCGAAGGGCGAGATGGCGTCTCGCCCCGATCCCGTTTTTGTCCTGAACGCCCGGACCTGTCGCGCGCGCCTACCGATACCTCGGACGGCGCCGAGGAGGCATCATGGCATTATCCGCAACTCCCAGCACCGCCACCTTCGAGCACAAGCGTATCGGAATGGCGTCTATGGCGCTCGCAATGGCGCTCCTGCCGGTGGGGGACGCGATCTCGAAATCGCTCACCACGGTCATTGCGCCTTTCGAGGTCACCTTGCTGCGCTCATTGGCACAGGCCGCGTTCTTCCTGCCGGTTGCGTGGGTCATGCGTCGTCACCTCGCGGGTCCGATCCTCTCGGGGGCGTCCCTCATCTCGGCCGGGCTGATCGTGACCGTGCTCTATTCGCTCATCACCGCTTTCGAGGTCATGCCCATCGCCACGGCGATCGCGATCTTCTTCGTCGAGCCGCTGCTTCTCACCTTGCTTGCCGGGCCGTTCCTTGGGGAGGTTCCGGGCCCGCGTCGCTTCGCTGCCGTTGGGGTCGGGCTCGTCGGCGCGCTGATCGTGATCCGGCCGAACTTTGCCGTGTTCGGTCCGGTCGCGTTGCTGCCGCTGCTGGCCGCCCTGTGCTATGCGCTCAACATGATCGTCCTGCGCAAGGCGCGTGGCGGGCAATCCCCCCTGAGCTTCCAATTGGGCGCCTCGCTCTGCGCCGCGGGCCTCCTGCTGTTTATCGAGATACTCCGCCATCTCAGCGGGCTCGCTCCGGACCTGCCTCTCTTGCCCGGTTGGACGGGCTATGCGGTGCTCGCCGCCGGGGCGCTGTCGACAGTGACGTTCCTGATGATCACTTTTGCGTTCTCTCGCGTCGAGGCGAGCCTACTGGCCCCGTTCCAGTATCTCGAGATCGTTGGTGCGACAGTCCTCGGGTTTCTGGTGTTCGGCGACATTCCCGACGCGCTCACGTTCCTCGGCACCGGGATCATCCTGGCATCCGGAATCTATGTCTTCCATCGCGAAAGGGTGCAGGACGGGCCTGACGAAAAGGAATTTCGCGCGCGCTCCTGAGGCGGCGGCGTCGTTCTCCGCGCCAAGAATTCGGAGACGGCTATCTCCTCCTTGCTGGCGCATCACATTCATCCAATGGCTCGCCATTATCCCACGGAAGTGGCTTCCATCAGGGGGAGATGGCCTTGCCCGAAGGCTTGCATTCGGGGGTGGTATGGCGTTTTGCTGCCGTTATCCGCAACAGCCGAAAGGCAGAACCGTTGAAAACCCGTAGCTTCGCCGTAATCGGCCTTGGGACGTTTGGAAGCACTGTGGCGAGCGAACTCGCCCGCTTCGGCAATCCTGTCCTGGGGATCGACATCGAAGGGCGAAATGTTACGAGGCTCGCAGAAACCCTGACAGAGGCCATAATCGCCGATGGCAAGGACGAGGCGGCGTTGCGTGAGGCGGGAGTCGGTAATTACGACGTCGCCGTCGTTGCGATTGGTGAAGACCTCGAGGCCAATGTGCTTTGCACGATGAACGTCAAGATGCTCGGTGTCGAGACGATCTGGGTCAAAGCACTCAATCGCACGCATCACCGCATTCTTACCAAGTTGGGTGCGGATCGTGTGATCCTGCCAGAGCAGGAAGTCGGTCAGCACATCGCGCAGATGCTCCACAATCCCTTGGTGCGGGACTATGTTAGCCTCGGGAACGGTTATCACGTGGTCGACCTGAACGTTCCGGCGAAGCTCGATGGCAAAGTCGTCGGCAGCGCCGCAATTCTCGAGAAATACAACCTCAGGGCCCTCGGTGCCATGCGCGAGAACCAGTATCTGTCTTGCGATAGTGACGAGCTCACGCTGCGTGAAGGTGACAAGCTTCTGCTGCTCGGCAAGCGGTCCGATCTGCGGCATTTCGGAGACGACTTGCGTGACGGTAAATGACCGATGGCGCGCATTTATTCCAAGCGTCAGGCTCCGCATCTCGCACCACCTCTTGTCCTGATCCTCATTTATGCTGGACTCATCGTGCTTGGCTGCGCTGCGCTGAAGCTGCCCTTTGCGACGACCACCCCGATCACGTGGTCTGATGCGGCCTTCACTGCCACGTCCGCCGTAACCGTGACCGGTCTGGCGGTTGTCGATACTGGAAGCGCCTTCACTCTGTTTGGTCAGGCCGTGGTGATGCTGCTGATCCAGCTCGGCGGTCTCGGGCTGATGACTTTTGCCGTGCTGATCCTGTCGATGTTCGGGCTGCCAGTGGGGTTCACCCATCGGCTCTATCTGAGAGAGGATCTGAATCAGACGTCCGCGACGGATTTGCTGGCACTGACCCGGATGATCCTCAAGGTCGTTTTCATTTGCGAATTCGTTGGCGCCGCTCTCCTTGCATCGGTTTTCGTGCCTGAGGCAGGGTGGGGCGAGGGTCTCTGGCAAGCGCTCTTCCACTCGGTCTCCGCTTTTAACAACGCTGGATTCGCGCTTTTCCCGGACAGTTTGAGCAAATGGGTTGGAAACCCGATCATCAATCTTACCATTCCAGCGCTCTACATACTTGGCGGCCTCGGCTTCACGGTCGCCTCCGATATCTGGCGGGTAAGACGTTGGCATCGCTTTTCGTTGCACACCAAGCTGATGCTTGTCGGCACAATAGCGTTGCTCATTTGGTCCGCACTGGCATTCGGGATTATGGAATGGACAAATCCGGGCACGCTGGGGAGCCTCTCGTGGTCCGATCGGCTCTGGGCCAGTTGGTTCCAGGGAGCCACAACGAGAACGGCGGGCTTCAACACCGTCGAGATCGGCAATCTCACAGACGGCACTTCGCTCATGTTCATGACGCTGATGGTCATCGGCGCGGGCAGCACGTCGACCGGCGGCGGCATAAAAGTCACGACCTTCATCGTCCTGCTGCTCGCCACGGTCGCCTTCTTCAGGCAGCGTTCCAGTATCCAGGTCTTCGGGCGCGAGCTCGGTCTCGATCAGGTCATGAAAGTTCTCGCCCTCTCGATTATCAGCGTTCTGCTGATCCTTTGCGCGCTCTTCGCACTGCTGCTCTGCCATGAAGGCGATTTTCTCGATCTTGCCTTCGAGACCACCTCTGCCTTCGGCACCGTCGGCTTGTCGCGCGGCATCACTGGCGATTTTGATGGTGCCGGGCGCGCTATCATCATGGCGGTGATGTTCGTGGGCCGCGTAGGTCCTCTCACCCTCGGTTTCCTGCTTGCCACGCGGCGGCCCCGACGGATCGGCTATCCGGCCGGAACGGTGTATCTCGGCTAGGACCAATCATGAATTTCGTATCTTTCATCAACGGTCTTACACTGGTTTTCTTCGCCGCCTTGATGGGCATCGATGCGCTTCTTTTTTCGGATACAGCCAAGGTTTTTGCTCTCTCCGGCGCACTGGTGGGCGCTTTGGGTGCGACGATCAGCGTCGCCTCCCGCTCGTCCTTTCTCGGTTTGGGGCGGCTTCACGCTTTCCTGCTCACGTCGTCGGTTTGGCTTACCGCCGCAATTGCCGGCGCCGTTCCGCTCGCAATGTGGTCGCTCACTCCCGTGGATGCTCTGTTCGAGGCGATGTCGGGGATTACGACGACGGGCTCTACGGTGATGAGCGGTCTCGATACCACACCGCGCGGCATCATCATGTGGCGAGCGCTGCTGCAGGCTGTCGGTGGCGTCGGGTTCATCGTCACCGGCATCGCCTTGTTGCCGATCCTGAAGGTCGGCGGCATGCAGCTCTTCCGCACCGAGAGCTCGGACAAAGGGGACAAAGAACTGAGCAACACTGCGAAGTTCGCCTCGGTGACGCTGCAGATTTACGTAGCCCTCATCGGGCTTTGCACGCTTGCCTACCTTGCTGGTGGCATGAACTTCTTCGACGCGGTGACCCACGCCATGACCACGTTGTCGACCGGTGGATATTCGGGCTATGACGCGTCCTTCGGCCATTTCGACAGCCCATTCCTGCAATGGACTGCGACGCTTTTCATGCTGCTTGGGGCCTTTCCGTTCGCATGGTATATCCGCGGCATCTATCGGCGGACGGTTCGAAGCGAGCAGGTCGAAGCCATGCTGCTCACCTTGGGGGGCGTCATCATCGGGCTGACGGTTTGGCTCGTCTGGACAAGTGGAACGCCGCCGCTGACCGCTCTTCGCATGGTCGCTTTCAACGTCGTCTCTGTCGTGACGACCACAGGCTACGCCACGACCGACTACACTGTCTGGGGGCCGTTCGCGGTTGTTGCCTTTTTCATTCTCTCTGCAGTAGGGGGCTGCACCGGATCGACCGCGGGTGGCGCCAAGGCGATGCGTTGGATCGTATTTTCCAAGGCGGCGCGCGCACAGATGAAAGTGATTAGATTACCGCGTCGGGTTGTTTCCATAAAATACGAAGGGCGCGTGATCGAGAATGACGTCCTCGCGGGCGTTATCGCCTTTTTCGTTATCTATATGGCGACGTTCCTAGGGCTCACCACGCTTCTGGGCTTTTTCGGTCTCGACTTTGCGACGGCAACCAGCGGAGCTTTGACGGCTTTGGCAAATGTCGGACCAGGGGTCGGACCAATCATCGGTCCGGCTGGGAATTTCTCCTCTCTCAGCGATCCCGTGAAGATAATTTTGACCTTCGGGATGTATCTCGGACGTCTGGAAATTCTCACCGTATTGGTGCTCTTCAAGTCGGAATTTTGGCGTGAAATCGCGGTTTTGGGGGGGCGGGCATGATTTCCCAGGGGGACAGTCCGTCACTCTGGACAAAGCTGAGAAGCTCGATCCACGGGCCGTGGAAGTCTCGGGATCGGGTCACAGATCATCGCCGACGCAGCTTCGCGTCATCTTGTGCTGCGTCTCGATTTCCTCGTCCGTCACGTAGGCGTTGAAACCAGGGACCGCCTCTCCCGAAGCATCAGCCCGTGGGGGGCGCCGGTCGCGCGGCGGCGAAGGCCGGAAGTGTCTCGAGATGCGCGGCGATCCGCGAGATATTCGGCATCGGCGCAAGGTCGATCCCCCAGCGCCGCGCATTGTAGATCTGTGGCACGAGGCACAGATCCGCGAGCGTCAGCTGGTCGCGCCAGCAGAATCGCTCGCCCGATATCATTTCCTCGACCGCGGCGAGGCCGGGGGCGATGAAAGTCTGCATCCAGCTTTCCATCGTGATCGCACCGTTCGAGGCCGCCACGGCGTGTTTCGCGACGCGCAGATTGCAGACAGGATGGATATCGACCGCGATAGCCTGGGCAAGGGCGCGGACATGGGCGCGGTCGGCCGGAGCTTCGGGCAGCAGGCCGAGCGCGCGGGTCTCGTTGAGATATTCGACGATCGCAAGGGATTGGGTAAACCGGTCGCCATCGATCTCAAGCGTCGGCACGAGCCCCTGCGGATTGACGGCGAGATAGTCGGGATCGCGCTGTGCGCCGATCGTCAGATCGACCGGAGCGGCCTGCCATTCAATCCCGGCGAGTGCGAGGGCGATACGGACACGGTAGCTTGCCGAAGACCGCCAGTAATCATGAAGTCGTGTCATTCGATCGGCGTCCCCAGCAGTTTGTCCATTGCGCGCTGCAAGCCGGCGAGATCGGATCCGAGCACCGCCTCCAGCTGCCGCTGATAGGCGATCGCGCGCGGCAACAGCTCCGCCATCAGACGTCGCCCCTCGCGGGTCAGACTCAGCGCGACCAGCCGGGCGTCCACGTCGTCGGGCCGTTTCTCGACCAGACCTTTCGCCTCGAGGTGGCTCGCTGCGCGGCTGACCTTTGGGCGCTCCAGCGAGGTGCGTCGTTCTATATCGCGCACCGAGACCCGGCCCGCATGGGAAAGATGCACCATCACCCGCCATTGCGGCATCGTCAGCCCGGCGTCGCGATAGCCCGCCGCCAGTTCCTGGCTCAGCTTCACCGAGAGCTCCGCGACCAAATAGGGCAGGAAACGCTCGAGATCGAACCCCGGGAGGGGGATCTCTTCATCAGCGGTTTCACGAACTTTTTGTTCAACGGTCATGGGATTCGATGCGGCTTCAAGTTGTTGCGACTGCAACGAATGAGCACGAAATACGTTGCGATTGCAACGAAAATCGTGCGCCGTCCGGAAATATGGATGTGTAACCATCAGTAAATAATTGATTTTTTACCAAGCCTCCCTCGCTCTTCGTTGCGAATGCAATAAAATCCTTGACTTCGTTGCGAATGAAACGAAACTTGGGCGGAGTTCGACGCCGGCATTTTTGCAAGAGGCCGGCGAACAGGGAGTGGAGGATCTCATGACCGAGCAAGCTCTGCCGAGCGGCATGGTGCGGGCAACCGGCACGTCGGGGCCGCATGAAGGCTACATGCCGGGTTTCGGCAATGATTTCGAAACCGAGGCGCTGCCGGGTGCGCTGCCGCAGGGCCAGAACAGCCCGCAGAAATGCGAATACGGCCTTTATGCCGAGCAGCTTTCCGGCACCGCCTTCACCGCGCCGCGCGGTCAGAACGAGCGGACCTGGTGCTATCGGATCCGGCCATCGGTCAAGCATGTCGGTCGCTTCACCAAGATCGACGTGCCCTATTGGAAATCCGCGCCGAATGTCGATCCGGACGTGATCTCGCTCGGCCAGTATCGTTGGAACCCGGTGCCCCATTCCGATGAGCCGCTGACCTGGGTCACCGGCATGCGCACGATGACCACGGCGGGCGACGTGAACACGCAGGTCGGCATGGCGAGCCATATCTATCTCGTGACGCAGTCGATGGAGGACGAGTATTTCTTCTCGGCCGACAGCGAGTTGCTCGTCGTGCCGCAAGAGGGGCGGCTGCGCTTCTGCACGGAGCTCGGGATTATCGATCTCGAGCCCAAGGAGATCGCCATCCTGCCGCGCGGTCTGGTCTATCGGGTCGAAGTGCTCGAAGGGCCGGCGCGGGGCTTCGTCTGCGAAAACTACGGCCAGAAGTTCGATCTTCCGGGCCGCGGCCCGATCGGTGCGAACTGCCTCGCCAATCCGCGCGACTTCAAATGCCCCGTCGCGGCTTTCGAGGATCGCGACGCGAAAAGCCGGGTCGTCATCAAGTGGTGCGGCCAGTTCCACGAGACCTTCATCGACCACAGCCCGCTCGACGTGGTGGCGTGGCACGGCAATTATTGCGCCTATAAATACGACCTGCGCACCTACAGCCCGGTCGGCGCGATCCTGTTCGATCACCCCGATCCGTCGATCTTCACCGTGCTCACCGCGCCTTCGGGTCAGGAAGGCACCGCGAACATCGATTTCGTGCTGTTCCGCGAGCGCTGGATGGTGGCCGAGCATACGTTCCGCCCGCCGTGGTATCACAAGAACATCATGTCCGAACTGATGGGCAACATCTACGGCATCTACGACGCCAAGCCGCAGGGCTTCATGCCGGGCGGGACCAGCCTGCACAACATGATGCTGCCGCACGGCCCTGACCGTAACGCCTTCGAACATGCCTCGAACGAGCCGATGGAGCCCGCGTTCCAAGGCAACACGATGCAGTTCATGTTCGAGACGCGCTTCCCGCAGCACCTCACCGAATTCGCCGCGAAGGAGGCGCCGTTGCAGGACGATTACATCGATTGCTGGGACAGCATCGAGAAGAAATTCGACGGAAAACCGGGGACCAAATGACCGACCAGACCAGCTGGGTGGCGTCCGCTCAGGGCGACACCGACTTTCCGATCCAGAACCTGCCCTACGGCGTCTTCGACGACGGCAATGGGGCGCGGATGGGCGTCGCGATCGGGGATATGATTCTCGACGTCGCCAAGGTGGATCACGGGCTTTCGGCAGATCTGTTCGCCGAGCCCGCGTGGAACCGCGTCATGGAGGCGGGCCCGGAGATCTGGGCCAAGCTGCGCGCGCGTCTGACCGAGCTTCTCTCCGACGAAGGGCACAAGTCCGCGGTCGAGCCGCATCTGGTGTCGCAAGCCGGGGCGAAAATGCTGATGCCGTTCCGCGTGACCGAATACACCGATTTCTACGCCGGCAAGAACCACGCGACCAATGTCGGCACGATCTTCCGTGGCCCCGAAAACGCGCTGCCCGCGAACTGGCTGTCGATCCCGATCGGCTATAACGGCCGGGCCTCGTCGGTGGTCGTTTCCGGCACGCCGGTCATCCGTCCCAACGGGCAGGTCAAAGGCCTGAACGAGGAGCTGCCGCGTTTCGCCCCTTCGGCGCGTTTCGACATCGAACTGGAATTCGGCGCCATCGTCGGCCAGCCCTCCGAGGGTATGATCTCGGTCAGTCAGGCCGATGAGATGATCTTCGGCTACGTGCTGCTCAATGACTGGTCGGCGCGCGACATCCAGGCGTGGGAATACGTGCCTCTCGGACCGTTCCAGTCCAAGGCGACGGCGACGACGATCAGCCCCTGGATCGTGACGAAAGCGGCGCTGGAGCCGTTCCGCGTCAACACGCCCGAGCGTGAGCGCGAATTGCTGCCCTATCTGCGCGAGCCGGGGCCGATGAATTACGATATCAAGCTGGAAGTCGCACTGCGCCCGGAGGGCGGCGAGGAGGCGGTGATTTCGCGCACCAATACCTCGATGCTCTACTACTCCGCCGCGCAGCAGCTGGCCCATCACACGACCTCGGGCTGTCCGATGCGCGCGGGCGATCTGTTGGGCTCGGGCACGATCTCGGGCACTGAAAAAGACAGCCGGGGCTCGCTGCTCGAACTGAGCTGGTCGGGCAAGGAGCCGCTGGAGCTTCCCGATGGCACGACACGCAGCTTCATCGAGGATGGCGACACGCTGACCCTGCGCGGTGCTGCGCAGGGCAAGGGATACCGCATCGGGTTCGGAGATTGCACGGGGCAGGTGCTCCCTGCGCGCGCTCTGCCCGACTGGGCTAAGGAATAAGGAGGCATCTGATGGCCAAGGCATTCGCGTCGCAAGGCGACATGGAAGAGAAGAAGATCAGCTTCACGGAAGTGGGCGAGGGCCTCTACGCCTTCACCGCGGAGGGCGACCCGAACACCGGTGTCATCATCGGCGACGACAGCGTGATGATCGTCGAGGCGCAGGCCACCCCGCGTCTTGCGCGCAAGGTGATCGAATGCGTCCGCTCGGTGACCGACAAGCCGATCAGCCACCTGGTGCTGACGCACTACCACGCGGTTCGCGTGCTGGGCGCCAGCGCCTATGGCGCGCGCGAGATCATCATGTCCGACACCACCCGCGCGCAGGTCGCAGAACGTGGGCAGGAGGACTGGGACAGCGAATTCGGCCGCTTCCCGCGCCTGTTCCAGGGCCATGAGGAAATCCCCGGTCTGACCTGGCCGACCACGACCTTCAGCGACCAGATGACGGTTTACCTCGGCAATCGCCGCGTCGACATCATGCATCTGGGCCGCGCTCATACCGCAGGCGATGCAGTGATCTGGGTGCCCGATCAGGAGGTGATGTTCACCGGCGATATCGTGGAATACCACTCGGCCTGCTATTGCGGTGACGGTCATTTCGGCGACTGGCCCGAGACGCTGGCCAATATCGCAGCCTTCGAGCCGCGCGCGATCGCGCCGGGTCGTGGCGATGCGCTGGTGGGCGGGAAGATGGTCACCGAAGCGCTGGAGAACACCGCCGATTTCGTCCGCTCCACCTTCAAGCCGGTGGAACGCGTCGTTGCCCGTGGCGGCACCCTGAAAGAGGCGTGGGACGCGGTGCGCGAAGCCTGCGATCCGAAATTCGCCGATTACGCGATCTATGAACATTGCCTGCCGTTCAACGTGGCGCGCGCCTATGACGAGGCCCGCGGCATCGACACCCCGCGTGTCTGGACGGCAGAGCGCGACCGCGAGATGTGGGACGCGCTTCAGGGCTGAGGCGCGCCGGCAGGGGAGGAAGAACCGATGCCATATGATTACAAGCCGTTCGACTATGTTGCGCCGAAGGGGCTGAGCGCCCCGGAGCCGCGTCACAAGGTCATCGTCGTTGGGGCCGGGCCGATCGGTCTCGCCGCTGCGCTGGAGCTTGCGAATTACGGCGTGGCGTCGGTCGTGCTCGACGACAACAACGTGGTGTCGGTGGGCAGCCGCGCGATCTGCTGGTCGAAACGCTCGCTCGAGATACTCGATCGGCTGGGCGTGGGCGATGCCTGCGTGCAGAAGGGTGTGACCTGGAAGGTCGGGCGCACCCACCATGGCGCGCGCGAAGTGTTCAACTTCGATCTGCTGCCCGAGGACGGCCACAAGATGCCCGCCTTCGTGAACCTGCAGCAATATTACGTCGAGGAGTATCTCGTCGCCGCTGCGCAGGCGAACCCGCTTGTCGACTTGCGCTTCAAGAACAAGGTCACCTCGCTCGAGCAGGCGGCGGATCACGCGACGGTCTCGATCGAGACGCCGGATGGGGACTATACGCTCGAAGGTGAGTATGTACTGGCCTGCGACGGGGCGCGCTCGCCGATCCGGCAGATGATGGGGCTGGAATTCGAGGGCGTTCTGTTCGAGGAACGCTTCCTGATCGCCGATATCGAGATGCAGGCCGATTTCCCGTCGGAGCGCTGGTTCTGGTTCGAGCCGGATTTCCACGAGGGCCAGTCGGCACTGCTGCACAAACAGCCTGACAATATCTACCGCATCGATCTGCAACTGGGCTGGGACACCGATCCGGAGGAAGAGCGCAAACCCGAGCGCATCATCCCGCGGATCGAGAAGGCGCTGGGCCATTCGAATTTCAAGCTCGACTGGACCTCGATCTACACGTTCCAGTGCCGTCGGCTGAAGAACTTCGTCCATGACCGGGTGATCTTCGTGGGCGATAGCGCGCATGTGGTCTCGCCCTTCGGCGCGCGTGGCGGCAATGGCGGGCTGCAGGATGTGGACGCGTTGGGCTGGCGTCTGGCGCGGGTCGTGAAGGGAGAGAGCACGCCCGCGCTGCTCGCCCGCTACGACGCCGAGCGGACCTTCGGCTCTGACGAGAACATTGCCAATTCCAGCCGCACCACGCGGTTCATGTCGCCGCGCCCGGGGGCGGAGCGGTGGTTCCGCGATGCGGTTCTGGCGCTGTCTGAGCATGCGGATTTCGCGCGCCCGATGGTGAACTCGGGGCGCTTGAGCCTGCCGTGCCGCTACCCGCTGGACCAGGCGCCCGATGATGCGGCCTTGCCGAGTGGCACCCGTCCCGGCGCGGTCGCCCCCGATGCTCCGCTTGGCAACGAATGGCTGCTCGATCGGCTTGCGGGCGGCTTCACGCTTCTGGGCCTCGGTGCCGAGGCGCCCGAGGTCGCGGGGCTGCGCAGAATGACGCTCGATCCGACGCCGGAGCTGCGCGCCCGCTATCTCGGCGATGCGCCCTCGGCGCTCTACCTGATCCGGCCCGATCAGGTCGTCGCGGCGCGTTGGCAAAAAGCGGGGGCCGAGCAGATCGCCGCGCAACTGGCTGCAATCGAGGAGGGCAGCGCATGAGCCTGATCACCGACCTGAACCTTGCCGATCACGACGCGCTCTACGAGCGGCTTATCGCTGCCCATGAGGGGCTGAACGAGGCGGAAAGCGCTGCGTTCAACGCGCGGCTGATCCTGATCCTGATGAACCATATCGGCGACCGCCGCGTGCTCGAGGAGGCGTTCGAGCTCGCCGCGCGTGCCGGGCGTCCCGATGCCAGCCCGAAAACCGGGCAGATGCGCGCCGATAGCTGATGCCTTTACCGAACGCGGGAGCTCCGCGTTCGTCGTCATTCTTGGGAGGAAACAATGACGCATAAACTGACGAAACGTGCTTTCCTGGGCTCCGCCGCCGCAGTGGGGGCGACCCTCGCGATGCCTGCGATCCCGGCACGGGCCGAGGGCGTGGACCTCGTCCTGTCGAGCTGGTTGCCGCCGCGCCACCCGATCGTGGTGGACGCGATCAAGCCCTGGGCGAAGGACATCGAGAAAGCGACCGAGGGCCGCGTGCGCATCCGCGTGCTCGCCAAGCCGCTGGGCTCGCCGCCAGCGCATTTCGACATGGCGCGCGATGGCGTGGCCGACATCACCTACGGTCTGCACAGCTTCACGCAGGATGACCGCTTCAAGAATTCGCGCGTTGGCCAGTTCAGCTTCCTCGGCAATGATGCCGTGTCGATGTCGGAGGCCTTCTGGACCGTCTATACCGAGAAGCTCGGCGCCGAGAAGGAACATGCCGGCACCCATCTGCTGGGCCTGTTCAACCATGGCCCCGGGATGGTCCACAACAACAAGCGTCCGATCAACAAGATCGAAGACCTGCAGGGTCTGAAGATGCGTGTGCCCGGCGGCTACATCGCCGATCTGATGAGCCATTTCGGCGTCGAGACGATCTTCACCCCCTCGGGCGAAGTCTATGAAAAGCTCTCGCGCGGCGTCGTCGATGGCGTGACCTTCCCCTATGACGCGATCGCCTCGTTCAACCTCGCGGATTACCTGAAATACACCACGACGATCCCGGGCGGCATCTACAACACCACCTGGTTCCTGGTGATGAATTCCGGCAAGTGGGACGCGATTTCCCCGGCCGATCAGGAGGCGATCAACAAGCTCTCCGGGCTCGCCTTCGCAACCCGCGTCGGCAAGGCTTGGAACGGCGCGGACGAGCGCGGCAAGAAGGCAGCGAAAGAGGGTGGCATGGTCGCCGAGACCGCGCCGCAGGGCGTGCTCGACGCGATCAAGCAAGAGGCCAGCGTGCTCGAAGGGCAGTGGGCCGACAGCCTGGGTGGCGACTATGACGGTCGCGCCGCGCTTGCCGAGTTCCGCAAGATGACGGGCGTGGACGTATGATCGCACGCGGCCGCTTCGTTCTCGAGGCAATCGCCGCGGGCCTGGTGACGGGGTTGATCCTCGTCACCTGTTTCGACGTGGTCGGCAGGTATCTGTTCAACAACCCGCTGACCGGCGCCTACGAGATCACCCAGGTGCTTCTCGGCGCGCTCGTCTTCGTCGCGATGCCTCTCACCACGGGCAAGGGAGGCCATGTCGAGGTCGACCTGCTGATGCCGATCCTGCCGCCGGTGCTGCGGCGTATGCTCGGGCGGATCGGGAGCGCGATCGCGGCGCTCGTCATGCTCTATTTCGCATGGCGGCTGGTGATCCTGACACAGGATCAGTTCCACACGCAGCTCGCGACCTCGGGTCTCGGGATCAAACTCTGGTATTTCGGTGTGATCGGCGTACTCAGCTTCGCCGTCTCCGCCCTTGTCGCGGTGCTTCGGAGGCCGGAATGACGATATCTCTCGTGGCATTCGCCATACTTCTGGCGCTGGTCTTCCTGCGCGTGCCGATCGCCTTCGCGATGGCGCTTGTCGGCGGGGCCGGGTTCGCATGGATGCGCGGCGCCGAGGCGGCCGGCTCGATGGTCGGCAGCGCCGTCTTCGAGACCGGGATGAACTATTCGCTTTCGGTCGTGCCGCTCTTCATCTTCATGGGCAATGTGCTGGCCGGATCGGGGATCGCCAGCGGTCTCTTCACGGGCGCCGACCGGGTCTTCGGGCGGATGCGTGGCGGGCTCGCGATGGCCACGATCCTCAGCTGCGGCGGCTTCTCCGCGGTCTGCGGTTCGTCGCTCGCGACCGCGGCCACGATGTCGAAGGTCGCGATGCCATCGATGCGCCGCTTCGGCTATCACGACTCGCTCGCCACCGGCGCCATCGCCGCGGGCGGCACGCTGGGCATTCTGATCCCGCCCTCGGTCATCATGATCATCTTCGGCCTTCTGACCGAGAGCGACATCGGCAAGCTGTTCATCGCGGGGATCGTTCCCGGGGTGCTCGGTATAGGACTGTATCTCGTGTCGGTCATGGTCGCAGTGCGGCTGAACCCGAAACTCGCCCCGGAAGTACGCGAGCCCCTTGCCATGAAACGGCAGGACATCGTCGGCGTGCTCGCGACGCTCGGGCTGTTTGTCTTCATCATGGTGGGCATCTATGGGGGGTTCTTCACCCCGATCGAGGCCGCCGGCATGGGCGCCGCTGCGGCCGTCTTGATCGCGGCTGCGGTCGGCGGTCTGAGGCTCGGCGCGCTCTGGCGGGCGCTCACCGATGCGGCAATCGCCTCCGCGATGATCTTCGCTATCGTCATCGGAGCCGAGATCTTCGGCAATTTCGTCACCTTCGCGGGTCTGCCCGACGCGCTGGCCGAACTGGTCTACAATCTCGGGCTGGGCGGCTACGAGGTGATCATCATCATCGTACTGATCTACATGCTGCTGGGCATGGTGCTCGAGAGCCTGTCGATGATCCTGCTGACGGTGCCGATCTTCTACCCGGTGATCTACCAGCTCGATTTCGGTTCAGGGCTCTTGGCCAATCCCGACAATGCGTTGATCTGGTTCGCCGTGATCGTCGTGGTCGCGACGGAGATCTCGCTGATCACGCCGCCTGTTGGCATGAATGTCTTCGTGCTGCGCTCGGTTCTGCCGGACGTGACGCTGGGCACGATGTTCCGCGGCATCCTGTGGTTCTGGGTGGCAGATATCGTGCGGATCTCGCTGATCGTGGCCTTCCCGGTGATCTCTCTCTGGCTGGTCGGCTAGTCCCGCTCGGGCTCGGTGCGGATATCGAGTTCGAGCGTGTCGATCAGCGCATTCACCCCGGCTTCGAGTCCGGCGCGCGCTTCCTCGGGCAGGGCGGAGAGCATCGTCTGGGCCCGGGCGTTCACCTTGGGCCGGGCCTCGCCATAAAGCGCACGGCCCGCCTCGGTGCATTCATACTCACGCAGCCGCCGATCACTGTCGGGCACGAAGCGCCGGATCAGCCCGCGCGCTTCGAGACGCGCCGCTGCCCGGCTTACCTGAACCTTGTCGAGCGTGGTGCGGCGCGCGATGTCGAGCGATGAAATCCGGCCGACCCCGTCGAGGATCGACATCAGCCTCCATTCCTCTCGCGTAAGCCCGTATTCGCGCGCATAGACATCCTGGAGATTGCGCGAGAAGGCCTCGGCGGCGATCGCGAGACGGTAGGGAAAGAATTCCTCGAGCTTCATGCGGTGCAAATCCTCCTCGGGGCAGGATGGCAGTGTTTCATGTGCAATGAAATGACTTTCGTGAGGCCGCTCCCGGCGCGCTCTGCGCTTAGATCGGCAGCGGCGCGTCCTGTTTGAACTGGTGCATGACGATCTGGCTCTGCACCCGGGCGACGGTGGGATGGGCAAGCAGCACGTCGTGGATCAGCCGGTGCAGTGCTGCCAGATCCGCGCAGTAGACGCGCAGCAGATAATCCGCCTCGCCCGTCAGGGTCCAAGCGGAGGTGATCTCGGGCTGCAAGGAGACGAGGCGCGAGAATTGCTGCGCCGGTTCCGCCCCGTGTCGCTGCATCTGCACCTGCACGAAGGCTTGCACGGCGAGCCCAAGCCGCGCCGCATCGAGCCGCGCGCCGTAGCCGCGGATCAGCCCCTCGGCCTCGAGCCGCTGCCGCCTGCGCCCCACTTGGCTTGGCGACAGGTTCAGCCGCTCGCTCAAGTCCTGCGAGGTTAGCTGGGCATTCTGCTGCAGTTCCGCGAGCAGGCGTTTGTCGATATGGTCGATCATGCGGAGATTTAGCGCCGAATTCCACCTGGATGCAATATTTGCGCAAAAATTGGCGCCCCTATGCGCTACTTCGCGCGGAACGAGCATTCGTCCCAGGTTACCTTCTTCTTAGCGCAAACAGGAGGAGAAACCCATGGGACCGTTCCCCCACGACGCCCCGCAATCCACCATCACCGAGGAGAATCCCGCTGGCACGGACGGGTTCGAATTCGTCGAATTCGCACATCCGGATCCGCAGGAACTGCGCGACCTCTTCGCGAAGATGGGCTATGAGCATGTAGCGAACCACAAATCGAAGCCGGTCGAGCTTTGGCAGCAGGGCGACATCACCTATGTCATCAACGCTGACCCCGACAGCTTCGCGGCCCGTTTCGTGGAGGAGCACGGGCCCTGCGCACCCTCAATGGCATGGCGCGTCGTCGATGCGCAGCACGCCTTCGATCACGCGGTGAAGAACGGCGCGGAGCCCTACGAGGGCACGGACAAGACCGTCGACTGGCTCGCGATCAAGGGGATCGGCGGCAGCCTGATCTATTTCACCGACCAGTATTACGACACCTCACCCTATAACGCGGAATTCGACTGGCTGAAGACGTCGAAGCCGAAAGGCGTGGGGTTCTATTACCTCGACCACCTGACCCACAATGTCTTCAAGGGCAACATGGACAAGTGGTTCAACTTCTACGGCGACTTGTTCAATTTCCGCGAGATCCGTTTCTTCGATATCGAGGGGAAATATACCGGTCTCTATTCCCGTGCGCTGACCTCGCCCTGCGGGCGCATCCGCATCCCGATCAACGAGGATCGCGGCGAAACCGGCCAGATCGTCTCCTATCTCAAGAAGTACAAGGGCGAGGGCATCCAGCACATCGCCGTGGGCGCCCGCGACATCTACGAGGCGACCGACGCGATTGCCGATCGCGGCATCCGCTTCATGCCTGCCCCGCCCGAAACCTATTACGAGCTCAGCCATGACCGCGTGACCGGGCATGAGGAGCCGGTCGATCGGATGAAGAAGCACGGCATCCTGATCGACGGCGAGGGCGTCCTCGGCGGCGGCGAGACCAAGATTCTGTTGCAGATATTCTCGAAGACGGTAATCGGGCCGATTTTCTTCGAATTCATCCAGCGCAAGGGCGACGATGGGTTCGGCGAAGGCAACTTCAAGGCGCTCTTCGAGTCGATCGAGCGCGAGCAGATCGAAAGCGGCGAACTCGTCGCCGAATGATCGCGCCACAAATCCAAGTTGCGACGGGGCAGGCTGGAGCCTGCCCCGTATGCATTTCGGCGGCGCTGCGGACGGAACCTTGCCGCTCAGCGAAATCCAAAAGCACGCACCACGCCGAGCAGAGCCTGGCGAGCTCGACGATCGGTCGGAGCCGGTTGGGTTGTTTGGGCCCCGAGGCCGACGGCGCCATGCAGAAAGTTCGATCAACTCTCCGTTATAGGCGCTGAAAGTCTGGAATTCCTCAGGTGAATGCTGCCGTCTTCCTTTGATAGCAAATAGGTATTCGAGAGAATTTATTTTTCAAAAAGACTTTCCTGTGCGCCCGGGGCCGGATCGCAAGCCCTCCGGCCCCAATTACAAACAGGCGGAGATTTTCATGACGGAGCCTTCTATCGAAATCGAATACTTGGATGACGGGGCGATCCGACTGCGCAAAGGCGCGTGGTCGGACAAGGTGCCGCGGTCGCAGATTGAGCGCTGGGCGGACCATTATGAGTTGATGCATCGAAATAACAGCAATGCCGGGTATCTCGAAATGGCCCGCGCGCTGCGGGAAGCCAGGGCGAAGTTTCTGCTTTGATTGGCTGAGCGGACAGAGAAAAATCCGCTGAGAAAAACCTGAAAGAGTGCGCCGAGGCAGATCAGTTGGGCCTTGTCGGCGTCCGCCCTTTCCTTCCGAATCCACAAATCGTAAGCTTCGGCAAAACGGCTCAGAATACGCCATAGGGATCGGCGCAAAATAAACTGAACTTGTCAGGAGGCGAAGATTGGATCAGCTGCGTGTAATCGAAGACCGCTTGCAGCGCCTTAATCGGATCACCGATTGGAAATTCGCCTTGGGTTTGCACATTCGCTTTGCCAATCCGACCCTGAGCTATGTGACGTACCCGAAAGAATGGGTGGATTACTACACCGAAAAACAGCTCGTTTTCGTGGACCCGACCGTCCGATGGGCGATCTCCAATCAGGGTATTTGCGATTGGGCGGACCTCTCCGACGGCGATGAGAGTGACGTGTTCGGCGCCGCTTCGCGTTTTGGATTGCGTTACGGGAAGGTCATTGCACTTGGGGAATTGGACCGTTCCATTGGCTTCTTTGCCCATCCTTCTCGTCCGATCACGCAGGAGGAGATCGAGCAGGCTCAATCGCTAATGCAGGAGCTTCACGACGTCACCCGCGATGCGTTGGACATGTCCGAGAAGGAACTCGAGGAGCTTCGCCAGATCCCGGTGTTGCCCTAAGCCGGGGTTCTTGGGCCAGACTCCAGAGACCCCGACACCAATGCCAATCTAGCAGAGCCGCAGAGTCTATTGGGCTGCCCGCGCCCGAGCAGTTGCGGTGCGGGCAGCCCCCGATGTTGCGAGCGGCGTTTACGGTCAGGCGGCGCGGATCTGGGACGGTTGGTCCCGCTCCACCCACGAACCGTTTTGATAGCGCGCCGTGATCCGGCCCGCATCGTCCATCGCCTGCAGCGACAACCAGCCATTTTCGAACAGCGCCTTGAGCTGCGGATGCCGCTCCAGCACCTCGGTGATCGCCTCGGTCGGGGCCGCGACGACCACCGAGAGCCGCAGCGGATCATGCCGCAGCCGCTCGCCGTCATGCATCGATTGCATCGGCAACCCGACCCGCAGATCGCCGCCATTGCCCTCGAACACACCGATGCCGCCGACCACGTTGTGCAACAGCTTGTTGCCCGCCCCGAACACCTCGGGCGCGGTGGCGGAGCCGTTATATTGCAGCGCGATCCAGCTGGTGACGACGGCAGGGGCGGTCAGGATCAGCTCGAGCGTGGAAAAGCCCGCATCCTGCCGCCAGTCGTAATCGTGCAGGAAGGCTCGCCCACCCAGATCGCAGCCCCTGCTCCGCGCCCTGGGGGCCACGATGAAGGCGCGGCAACCGGCCAGCCCCCATTCGGGCCGCAACTCGGACCAGTCCTTGCCCCGCCGGGGCAGATCGGCCTCCGACCCGGCGCGGGGGAGGGCCTGCGCCCGCGCCGTCCGGGCGATCTGGCCCGCCTTCGCGAGCGCTGTTTGCAACTGCGCCAGATGCGCCCGTGGCACCGCAGCCGTCCCGTCCTCGAACAGCCGTAGCTCGTCGCTGACGGTATCGTGCAGCCCGGCAAGGAACCGCGTCTCCGGCGGGATCGCGATGCCGTTCCGGGACAGTCCCTTGCGCACCACCGGATCGTTGAGCAGTTCCGCGAGCAACCGCGCGTTCACATCGCCCGCATGGCCGCCACAGGCCCCGCATTGCAGCGCGCTCGCATGCGGTGCGTTGGTGACATGCGCGCCGTGACCCGCGATCAGGACCAGCGGCGCGAAATCGGAGGTGAGCGACATCGCCTGCAGCACCCGGCCCGCCAGCGCGATCCGCTCATCGGAGGGCAGGTCGAGCGCGGGCACGGGCTCGGGGGTCGGTGCCGTTTCCTGCGCCATCGCCGACCCGAAAAGCTTGCCCAGATACAGCGGCCCGGCCGCTTCCACGAAGGCGAAGGACGACACCGCGGCCAGCTTGAACCGGCCCCAAGCGCGGGTGGCGCGCCGGGCGATCCGCGCGGCCTGATCGGCCTTGTCGCTCACCGCGACTTGCGACTCGATCCCTGTTTCCAACAGCACCGGCGCCCGCGCGTCGCGCTGGTCCGAGGCCAGCCGGCGATGGGCGATCGGCAGACCGAAGAAGCCCGCGAAGCCGCGCGTCTGCACGCCGGGATCGGCGGCTTCCAAGGCTCGCCGGAAGGGTTCGGACCGCACGTCGATGCAAAAGACCGCCTGGATGTCGGGTGCCTGTGCGCCGGTCCGTTCGTCCGCCGCTGCGAGCGTTTCCGCCAAGGCTCGTTCTTCGGCCCGGTCCGCGGCCTCTTGCAGTGCAAGATCGATGCGCAGATCGAGGCTTGGATCCAGCGGCGCGGCATGGTCTTTCAGCGCCCGCGTCCAAGGGACGGAGAGCCGGTCGCGGAAACACTCCAGCAGCGCCACCTCCCACGCGAGCCGGATCACCAGCATCTCGAACGCCAGCGCATTGCGCTCTCCCTTCAGCCCGTCCGCCCAGCCAAGCCCGCGCGCATATTGCGCCCAGCCGCCAAGGCTCATCGCGAGCCGATGCAGGTAGAGTGGCGCGGCCTCGGTGCTCAGACCAAGCCGTCCCGTCAGTTCCGCGAAGGCGGCGCGCGCATCCGTGGGCAGGCTCGCCGCGAAGGCGCAGAAGCCGCGCAGCCCGTGCAGACCCGGCGTCAGGTCGCGCAGCGCGAACGCTCGCCACGCCTTGAAGGCCGCGCCTTCGGGCGCAGGCCAGAGCGCTTGCCCCTTGTCGAAATGCCCGCCGGCCCAGAGACCGACCCGGTCCGCGATCAGCGCAGGCCAGTCCTGTCCGGTCTCCTTCGCGGCCAGATCGGCCAGCGTCGGATCGGGTCGATACGCGGGCGAGGGGGCGTGAAGCGCCTTTCGCACCTGATCGGGGTCGAGCCCGGCCTCGATCGCGGCGGCCGAAATGTCCTGCAGCGTGAGCCGCCCGGCCTCTAGCCACTGGGCTATTGCCTCGCGCGGGGCGGTCGTCCGGGCGCCCGCCACCCGCGCCAGCCGGGTCGCGGCCTGAAGGCGGCTCTCTCCGGCCTGACCGAGATAGGGGTTCACCGCCACCGTCGCCTCCAGCCCGAAGGCGGGCGGGATCTGAGCCAGCGTCTTTTCGGCTGCGGCAAAGAGTTGCAAGGTCGCGCCGGGGAATTGATAGCTGTGGAAACTCATAGCCTTAACCTTTCTTGAGGGGCGTCTGCCCGATCAGCCGATCGGTGAGCGCATTAAGATAGAGACCGTTCATGAGGTGGACCCGCAGCCCCGCCGCAGCCGGATGGCTGCCCCAGAGCGGGAAGGTCGCCTGCGCCCAGGCCGCGAGGCCGAAGCCGGCGATCGTCAGGAGCATCACCAGCCAGATCAGCGGGTCGGCCGGGGGCGGGGGCGGCAGGGTGCCCGCCGAGAGCGCATTTGCCCCCCAATGCAGCGCGAAATAACCAAGGGTCGCGCCCAGAGACATAAGCGTCGTGCGCCAGAACAGCGGCCACGGCGCGGCCTCCGCCAGCCCCTGAGCGATCAGGTAGGCGACGCCGAAGACGAGGATCGCCCCCAACGCGATCGCCTGTGGCGGCTCGTGCCAGAGCCCGGAGAGCGCGAGCGCCCCGCCGTAGATTGCGAGCGAAAGAAGGAAAGCGCGCAGCACCGCTCCGGCGCCCGGCACCGCGACCGGGCCGGGCCGGCGCTGCTGCGCCACCGCGGCGACCGCGCTGCCCGAGGACAGGAAGGCATGCGCCTTGTAAAGCGAATGCGCCACGATATGAAGCAGCGCCAGCGGAAACAGCGCCAGTCCGCATTGCAGCACCATGAAGCTCATCTGTGCGCAGGTGGACCACGCAAGCGAGGTCTTCACTGCCGATTGCGTCGTCGCCACTGCCGCCGCGATGAGTGCGCTGAGCCCGCCGACCAGCGCCAGCACTGCGAGGACGCCGGGTGCGGCGAGCATCACGTCGGCAAAGCGGATCAGCAGGAAGCCCCCTGCATTGACCACGCCCGCATGCATCAGTGCCGAGACCGGGGTTGGGGCCTCCATCACCTCGGTCAGCCAGCCATGGGTGGGGATCAGCGCCGATTTGAACACCGCAGCGACGCCCAGAAGCCCCGCCACGACCCAAAGCGTCTGCGGCCCTTGCCCGTCGCGCGCGGCCTCGAGGATGCGCGCGATGTCGGTGGTCCCGAAGCCATAGGCGAGAAGGCTCACCGCGACCAGCAGGGCACCGCTCGCGACCAACCCGCTGAGCGATTTCTTCCGCGCGGCGCGTTGCGCGCCGGGGCGCTCTGGATAGAACAGCAGCAACCGGTGCAGGCCGGTGCCGACCGCGATCCATGCGATCACCAGCTGGAACAGGTTGCCCGCCACCACGAGCGCAAGCACACAGGCGAGTGTCAGGCTCATCCAGCCCATGAACCAGCTTTGCCGCGCTTCGCCATCGAGCGCGACCCGCGAAAAGCGCAGCACCACCCAGCCGACGAAGCCGACGGTCAGTGCCAGCGAGATGCTGACGATGTCGATGCGCGCAGAGAGACCGATGCCCGCCATGCCTATGAGCGGGCTCGTCGTCGGCCCCGACAGCGCAAGCATCACCGCCGCGCTCACCGTCGCGAGCAGCCCCAGAAGTGAGGCCAACTCCGGCCCACGCAGTCGCGCTCCGGCCCGCTCCGCAGGCCTCAGAAGCAAATCAGTGCCGACCGCGATCAAAAGCGCAGCGGGCAGCAGCAAGAGATAAGACATGGCAACCTCCAGTTCGTTCCCGGGAGAGGTAGCGGCGGCTTGGTGTGAAGAAAAATTCATTGTTTGTGGGTTTTCGTTCTGTTTAATAGAACGATGTCAGAGTTGAACTACCATCATCTGCGCTATTTCCACGAAGTCGCGAAGGACGGGAACCTGACGCGCACGGCGGAGCGTCTGAACGTTTCGCAATCGGCACTCTCGACGCAGATCCGCACATTCGAGGCGCGGATCGGTCACCAATTGTTCGAGCGGCGCGGGCGGCAGTTGGTGCTGACCGAGGTCGGGCATATCACGCTCGACTATTCGGAGCGGATTTTCGAGGCGGGCGAAGAGCTTGCGGCCACGTTGCGACAGGCCTCGGCGGGACGTCAGGCGGTGAGGATCGGCGCGCTCTCCACGCTTTCGCGCAATTTCCAGATCGGATTTCTCGCGCCGCTCATCGGGCGCACGGATGTGGAGATCGTGCTGCGTTCGGGCAACGGGGGCGTCCTGTTCGAGGCGCTGCAGGCGATGGCGCTCGACGTGGTGCTGACGACGGAGCCGCCGGCACGCGACGTGTTCTCGAGCTTCGTCGCGCATCGCGTCGCCGAACAGAAAGTCTTGCTGCACGGCACGCCGCACCGGCTGCGGCATGCCACGCTCGAGGAGATGCTGAGCGAGGAGCCCGTGATCCTGCCGACCGACAGTTCGATCCGGACCGGCTTCGACAGCCTGATCACCCGGCTCGGGCTGCGTCCGCAAGTGGCGGCGGAGGTTGACGACATGGCGATGATCCGCCTTCTGGCCCGCGAGGATGCGGGGCTTGCGATCACGCCCGCCGTCGTTCTGGCCGACGAGCTTCGCGACGGGTTGCTGGTGACCGCACCGTTCGATCTCGATATCGGCGAGGATTTCTACGCGGTGACGCTGCAGCGCCGCTTTCCGAACCCGGTGGTCACGGACCTGATCGAGAAGGCGCGGGAGGCAGAGGCGTCCGGTCGCGGTTGATCCAGGGAAACGCGGGACAATGGCGCGCGCGACCTTGCTGGACAAGAACGCGAAAAGGCGGCTCGAAAGCCGCCTTTTCTTTTGGTCTCGAGCCCGATCGGTCTCAGTAGACGCCGTAGGTCGTCTCGTCGAGCTTGTCGTAGATCTCCGAGCGCGCAAGCGCGGCCAGCGCGTCCACATCGGTCGTGTCCACATTGGCGAGCAGCCCGTCCCACTTGTCGACGAGCGCCTTGAACTCGGTGAGGATCGCTTCGGGATCCTTCACACCGCGATCCTTGGCATTGGCGATCAGCGTGGCTTCATCGGCGACCACGAATTCGGCCAGCGCGTCTTTCAGGGCCTGATCCGGCTCGGCCACGGCCATGCCGTTCTCTTTCGCCGAGTTCACGGCCTTCTCGACATCCTTGTCGAAGGCGATGCGGTGCTCTGCGAGGTAATAGGCCATCTCATTGAACAACACGCGGCGGTTCTCGGGCGAGAGCGACTGCCAGAAGGCGACGTTGTAGCCCCATTCGAACCCGGCGTAGTAGTTGCCGATCGCGAGCGTGTTCATGTCGGTGACGACATCCTTCAGGCTGAAGCTGTCGAGCGCATCCGCCGCCGCGACCGCACAATCGAGCGAGCCGGCGTCAAGCCCGGTATACATCTCGCTCGACGGCATCGAGACCGGTACGGCGCCTACGAATTCTGCGAAGCGCGACCACGCGCCGCCCGCCATGCGCAGGCGCTTGCCCTTGATATCGGCCAGCGTGCGGACCGGGGTGTTGCACTGCATGAAGTACTGCGAGGTCGAATAGCCCCCGCCATAGACCACACCATTGGCTTTCCACTCCGCCAGTTGGGCGGGGTTCGTCAGGCCGAACTCGGTCGAGGCGAAAGCCATGACCAGCGGGTCGGTGTTGTAGAAAGCCATGTTGCCGATGAGATTGTCGATCGGCAGCTCGGAGGGGGTGTAGGTCCCGGCGTGATAGGTGACCTGCGCGATCCCGTCGCGCACGCCCTGCAGCGAGGAGGCCGGCGGCAGCAGCGAGCCTGCGGAGAACACGGTGAAATTGATCTCGCCATCGGTCTCTTCCGCGACCTTCTTGGCGAATTCCACGTAGGGGCCGCGCACCATCGAGTGGCGCTCGGCGAAGAAATGGTTGGCGTTGTAGTCTGCCGCGCTCGCCACGGTCGCGGTGGTCATCATCGCGAAGGCGATCGCCGCGGTCTTCATCGTCGACGTCATGTTCACAGGTTTCCTCCCTTTGGAACGGTAAATGAGTTGTCGTTTCACCCGGCCATCAGCGCGGGCAGGTAGAGGCTGAGCGCCGGAAACGCGATCAGCAGGATGAGCGTCAGCAGGTCCATCGCGATGAACCAGGTCGTGCCGGAGATGATGTTGCCGAGCTTCACCTTCCCCGACAGCGCGCTGTGCAGGACATAGAGGTTGAGCCCCACGGGCGGCGTCACGAGGCCGATCTCCAGGAGTTTGATCGTGATGATGCCGAACCAGATCAGGTTGATGTCGGCGGCTTCCAGCACCGGCAGCAGGATCGGCAGAGTCAGCAGCATCAAGCCGATCGAGTCGATCACCATGCCGAGGATCACGAACAGCCCCGCCACCATCAGGATGATCACCACCTTGTCGTCGGAGACGGCGAGCATCGCGTTGGTCAGCGAGCGCGGCACGCCGGACAGCCCCATGAAGCGGGTGAACATGATCGCCCCGATCGACAGGAAGAAGATCGAGGAGGTGGCGACGACGGTCTGGCGGATCGCGGCGCGCATCGCCTCCCATGTCAGGCTCCGGCGCAGCAGCGCGATCAGAACGGCGAGAGTCGCTCCCATTCCGCCCGCCTCGGTCGGTGTGAAGAAGCCCCCGAATATGCCGCCAAGGACGCCCATGATCAGGACCGGGAACGGCCAGACCGACCACAGCAGGCTCAGGAAGCGGCGCATGTCGAACGGCTCGGCGGCGCGCGGGGCGAGTTTCGGGTTCACCGCGCAGCGCACGGTGATCATTCCCATGTAGATCAGCGCGGATATCAGGCCCGGCACGACGCCCGCGATGAACAGCTGGCCGATCGACTGCTCGGTGAAGATCCCGTAGAGCACCATCAGGATCGACGGCGGGATCAGCGAGCCAAGCGTGCCCGAAGCGGCCACGACGCCGGTCGCGAGCGACGGGTGATACTTCGCGCGCAGCATTTCGGGCACGGCGATGCGCGACATCGCGGCGGTGGTCGCGATGCTCGAGCCCGACGCCGCCGCGAACAGTCCGCAGGCGCCGACGCTGGCCGAGGCGAGACCGCCCGGCACCCGCGCCAGCAGCATCTTAAGCAGGTCGAAGGCGCCACTCGTCAGCCCGGTATTGGCGGCGACGAAGCCCATCAGCAGGAACATCGGGATCGCGGTCAGCGACCAATCCCCGATGAAGCTGAAGGGCAGGGCGCTCACGATGCCGAAAGCCGCGGTCAGGTTCAGCATCGATGCGATGCCGATGAAGGAGACGATCATCAAGGCGATGCCGATCGACATCCGCAGCGCGAGAAGTCCGAACAGGCTCGCGACGCCGATCCACCCAATGGTCAACATGCTCATGCCGCGGACTCCGTATCATGCAGTTTGGTGACGGGTTTGCCTTGCACAAGCAGCACGGCGCGCAAGAGTGCCGCCACGGCCGCAAGCCCGAAACCCAACGGCAACATGCAACGGGCGGGCCAGACGATGATCTCGCGGCTGCCCATCACGACTTCGCCGACCTTGAAGGCGCGGACCGCGTCGAGACCCGTGCGCCACGTCATCACCGACAGGATCGCCGCGGTCGCGAAGAAGGTGATCAGCAGGCTGATCCGCTGGAGCCAGTCGGGAAAATGGTTGAACAGCAGATCGACGCTGATCTGCTCGTCGTCATATTCGACCAGCGCCATCGGCAGCATGACGATCGCGACCATGTAATAATAGGACGAGATCTCGACCGTTCCCTGGATCGGGGCGTTCCAGAATACCTTCAGCACCACGTCGAGCGTGATGTTGCCCATCATAACGATGATGCCCAGCCCGCCTACGAGCATCAGCCCGTGAGTCAGTCGCCGAAACGCTCGATCAATGAATCCTCTCTGCACCGGTCACCTCCCCGCGATCTTGTGCGCCGGCCAGAGCATTCCTGACGGGGACTACCTATTCAAATAGCAAAGCTTGATCGGATGATCGCGGTTCGTTATCGCTCCGGGGAGGACGGCAGGGAGAGATACTCATGGGCCCAACGCGCATCGGCATTCGCCACTTGCGCTACACGATCGCGGTCGCGGATGCGGGTGGTTTCCGCGCCGCCGCCGAGGCGCTCAACATCGCGCAGCCGGCGATCAGCAAGACGATTCAGGACACCGAGACCGATCTTGGTTTTGCGATCTTCCGGCGCAGCGCGACCGTGTTCGAGATCACCGAGGCAGGACGGATCTTTCTGGAGGATGCGCGCCTGACCCTTGCCACGTTCGAGCGCACGATCCGCGCCTCGCGGCAGAACGCGCTCGGCGCGCGCGGGCATATCATCGTGGGCTATTCCGCACTGGCCTCGTCGTCGCAGATTTCCGCCGGGCTGGATCGGTTCCACCAGAGCTATCCAGGCTGTCAGGTCGAGATGCACGTGATGTCGACGGACACGATGATGCGGAACCTGAAATCGGGCGAGATCGATATCGGCTTCCTGCTGGCGCATGACAGCGTGCAAGACCCGGCCGTCGCGCAGGAGCCGATCTGGTCCACTCGGATCGGCGTCGTCGTGCCGCGCGATGTCGAGGCGCTGTCGCTCGAGGCGCTGCGCGAGCGGTCCTTCGTGATGGGCCTGCGGGAGAACTGGCGCTCGTTCCGGGCCCTGCTCGACACGGCCTTCGCACAGGGCGGTCTCGATCCGTTGGTGGTCGACGAAGCGTGGGACGTGCAGGTGATCTTCCAGCGCGTCGCGGAGGGGCGGGGCCTGACCTTCTACCCGATCAGCGCCGCAGACAGTCTGCCGGCCGCGCTGAAAATTCTCCCGGTGCCGGGCTGGAGCCCGGAGCTGACGATCGCGATGGCCTGGAGCAAGGTGGTCGACACGAAATTGCTGCAGGATTTCCGTACGATCTTCCTAGGCTGACACCGCGGCGGGGGTGATCCAATTTCGCGATCACCCGATCACACAAGCCTATTTGAACCTCGCGGAACACCTGACGTCTTATGGCGCCGCAAATGCCGACTGCCAGTGTGAGACCCGATGGATTACGATACCGACCCTGCGCCCTTTGACCTCAAGGGTTCCCGCACGGGTGTGCTGTTGCTGCACGGGTTCACGAGCACGCCCCAAAGCGTGGCTCATGTCGCACATGGCCTGCATCGGCTCAGCGGGGCGAGCGTCCGCGTGCCGCTGCTGGCCGGTCACGGCACGACACCGGAGGAACTGGCGCAGACCGGATACCGGGACTGGCTGGCCTCGGCGGAGGCGGCGCTCGCGGCGCTGCGGCAGGAGTGCGACCGGATCGTTGTGGCGGGGCTGTCTCTCGGCGGGACCATCGCCCTCAACCTCGCGATCCGCTTTCCTGATCGGGTCGATCGCGTCGTGACGATCAACGGCTCGACCGGGCTCTATCGCCCCGATCAGGTTGCGAGCCTCTTCGGCGATCGACCCGAGCCGTTCCAGCGCGGCATCGGCTCGGATATCCGCCATCCCGACCGGCGCGAAATCTGTTACGACCGGATTCCGTCCACCACGATGCGCGAACGCTT
The DNA here is from genome assembly GCF_002213165.1 of Thioclava sp. F1Mire-8. Lineage (NCBI taxonomy): Bacteria > Pseudomonadati > Pseudomonadota > Alphaproteobacteria > Rhodobacterales > Paracoccaceae > Thioclava > Thioclava sp. F1Mire-8. Next base: position 1,685,714 of record NZ_NBNY01000001.1, on the reverse strand, counting down.
CGTGCTGACCTGTGCCACGGGCGCGATGCTGCCGGAGTTGCGCCAGCCGATCCTGGTCTTCCAGTCCCGCATCGATCATGTCGTCGCCCCCGAGAATGGGCTGCGGATCCTGCGCGATGTCGGATCTTCGGATGTCGGACTGGTCTGGCTGGAGAACTCGTTCCACGTCGCGACCCTCGACCACGACCGCGATTTGCTGGTCGAGAAGATCGGGGAATTCATCCTCGCGAACAGGCGATAAAGCGCGCGCAGCAGGGAAGTATCTGGCAGGAGTGTTTCTCCATCGACCTGAAGTCGCCCCAGCGTTGTGCAATGGGCAAGGGCTGCAGCTCGGCCCTGAGCCGCCCCCGTTGGAATTTTAGGGATATTTCACGAACGCACGCAAATTCGTGAATACTTGCGAAAAAACAAAACCCGTGCAAACCTCGCCTATACAGGGGGAGGAGAGTGGGTTTCCGCTTTTGAGGAGAAGCTGGAAGCCTTAGCGATCACGACGTCTCACGAAGTCGCGATGCGCTTGGAGGAGTGCCATCGCGTGTTTTCGACCTCCCTCTCATTCGGCCCCGCGTCCGTCGGGGTCGCAACCAAAACGGGGAGGAACCATGAAACATCTGACCACTCGCAGACATGCGTTGCGCACTCTTGCGGCGGCGGGCGCCGCCGGCCTTGCCGCGCCGCATATCGCCTCGGCCCAAGCCAACGGCACGACCTGGAAGATCCAGACCTCGTGGCCGGGCGGTGTCGGCCTTCAGACCTTCAAGGACTGGTGCGCCACCATTCAGGAAAAGACCGGCGGCGAGCTGGCCTTCCAGCCTTTCGGCGCCAATGACGTCGTGGGCGACTTCCAGCTTTACGACGCGGTGAAGAACGGCGTGCTCGACGCGGTCAACCCGTTCACCATCTACGTGCAGGGCATCATCCCGGCGGGCGTCTTCCTGACGTCCTATCCGCTCGGCCTGCGCAATCCGCACGAATTCGACGTGTTCTATTACGGCCTCGGCGGGCTGGAAATGGCGCGCGAGCTTTATGCGGCGCAAGGCATGTATTTCGTGGGCCCCGTCCACCACGGCCCGAACATCATCCACTCGAAGGTGCCGATCCGGTCGATCGACGACTTCCGCGGTCGCAAGATGCGCCTTCCCGGCGGCATGGTCGCCGACGTCTTCGGCGAAATCGGGGCGGAGACCACCGTGCTTCCGGGCTCGGAAATCTTCCCCGCGCTGGAGAAGGGCACGATCGACGTGGCGGACTATGTAGGCCCTGCGGTGAACTACGCGCTCGGCTTCAGTCAGGTGACCAGCTATATCTCGATGGGCCCGCCCGGCATGATGTCGCTCTACCAGCCGGTCGACATCATGGACATCACCGTGGGCATGGATGCGTGGAACAAGCTCAGCCCGCAGATGAAGCAGTTCGTCGAAATGGAAACCCACGTCTATTCCGACATGCATCACGCGGCGATCCAGAAGGCCGACCAGGAAGCCTGGGCAAAGTTCGAGGCCGACGGGACCGAGGTCACGCGCCTCAGCCAGGACGATGTGGAGCTGATGACCGAAGTCGCCGTCCCGATCTGGTTCAAGTACGCGAACCGCGACAAGGACAGCGCGCGGATCTTCAAGACGCAGCTCGATTACATGATGTCCGGCTCGCTCGGCTATGTGACGCCCGATCTGGTCGACGGGCTGGAACTGAAGCTCTGATTTGATCTCGAAGACAGTCTGACGGGCCCGCCCTCTGGCGCGGGCCCGGTTCAACTGATGGCCGGGCATGTCCCGACAACAGGGGGTGGGCAATGCCCAATATCGACTTCACTCTACCGCATTGGGCCTATTGGGCAGGGTTGATCCTGTTTCCGATCATTGCGGCGTCTCTGGCCAACAGGCCACGCAAGACGGAGCGGCGCTATTCGCTCTCCTTGGGCTATTTCATTCTCGTGACCGGGGGGATGCTGGGACTGCATCGCTTCTATGTGAAAAGCCTGCTGGGCTTTCTCTTCATTCCGGTCTTCATCGCCATTCTTTACGCGAATGCACAGGGCCATAACGCGCGCGGCACGGTTTCGGACATGTCGAACGTGGTGCGTATGGCCGAGCGTTCTCTGAGCCGCGAGCAGGAGCGGGTCGACACCGCGCAGGCCGATCTTCCGAAGCTGCGCGAGGAGCTGGCCGCCGCCGAAGAGGGCAGCTTTGCGCAGAAGCGCGCGCAGCGAAATGTCGATCGCGCCGAGAAGCGGGTCGCGGATGGCGAGTCGCTGATCGAACAGGCTCAGGCCGATCTCACAGAGGCGCGCCCGAAGAGGGACGCCGCCGCCGCCGTGCTCGCAAAATGGCGCAGCATCTCGAAATACGCTTTCTGGGTGCTGCTTGCGGGGATCGTCATTGACGCGCTCCTGCTTCCGATGCTGGTGCGGCGCGCCAACGCCTCGCTGCCCGAGCATGACGAGGAAAGCGAGGTCGAGCGGCGTCTCGAAGCGCTCGAGGAAGAGGAGATGAAAGACGATTCCCGCCATGTCTCGAAAGGTTGGACAGGCTGGATCGATCGGATTTCGCTCAAGGCGGGCGAGTTCGTCAGCTATTGGGCGATCATCGCGGTCTTCGTCTATTACTTCGAGGTCATCAGCCGCTACGTCTTCAACAGCCCGACGAACTGGGCGCATGAGGCGATGTATCTGATGTTCGGGATGCAGTACCTGATCTCGGGTGCCTACGCGATGCTGACCGAGAGCCATGTGCGCGTCGACATCTTCTACGCGCCGCTGTCGAAACCCCGCAAGGCGTGGGTCGATCTGCTGACCTCGGTCTTCTTCTTCATCTTCGCGGGCACGCTTCTGGTGACGTCGTGGATCTTTGCGATGGATGCGATCGCCGTGCCCACGGGCAACGGGCTCATCTCGCAATGGGCGCGCGGCGAAATTCCGACCGGCGAGATGCTGGCGAACTGGAATCTCGGACAATGGACCGATGCGAATGTCCGCTGGGGCGAGATCAGCTTCAACGAATGGGAGGTGCCTCTGTGGCCGATGAAATGGGTCATGGTGATCGGCGCTCTGCTGCTTGTTCTGCAGGGCATTTCAAAATTCGCGCAGGATCTGCGGGTCGTGATGGGCAGGGGCTGATACATGGGACTTGAGATTGGAATTGAGTGGCTGACACTCATCATGTTCGGCTCGCTGGTCGTCCTGCTGATGGCAGGGCTTCCACTGGCCTTCGTCACGGGCGGTCTGGCCTGTGTCTTCCTGTTCGTGCTGGGCGACGAACGCGCGCTCAATATCGTGCCGAGCCGCATCTTCCCGCTGATGACGAACTACCAGCTCTCGGCGATCCCCTTGTTCATCTTCATGGCGTCAATGCTGGAGAGGGCAGGGATCATCAACGAGATGTTCGACGTCATCTACAAGGTGCTGGGCGGTGTGCGCGGCGGTCTGGCCGCGGCCACCATCATTGCCTCGACGGTGCTTGCCGCGATGGTGGGTGTGATCGGGGCTGCGGTGGTGACGATGGGGATCATCGCGCTGCCGGCGATGCTCGATCGCGGATACAATGCCAAGATCGCGATGGGCTCTATCATGGCGGGCGGCACGCTCGGGATCCTGATCCCGCCGTCGATCCTTGCGATCATCTACGCGGTCGTGGCCGAGCAATCGGTGGGCGAACTGTTCATCGGCGCGGTAATCCCCGGCCTTCTCCTGTCGGGCATGTATGTGGCCTATGTGCTGATCCGCTGTGCGATCAACCCCGAGATGGGCCCGCCGATCCCGCCGGAAGAACGTATCACGGGCCGCGAGAAGATCCGCCTGATGAGCAACATGTCGGCGCCGATCTCGCTGATCGTGATCGTGCTGGGCGTGATCTTCACCGGTGTCGCGACCCCGGTGGAAGCTGCGGGCATCGGCACTTTCGGTGCGATCATCGTGGCCGCCATCCACCGCAAGCTCGACTGGCAGACGATCCGCGAGGCCGCGATCACGACGCTCAAGGCCTCGGCGATGGTCATCTGGATCATGTTCGGGGCGACGATCTTCGTCGGGCTCTATGTGCTCGAGGGCGGACAGCAATTCGTGCAGAACGCGCTGGAGGCGACCGGGCTCGGGCCGTGGGGCATCCTGATCATCATGCAGCTCGTGCTGATCATTCTCGGGATGTTCCTCGACTGGGTCGGCATCCTGCTGCTCTGCGTGCCGATCTTCGTGCCGATCGTGAAAGCGCTTGGGGCCGAGGCCTTCGGGCTGAGCGATCCCGACGATCTCGTGCTGTGGTTCGGGGTGCTCTACCTCGTGAACATGCAGATGAGCTTCCTCTCGCCGCCCTTCGGCTACGCGCTGTTCTATCTGCGCGGGGTGGCGCCGCCGGAAATTCCGATGGGCGACATCTTCCGCTCGGCGCTGCCGTTTCTCGCGCTTCAGGTGGTGGGGCTGCTGCTGTGCATGTTCTTCCCGGAGATCATCATCTGGCTGCCGAAACTGGTCTACGGTTGATCACTCGCATCTAGTCTGGGACACACGAGAAGCCCCGCGCCGTGTCGCGGGGCTTTTCATTCTGGCTGATCTGCCGCGATTCCCGGATCGCATGAGCACTCACGGTTCTGCCAGCTCGGCGCGACGGGCCTCGAGGGCTTGGATGAGCGTATCGGCCACCGCCCGAACCCTGCGCGATGCCGCGAGATCGGCGTGGATTGCCATGTAGATCGGACGCTCCATCGCAGATCCGTTGGGGAGCCGATCCGCCAGGAGCCTGAGCCCTGCCTCGCGGGCCAGAAGGTGCGGCAGCACGCCCACGCCCACGCCGCGTGCCACCGCCTCGACCTGTCCCGCCAAAGTGTTGACCGCGAGGCGCGGCGCTTGATCCGCTCCGAAGGCACGGGCCCACTCGACTTGCAGCTTCACCCCACTCTCCTCGGGAAAGGGGAAGGTCACGAAGCGCTCGGGTCGGGCCCCGCTCGGCGGTCCGTAAAGGCCTACCCCCAGAACGCCCACTTGACGCACCAGAAGGTGACCATGTTCTGGGCGCAACAACCGCAGCGCCAGGTCGGCGTCGCGACGATGGAGATTGACGACTGCGGCACTGAAAAGGATTTCCACATCGAGCCCGGAATGTCTTGCCAGCAACGGCGCGAGCGCCGGCACGATGATGGGCGCGACGATGGTCTCGAAGCTTGCCAGACGCACGAGGCCCGCCACTTCGGCCTCCGCCCCCGCGCCTTGAGAAAAGCCCTGTATCGCCTGCTCCGCTTCTTCTGCACGCGGCAAGAGCGCCTCGCCCTGATCGGTCAGACGGTAGCCGCTCTGGTGGCGCAGAAAGAGAGGCACGCCGAGCGCTTGCTCCAGCCGATCGACGCGGCGCGACACCGTCGCGACCCCAAGGCCAAGGGTCTGGGCGACCCCGGAGAGGGTGCCCGTCCGCGCCAGAGCGAGGAAAATCCGCGTGTCGTCCCAATTCAGTCGCAAAGTTTTCTTCCAATTTTGGAAAACTGATTGCCAGTATTATCTCTACGCCTCCCAAAATGAAAAGCGTAAACAGCCGGCGTCTTCCCATCGGATGAGGCCATCATGTCCGCAATCGACTTCCCTCCAGCGAAACGCTCCATGTCAGACGGCAGTGCGCTCTCCCTAAGCGCGCTGGCGGCAATCTTCTGGGGCACCAATTTCGAGGCGACCCGCGTCGCCCTCGAACATCTGTCGCCTTGGACCGCTGCCGCGAGCCGCTTCGCGATCGCAGCGGTTGCGATCGTGATCTGGCTTGGGGTTTCGCGCGGGGTTGATTTTCAAGTGCTCAAGCGTAACTGGCCCGCCTTCGCGGTTCTCGGCGTCGCCGGGGTCACGGGCTTCAACGCCGCCCTGTTTCTCGGGATGCAAAGTTCGAGCCCGGTCACCGCTGCACTGATCATGGGCACGACGCCGCTGACGACCAATCTGCTCGATGCGCTGGCTCAAAGACGCCTGCCGAAAGGGACCGCGATCGTCGGAATGATCGTGAGCTTGGTCGGCGTCGCTATGACGGTCGGAGCGTTCACGGGAACGCGGTTCTCCGGCGGCGACATTCTCATCCTGATCGGAAGCATCGGCTGGTCGCTCTACTCCATCGGATGCCGCAGTTGGGTTCGCGAGGCATCTGCGGTGGAAACCGCGACCTGGACAATGGTCTTCGGAGCGTTCGGGCTCGTGGCGATCTCCCTGTTGGTCGGAAATCCTGTGCAAGAACTGGTGCAGTCGGGGTCGGTCACCCAGTTGCTGGTTCTCTACATGGCACTGGGCGGCTCGGTCCTGGCCTATCTGTTCTGGCAGGTCGGCATTTCGGTGCGGGGGCCGGCCGCGACCTCGGTCCTCTTCAATCTCGTCCCTGTCGCCGCGCTTCTCGTCGCGATCGCCTTCGGGCGGATGCCCGGCTGGCAACAGATTCTGGGTGTGTTCGTCGCCATCCTCGGCGTGTTGCTCGCAAGCGGCCGGCTTCGTCTGCCCGGTCGCAACTGAGGGCGCCCTCAGGCGAACTTGAAGCTTCCGTGATGCCTTCGGCCGGAACATGGCTCTGGCTGAGGGGCGTCAGATCGCCCCCAAGAGAGCATCTGTCCCATGAAGAACCTGCTCTGGCGTCTCGCGTGTCGTCTCCGAAAACGACGCCGCTTCACCGACCCGCGAGACCTCCCGCCTGCACTCCTGCGCGACATCGGTCTCGAGGCGCATCTTTCTCGGTCGGATATTCGAATGAGCGGGCCGAGGCCGAACCGATCAATGCCGCCAGAAGCCGATCGCTGCAGATGACGCGCGATTATCCCGGTTGACCGTCCCGATGAGCTGGCTCAGCCCGACCATATCCGGCCGGGCTGAGCCGTCGCTTCCGGGAGGTGCGTGGGCTCAGTCGAGCCCATTCGCGCGTGCAACGAAATCCGCGAGATGCGGCACGTAATCTTCAGGGCCGTCGCCGCCGGTGGCCATTGCCATCGCGAAGGCGTTCTTGGCCGTGCTGGCGAGCGGGGTTGCGACAGTGGCGGCATTCGCCATCGACTCGACGTAGCGCAAATCCTTGTAGGCGTTGGCGAGGGTGAACTTGTGCGCCTCGCGGTTGCCCTCGAGCGCGTAGCCCATGAAGGTCTGGTAGAAGCCGCAATCCATCCGGCCGCCCCGGATCACCTTGTCGAACTGCTCGATCGGAATGCCCACCTTGCGCGACAGTGCGAGGGCTTCGGAATAAAGCGCGGCATAGCCCAGCGAGATGAAGTTGTTGAGCAGCTTCATGCGGTGGCCGTCGCCAAGGCTGCCGACGCGTACGATCTTGCCCGCCCAGGTGTCGATCACGGGCTCGATGCGCGTGAACAGCTCTTCATCCGCGCCGACCATGCAATCGAGCGTGCCTTCCCAGGCCTCTTTCGGGGTGCGGCTGAGCGGCGCGTCGGCATAGGCGACGCCGATCTCTTCCATGTCCTCTGCGAGCTTCATCGTCACGGTCGGCTCGCCGGTCGAGCAGTCCACGATGACGCTGCCCTCTTTCAGGCCCGGAGTCAGCTTTGCGACCGCCTCGGCGGCTTCCGGCGCGCCGGTGAGGCACAGGAAGATGATCGAGGAGCGCGACGCGAGGTCTTCATAGGAGGTCGCCTCGGTCGCCCCGCGCGAGACCAGGTCCTCGATCGGCTTGCGGTTGCGGTGGGCGATCACGGTCAGCGGATAGCCTTTCTCGACGATGTTCTTGGCCATGCCGTGGCCCATCAGGCCGGTGCCGATGAAGCCGATGGTTTCCTGGGTCTTAGTCATTGGATACTCCGCTTGGGTCGATAGGTCGTGAAATTCGGATCAGAGATTGAAGCGCTCCCGCAGGTCGGCGACCTGCGCCGGGGTCAGCGGGCGGATCGCGTGGCCCTGCAGGGCGAGGAACAGTTTGGAGGTCTCCTCCAGCTCTTCGGCGGCATATTGCGCGTTCGACAGGCTGGTGCCCGCGACGACAGGGCCGTGATTGGCGAGCAGCACCGAATGATGCGCGCTGGCGAGCGAGCGCACGGCCTCGGCCAGTTCGGGATCGCCCGGCGCGTAGTAGGGCACGAGCGGCAGCTTGCCCACGCGCATCACGTGATAGGCCGTGAGCGGCGGCAGCACGTCCTCGGGATCGATGTCGCGCAGGATCGAGACGGCCGTCGAGTGGGTCGAGTGCAGATGGATCACCGCGCCCGCTTCCTGACGCTCGTCATACATCGCGAAATGCAGGAAGGATTCTTTGGTCGGCTTGTCGCCCGAGACGAAGTTGCCGTCCCGGTCGAAAAGGGAGATCCGGGCCGGATCGAGTGTGCCGAGCGAGGCATTGGTGGGCGTCATCAACCAACCGCCATCGGGCAGCCGCGCCGAGATATTGCCGGAAGACCCGGCGGTAAGGCCGCGATCGAAGAGCGAGCGCCCAATGGTGCAGATCTGGTCGCGCAGGCGCGTTTCGTCAGACATGTTCGGCCTCCGGCTCCAGCAGGTCCCACGCCTTGAGGAAGAAATCCTCGGCGCCGAAATTGCCTGATTTGAGCGCGAGCGCGAGGCGCGGGCCGGAGAGGCTCATCGTCCACGGCACGCCGGGGTCGATCTCGGGGCCGATGTCGAGCAGGCGCACACCGAGCGCCGTCGTCACCGCGCCCGACGTTTCGCCGCCCGCGATCAACATCCGGGTGAACCCGGCGTCGCGCAGGCGTTCGGCGATTGCGGCCAGCGTGTCTTCGACCAGCGCGCCGGAGGCGTCTCGGCCCAGACGGGACTGGATCTTGCCGAGCTGCGCCGGATCTGCGCTGGAGTAGATCAGGGGGGTGCTGTCGGCGGGTTGTGCGATGGCCCAATCGGCGATCTCATCCGCGCTCTGTCGGCCTTCGGTCAGCGCCTCCACGTCGAGCGCGAGACTCGGCAGCCCTGCAGCCTGAGCGGCCGCGATCTGGCCGCGGGTCGCGACCGAGCAGGAGCCCGCGAGGATCGCGCTGCGGCCCTCCGGAGCTGGCATCCGATCCGGGGCGCTATGCGCGTCGCTCTGGTCGCGAAGCGCTGCGGCGAGGCCCAGACCGATGCCCGAGCCGCCGGTGATCAGCGGCATCTCCGCGCAGGCCGCGCCGAGCGTCATCAAGTCCGATTCGTCGATCGTGTCGGTGACGACGACGCGGGTGCCAGCCGCGCGGGCGGCCTCAAAGGCCTTGCGCAGCGCGGCCTCTCCCTGCCTGATCGTCGTGACGTCGATCAGGCCGACTTTCAGCGTCGTCTGCCGCCCCAGAACCCGCACCAGATCGGGGTCGCGCATCGGGGTGAGCGGGTGGTCCTTGAGCGGGCTTTCCGACAGCAGACGGTCGCCCACGAAAAGGTGGCCCTTGTAGACCGTGCGCCCGGTCGCCGGGAAGGCGGGGCAGGCGATGGTCAGGGTCGTGCCGGTGAACTCCATCAGGGCCTCGGTGACCGGCCCGATATTGCCGTGGTCGGTGGAGTCGAAGGTCGAGCAATATTTGAACATCAGGCGTTGCGCCCCGGCCGCGCGCAGGGCTTTCGCCGCTTTCAGCGACAGTTCTACCGCGTCGCCTGCCGGAATGGTACGCGACTTCAGCGCGACCACCACCGCATCGGCGCCCGACAGGTCCATTTGCGGCCCCGGCAGGCCGATAACCTGCCGCGTCTTCAACCCGCTGCGTGACAGCATCAGGCACAGGTCAGTGGCGCCGGTAATATCGTCGGCGACCGCTCCGATCAGCATGGAAATTCCTCCCTCGGTCCACAGATCGCCGATCGCCCCGACGGCGCGGGGCGGCGATTTCACATAGCCCTTGCAAAGCCGTTGCGGCTCGGGCTAACGATGTAATGACAACGCTATCATTCCAGCAATGCAAGCGCAAGACGGACGCTGGAAGGGGGCAGGTTGAGACTAGAAATCGGCGATTGAGAGGTATTCCGCATGAAGTCACCCCAAGAGACGAAGGTCTGTGTCATCGGTCTGGGATCGATGGGCTTCGGCATGGCCGAGAGCTTGCTGCGTGACGGGTTCGCGGTGACGGGCGTCGATGTGAATGCCGATGCGATGGAGCGCTTTGCGGCGCTTGGCGGCGCGGTTGCAGCCGACCCTGCGACGGGGGCGCAAGATGCGGAACTGGTGATCGCCGTGGTCGTCAATGCCGACCAGACAGAGCAGGTGCTTTTCGGACCGGGCGGCGCCGTCGCGACCATGTCCGGGGGCGGCGTGGTGATGTCCTGCGCCACGATGGCCCCCGATCTGGCGCGCGTCTTCGCCAAGCGCTGCGCCGCGGCGGGCGTGACCTATCTTGATACACCGATCAGCGGTGGTGCTCAGCGTGCCGCCAGCGGTGAGTTGACTATCATGGGCTCGGGCCCGGCGGCGGCTTTTGCGCGCATTCGCCCGGCGCTCGATAGTGTCGCCGCCAAGGTCTACGAGCTTGGCGAGGAGGCAGGCACGGGCGCGGCCTTCAAGGTGGTCAATCAACTTCTCGCCGGTGTGCATATCGCGGCGGCCTGTGAGGCGATCACCTTCGCCAAGGCGATGGATCTGGACCTGGAGAAAGTCTACGAGGTGATCACCGCGTCAGCGGGCAATTCGTGGATGTTCGAGAACCGCGTGCCGCACGTGCTCGAGGGCGATTACAGCCCGCGCAGCGCGGTGGATATCTTCACCAAGGATCTCGGGATCGTGGCGGATATCGGGCGGGACCTGAAATTCCCGACACCGATCGCCGGGACGGCTCTGCAGATGTTCGTGATGACGGCGGCGGCCGGGATGGGGCGCGACGACGATGCCTCTGTCGCGCGGATGCTGGCGAATATCGCGGGGCTCGAGCTGCCTGCTGCAGCGCCCGCAAGCGAGGGCTGAGCGATGCCCAGATTTGCCGCCAACCTGACGATGATGTTCACCGAGCACGAGTTTCTCGACTGCTTCGCCGCGGCGAAAAAGGCCGGTTTCGATGCGGTCGAATATCTCTTTCCCTACGACCACCCGCCCGAGGCGATCGCGGAGCGGCTGCGCGCGTACGGCTTGACGCAGGCGCTCTTCAATCTGCCGCCCGGCAACTGGGAGGCGGGCGATCGCGGGCTGGCCGCATTGCCGGATCGCGCCGAGGAATTCCGCGCCTCGATCGACACTGCTTTGCGCTATGCCGAGGCGACCGGGGTCGGGCGCGTGCATGTGATGAGTGGGCTCGCCTCGCGCCAAGATGCGACCGCGCTGACCGTCTATCGCGACTCGTTGCGGAGGGTTTGTGATGCGGCCGGGGCACAGGGGCGCGACGTGGTGATCGAGCCGATCAACACGCGCGACATGCCGGGCTATTTTCTGGATGATTTCAGCTTCGCTGCCGACCTGATCGCGGAGCTTGGGCTGCCCAATCTCAAGCTGCAATTCGACATCTATCACCGCCAGATTCTGCACGGGGACGTGCTGATGGGGCTACGGGAGATGGCGCCGATCATCGGACATGTTCAGATCGCCGCGGTGCCGGATCGGCACGAACCAGGAACCGGCGAGCTCGACGACGCGCGCATTCTGCGCGAACTGGACGCACTGGGCTATGAAGGGTTCGTGGGCTGCGAATACCGCCCGGCAGGCCGGACAGAGGATGGTCTGGACTGGATGCGCGCCTTCGCCTGAGACGAAGGCGCACACCTTATCAGCTTTCGATATAATCGCGATGAAGGGCCCAGTCGCCCGGGCTGAACCGGTCCGAGGCGAATTGCTGCTGGTGCCAATAGGGATAGATCACAGGCAGCTTGCTGACCTCGTGCAGGCGCTTCAGCTCGTCCTCGCTCAGCTCCAGATCCACTGCGCGGAAATTGTCGCGGAACTGCTGTTCATTGCGTCCGCCGATCACCAGCGAGCTGATCGCGGGACGCGTCAGCAGCCACGCCAGCGCGACCTGCGCCGCCGAGACACCATGCGCGTCACCGATCTCGACCAGCGTATCGACGATGTTCCACAGCTTCTCCTCGTCGCGGATCGGCGGCTCGGTCCAGCCCGCGAATTGCCGCGAGCCTTCCGGCGTGTCCTTGCCTCGGCGATGCTTGCCCGACAGCAGACCGGCGGCGAGCGGGCTCCAGACCAGTACGCCCAGCCCCTGATCGACCGAGATCGGCAGCAATTCGTATTCCGCCTCGCGGGCCTCGAGCGTGTAGTGAATCTGCTGCGCCACGAAGCGCTCGCGCAGGCTCCGGTCGCTGACGCCGAGGGCCTTCATGATGTGCCAGCCCGAGAAGTTCGAGCAGGCGATGTAGCGGACCTTGCCCTGTTGCACGAGCGTGTCGAGCGCCGAGACCATCTCCTCCATCGGGGTCACGCCGTCCCATTCATGCATGTGGTAGATGTCGATGTGGTCGGTGCGCAGCCGCTTGAGCGAGCGTTCGCATTCGCGGATCAGGTGATAGCGCGAAAAGCCCTCGTCATTCGGCCCATCGGCGATCCGCATCCGCGCCTTGGAGGAGATCAGTACGTCATCGCGCCGCCCGTCGAGCACTTCGCCAAGGATCTCTTCCGAGAGGCCGGTCGAGTACATGTTCGCGGTGTCATAGAGGTTGATGCCGGCGTCGATGCAGGTGTCGACCAGCTTGCGGGCTTCGCTGACGCCTTGGGCGCCGACGGCCTTGAAAGCGCCTGCGCCCCCGAACGTGAACGTGCCCATCGTGAGCACCGAAACCTTGAGTCCAGATCGTCCTAAGGTTCTGTATTTCATTTATATCTCCTCCTCTTGAGTATCGTTTGTCCAGGCGCGATCAGCGCGCCAGAAGTCTTGCGACATGCGCGATGCCCAAGGTCGGGCTGGTCAGAACCGGCGGATTATCCGCGCTCGTCTCGAGCCGTTGGAGCGCGCGCGCCATCGAGGCCTGTGCCAGAACCACCACGTCGTTTTCGCGGGCGAGCCGGGCGATGCCTTCGGCCACCCGCGCGTCGTGCCCCTCGCGGTCGCCCGATTGCAGCGTCTCGAAGGCGCCCTCGACGACCTCGCTCGTGATGGCGCTGTCCGCCCCGGCCTCGCGGCTGACGCGCTCGATCAGCTCGGCGGTGGGCGTCAATGTTGATTGCAGCGTCGCGAGCACACCGATGCGGCGGCCTTTTGCGACCGCTTCCTGTGCCATCCCCTCGTCGATGCGCATCAGCGGCACGGGGCAGAGCGGTGCGATGCGTTCGACCGCGCCGCCGAGGCTGGAGCAGGTCACGAGAACCGCCTCGGCCCCTGCATCGACCGCCGACCAGATCATGCCCGTCAGGCGGCGCGCCGTCATCGAACTGACCGATCCGTCGCGGATCGTCAGGCGCAGAAGGCTCTCGTCGAGCATGTTGAAAACTTTCCAGTCGGGCAGGTGGGCCTGCGCCAGGCCTTCAAGCTCCGGGATCAACCCGGCGACGGTATGGATCATCGCAAGGGAGCGAGGTGATTCGTGTCTTTCGTGATGCATTCGCGGGCTCCTTTGTTGCGGTTGACGCGCTCTGGTCTCACTTGGCATGACAGCGCTGTCATATTCGTGAGTATCATCATGGACCTGCTTCGATGACAAGCCGGAATGTCTCAAGCGCCTTGTTTGAAACGCTTTGACCGGGTTCAAAACTACGTTCCGCAGGGGAGGGCGCGTCCTTCCGACACCTGTCCTGACACAAGTTTTTGTTATTTGCTGATTGACAAGACGGCTTTGCGGTTCGCAATATGACAGCGCTGTCACAGGAGGAATGGCAGCGCTAGCATTTCGGGCGAACCCCCGTCCGACCCGCCAGCCCCCGCCGAAGCGTTCGGCGCCGGATGTGCGTGCGGAAGGTCGGGGACGCGGAGAAGGGAGGGGCGTTTTGGCACTGTCGGAAAATTCGGTCACGCCATCGGAAAGGAAATCCATGCGAGTCCTGCATCAATTGCTTCAACTGCGTCACATGCGTGAATTCAACGTTCTGATCGCGTTGATCCTGATGGGGCTGCTGATCAGCTTGTTCACACCGTATTTCCTGACCGTGTCGAACCTGATGGGGGTGTCGCGGGCGTTCTCGCTGACCGCCATCATGAGCATCGGCATGGTGATGGTCATCATCACCGGCGGGATTGATCTGTCGGTGGGCTCTGCGATGGGGCTCGCCGGTCTGATCACGGCGCTCTGCTTCGATGCGGGCTACTCGCAATATGCGGCGGTGGCCGCGGGGCTCGGTGTCGGGCTTGCCTTCGGGTTGACCAACGGGCTGCTGATCACCGCGATCGGCCTGCCGCCCTTCATCGCCACGCTCGGCACGCTGAGCATCGGGCGCGGCTTGATGTATATGATTACCCACGGCGTGCCGTTGACCCCAGAGACTCCCGAGAGCTTCAGCTTTCTGGGACAGGGCTATGTCGGCCCGGTGCCGGTGCCGGTGGTCATCCTGCTCGTGCTGACACTCATCTTCACCGTCATCATGACCCGGACCCGCTTCGGTCGGCACGTCTATGCCACGGGCGGCAACGAGAACGCGGCACGTCTGAGCGGGGTGAAGGTCCAGCGCGTCAAGCTCGCGGTCTACGTCCTGTCCTCGACAATCTCTGCGCTGGCCGGCGTTATCGCCTTTTCGCGCTACCTGTCGGCAGAACCGGCGTCCGGCTTCGGTTCGGAGCTTGAGGTGATCGCCGCCGCCGCAATCGGCGGGGCCAGCCTTGCGGGCGGTATTGGCTCGGTGCTGGGCGCGGTCATCGGGGCCGCCCTGATCGGCGAGATCGCCAACGGCGTCGTGCTGCTCAACATCAATACCTATGCCCAGCAGGCCATTACTGGCGGCGTGATCCTGATCGCGGTCAGTCTGGACGTGCTGCGCAATCGGATGGGCGGCCGCGGCTGAGCCGCGTCGTCCGGAAAGCAACAAGATCAAGAAGCCGGACCGCGTCTCGAAGAGGAGAGAGCGGCGCGAGATCCGGACGAAGAAGGCCCCGGTGCGGGGCGCAAAACCGAAACTGCATCAACAATAGAGGCCTGCCGCGCGTGGTCGGGTCTGGAGGAGGAGAGAAGATGCGTATTGCAATGAAAGCCGCCGCGGCGGTTCTGGCCCTGGCAACCGGTATGGGGGCGGCTGCGTCCTATGCTCAGGACATCACCGTGGCGCTCGTGCCGAAGGTGGCCGTTCCGTTCTTCGACGACTGCAACACCGGCGGGGCCGAGGCAGCGAAAGAGCTGGGCGTGAACTACCAGTGGGTGGTGCCGGCGAACACGCAGGGTTCGACGCAGGTCAAGATCATCGAAGATCTGATGGCGCGTCACGTCGACGGGATCGGGATCTCGGTCAACGAGCCGAAATCGGTCGAGGGCATCATCAAGCAGGCCACCGATGCGGGTATCAAGGTCGTCACCTTCGACAGCGACAGCGCCAATAGCGCGCGCAGCATGTATATCGGCACGATCAACAAGCAGGCGGGCGTCACCATGGGCAAGTCCATGGCCGAAGCGCTCGGCGGCAAGGGTGAGGTGGCGATCGTCACCGGTCAGCTTGGTGCGTCCAACCTGAACGAGCGGATCGACGGCGTGAAGGAAGCGCTGGCCGACTATCCCGACATCAAGCTGGTCGCGACCGAAGGCACCGAGGACGACCTCGCACGCGCCGTTTCGGTGACCGAGGCGCTCCTGCGCGCAAACCCGAACCTCGCCGGTATCTTCGGCATCAGCCAGGTCGGCGGCCCGGCCGTCGCGAAGGTTCTCGCGCAGCAGGAATTCGCGGACAAGAAAGGCAAGCTGAAGGTCTTTGCGTTCGACGATCTGCCCGACACGATCAAGGGCGTGAAGGAAGGCTTCATCGACGGCATCATGGTCCAGCGCCCGATCACGATGGGCAAGCTGGCGGTCGAGCATCTCGTGGCCCAGATCAAGGGTGAAGAGACCGATCCGCAGAACATCGACACCGGTGTGACCGTCGTGACTGCCGACAACCTCGACAGCTACACCAAGTAATCTCCGACGACACCTGGGCGGGGCCAAGCGTGGCCCCGCCCGACATTCTTCAGCCTGAGGCCGCGATGAAACCGTTTCTCGAAATGATCAGCATTTCCAAGACCTTTCCCGGGGTGAAGGCGCTGGACCACGTCGACCTGCATCTCAACTCCGGCGAGGTGCATGTGCTGGCAGGGGAAAACGGCGCCGGCAAGAGCACCCTGATGAAGATCATGACAGGCGTGCTGCGCGCCGATCCGGGAGGGGAGATCCGCGTCGAGGGCGAACCCGTCGTGATCAAGAACCCGGTCCATGCGCGGTCGCTCGGCATCTCGATCATTTACCAGGAACTCGCAGTGGTGAATAACCTCACCGTCGCCGAGAACGTCTTTCTCGCGCGTGAGCCGCTATTGCCGACCGGCCTGATCGACCGCACCAAGATGAATGCGGACACCCGCGCGGTGCTGCACGAGCTTGGCGTGGAAATCGACCCGGAAGCTATGGTCGGCACGCTTTCGATCGGCCAGAGACAGCTGATCGAGATCGCCCGCGCCATCTCCTACAATTCCAAACTCATCATCATGGACGAGCCGACCGCGTCGCTCAGCCACCACGAGGCCTCGACGCTGTTGCGCATGTCGCGCAAACTGGCCGAGCAGGGTGTCGGTATCGTCTTCATCTCGCACAAGCTCGAGGAAATCTTCGAAATCGCGGACCGCGTCACCGTGCTGCGCGACGGTCGCACCGTCGATACACGGCCCGTCTCCGAGATGACGAGCGACCTGCTGGTGCGCCTGATGGTGGATCGCGAGCTCGACCAGCTTTTCGGCCATCACACCTCCCACGCGACCGACGAGGTTCTGATGTCGGTGCGCAATCTCACCGAAAAGCGCGTGAAGGACGAAGGTGTGTTCGTGCGCGATGTCGATTTCGACCTGCATCGCGGCGAAGTTCTGGGCTTCTTCGGTCTGGTCGGTGCCGGACGGACCGAAGTGATGGAGATGATTTTCGGCAGCCGCCCCCATAGCGGCGAGATTTCGATCAACGGCAAACCGGCGCGGATTTCCTCGCCCTCGGACGCGATAGAGCATGGGCTCGGATTTGTGACCGAGGATCGGCAATCGCGAGGGCTTGTCCTCGGCATGTCGGTGCGCGAGAACTTTTCCCTGACGCATCTGAGCGACTATTGCAGCTTCGACTTCGTGAACCGTCGCAAGGAAACGGCGGCCTGTGCGGATTATATCCGCGCGCTGGGCATCAAGACGCCGTCGCCCGAGCAGAAGGTGCTCAACCTGTCGGGCGGCAACCAGCAGAAGGTCGTCTTGGCGAAATGGGCCGCGCGCCGTCCGCAGATCCTGATCGTCGACGAGCCGACGCGCGGGATCGACATCGGCGCCAAGGCCGAGGTGCACACGTTGTTGGGCAAGATGGCCGAGGAGGGCATGTCGATCATCGTCGTCTCGTCGGACCTGCCGGAGATCCTGGCGATCAGCGACCGTGTGATCGTGCTGAAGGAGGGGAAGATCAGCGGCGAACTGACCCGAGAGAACGCCACGCAGGAAAGCGTGATGCTGGCGGCGACCGGCTGAGGCCGTCCCGCCGAACCGAAAAGCGAATGAACGAAACGGAGATTGAAATGACCAAGCGCGTAGTATTCACAGGCGGAACCGGCAAGGCAGGGCGTCATGCGGTGCCGCATCTGCTGAGCAAGGGCTACGATGTGCTCAACGTCGACCTCAAGCCGCTCGACGTCCCGGGCGTGAACACGCTGATCACCGACGTGACCGACAGCGGCGCCGTGTTCAACGCGCTGACCACCCACCACGACTTCGGCGGGTTCGAGAAGGGCGCGCCGCCGTCGCCGCCCGATGCGGTCGTGCATTTCGCCGCGATCCCGCGCGTGCTGATCGAGCCCGACAACGTGACCTATCAGGCCAACGTCATGAGCACCTACAACGTGATCGAGGCGGCGATGAAACTCGGCGTGCGCAAGGTGATCATCGCCTCGTCCGAGACGACCTATGGCGTGTGCTTCGCCGAGGGCGACAAGGATTTCCACTCCTTCCCGCTCGAGGAAGATTACGACAGCGATCCGATGGACAGCTACGGGCTCTCCAAGGTCTGCAACGAGAAGACCGCCCGCGCCTTCGCCGCCCGCTACGGCGCCGATATTTACGCGCTGCGCATCGGCAACGTGATCGAGCCCCATGAATACGGCATGTTCAAGGGGTTCCTCGAGAACCCGATGAGCCGCAAACGCAACGCCTGGAGCTATATTGACGCGCGCGATCTGGGTGAGATCGTGCATCTGTGCATCGAGAAGGACGGTCTGGGCTATCAGGTGTTCAACGCGGTCAACGACACGATCACCGCCGACATGCCGACCACCGAGTTCTTGAAGAAATACTGCCCGAACACGCCGATCACCCGTGAGATGGGTGCCGACGAGGCACCGATCTCGAACCGCAAGGCGCGCGAGGTTCTGGGCTTCAAGGAAGCGCATCCGTGGCGCAAATACGTGGAGGTATGATCGCCACGGTCCCCGCGATGTTTTCGCGCCATGCATGTATGGCCTTTGAAAACGCTGCCGCTAGGTGCATTTCTGGGTAATTGACTCGGGCTTGCCCGAAAGGAATTGGAGGAAAGCGTCATGGGGACCAAGCAGCGATTGCCCGACCGCAAAAGCAAGATCACGGTGCGCGAGGTCGCGCGCCGTGCCAATGTCAGCGAGTCGACGGTCTCTCGCATCATGCGCAACAAGGGACTCGTCGCCGAAGCTACCCGCGAGAAGGTCATGGAGACGGTCCGCGCGATGGGCTACGTCCCCAACCGCATCGCTGGCTCGCTGGCCTCGCTCGACTCCTTCCTCGTCGGCGTCGTCATCCCGTCGCTCTCCAACATCGTCTTCCCGGAAGTCCTGCAGGGCGTCCATGCCGGGCTCGAGGGAAGTGACCTGCAGCCGGTGATCTCGACCACGGATTATAATGTGGACCGCGAAGAGGCCGTGGTGCGCGGCATCCTCAGCTGGAAACCGGCCGCGATCCTGCTGGCCGGGTTCGATCACACCGACGCGACCCGCAAGATGCTAGAACAGAGTGATATCCGCGTCGTCGAGATGATGGATATCGACAGCACGCCGATCGACATCGCGGTGGGCACCTCGCATCGCCGTGCAGGCCACGCCATCGGTCGCCACCTGATTTCACGCGGCTACCGCCATTTCGGCTATGTCGGCCATGACTGGGAGGCCGACCGCCGCGCGCGGCTGCGCTATGACGGGCTGTGCGAGGCGCTGTCCGAAGCGGGGCTCTCCATCGAGGCGCATGCGATCGATGACGGGCCCAGCTCGGTCGGTACGGGTCGAGAACAGACAGCGCGCCTGCGTGCTTCGGCCCCGCAGGTCGACGTCGCGGTCTATTCCAACGACGACATGGCGGTCGGCGGCGTCTTCCACTGCCTTGCCGAAGGCATCAGTCTGCCCAATCAATTCGCCATATTCGGCTTCAACGGTCTCGATATCGGCAAGGAGCTGCCCCAGCCGCTCTCGACCGTCCGCTCGAACCGTTTCCTGATCGGCAAGAAGGCGATCGAGGAAGTTCTGGCCTCGCCAGAACGCCCGTCTGCGCCGACCATCATCGACACTGATTTCGAGGTCTTCGCCGGTGCGACTGCCTGAAGCGCGCGCCGATCTCGGACACCGAACTGAAAGGAGAAATGCCATGCATCCCGCTCTCGCCAAAGGCAATGTCGCAGTCGTCACCGGAGGGGCCTCGGGTATCGGCCTCGCTGCCGCCCGCCACCTCGCCGGGCTTGGGATGCGCGTTTGCATCGCCGATCTGCCGGGGGCTGCGCTCGACGCCGCCTCCGACGCTCTGATCGCCGCGGGTGCCGCGGAGGCGGACGTGATGACGCTGGCGACCGACGTCTCGGACCGCG
Source organism: Thioclava sp. F1Mire-8 (assembly GCF_002213165.1). Lineage (NCBI taxonomy): Bacteria > Pseudomonadati > Pseudomonadota > Alphaproteobacteria > Rhodobacterales > Paracoccaceae > Thioclava > Thioclava sp. F1Mire-8. The sequence continues at coordinate 1,665,922 of NZ_NBNY01000001.1, read as the reverse complement.
CGCAGCTAATGGCGCTCGCCGACGAGGTCTGGGCGCGCTTCGGTCCGGTCAACCTGCTGATGAACAACGCGGGGATGCAGCCCGGCAGTTCGATCTTCGATGAGGAAGGCAACTGGGACCGCATCCTCGAGGTGAACCTGGGCGGGATCATTCGTGGCAGCCAGATTTTCGCGCCGCGCATGATCGCGTCGGGCACGCCGGGCCTGATCGTCAATACCGGCTCCAAGCAGGGGATCACCACGCCTCCGGGCGATCCGGCCTATAACGTGTCGAAGGCTGGCGTGAAGGCCTTCACCGAGGCCTTGCAGCACGAGCTGCGCAATCGCGAGGACTGCAAGGTCGAGGCACGGCTGTTCATTCCGGGCTTCGTCTACACGCCGCTGACCGCGGGCGGGCGCACCGAAAAACCCGCTGGCGCCTGGACGCCCGAACAGGTCGTGGAATTCCTCTTCGACTCGATCGAGCGCGGCGATTTCTACATCCTGTGCCCCGACAACGACGTGGACCGCGCGACCGACGTGAAGCGCATCCTCTGGGCGGCGGGCGACCTCACCGAGAACCGCCCGCCGCTGTCGCGCTGGCATCCCGACTACGATGACGCCTTCAAGGCGTGGCTGAAGGCGTGATGCGGCCATGACGACCCGGGTGCATCGTATCGCGGCCATCCCCGGCGACGGGATCGGGCCGGAGGTGGTCGACGCCGCGCTGACGGCGCTCGATCACCTGAGCCGCCAGACCAACGCCTTCCGGCTGGAGATCGACCGCTTCGACTGGGGCTCGAAACGCTATCAGCGCGAAGGCACGTTCATGCCCGCGGACGGGGTCGACGCGCTGCGGGCCTATGACGCGATCCTCTTCGGCGCGGTCGGCGCGCCGGAAGTGCCCGATCACCTGACGCTCTGGGGGCTGCGCCTCGCGATCTGTCAGGGGCTCGATCAATACGCGAACCTGCGGCCCACCCGGATCCTGCCCGGCCTGTCGAGCCCGCTTGCGGGTGTCGGCCCGGACGATCTGGACTGGCTTATCGTGCGCGAGAATTCCGAGGGCGAATATGCGGGGCAGGGCGGGCGCAGCCATCGCGGCCAGCCGCATGAGGTCGCCACCGAGACCGCCATCTTCACCCGCACGGGCGTCGAACGCATCATGCGCGTGGCTTTCTCGCAGGCCCAGGCACGTCCGCGCAAACGGCTGACGGTCGTCACGAAATCCAACGCGCAGCGCTACGGGCTCGTGCTCTGGGACGAAATCGCCGCCGAGATCGCGGCCGAGTTTCCCGACGTGACGTGGGACCGGATGCTGGTCGACGCGATGACCGTGCGCATGACGCTCGATCCGCGTTCGCTCGACACGATCGTCGCCACGAACCTGCACGCCGACATCCTCTCGGATCTGGCTGCGGCGCTGGCCGGCTCTATCGGCATCGCGCCCACGGCCAACCTCAACCCCGAGCGCGCTGCGCCTTCGATGTTCGAGCCGATCCACGGCTCCGCCTTCGACATCACCGGCAAGGGCGTCGCAAATCCCATCGGCACCTTCTGGAGCGCGGCGATGATGTTGGAGCACCTCGGAGAGACCGACGCAGGGGCGCAAATGATGCGCGCGATCGAACTCGTGACGGCGGATCCCGAAAGCCGCCCCCGCGACCTCGGAGGCACGTCCGGCACTGCACAGGTGACGGAACGGCTCTGCCGTGCGCTCGACGAGATAGTGGGGGGCAGCTGAAAGTTACGTCGCAGCTTCAGAAGCTCTCGCGTTTCAGCGCCGTGGTTTGAAATCCGCCACGCTATCGCGCACAACCAGTTCGCCCGTCATCAGGACCTTCACCGGAGATTGGTCTCGCTCGTCCGTCGCGATGAGGTCGTCGAGCAGGCGGATCGCCATCGCGCCGATGCGCGCTTTCGGAACGTCGACCGAAGTCAGGGGCGGATCGAAGACGCTCGAGGTCGGAAGGTTGTCGAAGCCCACGACCGAAACATCTTCCGGCACTCTGTGGCCCAATTCGCGCAAGGCCCTCACGAAGCCGAAGGCGATGATGTCATTCGCACAGAAATAAGCATCCGCGAGAGGCCGGTCGCCCAACTGGGTCAAGGCTTCTTCATAGGCGCCGTCCAGCGTCGACTTCACCGAAAGTTCCTGCGCGTCCTCGCTCTGCAATCCGAACGCTGCGGCCGCGTTCCGGAACGCCGTTTGACGCAGCCGGAAGTTCATCACCTCGCTGTAACTTCCGACATAGCCGATCTTGCGAAAGCCGCGCGAAACCAGATGCGAGAGCGCATCGTAGACGAGTTGATCGTTGTCCATATCGACGAAATTCGCCTTCAGGAACGGGTGGTAGGTGTCGATGAGCACGGTCGGTAGCGGCGCGCGCTCGATGATCGTCTCGATATCTTCGCGTGAAAGTTCGGTGCCGAGCACGACGATGCCGCGCGGTTCCGAGCCGTCCAGGCTCGACAACAGTTGATGCAGCGATTCCTGTTCGTAGCTCACGACCTGCAACGCGTAGTCGCGGCGAAGCGCCTCGAAAGACATCCCGTCGATATAGTCCGAGATGAAGTGGTTGTGGTCGCGATTCACCGTCTGGCCGTGGCGCGCGATCTTGAGAAAGCGGATCGTGTTGGTGACTTCGGTCCGCGCCCGATTCGAGCGCGGGGTGTAGTTCAACGCCTCCACCGCTTCCAAAACGCGGGCGCGGGTGGCCTCCGAGATGTCGCCCTTGTCGTTCAGGACCAGCGAAACGGTGGCAGCGGAAACCCCCGCGTGCCCGGCAACTTCGCGCAGGGTGACCGGCTTTTTTGGCTCAATTTCCATCGTGTCGCTCATGTGGCCTTCAATCTATGGGCGAACCTCCCGCACTGCACAACGGGCCTTCGGAAAGTTCGGTCTTTTTATTCGCTCGCGCTCGAAGCAGCTAGTGAACAAACGGGGTTGACTTTAGTAAACATAATAGTACGAATTTAGTAAATAAGATAATTCTTCAGTAAACGGCGCGGGGGAGGAGATGTCGAAACTGGATGGGAACCTGTTTGTGTTGTCCGTGCTCATCGTGCTGCTTCTAGCAGTCGGCGGGGCGGCATCCGGCGGCAATTACCTTTCGATCTACAATCTGCAATCGATGGCGAACCAGGTGCCCGAGATCGGGCTGCTCGCGATCGGCGTGATGCTGGCGATGTGCTCCGGCAACGGTGGGATCGACCTGTCGGGGATCGCGCTTGCGAACCTCTCGGGCGTGGCCTCGGGGCTTGTTGCACTGTCGATCTTCCCGGTCGACGAAGCGCCCGTGCTGTTCACTATCACCTTCGCCGGGGGATGTCTGATCATCGGCGTGCTGGGCGGTGCGCTGAACGGATTTCTGATCTCGCGTTTCGAGATCACGCCGATCCTGTGCACCTTGGGCACGCAGATGGCCTTCACCGGCGCGGCGGTCGTGTTCTCGGAAGGACGCTCGGTGACGATCGGATCGCCGCCCGCGCTCTACGATCTGGGCAATGGCCTGATCTTCGGAGTGCCGGCGAGCTTCCTGATCTTCCTCGGCGCTGCTTTGATCCTGGGCGGGGTGCTGCGCTTCACGCCCTACGGGATGAAGCTGATGCTGACCGGCGCCAACCCGAAGGCGGCGCTGTTCAGCGGCTTCAATCGCGACCGCATCCTGATCACGACCTACGCGCTCTCGGGGCTGATGGCCGGTCTGGCCGGGGTCATCATCGCGGCGCGGAACATCAACGTGAAATGGGACTACGGCACCTCTTATCTGCTGATCGCGATCCTTGTCGCGGTGATGGCGGGGGTGCGGCCCGAGGGCGGCTATGGGCGCATCGTGAATGTCGTGCTTTCGGCGATCACGCTGCAGCTTCTGTCGAGCCTGCTGAACTTCGTCGGGTTCTCGAATTTCGTGCGGGATTTCGCCTGGGGCGCGCTGCTGCTGTGCTTCCTCGCGGTCAACCGCTTCGAGCTGGTCGACCAGGTCATCACACGCTTTTCGCTGGGGCGCGCGGCGCGCGCTCCGAAACACTGAGCCGAAGAATGTAATCCAGGGAGGAGATCATCATGGCATTCAAAGGACTGAAAATCGGCCTGTTGGCCGCGACCACGGCGGCAATGCTGGCTGGCGCACAAGGGGTCGCAGCGCAGGAAGGCAAGTCGATCACCACGGTCGTCAAGATCAGCGGTATCCCGTGGTTCGACCGGATGAAAACCGGTGTCGAGAAATACGCGCAGGAACATCCCGACATGAAGATCGAGCAGGTCGGCCCCGCCACGGCGGATTCCGCCCAGCAGCTGCAGATCGTGCAGGATCTCGTCGCGCGCGGCGTCGATGCGCTGGCCGTCGTGCCGATGGATCCGGCGATCCTCGAAGGCGTGCTCAAGCGCGCGATGGATCGCGGCATCGTCGTCGTGACCCACGAGGCCGACAACCAGAAGAACACCATGGCCGATGTCGAAGCCTTCGATAACGCGGAATATGGTGCGGCGCTGAACGAGCGTCTGGCCAAGTGCATGGGAGGCAAGGGCAAGTGGACGACCTTCGTCGGCTCGCTGGGCAGCCGCACCCACATGCAATGGGTCGGCGCGGGCGAGGAGAACGCTAAGAAATACCCGGATATGGAACTCGTCGATCCGAACAACGAAAGCTTCGACGACGCCCAGGGCACCTACGAGAAAGCCAAGGAAATCCTGCGCAAGCACCCGGATATCAAGGGCTTCCAGACTTCGGCGGGCAATGATGTGCTCGGCGTCGGTCGCGCGATCGAAGAAGCCGGTCTGGCCGGTAAGGTCTGCCTTGTGGGCACCGGTCTGCCGAACCCCTCGGCGGCCTATCTCGACAGCGGGGCGATCACCGCGATCGGTTTCTGGGATCCGCAGAAGGCCGGTATGGCGATGAACTCGCTGGCCACCAAGATCCTCGCGGGTGAAGAGATCACCGACGGCATGGATCTGGGTGTCGACGGCTACCACAGTGTCAGCGTGCGCCCCGGTGCCGGTGACGGCGTGCTCGTCGTGGGTAACGGCATGGTTCTCGTCGACAAGGATACCTACAAAGAGACCCTTTTCTAAGACGTGAAAAAATCGGTCGGCCGGGGGCAGCCCCGGCCGGCTTTCAAACCGCCCGTGCCTAGGCTGGAGGAGCTGCGGCGCATGGGACGGAAAAGACCGGTGTTCAGGGGGAGCAATCAGATGTCAGACGGACATTTTCTGGAGCTGCGCGGCATCCACAAACGCTTTGGCGGTGTTCACGCGCTGCGCGGCGTCGACGTAACGATCGACACTGGTGTCGCCTATCACCTGCTGGGCGAGAATGGCTGCGGCAAGAGCACCTTCATCAAGATTATTTCGGGCGCCCATGCGCCCAGCGAGGGAGAGATCGTTCTCGATGGGCAGGCGCATAGCGAGCTGTCGCCGATCCAGTCGCTCGAAGCGGGGATCGAGACGGTCTATCAGGACCTCTCCCTGCTGCCGAACCTCTCCGTCGTGGAAAATGTCGCGCTTGGCGACCAACTGGTGAGCGGCAACGGGCGCCTGATGCGGCTGCTGAACCGCCGCCGTCTGCGCGAAACGGCCCGCGAGGCAATCCGTAATGTCGGGCTGGAGCCGACGGCGAAACTCCTTAACACAATGGTCGGGGATCTGCCGCTTGCGATCCGGCAGCGCGTCGCCATCGCGCGGGCCATCGCCGCCGACGCGCGGCTGGTTATCATGGACGAGCCGACCACATCGCTCACGCGGCACGAGGTCGACGCGCTGATCGAACTGGTCGGCAAATTGCTCGAACGCGACGTGGCGGTGCTGTTCGTGACCCACAAACTGGAGGAGTGCTACCGCATCGGCGGGCAAGCGATCATCTTCCGCGATGGCGAGTGTATCTCGCAGGGCCCGATCGCGGACTATTCCCGCGCCGAGCTTTCGCATCTGATGACCGGGCGCGAACTGGACACGATGCGCTACCGCGATGGCACGCCGCGGGCCGAAGAGGTGCTGCGCCTCGAGGGGGCGAGCTCCGGCGCGGACTTCGAGGATGTCGCCTTCTCGCTGAAGGCGGGCGAGGTGCTTGGCATCACCGGTCTCTCGGATTCCGGTCGCAACGAGGTCGCGCTCGCGCTGGCCGGCCATCAATCGCTGAGCTCCGGTCATATCGAGATTTCCGGCGCGCGGGTGCATCTCGACTCGCCCGCGGACGCGATTGCACGCGGCATCGGCTATGTCCCCGAGGACCGCCTCTCCGAAGGGCTGTTCCTGCAGAAGTCGATCTACCAGAACGAGGTGACGCTGATCCTCGACCGGCTCCGTGGGCGCGGGGGCGTCGTCGACAAGCGCAAGGGGCGCGAGGCGGCGAGCAAGATTTCCGAGGCGATGAACCTCAATACCGGCAATATCGACCTGCCGGTCTCGGCGCTCTCGGGCGGCAACCAGCAGCGTGTGCTGATCGGCCGGTGGCTCAGCATCGAGCCGAAATTGCTGGTGCTTCATGGCCCGACCGTCGGCGTCGATGTCGGGTCGAAGGACACGATCTACCGCGCGATCCAGGCGATGGCGGAGCGCGGGATCGGGCTGATCATCGTCTCCGACGACCTGCCGGAACTGCTGCAGAACTGCGACCGGATCCTCGTGATGAATCGCGGTCGCCTCGTCGATGAACTCGACGCCGCGACCACCGACGAGAACCGTATTTACCAATCGATGCTTGGCTCGGCGAACGAGGCTGCCTGATGACCATGGTGCAAGAGATGAATGACCGATCAACGCCCAAACGTCCCGAGGACAAACTGACGATTTGGGAGACCCTGCGACGTCGCCCCGAGATGGTGACGCTGACCATCCTCGTCGTGATCTGCGTGGCGGTGTCGATCATCAACCCCAACTTTCTGCAGCCGGGCTCGCTCATCGATATGGGCCGCGCGAGCGTGGTGACCGGGCTCTTCGCGCTCGGTGTCTTCGCCATTCTCGCGGCAGGGGGCATCGACGTCTCCTTCACCGCGATCGCGGCGCTGACAATGTATTCGCTTACGAAATTCGTGATCACCGTGGCGCCCGATCTGCCGATGGCGGCGATCATCGCGATTGCCGTTGTGGCCGGTGCGCTTCTGGGCGCGGTGAACGGCCTTCTGGTTCACGGGCTGCGCGTGCCCTCGCTGATCGTCACGATCGGCACGCAATACCTGTTCCGCGGCATCCTGCTGGCCTTCGTGGGCACGGTTTGGCTGATGGAGCTTCCGCCGCAGATGACCGCCTTCGGCAAGGCCGCGCTCTACCAGTTTCAGGGCGCCAATGGCGTGACCGTCGATCTGCCCGCCTATTTCCTGATCTTCCCGGTCGTCGTCGGGCTGGCCTGGTTCCTGTTCGACCGCACGCTGATGGGGCGGGCGATCTTTGCCACCGGCGGCAACCCGGAGGTCGCGGCGCGGCTCGGCTATGGCCAGCGCGTGGTGCATGTCTTCGTCTTCGCCTTCGCGGGGGCGCTCGCAGGTCTCGCAGGCATCATCCATGTCAGCGCGACCCGCATGGCCAACCCGTTCGATCTGGTCGGCACCGAGATCGAGGTGATCGCCGCCGTCGTTCTCGGCGGGGCGCGGATCACTGGCGGCACGGGCTCGGTGCTGGGCACCGTGGCCGGTGTTCTCCTGATCACCGTGGTCAGCAACACGCTGGTTCTGGTGGGCATCCCCAGCACCTGGCAGCGCCTTGTCGTGGGCGCGTTCATCCTTCTCGCAGCGGCCTTCTTCGTGCGCCGCAAGCAAAAACCCAAGCAACGCAAAGCAGAGTGATCCGATGAAGAAGTTTCTCAACAAACCCGAAGATTTCGTCGAAGAGATGCTGGAGGGGATTTACGCCGCCCATCCGGAAGTGACCCATGTCGCGGACGATCTGCATTGCTTCGTGACGGCGAACCCGGTCCCCGGCAAGGTTGGGATCGTGACGGGGGGCGGCTCCGGCCACCTGCCGCTGTTCCTCGGCTATGTCGGCGACGGGATGCTCGACGGTGCGGGTGTCGGCGGCGTGTTCCAGTCGCCCAGCTCGGACCAGATCCTCGAAGTGACAAAGCATGTCGATCAGGGGGCAGGGGTTCTCTATCTCTACGGCAATTACAGCGGCGACATCATGAACTTCGACCTCGCCGGGGAACTGGCCGAGGTCGACGATATCGAAACCGCCACCGTGGTCGGCAATGACGATGTGGCCTCCTCCAAGCCGGGCGAGGAACACAAGCGCCGCGGCGTCGCCGGGATCGTCTTCCTCTACAAGGTCGCGGGAGCCGCCGCCGCCGAGATGAAGCCGCTCTCCGAGGTCGTCCGTCTGACCGAGAAGGCGAAGGCGCGCACCCGCACAATGGGCGTGGCGCTGACGCCCTGTATCGTGCCTGAAGTCGGCAAGCCCAGCTTCACGCTCGGCGACGACGAGATGGAAATCGGCATGGGCATCCATGGCGAGCCGGGGATCACCCGCAAGACGCTCGAGCCCGCCGATGCCGTCGTTGACGAGATGATGGAGCGCATCTTCGCCGAGCAGGATTATGCGGCAGGCGACGAGGTTGCGATCATCGTCAACGGGCTGGGCGCGACGCCGATGGAAGAGCTCTACATCTTCTACCGCCGCATCTCGCAGCTGTTCGCAGAACGCAACGTGACCATCGCGCAGGTCTGGATCGGTGAATTCGCGACCTCGATGGAGATGGCGGGCGCCTCGATCTCGGTCCTGCATCTCGATGACGAGCTGAAGCCGCTCATCGAACGCAGCGCGACGACGCCGTTCTTCAAACATATCGCGAAGTGAGGGCTGCCATGACGATGAATGCAAGTGCGCTGCCCGGTCTGTTCAACCGCTATCGGGATCGGTTCGCCGCCGAGAAACAGGCCCTGATCGAGCTCGACGGCAAGGTCGGCGACAGCGATCTGGGTCTGACCATGGCGAAGGGTTTCGCCGCCGCAGCGGCCGCCCTTGAGGAAAAGGCGCCCGAGACGCTGGCAGACGGGATGAAGACCGCGGGCGCCGCGATCGCGAAAGCCGCGCCCTCGACCATGGGGACGCTGATGGCAACGGGTTTCCTGCGCGGAGCGAAGGCACTCGACGGTGCGGAAGTGATGGACACCGCCGCGCTGGCCGATTTCTGGGCTGCCTTTCGCGACGGGATCGCGCAGCGCGGCAAGGCGCAGTTGGGTGACAAGACCGTACTCGACGTGCTGCACCCGGTCGCCGAGACCATCGCCGCGCAGGCGCAGGCGGGCGCATCGCCCGCCGAGGCATCACACGCAGCAGCCCAAGCTGCGAAAGAGGCGCTGGAGGCGACCAAGGAGATGGAAGCCCAGCACGGCAAGGCTGCCGCGTTCGGCGAGAAATCCAAGGGAATTCAGGACGCGGGCGGCACCGTCGCCTGCATCCTCATCGAAGAGACAAGCGCTGCCTTGGGCGCGTAGGAGAGGGACATGCACTATAATACGCTGGGACGGAGCGGGCTGAAGGTTTCGGCCCTCGCGATGGGCACTTTCACCTTCGGCGGCGAAGGTCCCTTCGCGATGGTCGGCAGTCAGGGCGTGGCCGAGGCCCGCGACCTGTTCGATTGCGTGATCGACCACGGTGTGAACCTGATCGACACGGCGAACATGTATTCCACCGGCACCGCCGAAGAGATCGTGGGCGAGGCGCTGGAAGGCCGCCGTGACAAGGTGCTGATCTCGTCGAAAGCTCGGATGCCGATCGATGACGGCCCCAATGGCGAGGGCGCGAGCCGCTGGCACCTGATCCGCGAATGCGAGCGTAGCCTGAAACGTCTGCGCACCAATCACATCGACATCTATCATATCCACGAATGGGACGGCCAAACCCCGGTCGAGGAAACGCTCGAAGCCCTGCAGACGCTGATCGATCAGGGCAAGATCCGCTATGCGGGCTGCTCGAACTATACCGGCTGGCAGGTGATGAAATCGCTCATGGCCTCGGACAAGCCCGGTCGGGCGCGGTTCGTTACGCAACAGATCCACTACACGCTCGAGGCGCGCGAGGCGGAATACGAGCTTTTGCCGATCGCGGTCGATCAGGGCGTCGGCGCGACCGTCTGGAGCCCGCTTGCCGCAGGGCTGCTGTCGGGCAAACACACCCGCGACAATCCGGTGGCGGAGGGGAGCCGTCAGGCCAACGGCTGGACCGAGCCGCCGATCCGCGATCAGGAGCGGCTCTGGAAGATCGTCGATGTGCTGAACGCGCTCGGCGAGGCGCATGGCGTCGAAGCTGCGCAGATCGCGCTGGCATGGCTACTCACCCGTCCCGGCGTTGCCTCGCTGGTGGTCGGCGGTAGCACGGTGGCGCAGTTCGAGCGCAACTTCCGCGCGCTCGACGTCAAGCTCTCCACCGAAGATCTCGCCCGCCTCGACGAGGTCAGCCGCCCGCCGCTGATCTACCCGCTGTGGCATCAGGAACAATTCGCCAAGCCGCGCTTCGGCCCGGCGGACGGGATCGTGACGGGCTAATCGAGCCCGGCGGGATCAACTTAAGCTATCGCGCGGCACGGGCGAACTCGTTTCGTGCCGCGCGAAGACCTCAGGGGTGCAGTTCGGCCCGGAGGCGCTTCAACTCTTCCGCAGGCATAAGTTCCACGCCCTTCGTCATGTCGTGCAATTGCTTGAGGAGTGCGTGCGCTTCCTCGACTTCGGCCTGTTCGATCCTTCGCGAAGGATGGGCGAAGAAACCGGCGGACCGGGTCTCGTCGCCGACAGCGACGGCCTTCCCATAGCGCAGTCCGAACTCGGCCGCCTGACCGAACACGTTGCTCTCGTCCTGCTCCGCGAGTTCGGACCAATCGCAAATGCCTGTATGCGTCATGGCCCATCTGACCGTCGGATCCCGGAACACGAGACCGTTCGCAGTATAGAAATCGATCCATTCCTGTGGATATGTCTGGTATAGGAGTGTAGGGTTTGCAAAGCGCACATGCAGCCCTAAGGCGAATTTCCAGTCTGATATTGCACTCATAAGTTGCAATTTCCGGCGCAATGTACGCACATCGATCATGCAGCTACCCTTGTATTATGTTCAGTGAATCCCTCGACCAACGCATTGCGGAACTATCTTGGTCCAACCGAGCCGCACTTCCGTAGTGACTATTGAGCACTCGGACAGAATGGAAGTTCGAAACGGCATGATTCTTCGTGATCACCAGAGCCTTTTCGCCGATCTCGCTCCAGCAGGCTGCTACGTCGCCTTGCGGGCTGGCTTTTTCGCGCCTGAAGCCGAGTTGAACCTGTTTCCGCCTGAATGGATCAATCATTACACGTTTTCCGGGTTGGCGCTGGCCGACCCGCTGCTGCGCTGGTGCCAGGAAAATTCGGGCTATGCGCGGTGGGGCGAAATAGACAGCTTCGTCGGCACGAGCTTCATGCGCGACTATCGGTCTTTCGGATTCGAATTCGGAGGTGTCGTGTCGATCCACGGGACGCAGGAGATGCCGAAGCGGAGCCTTGGCATCTTTGCGCGCTCAGACCGGGAGCTTCGGGTTTCCGAAATGAAAGAGATCGAGAGGGTTCTCTCGCGCATCCATGCGGACGAGCCCGAGATGCCGACCGAGGCGCAAATGGAAGCGCTCCAACTCTATTCCAAGGGCTATCTCCACAAGCAGGTCGCCCACGAATTGCAGCTCTCCGTCGGGGGCGTCAAGGCGCGGCTCAGGGGCGCTGCGGACCGGCTCGGGGCGAAGACCTTGCGAGAGGCTGCGAGCATCGCCGCGAGCCGAGGCCTCCTGTAAGAGTCCCGACCGCCTCGCTGATGCAAGCGGACTCGGCGGGCAGGGCCTTGGATATAATTCACCCCGTCCCGGACTCAGCTCTGTCGTGCGACCTCGAAAAGCTCGGTGTGATCGTCCTGGATGCGGTCGATCTGATCGAGAATCCGCGACAGGTGATCGCGCATCGCCTGTGTCGCGCGGTCAACCTTCATCGATAGTCTGCGATGGAGAGGGCGCGAGCGATACGCTCCTGCGCCCTTGCCAATCACAGCGCCGCAATTTCCACCGACTCGATTTTGTCACGAAGCCGCGCGGTCACCCTGATCTTGCCGCGCTCACCCGTCAGGCGGAGCCAGCAGCCGGTCGCGCCATCCGCGAGCGCCGCGCAATCGGGGCCGATCAGCTTCGCCGGACCTTCGACGTCTAGGAACACCGGCTCGTTGAGGAAATGCAGCTTGTTGCCTGCCTGATCGCGAGCGCGGATCATCACCCGGATCTCGTCGCTCGGATCGGCCTCGGCTTCGGTGACATCGGGCGCCACTTCCAGCCGTTCGAACATCGCGTCGGCGGGGAAGTCGCGCTCGATCACCAACTCCCCGTTCAGGTAGCCGCGCAGGCGGCCCGCATGCCAGCTCTCCCCCCAGGCGGTCACCTCGTCGGGGGTGAAATGGTCGTAATCGATGACGACTGGCGCATGGGGCAGATGCGGGAAGCGGCTGCGGTCGGGCCCGACGCGCTTGACCACGTCGGCGTAGGACAACTCCACCTCGTCGCAATTGGTCAACACGATCAGCGGGATCACCCCGCCGATATTGCGCTCGCCGCGCGACCATACGGTGACCGGCTCCATCACGATCGCCTCGTCGGGATCGCGCTGGCTGGCATAGGCGTAGGCTGCGAATTTCGGCTCGCGGAAGATCGACATCACACCGTGATGGCAGATCCGATCGCCCGCGCCGAAATCCTTGTGCGTGTTGTAGTCGAACATGCACCAGCCGATGCAGCCCGCAAGCCCGGCATCGGGGTCGTGGGCGGCGTTGAGCACGTCGAGATGGCGCAGCACATGCTCGTGCTGGCGATGCTCGGGGTCGCCCGCCTTGGTGGGATACATGTGCCCGTTATACTCGGTCACCAGATAGGGCACGCGCGTGGGAAGCCCCGTCACCTCCTGCTGATCGCGCAAGCTCGTACGCGGGCGGTTCGAGAAGGGCAGTTCGAAATCCCCCAGGATGAAATCGTTCATCGTGTAGACGTCTTCGAGCAGTTGGCTGTCGGTGATGCAGCGCACGCCACCGGTGGGGCGCGTCGCATCCAGCTCATGCGCGAGGGCATTGGTGCGTTTGTAGAACGCCTCCGCATCGGGGCTCTCGTTGATCCGAACGCCCCAGATGATGATCGAGGGGTGGTTCCAGTCGCGCCGGATCATCCGCTCGACATTGCGCACCGATTCATCTTGCCAGATGTCGCCGCCGATATGCTGCCAGCCGGGGATTTCCTCGAAGACCATGAGGCCGATTTCGTCGCAGCGGTCGAGGAAATAGGGGCTTTGCGGGTAATGCGAGGTGCGCGCGACGTTGCAGCCCAGATCGTAGCGCAGGATTTCCGCGTCGCGCTCCTGACTGCGTTTGCCTTGGGCATAGCCCGAATAGGGGAAGCTCTGATGCCGGTTGAGGCCGCGCAGAACCACGCGCTCCCCGTTGAGGAAAAAGCCCTCGGGCGTGAATTCCGCGTGACGGAAGCCGAAGCGCTGGGTGAGGCGGTCGCCGCTCTCGATCAAGGTCAGCGTCAGTGTGTAGAGCGCGGGCGTCTCGACCGACCAGAGCGTGATATCGGCGAGGCCATCGAAGCTGATTTCGCCCGTGCCCTGGCCGCGTGCGATCTCGTGGCCCTCGGCGTCCGACAGAACCGCCTCCACCGGGCCCGGCGCGTCGAGCTTGATCAGAACGCGCTTGGTCTCGGCCAGCACGTCGGGCGTCTCGATCTTCACGCTTGCGATATGGGCCTCGGGCAGCACCTCGAGCCATGCGTCGCGATAGATCCCGGCATAGGTGAGGTAGTCGATGCGGCCACCGAAGGGCGGAATCTCGGGGTTTTCCGAACCGTCGATATGCACCGTCACCAACGCCTTGCCGTCTACAAAGCGGTCCGTCAGATCTACGGTGAAGGGCGTATAGCCGTCGCGGTGACGCAGCACTTCGGCGCCGTTCACATAGACCACCGCATCGGCCATCGCCGCATCGAACCGCAGCCGCACCAGCTTTCCCGCCCACGCATCGTTCCATGCGATCTCACGCTGATAGGTGAAGGGGCGCTGGAAGTCGCGCTCGTCGAAATAGCTCATCGGCAGGTCGGCGGCGTTATGGGGTAGGGTGACCGTCTCGCCCTGCAGCAGTTCTGCGACCTTGGCCGCGTCGAAGCCTTCCGCGAAGGTCCAGCCTCCGTTCAGTTTGCTGATCTCTCTCATCATTACCACTCCGCGAAGCTGCCATCGGCATGGCGCCAGATCGGGTTGCGCCAGCGGTGACCTTCCGCAGCCGCCTGACGGACTTTCTCCTCGTTGACCTCGACGCCTAGGCCGGGCCCCTGCGGGATCGCGACGAAGCCGTCGTCATATTCGAAGACCGACGGGTTGCTCAGGTAGTCGAGCAGGTCGGAACCCTTGTTGTAATGGATGCCCAGCGACTGCTCCTGAATGAAGGCGTTGTAGCAGACCGCATCGAGCTGCAGGTTCGCCGCCAGTGCGATCGGCCCCAGCGGGCAATGCAGCGCCAAAGCCACGTCATGCGCCTCGGCCATCGCCGCGATCCGGTAGGTCTCGGTGATGCCGCCGGAATGCGAGGGGTCGGGCTGGACGATATCGACGTAACCGCCCTGCAGGATCGATTTGAAATCCCAGCGGGTATAGAGCCGCTCACCAAGTGCGATCGGGGTCGAGCAATGGTTCGCGATCTCGCGCAGCGCCTCGGCGTTTTCGCTCAGCACCGGTTCCTCGATGAACATCAGGTTGAAGGGCTCGAGTTCTTTCGCGAGTTGCTTGGCCATCGGGCGGTGGACGCGGCCGTGGAAATCGACGCCGATGCCGAAATCGGGGCCCATTTCCTCGCGGATCGCCTGCACGCGTTCCAGCACGGCGTCGATCTTGTCGTGGGAGTCGATGAATTGCAGTTCCTCGGTGCCGTTCATCTTCACCGCAGTGAAGCCCCGGTCGCCGCATTCGCGCGCCATCCGCGCCGTGTCGCCCGGACGGTCGCCGCCGATCCAGCTATAGACCCGGATGCGGTCGCGCTGCTGGCCGCCCAGAAGCGAATGGACAGGCACGCCTAGCGCCTTGCCCTTGATGTCCCACAGCGCCTGATCGAGCCCGGCGATGGCCGACATGTGGATGCCGCCACCGCGATAGAAGCCGCCGCGATACATGACCGTCCAGTGGTCCTGAATATGGCCGGGGTCCTTGCCGATCAGGTAGTCCGAGAGTTCCTCGACGCAGGCAGCGACAGAGGCCGCGCGGCCCTCCAGCACCGGCTCGCCCCAGCCGGAGATGCCCTCGTCGGTGGAAATTTTCACGAAACACCAGCGCGGCGGAACGATGAAGGTTTCGATGGCGGTAATTTTCATATCGGTCCTCGGGGTTGGTCGGCGCGATCAGGCGTCGAAAGGTTCGGTGATCGCGAAACGTGCGTTGATGAAGGCGTCCGCGACAAGGCGCATCGGCGCGAGGTCGAGATCGCTCTGCCCGGCGCGCACCAGATCGCGCATCCGGGCGTATAGGTTGGCGTATTCGCGGTTCTCGCCCGTGGCGATTACCTCGCCATCGGTGCTGAACTCCGCGCCGCCCTTGTCGAGCGTTGCTGCGCCTCGGTCGGTCTGAAGGGTGATGCGCCACAGCTCGTCACCCGTTTCCCGCCAGTCGAACGCGGCGCTGATCGGGGTCTCTCCCGCGCACATTTCCAGATCGGCGGCGATCGGGGTCTGGCGGCCTTGCGGGATGCTCAGCGAGGCTGTTGTCAGCCGCACGGGGCGGGGCAGAATGCGGGTCAGGATCGAGAGTGCGTTGATGCCGGGATCGAAGACGCCGAGCCCGCCGGGTTGCCAGATCCACTCCTGCCCGGGATGCCATTTGCGCACGTCTTCGCGCCAGTCGATATGGATTGCGGAAATCTCCCGCCCCGCGAGCCATTGGCGTGCCGCCTCCACTGCTGCCGCCTCGCGCGAATGCCATGTGGCGAAGATCGTCAGACCGGCTTTGGCGGCGGTCTCGCGCAGCGCCTCGACCTCGCTCAGCGTCATGCCCGGCGGCTTTTCGAGCATCAGGTGACGGCCCGCGCGCAGCACCGCCATCGCCTGATCGAACCGCCCCTGCGGCGGGGTGCAGAGCGAGACGGCGCCGATCTCGGGCTCGGCGTCGAGCATCGCGCGCAGGTCGGGATAGCTCGGTAGGTCGGGCAGGGTGGCATTGCGGCTCGCGATGGCGGCGAGATGCACGCCGTCCGTCTCCGCAATCGCGGGAAGGTGCTGGGCGCGGGCGATCGCTCCCAGCCCCACAAGGCCGACGGCAAGGCTCATCCGCGCACCCGTGCGCCCGTGCTGGTGTCGAACACATAGACCGAGACCGGATCGAAGCTGATCCCGGTCTTGCCACCGACCGCGCCGTGGAGACGCTGATCGGTCTCGACCACGACGCGCTCGCCTGTTACGCCGTCCAAGTGCGCGTAGCTCACGCCGCCAAGGTTCTCGGCCATCTCGATGGTGAAATTGCCATCCGTGCCGCTCAGGCGGAGCGCGTTGGGGCGGATGCCGATCTCCAGCTTCGTGCCATCTGCGGGCAAGGCGACGGGACTGTCGATGCGCTGCCCCAGAGCGGGCACGTCGAGCTGACCGTCTACCACGGTCGCGGCGAGGAAGTTCATCGAAGGCGAACCCATGAAGCCCGCGACGAAGCGATTGTCGGGGTCGTCGTAAAGCTCCATCGGGCTTCCGACCTGTTCGATATTGCCGGCCCGCAGCACGACGATCTTGTCGGCCATCGTCATCGCCTCGACCTGATCGTGGGTGACGTAGATCATCGTCGCCCCGATCTCGCGGTGCAGACGCGCGATCTCAGCGCGCATCTCTACGCGCAACTCGGCGTCGAGGTTCGACAGCGGCTCGTCGAAGAGGAAAACGTCCGGGCCGCGGGTGATCGCGCGGCCGATGGCCACGCGCTGGCGCTGACCGCCAGAAAGCGCAGCGGGTTTGCGGTCCAGAAGCGGCTCCAGTTTCAGGATACGCGCGGCTTCCTGCACTTTCTCGGAAATTTCAGACTTGGGATGGCCGTTCATCTTCAGCCCGAAGCCCATGTTCTCGCCCACCGTCATATGCGGGTAGAGCGCGTAGGTCTGAAACACCATCGCGATGCCGCGTTCGGCGGGTTCGGCTTTCGTGACTTCGCGGCCGCCAATGCGGATCGCACCGTCCGAGGTCTCCTCCAACCCCGCGATCATCCGCAAAAGCGTTGACTTGCCACAACCGGACGGCCCGACGAAGACACAGAATTCCCCCGGTTCGACCGTCAGGTCGACGCCGTGGATCACCTCCGCATCGCCAAACCGTTTGACGATCTTCTCCAATGCGACTCCGCTCACGGGGTCTCCTCCCTGTTTTTGCGCACCGGGGTTCAGTCGGCGCGTTTCTGTTCCGGAAAGCGCCAGTGGCTGGCCGCTTTCGCGATCTTCTCCGCCGTCTCGAGGATCAGCGGGGCGTAGGTTTCGAGTTGTCTTTGACCGTCAGGCTGGGCCGAGGTGATCGAGAGCGCGCCCAAGACGCGGCCCTGAGGCGACAGGATCGGGGCGGCGATGCAGCGGATGCCGGGTTCATGCTCCTCGTCATCCCAGGCAAAACCGCGTTTGCGGATGTTCTCCAGCTCCGCGCGCAGGCTGGTCACGTCGGTCAGGGTATGTTCCGTGAAGCGATGGAAGCTCTGCCGCGTCAGCGCATTCTGCAGCGCGTCCTCGGGGAGATAGGCGAGCATCGCCTTGCCCACTCCGGTGCAATAGGCGGGGCCGACCTTGCCCGATTGCGAGAACATCTCGACCGGGCGCGAGGCGTTTCGCTTGTCGACATAGAGTACCATGCCCTGATCGAGCTGAGCGAGGTGCAGCGTCTGGGCGGTCTCCTTCGACAGTTGGTCGAGATAGGGTGCCGCGATCGGCGCGAGCGAGCTTTGCGCCCAGGCGGCATGGGCGAGGCGCACGAGACGCAAGCCCGGCGTATAGGTCTGACGGTCCTCGTCGAGCGACAGCATCCCCTGCTTCGTGAGCGTTTGCAGGAAGCGATACAGCGTCGCCTTGGGCAGATCGCAGACCGGTAGCAGCTCGGCGAAGCGCACGGGTCGGCCGAATTCCGCGACGCGGTCGAGCACGGCCAACGTGCGTCCGACCGTGCCGTCCGATTTCTCCGGCTTTGGCGTGGCGTCGTTCATGGGCTCCTCCTCAGGACTGTTGACAGGATGAGAGATTCGCGGCAGCATTTCAATATGTAAAACACGGTTCCATTATTTGAAACTAAAATCGTTGGGCCGTGGGCTACTGAAACGGGAGGAGAACCGAATGAATATCCTGAAAACCACTGCGCTCGTGGCGCTGATGGGGTCGATCGCCATTCCGGCAATGGCCGAACAGCGCGTGCTCAAGCTTTTCACCGATGCGTCCGATCCGGCGCCGAAGGCCGCCTTCGAGCAGCTCGTGAAAGGCTTCGAGGCCGAAAACCCTGATGTGAAGGTCGAGGTGAATACCTTCGATCACGAAGGCTACAAGACCGCGATCCGCAACTTCCTGACCGCCGACAGTCCCGATCTGGCGAACTGGTATGCGGGCAATCGCATGGCGCCCTTCGTCAATGCCGGCCAATTCACCGATGTGTCCGATGTCTGGGAGGAGAACGGGCTCAAGGACAGCCTCGGCTCGGCGCTCAAGTCGATGACCATCGACGGCAAGCAATGGGGCGTGCCCTACACCTACTACCAGTGGGGCATCTACTATAACAAAGACCTGTACAAGAAGGCCGGGGTGGACGTGCCCAAGACTTGGGACGAGTTCATCTCGAACTGCAAAAAGTTCAAGGAGATGGGCGTCGACTGCCTGACCACGGGCACCAAGGCGCTGTGGCCGGCGGCAGGGATCTTCGACTATCTCGACCTGCGCACCAATGGCTACGACTTCCACATGAAGCTCACCAGCGGCGAAATCCCGTGGACCGACGACCGCGTGAGAGCTGTCTTCGCAGAGTGGAAGAAGGTTCTGCCCTACACCACCAAGAACGTCGCCGCGATCGATTGGCAGGATGCTGTGTCGAACATCGTTCAGGGCAAGGCTGCGAATTACGTCATGGGCAACTTCGCCGTCGCCACCTTCAAGGATGGCGGGATGACCAATGACACGCTTGGCTTCATGGACTTCCCGACGATCAACCCGGATATTCCGCGTGCCGAAGAAGCGCCGACCGATACGATCCATATCCCGGCAGGCGCGAAGAACAAGGAAGACGCCAAGAAGTTCCTCGCCTATGTCGCGAAGGCCGACGTGCAGACCAAGATGAACGAGACCCTCGGTCAGTTGCCGATCAACAAGAACTCCTCGGTTGGCGACGATCCCTTCCTGCAAGCGGGCTTCAAGATCTTGTCCACGGCCGACGGCGGTATCGCGCAGTTCTTCGATCGTGACGCACCGGCGCAGATGGCGAAGGCGGGCATGGAAGGCTTCCAGGAATTCATGGCCTATCCCGATCATCTCGACGCGATCCTCGACCGGCTCGAGAAGGTGCGTCAGCGCGTCTACAAGAACTGATCCTCCCCGAGGGCGGCGTCTGTAACAGGGCGCCGCCCCTTCCTGTTTTTCCAGATCCGAGGAGTGCGACGATGACCGTCTCACCCGCAATGTCCGAGCCGCACGCGGAGACGGGTACGCCCGCACCGCGCCGCCGCCGCTTGAACCGCAAGCTCGCGCCCTGGCTGTTTCTCGCCCCCGGCGCGCTGATGTTCCTGATCTACGTGTTGATCCCGATCGTGGAATCGATGTGGATTTCTTTCTTTCAATGGGACGGGCTGAGCGCGAAGACGTGGGTCGGTCTGTCGAATTATCTCGAACTGCTCGATGACGACGCGTTCTATACCAGCCTCAAGAACAACGTGATCTGGCTGGTGCTCTATATGCTGGCGATCCCGTTCGGGCTGTTCATCGCGCTTTTCCTGAACCAGACCGTGCGCGGTATCCGGATCTACAAATCGCTGTTCTTCTTTCCCTTCGTGATCTCTCAGGTCGTGGTCGGCCTGATCTTCTCGTGGTTCTACGCACCGGGCTTCGGACTGTTCTTCGAACTGACGAAATGGCTCGACGGGACCGGGATCGCGATCCTCGCCAATCCCAACACGGTGACCTACGGGATCATCGCCGCCGGTCTGTGGCCACAGATCGCCTACTGCATGATCCTCTACCTGACCGGTTTGAACGCGGTCGCGCCCGACCAGATCGAAGCGGCGCGTCTCGACGGGGCTAAGGGCATCAAGATGCTCTGGTATGTCGTGCTGCCGCAATTGCGCCCGGCCACTTTCATCGCAGTGGTCGTCACCGTGATCGGGGCGCTGCGCAGCTTCGATCTCGTGTCGATCATGACCGATGGCGGGCCCTTCGGATCCTCGCGGGTGCTGTCTTACTACATGTACGAGCAGGCGCTGTCGGAATACGGCTATCGCATGGGCTATGGCGCGGCGATCGCGGTGGTGCTGTTCGCGATCATGATGATCTTCATTTCGGGCTTCATCTGGAAGATGTGGCGCGACGAAAGGGGGCTGTGAGATGTTTCCCAAACCCATTCAATCCATGAGCCCCGCCGCCCGACTGACCTATCAGGTCTTGCTGCCGGTGATGCTGGTGCTCTGGCTGCTGCCGCTTCTGGGCGTCGCCGTCACCTCGATCCGTCCGTCGAGCGATCTCGCGCAGGGCAACTACTTCGGGGTGCCGTCCTATCTGGCCTTCTCGAACTATCTCGACGTGTTCAAGAATTCGCCCTTCGCCAGCTACATGCTGAACTCTTTCAAGGTGACGATCCCGACGGTAATCGGGGCGGTGGCGCTGTCCTGCCTGACGGGCTTTGCGCTCGCCGTCTACAAGTTCAAGGGCAACCTGCTGATCTTCTTCATCTTCGTGGCAGGGAACTTCGTGCCCTTCCAGATCCTGATGGTGCCGGTGCGCGACCTGACAGTGAAGATGGGGCTCTATGACACGATCACCGGGCTCGCACTGTTCCATGTCGCCTTCCAGACCGGGTTCTGCACGCTCTTCATGCGCAACTTCATCAAAGCGCTCCCGAAAGAGCTGATCGAAGCCGCCCGGGTAGAGGGCGTGGGCGAATGGCAGATCTTTTGGCATATCGTGCTGCCACTGGTGCGACCCGCGATCGCGGCGCTGTCGGTGCTGATCTTCACCTTCATCTGGAACGACTATTTCTGGGCGACGGTGCTTACCACGGGGGCGGATACCCAGCCGATCACCGCGGGGCTGCAATCGCTCAACGGCCAATGGGTCGCGGCGTGGCAACTGGTGTCGGCAGGCTCGATCCTCGCCGCTCTGCCCCCCGTGGCGATGTTCTTCCTGATGCAGAAACACTTCATCGCAGGGCTGACGCTCGGGGCGGTGAAATGATCCGCACATGGCATTTGCAGGACACCCGCCAAAGCCTCGTTCTGGCGGGTCACAACGAGAGGCTTCCCGAGATCGTCTATTGGGGCGCGGTGCTGCCCGAGGGGGAAGACCTCGCGGGCTTGGCCGTCGCGAGCGTGCCGGATGTCACCGGCGGGATGCTCGACCGCGCACCAGAGGTCTCGATCTGCCCCGAGGCCAGCGAGAGCTTCCCCGGAGAGCCCGGCCTGATCGCGCGCGACGGGGCGGGGCAGCCGTTGCGCCCCGCCTTCCGGTTCGAGAGCGAGACGCAGACCGGCCGCGAACTGAGGCTTACCTATCGCGATGCGGCGCTTGGGCTGCGCTATAGCGCGCAATTCACGCTCGACCCCGACACCGGTCTGATCGCGGCGCGCGCAGAGCTGGAGAGCGATGAGCCGATTACGCTTCATTGGCTCGCCGCCCCGGTGTTTCCCGGCCCGCAGCTGGCCGACGAGATGCTTGAAGTCTCGGGGCGCTGGATCGGTGAATTCCAGATCGAGCCGACCCCGTGGCGCCCCGGCCAGCGCGTGCGCGACAACCATACGGGCCGTACCGGGCACGAGCATTTCCCCGGGTTGATCCTGCCTGCGCGCGGCGCCACCAAGACGCAAGGCGAAACCCGCGGCTTCCATTACGGCTGGTCGGGCGGGCATCGGACGGTGGCCGAAGAGCTTCCTGACGGACGCAGGCAAATCCAGTTCGGTCATGCGAGCGGCTCCGAGCCGGAACCGGCGACGCGGTTCGAGACCGCGACGCTTTATGCCGCTTTCTCGGAGGCGGGCTCGAATGGCTGCGCGGTGGCCTTCCAGCGCCATCTGCGCAAACACGCCCCTTGGGCCAAGGCGCGCCCGGTGCATTACAACTGCTGGGAAGCGGTCTATTTCAAGCACGATCTGGCCGAGCTGAAATCTATCGCAGAGCGCGCCGCCGCACTTGGTGCGGAACGCTTCGTGCTGGATGACGGCTGGTTCGGCAAGCGCGACGACGACACCAGTTCACTGGGCGACTGGGCGGTCGATCCGCGCAAATATCCCGACGGTCTGACGCCGCTGGTCGATCATGTCCAAAGCCTCGGGATGGAATTCGGTCTCTGGTTCGAGCCCGAGATGGTCAATCGCGACAGCGATCTGGCGCGGGCCCATCCCGGCTGGCTGCTGGGCCCGGACGATCAGATCGAGGGTCGTCAGCAGCGCGTACTCGACATGGCAAACCCGGCGGTGCGCGACCACCTCTTTGCCGCGATCGACGCGGTGCTCTTGGCCTATGAAATCGCTTACGTCAAATGGGACCATAACCGCGTGCTGCCGTATCCCGACGCAGCGCAGGCGCGGGGCCTCTACAATCTGCTCGACCGGCTGCGCGCGGCCCATCCAGATGTGGAGTTCGAAAGCTGCGCCTCGGGCGGCGGGCGGATCGATTTCGGCATTCTCGAACGCACCGGCCGCGTGTGGCTCTCGGACAGCAACGATGCGCTGGAGCGGCTGCGGATCCAGCATGATGCCGCGCTGTTCCTGCCTGCTTGCGTCACCGGCTCTCACGTCGGCCCGCGCCATTGCCACACCTCGGGCCGGGTGATCGATATTCGCACACGCGCCTGGGTCGCGGCGCAACGTCATATGGGATTCGAGATGGACCCGCGCGAGCTGACCGCGGAGGAGGCCGAGGTGCTGACCTCCGTCACGCGCTGGTGGAAGGACAACCGCGACTGGCGGATGCGGGCGGATATCCTGCGGCTCGACAGCGCCGACCCGGCCGTGATCGCCGAGTTGCAGCTGGCCGAGGATGGTAGCCGTTTCGTGGCCTTCGCAGGTCAGGCGGCGACCTCCTCGCAGATCCTGCCGCGCCCCTTGCGACTGACGGGGCTGGACCCCGCAGCGCGCTATCGGTTGCGGCTGATTACGGCAGAAGACCTGCCCCGGTTGTCGCGTGGGATCCCCGCGCTTAAGACCGGACCGGTTACGCTCAGTGGGCAAGCGCTGATGGGGCAGGGGCTCACACTGCCCTGGACCTTCCCCGAGCGCATCCACGTGATTGAAGGAGAAAGACTATGAGTGACGCGGCTCCCGACTGGATCGCCGCCGATTGGGGCACGACGCATCTGCGTGTCTGGGCGATGCGCGGGCGCGAAGTGCTCGACCGACGGAGCTCAGAGCAGGGGATGGGCAAGCTCGCCCCCGCCGAGTTCGGACCGGTGTTGGAAGAGGCCGTTGCAGGCTGGGGCGCGGCTCCGGTCGTGACCTGTGGCATGGTCGGCTCGCGTCAGGGCTGGGCCGAGGCGCCCTATGCGCCGGTGCCCTGCGCCGCGCAGCCGCGTCTCGTGCGGGTGCCCGATCACGCGGCGCGCCCGGTCTATATCGCCTGCGGCCTGCGTCAGGACAGCCCGCCCGACGTGATGCGCGGCGAGGAGACCCAGATCGCTGGCTTCCTGCTGCGCAATCCCGGCTTCGAGGGCACTATCTGCCTGCCGGGCACCCATACGAAATGGGTGGCCCTGCGCGCGGGTCGGATCGAGCGGTTCCGCAGCTGTATGACCGGTGAGATCTACGACCTGCTCGCCCATCGCTCCGTGCTGCGCCACACGATCGGTAAGGGCTGTCAGGACATGGCAGCGTTCGACGCGGCGGTGGCCGAGGCGCAGGCCGATCCGGCGGGCGCCTATGGAGCGCTGTTCGCGCTGCGGGCCGGGGCGCTTCTGGGCGCGCAATCGCCCGAAACCGCCGCCTGCCGCCTCTCTGGGCTGTTGATCGGCTGGGAACTGGCCGCCGCGCGCGATCTCTGGCAGGGTCAGCCCGTCGCATTGATCGGAAGCCCCGTTCTAAGCCCGCTCTATACCCGGGCGCTGGCTGGTCGCGGCATTGATGCGACCAGCCAAGACGCCGAAGACGTGACCCTCGCGGGGCTCTATGCCGCGCACCAGACCATCGGAGCCGAAACATGAGCCGACCCATCATCGCCATCCTGCGCGGGATCACTCCCGCCGAAGCCATCCCCGTCTGCGAGGCGTTGATCGCCGAGGGCGTCACCCGGATCGAGGTGCCGTTGAACTCCCCCGACCCGCTCGACAGCATCGCCGCGATGGTGGAGCGCTTCGGCGCTGACGCTCTGATCGGGGCGGGGACGGTGCTGACCACGGATCAGGTCGGAGCTGTCGCCGCGACCGGCGCGAAGCTGATCGTCTCGCCCAATTGCAACACCGAGGTGATTGCCGCCTCGAAAGCCGCCGGTCTGCAGAGCTTTCCCGGCGTGATGACCCCGACCGAGGCCTTCGCGGCGCTCGCCGCAGGAGCGGACGGGCTCAAGCTGTTCCCGGGCGAGCTGATCGGCCCCGTGGGCTTGCGCGCAATGCGCGCGGTGCTGCCGCCCGAAGTGCCGCTCTTCGCGGTGGGCGGCGTCTCCGCCGAGAACATGGGCGAGTGGCATAAGGCCGGCGCTGCGGGCTACGGCATCGGCTCGTCGCTCTACAAGCCCGGCGACAGCGTGGATACCGTAGCCGGAAAGGCCCGCGCGCTGGTCGCCCGCTATGACGAGGTCTGCACGGCATGAGCTACGAGATTTACGACGACCGCAACTGCTTTCTCGGCGAGGGCGCGCTCTGGCATCCCGAACGCGGCCAGCTGTTCTGGTTCGACATCCTCGCAGGGCGGCTGCTCAGCCGCGACGCGAGCGGGGCCCGCGAATGGAACATTGGGCAGATGGCCTCTGCAGCGGGTTGGGTCGATGCCGACACGCTGGTGATCTCCACCGAAACCGGCCTGCGCCGTTTCGACATTGCCTCGGGTGCGCATGAGCCGCTCGTCGCGATCGAGGCCGACCGCGACGACACCCGCTGCAACGATGGCCGCGCGGATCCGATGGGGGGGTTCTGGGCCTCCACGATGGGCAGAAACGCGGAGACCGGCGCAGGTGCGATCTATCGCTATTTCGAGGGCACGGTGGAGCGGCTTTTCCCCGAAATCTCGATCCCCAATTCGATCTGTTTCGCCCCCGATGGAAGGCGCGCCTATTTCTCCGACACGCCGAAAGGCAAAATCATGACGGTCGCGCTGGATGCGCAAGGCTGGCCAGAGGGCGCGCCGGAGATTTTCGTCGATCTGAGCGCGGATGGGCTGAACCCCGACGGCGGGCTGACGGATGCCGAGGGCGCGCTCTGGAGTGCGCAATGGGGTTCGGGGCGGGTCGCGCGCTACCTGCCCGACGGGCGGTTCGACCGGAAGATCGAAGTCGGCGGGCGGCACAGTTCCTGTCCGGCTTTCGGCGGGCCGGAGTTCAAGACGCTTTTTGTCACCACGGCGAAGGAAGGGATCGAGGAACCCGATGCCGCGCAGGGCCGGGTCTATTGCGCCCCCGCCGGAGTCGCTGGGCGGCCCGAGCCCGCGGTGCGCCTGCCCGGGTGATCGCGACGCTCCTGCCGCGCGACTCTCGTCGGCCGCGGGAGACGAGATAGCCGTTCAGGCGCCGGAAACTTTCTCTGCATAAAGGGCCGCGACGGATGCGTCGCGGCCCTGAATTTGAGGTTGAACGTGTTTTCGTGGCGGATCAGTCGAGCTTGAAGATCGCCACGACATCGCCGCGCGGGAAGCCGAGCTGGAAGTTGCCGCCGGCTGCGACCGCGACATATTGCTCGCCGTCGACTTGATAGGTGATCGGCGGTGCGTTGACGCCGGCACCAAGATTGAAGCTCCAGAGCTTCTCACCCGATTTCGCATTGAAGGCGTCGAACATGCCGTTGCCCTCGCCGGTGAAGACCAAGTTCCCGGCCGTGGCGAGAACGCCGCCGATCATCGGCTGCGGCGCGTCGTAGCTCCACTCGACCTTGCCGGTGTTGACGTTCACCGCGTCGAGCACGCCGGTCTGCATCGCCTCGTCGCCCTTGACGTTCTTGAACGTACTGCCCAGCCGAAGCGTACCCGGCAGCGTCGTCGTTTCGCCATCGGTCGTGAAGTTCATCAACTGGTTCATTTCCATGACGTAGAACAGGTTGGTCTCCGGCGAGTAGGCCGGCGGCGACCATTCCGCGCCGCCATTGGCGCCCGGCAGAATCTTAACCCCGTCCTTGGTCGGCGGCGTGAACATGTTGTCCGACATCTTCACGAGCGGGTCCGACTTGCGGATCAGATCGCCGGTTTCGCGGTTCACCACATAGAGCCAGCCGACCTTGCCGGCCTCGCCCGCAGCGGGAACGACGTTGCCGTTGGAGTCCTTGGCGTCGAAGAGCACGACATTGCTGACGGCATCGTAATCCCAGACGTCGTGCTTGACCTCCTGATAGTGCCATTTGCGCTTGCCGGTATCGGCATCGAGCGCGACGATCGAGTCGGTATAGAGGTTGTCGCCTTTGCGGCTAGAGCCGTCGAGGTCGGGGTTCGGATTGCCGGTGCTGAAGATCACCATGTTTCGCTCCGGATCGATTGCGGGGGTCGTCCAGACCATGCCGCCACCGGACTTCCACGAGTCGCCTTCGAACGTGTCGGGATCCGTCGCGTGCCAGCGCCACACCTCCTCGCCCGACTTCGCATCGATCGCGGCAACGAAGCCGCGGATCGGCCATTCGCCGCCGGAACTGCCGACGATCACCTTGCCGTCATAGATTTGCGGCGCCATCGTTTCCGAGAACCCCGCTTGCGGGTCTGCGAGATTGGTCTTCCACACCTTTTTGCCTGTCTTCGCGTCGAGCGCGAGAAGATTGGCGTCGAGCGTCGCAATGTAGACCTTACCGTAACCCACGGCCACGCCCCGGTTCACCGGGCCGCAGCAGGTCTTGACCTGCGAGACGTCATAGGTCGTGCTCCAATACGTCTCGCCGGTTGCGGCATCGACGGCCATGACCGTCATCTCGTTATCGACCATCGGTGTCGAGATATACATCACGCCATCGACGACGATCGGCGTGGTCTCGAAGCTGGCGACCTTTCCGGTCTGCACCAAGGCAACCGGGTGCAGCTTGTCGATATTGTCCGTCGTGATCTGGTCGAGTGGCGAATAGCGCTGGTTGCTGTAGCTCCGGCCATGCAGCAACCAATCGGACTTGTTGTCCTTGGCGGATCGCATCGCGTTGTCGTCGACAGCGACATTCGCCGAAGCGGGAAGCTCCTTCATCTGGGCGCGGTTCGTGTCGCTCGTGCCCTGGATCTCGTCACTCTGCTTCGCGTGCGCAAGTGCCGGCAGGGCCGCCACGCATACGGACAGGATCAGAGGTCGGACGGCGCCTCGCGAGGTCGCGGTGAATGGTGGCAAATGTGCCATGTTCGGTCCTCCTCTCTTGAAATGATCAGCCGCGGCGGTCGGGTCAGTCGCAGGATGACTGCGACGAGTCCGGCAACGGCTGCAGGTCCATCGCATCGATCGCTTTCTGGTCGATCGCGCTGTCCCCGGGTTTGAAACCGTTCTTGCAAAGCAGATAGGCGAATGTCTGGAGATACTGCTTGTCGGTCAGCTCGCCCGGGTCATCCTTGGGCATGTGCTTCGCGATGAAGTCGTATAGTTGCTTGCCGGTCATGCCGCTGTAATCGAGGCTGTCGGCGAATTTCTTGCCCGCCAGTGCCGGGCCTGCATCCCCCATCAGATCGCTGCCATGACAATCGGCGCAGTGCTTCTTGTACACGTCGTGGCCTGACGATGCCTGCTTGGATGTGAAAAGGGCCTGCTGGTCCGAAGAGCCCGGGTAGGCTGCGCTCGCGCAGAGGACAAGGGCGGTAACGAGGCCGGTCAGGGCCGTTCCGGAATGCGTGTCTAGACGTCTCATGCTAAAAAACCTCGCTCAATAATGCTGGGACGGAGCGGTGGGGGATATGGTTCCCCAACGGATGCAAGGTGCCTTTGTTCCATTCTGCTTTGCGGGCATCAGGCAGACGGGTCTGCACCGAGCATGTTTCGGATGGGAAAGCGGATCCGAAAACGACGCCGGTATCTTCGCTCTTTCCGGCCTGACATATGACGGCGACCAGAATGGTTCCGCCGTTCAAGGATATGCGCTGGATGCTGATCGCGGCGAAGCTGTGGGCGCCTCGTCTGACCCGGCTTGACGGGCGGCGCGAAGGCTGTCACCTCTCGGAGCGAAGCGACAGGGGCGCTCGGGCAACCGGGCTGAGACGAACCCTTAGAACCTGAACCGGATAATGCCGGCGGAGGGAGGCGCGTGAGACGGTCAGGCGCGTTCCCGCCTTTGCCCCTCGCACTTCTCCTGATGCCCGCAGCCAAGGAGAGAGCGATGGAAGATCCCGGACAATATCTCGCGGCGATGCGGCAGACCGCGCCGCTCGTTCACAACATCACCAATTACGTCGCGATGAACGTGATGGCGAATGTTCTGCTCGCCTCCGGCGCCTCGCCCGCGATGGTGCATGCGCGCGAGGAGGCGGCCGAGTTCGCCGGACTCGCGCAGGCGCTCAGCATCAATATCGGCACGGTGTCGCCGCCCTGGGCGGAGGCGATGGCGGCGGCGGCCAAGGTCGCGAGCGCGCAGGGAACCCCGTGGGTGCTAGACCCTGTCGCGGTCGGCGCGACGGATTATCGGCGTGCGCTCGGTGCGCGGCTCGTGGAACTGCGCCCGACGGCAATCCGCGGCAACGCGTCGGAGATCCTTGCGCTTGCGGGCGAGGCTGGCGCGGGGAAAGGGGCGGATTCCACTGAGAGTGTCGAGACCGCGGAAGGCGCCGCACGGGCCTTGGCCCGGATGAGCGGGGCCGTGGTTGCGGTGACCGGCGCGGTCGATTTTGTGACGGATGGGGAGCGCGCTGCGCGGGTCGCCAATGGCCATGCGATGATGCCGCGCGTGACCGCTTTGGGCTGTTCGCTGACCGGTCTGGTGGCTGCGTTTCTCGCAGGACAGCCTCGCTTCGAGGCGGTCGTCGCGGCGCTGGCTTATTTCGGGCTCGCCGGGGAGAGCGCCGGGGCGAGTGCCTCAGGCCCGGGAAGCTTTCAGGTCGCGTTCCTCGATGCGCTCTATGCGATCGACGCCGAGGCGCTGAGCGCCGGAGCTCGGATCGAATCCGCATGATGATCCCGTCCATCTGTTTCGTCACCGACCCGGCCGCCCCGCAGCCCGTGGTCGCGCAGGCTATCGCTGCGGCTGAGGGCGGCGCGGGCTGGGTGCAGCTGCGCGACAAGACGCTCCCCGATGCGGAATTCGCCGCGCTGGCCCGGACGCTGGTCGAAGCGCTTGCCCCCTATGACGTGCCGCTGATCGTGAACGATAGGGTCGCGGTGGCCATCGAGATTGGGGCCGCCGGGCTGCATATCGGCCAGAGCGATGGCGACCCCGCCGCGATCCGCCGCCGGATCGGGCCCGACATGCTCCTAGGCCTCTCGATCGAGACCGAGGCGCAGATCGCCGCCGTTCCTCCCGGCATCGATTATCTCGGCGTCGGTCCGATCCATGCGACCGGCTCGAAGCCCGACCATGCCGCCCCGATCGGCCATTCAGGCTTTGCCCGGATCGTCTCGCGCACCGATCTTCCCTGCCTCGCGATCGGCGGGATCACTGCCACTGACGCGCCCGCAATCCGCGCGGCGGGCGGTGCCGGTCTCGCAGTGATTTCCGCCATCTCGCGTGCCCCTGACATGGCGCGCGCCACCCGAACCCTGCGCAACGCATGGAGCGACACATGATCCCCAATATTCTCACCATCGCGGGTTCCGACCCATCGGGCGGGGCGGGCATTCAGGCCGATATCAAGGCCATCTCCGCCAATGGTGGCTACGCGATGAGCGTGATTACCGCGCTGACCGCCCAGAACACGCGCGGCGTGCAGGCGGTGAGCCTGTGCGACACGGCGCTGATCGCAACTCAGTTGGCATCGCTGCGCGAAGACGTTCGTATCGACGCGATCAAGATCGGAATGCTGGGCGATGCCGCGATCATCGAGACTGTGGCCGAGAGGCTGACCGGGCTCGACTGTCCGGTAGTGCTCGATCCGGTGATGGTCGCGAAAGGCGGCGATCGGCTGCTGGCAGAGGCGGCGGTGACCGCGCTGCACAGCCTGCTGCCCCGGGCCGATCTGATCACGCCGAACCTGCCCGAGGCCGCCGATCTTCTGGGCTGCGCCGAGGCGACGACGCTTGATGAAATGCGCGATCAAGCCCATGCGCTGCGCGAGATCGGGCCGCGTGCGGTGCTGCTGAAGGGCGGCCATCTGCAAGGCGACCAAAGCCCGGATCTGCTGGTCACGGCGCAGGAAGAGCTCTGGCTTGACGCACCGCGCATAGCGACGCGCAACACGCACGGGACAGGCTGTACCCTGTCCTCGGCGCTGGCGACTTGGCTCGGGGCAGGGGTGCCGCTCGCGGAGGCCACCCAGCGCGCGAAGGCGTATCTGAGCGCGGCGATTGCGGCAGCTGATCGGCTGACTGTCGGGTCGGGGCACGGGCCGGTGCACCATTTCCACGCATTCCAGGAGAAGAAGAAGTGAGCTTCGCCCAAGACCTCGCGCAGGCGACCGCGCCGCTGCGCCGCCAAATCCATGACATGCCTTTCAATCGCGAACTGGCAGAGGGAAGCCTCGATCGGGAAACCTTCCAGGGCTACATCATTCAGGACGCACATTACCTCGAAGGCTTCGCCCGCGCGCTCGCGCTGGCCGCCGCCAAAGCCCCGGATGCCCCGACCGTGGCGCAGCTTGCGGGATCAGCGGCTGGAGCGATCGCCGTCGAGCGCGAATTGCACGCGCATTACATGGGGCTGTTCGGCGTCTCGGCGGAAGATTTCGCGCGGATCGAGCCTTCGGCGGCCTGCGATCATTATGTCTCTTTTCTGCTGCGCCGCGCTGCGATCGGCGATTTTTCCGAAGCGGTGGCGGCCTTGCTGCCATGTTTCTGGATCTATCGCGATATCGGTCGGGAGATCGCGCAGGTCAACGGCGCTGAAAATCCCTATGCGGCCTGGATCGCGACCTATTCCGGAGAGGCGTTCGATCAGAGCGTGACGCGGATGCTGGAGCTGACGGACAGGCTGGGCGCGATTGCAGACGCGCCCGCGCGAGCCCGGATGCACCGCGCCTTCGCGCGGAGTTGCTGGCATGAATGGCGGTTCTGGGACAGCGCCTATCGCGGCGAAAGCTGGCAGCAGCCTGCCGCTTGAGGCGCGAACCGAAAGGGGGCGCCTTCGTCGGCTTCCGGGCCTTGCCGCTTGCCGGTTTCGCGCGCCTCGATCGCCTGTCGGGCGTCGCTGGCGGGGCCGAATTTGCGAGGCTCAGGATTTGCGCTCGTCGCTTTCCTCGCTGGTTTCCCCGTCGGTTTCCTCGACCGCCGCGGTCTCGTTGTAGTCATTGGGATCGAAATCTTCGGGGTCGAAGGCCTCCTCCTCCTCGGAGATGCCGGTCACGTAGGAGGTTCCGGTCTCCTCATCGAAGATCAGGCCGTAATTCGCACGTCCCTTCGATTTGTAACGCAGGAACTCGTGCACGCCTGCGTAAATGGCGATGAACACGAACGGCAGAAGGATCAGGGCAGCAAGTAACTGGGCGTTGATAGCGGACCTCGTTCAGGCTGTTTGGCAAAGGCGGATTGTCTGCGGCGCCTTGGGTCAATCTAGCAGCATGTTGGCCTAATCCGGATGTGGATCCGACAATTTGGCCACTCGATGCGAACGTCATTTCGAAAATAATCTGGTCTATCGCGGGACGACGTCAAGAGTTGGCGCGGGCTGGGCGCCGGCACGACGTCTCTTAGCCGGGGCGTTCGACCGGCTGCGACCTGCCCATGCTCGACATGGCATCTGGTATGCGTTCGGCCTGTCGCCCCGGAGTTTTCAGCAGCGCGCGCCCGGATGTTCCGGCTGGACTGCAATGCGCAGGCCGCCTCCCGGCAGCGGGGGGAACTGGTTGTCGGAAAGTGTCAGATCCTGCTCGGGGACCGTCCAATCGAGCTTGCGCAGCTGCATGACGGCTTCGGTCAGCAGCTCCATCGTGAGCCATTCGCCCGGGCAGCGGTGATTTTGCAGATAGTCGCCGCCGCCCTGCGGCACGAGCCCCTCGGGTTGGATGTCACGGCCCAGATGGCGTTCGGCGCGGAAGCGTTCCGCGTCCTCCCAAATGTCAGGGTCGTGGTTGGTGCCGTAGAGATCGAGGACCAGCCAATCGCCGGGTTCGAACCGGGCGCCGTGCCAGTCGAACGCCTCGCGCACGCGCCCGCCGATCGCCGGAAAGAACGGGTAGAGCCTGCGCACCTCCTCGGCGATCGCGCGGCAGGTCGGCTCGTCGTCTTCCGCAACGGCCGGGATGGCTGCGCGGTGGGAGTGCAGAGCGTGGGCGGCGAACACGACATAGCGCCCGACCGCCACGATCGGACGC
This sequence comes from Thioclava sp. F1Mire-8, assembly GCF_002213165.1. Classification (NCBI taxonomy): domain Bacteria; kingdom Pseudomonadati; phylum Pseudomonadota; class Alphaproteobacteria; order Rhodobacterales; family Paracoccaceae; genus Thioclava; species Thioclava sp. F1Mire-8. The sequence continues at coordinate 1,633,241 of NZ_NBNY01000001.1, read as the reverse complement.
AGGATGTTCAGGAGTTCCTTCACGGCCACGTCTTCGCTCATCCGGCTGCCGTCCAGATCGGTGTGGAAGGCGAGCTTGGCCAAGGTGCTTCCGGCAGGTCCGTCCGCTTCGCGCGTCTGCGAAATCAGGCTGCGCCCCCACCGCTCGCACCGCGCCCGGAGCCAGCGTGCCTGTAGATAGGCAGGCCCGAGCGTGCCGGCCGCGGCGAACATCGTGCTGAGTTCGCGCGCGCGGCTGGCAACGTCGTGCTGTGCCGGGTCGATGCCGCACCAGCGCAGCGCCGTTCGCGTCATGATGCCGTCGACGGCATCAGAGAAGTCGATCTCGCAGCCTTGCCAACTGCGGGCCGCAGCCTGCCATTCCTCTGCGAAAATCCGGCGGGCCGCGCGCAGTCGGTCGCGGTCCATGAGGTCCAGAAACATCTGCTTGCGGATGTGATGCGCTTCGTCGTCGAGGCTTTGCACGCTGCCCTTGCCTTGAAGAAGCGGCACCACGGTGGGCGGCATCGCACCGCGACGCGTCATCCGTCCCGGCTCATAGAAACTGCGTACCGCGTCGCGTCCGCGCAGGAAGGTCACGGGGCGCAGCATCAGCCGGGTTCGGAACGCATCGCTCCCAAGCTGATCGCAACGGCGGGAAATGAACGAATAGCCCTCGCTGAGGAAGGCCCGGGTGCTGTCGATCCCCGAGAGATGGGGAATGGATTGGGAATTCTGCATTTGCCTTGCCTCGCTATGGGCCTGATTGGTTGCTGGTGCTAGGGGCGCGACGCCGATGCGGGCTGCGCCAAGCCCGCGGCAGGTGGCATCACGGGCGTCTGCCTTCGTCGTCTGCGCTTCGGCCGGACGGATCACCCATTGCCGCGGCGGTGGCGCCGCGCGAGCGTCGCGATCTGCTGGAACTCCTCGGCAATGCTTAGAGGAAGCGCGTCGGTCGCGTCCGGGTCCGCGCCGGGATCTTCCTGACCGTCATGCATGACTTCGCGTTCGCCGATCCACGCCATGACGGTCTCGCGCGACTCTGCGGGCAGTTCCGACACCAGCCGTGCCAGAACGCGGCGTTGCGCGATCAAACGAGCCTCCAGCGTGACCAATGTTTCTTCGAGATAGGTATTTGGCATCTGGTCGCTCTCTTCGCGGGGTTCCGGCGGGTTGGCGCCGGGACCCCGATTTTAGGTGAATTAAAGTCAATAATTCGCGGGCGGATCACTTGCCGGGAAACTTTCATCCATTTCCTCGTCGACCCGGTCCCAGTTCCGAGGTGGGTTTCGCATCTGCGAGGGACCTGCGGGACGGACGCCCTGTGCCGAGGTGCCGCGCCGTTGGTTGATTAGATACCCCAAGGCACCGAGGGCTGAGGCTGCAAAGAGCAGTCTGGTCAACATGGTAGGCCTCCTTTGGTCAAAGTGAGACCCCCGCGTGGGACCCGTGCAGTGCTCCGCGCGAGGGTCGTCATGCTTACCCGAAAAACGAACCCCGCCAGCCTTTGTTCCATGGCGCGAACCATCGTGACTCTGGCGGAACAAACCGTGCGCGGCTGGCGTGCGCGCAGGAACAAGCGGGATGCTCACTCGTTGATCCGTTCCATAGCCATGGAGGAGATCATGACCGAGAATGGCGATGAAAAAGACGTCCATGTGGTGCGCTCTGACCTTGCGGCGCCGAGCCGACCGGACGGGTATCACGGCGTCGAGCAACCGATCATGCCCGACTTGCCGGAGCAACCCGTGGAGATTCTCCCCGACGACGAACTGGCGTCCGCCGTGCGGAGCGCGCTCGAGGGCGACGGACGGATCGACATGAGCCATGTCCTGATCGCCGCGGAAGAAGGGGTGGTAACGCTCGAAGGCACGATCGGGCTGGAATTCCAGCGCACGCTCGCAGAAGCGCTTGCACAGGAAGTGCGTGGTGTTCTGCTGGTCCGCAATCAGCTCGGCGTGGGGCCCGCGTGATGTGCTCGGACGCCTGACCGCCGAAAAGTCGAGCGAACGAAAATTCGCGCGGGCCGCAGCTTCTGCTGGCGGCCCGCGTCTTTAAATCAGATCATCGGCATGCCGCCGGTGACGGCCACCGTCGCGCCTGACGTGTAGCTCGAGCGCGGATCGGCAAGCATCACGTAGGCGGAAGCCAGCTCCGCCGGTTGCGCGGGGCGGCCCATCGGCTTGTCCTCGCCGAAATGCGCGACCGAGTCCTCAGGCAGCGTCGAGGGGATCAGCGGTGTCCAGACCGGCCCCGGTGCGACGCAATTCACGCGGATCCCGCGCTCTGCCACCATCTGTGCCAGCCCGGTGGTGAAGTTCTGGATCGCACCCTTGGTCGCCGCGTAAGCCAGCAGACCGGGGTTGGGTTTGTCCGAGTTGATCGAGGCCGTGTTGATGATCGCGCCGTTCTTCTCCATCACCGGGAGCGCCGCCTTGCACAGGTAGAACATCGAATGAATGTTGGTGCGGAAGGTCGTTTCCCATTCTTCATCGGAGATGTCCTCGATCTCGTCGAAATGCATCTGGTGCGCCGCGTTGTTGACGAGAATGTCGAGACGCCCGAAGGCTTCATGCGTATCGCGCACCAATGCGCGACAGTGATCGGCGTCCTGAATGTCGCCGGGCATCACATACGCGCGGCGGCCTGCCTCTTCGACAAGCCGGCGCGTTTCCTCGGCCTCGTCATGCTCTTCGAGATAGGAAATCATCACGTCGGCCCCTTCGCGCGCATAGGCCAGGGCCACAGCGCGACCGATGCCGCTGTCTGCGCCCGTCACAAGGGCGGCCATCCCGTCGAGCCTGCCCGACCCGACATAGCTCTGCTCGCCATGATCGGGGCGCGGGTCCATCTTCTCCGTCGAACCGGGAACGGATTGCGGTTGCTTGGGGAAGGGAGGTTTGGGGTAATTCATTGCCGGGCTCCTTTCTGGATGGGTCTGAACGCACCAACCGGATGCGCGCTGCTATGTTCCTGTGTTTCTTCATGGGGCGCCGCGGCCCTCTCCTCACAGGCTCTTGTGGGAACATCGGCAAGACGCATCCGTTTCCCTAATCCATTCATCACATCTGACAGTGGAGGCAGACATGTCCGACACCGTTGCCGATTTCATTCTTTCTCGCCTCAAGCAGTGGGGCATTACCCGTATCTATGGCTTCCCGGGAGACGGGATCAGCGGGCTCGTCGCAGCGCTTGGACGCGATGACGAGATCGAATTCGTTCAGGCACGCCACGAGGAAAGCGCCGCGTTCATGGCGGCGGCGCATGCGAAATGGACCGGCGAGGTGGGCTGTTGTCTCGCGACCTCCGGCCCCGGCGCGATCCACCTGCTCAACGGTCTCTACGACGCCAAGCTGGACCACCAGCCGGTGCTTGCGATCGTCGGCCAGCAGGGGCGCAACGCGCTTGGCGGCAATTACCAGCAGGAGGTCGACCTGCAATCGCTCTTCAAGGATGTGGCGAGCGAATATGTCCACACGATGATGGCACCGGGACAGGCGCGCCACCTGATCGACAGGGCGCTCCGGATCGCGCAGGCGCGGCGCAGCGTGACCTGCGTGATCGCCCCCAACGACGTGCAGGAGGCTCAGGCGGTCGAAGCGCCGCCCCACGCCCATGGCACCGTCCACAGCGGCGTCGGCTATCAGGCGCCGCGCCTGCTGCCGGCAGACAAGGACCTCGCCGCCGCGGCGGATATCCTGAACGCGGGCGAGAAGGTTGGCATCCTCGTCGGCGCGGGTGCGATCGGCGCAGAGACGCAGATCACCCAGCTTGCCGAAACCCTTGGCGCAGGCGTCGCCAAGGCGCTTCTGGGCAAGGCCGCGCTGCCGGACGATCTGCCCTTCGTGACCGGCTCGATCGGGCTTCTGGGCACGCAGGCCTCCGACTGGATGATGCGCGAATGCGACACGCTTCTGATGATCGGCTCGCGCTTCCCCTACTCGGAATTCCTGCCCGAGGAAGGGCAGGCCAAGGCGGTGCAGATCGACCTCGACCCGACGATGGTGTCGATGCGCTACCCGATGGACGTGAACCTCGTCGGCGATGCAGCCGACACGGTGGAGGCCCTGTTGCCGCGCCTCAAGCCCAAGACCGACCGGTCGTGGCGTGAGAAGATCGAGAAGAAGACCGCCGAATGGTGGGACGGTGTCGAAAAGCGCGCCAAGGAGAGCGCCGACCCCGTCAATCCCGAACGGCTGTTCTGGGAGGCGTCGTCGCGGCTGCCCGACAACGCGATCCTGTCGGCGGACTCCGGCAGCTCGGCCAACTGGCTGGCGCGTGCGATCAAGATCCGCCGCGGCATGAAGGCCTCGCTTTCGGGGACGCTGGCGACGATGTGCCCGGGCGTGCCCTACGCTGTGGCGGCGAAGTTCTGCTATCCGGACCGCGCGGCTGTGGCCTTCGTGGGTGACGGCGCGATGCAGATGCTGGGCATCACCGACCTGATCACCGTCTCGAAATACTGGCGCGACTGGGCAGACCCGCGGCTGGTGATCTGTGTGCTGGCCAACCAGGACCTCAACCAAGTGACCTGGGAGCTGCGCGCGATGGCCGACAGCCCGCGTGTCGACAAGACGCAGGACGTGCCCGATATCGACATGGCCGCATATGCGGAGCTGTTGGGCCTCAAGGGGCTGCGGATCGACCGCACCGAGGAGATCGGTCCGGCCTGGGAAGCCGCCTTCGCCGCGGATCGCCCGACCGTGATCCACGCCACCGTCGATCCCGACGTGCCGACGCTGCCGCCCCATATCACGATGGAGCAGGCGAAATCCTTCATGAGCGCGCTCGTCCATGGAGACTCCGAGGCCGGTGGCATCGTGAAGCAGGCGTTCAAGCGCGTCACGGACCGCTGAGATGACCCTCGGCTCCGATCCGCTGATCGAGGCGGTCGACGTCTCTGTCCTGACGATCCCGACCGATGCGCCGGAATCCGACGGGACGCTGGAATGGAGCGAGACCTCGATGGTTCTCGTCTCCATCTCCGCTGGGGGCGAGACCGGCCTTGGCTACAGTTACACGACCCCCGCGACGGCGGGGATCGTGCGCGATACTCTCTTTCCACAAGTGAAAGGGCGCAATGCGCTCGACATCGCGAAGCTCTGGCTGGCGATGGTGCATGCCACGCGCAACATCGGGCGCGATGGTCCCGTCGCGATGGCAATTGCGGCGGTGGACACGGCGCTTTGGGACCTAAAAGGGAAGCTGCTGGGCCAGCCCGTCGCCGCCCTTCTCGGCCGCGCGCGCGACGCGATTCCGGCCTATGGCTCGGGCGGTTTCACCTCCTATGACGACCGGCAGCTGCGCGACCAACTCGGGGGGTGGGCCGCCGAAGGCTTCTCGATGGTGAAGATCAAGGTCGGGCGCGACCCCGATCGCGATCCGCACCGGCTGAAACAGGCGCGCAACGCCATCGGTTCAGACTGTCGGCTATTCATGGATGCGAATGGTGCCCAGAACCGCAAGGAGGCGCTGGCGTTGGCCGAGCGTGCCCGCGAATTCGGCGTCGAATGGCACGAGGAGCCCGTCTCCTCGGACGATCTCGAAGGGCTGCGCCTGTGCCGCGACCGGGCCCCGGCGGGGATGAATGTCACGGCGGGGGAGTACGGTTTCAATATCGGCTATTTCCGCCACATGCTCGAAGCGGGCGCGGTGGATGTGCTGCAGGCGGATGCCACGCGCTGCGCGGGTATCACCGGCTTCATGGGCGTGGCCGCGCTGAGCGCCGCGCATCAGGTGCCGCTCTCTGCCCATTGCGCTCCCGCGCTGCATCTGCACGCCTGCCTCGCCGCGCTGCCCGCGATCCATCTCGAATGGTTTCACGACCATGTCCGGATCGAGGGGATGCTGTTCGACGGCGCGCCCGAGCCGGAGAAGGGCCAGCTTCGCGACAATGGCGAACCGGGGCTGGGGCTGCGGCTGCGTCCGCGTGAAGCCGAGCGGTTCCGACAGGCCTGAGCGCAGTTCCCGGCGCATCGTCTGACGCCGGGACGAAAGGTTTCGGCAGTAGCAAAGGGAATTCGCAATGACCCATGACAGGATATACGAAGCATTCCGACGCCGCACCCGTCGGCCCGTCGGCGGCATCGGGCTGGGCGCCATCGTCGCAGGCGTGGGCCTCGGTTTCGTCGCCGCCGGGCTGGCCGCGCGCCGCCCGCGTTCCGGCAACCCGGTGAAGCGGTCGCGCAACAAGCGCGAGGCGCTGCGGCTCGGTCGGGACGGGGCCGCGATCATGGGCGCAAGCGTCCTTTTCGACAGCGCGCTGGAACATCTGCGCGGCGATTTCCGCCGCGACGAGATGTATGTCGCCCCGCTGACTGGAGCGACCGCGATGGCAGCCGCCCTGGCGGAGCCGCGGCGCAGCAAGCGCGGCCGGGCGCTCGAGGCGACGCATCTCACCTCCGTCGGGATCGGGATGGCCGGGATGGGGTTCCACCTGCGCAACATCAGTCGCCGGCCCGGCGGGATTTCGTGGAACAACCTGTTCTACGCCGCGCCGCTCGGTGCACCGGGGGCGCTGATCATGAGCGGTCTGTTCGGCATGGTCACCCACCGGATGGCCCAGACTCGCGGCTACGAGCATCTGCACGGGCGCGAACTGGCCTGCCTCACCGCGCTCGCGCTGGTGGCGGAGTCGGGCGAAGTTGCGCTGCTGCATTTCCGCGGCGCGTTCCATGACAAGGCGATGTATCTGCCGGTCACGCTGCCGCCGCTCGCCGCCGCCGGGCTGATGGCGCAGGCGATCTATCCGCATAGGCGCTTCCGGCGCCCGCTTACCCTGCTGCTGCGCGCGGTCGAGGGGCTTGGCTATGTCGGCACAGGCTTTCATGCCTACGGCGTCGCGCGCAACTCGGCGGGCTGGCGCAACTGGCGACAGACGACGCTGGCGGGCCCGCCGATGCCCGCGCCAATCAGCTTCGCGGGGCTCGGCAAGACCGGGCGTGCCGCACTCGATCTGCTCGCGGTGGAACAGGATCAGCCGCACCAGACAAAGGAAAGGGCAGCGATATGAGCGAACCGTTTCGTACCCCGTATCCGGGCTATGACGTGCTCGATAAATGGGACAGCCCGTCCTTCGACGATCAGACCCGCGAGGTTCTGCGCGCGCGACGTGATCCGCCGCCGCGCCGCTTCCTCGACCCGGACCAGTTCGCGCTTCTGGAGGCGCTCTGCGCGGTCGTGATCCCGCAGCGCCGCCCCGAGCCCGTGCCCATCGCGCCCTTCATCGACGCGGCGCTGCACGAGGATCGCGGCACCGGCACCCGGTTCGCCACGATGCCGCCCGAGCGCGAGGCATGGCCCCGCGGCCTGAAGGCGATCGACGCCGAGGCACGCGCGACGTTCGAGGGGCGCGGATTTCGTGAGCTCGACCGGCCCGAGCAGGAGCGCCTGCTGCGCGCCATCGATCACGGCGAATGTCGCGCGCCCGAGACATGGCAGGACATGCCACCGCAGAAATTCTTCCGCGCGCTTTTGCTCAAGCAGATCGTGGAAATCTATTACAGCGCCCCCGCCGGGATGAGCGAGATCGGCTATGGCGGCCCCGCCGCGCCACGCGGCTATGTGCGCCTCAAGGCCGGCCAGATCGACCCGTGGGAGGCGCCCTTCGGAAAATGGGAGGACCAGGCATGACCCAAGAAGCGTCTCGCAGCGATCGCCCCCGCGCGGTGGATGGCCACGCCCCGGACGTATTCAAGCGCGAAGGGCAGGTGCCGATGCGCGAATACCCTAAGAACGCGCCGGTCGATTTCGTGATCGTCGGTGCGGGCTGCGGCGGTTCGGTTCTCGCAGCCAAGCTCGCCGAAGCCGGAATGTCGGTGGTGCTGTTCGATGCCGGTCCCTTCTTCCAGCCAAAGCGCGACTTCGCATCCGATGAGCGCGAGCAGGACAAGCTCTATTGGCTCGATCCGCGTATCTCCGACGGCGACGATCCGATCGAACTCGGGGCGAACAACTCCGGCCGCGCGGTGGGTGGCTCCTCAGTGCATTTCCAGATGGTGTCGCTCCGCTTCCGTCCGGAATGGTTCAAGTCCCGCTCGAAACTTGGTTACGGCCGCGACTGGCCCGTCGATTGGCGCGAGATGTGGCGCTACTACGACGAGGTGGAGGATGCGCTGAAGATTTCGGGGCCGATCCGCTACCCTTGGGGGCCCGATCGCGGGCGCTACCCCTATCGCGAGCATGAGGTGAACGAGGCCGGTCTGGTTCTGGCGCGCGGGGCCGAGGCGCTTGGCGTCGATTGGGCGCCGACGCCGCTCTGCACCGTCTCCGCGCCACGCGGGAAGTCTCCGCCCTGCGCCTATCGCGGCATGTGCAAGATCGGCTGTTCGGTGAATGCCAAGCAGAGCATGCTGATTACCTATGTCCCCCGCGCGATCAAGGCGGGGGCGGAGGTGCGCGACCTCGCCGTGGTTGGCCGCATCGAAACGGGCCCGGACGGGCGCGCCAGTGGCGTCTCCTACCATCGCGACGGGGAATGGCATTTCCAGAAGGCCGCGAATGTGGTGGTGGCCGGCTACTCCATCGAGACGCCGCGGCTGTTGCTGAACTCGGCCAACGCACAGCATCCGCAGGGCTTGGGCAATTCCAACGGCATGGTCGGGCGCAACCTCATGGTGCATGCGAACGACGCCGTCTGGGGCGAGTTCGACGAGGAGATCCGCTGGTACAAGGGCCCGCCCTCGATGGCGACCTGCGAGCACTGGAACTATGCCGATGACGACCCGAGCAAGGATTTCGACGGTGGCTATTCCTTCATGAGCCAAGGCCCGCTGCCCGGCGATTTTGCTGGCACGCTCGTCTCCTCGTCGGGGCTGTTCGGCGACGATCTGCTGAGCAAGATGGGCCGCTACAACCGGATGGCGGGGCTGAAGATGGTGGGAGAGTCGATGCCGTCACCGGACAACCGCGTGACGCTAGCCGACGAGACCGATGCGCTTGGCCTTCCCCGGGCCAAGGTGACCCATTCCTTCTGCGACAATGACAAGCGGCTGCAGGAACATGCGCGGGGGTTCATGTCCCGGATGATGCGCGCCGCGGGCGGTCACAACCTGTTCGAAACCCAGAGCACGGCGCATCTGATGGGCGGTTGCCCGATGGGCGACGATCCCGAGACCTCGGTCACCAACGACATGGGCCGCAGCTGGGATGTCGACAATCTGTGGATCTGTGACGGCTCGCTGATGCCCACCGGCGGCGGCGTGAACCCGGCGATGACGATCCTCGCCAATGCCGCGCGGATCGCCGACCGGATCATCGATTCGCGCTTCCATTGAAGACGAAGGGTGGCGCCCCGCACGCGGGCGGGGCGCTGCGAGTTCATAGAGATTACCCGATTTGAGAGGACGCCATGAAGATCAAGGTCGAATATGCGGACGGTCTGAGGGCCGACAAGAACGTCGACCGGTTGCCGGAGGTCGATGACCGCTTCGAGGGCGACCTCGTGGAGAACGTAACGGAATACACCCCCTTGCGAGAAGGCTATGCGGCTTATGTCCGGCTCAAGAAACCTCCCGGAGAACGCTCCGAATAAGCGCGTGTTCGGCGGCTGATCCGCTGCAGGGTCACTCGCCGGATTTCACCGCCGTATCTTCGAACACCCGCCCTTCGTCATCGGTGACGCGCAGGTGAACGGTGAGGTCCGCATTCGCTTCCAACGAAATCTTCGCTGTGGAAAGCGGGCCGGTCGCGTCTCCATCGGATACAGGAACAGAGCCGGCTTGCCGGTTGACGGATCGCCCGTTCGGGCCGCTTTTCATCACCTCGAGGATATATTTACCCGAATGGCCGGGCTCCAGCCGGGAGAAGGTCTCAATCGTGACAAGTCCCTTTTCTTTCGAGAGTGAAATCCATGCGCGCCCGGCCCCGTCGGCCAGAGCCTGAAACGGTGCGACAAGTAGAAAGGCGAGGAGATAGGCCTTCAGTTTCATGATGAGCTCCTGTGATCACGGGGCGCGCCGGCCGGTTGAGGTCTCCAGAGTAAAAACGAACGTAGTGCCGGCCAAGAACAGCAGCTGGGCCCGCACGTCTCTGGCGGTCACGTCGCTGGTGCCTTTCTCAGATGATGCAAGACCCTGACGTATCGAGAATATCACGTCTGATCGGAGCTGGCTTTACCCCGGACGGTTTATTTCCGTCCCCGCTCGGCCATTCGAATGATCGCGCTCGCTGACGGGAGAGGGCGACGCGCCCAGTTCCTCGGCTACCTTCAAGATGCCGCCCAGCCGGGCGACGGCCACGAAGTGTTTCATCGCGTTGAGGTTGATGTCTTTCAGCGTTTCTTGCGCCTTCGCTAAACGACGATGCCATGCGGCGGTCGTTTGCCCATCCCTGCGGCGTGTGACCGTCACGACGGCTTAACCTCCGTCCCATTCAGAGGGAACTGCACCCTGACCTCGAGACCCGCGTCGCGACCGCTCGGCGGCGAGGTCAGAGTGAGGGGGCTTTCGATGCGCTCCGCGATCACTGAGACGATGGCGAGGCCCAACCCGCTGCCGTCATTCGTGCTGCCCGCTCGCTCGAACCGCGCAGTCAGGCGCGCCAGCGTCTCCTTGGGGATGACGGGCCCGCCATTCGTCACTGTGAACACGCCCTCCTTGGTCAGCCGTACCGTGACGGGGTCGTCCTGCGCACCGTGCTTCAGGGCGTTCTCGATGAGGTTCCGGCACAGGATGCCGAAGGCGTCGGGATCGAGATCCGAGAGCACGGGCGTCTCCGGTAACTCCAGCGCAATACGCCCGGGATCGAGGCTGCGCGCGAGGTCTTCGACAATCAGGCGGGCGGTCATGCGCAAGTCCGAACTGCGCTCCAGCCGCAACGGCCCGCCTTCCGCCCGGGCGAGCTGCAGCAGTCGTTCCGAGAGCCGCGTTAGACGTTTGAGCGTCGCTTCGATATCGGCGGCGCGTGCCTTGGCGGCTGGATCGGTGGTTTCCGCGCTCAGCCGCTGGGTCTGCGCGATGGCACCAGCAAGCGGTGTGCGCAGTTCATGGGCCGCATTGGAGGCGAAGCTTCGCTCGGCCTCGATCCCCTCGCGCAACCGTCCCAGAAGATTGTTGAGCGTCGCTGCGACCGGGGCGATCTCGGCCTGCAGGTCGTCAGTCGGAATGGGCGTAAGGTCGCGGGCGTTGCGCGCCTCGAGGCTGGTCCGGAACCGCCGCAACGGCCCCAGATTGGTCCGCACCGCGAGAACGACAGCCGCGAAAGCGAGCGGGATCACGATCAGCAAAGGCAGGCCGAGGCCGAGCTCGATCTCGCGGGCGACCTGCGCGCGATGCGCGAGCGGCTCCGCGACGGTGATCCGTACCGTGTCCTGAAGCGCGGCATCGCTGTACAGCCGGTGGGTGGCCGTCTGGCTGAAGCCCCGTCCCTCATACGCAGGGAACACGGAAGGATCGGCGGCGTGGGATTGGAGCAGGATACGCCCCTCCGCGTCCCGCACGATATAGGTGAAGAATTCCTCGTGATTGCGAAGCTGCGCAAGGCGCTGTGTCACATTCGTGCTGTCACGGTTCACGATATCCATGACCGCGAGGGGCAGAATCCGCTGCGCCGTTTCCTGAAGCGTGGAATCGAAGACCTCGCTCATCTCCTTGCGCACGATCAGCGCGGTGACCGTCGCTGCGGCGATCCACATCAACGCCAGCACGACCCCGAGCGAAAGTCCCAGACGGGCCTGAAGGCTTCGGGGCAGCCTCATGCCTTGCCCAGCCTGTAGCCGAGGCCGCGTTCTGTCTCGATCACATGGGCGCCGAGTTTCTTGCGCAGGCGGCTGACATGGACCTCGATCGTGTTGCTCTCCACTTCCGCATCGAAGGCGTAGAGCTTCTCTTCTAGCTGGGCTTTCGACAGCAACTGGCCGGGTCGCGAGAGGAACGCTTCGAACAGGGCCCATTCGCGCGCGGTCAGCTGCACGGGCTTGCCGTCGCGCCTGATGCTGCGCGCGGCGAGGTCGATCTCGAGCCCGGCATGGCTCACGATCGGGTTCGGATTGCCGCTGTAGCGCCGCGCCACCGACCCGATGCGCGCCGAGAGCTCCGCGAGATCGAAGGGCTTCACGAGATAGTCGTCGGCGCCCGCGTTAAGCCCCTCGATCCGGTCCGAGACCTGATCGAGCGCGGTCATGATGATAACCGGCGTCACATCGCCCCGGCCGCGCAGCGCCTTCAGAAAGCCGATGCCCCGACCGTCGGGAAGCATGAGGTCCAGCAGGACGAGATCGTAGCCGGTGCTGCGGACCGACGCGCCCGCTTCGTCGAGTCGCGTGACCCAGTCCACGGAGTGACCGTCGCTTGCGATCTGGTCGCGCACCGCGTTGCCCAGAATAGTGTCGTCCTCGATCAGCAGGATGCGCATCTTCGTTCCATCTCTTGTCCGTTGACCCCTCTTCACCCGCCCGGCTGACACCAAGCTGACGCTGCGCGGGATGCGGCTTCAGGTTCCCGTCAGATTGATTGCCCATGAAAGGTGCGGAATTGGCCGTGAACAGGAGTTTGGCCCATGAAGAAGACCATGACAATTCTCGCCTTTCTCGCGACGTTCCCGGCCGGGGCGGCCTTGGCCGATGACGATTGTTTCGCGCCGATGGCGGATTGGCAGCCCCGCGACGCCGTGGTCCAGCTCGCCGAGCAGAATGGCTGGACAGTGAGCCGCATCAAGATCGACGACGGCTGCTACGAGATCGACGGCACTGACGTGCAGGGCCGCCGGGTCGAAGTGAAGCTTCATCCGGCGACGCTCCAGGTTCTCGAGATCGAATTTGAAAACGGCGAAGACGGTCGGTCCCGCCAAGATCGTGAAGGAGACAACCATGAGTGAAGCAGCATTTCGCGACGCAACGCGTCCGAACGGCGAGGCCGGGGGACGCGTGCGGGTCTGGGATCCGCTGGTGCGGATATTCCACTGGGCTCTTGTCGCCACCTTCGCGATTGCTTGGTTCACCGCCGACAAAGTGCAGCCGGCGCATGAGGTCGCAGGCTACACTGCCGCCGGGCTGGTCGCGTTCCGACTGATCTGGGGGATCGTGGGCGGGCGCTATGCCCGGTTCACCCAGTTCCTCAGAGGGCCGGGGCAGACGCTCTCCTATCTTGGCGATATGCTGCGCGGCAAGGAGCGTCGCTATCTCGGTCACAACCCTGCGGGGGCGTTGATGATCGTGGCGTTACTGATCTCGCTGTCGGGAACCGCCTTCACCGGCTGGCTGATGGCGGAGCCCACACGCATTGCGATGCTGCCCGCGCTGCCGCAGATCGTGACCCCGGCGCTGGCCGACGAGGAGGGCGAATACGGCGAGGGCGCGGAGGGCGCGGAGGGCGGCGGTAACGAGGCGCTCGAGGAGCTGCACGAGGTTCTCGCCAATCTCGTCCTGCTGCTCGTGGCGTTGCATGTCGCCGGTGTCGTCCTCGCGTCTTTCCGGCATCGCGAGAACCTCGCGCGGTCGATGCTCACCGGCGACAAGCGTGCGCCTGGCCCCGGTGATATCGCCTGACCGCTTCCGATTTCGTCGCCAAGGCCGTTTCGTTCCGCGGCCTCACTCGGCCCCGCCCTCACACGGCGGGGCCTTTTTCCTGACGCCAAGCTGAAGCGGAAACCGTCCGCCTGTCAGGATGCCCTCAGGTCCGCTGCCCAGATTGTCGGTAGCAGATGAAAAAGGAGACACTGCCATGCGAAAGACCCTGACCGCGCTTCCCCTCATCGCCCTGCTGCCCGCAGGGATGGCCTTGGCCGACGACGACTACAGAAAGTCTTCGCGCGGCGAAGGAATGTCCCGTGATGCGGTGATGCAGATGGCGCGCGAGAACGGCTGGACTGTCGAGGAAATCGAGACGGAAGACGGCCAATACAAGATCGAGGGCCGCGACCGCGATGGGCGCAAAATCGACACCAAGCTCGATCCGGCGACGCTGCGCCTCATCAGGTCGGAACATGACGACGATGACGAAGAAGACGACGACGATGACGATTACGGCGCATCGGCGCGCAACCCGGCCCCCGCGGGCACGGTCGCCCCGCCGAAAAACGGTCTCTTCGGCAACGGCGCGCCGCCCAAGGTTCAGGTGAACTGAGCCGACATCGCATTCCTCCCCCAAAAAAAGGATTCCCGTAATGAAGTCTCTTCTAGCAACTTTGGCGCTGAGCACGGCGCTGACCGTTCCCGCCCTCGCGTCGGCGCAGCCCGTCACGCTCAAGACCACGCTGAACAATTACGGCGGCGACGGCGCTTATCTCGCGCTCTATGTCACCGACCCGTCGGGCGCCTATGCGGGCAGCCTCTGGATGGCGGGTGGCAAGTCCAAATATTACGAGCATCTCCGCGACTGGTATCGCGCGACCGCGGGCGACCCGGCGCAGATCAACGGCATCACCGGCGCCAGCGTCGGTGCGGGCCGGACGCTCGAGGTAACGCTCGATCTCGCGGATGCGCTCTTCGACGCGGGCTACACGCTCCATGTCGACGCCGCGGTGGAGGATATGCGCGACAGCCCAAACGAGATCGCCGTACCGCTGACCACGGACGGCGCGGGCAAGCCGGTCTCGGGCCGTCGCTACGTGGCCGATTTCACCTACGACATGTGAGGTGACAGGCCATGATCCGCGCGTTTCATCGCTGGCCGGGGCTGATTGCCCTGGCGCTTGTCACGGTGCTGGCGCTTAGCGGCGCGGTGCTCGCGGTCTTTCCGGTTACGGAGCGGATCGCGGCGCCGCAGGCCGGCGCAGAGCTAAGCGTTGCGACCCTCGCCGAGCGCATCCAGACTGTCTATCCGGGGCTCGAGCAGATCCGGCGTGCACCGTCGGGGCGGATCACCGCCTATTGGTTCGAGTCCGGACAGCCCGGTGCCGCCGTAATCGATCCCATGACGGGTCGCGGCGTCGCCTCGGCTGATCCGAATGGCTTTCAGCGTTGGCTGACCAACCTGCATCGCTCCCTCTTTCTCGGCGATCCCGGCCGTGTCGCGAGCGCGCTGGGCGCCGTCGCGATGCTTGTGCTCTCGGTCTCCGGAGCGATGCTCGTCGCGCGGCGTGTCGGCGGTTGGCGGAACTGGTTCTCCCGTTTGCGCGGGCCGCTCGCCGGGCGGCTCCATGTGGAGATCGCCCGCGTCGCGGTGATAGGTCTGATCTTCTCCTCCGTCACCTCTTTGTGGATGACGGCCTCGACCTTCGCGCTGATCCCGGATGGCGGGCCGTCGCTGGGCGTGCCCGCCGAGGTGAGCGGCCAAACGGGCGCGTCGCTTGCCGATCTCGGCTTGCTCGGCACCACGCCCGTCTCGGAACTGCGCAGCCTGAGCTTCCCCTATGACGGCGATGCCACCGATGTGTTCACGCTCAAGACCGATCGCGGCACCGGCTATCTCGATCAGGGCACCGGCACCGTGCTCGCCTGGGCGGATCTGACCGCATGGCAACGCGTCTCGGAAACCATCTACACCCTGCATACGGGGCAGGGCGCTGCGCTGCTTGGTGCGGTGCTGGGTCTCATGGCGCTCGGCGTGCCGGCGATGGGTCTGACCGGCGTGTCGATCTGGCTCGTGGGGCGTCGCGGACGCCCGCGTGTCCGGGCCAACCAGTCGGCCGGGCGCGCGGAGACGATCCTTCTCGTCGGTAGCGAAAGCGGCAGCACATGGGGGTTTGCGACGACCCTGCACGCGGCGCTTCGTGCAGCGGGCCAGAGTGTTCACATCGCGCCGATGTCGTCCTTCGCCCCCGAGCGTTACGCCCGGGCCGATCGGATCATCGTGC
Organism: Thioclava sp. F1Mire-8; assembly: GCF_002213165.1. Lineage (NCBI taxonomy): Bacteria > Pseudomonadati > Pseudomonadota > Alphaproteobacteria > Rhodobacterales > Paracoccaceae > Thioclava > Thioclava sp. F1Mire-8. The sequence goes on along the minus strand of NZ_NBNY01000001.1, from coordinate 1,617,531 downwards.
TCGCGGCGACCTATGGCGACGGGGCGGAGCCCAGTTCCGCGAAAGGGTTCCTGACGAAACTCGAAGCCCATTCCGATGCGCTGGATATCCCGATTGCCGTGCTCGGCTTCGGGGACCGGAGTTTCCCTGCCTATTGCGCCTATGCCCAGACGGTTGCCGACACCGTGGACGCGAACAGGTGGCCGGTTCTTCTGCCCTATGACACGATCGACCGTCAGTCGCCGCAGGCCTTCGCGCGCTGGGGGCAGGCGCTGGGCGCGGTGCTCGGGATCGAGCTCGATCTGCATCACCAACCGACGCCGCCCGTCACGACCGAACTCACGCTCCAGTCGCGGCGCGATTACGGGGCGGACGTGCAGGCGCCGACGTCGATCCTGCGCTTCTCGCTGCCGCGCGCTACGTTCTGGCAGAGGCTGACAGGTACGGGTTTCACGCGGTTCGCCGCGGGAGACCTGATCGGGATCCTGCCCGAAGGGGCGCCGACACCGCGCTTTTATTCGCTCGCGTCGTCGCGTCGCGACGGGTTTCTGGAGATCGTGGTCAGGAAGCATCCCGGCGGCCTGTGTTCGAGCCAACTGACGGCGCTCGAGCCGGGGGAGCGCGTTCGCGCATTCATCCGGCGCAATCCCGCCTTCCGACCGGACCGCTCGCATACGCCGCTGATCCTGATTGGCGCGGGCACGGGGATCGGCCCCCTTGTGGGCTTCGTGCGTGAGAACGAGCAACGTCGCCCGATCCACCTGTTCTTCGGGATGCGCGATCCGCAAAGCGATTTCCTCTATGCGCAGGAGATCGGGGGTTGGAAGGACGAGGGCCGCCTGTCGCGGCTCGTGACCTCGGTCTCGCGCGGCCAGCGCCCGCGCTATGTGCAGGATGCGATGCGCGCCGATGGCCCCGAATTGGTTAGGCTCGTGCAGAGCGGCGCGCGGATCATGGTGTGCGGCGGGAGAGACATGGCGGCGGGGGTCGCCGATGCCCTTCACGATATCCTCGCGGCCTCTGGTCTGAGTGCGGCCAAACTGAAAACGGAGGGACGCTATGTCGAAGACATCTTCTGATCTCGTGCGCCACGCCCTGCACGGCCCGACCATGGGCACCCGCTGGACCGCCCTGTTTTTCGCACCGCCCGGGCGCGATCCCTCGCCGATCCGGGCCGCGCTTCAGGCGGCGGTTGCGGAGGTGGACACCCAGATGTCCACGTGGAAACCCGACAGCGACCTGATGCGGCTCAATGCGGCTCCGGAAGGCGAATGGGTGAAGGTGCCCGGTCGCTTGGCCGAAGTGCTCCACCTCGGGCTGGAGATCGGCAAAGCCTCTGGGGGCGCGTTCGATGTCGGGCTCGGCGATGCGGTCACGGCGTGGGGCTTCGGGCCCGACGAAGCGTCGCCCGACGCGATCCGCGCCGCGATGAGCGTGCCGCGGCAGCCTGCATATGAATGGCTCGAGATCGACCATGGCAGGGTGCGCAAGCACGGCCCCGCGGCGCTGGACCTGAACGGGATCGCGAAAGGTTACGGCGTGGATCGCCTCGCCGAGACGCTGGCCGCGCAGGGGATCGAGGCTGGTCTTGTCGGGATCGACGGCGAAATGCGGGCCGAGGGGCTCAGGCCAGATGGCAGCGCGTGGACGATCGCGGTCGAGAGCCCCGATCCGCTTCGCCGCATGCCGCATTCGATCCTCGCGCTCGAGAATGCATCGGTCGCAACTTCGGGCGATTACCGTCACTGGATCGATCTCGGCGTGCGCAGGCTCTCGCATACGATGGATCGTTCGCGTGGCGCACCGTTGCTGGCATCGCCTGCCTCCGTGACGGTGGTCGCGCGCAGTTGCGCCGAAGCTGATGGCTGGGCCACCGCACTGATGGTGCTCGGTCCGGGCAAGGGGCTGGAGGTTGCGAAGGCGCGCGGTCTCGACGCCCTGTTCCTTATGCATGAGGACGACGGCAGCGTGCAGAGCCGTGGCACAGGCGAACTCTTTCCCCAGAGTCTGGCGGCCACGGTATAGGCTACGTCGGTTCGTCGTGGATCCGACCGACGGCGCCGGGATATGCCGCTGCAGGCGCGCTCCGACATATCCTCGCCCCTTATCGGGATGGGCGCAACGGTTGAGGAAAACGATATCCCCGACCTGATCGTTGATGCATCGCGCGATCCCTGTGCCGCGAGTAATCCGATCCGCCTTGACCCGGAAAGGGGCGCGCAGTTTGCAGGTCGCGCTCTGATTGCCGGGCTGCGGCGCAAGCGATAACCCTTGTCTGTCGAAAATGGAGACGAACATGAAAATCGCGCTTGTCCAACCGCGGCCGCTTTCCTCTGATCAGAGGCAAATATTTGCGATCATCGAGGAATGGGTGAGCGGTGTGGCGTCGCTCGGAGCCGATCTTGTCGTGCTGCCCGAGCTGATACTGCCCGGCTACAACCGCCCCGAAGAACACCGCGAGCAGGCGCAACCGCTCGACGGAGAGTGGTGCGCAGCGATGCGCGACATCGCGCGGAAACACGGGTGTGCGATCTGTTATGGCTGGGCCGAACGGCTGGGCGATCAGGTGTTCAACGCGGTGTCCGTGCTCGACAAGACAGGCGCAAGGGTCGCGCATTATCGCAAGATTCAGCTCTTCGGCGAGATGGAGCGTGCGAGCTTCGACTTCGGTACGGAGGCGCCACCCGTATTCGAGCTGAATGGCGTCCGGACCGGTCTGCTGATTTGCTATGACATCGAGGTCCCGGAACATGCGCGTGCTCTGGCGCGTGCCAAGGCCGAATTGATCCTCGTGCCCACGGCGAATCCGGTTGGCTACGATCACGTTCCCGATCTGCTCGTGCGGGCGCGGGCGAACGAAAACGCGGCCGTGGTCGTCTACGCGAATTACGCGGGACCTGATCGAGAGATCGACTTTGGCGGCAAGTCGGTGATCGCGGGCCCCGACGGGCAGGCCGTGGCGCAGGCCGGAAGAGGGCCGACGACGTTGATTGCGGACCTGCCGAAAACTGCCGATTATCCGGCCGAGGCGATCTCGGTTCAGTTCGACGATTTGCGCCGAGTGGAGTAGTCGGCGGCCTTCGCGCCTTCGCGATTTGAAATTCGGCCATCCGAGCATAGCTCCCGACTACGCACCGCATCGGTGCCGAGCGACAGTCCACCTCGGGTTGGGGCAAATATTTCGGAGGACATATGGAAATCAACGCGGAGTTTTCGGAGCGCGTGCTTGTTCATTCCAACACGCTCGATTGGCATGGCTCGCCGTCGGCTGGCGTGGAGCGGCGGATGCTCGACCGGATCGGCGACGAGGTGGCAAGGGCGACGAGCATCGTGCGCTTCGCCCCGGGGCATAGTTTCTCGGCGCATACGCATGGCGGGGGCGAGGAATACCTCGTGCTGGAAGGGGTGTTCCAGGACGAGAGCGGCGATTATCCGGCGGGAACTTACGTGCGCAATCCGCCGCAGACCCGGCATCGTCCGGGCTCGGAGGGCGGCTGCACGATCTTCGTGAAGCTCTGGCAATTCGACCCCGACGACCGCGACCAGTTCCACAAGGACATGCGGACCGATTTGGTCCACACCGAAGAGGGTATTGAGTGCTCCGAGCTTCACCGCGATGCACGTGAGATCGTTCGCTATTTCCGGCTGGCGCCGAATGCGAGCCTGTCGCTCGATGATCCGGGCGGGATGGAACTGCTCGTGCTTGGCGGGACGTTGACCGAGAGCGGCGACGAGCTGCGCGAGGGGTCGTGGTTGCGCCTGCCTATCGGACACACGCTGCAGGTTCAGGCGGGGCAGGACGGCGCGGAGTTCTGGATCAAGACAGGGCATCTGCGCTTTGTCGCGGCACCGGACCAGTGACGGATAACCATTTCTCCAAATGACGGGACTTCAATGAAGACGCAGGTCGCGATCGTCGGCGGTGGGCTGGCAGGCTTGGCGCTTGCGCGGCATCTGCACGCACACGGGATTTCTTTCGAGCTGTTCGAGGCACGGCCCCGCTTCGGCGGGCGGATCAAGGCGCTTGAGATCGGCGCCGGGAAGGTCGATCTCGGCCCGTCGTGGTTCTGGCCCGGCCAGCCACGTATCGCTGCGCTCACCGAGGCGCTGAAGCTGCGAAAGTTCGAGCAGTACGCGCGCGGCGCGGTGTCGCTGGAAGATGCGAACGGCCATGTTCACCGCAACATGGGGTTTGCCAGCATGGCCGGGTCGTGGCGCCTCGAAGGCGGAATGGTCGCGCTGACAAACGCGCTGGCCGCTGAGCTTCCGGCCGCGCGGCTTCATCCCGGTGCGCGGGTCGTGGCGCTTGGGACTGGGCCCTCGGTCACGCTTGCGGATGGCCGCGTCTGCTGGGCCGAGCATGTCGTGCTTGCCGTGCCGCCGCGCGTCGCGGCGCAAATCTCTTTTGCGCCGCCGCTGAGCGACGTGCAGATGCAGGCGCTCCGCGCGACCCCGACGTGGATGGCGGGACACGCAAAGTTCGTCGCGGTGTACGAGCGTCCGTTCTGGCGCGAAGCCGGGCTCTCAGGCGATGCGATGAGCCAGCGCGGGCCGCTGGCGGAAATCCACGATGCCTCCGGGGCGGAAGGATGTCCGGCTGCGCTCTTCGGATTTCTGGGCGTCCCCGCGCGGGCGCGGATCGGGCAGGGAGAGACGATCGAAGCGATGGCGCTTGCGCAATTGGCGCGTATCTTCGGTCCCGAAGCCGCCAACCCGCTGACCTATGCGCTGGAGGACTGGGCCATGGCCCCCGAAACCGCGACGGAAGCCGATCTCGAGCCGCTCCGGTTTCACCCCGATTACGGCCTGCCGCCGGTTCTTCGGGGCCTCCACGACGGACATGTGCATCTCTCCTCATCCGAGACCGCGCCCGAGATGGGCGGCTACATGGAAGGCGCATTGGCTGCGGCCGAACGCGTGGCGCGCGAACTGGGTATTTGAGCCGAACCCGCTGTCGGAAAAGCCGATCCTAGACGACATTGCCGGTCGGGATACGCACCCCGACCGGCAAGCCGCTTTCAGTCCTTCCGCAAGCGGTCTCAGGTCTGGTCGATGGTCACCACGATCTTGCCTACGGCGTGCCCGTCCTTGAGCTGCTCATAAGCCTCACGCGTCTCGCTCATCGGGTAGACGCGGTCGATCACGGGACGAACGGCCCCGTCTTCCAGCAGCTTGGCCAGATCGGACAGCATCGCGCCATCGGGCTCCATCAGGAACCATTCGAACTCGACGCCGTGTTTGGAGGCCAGATCGTCCGTGTCCTGCCCCTTGATCGAGACGAGCTTGCCGCCCTTCTTGAGAACCTTGAACGAGCGGTTCAGCGTCTCGCCGCCCAGCAGGTCAAAGACGATGTCGTAATCCGAAAGCTCTTCGTCGAAGGCCTGACTGTGATAGTCGATCACGATATCCGCCCCGAGCTCGCGGACCAGATCAGCGTTGCGCGGGCTACAGGTGGTGGCGACATGGGCCCCGAAATGCTTCGCGATCTGGATCGCCAAGGTGCCGACCCCGCCCGATCCGGCATGGATAAGAACCTTGTCGCCCGACTTCAGCTTGGCTTTCGACATCAGCGCCTGCCACGCGGTCAGTCCGGCGAGCGGAACGGAAGCCGCTTCCTCGTGGCTCAGCTTCGCGGGCTTGAGCGCGATCTCATCGGTCTTGAGGCGAGCGACCTGCGCGATCGCGCCGGCGTCCTCCTGGTTGGGGCGCGCGAACACCGCGTCGCCCACTTCGAAATCCGTGACACCCGGGCCGACCTCGATGATCTCACCCGAAACGTCGTATCCCATGACATGCGGGAACTCGAGCGGGACGTTGTCCTTCATCGCGCCCGATTGCAGAATGTAGTCGATGGGGTTCACGCTGGCCGCGTGGACGGCGATCAGGACGGAGCCTTCCTTCAGCTGGGGCGGGGCGATGTCGTCGATTTCGATCGCCGTGTCGTAGTCCCGGATGATGGCGGCTTTCATGGGCGTATCTCCTGTTTGAATGGGATGGGAAACCGGCTTGCGCGTGGGTCGCGGTTCAAGAGGTCTTTAGGTCAATCTGACGGTAGAACTCGAACGCGGCGCTGAAGGTCCATGGACACCGAAGATGTGAAGCGCCGACGGTTGGCGGCGCGCCGATGCGCCATCGGCAGCTCCGGACTTGCAGCCGTTTTCCGGAGCGGTGAAACTGGCGCGGAAAAATTTCGTAAAGTGAGAGCAGGGCAGCGATGAGTGACAAGGCGCAAGACGGGCTGGGCGTGGCGCTCTGGCAGGGACAGACGGTCGCGGGGGATCGCGACGCCGCGCTCGGTCAGATCGCCCGCGCCTCGCGCGCGGCGGGGCAGGCGGGGGCGGCGGTGATCGTCTTTCCCGAACTGTTCCTGACCGGGTATGAGCGCGACGACCTCAACGAACTTGCGCTGAGCGTCGAGGAGATGGCGGACCGGCTCGCGCCGCTTGCACGCGAGGCTGGCTGCGCGATCTGCGTCGGATACCCCGAGCGCGCCGCGGACGGGCTTCGCAATTCGGCGATCTGCGTCTCGTCGACGGGCGAGGTGCTGGGCAATCATCGCAAGATCCAGCTTTACGGCCCCGCAGAGGCCGAGCGCTTCGTGCCGGGATCGCGCTACACGCGGTTCGACCTGGCGGGCAAGCGCACGGCGATCCTGATCTGCTACGATGTCGAATTCGCCCCGCATGTCGCGGCGCTGCGTGACAAAGGGGTCGAATTGATCCTCGCGCCGACCGCCGCGATGCGCCCGTTCGAGCATGTGGGCGATCATGTCTTGCCCGCGATGGCGGCCAATCACGGGCTGGCCATCGCCTATGCCAATCTCTGCGGCAGCGAGGCCGATCTGGAGTATTTCGGCCTTTCGGTCATCATGGGCCCCGACGGCAAGACGCTCGCCCGCGCCGGGAGCGATCCTGCGATGCTCCTTGCCACCCTGAAGCGGCAGTACGATCCCGCGCTCGTCTCGACGCAGGCGCAGGACTTCCGCCACGTCGACGAGACGGCCTGATGCAGCTTGCGGGAACAGACCTGCGTCTTCTGCGCGTCTTCGACGCGGTCGTCCGCCATCGCGGTTTCGCAGCCGCGCAGGCCGAGCTCAATGTTAGCCAGTCGACGATCTCGACGCAGATCACAGCGCTGGAAGAACGGCTTGGCGTGACGCTTTGCCGGCGGGGACGAGCGGGGTTCCGGCTTACCCAGAAGGGCGAGATCGTGCATGCGGCGGTGGTCAAGCTGATCGCCGCGACGGAGGAGTTCGTCACCGAAACCGCCGCCCTGCGTGGCACGCTCTCGGGCACGCTGCGGATCGGGCTCGTGGACCATGTCGTGACCGATCCGAACTTCCGGCTGCCCGAAGCGATCGCTGCGTTGGAGCGTCGCGCGCGTTCGGTTCGGTTCGAGCTTGCGCAAGGCTCGCCACAGGAGTTTCAGACCCGGGTGCTCGACGGATCGCTGCATCTCGCGATCGGGTCCTTCCCGCACAAGGTGGCCGGGCTCAATTACCGAAAGCTCTATGACGAGGAGAACTTCCTCTATTGTGCGCCGGGTCACCCGCTCTGGTCAGTGCCCGATACGGCGCTGACCCCTGAATTCGTCAGTTCGATGCGCGCGGTCGGGCGCAGCTACTGGCGGGATGATCACTGGAACAATCGCGATTTTCCGCAGACGACCGCGATGGCGCAGGGGCTCGAGCAGCAACTGGTGATGATCCTCTCGGGCGCCTTCATCGGCTACATGCCGGACCACTCCGCGCGGCGCTGGGTCGAGGCGGGCCGCCTGCGGGCCATCCTGCCGCAGCGTTTCCTTTACCGCTGTCCCTTCGAGGCGATCACGCGCCCCGATGCGGAGGCCTCGCCGCTTGCTCAGGCCATGCGCTCGGAGCTTGAAGCGGTCTACGCAGGAGATGCTGAAAAAAGCGTCACCGTCTGATCTATGCTTCGAATTTCGTCGAAGTGAATTTCGACACAACTATATTTTTCAGCCCATCGTCGCGACGCATGCTTCAGCGAATTACGGAGATTGCGATGACCGAACACCGATACAATCAGCCTCTGAGCGGAAACGCGATGCCGCGCACCGGCGGGCCCGCGACGATGATGCGACTGCCCTCCGCACCGACGGCGGAAGGGCTCGACGCGTGTTTCATTGGCATTCCGATGGATATCGGTACGTCGAACCGCCCGGGCACACGTCTCGGCCCGCGCCAGATCCGCGACGAAAGCCGGATGATCCGGCCTTACAACATGGCCACGGGCGCGGCCCCGTTCGAGCATCTGCAGGTGGCCGATATCGGCGACGTGCCAATCAACCTGTATGATCTGAAGAAGTCGGTGGAGATCATCGCGGAGCATTACCGCGGCATCCTCGCGCAGAATGCGATCCCGCTCACGCTGGGCGGCGACCACACGCTCACCTGGCCGATCCTGCGCGCGATCAAGGAGAAACACGGGCCGGTCGCGCTGATCCATGTCGATGCGCATTCCGACACCAACGCGGATATGTTCGGCGAGACAGCCGCCCATGGCTGCCCGTTCCGCCGCGCCTGGGAAGAGGACTGCCTGATCAACGACAAGGTCTTCCAGATCGGTCTGCGCGGTACCGGTTACGGCGCCGACGATTTCGACTGGGGCCGCGAGCGCGGCTGGACCTGCATCCAGGCCGAAGAGTGCTGGCACAAATCGCTCGCGCCGCTGATGGCGGATATCCGTGCGCAAGTCGGTGACGCGCCGGTCTATCTGTCCTACGATATCGACAGCCTCGATCCGGCCTTCGCGCCCGGCACGGGCACGGTCGAGGTTGGCGGGCTGACGACGATGCAGGGACTCGAGATCATTCGCGGGACGGCGGGGCTCAACCTCGTGGGCTGCGATCTGGTAGAGGTCTCGCCGCCCTACGACATGGCAGGCAACACGGCGGTGATCGCCGCGAACTTCCTCTACGAAATGCTCTGCGCGCTGCCCGGCGTGCCGCAAGGGCGTTAAGACAAGCCGGACAACAGGGAGAATATCTAATGAAAAGACGTGAGTTTCTGGTAAGTGCCGCGCTTGGAACGGCCGCGCTTGCGGCTCCGACCGTGCTGCGCGCGGCCTCTTCGACGCTGAAGGTCGGCACCTATGGCGGCTACTTCAAGGACAGCTTCGACAAGTTCATCTACCCCGATTTCACGGCCGCCACGGGTATCGAGGTCGAAAGCATCGCCGAGCCCACGGGCGAGGCGTGGCTGGTGCAGCTGTCGCAGGCGGCGCGCGCAAATCAGGCCCCGGCGGACGTATCGATGATCGCGCAGCTGCCGCGTATCAAAGGCGAGCGCTCGGGCCTTTGGGCCAAGCTCGACGCGGACAAGATGAGCAACATCTCCGCGCTCCCCGATCACTTCGTGCATCGCTATGAGGATGGCAGCGTCTACGGAACCGGCGCAGTCAGCTGGTATATCACGCTGGTGACCAATACCGACGCCTATGCCGATGCGCCCGCTTCGTGGAAGGCGCTGTGGGATCCGGCGAACAAGGACAAGCTCGGGCTGATGTCGCTCGCGACCAATTCCTTCCTGCTCGAGATTACCGCGACCACCTATTTCGGCGGCACCGACATCCTCAAGACCGAGGAGGGCATCCTCAAGGTCATGGACAAGCTCGCCGAGGTGAAGCCGAATGTGCGCCTGTGGTATCGCGACGAGGGCCAGTTCCAGCAGGCGCTGGAGACCGGCGAAATCCCGATGGGCGAGTATTACCACGACGTGACCTCGCTGGCCGCCTCGCAGGGCAAGCCCGTGCGTTCGACCTTCCCGGATGAGGGCGCGGTGCTTGATTCCGGCTCGTGGGTGGTGTCGAAGGCGTCGAGCGCGCTCGATCAGTCGCAGATCTTCATCGACTACATGGCCCAGCCGGAAATTCAGGCGAAGCTGTCGCGCAATGTCGGCACTGCGCCGACCGTGCCCCGCGAGAAGACCGACCTGACCGACGAGGAATTCGCGGCCGTGTCCTCGGACAAGCAGCCGATCCTGCCGCTCTACGATATCTATGTGGACCGCGGTGACTGGATCAATCAGAAGTGGTCGGAAATGATCACCGGCTGATTTGGCTACCAACTTGCGCCGTGGCGTCTGCATGTCGCCACGGCGTCTATTTGCTTTGAGGAAACAGGACAGCGATGACCAATCTGCGCATCGAGCGGCTAAGCAAGAAATTCGGGTCGTTCACCGCCCTCGATGATGTTTCGCTCGAGATACCGACGGGGAAATTCGTCTGCCTTCTGGGGCCCTCGGGCTGCGGCAAGACCACGCTTCTGCGGGTGGTCGCCGGGCTTGAGACACCGACCAAGGGGCGGGTTGTCGTCGATGGCGATGACCAGACGAAGGTCCCGACCCACCGCCGCGACATGGGCATGGTGTTCCAGTCGCTGGCGCTTTTCCCGCATCTCGACGTGGCGGGAAACATCACCTATCCGCTCGCGATCCGCGGCGCAGACCGCGCCAAGCGAGACGCGAAGGCCGATGAACTGCTGAAACTGGTGCGCCTGCCCGGCATGGGCGCGCGGCGGATCGACCAGCTCTCGGGCGGCCAGCGTCAGCGTGTCGCGATTGCGCGCGGTCTCGCCATCGACCCGAAGGTCTTCCTGCTCGACGAGCCGCTGTCGGCGCTCGACGCGGGCCTGCGCGAGCATATGCAGATCGAGCTGCGCCAGATCCAGCAAAGCCTGGGCGTGACTACGATCGTCGTCACCCACGACCAGAAAGAGGCGCTCACCATGGCCGATCTGGTCATCGTGATGAAGGACGGCGTGATCCAGCAGGCGGGCGCGCCGATGGAGATCTACCGCAACCCGGCGAATGCTTTCGTGGCGGGCTTCATCGGCACGACGAACCTGCTGCCCTGCACCGTCCGCGACGGCGCGATCGAGGTGCTGGGCGCGCGGTTGCCGATTGCCGAGGGCGACAGGATCGCTCTCGAGCAAGGCGAGGCGCAGCTTTCGATCCGGCCCGAGCATGTCGCCATCGAGCCCGCGGGCGCTGGCGGCATCGAGGCGGAAGTGACCTTCCTGCGCGATCTCGGCGAAAGCCGCCATGTGCTGCTGGATGCGCAAGGCCAAGAGATCACTGCACAGCTCTCCCCCGAGACGCAGGCGAGCTATCGCCCCGGCGACCGGGTCAGCCTCAGCTTCCGCCCGGGCGAGCGTGTGGTGGTGACATGAGCCAGAATACCGAGATGCGTGCGACACCGGGTTGGGTCGGTCTTTGGCCGGCGCTGATGCTGGCGGTCTTCTTCCTTGTGCCCTTCGGGATCATGGTCGCCGTGTCGGTCTCGCAACGCGATCCGGCCGGCGCCTTCATCCCGGGCTTCGAGCTTACCCATTACGCGCGGTTCATGACCGCCTTCTTCGCCAAGGTGATGGGCGTCTCGGTTGGCGTGTCGCTGGCGGCGGCCGCGATCTGCGTCGTGCTGGCCTTTCCGTTCACCGTCTTCCTCGCCTCGATGAGCCATCGCGCGCAGACCGTCGCGCTCGTGGTGCTGCTCTCGGTGCTGTCGCTCTCGGAGGTCATCATCGGCTTCTCGCTCTCGACACTGCTGTCGAAGACGGCGGGGATTTCGAACCTGTTCTACTGGCTCGGGATGATCGATGCGCCGCGCGCCTATACGCCGTCGCTCTTCGCGCTGATCACCGGGCTTTGCTATATCGGCTTTCCCTTCGCGGTGCTGGTGCTCTACCCGCCGGTCTCCCGGCTCGATCCCGAGATCGTCGAGGCCGCCCGCGTCATGGGGGCCTCCGCCTCGCGCGCCTTCTTCGGGGTGATCGTGCCCAACCTGCGCGGAGCGATCGTGGGCGCCTTCATCCTCGTCTTCGTCTTCACGCTGGGCTCCTATCTTCTGCCGCAGCTCTTGGGTCGCTCCGAGGACTGGACGCTCTCGGTCCACATCACCGATCAGGCGATCTACCAGACGAACCTGCCGTTCGCCGCGGCGATGTCGATCTTCCTGATGCTGGTGGCGCTGGCCCTCGTGGGCCTCGCCTCGCTCGCGGGACGGCAAAGGAGCGCATCATGACAAGCTGGTTGAAACGCGCCTATGTGATCGTGATCCTGCTCTTGCTGCTTGCGCCGCTGGTCGTCGTGACCGGAGTGTCGCTGAACGGGCCGCAGACCCTGCGCTTCCCCCCGGTGGAGCCGTCGCTGCGCTGGTATGGCACGCTGTTTCAGGACAGCGCGTGGCTGGTGCCGCTGGGCCATTCGCTGCTGATCGCGGCTTGCGCCTCTGCGCTCTCGGTCTCGGTCGCGCTGCCGCTCGCGCTGTTCGCGTGGGAGCGCAACGGCATCGCGGCGCGGCTGCTGACCGGGCTGGGGCTCGCGCCCTTCACGCTGCCGCCGGTGATCTCCGCTCTGGGCTTCATGGTGTTCTGGATGACGGTCGGCGGGTACGGGCAGATCTGGGCCACGATCGTCTCGCATGCCGTTTTCCTCGTGACGCTGCCGCTGGTGACGATCTCGCTCGGGTTGAAGGGCATCGACCGCGCGCTGCTGGAGGCCGCCCGCGTGATGGGGGCAGGGCGCTGGACGGTGCTGCGCACGGTGATCGGTCCGCTGGTGCTGCCCTTCATCGTGTCGGGCTATGCCTTCGCTTTCGTGCTCAGCCTCAACGAATACATCATCGCCTACATGGTCGCGGGCTTTACCGTCGAGACGATCCCGATCAAGATCTTCAACGCCCTGCGCTACGGCTACACGCCGATCCTCGGGGTGGTGTCGGTGCTTTTCGTTCTGCTTGCAGCGGTCGTCTTCGGGCTGATCGGCAAGTTCGGCGATCTGCCGCGTTTGATGGGGTCTGAGCGGGGATCGAGCGAATAGGCGGGCCTCTCCGTCCGCTCTCACAACACGATTGACCCGCTCCGGATTGCCCATATTCTTGAGTCTCGGGTGAATCTTGGTTCGCCCCGGCAATCGGATCCGAGGGAGGAGAGACGATATGTGCCATGTATTCGCCGGTCAGGATCCGGAGCGTTATTCCAGCGAGACACGCAGGCTTCGGCTCAACGGGCAAAGCACGAGCATCCGGCTCGAGAACGCCTTCTGGGATATTCTCGACGAGATCGCGGCGCGGGACGGGGTATCCACACCGACCTTCATCTCGACGCTGCATGCCGAAGTGCTCGAACTGCGCGGGGAGCCGTCGAACTTCACGTCGCTCCTGCGCTGTGCCTGCCTGAAATTCATGGAAATCTCGGCCGATCGCGCATCGCTCGCTGTCGCTGCAGAGTAGCGCAAGCCTGACGTCAAACATTCTTGAGGGGTAGTATAGACCTACTACCCGCCCCACCTTCGCCCGCTGCTACGCTCTCAGGACAACTGACAGCACTACAGCGGGAGCAACCGGTGGCAAAATCCATTCATTCCATGATCCGTGTCCTCGACGAGGACCGCTCGGTCGCGTTTTACGACAAGGCTTTCGGCCTCAAGGTCGCCGACCGTCTCGACTTTCCGGAATTCACGCTCGTCTATCTGAGCAATCCCGAAAGCGATTTCGAATTGGAACTCACCGTCAACAAGGGCCGGACCGAGCCCTATGACCTCGGCGATGGCTACGGCCATTTCGCGGTCGCGGTCGATGATCTCGAAGCCGAACACAAGCGCTTCGAGGCGGAGGGCCTCGCGCCCCGCAAACTCGTTGAATTCGCGCCGGCAGGGGAGGTCGTCGCGAAGTTCTTTTTCGTGGCCGATCCGGACGGATACCAGATCGAGGTGCTCGCGCGCGAAGGCCGCTTCAAGTGAGATTTTCCTAAGGGAGACATCAGGGAGGAGACGACAATGACGACCAAGGCAAGCTCGAAAGGGCTGACCAGACGGCAGCTGCTGGCGCGGGCGACCGCGGCAGGGGCGAGCTTCGTCGTGGGGGCGGGGTTCATGGCGGCGCGCAATGCCGCCTGGGCCACCGAGCTCTCGGCGCTCAAGCCCACGACCTTCGCGACGCTGGTGCAGATGGCGCGCGATATCTATCCGCACGACAGGGTCGACGACCAGTATTATGTCATCGCGGTGAAAGGCTATGACAGCCCAGATGCGGCCGACGAGATCGAAGCCGGCATCGCCGCGCTCGATGCGGCGGCGCGCGGTAAAGGCTTCGCAAATTACCTTGAAACCGGCTGGGAGAAGGATCGCGTCATGATCCTGCGGGGCATGGAGGAGAGCCCCTTCTTCCAGAAGATTCGGGGTGGTCTGGTGACCGGCCTCTACAACCAGAAAGCGGTCTGGCCGATCTTCGGCTACGAGGGCGAGTCCTATTCCAAGGGCGGCTACATCAACCGCGGTTTTGACGACATCGACTGGCTGTAAGGGAGGCAGACATGGTTGCGAAATTTGATCTGAGCGACGACAGCGTCGTTGTCATCATCGGCACTGGCGCTGGCGGCGGTGTGCTGGCCAACGAGTTGGCGCAGAAGGGCGTCAAGGTCGTGGCGCTCGAGGCGGGCGGTCGCTATCTGCCCGAAGATTACATCAATGACGAATGGGAAAGCTTCGGCCAGCTCGCCTGGACCGAGCCGCGCACCACGAGCGGCGACTGGCGCGTGGCCAAGGATTTCTCGGGTCTGCCCGCATGGATCGTGAAAGCGGTCGGCGGCACCTCGATCCACTGGGCCGGGGCGAGCCTTCGCTTTCAGGACCATGAGTTCAAGACGAAGACCCATTACGGCAATGTCGACGGGGCAAACCTGCTCGACTGGCCGATCGATCCGGCGGAGCTTGCGCCCTATTACGACAAGGCCGAGGCGAAGCTGGGTGTGACCCGCACCGGCGATCGTCCGGGCTTGCCGGGCAACAACAACTTCAAGGTGCTGGAGAAAGGCGCGAAGTCGCTTGGCTACCAAGAGGTCAATACAGGCCATATGGCGATCAACTCGATCGACTACGACGACCGGATGTCGTGCCAGCAGACGGGCTTCTGTTTCCAGGGCTGCAAATGGGGCGCCAAGTGGTCGTCGGCCTATACGGATATTCCGCGCGGCGAGGCGACCGGCAATCTGGAGGTCCGCGATCACTGTCATGTCGCGCGTATCCTGCATGACGACAAGGGCCGCGCGTCGGGCGTCGAGTATTTCGACAAGGACGGCAACCTGCAGATGCAGAAGGCCAAGATCGTCTGCGTCGCGGGCAACTCGATCGAGAGCCCGCGCGTGCTGCTGAACTCGCATTCGACGATGTTCCCCGACGGGCTTGCGAACTCCTCGGGGCAGGTGGGGCGCAACTACATGCGGCACACCACGGGCTCGGTCTACGGCATCTTCGACAAGCCGGTGAAGATGTGGCGCGGCACGACGATGGCGGGCATCGTCCGCGACGAGGCGCGTCACGATCCCTCGCGCGGTTTCGTCGGCGGGTACGAGTTGGAGACGCTCAGCCTCGGTCTGCCCTTCATGGCGGCCTTCCTCGATCCGGGCGGCTGGGGGCGCGAGTTCACGACTGCGCTCGACAGCTACGAGAACATGGCCGGGATGTGGATCGTGGGCGAAGACATGCCGCAGGAGACCAACCGCATCACGCTCAACCACTCGGTCGAGGACGCCTACGGGCTGCCGGTCGCGAATGTGAATTACACCGATCACCCGAACGATCGGGCGATGCGCGATCACGCCTATGCCCGTGGCAAGGCGATCTACGAAGCGGTTGGGGCGACCCGGACGCTGCCGACGCCGCCCTATCCCTCGACACATAACCTCGGCACCAACCGGATGTCCGAGAACCCGCGCGACGGTGTGGTGAACAAACACGGCCAGACCCATGACGTGCCCAACCTGTTCATCTCGGACGGCTCCCAATTCACGACCGGCGCCGCCGAAAACCCCACGCTGACCATCGTGGCGCTCGCGATCCGGCAGGCTGACTTCATCGCCGGGGAGATGTCGAAGGGAAACATCTGATCCCGAGCGGATCAGCTAAGGCAAAAGACGACCGGGCTGCTCAAGGGTGGCCCGGTTCTCTTTGCGGAACCTTTGCAGGTCTGCGCGCTTGCGCACAGGACATGCGGGACCTTCGCTAATTTCATTTTCCTGGAGAAGCCCCAAACTCTGATCAACGACATTTGGAGGCTTCCATGACCTTTCGACCCGTCTCGGCCACCAGTCAGGCGCAACCCGCGCTCGAAGGCGCCGGTGTTCATCTGCACCGCGTATTCGGCTTCGGGAATCCGTCGCTGACCGACCCGTTCCTGATGATGGACGATTTCCGCAACGACGATCCGCGGCTCTATTCCAAGGGCTTCCCGTGGCACCCGCATCGCGGCATCGAGACCATCACCTATGTGCTCGACGGCCAGGTGGAGCATGCGGATTCGCTCGGCAATCGCGGGCTTCTCGGCGCAGGCAGCGTGCAATGGATGACGGCTGGCTCCGGCATCGTCCATCAGGAAATGCCTTCGGGCAATGCCAAGGGGCAGATGCACGGCTTCCAGCTTTGGGCCAACCTTCCCTCGGCGCTCAAGATGACGGCGCCGCGCTATCAGGATATCACGGCCAGCGATATCCCGATCGAAGGCGATGACGACGGCACGACTGTGAAGGTCATCATCGGTTCGTTCTGGGGCAAGACCGGTCCCGTCGACGGGATCGCGGCCAATCCGATGCTGCTTGACGTTTCGATTCCCGCGGGACGCCGCAAGGTACTGCCGGTCGATACGCGCTCCAATGCGCTCGCCTATGTCTTTGCGGGCTCCGGCACCTTCCGTGATGCCAGCGATCCGGTCGGCATCAAGGTCGAGAAGGAATATCGCGGGCAGGAGCTGAATATCCGCGACATGACCGGCAACCGCACGCTTGTCCGTTTCGGAGCAGGCGACGAAATCACGGTGCAGGCCGGGAACGAAGGCCTCCGTTTCCTGTTGATGACGGGGCGTCCGATTCAGGAGCCCGTCGCATGGCACGGCCCGATCGTCATGAACACGCAGGATGAACTGCGCCAGGCGCTCACCGAACTCAACAACGGCACCTTCATAAAACACGGCTGAGGGCGCCGTTGCCCCTCAGACCCTTTCCAACACAGGAGATAGAAATGGCACAACCGAAGATCGCAATCGTCTTTTATTCCACCTATGGCACCAACCACGCCGTCGCGCTGGCCGCAGCAGAAGCCGCCGAGGCCGCCGGGGCCGAGGTGCGCCTGCGCCGCATTCCTGAAACGGCCCCGAAAGCCGTCGTGGAAGGTCAGGACGCCTGGAAACACCAGCTGGAGAAGATGAGCGACATTCCGGAAGTGACCCCTGACGATATGGAATGGGCCGATGGCTATTTCTTCTCCGGGCCGACCCGCTACGGCGTCTCCGCAAGCCAGATGCGCGCCTTCATCGACACGCTGGGCGGCCTCTGGGGCGCGGGCAAGCTCGCCAACAAGACCTTCACCGCGACCACCAGCGCGCAGAACGCCCATGGCGGGCAAGAGGCGACGATCCTTGGTCTCTACACCACGGCCATGCACTGGGGCTGCATCATCGTCGCGCCCGGCTATACCGACGAAGCGATCTTCAACGCGGGCGGCAACCCCTACGGCTTCTCGACTAACGCCGGCGGTGTCGACGAGGCCGGTAAGGCCGCGATTGCCCATCAGGCCAAGCGCCTGGTCGAGATGACGGCGAAGCTCGTCGGCTGATCTTTCCCGAGATTGAGAAAGCGCCTCCGCCCTTTCTGGGCGGGGGCGCACCTGTTTTTACAGCGGTCCGGTGCCGGTTCCTTCCTCGAGCCGGACGAAGCCCCTTTCGGTCGTCTGCTGAGCGGCAGCAAGTCGCTACAGGCCCATATGAGCGAACGCGCGAGCGGCGCGGGAGCGCGCCCGATGTTCTCTTTGCCGGCAATGATGCGCCGCGTCAGTGGCGGGCCGGCTCCCGCCTCGCTCTCGGCTCTTATTCAAGCTTGTTCAAGAGAGGGAGCGAGGCATGGGCGCGGCGAAAAAGCCGCCGCGAGCTCACATCGGGTTTTCGATATTCGCCTTCATGTTCGGAACGTCGGGATAGGTCGCCGTGCCCTGAGTCTGGTTGCAGGCAGCCAGGATTCCCAGGGCGCAGCTTGCGACCAGAGCGAGCACGGCTTTTTTCTTCATCGGGCTTTGCATGTCGGGTTCCTCTCGAAAATTTCAAATGAACTAGGTCGCTCGGGTGAACGACCCGGTTCAACTATTTGGGGCGCACCGTGGGGCGCGGCAATGTTTTTGTTGTGGCCGATGTGCTTAGCGGCACTGGCGAGACGACCCGCAAGGCAGCTCTGCCGCTCCGTATGCGCGGGCGATGGCCGCAGCGATATTTCGCAAGCGGCCGATCCCGCCGATGGACTCGCCGCCGCTGTCCCGATAGGTGACGTAACGTGAAAACTAACTTTGACATAGTTGCCCAAATCAAGTCACAACATCGCCGCGCTTGCATGTGATCCAGCCCCCGTCGGCGAGCCGCAACGGCCCATTCGGGGCTACTCGCGACCAACGGAGGTAATGATTATGAATGTTGAACACGTGTCGCTCGAATTGCTTGTTAAGGTTGGCGAGCGCGGTGTTGCGGAAATCGGAAAATTCTCTCTTCGGTTCCTCGGCGGTGCTCCCGATTATGCGTCGACCGACTCGATCGACCTGACAGGGCTGGCGACACTGGCGCAGCCGGAAAAAGTATTCACCTCGACCCTGCGCGCCGAGTTGCTCGATCAGCGCGCGACCTTCGACCCCCAGAAATTCTCGGTGTCGGTCAACGTGAGCTCGTTAGCCACTTCCGATCCCTATATCGAGATCGAACGCCGCTGGCGCATCGCCCTCGTCACCTTCCTCGAGGGCTACATCATGCAGTCCCAGCCGATGCTGTCGTCGCTCAAGGTCCGCGGCGGCTATGCAGAGCAGCTCGCTCTGTCCGACGCGCGGCTGCACTGACCGGCCCGCTCTTCAAATTGCTTGCCCCGCGCGGATGTCCCGAGACCACTCGGGCGCGCGGGCGATCGCGAATCTTAGACCTTTTCCTGCAACCCGCGGTCTCGGCCGAAGCCGTTTTCCGCCGTGGCGATGCTTGCGCGGTGGGTTTGACGACGTTTCAGCTCAGCTGGACGTGACCCCGGCCGAAAGCTCCAGAATTTCCGTCGTGACCGCTTCCTGCCGCGAAATCCGTGCGGTTTGTTCCAGCGCGTCGAGCTTGCGCTCGGTCGTCCCTTGGGCGGAGGCCATTGCGAGCATCCGGGCGGTGTTCTCCGCCGCCGTGGCGTGCAGCGCGACGCGGCACAGTTCCGCATGCAGCATCTCGGCGAAAAGCGCGGCGCAAAGCTGCTCCGGCGGCAGCGTCAACAGGGGCGGCTGGCTCGGCGGTGCGCTCGGCTGGGCCGGACGGGGGAAGATGCGGCGACGGCAGGCCTTCCAGCTGCCGTCTTCCGTCTGGGCGTGAAACGCGTCGATCGGCGCCCGGCCCGCAAGCTGAAGCAATGTCTCGGCCAGCCGGTCCGCGAAGGGCGGGATTGCCGGGCCGTGGGAGGGCAGGGGGAACTGCGCAAGCGCGCTCAGCCCTTGTTCCGCAGCCAGCGCTGCGCCGCGCGTCCCGATCACGACGAGGCCGCCGGGCGGCGTCCCCAACGCGCTCAGTAGCCGGGCGTTGAACGAGCCCGCGAAACCCTGCTCCGCCAGAAACAGAACGGTGAGCGGCGGCCCTTCGGGTTTGGGCGGCTCGGGGGCGAGCGAGAGCACCCGGTCCAGCGCGCGGCTCACCGTCGCCGCGTGCAGGTCGACCGAGGCAAGCTGTCCCTGCGTCTGGCGCACGCGCGCGCCCGCGATGGCGCGCATCGCCCGGATCACCGACGCCAGCGTGCGGACACTGCCGATACGCGCTTCGATTTCGGCAAGCTGCTCGCTCATTTCGAAGGCTCCGGCAGAAGCCCCTTCACGCATTGCAGGATCTGGTCATGCAGACCTTCGCTAAGCTTGGCGGAGAAATCGGCCCCAGACAGACCC
The DNA here is from genome assembly GCF_002213165.1 of Thioclava sp. F1Mire-8. NCBI lineage: Bacteria > Pseudomonadati > Pseudomonadota > Alphaproteobacteria > Rhodobacterales > Paracoccaceae > Thioclava > Thioclava sp. F1Mire-8. The sequence goes on along the minus strand of NZ_NBNY01000001.1, from coordinate 1,597,613 downwards.
GCCGCATCGAGCGCGCCGGGAAGCGCGTCGCGCAACGCGTCGATCTGCGCGGGCTCCAACCCGTCGAGAAGCCCCGCCTGCACCGCCAGAACCAGCGCTACCTCATCGGCGAGGCGCAGCGGCGCGTGCTGAACCTGAGCCAGCACCGCGCGCACCGCCCGGCCGCGCGCAAGCTGCGCCTTCACCCGCGTGTCCGGCATACCCCCGAAACGCGTGAAGATTTCCAGTTCGAGAAACTGGGCGTAATCGAGCCGCATCGACTCCGCCGCGTCGCGCAGGCTGTGCGCCTGCGTCTTGCCGCCGACCCGGCTGACCGAGGTGCCGACATCCACCGCGGGTTTCTGTCCGCGGTTGAACAGCTTCGTATCCAGCACGATCTGCCCGTCGGTGATAGAGATCAGGTTGGTCGGGATGAAGGCTGCGAGGTTGCCGGCATCGGTTTCGGCCACAGGCAAGGCGGTCAGCGTGCCGCTGCCCAGTTTGTCCGAGAGTCGCGCGGCACGTTCCAGAAGGCGGGCGTGCAGGTAGAAGACATCGCCCGGATAGGCCTCACGCCCCGGCGTCTGGCGGGTCAGCAGCGCAAGCTCGCGATGCGAGGCGGCGTGGCGCGTGAGGTCGTCGAGCACGATCAGCGCGTGGCCGCCGGTGTCACGCAGCTCTTCGGCCATCGTCATGCCTGCGAAGGGGGCGAGCCATTGCATCCCCGGCGGCGTCGACGGCCCGGCGACCACGACAATGGTGCGCGCCAGCGCCCCGTTGCGCCGAAGCGTCTCGACCACGCGCTCCACCGAGGAGGTCTTCTGACCGATCGCGACATAGACCGAGGTCACGTCGCCGTCCTTCTGGTTCAGGATCGTGTCGAGCGCGAGCGTCGTCTTGCCGGTCGCGCGGTCGCCCACGATTAGCTCGCGTTGCCCCCGGCCAAGCGCGAAGAGGGCATCCACGACCAGCGTGCCGGTCTGCATCGGTTCGACCACTGCCGCGCGGTCGATGATCGCGGGGGCGGGGCGTTCGACCGGGTGCTTTGCACTGGCCGCGATCGGGCCGAGCCCGTCGATGGGCCGCCCGAGCGGGTCGACGATCCGGCCCAACAGTTCCGGCCCTACCGGAACCCGCATCACGTCGCCCGTGCCGGTCACCGCATCGCCTTGTGCGACCCCGGCGATGTCGTCCAGCAGCACCGCCGCGAGGGTGTCTTCGTCGAGCACATGCACGAAGCCCGATTGTCCGCCCTCGAAGACCAGCCGCTCGCCGGCGCGGGCTTCGGGCAAGCCCGACACCATCGCGACGCCATCGGACACGCGCTCCACCCGGCCACTGCGGCGCACGACGGGGCCCAGAGGCGCGCGCTCGATGGCTTTGACGCTGCGGTCCAACCACTCGTCCGGATCATTGGGTGTCATTGGCCACCTCCTTGCGCATCCGGGCGAGATCGGCGGCCCATGAACTTTCAAGGTGCAGATGTTCAGTCTCCAGCGCGAGGCCGCAGATCAACGCCGCATCCGTCTTGATCGCGGGGCCAATCTCTTTGCCAAGGGTCTGGCCAACGCGGCGGGCGAACGCTTCGCCGTAACCCGCTTCCACCGCCTCGCTGATACGTAGCATGAGCTTTTCCGAGCCGAGCGCGGCGCGATCCTCGGTCTCGAGGGCGGCGACCTGCGCCAGAAGGTCCGTCGCGTAGGCTTCGAGCAGCGCGGGCCGCGACAGGCGCGCGCCGATCCGCTCGGCCATGCGCTGCGCCAAATCGGCTGCGCGTGCTGCATATCGCTTCTCGGCTTCCTCCGCGCGGGCAGCGCGCTCGGCCTCGGCGGTGCGGGCCATGTCGGCAGCCTCTGCGCGGGCGTGATCCAGAAGCGCCTTGCGCGCGGCTTCGGCCTCGGTCTGGGCCTGCGCCAGCATCTCGGACTTGCGCGTGCCGACCTGATCAAGCGCCGCCTCGGCCCGTGCCTTCGCCTCGTCGGCCTTGCGCGCGGCCTCGCTCGCGTCGCTCAATTGCTTGTCGGCCTCGGCCTGACGCGCCTGGATGGCACTCACGATCGGGCGCCAAAGCACCCGGCTCAGAAGCCAGATCAGTACCGCCGCATTGAGCGTCTGCAGCCCGAGCGTCCACCAGTCCAGTGTCATGGTCAGCCGATGAACGGGTTGGCGAACAGCAGGAGAAGCGCAATCACGAGGCAGTAGATCGCCGTCGTCTCGATCATCGCGAGCCCGACGAAGAGCGTGCGCGAGATCGTGTTCGCGGCCTCGGGCTGGCGGGCGATCGCATCCATTGCAGCCGCGACCGAGCGCCCTTCGCCAAGCGCGGGGCCGAGCGCCCCGAAGGCCACCGCCGCCGCGGCCGAGATGATGCTCGCCACTTCAACATATTCCATGATCAGTCCTTTCCGGAGTCTCGGGAGGGTTGGGATTCCGCCACTGCCGCCGCGATGAACACCATGGCGAGGACGGTAAAGATGTAGGCCTGGACGAGCCCGGTCAGCAGGTCGAGCGCCATGAACGGGATCGGCACGAACAACCCCGCGAGCGAGAGCACGATGCCGATGATGAAGACCCCGCTCATGATATTCCCGAACAGGCGGATCAGCAGCGAGAAGCTGCGCGTCAGCGTCTCGACGAGATTCAGGGGGATCATCAGCGGCGTCGGCATTGCGAAACTGCGCAGGTAGCCCCCGACGCCGCCCGCGCGAATGCCGTAGACAATCACCGCCACGAAAACGAGCAGCGCCAGCGCCGCATCGGTTTCCAGATTGGCGGTCGGGGGTTCCACGCCGGGGATCAGCGAGGACCAGTTCGCGATCAGGATGAACAGGAACAGCCCGCCGAGGAAGGTGCGGTAGCGGTCGGGAGAGACGCTCATCGTCTCTCGGATCTGGGTGTCGAGCACGGTCACCAGCAGTTCCAGCGCCGCTTGCCGGCGTCCTGGGTGCAGGCTCAGGTTTCGGGTCAGCGCGTAGCAGCCGGCCACGATCATCGCCATCATCACCCATGTCGTGACGACGGGTTGCGTGATCGGCACGGGGCCGATCCAGAAAAGCACGGCGGTCTCGAGCGGCGAGTTCATGCGGACCTCGCGCGTCGCAGAGTGAGCGCCCGCCCAATGCCGATCCCGAGCGCCGCCGTAAGCAGTGGCACGGCGCCCAAGAGCGCGCAGCCCACGAGAACCGTGATCGTCAGCCCGAAGCGCAATACGGTCAGCGCGATCGACTTAAGCGCCTTGCTTTCGAGCAGCATCGCATCAGTTCCCGCCCGCAGCAGCGCGAAATGCACGAGCCCCACGCCGATGCCGAGGATCAGGGCGCCTGCGCCAAGAAGAAGCTCCACCCCGCTCATTGCTGTTGCACCCAGCGCCAGCCGAGCCAGCACCCCACGACAAGCCCCACCATCATCAGCGCGGCGGTCCAGAAGATGCCCGACTGGGCGCTGCGGTCGATCCATCGTCCCCCGGCGGCTCCGGCGAGCATCGGTAGCACGACGATCCATCCGAGCACACCGATCTGGCCCAAGCGGCGGCCCAGCGGGATTTCTCCCTCCCGTCGCGCCTTCTCGGTCCGGGCGGCGTGGCGGCGCGCGGCGCTTTCCATTGGCTCCTCCGTCTTGTCCGGGTCTTCCGGCGGGTGGGTCATGTCCAGTGCTCCCGCGTTCGCGCGCCGTCTAGGCTCGCCACCAGCTGTCGGATTGCGAGCAGATGCAGCCGGGTGGCATCGGCCTGCTCGGTCTTCGCCGCATCATCCTCGGCCTGAAAGCGTTTCAGGATCGTGTCGCCCAGCTCCGGCAGGTCGCCGGTCACTGCGGCGCGGGTCGAGACCGAGACGTCGCTGCCATTCTCGACCATAAGTACGCCGCCCTTCACCGCGCAATAGTGGCGTTGGCCCTCGGCCTTCCAGGAGATGACCGAGATGCTGAGGCTGGTGAGGAACTCGGCATGGTCGGGCAGGATTCCGAAGCCGCCACTCGCATCCTCGGCGCGGATCGCGGTGACGTCCTTTGCATCGACGACGATTTCGAGCGGTGTGGCGATGGTGAGCCTCATGCCGCGGCCTCCTCTCGTTGGCGGGCCTCGTCGATCCCGCCGATCATGTAGAGCGACTGATCGGACCACTCGTCCGCCTCGCCCGAAAGGATCGCGCGGCATCCCTCCAGCGTGTCGGCCAGCGGCACCGAGCGCCCGGTCTGGCCGGTAAACGCCTCGGTCACGACGAAGGGCTGGGTGAGGAAGCGTTGCAGCTTGCGCGCGCGGCGCACGGCCAGCCGGTCCGACGCGCCCAGCTCCTCGACGCCGAGCAGCGCGATGATGTCCTGCAATTCGCGGAACCGCGCCAGCAGCGCCCGCGCTTCGCCCGCCAGCTGGAAATGCTCCGCCCCGACGATCTCGGGGTCGAGCAGTTGCGACGACGAGGCGAGCGGGTCGATCGCGGGGTAGATTCCCTCCGAGGCCAGCTGACGCGACAGCACGATGGAGCTGTCCATATGCCCCGAAATCGCGGTCACGGCCGGGTCGGTGAAATCATCCGCCGGCACGTAGACCGCCTGAATGGCGGTGACCGAGGCTCCGGCGGCGGAGGCGATGCGCTCCTCCAGCTCGGCGACCTCGGAGGCGAGGGTAGGCTGGTAGCCCACGCGCGAGGGCAGGCGGCCCAGAAGCCCCGAGACCTCGCTGCCCGCCTGCACGAAGCGGAAGACGTTATCCATCATCAGAAGGACATTGCGGTGATCGCGGTCGCGGAAATCCTCGGCGATGGAGACAGCGGTCAGCGGCACCCGCCAGCGCGCGCCGGGCGGCTCGTTCATCTGGCCATAGACCAGCGCTGTGCGGGCCAGCACGCCGGACTCGGTCATGTCGGCGAGCATCTCGTGACCCTCGCGCGAGCGTTCGCCGACGCCCGCGAAGATCGCGATGCCCTGATATTTTTCGACCATCGTGTTGATGAGCTCCATCACCAGCACCGTCTTGCCCACGCCAGCGCCGCCGAACATCGCGGCCTTGCCGCCGCGTGCCAGCGGTAGCATCAGGTCGATCACCTTGATGCCGGTCTCGAAGGCGGTCACCGCGCCGCTGCCAGACAGGCGCGGCGGCGAGCCGTGGATCGGGCGGCGGGGCGTTTCCTTGGGCAGGGGATCGCCGCCGTCGCGCATCGCCCCGGTCACATCCATCAGCCGCCCCAGAACCGCCTCGCCCACCGGCACTTCGAGCGGCTTGCCCGTGGCGTGCAGCTTTCGCCCGCGCGACAGGCCGAGCGTCGATTGCAGCGCGATGGCGCGCACCCGATGCGCGTCGAGATGGCCATGGACCTCGAAGCTGCCCTCCGGATCGCCATCGCTCGTCGTGAGGATCGAATAGATCGGCGGCAGCGGGCCATCGAAGCTCGCATCGATGACCGGCCCGCGCACCGCGATGATCCGTCCCTCGGCCACGCTCATCGCGAGGTATATCCCCCATCGACGAGGTGGTAGCTGCCATTCACGAAGCTCGCGGCGTCCGATAGCAGGAAACAGGTCAGCGCCGAGACCTCTTTAGGCGTGCCGAGTCGCCCCGCCGGATGCAGGGCGACCAGAGAGTCCTTTACCTCAGGTGCCAGACCCGACAGAAGCGGCGTCTCGATGAAGGCGGGGCCGACCGCATTGACGCGGATGCCCTGCGCCGCGTGATCGAGCGCCGCCGCCCGTGTCAGGCCGAGCAGCGCATGTTTCGCCGCGACATAGGCGCAGGCGCTGGGGAACGCGACCGAGCCGAGGATCGAGGACATGTTCACGATGGTCCCGCCGCCCGATTTCAGCATCGCCGCGATCTCGTAGCGCATCCCGTAGAACACCCCGTTGAGATTGACGTCGATCACGTGTTTCCAGCTGTCGAGCGGATATTCCCCGAGCGGCGCCTGCACGCCCCCGATGCCGGCGTTGTTCACCGCGAGATCCAGCTTGCCGAACGCCTTGACGGCTTTGGCGACCATCGCTTCGACAGCATCGGCAGAGGTGACGTCGACCGCCATCGGCTCGGCCGTGCCGCTCGCCTTGCGGATCTCCTCGGTCACGGACTTGGCCGCATCCGCATTCTGATCGGCAAGCAAGACCGAAGCGCCGCGCGCCGCCAACTCCTTGGCGATCGCCGCGCCGATCCCCGATCCCGCGCCCGTAACGATAGCTGATTTACCTTCGAAATCCCGTGTCATGGCAGTCCCGGCCTCCGTTGTGAATGCGACGAGGGTAACGGGCTCGAGGCTTCGGGACTTTGATGGGGATCAACTGCCGTGGGCGCAGTCTGGATGCGCACGTCTTCGTGACTGCAGGGCGGGTCGCGGCGTCCGGAGGTTCGCCAAATGCATACCGCCCGCGGCTCTCACGAGGCGCGGGCGGACTTCTTCAAGCCTTCAGTCTGCGCTTACATGGCCCAGGGGCCGTGGAAGTCGCCACCCTCGCGATCGGTGCGCTCGAACCCGTGCGCACCGAAGAAATCGCGCTGGCCCTGAATCATGTTCGCGGTGCCGCGTGCGGTACGCATCGTGTCGAAATAGCTCAGCGCCATCGACAGGGCCGGAACTGCGAGCCCGTGGGCTGCGGCGATGCTGACGACCTTGCGCAGCGCGCTGTGATGGGTCTTCAGCAGGTCCGCGAAATAGGGCGCGTACATCAGGTTGCGATCGGGCGACTCGCTGAGCGCGCTCGCCATGTCGTCGAGCATCGCCGAGCGGATGATGCAGCCGTCACGCCAGACCAAGGCGATATCGGGCAGCGGCAGATCCCAGTCGAAGGGCGCATTGGCCGAGCGCAGCAGCTCGAACCCCTGCGCGTAGCACAGGATTTTGCCCGCGATCAGGGCGTTCTCCAGATCGTCGGCACTCAGCGCGCCTTCAGGCAGCGCCTCGGGGGCGGCGCCGAACATCTCCTCGCCCTGCTGGCGCGCCACGAGGCGCGACGACAGGTTGCGCGCCATCACTGCCGCTTCGATCACCGGCACCGGGGCGGCAAGATGCTGCGCCTCGATCACGGTCCAGCGGCCAGTGCCCTTCTGGCCCGCGCGGTCGAGGATGATGTCGAGCATCGGCTTGCCGCTCTCGGGATCGGTGGCGCGTGCGACCTTTCCGGAAATCTCGATCAGGTAGGATTTGAGCGCGCCTTCGTCCCATTTTGCGAAGATCTCGCCGCAGGCCTGCGAGTCGAGGCCCATCCCGTCGCGCATCACGCCGTAGGTCTCGGCGATCATCTGCATGTCGGCATATTCGATGCCGTTATGCACGGCTTTCACGAAATGGCCCGAGCCGCCCTTGCCCATGAAACCGGCGCAGGGCGTGCCGTCGAACTTGGCCGCGATCGCATTGAGGATCGGGGCGACGCGGTCCCAGTCCTGCTGCTCGCCGCCGCCCATGATCGCAGGGCCGTGGCGCGCGCCTTCTTCACCGCCCGAGACCCCGATGCCGAGGAATCGCGGGCCGGCCTTCGCGGCTTCGGCGGCGCGGCGCTCGGTGTCGTGGAAATTCGCGTTGCCCGCGTCGATGATCAGGTCGTCCGCGTCGAGATAGGCGCGCAGCGCCTCGATCTGCTGGTCGACCGGTTCGCCCGCGGGGACCATCAGGATGATCGCGCGGGGTTTCGCGATCGATTTCACCAGCTCTTCGAGGCTCTCGCAGGGCGTGATTTTCGACGCCAGCTCACCCGCGTTTTCATGGAAAGTCTTGGTGACGCTGGTCGTGCGGTTGAACACCGCGATGTCGAACCCTTTTTCCGCGATGTTGAGGGCGAGCATTCCGCCCATGGTGCCAAGGCCGATCAGCCCGATTTGCGATTGTGCCAAAATACGGCCTCCGAATTTGTTACATGCGGGCCGCCGTCGGCCCTGGGTGTCGCCTCGCTCGCTACGCCGTATCGCCAAATTGCGCGGCGCTGCGAGGGCGACCTGCACGAATTGCCCCAAGATGACGGAAGTTGCAAATCGCCTGATCGCTGCGAGCGCGAAGAAACGCCGTGCCGGGTACCCGATAAAATTACTCGGGTTAGGGGGTTGCGCCCGTCAGTCGACGCAGCTAACGAATACCCAAGCAAATTACTCGGGAATCGACGAGGAACGTTTTCATGCTCGCAACATTCATCATCGGCCTGCGCGAAGGGCTCGAGGCGGCGCTGATCGTCGGCATCATCGCGGCCTTTTTGCGCGCCCGGGGCGAGCGTCTGCACGAGATGTGGCTGGGCGTTGCTGCCGCGGTGGCGCTGTCGGTCGGCGTGGGGGCCGGTCTGGCGCTGATCGAGGCCGCGCTGCCGCAAAGCGCGCAGGAAAAGCTGGAATGCGTGATCGCCGCCGTCGCGGTCGTCTTCGTGACGCTGATGGTGCTGTGGATGACGCGCCACGCGGCGGGGCTGAAGGGCCAGATCGAGCGGGACGCCGACGCGGCGTTGGGGCAGGGGAGCCGGATCGCCCTGGCCGCGATGGCCTTCCTCGCCGTGCTGCGCGAAGGCTTTGAGACCGCGGTGTTCCTGCTCGCCACGATCTCGGGTGCGCAGACCGGACATTGGGCGGGCCTCGGCGCGGCGCTTGGCCTCGCAGCCTCGGTCGCGCTCGGCTGGGCGATCGCGCAGGGCGGGATGCGGCTCAATCTGGGGCGTTTCTTCCGCTGGACCGGCGTGTTCCTGATCCTCGTTGCGGCGGGGCTGGTGCTGCAGACGCTGCGCTCGGCCCATGAGGCGGGCTGGTTGCTGGCGGGGCAGCAGCGCATTGCCGATCTGAGCTGGCTCGTGGCCCCCGGCACAGTGCGCTCGGCGCTGATCACGGGTGTGCTGGGCATTCCCGCCGATCCGCGCCTGATCGAGCTGCTGGGCTGGATCGCCTATCTGGTCCCGGTCGCGGCGCTGACCTATTGGCCGCGTGCGCTGCGCCCCGATCCCCGCACGGCGCAGTGGCTGCGCGGCTCTCTCGCGGTCGCCTTCGCGGCATTGGCCGTCGGCATCGCGGCGCTTTGGCCGCAGCCGCAGGTGACGCTGCCCGATCATGCGCCGCGTATGCTTGAAGGAGATGTCGACACCTCCGCTGGACCCGATCTGCGTTTGCAGGGACACATGCTCGAAATGGGTGCGACCCGCGTCGATCTGACGGGCGCCGAAGCCACGCCGGAACGGCATCTGGGTCTCCCGTCCCTGCATCGCCAAGTGCAGAGCCAGACCGAGATCGCGGGCGCCCCCGGCGAGATCGATCTCGCCACGCTTGCGCAGCTCGCGGGTGGGCGGCTGCCGGTGGGCGTCAGCCCCGCGCGCAACCCCGGGCCCTTCGTGGCCGAATGGACGCGGCTGGAGCAAGTGACCGTCTGGACAGCGGGCGATGCGCTTCTCGATGCGCAGGGCCATAGCGCGGTGACGCTACGCCTGTCGGGCGGCGGATTGACTACGCCGCGCACGCTGCGCGTCAATTCAGCGCCCAGCGGTTCGGCCACCGGCGCCTGGGTCATGGCCCCTGCCGCCACGCAAGAGGCCGCGGATGCGCTGCGTGCGCTGCGCCGCGCCCGCATCGAGCATCAGTTCTGGGCCCGAGAGTTGCCCGTGATCCTCTTCCTCATCGCGCTTGCGCTGGCGGCCTCCGCGCTCGCCCGTGCGCGCCCCGCACCGTTTTTCCCCGCCAGGTCCCTCTGACCAAGCCAACTCCGCAGAGCAAATACAGGAGCCTGACAATGAACATGTCGCCCCGCGCGCGCCACCGCGCCATTCCACTTCTCGCCGCAACCGCGCTCTTCGCGCAGCCCGCACTGGCCGATGCGCCCACGAATAACGGGGCCGCGCAGGTCGCTATCACGCTGACTGGCGAGAATGGCGGCGCATGTGTCCTCGATCACGACAGCGCGGCGGCAGGGCCGATCACCTTCACGGTGACAAATGAATCCGCCCCCGCGATCTCCGAGCTGGAGCTGTTGTCGGACAGCCGTATCCTCGGCGAGAAAGAGAACCTCGCTCCCGGTCTGCCCGCATCGAGCTTCACCGTCACGCTCGACGGTGGCGACTATCGTATCTATTGCCCGGGCGCTGCCGAAGACACCGTAGCCTTCACCGTGACCGGCGAGAGCAAGCAGCGCGCGCAAAGCGCGATCGGCGATCTGCTGGACGAAGGCACCGCAGGCTACGCGAACTACGTCGAAGGCATGGTCGGCGCGATGGTGACCGCAAGCGAACGGCTCGCCGCGAAAGTCGATGCGGGCGACGTGGAGGGCGCGAAGGCGGCCTATGCGCAGGCCCGTCCGTTCTACGAGCGGATCGAGCCCGACGTTGAGGGCTTCGTCCTTCCCGGCACCGACCCGACCGATAACTCGGGCAACCTCGATTACCTGATCGACATGCGCGCCTCGAACCTCGACCCGGCGGTCGGCTGGCACGGCTTCCACGCGGTTGAGCGCGACCTGTTCGAGAAAGGCGAAATCACCGAAGAGACCAAGGCCTATGCGGCGGAGCTGGTGAAGAACGTCAAGATGCTCGCCGATCTGTCCGGCGGGATCGAGTATCGCCCCGAGGATCTCGCGAACGGCGCGGCGGCCCTTCTGGAAGAAGTGCAAAGCGGCAAGATCAGCGGTGAGGAAGAGGCCTACAGCCACATCGACCTCGTTGACTTCGCGGCGAATATCGAAGGCGCGCATCAGGCGTTCGCCTTCCTCGAGCCGGGGCTGAAGCGGATCGACCCGGACGTCGCCGAGACCATCGCGCAGCGCTTCGCGGATGTGCAGACGATGCTCGAAGACTACCGCGATCCCGACGCTCTGGGCGGCTACAAGATCTACGATGCCGAGCTGCGCAAATCGGACGCGGTGAAGCTGAGCCGCGCGATCCAGATGCTGCAGGAGCCGCTGTCGCGGATCGCCGAAAAAGTCGCCACGGCAAGCTGAAGACGAAGGAGGCCATGATGCGCGGGCAAGACGATAGACCGGCAGGACTGTCACGGCGTGGATTGTTTCTGGGCGCGGCAGCGCTTGGCGGCACCTTCGCCACGGCGGGGCAGGCGGCGGAGACCGGCAAGGTCGCGCCCGACGCCATGCCCGACCCGGACCAGAGGCGCTACGCCTTTTACGGGACCGGGCCGCAGGCCGGGATCGCCACGCCGCCGCAGCAGCATCTGATGGCCATGGCCTTCGACCTGACCGGGACCGATCCGCGCGCGCTGCAAGTGCTGCTCGCGCGCTGGTCGGCCTCGATCGGGCTGATGATGGAAGGGCAGCCGGTCGGCCCGGTCGAGCCCGACCGCGCCGCGGCGACCGCGCTCGAGACCGGCGAGGCGCTCGGTCTTGGCCCGGCGGGGCTGACGGTGACGGTGGGTCTTGGTCCGCGCGTCTTCTCCAAGGAGATGGGGCTGGCGGCGAAGGCTCCGCCGCATCTGCGGCCGCTCGCCGATCTGCCCTCGGACGCGCTGCGTCCCGAGATCAGCGGCGGCGATCTCTCGCTGCAGGCCTGCACCGACGATCCGCAAGTCGCCTATCACGCGGTGCGCATTCTCGCGCGGATCGCGAAACGCACCGGCGCCGCGACGGTGCGCTGGACACAACTCGGCTTCGGGCGCGCCTCGGCCGGGGCAGGGCAGGAGACGCCGCGGAACCTCTTTGGCTATCGCGACGGCACCCGCAACATCACCACGCCCGAGCAACTCGCGCAGCATGTCTGGGCCAATGACGGGCCCGAATGGCAGCATGGCGGCACCTATCAGGTGATGCGCCGGATCGAGATGCATATCGAGAACTGGGACAACGCGCAGGTCAGCCACCAGAACGATGTCTTCGGGCGGCACAAGCTTACAGGCGCGCCGCTGACTGGCACGGATGAATTCGACACGCCTGACTTCAAGGCGAAAAACGCGCAAGGCGAGCCGGTAATCCCGACGCACGCGCATATCCGGCTCGCGGCGCATGAGACCAATGAAGGCATCCGCATCCTGCGGCGCGGCTACAACTTCACCGGCGGTCTGAACGCGGTCGGGCGGCTCGATGCGGGGCTGTTCTTCATCAGCTACCAGAACGATCCTGCGCATTTCGAGGCGTTGCAACGGCGGCTCGGGGCGTCGGATCTGCTGAACGAATACATTTCCCACACCGGATCGGGGCTGTTCTGGGTGCCGCCCGCAGCACCGAAAGGCTCCTATATCGGCGCGCCGCTTTTCGCTGCGGTCTAAGCCCCCGGAGCGGATCCGGCGGTGACACCTTTGCGCGCCGTCGCCGCGGCGGTGTGCAGTTGGGTCTGTATCGGGGTCTCCGCCCAACCCGGATTGCCCGAGCAGATCGCGTCGGCCCATTCCGAAGATCCGTTCGGTCGCTATCTGCGCCTAGTGCAGCCGCGCGATCGAGCGGTCGACCATTGCCTGCGTGATCAGGTTGGTGTCGCCGCTGCGTCGGAACCAGCGCATGTTGCTGCGTCCGATCCCTTCAACGATCGTTCCCGCCGGCAGCGAGACATCGGGCGCCAGAAGCGTATCGGTCAAGTGGCAGTCAGGCGATACCGATCCTTTCGCCGTCAGCGCAGAGCGCCGACCGACCCCGATGACGCCCGGAGGCACATCGAGATGCAGGCAGCTCAGCGGCGGACTGCCGCGCGTCGTGGTTCCCTGCGGTGCCGCGAAATCGAGAAGCGCGGAGCGATAATCGTCGAGCGTGTCGATATCTCGCCAATAGGCTTCGCGGCCGTTGTCGCCGCGTGGCAGGCGGTAGGCTTGCAGGGCCTTCTCGCGCAGTGCGATTTCCAGCAGGTCGGCCCCGATCGAAATGTCGAAACGTCCCAGCGCCAGTTTCGGCAATTCCTCGCGGAGCCACGCGGTCTTGAACAGGTAAATGCCGGTGGCGACCAGGCTTCGCCCTGAACTGCCGTCGATCTCGGCAGGCGAACTCGAGCGGTGGGTGAGCGCGCTGACATGGCCATCCTGCGCGACCTCAAGCACCGAGTGATGCTCCGCGTCCGAAGACGCGAGGGTCGCGGCGACCAGTGTCGCGGGCGCATCGCTCAGACGGTGGCGCTGGATGAACGGACGCAGATCGATGTCGCAAATCTGATCGGCAGGCATCACCAGAATGTCGTTAACGCCTTCGCGCTCCAGCAGGTTCAGATTGGCGAGAAGCGCATGGGCCGTGCCGCGATAGCCGCCGCGCGAGAGCCGCGTCGCGTCGCGGATCAGCAGCCCGTCGGGGAAGCTGTCCGCCCATCGGGCGTGCAGGTGCCGGATCAACGGCGCGGGCCGGTACTGGGTGGCGATGATGGCGCGCGTGAACCCTGCGGCGTGCAACGAGGCAAGGGTGAAATCCACCAGTCGCAGGCCGCCAGCGCCAAAGGGCAGGGCAGGCTTGCACATGTTCTCGGTCAGCTCGTAGAGACGCTTCCCGCGCCCGCCGGCCAAGACCACTGGAAGACAACCGTTCAATAAATTGGGCCGTTTTTGAGTCAGCATCAGAGCTCCTCCCCGTGACGCTGCGACATTCAAAAGTTTAACGCTTTTCATGAATAGAAGCCACAAATCGGGGCCGCGGTTCCCGGTTTTCCGCCGGTTCGCGGTAAGATTTTCGCGCAAGTTTTTTTACTATTTCGAGTGGTGCCCGATAACCCTTTGAGTCTAGGGGGAGGTCTCGCGCGATGTGTCAAAAGCCGGTCGGATCGATCTCGCCGGTCGGTCAGCCGGGTGGCGGAAAGCGGAGGGTCCCAGAGGCGTCCGCAGCGCTCGAATCGGAAATCTCGAACAGCACGCCGTCACGAAGGTCGGTGAGGTCGCGGCAGAATCGGAGCGTGATCTCGCGCCCGTCCGAGCGACGGGTGAGCGTGAAGACCCCATTGCGCTCCGAGGCTTCGGCTGCGCCCGAGCGGAACACCTCCGCCGCCGCTCTGCGTAAACTCAGCAGCTGGCGGGTGGCCTCTGACTTGCTCCGCTCGAAAGGCGTCAGCGTCTCCGGCAGGGCGAAGGGACGGCGGTTGTCGGGGTCGGTCAATTCGTAGAGCGCCCGCTCCCCGCGCTGATAGATGTCGGGCATGCCCGGAAGCATCATCTTGAGCGCCAGTTGCAGCAGCGACAAGCGTTTCCCCGTCGCGATTAGGCGCGCGAGTTCTGCCGGGGGCTGCGCCTCCCACGCCGCGCAAATCCGGCGGGCGGCGTCCAAGGCGGTTTCTTCGGCCTCGATGTCGGGGAAGGACCAGCGCGTGATCTCTCCGCCTTCGCGCAGGGCCTTTCGGAGGTGCTCTGTCAGGCGTTCGGACAGCTCCGGTCCGGGGGCGGGGTCGTCCCAGATTCCCGAGAGGCTCTGCGTGGCGTACCAGACGAAGCCGGGGGCTGCAGGTGCGGCCGCCTGCATCGCGGCATCGAACAAAGCGGCGAAAGTCTCGGGCCGATGCGAGATCGCCGCGACGCGCATCCGCGTATCCTCGCCCCGTTTCGTGTCATGGCTGGAGGTGAGTGTCAGGCCGCCGGAGCGTTGTCCCTGCGCACTCGCAAACCAGTCATTGAGCCCTTCGGCGTCCAGAACCGGCATATCCGGCTCCGCGCCCACTTCGTTCGCGGCGAGGTAGCGCGTGTGCCGGAAAAAGGCGGTGTCCTCCTGCGCCTTCGCCACCACCGCACCCGTGACCTGCTGGAAGCGTATGCGAAACTTGCGGCTCGCCTTATCTGTGCCGCCCAACAGAAGCCCCGCGAGCAGATCGAGCGCCTCGCGCTGCGGCAGTGTCTCCGCGGCCCCTGCCACGGTCCTTTCGATCACCGCGCGATCCTCGGGCGAGGCGGGCGGCGCGGTGATATAGGTCCGATAGCGCGGGAAGTGGATCAGCAACGCCAGCATCGCGTCGCGCAGCGTCTCGGCGTCGGGCGGGTCGAGGAGGTCCACCGCGAGCGCCGCCTGCGCGAGGTCGATCAGTTGGTGCAGTTCGGCGGCGAGGTCCTCGGGGATCACTTGCGCGCGGGCTTCCCGGCACAGCGTCTCGTAATCGTCGCAGCCACCGGTGCGATCGCGCCAAAGCGTGTCGAGCCGTTCGAACCCATCGGGCGCGGTGAGCACGCGGCAAATCTGGCGCCCCGCCTCGTAACCCGTGGTGCCATCGGGCTGCCATTCGGCGGGCATCGCCTCGTCGCCGGTCAGGATTTTCTCCACCCAGATCGGCACTGCGTCGCCCACAGTCCGGCGCAGCCGTTCGAGATAGGTGAAGGGATCGGCGAGCCCGTCGATATGGTCGATCCGCAGCCCGTGGGCGAGCCCCTCGCGCACCAGCCGCGCCGGCAATTCGGTCATCGCGTCGAAGACGGCGGGGTCTTCGACGCGCATCCCGATCAGACCGGTGACATTGAAGAAGCGCCTATGCGAGAGCGCGCCGCGTTCGCGCGTCCAGTCGCGCAGCTGCCAATGCTGGTGCGTCAGCACGGAGGCCACGTCGCCCAGCGTTGCCGTCCCGGGGGCGAGCGGGAGCCATCCGCCCTCCCATTCCACCGCGCCGCCCTGATCCTCGGTAAGCCGCAGCTTGCCTGCCGCCAGCATGTCGTCGAGCGGCTCGGGCAGGAAGGGCAGGATCAGCTTCTGGGACCAGTCGATCGCGAAGTATTCAGCATATGCGCTGTCGGGGCCGTGGCGCATCGCATCGCGTATCCACGGATTGTCGAGCGAGAGTGCCGTGTGGTTCGGCACAAGGTCGAGCACGACGCCCAGCCCCCGCGCCTGCGCAGCCTCCGACAGGTCGCGAAACCCTGCCTCGCCGCCGAGGACCGGGTCGATCTCCTGCGGGTTGGCGACGTCGTAGCCGTGGGTGGAGCCTTCGGTCGCGGTGAAGATCGGCGAGAGGTAGAGGTGGCTCACGCCCAGGTCTGCGAGATAGGGCAGAAAGGATTTCGCCGTCGCGAAATCTATGCCGTTTCGCAGTTGCAGCCGGTAGGTGGCGATCATCGGATGAGTGGCGGCGGGCTCCTCGGACGGCATCAATCAATCCTCACATCAATGGCGAAGGCGTCCCGACGCGGGTCGCCCATGGAAAACAGCGCGGTGTCCCGGCGCGCGGCGTTGGATGCGGGCGCGCCGAGGCAAACCAGAATGTCGAGCGTCCCGGCGCCGAATGGCCAGCGCGCATGGAAGGCTTTCAGTCCGTGGCGCGTGACCTCGCCGGGCCCCCGCTTGCCACTGCGCAGAAGCGGCAGCAGATGCCTCCGGCGCAGGCTCAGAAGTTCGCGCGTCAGCCGCAACCACTCCCGCGTGCGCCGCCTGGTGTCACCGTAAGGGTAGCACAGGCGCGGCGTGTCAGGAGAGGCGGGGTCGATCATCGCGCTCGTGTCATAGCCGAGGCCTTGCAGCTCTTTCGTTCGGCCTTCGCGCAGCGCGGCGACGGCGTGTTTCGGCGGGTCTGCGAAGAAGGGGAAGGGCGCTGTGGAGCCGACCTCCTCGCCCATGAACAGCATCGGCGTGAAGGGCATCAGCAGTAACAGCGCATGGCTCACCGCACCCGCCTCGTCGCCGATCAGGCTCAGGAGGCGTTCGCCTTTGGGGCGGTTGCCTGCCTGGTCATGGGTGAGGTTGGCATTCACGAATGCGGACCAAGGCAGATGAGCAGCGGGCGCGCCACGAGCTTTCGTCCCGTCGGCCCGCGTCTGACCTTCCTCGACCTGGCCCAGCGTCATTGCGCGTGCCAGATCACCGGACGGGTCAGCGGCATGGGCCTTGTAGTAGCCCTGCGTCTCGCCGGTCAGCGCGACATGCAGCGCATTGTGCCAATCGTCGTTCCATTGCGCATCGTAACCGGCCTCGCGCAGATCGGGGAGGTTGCGCTCGTCCTCGAGGATCAGGTGGATCGGGCGTTCGCGCTCCTTCGCGCGGATCGTTTGCAGAAGCTCAATCAGGAAATGCGGCTCGGACGGGTCACGGATCGCATGGACTGCATCGAGCCGCAGCCCGTCGAGGCGGTATTCGTCGATCCATCCCGTCGCCGTGTCGCGCAGCAGCGCGCGCAGTTCGGGCCGGGTGAAGTCGATCGCATCTCCCCAAGGCGTAGCTTCCCCTCCGAAGGCTTCGGGCGCGTAAGAATGGAGGTAATTTCCGAACGGGCCGAAGTGGTTCAGCACCAAGTCGAGTATTACCACGATCCCGTTGCTTTGGGCTGCGCGTATGAACGCCCGCATCTCATCGGGCGAGCCATAGGCGGGATGCGGGGCGCGCAGGAGCACCCCGTCATAGCCCCAGCCATACGCGCCGTGGAAGTGCGAGACCGGCATGATCTCGATGCCCGTGATGCCGAGGTCGGCCAGTTCGGGCAGGCGTTCCGCAGCGGCGGCAAAGGTACCTTCGGGAGTGAAGGTGCCGATATGAATTTCGAGGATCACCGCCTCGTCCCATGGGCGCCCGTGCCACGGGGCGCCCCAGTCGTAGGCCTCCGGGTCGTGGGTCAGCGAGGGGCCGTGAACATCGCCTTGCTGGAGACGCGCGGCGGGGTCGGGGTAGTCGGTGCCGTCGAGGCGGAACGTGTAGGATAGGCCGTCGCGCGCCGGGATCGAGGCCTGCCAGCCGCCGTTTCCGACCGGTGCCATGTCATGCGCGGTCCCGTCCAGCATCAGTTCTGCGCGCTCTGCCGCAGGGGCCCAGATGGCGAAGTCCCACGACCCGCCCGTTCCGGGATGCGCGCCCCAGCGCAGGGGCAGGGGATCGCTCGCCTCTCTCACGAAGTCGCCTCGTCGGGCGATGCCTCCTCGGCGCGACAGAACGCGTGCAGCGATTGCCAAGGCAGATTCATTTTCTCCTCCCCAGCTTCGTCGCAGCGCGGATTGTCCCGCGTCGTGTCGAGGATATGGTGCCAGCCTTTGCCGGGCAGCGTGAACTCGCAGGCGTCGCCCGCATTGGCGACGATCAGCAACTCCGGATAGCCCTCCAGCCGGTGCCGCAGCCCCACGCAGCACAGACCGCCATCCTGCCAGTCGTCGTCCTTCATCTGACGCCCGGAGGGATGCCACCAGTCGCTGACCGGGGTCGCGACGTTGGGAGCGAAGGCGGGCGGGGCGAGGTGATAGCGCCAGTCCTGCCGGAACCCGATCATCGCGCTGACGCTGTCGCGCAGATCGACCCGCGCGCCCTCCCAGTCGATCCAGGTCGTCTCGTTATCCTGACAATAGGCGTTGTTATTGCCGTTCTGGCTCTGGCCCATCTCGTCGCCCGCGAGGATCATCGGTACGCCGTGGCTGACCATCAGCGTACCCAGCATCGCGCGTGCTCGGCGCAGGCGGGCGGCGTCGATCTCGGGGTCGTCGGTCGGGCCTTCGACGCCCATATTGTCGGACAGGTTGTGGTCGTGGCCGTCGCGATTGTCCTCGCCATTGGCTTCGTTGTGCTTGTGGTTGTAGCTCAGCGTATCCCAGAGCGTGAACCCGTCATGGGCGGCGAGGAAATTGATCGACGAGGTGGCGGGCCGGTGTGTATGGTCGAACTGCACGGGCGAGCCCATCAGCCGGTCGGCAAGCTTCGGCACCATGCCGGGGTCGCGCCGCCAGAAGGCGCGGGTGTCGTCGCGGAACTTGTCGTTCCATTCGCGGAAGGGCCAGGGGAAGCCGCCCACCTGATAGCCGCCTTCGCCCACGTCCCATGGCTCGGCGATCAGCTTCACGCCAGAGAGTACCGGGTCCTGTCGGATCGCGTTGAAGAACGCTCCTTCACGTTCGAAGCCGTCCGGCTCGCGCCCCAAGGTGGACGCAAGATCGAAGCGGAAGCCGTCGACATGCACCGCCTCAACCCAGTAGCGCAGGCTGTCCATGACGAGGCGAAGCACCATCGGATGGGCCACGTTGAGCGTGTTGCCGGTGCCGGTGGTATCGAAGCCGTGGCGGCGGTTTTCCGGCGAGAGGAGGTAGTAGCTGCGGTTGTCGATGCCCTTGAAGCTGAGCGTCGGGCCAAGCTCGTTGCCCTCGGCGGTGTGGTTATAGACGACGTCAAGGATCACCTCGATCCCGGCCTCGTGGAAGCGCTTTACCGCGGCGCGTACCTCGTGCACGTCTTCGCCCGGCAGATAGCTGCGATTGGGGGCGAAGAAACCGATGGAATTGTAGCCCCAGTAATTCGACAGGCCGTTCTCGACCAGATGTCGGTCCTGCACGATGGCGTGGATCGGCAGCAGCTCGATCGTCGTCACGCCGAGCTTCAGCAGGTGGTCGATGATCGGCGGCGAGGCCAACGCCCGGAATGTCCCGCGATCGGCCTGCACGACACCCGGATGGCGCATCGTCATACCTTTCACATGAGCCTCGTAGATCACGGTCTCCGACCACGGGCGATGGAGCACCTGATCCTGATCCCAGTCGAATTGCGGATCGGCCACTATCGCCTTCGGCATGAAGGGCGCGGAATCGCGTGTGTCCTGTTCGAGGTCAGAGTCTCCGACGGGATAGCCAAAGAGCGCGTCGTCCCATTTCAGATAGCCGCGCATCGCCATCGCGTAGGGATCGAGCAGCAGCTTGTTGGGATTGAAGCGAAGGCCGTCCTCGGGGGCAAACGGCCCATGCACGCGGTAGCCATAGGCGAGGCCTTCCTGCGCGCCGGGCAGATGCCCGAACCAGATCCCGCCCTCCTGCTGCGGCATTTCCAGCCGCGTCAATTCCTCTTTGCCCTCGTCGTCGAAAAGGCAGAGCTCCACCTTCTCGGCCTCTCCGGAAAAAATCGCGAAATTCACGCCGTCTCCCGTGACGCGCGCGCCAAGAGTATCGGGTCGCCCCGCAAACGGATCGAAACGCAGCGAACTCGGGGTCATTGAGGGCTCCATATGCGGAAGAAACGGCGACGCGCCAACGGGACCAATGCGCCGCAACGTAATCGGTTCCTGAGCGTGACACGCAAAAACCGGAGGCGATCGAGCTGGCGATCGTGCCCAGCCGGGCTGCGTCATATGCCGTAGCCGTGAATTCTGTCGGGAAAACTTCAAGGAACTCCGCCATACCCCCCGCGTTTCGGAACCATTATTCTCCAATATCAGAGGTTCCGACATGACGAACGACAAGCGCGGACGCCCCGCCACCACAGACGGGGGCGCCCCCGTCCAAAGTCTCGAACATTCGCTCACGGTCGGTTCCGACGGTCCGATCGTTCTGAACGATCACTACCTCATCGAACAGATGGCGAATTTTAACCGCGAACGTATTCCGGAGCGTCAGCCGCACGCCAAGGGCTCGGGCGCGTTCGGTTATTTCGAGGTCACGGGCGACGTCTCGAAATACACCAAGGCGAAAGTGTTTCAGCCGGGTGCGAAGACCGACATCGTCGCGCGCTTTTCCACCGTGGCCGGCGAGCGCGGCAGCCCCGACACATGGCGCGACCCGCGCGGCTTCTCGGTGAAGATGTATACCGAGGACGGCAATTTCGACATGGTGGGCAACAACACCCCGATCTTCTTCGTGCGCGACCCGCTGAAGTTCCAGAGCTTCATCCGAAGCCAGAAGCGCCGCGCCGATAACGGGTTGCGCGATCACGACATGCAGTGGGATTTCTGGACCCTCTCGCCCGAAAGCGCGCATCAGGTGACCTATCTGATGGGCGATCGCGGCATCCCGCGCACCTGGCGAGAGATGAACGGCTATTCGAGCCACACCTATTCGCTCGTCAACGAAGCCGGCGAGATGTTCTGGGTGAAGTTCCATTTCAAGACCGACCAAGGCGACGGCAACGCCCATTTCACGCAGGACGAAGCCGACCAGATGGCCGGCGCCGATAGCGACTTTCACCGCCGCGACCTGTTCAACGCGATCGCCGAAGGCAACCATCCGAGCTGGACGCTGTATTTCCAGATCATGCCCTTCGAGGATGCCAAGACCTATCGCATCAACCCGTTCGACCTGACCAAAATCTGGCCGCACGAAGACTACCCGCTGATCGAGGTCGGCAAGATGGTTCTCGACCGCAATCCCACCGATTTCCACACCGAGATCGAGCAGGCGGCCTTCGAGCCCAACAACATGGTGCCCGGCGTCGGTCTCTCGCCCGACAAGATGCTTCTGGCGCGCGGCTTCTCCTATGCCGATGCGCATCGCGCGCGGCTCGGGGTGAACTACAAGCAGATCCCGGTGAACAAGCCGCAAAGCGAGGTCAACGCCTATACCAAGGACGGCGAGATGCGGGTGAACAAGTCGGAAGACCCGGTCTATTTCCCGAATTCCTACGGCGGTCCGGAGGCGCATCCGCAGCAGGCCGAGGCCGGCCTCTGGTATGCCGATGGCGAGATGGTGCGCGAGGCCTACAAACAGCGCGAGGATGACGACGACTGGAGCCAGGCGGGCGCGTTGGTGCGCGAGGTGATGGATGACGCGGCGCGCGAGCGTTTCGTGACCAACGTCACCGGACACCTCTGCGATGGCGTCAGCGAGAAGGTGCTGCAGCGGGCGTTTGAGTACTGGCGTAACGTCGATGGTGACATTGGCGCTCGGATCGAGAAAGCGGTCCGCGACAAGCTGGGCGGTGAATCGAAAGCGCCGGGCATGGCCTCGGCCAAGAGCATCAGCGGCTGAGCCGGTCGTCTACGAGAACGGGAAAAGGCGGGGGGGCGGCCCCGCCTTTTTGCTGTCACGCTCACTGTCTGCAGCAGGCATCATTCCTCGCCGTCGGCATAGAGCGCGACGACGTCTTCTTCCAGCACGCCGCCGATCGCCTCGAAAGCCCCGCCCGCAGTGCGGAATTCCGACAGTGTCAGGTCGGGGAAGACGAAATATTTTCCGGCGACGTTTTCCTTCTGCGCGCCGAAAATGATCCGCGTGATCCCGGCGAAGCGCGCTGCCGAGAGGCACATTTCGCAGGGCTGCAGGGTGGTGAGCAACACGCAGCCATCGAGCGACGGGTCGTTCTGCGCGCGTGTCGCCTTCGCAATCGCGACGATCTCGGCATGGCGGGTCGGATCGCAGTCGAGATGCACCTCGTTCTCGCCTTCGGCGATGATCTCCCCGTCGCGCAGGATCGCGGCGGCGATCCCCGCCTTGCCCGGTTCTTGTGCGGCTTCTTTGGCCTTGGCGATCAAACGGGCCATCGCCTCGCGTTCGGTCGGGGTCGGTTGCTCGGGCATGGGTCGGTCCTTTCGGCGGTCTGAGGATGAGAGGCGGGCAAGGATGGCGCGCAGGGACGAACGCCCCCAGCTGCGCGCTGTTCCCCGCGCGCGAGTGCGACCAATCCCACACGCATGCCGATTTTTTCCGGAACCCATGTCGACATTCGGCGTTAGGCAGGACTTACAGGTGACCGAAAGGCGCACCGCGAAGCTGCTGCGTCTTCGTGGGGTCCAAGTCTCCACGGGGCGAATCGGGTGGAGCTTTCAGGCGCGGTGACGTGTCCGGAAGCGGAAATCCGGCCTCTCCCCCGTGTGAGGCTGCCCTCGCGCTCCCTCTCGCCGTCGTGACCTGCAAGGGCTGAGCGGGTTTCAAGAGATCACAACCGTTCAGATGACCTTGAGGCAAAGGCATCTGTCGGCAAGTCGTCGCTGACAACTCGGCATTTGGCTGCCGGTTCCATCAATGGAACCCGGGCCCGCCCTTTTGTTCCGTCCCGAAATTTCGAATTTGCGCCCTTCGATACGAATTTGAAGGGACATCTATCATGGCAAAGGCAACGGGTCTGGCTCGGCGCGAGTTTCTCCTGGGCGCGGCGGGCGTACTTGCAACCCCCTACATCGTCACCCCGGCACAGGCAGCAGGTCAGACGGACGAGCGTCGCCTGAGCTTCCACAACCCCCATACCAACGAGAATTTCGACGCGGTCTATTTCTCGAAGGGGCAATATGACGAGCAGGCGATGCGCGAGTTTTACCGGATCGCCCGCGACTGGCGTCAGGAGAAGGAGGTGAAGATCGACAACCGCACGATCAACATCGCCTACAACATGCAGAAACTCCTCGAGCAGAGCACGCCGCTGATGCTGGTGTCGGGCTATCGCACGCCCAAGACGAACCGGCTGGTGCATGGCGCGACGCACAGCTTCCACATGCGCGGCGAGGCGCTCGACATCACGCACCCCCATGTCTCGACCAGCATGCTGCACAAGGTGGCCCTGCGTATCCGTGGCGGCGGTGTCGGCTACTATCCGAGCGAGCATTTCGTGCATGTCGATTGCGGCCCCGTCCGCACCTGGCGCGGCTGAGCGCAAGCGCCACGCGCGTCTCGAACGGCATCGGCGCGGTGCGCTGTGTCCCTGCCTTCACGGAACCGGAACGAGGGCAGGGCGTCGCGCCGCGCTGACGCCTCGACACCCGAGACGGTTCCCTCTTCTCGCGAAGTTTTCACGAAAATTTAGTGCCTCGCGCCGTGTGCGCCCTAGGTGAAGGTCGGCCAACAAGCGCCGCGCGGGCGCTCACCGATAAAACGGCGAGGAGGAACTCATGAAATTGAAGATCAACGGCAAGTCCGTCGACGTGCAGTCCGGCCCGGATACCCCGCTCCTATGGGTGATCCGCGATGAGCTGGGCATGACCGGCACGAAATTCGGCTGCGGGATCGCGCAATGCGGCGCCTGTTCGGTGCTGCTCGACGGGACCGTGCAGCGCAGCTGCGTGCTGCCGGTCAGCGCGGTGGGCGACAGTGAAGTCACCACCATCGAAGAGATCGAGAACGACCCCGTCGGTAAGCGTGTCGTCGAGGCGTGGGTCGACAAGGAAGTGCCGCAATGCGGCTATTGCCAATCGGGTCAGGTGATGGCGGCGACCTCGCTGCTGAAGTCGAACGACAAGCCCACCGAAGATGACATCACGGCAGCTATGACCAACCTGTGCCGCTGCGGCACCTACAACGCGATCAACGATACGATCGCCTCGATTGCCGGTACCGATGCAGCGAAAGCGGGGGATGCGCAATGAACGACCACGATCCCAAGATTTCCGATCCCGGCTACCCGACCGGCGCGCCCGAGAACGTCTCGCGTCGCCGCTTCCTGCTGGCTTCGGCCGGTATCACCGCGGGCTCGCTCGTGCTGGGCTTCGGCCTGAGCGTCGCGCCCAACAAGGCTGCGGCTGCCGCGCAGGAGATGCCGCCCGGCGCCAACGTCCCGGCCTTCCTCGAGCTGCGCAAGGACGGCAAGGTCCGTCTGCTGAGCCCGTTCAACGAAGGCGGGCAGGGTGTCTTCACCGCGATGGCGCAGATCGTGGGCGAGGAAATGGACGTCGCCCCCGACAGCTTCATCGTCGAGAACGCACCTGCAGGCAGCGATTACCTCGTGGTCTACGGCAAGATGAGGATCACCGGCGGCTCGATGTCGGTGCGTACCAGCTACGACACGATGCGCAAGCTGGGCGCGGCTGCCCGGCAGATGATGCTCGAAGCGGCGGCGAAGAAGCTCGACGCGCCGGTGTCCGAACTCTCGACCGAGCCAGGCAAGGTGGTCCACAAGGGCTCCGGCAAGTCGGTGGGCTACGGCGAGCTGGCGGGCGATGCGCTCGACCAGGAAGTGCCCAGCCCGGAGTCCGTGACGCTGAAAGACCCGAAAGACTTCAAGTGGATCGGCGAGCCCGTGAAGCGCGTCGACGTCTACGAGAAATCGACCGGCAAGGCGATGTATGCGATGGATGCCAAGGTCGACGGCATGCTCCACGCAGCCGTCCAGCACGCACCGCGTCTGGGGCTGAAACCCGGCGATATCAGCAACCTCGACGAGGTGAAGGGCATGGCCGGCGTCATGTCGGTGCATAAGCTCGACGGCGCGGTGGCTGTCGTGGCCGAGCGCTTCTGGGACGCGAAAACGGCGGTCGAAGCCGCCAAGGTCGACTGGCAGGAGCCGAGCGAGGAGGAGAAGTCCAAAATCCGCTACATGCCCGCCGATTTCTCGACCGAGGAGTTCGCCAAGCAACTGGCCAACACCAAGGGCGACGGCACCGAGGCCGAGAGCGAAGGCGACATCAAGTCGGGCTTCGACGGGGCAGCGAAGACGGTCGATGCGACCTATCAGAGCCAGTACCTGCACCACGCCCAGATCGAGCCTGCCTCGACGCTGGCGCGGTTCAACGAGGATGGCACGCTCGACATCTGGCTGCCCAACCAGGCGCCCGAGCAGTTCCAGACCCAGATCGCCGATGCGGCGGGGATCAAGCCCGAGCAGGTGAAGGTCAACTCGCCGATGCTGGGTGGTTTCTTCGGGCGGCACTTCCTGTACCCGTCGGCCAACCCCTTCCCGCAGGCGGTCCAGCTTGCGAAGGAGGTCGGCAAGCCGATCAAGGTGATCTGGACGCGCGAGCAGGAATTCCTGCGCGACCCGCTGCGCCCGATGGCGGCGGTGCGTTTCCGTGGCGCGCTGGACGATCAGGGCATGCCGGTGGCGCTGGAGGCGATCTCCGCCTGTGAAGGCCCGACCGAGGCGCTGAACGGTCACAACCCCGACAAGGTCGATGCGATGGCCGTCGAGGGGCTGACCGGCAAGAGCTACGCGATCCCGAACCGCCGCATTGCGCAGAACTATGTCGAGAACCCGACCTCGCTCGCCTATTGGCGCTCGGTCGGCCATTCGATGAACGACTTCTTCTACGAAGCCTTCCTCGACGAGATGGCCGATGCGGGCGGTCAGGACCCCTATGATCTGCGCATGAAGCTGCTCGAAGGGAACGAGCGTCTCACCAACCTGCTGAAAGCGGTCGGCGATCTGTCGGGCGGCTGGAAGCGTGGTCCCTTCGATGCCGAGGACGGCACCCGCCGCGCTCGCGGTGTCGCGATGGCCTCGCCCTTCGGCAGCGAGGCTGCGGCGATTGCCGAAGTCTCGATCCAGGACGGCAAGATCGTGGTGCATGACGTCTGGGACGTGCTCGACCCGGGCAGCATCGTGAATCCGTCGATCATCAAGGCGCAGATCATGGGTGCTGCGACCCTCGGCACCTCGGAGGCGCTGATCGAAGAGGTCGTCTACAAGGATGGCAAGCCGACGGCGCGCAACTTCGACTACTACCCGATCCTCGGGGGTGCGCGGGCGCCGCGCATCCATGCGAAGGTGATCGAGAGTGGCGCGAAGATGGGGGGCGTGGGCGAGCCGCCGCTGCCCGCCGTGCCGCCGGCGATCGCGAACGCGGTCTCGGCGCTGACCGGGCAGCGCGTGCGTTCGATGCCGATGGACAAGCTCGACTTGAAGAAGGGCTGAGCCCGTCCGGACGGAAAGATTTGGGGGAGGCGGCGCGATCCGCCTCCCTTTTCAGTCCTGCGGGGCGACCGCCTTGCGGGCGAGCACGATGAACTGCGCGGCCTCTTCCTCGCTCAACCCTTCCAGGATTTCCGCCTGCAGCCGGGTCACCACTGGCCGTGCGCCCTCCAGCGCCTCCGCGCCTTTGGGGCTCAGATGCAAGCTGCGCGCGCGCCGATCCGTCTCGCTGACGGTCCGCTCGACGAGCCCCTTTTGCACCAGCCGTTTCACCACGTCCCCGATCGTCGCGCGGTCATAGGCAATGCGCGCCGCCAGCTGCGCCTGATCCATCCCCGGTTCGCGCGACAGGGCATCGAGCGCCGCGAATTGCACAGAAGTCAGCTCCAGCGGGGCGTCCTTGATCCGTTTCTGAAACACCGCCGTCGAGCGTTGGTTCAGCCGCCGGATAAGGTGGCCGGGCATGGTCTCGAATTCGTTCGGCATAAGCTGCGCTCCGGTTCTTCCGCGATTTATGTAAGTGTACTTACTATATTGACGCGGCGCCAGTCCCTCCGCTAATAGTAAGTATGCATATCAATTAGGAGGGCGAGCTATGCAGTTTCATCTGAACGGGTTCAACCCCGGCGATCCGGCCATCGCGCCGCGTCATCCGCAGGCGGGTGAGAAGCTCGACACGGTCGACGTTCTGATTGTCGGCTGCGGCCCGGCAGGGCTGACGCTTGCGGCGCAGCTTGCAGCCTTCCCCGAGATTTCCGTGCGCATCACCGAGCGCAAACCCGGCCCGCTCGAAGTCGGGCAGGCGGATGGCATCGCCTGCCGCTCGGTCGAGATGTTCGAGGCTTTCGGCTTCGCCGAAAAGGTGATGAAAGAGGGCTATTGGGTGAACGAGGTCGCCTTCTGGCGGCCCGGCGCGCAAGGCGACGGGCTGCAACGGGCCGACCGGATTCAGGACGTGGCCGACGATCTCTCCGAGATGCCGCATGTCATCCTCAATCAGGCGCGGGTCCATGATTTCTACCTCGAGACGATGCGCAACGGCGCACGCCGTCTGACCCCGGATTACGACCGCGCGCTGACCATGCTCACCCGCACCGACGATCCCGATTATCCGCTCGTCGCTACATTCGACTGCCTCGATGCGCCGGGCGGGACCGAGACGATCCGCGCGCGCTATGTCGTCGGCTGCGACGGCGCGCACAGCACGGTGCGCAAATCCATCGGGCGCGAATTGCACGGCGAATCCGCGCGCCAGCTTTGGGGCGTGATGGATGTGCTGCCGGTCACCGATTTCCCCGATATCCGGCTCAAGGCGGCGATCCAGTCATCCGCCGAGGGCAGCGTACTGATCATCCCGCGCGAAGGCGGCTATCTGGTGCGGTTCTATATCGAGCTCGACGCGCTGCATAGCGACGAACGCGCCGCCGACCGAAATGTCCGCGCCGAGATGCTGATCGAAAAGGCGCAGGCCATCCTCGCTCCCTATACGTTGGAGGTGAAGGAGGTCGCATGGTGGTCGGCCTATGAGATCGGCCAGCGTGTCTGCGACGGGTTCGACGATAGCGACAGCGACAGAGACGGCGACGGCGCGACCGAGCCGCGCATCTTCATCGCGGGCGACGCCTGTCACACCCACAGCCCGAAGGCCGGGCAGGGGATGAATGTCTCGATGGCCGATACGTTCAACCTCGGCTGGAAACTGGCGGCCGTGCTGCGCGGGCAGGCGCGGCCAGGCCTTCTCCGGACCTATTCGGAGGAGCGGCAGGCCAAGGCGCAGGAGCTCGTCGATTTCGACCGCGACATGGCGCGGCTGTTCAGCGCGAAGCCGCAGACCAAGGAGGAAGAGGCGCAGTTTCAGGCCTATTTCCAGAAGCACGGGCGCTATACCGCAGGGGTCGAGACGCAATACGCGCCGGGGCTTCTGATCGGCCACACAGCGCATCAGGCACTCGCTGCCGGGCAGGTCGTGGGCAAGCGGTTCCACTCTGCGCCGGTGGTGCGCTTGGCGGATGCGAAGCCGATGCAGCTGGGCCATGCATTCAAGGCGGATGGACGCTGGCGGCTTCTGGCCTTCGCGCCGGAAGGCGACAGTGGTGAGACGGGCGGGGCGATCGCGCAGCTATGCGACCGGCTCGACGGGCCGGAGGGGCTGCTTCACCGCTTCACGCCGGAGGGCGCGGATATCGACAGCGTCATCGACCTTCGCGCAGTCTTCCAGACGCCCCACCGCGAGATGCTGATCGAGGCGCTGCCCGCGCTCCTGCGGCCCAAGAAGGGGCGCTACGGGCTGGTCGATTACGAGAAGGTCTTCTGCCCCGACGTCACCGGCCCCGACATCTTCGATCTGCGCGGCATCGACCGGGTGCAGGGCGCCTTGCTGGTGCTGCGCCCCGATCAATATGTCGCGCAGGTTCTGCCGCTCGATGCGGTGGACGCGGTCGCGGATTTCTTCGACCGCATCCTGATCCTGCAATCGGCTGGCTGAGGGCGCGTCAGTCGCGGTTCACCTGCACGACGCCGGTCATGTTCTCATCGCCATGGCCGGCTTCGCTCGCCCGCGCGAAGAGGCGTTTGGCGGCTTCGGTCATCGGCATCCGCGCTTCTCCGCCCTCGGCGATGGCATAGCGGAAATCCTTCGAGATCAGGTCGACCGGGAATTGCGGGGTGAAATCCGAGCGCTGCATCGTGCCGGTGATATAGGGCGCGTTCGGCGTCCAGATCGGGGTGGAGGAGAGCGCCTCCAGCGCAAGATCGATATCCATGCCGCCGCGCTCCAGCATCGGAATGATCTCCGCCCAGGCCGCGACCTGAACGCCCAGCATGGCGTTCGTCGCGAGCTTCATTCGCGCGCCCATGCCCCACGTGCCGACATGATGCTGTGCCTTGGCGAGCGGCTCGAGCACGTCATGCACGCGTTTGACGGTCTCGGCCTCACCGCCGAGGAAATAGACCAGCGCGCCGTTCTCGGCCTGTGGCAGCGTGCCCGATACCGGCGCTTCCAGAAAGGTCAGCCCACGTTCGCGGGCGAATTCGCCCAGCTCTGCCGCACCTTCGGGCGTAATGGTCGAGCTTTCGATTGCGACGGAGCTTTCCGGAAGACCTGCGAAAGCGCCCGTTTCCGGGTCGCACCAGACCTCGCGCGAGACATCGGTGTCGCGCAGCATCGAGATCGTGAACTCGGCGGCTGCGGCGGCGTCGCGCGGGGTCTTCGCGCCGGTGGCTCCGGCCTCGATCAGCGGGTCGCAGCGCTCCGGCGTCCGGTTCCAGACGACAAGATCGTGGCCCGCATCCAGAAGGGTTCGCGCCATCCGCGAGCCCATCGCTCCCATGCCAAGAAATGCGATTTTCGCCATGCTCTGCTCCTGTTCGTGATGCTGTTGCTGACCGAATGCGAGGCGCCTTCGCAAGGTTCCGAGAGCGGCAGGCACATGCTGGTGACCGCAAGGGGGCCAAAGGCGCTTCCATCGGTATGAAGATAAATCCGACAGGGGGGCGAACGCTCGTTATCCGGCCTTTGTTCCATGACCGATTGCCCCGGCGGCCACCGTGCCGCTCGCCGGTTCTCCGATTTCTCGTGTGCCGGCTTTGATAAGGGCAAAAATGGAGGCGACGCTCGACATTGCGCGGGTCTATGCGGAAGATGCATCAAGCGCCCGAGCCCGGCGCGGAACCCCGCGCGGCAGCGGGCGTTCTCCCAGGGTCAAGCCAAAGGAGCCGCTCATGGCCTCACGCGCGATCTGGAAAGGCCAGCTCAGACTGTCGCTGGTCAGCATCCCCGTCGAAATTCACTCCGCGACCAAATCCGGCGCGCGACTGTCGTTCCGGCAAATCCATGGGCCTTCGGGCAAGCGTGTCCATTACGAGAAGACCGTCCCCGGCATCGGGCCCATCGACGCCGACGAGATCCTCAAGGGCTACGAGCTCGGCGACGATGAATATCTGCTGCTGGAGCCCGAAGAGATCGACGCGATCAAGCTGGAAACAAAGAAGACGCTTGAGCTTGTGCAATTCGTCGACGCGTCCGAAATCCCGCCGCTTTATTACGACCGGCCCTATTACGTCGTGCCGACCGACGATCTGGCGCAGGATGCCTACCGGGTGGTGCGCGATGCGCTGCGGCAATCGAAGAAGGTGGGGCTTGGCCAACTGGTGATGCGCGGCAAGGAATATCTCTGCGCGCTGCGCCCCTGCGGCGACGGCATCCTGCTGGAGACGCTGCATTATGCGGACGAGATCCGCGAAGCCGACCCGCTGTTCTCCGACATCGAGGACGAAACTGCGGACAAAGAGCTTCTGGAGGTCGCCACTCAGTTGATCGACCGCAAGACCGACAGCTTCGATGCCTCCGCCTTCACCGATCACTACGACGCGGCTTTGCGCGATCTGATCGACCGCAAACGCAAGTCGAAGAAGACGCCCCGCGCCAAGGCGGGCGAGGATGACAGCAGCAGAGGCGGCGATAACGTGGTCGACCTGATGTCGGCGCTGCAGGACAGCCTCAAGGCCGATGGCAGCGACAAATCCGGGGGCAAATCGACGGGTCGCAAATCGTCATCGAAAACCTCCGGCGCGAAGTCATCCGGGTCGAAATCCAGCAAATCCTCCGGCGCGAAGTCCTCAACCAAGAAGTCGGCGTGATGGGAAGCCTCGATCGTTATCTCGAGATGCGCGACTTCGCGCAGACGCCAGAGCCCGATGGCGGCACCGCCTCGGGCCATCTCGCGCCGCGCTATTCGATCCAGAAACACGACGCGACGCGCACCCATTTCGATCTGCGCCTCGAATGGGAGGGCGTGCTGCTGTCCTGGGCGATCACCAAGGGACCGTCTTTCGATCCGGGTGAAAAGCGGCTCGCGGTGCGGACCGAGGATCACCCGCTCGACTATCTCACCTTCGAGGGGACGATCCCGAAGGACAACTATGGCGCGGGCACGGTGATGCTGTGGGATCTGGGGCATTGGCAGCCGCTGATCCCGGTCGGCAAGGCGCTCAAGAAAGGGCATCTGCACCTGCGCCTGCATGGCGCGCGACTGACAGGCGAGTGGCACCTGATCCGCATGAAAACCGAAGGCAAGCGCGAGAACTGGCTGCTGACGAAGGCGGAGGACGCGGCCAGCGGCGCGCGCGATCCGGTTGCGCGCTATCGCCGCTCTGTTATCAGCCAGCGCACGATGCGCGAGATCGCCGCCGACAAGCCGTCCGTCGAGACGCAAGGCGGCAAACGCACTGGCTTCTCCAAGCCGCAGTTGGCGACCCTGTCGGACAAGATGGTCGCGGGCGCGGGGTGGTGGCACGAGCTGAAATTCGACGGCTACCGGGCACTGATCGCGCTTGGAGACGGCGGCCCGCGTGTCTTCACACGCAACGGCAAGGATTGGACGGATCGCTTCGAAGGCCTGCTGCCCGCCTTGGCTGAGACCGATTGCGACAGCGCCCTGATCGACGGCGAGATCGTCGCAGGCGCAGGTCTCGACGGGTTCTCGGCATTGCAAAAGGCGATCACGGCAGGCGGGCCGTTCCGCTTCTACGGATTCGATATCCTGTCGCGCGACGGCGAGGACCTGCGCAAGGCGCCGCTCTCCGAACGCCGCGAGGTGCTGGAGGAGGTGATGAAGCCGCTCCCCGCGCTGGGGCCTGCGCAGCTCTCCCCGGTGATCTCCAAAGACCCCGAAAGTGCCTTCGACACGATCTGCAAAGCGGGCGGCGAGGGGCTGATCGCAAAGCGCATCGACGCACCATATCGCGGGACCCGCTCCAAATCGTGGATGAAGGTCAAATGCGAGCGCCGCGACGAGTTCGTCATTCTCGGCTGGCAGGAAAGCGACAAGCGTGGCCGGCCCTTCGCCTCGCTCGCGCTGGGGACCGCCGAGGGCGACGGCTGGCGCTATGTCGGCAAGGTCGGCACCGGCTTCGACGAGGATCAGGCGGAGGCGTTGGCCAAGGCGATGAAACCGCTCGCCCGCAAGACCGCGCCCGCCGATGTCGAGGCATCGGAGGCCAAGGGCATGCACTGGATCACGCCCGAACTGGTCGCCGAGATTCGCTATGCGGAGCGCACCGGGGGCGACCGGTTGCGGCATGCGGTCTTCCTCGGGCTGCGCGAGGACAAGCCCGCGCGCACGGTACGGCTGGATAACGACGCGCCTTCCGAGGAGCGCCCGAACGTCGCGGGGATCGGGATTTCCTCGCCCGAGCGGGTGGTATTCGAGGGCGTCGGCTATACCAAGCTCGATGTCGCGCGTTATTACGAGGCGATGGCCGATCGCGTCCTGCCGCATCTTGCCGAGCATCCGGTGTCGCTGCTCCGGCTGCCCGAAGGTCTGGGCGGCGAGCGCTTCTTCCAGAAACACGCGGGCCGGGGCTTTCCCGACGGGATCGAGAATGTCGAGATCACCGAGAGTGACGGCAAGACCGCGCAGTACATGATGATCCGCACAGCGGAGGGTCTGGTCGCGGCCGCGCAGATGGGCACGATCGAGTTCCACATCTGGGGCAGCCGCGTCGATCGGCTGGAGCGGCCCGACCGGCTGGTCTTCGACCTCGACCCCGACGAGGGATTGGATTTCGCCGGGGTCAAAGATGCGGCCATCGAGATCCGCGATCTGCTGGCCGAGTTGGATATGCCGAGCTGGCCGCTCTTGTCCGGCGGCAAGGGTATCCACGTGACGGTGCCGCTGCGGCGCAGCGCCGGATGGGACACCGTGAGGCTTTTTGCGCGGGTCTTCTCGCATCTTCTCGTCGCGCGGTCGCCCAAACGCTATACCGCCGAAATGTCGAAGTCGAAGCGGAAGGGTCGGATTTTCGTCGACTGGCTGCGCAACGGCGAGGGAGCGACAGCGATCGCGCCCTATTCGCTGCGCGCACGGCCCGGTGCGCCGGTCGCGATGCCGGTCTCGTGGGACGAGCTGAAGAAAGTCCGCAAGGCCAACACCTTCGATCTGGGCGCGGCGCTGGAGCGTGATGCAGAGATCGCGTTTCCCGATGCCGTCTCGATTAGCCAGGGTCGGGTCGACAAGCTCAAAGATATGCTCGACGCCTCGGAGTGACTGCCTCCCTCACGCGGTGGGCAGGTCGACCAGCGTGTGATGCCCGTCGTCGCGCATCTCGTAACGCAACGTGGCCCCCAGACGCGCCAACGCATCGCGCGCGATCGCGAGGCCTAGGCCAGAGCCATTCGCATCGGCACCTTTGCCCTTGACGAATTTCTGTCCCGCCTGCTGCGCGATCTCTGGCGGCAGGCCGGGCCCGCCATCATGGATGTCGATCAAAAGCGCGTCGTCGGACCCGGTCACACGCGCCTTGATCGCTGCTCCGTCCGGGCTCGCCTGCACCGCGTTCTCGATCAGGTTGCGCAGGGCGAGGGACAGAAGCAGCGGATCGCTGCCGACGCTCGGGGCGTCCAGAGCGCTCTCGAGTTCCAGTGTCACCCCCCGCAGCGTCGCAAGCCCCGCCAGATCGCCCAGCACCTGCCGCAGCAGCCCGGTCAGTTCGACCGGGGTCGCCCGCGTCTCGCGGCTATCCACCTGCGCCAGATCGAGAAGTTGCCGCACCATCCGGTCGGTCCGGTCGACGGAGGTCGAGATTGCGGCAAGGGCGTGTTCCCGGGTGTCGGTATTGGGCGCATGGCGCGCGATATGGGCCTGCGTCTTCAGCCCGGCGAGCGGCGTTTTCATCTCATGCGCGGCGTAGGCGATGAACTCGCGCTCGCGTCCGCGCGCGGCGGCCAGTCGTGCCAGAAGGTCGTCGAGCGCTCCGGCGAGCGGGCGGATCTCGCGCGGTTGCTGGGCAGTGCCGGGCAACGCGCGCAGATCCTCGCTGGGCCGCGCGTCCAGATCGCGGGCGAAGCGGTCTAGCGGTGCCAACCCGCGCGAGATCGCAAGCCAGATCAATCCCCACATCACCGGCAGGATCACCACTGCGGGCCACAGGAACCCTTCGATCACGTCGCGCACCAGCCGGTTGCGCATCGCGAGACTGTCGCCCACCGTGACCTGCCCGCCCAGATCGGGGTCGATGATCGTGTAGACCCGCAGCGCCTTGCCGTCGCGCGTCACATCGCGAAAGCCCGTTGCATCGGCGGGCACCAGCTGCGCGCTCGGCGCCCCGTTCGAGCGTCCGACGAGACCTTGGGTGAAAGACCAGATCTGGCAAAATTGCTGATGCTCGTAGCTCTCGTCATGCGAGAGGGTGATCTGCGCCGGATCGTCACGGTTCAGCGCGATCTGGTTTTTCGAGACCAGAGACGAGACCATGCGCGCCGCCTCCACCAGACGCGCGTCGAGCACGCGCGTCACCTCGGCGCGGGTGGAATTCTCGATCCAGAGCACCGCCGAAAGCCAGACGGCCAGCGTCGCGCCGGTGAGGATCAGGAAGAGGCGGAGGCGGAGCGAGATGGCGAGGTCTCCTCTGGGCGCAGCCGGTAGCCGATGCCGCGCAGCGTTTCGATGAAATCGCGCCCGAGCTTCGCGCGCAGATGGTGGATATGAACTTCGACGGCGTTGCTCTCGACCTCTTCGTCCCAGCCGTAGAGCCGGTCTTCGAGATCCGATTTCGCAAGCACCCGTCCGGGGCGTTCGGCCAGCGCCTGCAACACTGCGAATTCGCGGCGCGAGAGTTTCAGCGGTTGGCCGTTGAAGGCCGCGCTACGGGTGCCGGGGTCGAGCTCCAGCCCGGCATGGGCGATCTGCGCTGCCGCTCGCCCGTCCGACCGGCGCGACAGGGCGCGCAGCCTAGCGGCCAGCTCGTCCAGGTCGAAAGGCTTGCCGAGATAGTCATCAGCGCCTGCGTCCAACCCCGCGACCCGGTCCTCGACCTGATCGCGCGCGGTCAGCAGCAACACCGGCAGCCCGGCGCGGCCTGCGCGCAATTCGCGCAGCAGTTCGAGCCCGGAGCCATCGGGTAGCATCAGGTCCAGCACGAGCGCGCGATATTCCGCCCCTGCGAGTGCCGCGCGCGCGTCCTCGAGGCAGGACACGACATCGGCTGTGAACCCGGCCATGCCGAGCCCCACCCGCAGGCCATCCGCCAATATGCTGTCATCTTCGACGACGAGTATGCGCATCTTTTCTCCTTCGCGGCGGATACACCGCACGAATCTTAAGACTGACTTAAGCTTCGCCCGCGATCCGGCCAACATGAACGCAAAGGCTCTTTCCCGTCTATCGCTGCGCGCCCTCTGGGGCGTGTTTCTGATCTCGCTGCTGTTGCCCGGCCTCGCTGCGGCGCAACGCTTCGATCTTCTGAAGCCCAAAGGGGGCAGCGGTCCGCTGTCGCCCGAAGCGGCGTTTCAGGTCGAGACCGAGTGGCAGGATGACGGGACGCTCGCCGTCTCGTTTGACATCGCGCCGGGCTATTACCTCTATCGCGATCACCTGACGGTCAGCGCCGAGGACGGCGATGCGCCGGTGATCGAGACGCAGACGGGCGAGATGAAGGACGATCCGAATTTCGGCACGGTCGAGGTCTGGCATGATCACACCGAGGCCGTGGTGAGCGACATCACCGGCCCCTTCACGCTGCACTGGCAGGGCTGCGAAGAAAAGGGGCTTTGCTACCCGCCGCAAAGCCGCGAGATCGTGCCGCCGGGTGGGGCCGCGACTGCGTCTGCATCCGGCGCGGCGCAGTCGAACCAAGCCGCTGGGGTGCCGGATTATGCGCAGAGCGACGCGCCTGCCTCGTCTTCCGCGTCTGCGGCGTCCTCAGAGGCCGAAAGCCCTTCACCGGCTGCATCCAATTCCGAAGAAAGCGGGAGCGAGCTGAGCCTCTCTTCAGATGACGGGCTCGTCGCAGGGATAGCGGCGAAAGGCGGCTGGGCGCTGGTG
Source organism: Thioclava sp. F1Mire-8 (assembly GCF_002213165.1). NCBI lineage: Bacteria > Pseudomonadati > Pseudomonadota > Alphaproteobacteria > Rhodobacterales > Paracoccaceae > Thioclava > Thioclava sp. F1Mire-8. The sequence goes on along the minus strand of NZ_NBNY01000001.1, from coordinate 1,561,780 downwards.
GTGGCCTCGTTCTTCGGTTTCGGTCTGCTTCTGGCCTTCACCCCTTGCGTTCTGCCAATGGTGCCGATCGTGGCCGGGATGCTCGGCGCGCAAGGAAAAGACCTGACGCCTGCGCGCGGGCTCGCATTGACCGGAACCTATGTGCTGGCGATGGCGGTGGCCTTCGGGCTTCTGGGCATCGTGGCAGCGTGGTCTGGGCAGAACCTGCAATTCCTGATGCAGGCCCCTCCGACGGTGATCGCGCTGGCGCTGCTGTTTGCCGTCCTCGCGCTGTCCTCCTTCGGGTTGTTCGAGCTGCGCCTGCCGCAGGCGCTGACCAACAAGGTGAGCTCCGTGCAGGGGCGGCGCGGCACGCTTGCGGGGGCGGCGATCCTCGGCTTCACGTCGACGCTGATCGTCGGACCTTGCGTGACGGCCCCGCTGGCCGGGGCCTTCCTCTATATCGCGCAGACGGGTGACGCCGGGCTCGGGGCCTCGGCGCTGTTCGCGCTGGGGTTGGGACAGGGCGTGTTGCTGATGGCCGTGGGGCTCTTCGGTTCGGCGATCCTGCCGCGCATGGGCGAATGGATGGTCGGCGTGAACCGCGCCTTCGGCTTCGTCTTCCTGGGCGTGGCGATCTGGCTGCTGAGCCGCGTCATCGCCGGTCCTGCGATCCTCGCGCTCTGGGCGCTGTTGATGATCGGCGCAGGCGTGGCCCTGGGCGGTCGCGACCGGTTCGGACCGGAAAGCTCGGGCTTGCGCCGCACCGGGGGCGCGCTTGGCGTCGCGGCACTGCTGGCCGGTGCCATCGAGGGTATCGGTGCGGCAAGCGGGGCCAGCGATCCACTGCGGCCGCTTGCTCCCTTCGCAGCGAGCCAGACCGTCGCGGCTGCCACGTCGGACGTGCTGACGGAGGATGACTTCACCCATGTCGAGACGCCCGAAGCGCTCGACGCCGCACTGGCCGCTGCGAAGGGCGCGCCGGTGATGCTGATCACCACGGCCGAATGGTGCACCGAATGCGCGACCATCGCGCGCGAGGTGATCCCCGACCCGCGGGTGCAGGCCGCGCTGCGCCACGTCACGCCCATCGCGGTCGATGTGACCAATACCGGCGCGCCGCAGCAGGCGCTTCTGAAACGGTTGGGCGTGATCGGCCCGCCGACGCTGATCTTCCTCAACCCAGATCACACGGAGGCGCAGGGCACCCGCCTGATCGGGGATGTCACCGCGCCGAAACTCACGACCTCGCTTTCGGAGATCGCTCAATGACCCTCACCCGCCTCGTCCCCTTTGCCCTGATCGCACTCGCGGCCTGTGCACCCGAGCCGCCTGCCTCTAACCCACAGCCCGCGCCGCAAGCGCCGCAGCTCAGCGCACGCGTAAAAGCGATCTACAGCGCGATGGAGGACGACGGGCGCACGATCCCCGCGGTGAAGCCCAAGTATCTGAGCGAGGAGAAAGCGCGGCAGGAAGTCGATTACTGGACCGACGAGCCGCCCGGCACCATTGTGGTCGACCCTTGGGCGCGCAAGCTCTACCTCGTGCAGAAGAATAACCGCGCGCTACGCTACACCGTCGCGGTGGGCGAGGACGGGCGCGGCTTTTCCGGCAAGGGACGCATCCCGTATCAGCGGGACTGGCCAAGCTGGACGCCGACGCAGAGCATGATCAAGGAGGATCCCGAACTTTACGGGCCGGTCAAGGATGGGCTCGAAGGCGGGTTGGATAATCCCTTGGGCGCGCGGGCGCTTTATATCCACCGCGGGAACAAGGATACGCTCTACCGCATTCATGGAACGATGGATGACAGTTCCATCGGCAAGGCGACCTCGGCGGGCTGCATACGGCTGTTCAATCAGGACATCATCGACCTCGCCGACCGCGTCCGCTCTGGCACGCATGTCGTCGTGCTGACCCGTGCCGAGAGCGGCAAGGGCACGGTGCCGCCGGGCCAGCCGCTGCCGCCCGTTCCCTACTCACCCGAAGATTTCCCCCAGACCACAGGAGACAATACATGATCGATCGCCGGAATTTTCTCACCCTTGCCGGCGTCGCCGCGGGCTCCACGCTGATCCTGCCGACGGCGAGCCTTGCCGAGGTCGACATCTCGCCGGACGCGGTGTTCCACGATCCGGTCGCGCCCGCGATTGGCAACCCGGATGGCGATATCACGCTGGTCGAGTATTTTGACTACCAGTGTCCCTACTGCAAATCGAACCACCCGGTGGTCGAGAAGGTGACCCGCGAAGACGGCAATCTGCGCGTCGTGATGAAGGACTGGCCGATCTTCGGCGCGCCCTCCGTCTATGCCTCGCAGCTGGTACTCGGCGCGCAGAGCATGGGCAAATACAAGGAAGGGCTCGAGGCACTGATGGCGACGGAAGGAAAGCTGTCGAACGATCTGATCGACAAGACACTCTCCGGCGCCGGCGTCGATCCGGACAAGGCGATGGCGGGCTACAAGGCCAACCGCAAGAAGATCGACGCGCTGCTGTCGCGTAACGATGCGCAGGCAGTCGCGATCGGGCTGCGCGGCACGCCCGCCTATATCGTCGGGCGCGACGTCTATCCCGGCGCGGTCGATGCCGACACGCTGCGCAAGGCGATCAGCGACGCGCGCAAGGCCTGAGCTGCGCGCTCTACTATGGCAAAAAAGGCCCCGGGGAGGATCATTCCCCGGGGCCTTTCTCATCGCGGGCCTTCCCTCGGCGGGAAGGGCGCCGGCGATTAGCTGTTGTCGCCGTCTTTCCAGATGCGCAGGGTGCTGATCTTCGCGCCGCCGTTCAGACCCGAGCTGTCGAAGACATAGACGCGCGGATTGCCGGAGGACGCGTTCGCGGTGGCATTGGCGTTTACCACGGTGATGCCTGCGCCGGCGCCGACATGCCATTCGCCGCCGCTCTGCACTTGCTTGACGGACTCTTTGGTCGGGAAGACATAGATCTGGCTGGCCTGCTTAGCGCCGATCTGGAGACCGACCGAGGCTTTGCCGATGTCATAATAGCCTTGGATCTTGCCGTTCTGGACCATGGCACCCGAGCCACCCGAGCCACCGACGCCGAGGTCGATCGTGGTCACTTCGGGGAAGACGAGGACGGCAGCGGAGTCGGTGGCGACTTTCTTGCAGGAATCCTCGAGGCTGGCGCATTGCTTAAGCGCTGCGGCGACCTGCTGGTCCAGGTCGGGGCGCGGCTGGACGCCCTTCGCGTGGTCGATCGTGGATGCGGGCGTGGCGGCCATCGCCATCGTGCCCATGAGCGATGCGGCAATACCAGCGGTCAGGGTGCGAATCTTGGATTGCATGAGATGCCTCCTTTTCAAATTACGGGAATGAAACGAGCCCGCACGGCCCACGTTCCTTTTCGGATCACTCACGTAATTCAGAAAAACGTGTCGGAACCGGAAGCGGACACGCTGAATTCGCGCGCGCGCAGGGAGGCGGCGCGGGAGGCTGAGTGCGGTCACGCCATGAGGCTGTCCAGCACGGCCCCCATGATCGCCGAGGTGTCGCGCCAGTCGGGCAGAGCCGTCCCCGCGGTTGCCGATGCCGCACCCATCCGGGCGCGCAGTTCGGCATCTCCGAGAAGCTGTCTTAGCGCCTCGGCGACGTCGAGGTGGGCATCCACCGGAACGAGAAAACCTGCGTCTGGCGGCACCGTGTCGGGCACGGCGCCGGTGCGACAGGTCACGATGGGCAGCCCGTGCAGCATGGCCTCGCCGAAGACCATCCCGTAGCCCTCGTAGCGGGTCGCCAGCGCGAAGATCGCGGCGTCGCGATAGGCCGCGTCGAGCGCGTCGCGTTCCATCCGTCCGGCAAGCTGTACCCGCGCAGCCAGTCCGAGCCGATCGATCTGCTGGGCGAGCGCGTCCGCCACGTCGGGATCGCGCGCGCCGCCCACGATCTGTGCGCGCCAGTCCAGGTCTCCGATCTCCGCCAAGGCGTCGATCAGGACGTCATGGCCCTTGCGCGCGGCCAACAGCCCGACCGACAGGATCAAGGGCGGGGTCGGTTTCGCGCTCTCCAGCGCCGGAGGACGGTCGAAGCCGGGCAGGGCGATGGAAATCTTCTCCGGAGCGACGCCGAACTCCTTTTGCAGGATCGTGCTGGTATGCGGGCTCGGCACCACGACATGCGCGGCGCGGCGCAGATTTTCTCTCTCGCGCCTCAGCAGATGACGCGCGCGGTCTTCGGCGAGGCCGGTCTCGAGGCCTAGCGGATGGTGCAGCATCGCCACCACGGGCGCCGCCATGTCATCGAGTACCTGCGTATCGATCGAGCCGAACACAAGCCCGTCTAGGATCACCGGAACATTCCTGGGGATCGCGGTCAGCTGCGCGCGCGCGGCCTTGGTTTCCTCGGGTGTCGGATCGGGAAAACCGGGCGGCAGTTCGAGATGCTCGACGTTGCGGCCCTCCGCCCGCAGCGCCTCGAGCAACTTGCGCTCGTAGATGAACCCGCCGGATAGCTGGGCGATGTCTCCCGGAATGGCGAAAACGGCTGGCGTCATTTGATCTCTCTCCCGATTCTGTTTGGCGCGCTGCTCGGCCCCGTCGCGGCGCGGCGCGTTCGGTCCCCTCGTCAGCCAGATAGGCCGCGACCCGCGCGAGGGCGAGGAGAACGGCCGAATGCCACAACAGTGCGTCATCCGGTGGCGAGCCAGTCAGCGCGAGCAGCCTGCCGACCCCGCACCCCGTTGCACCTCGCGTTTCCTCGCGTCTCGCGGCGGGCTTACGCTCAGTGCCCCCGCGTGGAGCGACGCTGCACGATCTGGTAGCCGAGGTCGACGATCTTCTCCTGTGCCGCGGTACCAGAGAGGGAGTCGAGGATCAGTTGCACGGCCCCTTCGCCCATTTCGCGCCGGAACGTGCGCACGGAGGAAATCGACGGCTCGGCGGCTGCCATCATCTCCATGTCGTTGAAGCCGCAGATGCCGAGATCGTCGGGGATGCGCAGGTTGCGGCGCTGCGCTTCGAACATCGCGCCGAGGGCGAGGTCGTCGTTGATGCAGAAAATCGCGTCGGTCTCGGGAGCAATATCCATAAGCTGTGCGAGCAGGTGGCTGCCCAGCGTCACCGAGGAGGCGCGGGTGGTCGTCTGGATACGCTTGCCTTCCTCGACGCCCTGCGCGCGCAACTCGTCGCGGAAACCGTGGAGACGGCGCTGCGTGCGCGGGTCCATCCGCGCGCCGAGGAAACCGGGACGGCGATAGCCCTGTGCGAACAGGTGCGCGGTGGCGGCGCGGGCGGCGTCGTAATGCGAAAAGCCGATCATCCGGTCATAGGGGGCGTCGCCGGTCTCCATGATCTGCACCACCGGGCAGCCCGCCTCGCGCAACAGCGCCTGCGCGGCCTCGGTCTGGTCGATCCCGGTCACGATCAGTCCCGCCGGGCGCTGCCGCAGGAAGACCCGGATCAGGTTCTCTTCCGACAGCGGCGCATAGCGCGAATAGCCGAGCTGGACTGAGTGGTGCGTGCCTTCGACCGCGGAATAGATACCGTCCATCACATCGGCAAAGACGTTGTTCGACACCGAGGGCAGGATCACCCCGATGATGTCCGAGCGGGTCGAGGCGAGGGCGCGGGCCGCGGGGTCGGGAAGGTATCCGAGCGATTCGATGGCGGCGGCGATCTTGTCGCGCACGGCCTGCGAAACGACCTCGGGATTGCGCAGGGTACGCGAAACCGTGGCAACGCTTACACCGACATGATCGGCGACGTCGCGCATCGTAACTGATTTTGTTTCCTTGTTTTTATTCATTTATCCTCCCTGCGAGCGCGCCCCTGCTCAAAAGTGCGATTGACGAATGTAACCGCTTACATTACCCCTCAGTGCCCAAGAAACACCTGTGAACCCGGTAAGGCAAGATGGCAAACAGCAGCAGCGCGAACGCGACACCGGTCCTAGTGATGGGCGTCTGCGGCACCGGCAAGACGACGGTGGCGCGGCTCGTGGCGCAGGCCGTGGGCGGCGTGTTCCTCGATGCTGACGATTTCCATCCGCCCGAGAATGTCGCGCATATGGCCGCCGGTCTGCCGCTCAACGACGAGATGCGCTGGGACTGGCTGGACCTCGTGGCGAAGGGCGTGATCGAGGCGGGGCGCGACGGCAAGACGGTCGCCTTCGCCTGTTCGGCGCTCAAGCGGTCCTATCGGGATCGCCTGCGTCAGAGCCTCGGCGTGATTCATCTCGCGCATCTCACCGGGCCGCACGACCTGATCGCAGCGCGAATGGCCGCGCGCGAAAATCACTACATGCCGATTGCGCTGCTCGACAGCCAATTGGCCGATCTGGAATTGCCGGGGCCCGACGAGGCCCCGCAGACCTGCGATATCCGCGAAGCGCCCGAGGCGCTTTGTTCGCAGATATTGAACGCCTGGGGCCTCACGGCCTCGCAAGTTTGATTTCGTCTATTAAGGGAGGACACCATGACGAAACCGATCCGTAAAATCGCCCTCGCGAGCGTCGCCGTTCTGGCGCTGGCCAGCGCTGCGAATGCCGAAACCCACAAGTACAAGTTCCAGAGCTCGGACCCGGCAGGCAATCCGAACTTCGAACTCCAGCAGAACTGGGCGAAGAACCTCGCCGAGCGCACCGACAACCAGATCCAGGTGGAGATGATGCCCGTGGGCTCCGTCGTCGAGCATAACGAGACGCTGGACGCGACCGGCGCCGGAATCATCGACGGCATCGTGACCGACATCTCCTACTTCGCGGGCAAGGACCCGGCCTTCTCGCTGCTGGGCAACCCGGTCGGCGCATGGTCGAGCACCGATCAGCTGCTGGACTTCATGAACAATGGCGGTGGCCAGAAGCTCGCGAACGACCTGTTCGAGCCCTATGACGTTCATTACATCGGCTCGACAACCACCGGTCTTGAAGCGCTCGTGTCGAAAGTGCCGCTCGACGGCGTGGCTGACCTGAAGGGCCTGAAGATGCGCGCGCCGGAAGGTCTCGTGCAGGACGTCTTCGCGGCGGCGGGTGCTGCTCCGGTGAACCTGCCGGGGTCCGAAGTCTACACCGCGCTCGACAAGGGCGTGATCGACGCGGCCGACTACACCGTGTTCTCGACCAACCAGGCGCAGGGCCTCAACGACATCGCGCCGAACCCGGTCTATCCGGGCTTCCACTCGATGCCGCTCGTCGGCGTCGCGATGAACAAGAAAGAGTGGGATGCGCTCTCGCCCGATCTGCAGAAAGCCTTCGAAGAGTCGGTTAAGGAATTCGCGGACAAGGAAGTCAGCGATCTCGCGGCTGCCGACAAGAAGGCCGTGGCCAAGGCCGAAGCAGGCGGCAAGATCCACGTCCACGACTGGTCGGATGAAGAGCGCGCGAAGTTCCGCCGCATCGCGATCACCCAGTGGGAAAAGGTCGCCAAGAAGTCGGAGAAGGCGCAGCACGTCTATGACGTCCTGACCGACTATCTGAAGAAGAACAACCTTCTCTGATCTGATACCCTAACGGTGCGGGGCTGCCATTGCGGCCCCGCATTTTTCCAGTTTCCTGACAGCAGCGGTTTTTGCAATGTCACAACCCGACAAGACCGGGGTGGATCACCCCGCACATGATCCGCACACGCCGGAACCGGTGCAGAGCGAGGACGAAGCGGCGACCATCGCCGAAGCGGGCATCCTCGGCCGCGCGATCAACGCCGTGGGGATCGTTTTCGCGATCGGTATCATCGCCTCTGCGCTGATCCTGCTAAACGAGGTCGTGCTGCGCTACGGCTTCAACAGCCCGACGATCTGGGCGCATGAGACCACGATCTTCCTCTGCGCGATGGCTTTCGTCTATGGCGGGCTCTACTGCGTTGTGCGCAACAGCCATATCCGCGTCGTGCTGATCTACGATCTGGTGACCGGCCGGGCGAAGCGCATCCTCGACGCGATCATCTCGCTGATCTGTCTCTTCGCGGCGGGCTTCTTCGCCTGGGCCGCCTACGGCATGGTCATCAAGGCGACGATGCGCCCCGGCGGCGGCGTCCATTTCGAGACCTCGGGCAGCGCCTGGGATCCGCCGTTCCCGGCTTACCTGAAGATTTTCCTCCTCGTGGTGCTCGGCCTGATGGTGGTGCAATTCGTGATCATGGCGGTGAACTACCTGCGGGCTGCCTTCGCATCGGAGGCGGGTAAATGATCGAGCATCTGCTGAGTTTCGACCTCTCCGCTCTGGGGATCGGCTACGGGACGGTCCTGCTGTTCGCGCTGCTGATCGGCCTGCTGCTGACCGGCATGCCGCTGGCTTTCGTGACCCTGCTGGTGGCGCTGATCTTCGCGCTCGGCTGGTTCGGCCCGATGGCGGTGCCGCTGATCACCAGCCGCGTCTATTCCTTCGTATCGAGTTTCGTCTTCGTCTCGGTGCCGATGTTCGTGATGATGGCGGCGCTTCTGGACCGATCGGGCATCGCGCGCGATCTGTTCGAGGCGATGAAGCTCGTCGGTGGCCGGATGCGCGGCGCGGTGGCGATCCAGACAATCTTCGTCTCGGTCATTCTCGCGGCGATGTCTGGCATCATCGGCGGCGAGATCGTGTTGCTGGGTCTGCTGGCCCTGCCGCAGATGATCCGCCAGGGCTATGACCGCAAGCTCGCCATCGGCGTGATCTGTGCGGGCGGCTCGCTGGGCACCATGGTGCCGCCGTCGATCGTGCTGATCATCTACGGTCTCACCGCGAACGTCTCCATCGGCGATCTGTTCACCTCTGCCTTCATCCCGGGCTTCATGCTCGCGGCCTTCTACGTGATCTTCGTGATCATCCGGGTGAAGCTGAACCCCGATCTGGCGCCTGCGCCGGAGCCCGACGACCGTCCGTGGTCGGAAAAGATCAAACTGCTGAAGGGCCTGATCCTGCCGGTCCTGGTTATCGGTTTCGTGCTGGGCTCGATCTATGGCGGCATCGCCTCGGTGACCGAGGCCTCGGCGCTTGGTGTGGCGGGCGTGATGCTCTCGACCATCATCCGGGGCGAGCTGACGCTCTCGATGCTCAAAGGGGCCGCGCTGCAGACGCTCGCGACCTGCGGGATGATCGTCTGGATCGGTATCGGTGCTTCGGCTTTGGTCGGCGTGTTCAACCTGATGGGCGGGATCGACTTCGTCTCGGCGCTGCTGAAAGGCGTGTCGGATACCCCGATCATCGTGATCCTCACGATGATGGCGATCCTGTTCTTCCTCGGCATGTTCCTCGACTGGGTCGGGATCGCGCTGCTGACGATGCCGATCTTCGTGCCGATCGTGAAAGACCTTGGCTACGACCCGGTCTGGTTCGGCGTCGTGTTCGCGATGAACATGCAGGTGAGCTTCCTGTCGCCGCCCTTCGGGCCAGCTGCTTTCTACCTGAAGTCGGTCGCGCCGAAGGACATTTCTCTGGGCGAGATCTTCCGCTCGCTGCTCCCCTTCATCGCGATCCAGATCTTCGCTGTGGGGCTGCTGGTGGCCTTCCCGGCGATCACCGGGCACTGAGGCCAACCGGATTGAAACGAAAAGAGGCGGGCTTCCGGGCCCGCCTCTTTGCATGTCTGAGTGTCACGCCGTGCCTCAGGCCGCGGCAGGTTGCTCGCGAAACTCGCTCAGCACCTCGGCGGCGATCTTGAAGGACTTCTGACGCGCCTCCGCGTCGTGGATCATCCCGGTCACCATCAGCTCGTCGGGCTCGTATTGCGCGATCAGACGCGCCAGATCGTCCCGTACCTTGTCCTTGGAACCCGTGGCCGAGCAGGACAGCGCGCGCTGCACCTGAACCATCATCTGCGGCGGCACCTCGGACAGATCCTCGGTCGGGCGCGGCAGCTTGCCCGGCATACCCGAGCGCAGCCGCGCGAAGGCCAGCACCTGAGACGAGCGCAGATATTGCGCCTCCTCATCGGTGTCGGCGGCGAAGACCCCGGCGGCCATCATCGCATAGGGCTTGTCGAGATGGACCGAGGGACGGAAGCTCCTGCGATAGATGTCGAGCGCATCGCCCAGCATATCGGGCGCGAAATGCGACGCGAAGGCGTAGGGCAGGCCGAGGTAGGCGGCAAGCTGCGCGCCGTAGAGGCTCGAGCCGAGGATCCAGATCGGCACATGCGTGCCTGCGCCCGGAATGGCGCGCACCCGGAAATTCTCTGCCTCGTCGCTGAAATAGGCGAGCAGCTCCTGTACGTCTGCGGGGAACGTGTCCTCGGGCGACATGTTGCGGCGCAGGGCGCGGGCGGTGCCGCCATCGGTGCCGGGCGCGCGGCCCAGCCCGAGGTCGATCCGGTCGGGATAGAGCGTGGCCAGAGTGCCGAACTGCTCGGCGATCACCAGCGGCGCGTGGTTGGGCAGCATGATGCCGCCCGCGCCGACGCGCATCCTCTTGGTCACCGAGGCGACATGGCCGATCAGCACCGAGGTCGCGGCGCTGGCGATGCCGGGCATGTTGTGATGCTCGGCCAGCCAGAAGCGGTGATAGCCCGCGTCTTCGGCCATCCGGGCCAGGTCGGCTGTTCCCGCCAGCGCATCGGCTGCGGTCTTGCCTTCGGGCACGGGCGACAGATCGAGAAGTGAGAATTGCTGCATGGGGAACCTCCGTCGGGGCAGAGCTAGCGCGCCGCGCAGGGCTGTCCAACGCCGCGCGCGCCTGTTGATCTCCTACCTATGACCCCGCGTTCCGCTTTGCGAGGGGGCGGCGGGTCTGCATAGTGCGCAGAGCCAAGCGAGGAGGATGGACATGGCCGACCCGGTGCAGATTTCGGTGAGCGCGGAGGGTGTCGCGGAGGTGATCCTCAACCGCCCCGAAAAGAAGAACGCCTGGACCTTGGAGATGTTCGACGTGCTGGCCGAGGCGGCGCAGAGCCTGTCGCAGCAAAAGGGCCTGCGCGCGGTCATCCTGAGCGGCGCGGGCGGCTGTTTCTCGGCCGGGCTCGACCTGAGTGTGATGCAAAGCTTCGCGGCCGATCTGGCGGGGGTGAAGGCGCAGATGGCCGAACCCGATGCGCAGGGCGCGAACCGATTTCAGCGCCCGGTGACGCGATGGGCGCAGCTGCCGGTTCCGGTGATCGCCGCGATCGAGGGCGTGGCCTTCGGGGCGGGGATGCAGCTCGCGCTCGGTGCAGATTTCCGGATCGCGGCGCCGGATGCGCGGCTGTCGATCATGGAGGCGAAATGGGGGCTGATCCCCGATATGGGCATCTCGCAGAGCCTGCCGAAACTGGTCAGCGCGGATATCGCGAAAGAGCTGATGATGACGGGCCGGGTGCTAGAGGCCGGTGAGGCGCAGAAGCTGGGGCTGATCACGCGCGTGGCCGAGACCCCGCTGCGGGCGGCGCGCGACATGGCCGCCGAATTCACCCTGCGCTCCCCCGAGGCGCTGGCGGCGAGCAAGGCGCTGGTGGAGCAGGCATGGACGATGCCGCCCGGCGACGGGTTGGCGCTGGAGGCCGAGTTGCAGGCCGAGATCATCGGCGGTCCCGCGCAGATGGAAATGGTGATGGCGAACCTGCAAAAGCGCGCGCCGAATTTCTCTCAAGGATAGAATGTCAGCGAAATGTCTATAAGGTGAGGGCGTAAACGCACGAAAGGAGAGTGCCGCTCATGCCCGCAGGAGAACGCCGCATAGTCTCATCCCGTCATCTGGCCGAAGGGCCGGGCTGGGAAGCCTCGGAATTCGAATACGGGATGATCATCGCCTACAACTCCTTCGCGCGATGGATGCAGCGCTGCATGGCGGCCTCGGGGATGGAGCTTTCGCCGCTCGAAATCCTCGTGCTGCACAACACCAATCACCGCGACCGCGAAAAGCGGCTCAACGACATCACGTTCCTGCTCAATATCGAGGACACGCATACGGTCAATTATGCGCTGCGCAAGCTGTTGAAGCTGGGGCTGCTGGATTCCGAGAAGCGCGGCAAGGAAGTGTTCTACCGCACCTCGGAAAGCGGGCGCGATCTGTGCGAACGCTATCGGAAAGTGCGCGAGGAATGCCTGCTCGAGCCGATCCAGAAAGGCGGTATGGCGGGCGAAGATCTACGTGAGATCGCCTCGGCCCTGCGTGTGCTCTCGGGCTATTACGATCAGGCGAGCCGCGCGGCCTCTTCGCTCTGAGGTCGCGCGGGTCGTTGGCTCAGTTGCCCATCAGCGAGGGCAGGTAGGTCACGATCCCCGGGACCAGCGTAATCAGCAGAACCGCCAGCAACAGCAGCCCGAAGAAAGGCAGCGCCGCGCGGGCGACCTTGAGGATGTTGTAGCCGGTCAGCCCCTGGATCACGAAGAGGTTGAAGCCCACGGGCGGGGTGATCTGGCTCATCTCGACGACCAGCACGAGGTAGATGCCGAACCACAGCGGGTCGATCCCGGCGGCTTCCACCATCGGCAGGATGATCGAGGTGGTCAGCACCACGACCGAGATCCCGTCGAGGAAGCAACCCAGCAGGATGAAGAACACGGTCAGCACTGCAAGCAGCGCGGTGGGCGACAGCCCGAAGGTGCCGATCCACGCGGCGAGGTTGCGCGGGATGCCGGTGAAGCCCATCGAAACCGACAGCACCGAGGCGCCGAGCAGGATGAAAGCGATCATCGCGCTGGTGCGGGTGGCCGAGAACAGCGCGTCCTTGAAGTCGCGCCAGCGGAAGCTGCCCGTCGCGACCGCGAGGATCACCGAAAAGACTACGCCCACGGCCGCCGCATCGGTGGGCGAGGCGACACCAGTATAGATCGAGCCGATCACGCCGCCGATCAGGATCACGATCGGGATCAGGCGGCGCGACGCCCGCAGCTTCTCGCGCAGGTTCAGGGTGATGTCCTCGCGCGGGATCGACGCGGGATTCATCCACGCCCGGAGCGCGACATAGCCGCCGAACAGGCTGACCAGCATCAGCCCCGGCAGGATTCCCGCGATGAAGAGGCGCGCGATGGATTGCTCGGTCGCGACGCCGTAGACGATCAGGATCACCGAGGGCGGGATCAGAAAGCCAAGCGTGGCCGAGCCCGCCAGCGTGCCGAGGATCAGGCTCTCGGGATAGCCGCGGCGGGTGAGCTCGGGCACCGACATCCGCCCGATCGTGGCCGCCGTCGCCGCGGACGACCCCGAAACGGCCGCGAAGATCGCACAGCCCAGCACGTTCACATGCAGCAAGCGGCCCGGTGCGCGGCCCAGCCACGGGGCGAGGCCGGAGAACATGTCCTCGGACAGCCGCGAGCGGAGCAGGATCTCCCCCATCAGAATGAAAAGCGGCAGCGCGGCGAGCGGCCAGCTATGGCTGTTGCCCCAAAGCGTGGTCGCCATGACGAGCCCGGTCGGCGCGCCGGAGAAGAAGCTGAGCCCCGCCAGCGCCACGATCAGCAGAGACAGCGCCACCCAGACGCCGCCTGCGAGCAGCACGAGAAGCAGGCCCAGAAGAATTGCGAAGGTCATCGGATCGGACATGGTTTACTCCGAAACATCATCGACGAGCACCGGGCGCTTGGCGCGGACGCTCTCGATCAGCGTATCGATGAAGGCGAGCGCCAGAAGGCCCAGCCCGACGACCATCGCACATTGCGGGATCCAGATCGGGATCGCGACGATGCCGGTGGACATATCGCCGTAATGCAGGCTCTCGAGCATCAGCGAGGTCGCGAACCACACAGCGTAGGCGCTGGCCGCGAAGCCAAGCGCGAGCGCTACGAGCTCGGCGACCCATTGGCCACGGGCGGGCAGGCGGGTCAGCACGAGATTGACGCGAATATGGCTGCCGTGGCGCAGTGTGTGGGCCAGCGCCATGAAGCTTGCCGTCGCGAGGAAATAGCCCGCGAAATCGGCATAGGAGGGGATCGTGTAGGAGAGAGCGGGCCCGCCCAGACGGGCGAGCACGTTCAGCCCGACCTGGGCCGTGACCAGCAGGCAGATCGCGAGGATCGAGACGGCGGCGATCCCTCCGGACAGAAGATAGACCTGATCGAGCAGGCGACGCATGGTGGATACTCCGGGGGCTTGTGTGAGGAAGAGCATCGAAAAAGGCCCTCCCGCAGTGGCGGAAGGGCCCCGGATCGAGCGGGCTCAGTTGCCCTGATAGGCCTTGAGCACCTCAAGCGCGTCGGGGCTGGCCTTTTCTTTCCAGTTGGCCAGCATCTCGTCGCCGATCTTCTTCAGACCCTGCTCCAATTCGGGGCTCGGATCGACGATCGCCATGCCGTTATCCTTCATCTCGGCGGTCTTCTCGGCGGCCTCTTTCTTCGACATCTCCCAACCGCGGGTCTGCGCGGTGGCGGCGGCATCCATCACGGCCTTCTGTTCGTCTTCGCTCAGACGGTCGAAGGCGCGCTTGTTCACCACGACGATGTTCTTGGGCAGCCAGGCGTCGATCTTGGTGTAGGTGTCGACGAAGTCCCACGCCTTGGAATTCGCGCCGGTCGAGGGCGAGGTGATCATCGCTTGCAGCTGACCCGTCGAGAAGGCCTGCGGAATGTCGACCGCTTCGACCTGCACGGGCGCGGCCTTGGCGAGCGTCGCAAATTCTTCCAGCGCGGGATTATATGCGCGGAAGCGCAGCCCTGCGAGGTCGTCCACGGATTTGATCTCGCCATTGGTATAGAGCCCCTGCGCCGGCCACGGCACCGAGAACAGCGGCATCAGCCCTTGCTTGTCGAGAAGCTTGGTGATGACGGGCTTCTGCGCCTCCCAAAGCTTTTCGGCCTGATCGTAGCTGGTGGCGAGGAAAGGCTGGCTGTCGACGCCGAAAGCCAGATCTTCGTTCGAGAGCGTCGAGAGGAAGAACTCTCCGATCGGCACCTGACCCGAGCGCACGGCGTTCTTGATCTCGGAATGCGGGAAGAGCGAGCCCGCCGAATGCACCTTGATCTCCAGCTTGCCGTCGGTCGCTTTCGACACGTCCTCGGCGAAGTCGCGGATATTCACGGTGTGGAAGGTGGTGTCGCCATAGGGCGTCGGCATGTCCCAGGTCTGCGCCTGAACGGCTGTGCCCAGTCCCAGCGCAACCGCGAAGCTTGCAGCAAATCTGATCATATCTCTCTCCTGTCGGGTCGCGGCGGAATTCGTGTCCGCCTCTTTTTCATAACGTTGACAAATTGTCTGTAAAATGAAATCAAAGTCAACGATAAGTTTCAAAATCGCGGTCTGAGCCAGTGGAGATGCCCTGACATGATGCTCGAAGAAGCATTGCGGCCCGGAACGGCCCAAGCGCATAGCCCGCAGATTTTGCCGGCTGGCGGAGACGGGCTGCTCGTGCGGTTCGCGCTGGTCGCAGAGCCCAACGCGATTGCGGCGGCGCAGAGCTTTCATCAGCGCGTGACGGAGAGCGATCTGGCCGGTTTGCGCGAGGTCGTCCCCAGCCTCGTGTCGGTTCTGCTGCGTTTCGATCCGGAGGCGGTAACGCGGGCCGAGATGGCCGAGCGGCTGGAGACCCTGCTGTCCGAGGCCGATTGGCTGAGTGCGGCGCCGCATCCCGCGCAGCGCGTCTGGCATTTGCCCGTGGCGTTCGGCGGCGAACACGGTCCCGATCTGGAAGAGGCGGCGAAGCTTGCGGGGCTTTCTCCGCAAGCGGCCATCGACGAGATCACGGCGACCCAGCTGAGCGTCCTCGCCATCGGCTTCGCGCCCGGTCAACCCTATCTCGGTCTGCTGCCCGAGCATTGGAATCTCGCGCGCCGCTCCGAGCTGAACCCGCGCGTTCCGAAAGGGGCGCTCTGCCTGGCGGTGCGCCAATTGGTGCTGTTCGCGAATGCCTCGCCCACCGGCTGGCATCAGATCGCGCGGACGGCCTTCGATGTGTTCCGCCCCGACCAAACCGACCCCGTGCCGCTGCATGCGGGCGACGAGGTTCGCCTCGCGCCGGTCTCCGGCACCGAGATGGACGCGCTTTTGAAGGCGGGCGATCCGATGGGCGGCGCGCGTTGCGAGGTGCGGTCATGAGCGGCGGATCGCTGATCCTGCGGAGCGTCGGGCCAAGCGTGAGCGTGCAGGACATGGGCCGCCCCGGTCGCATGGCGCAAGGCATCTCGCGCGGTGGCGCGGTCGATCCGCTCGCATTGGTCGAGGCGGCGGCGCTTCTGGGGTCGCGCAAACCGCTTCCCGCGTTGGAAATGGCGGTGAGCGGCGGGCGGTTCGAGGTCACGGCTCCGACGCGGATCGCCCTGACGGGTGCGCCGATGCAGGCGGAGCTTGACGGACGCCCCCTGCGCTGGGGCGCGAGCCACAGAATGGAACCGGGCGAGGTGCTGTCGATCGGTGCCGCGCGCGCGAGCATGTTCGGCTATCTCACCTTCGCGGGCGGGATCGAGACGCCCGAAGTCCTGGGCAGCCGCTCGGCGCATCTCACCGCCGGGATCGGATCGGCGCTGGAAGCGGGCGCGCGCCTGCCGCTCGGTGCGGACCCCGAGCCCGACGCGCCCGGGATGGTTCTCACGCAGGACGACCGTTTCTCGGGCGGCACGTTGCGGATCATCCCGGGACCGCAGACGGGCCTGTTCGACGAGGCCACTTTCGCGCGGCTCAGCACGACCGAATTCACCCGCGCCCGGCAGGGCAACCGTCAGGGCGTGGCGCTCGAGAGCGATGCGCCTGCGCTGACCTCGGACAAGGCCAAAGGGCTCGCCTCGGACGTGATCTTCGAGGGCGATATTCAGATGACGGGCGCGGGCACGCCCTATGTGCTGCTCGCCGAATGCCAGACCATCGGCGGCTACCCTCGGATCGGCACCGTGCTGCCCTGCGATCTGCCGCGCATCGCCCAAGCCGCGCCGGGGACGAAACTGCGGTTCAAAGCGGTGACACTGGAAGAGGCCGACGCCTTGGCCCTGCGCTGGGAGGCGCAGCTTCAGGCACAGCGGGCCAAGCTGCGCCCGTTGATCCGCGATCCGCACGACATTCATGACCTGCTCAGCTACCAATTGATCAGCGGCGTGACGGCAGGGCGCGAATTGGAGGAAGAAAATGGCTAAGATCGACCTGAACGCCGATATCGGAGAAAGCTTCGGCCCGTGGATCATGGGCAACGACGCCGCGCTGATGGAGGTCATTACCTCCGCCAATGTCGCCTGCGGTTTCCACGCGGGCGACCCGGATGTGATGGCGCAGACGATGCGCGCAGCTGTGGCCAACGATGTCGGTATCGGCGCGCATCCGGGCTTTGCGGATCTGCAGGGCTTCGGCCGTCGGCGGATCAAGCTCAGCGCCGAGGAGCTGACGAATCTGGTCACTTATCAACTGGGCGCCGCGCAGGCGATGGCCCGCGCGGCGGGTGGCGCGGTGCGGCATTTCAAGCTGCACGGGGCGCTGTCGAACATGGCCTCGGAGGATATCGAGATCGCGCGGGCCTGCTATTCCGCCGCCCTGAAAGTGCAGCCCGACATCATCCTCGTCGTTCTGCCGCAGACCCCGATGGAGCAGGTTGCGCGCGAGTTGCAGGCCAATTGGGCGGGCGAGATTTTCGCCGATCGCGCCTATGAGGACGACGCTTCGCTGATGGCGCGATCGAAGCCCGGTGCGGTGCTGCATGACGCCGGAGAGGTCGGCGCGCGGATCGAGGAGATGCTGCGCAAGGGCGCGATCGTGACCGCCTCGGGCAAGGAAATCCCCTGCAAGATCGACACGGTCTGCCTGCACGGCGACGGGGCAGAGGCGCTGGCGATGGCGCGGGCACTGCGCGGGCACCTGACCGAGGCTGGCTTCGAGATCGGCCGCTTCGGGGCCTGATCGGCTCAGATCATCCGCGCGTGCAGGTTCCACAGCAGCCACAGCGTCCCGCCGCCCATCAGCAGCAAGATCAGCGTGGTGAACAGGATCAGATGCAGGTCTTCCTGCTTCTGCCCCTTCAGGCGGATATGCAGGAAGAAGCGGAAATGGACCACGATCTGCACGATCGCGGCCACGGCG
The DNA here is from genome assembly GCF_002213165.1 of Thioclava sp. F1Mire-8. Lineage (NCBI taxonomy): Bacteria > Pseudomonadati > Pseudomonadota > Alphaproteobacteria > Rhodobacterales > Paracoccaceae > Thioclava > Thioclava sp. F1Mire-8. The sequence goes on along the minus strand of NZ_NBNY01000001.1, from coordinate 1,543,971 downwards.
GTTGTCCACCAGATCGCCACTTTCGGCAGCAGATCCCACGCCACCAGTGCGAAGATCGGCAGTGTCAGCGCCAGCGCGAGCGCATAGCCGATCAGGTAGCTGCGGGCCTCTTGGCGTCTTTCGTCATGTTCGCTCATGCCAGCCCCCCGATATAGACGATGGAGAAAATTCCGATCCAGACGATGTCGAGGAAGTGCCAGAGCACCGCGAGACGCACCATCGACAGCTTCACCCGGTCGTCCAGGCCGTAAACGAGCATCTGCCCCAGGATCGCGACGGCCCAGAGGCAGGAGAACGTGACGTGCAGCCCATGCAGCGGCACCAGCGCGAAGAAGGACGACAGGAATCCGCTGCGCTGAGGTGTGCCGCCTTCCGAGAACATCTTCAGGAAGTCGTGGATCTCGAAGCCCACGAAGGTCAGCGCGAGCGCCATCGCGATCAGCAACCACAGCACCATCTTCACCGGGCGCGGCTCGTGCTTGAGTGCGAGATGCGAAAAGCCGATCGCGACCGATGACGTCAGCAGCAGCATCGTCTCGATGAAGATCGACTTCAGCTCGAACAGTTCCTGCGGGCCGGGGCCGCCATTCGTGTTGGGCCGCATCACCACATAGGTCGCCATCAGCAGGCCGAACAGGATCGCATCGGACATCATGAAGACCCAGAAGCCGAAGACTTCGGTTTCGGCTTGGTCGTCGGCGCTCTGGTGCTTGGAACCAAGGTTGAGGCCGGGATGGCGGGTGGTCTGGCTCATCGCGTGGCCTCCTGCGACATCGGTATGGCGTGGCCGCGGTTGTCGCGGGTGTATTCGGACGTGCGGGGCACGCGCGGCGTGCGAGCGGCCAGTTCGCGGAAGGCGCGCCATTCCTTGCGGACTTCCTCGGCAGGGACGCGCTTCTCGGTGTCGCGCCGGAAGCCCTGAGCGATGATCACCAGCGGCACCAGTGCCGCAAGCGGCAGAACCGCCCACCACATGTACCATGTCAGCGTGAAGGCCAGCGCCGTGCCGAGCGCCCCGATCACCGGGCCGAACGCGGCGTTCTTCGGCAGCCAGATATCCTCGAACCCGTCCTCGGGCGGGCCGAGATCATGACCCGAGGCTTTCAGCGTCGCAAAGGCGTCGCGGCCCTCGACACGGGGCAGGGCGGGGAAGTTCCATTCCGGCGCGGGGGCGGGGATGCCCCATTCGAGCGAGCGCCCGTCCCACGGATCGCCTACCGGCACGGCCAGCCGCTTGCGATCGCGCACCGAAACCCAGAGTTGCACGATCAGCGCGAGGAAACCGGCGAGGATCAGGACCGCGCCGCCCAACGCGATGATCGTCCATGGCAGCCACTGCCCGGAGAAATAGCCCGACATCCGCCGCGGCATTCCCATCAGCCCCAGTACGTAGAGCGGGAAGAACGCCCCCACGAAGCCGAGTATCCAGCACCACGCGGCGCGGTAGCCCCATTTCTCGTCGAGCCGGAACCCGAAGGCCTTGGGAAACCACATCGTGTAGCCCGCGATCATTCCGTAAAGCAGTCCGGGGATCAGCATGTTGTGGAAATGCGCCACGAGGAACAGCGTGTTGTGGACCTGGTAGTCGACCGACGGGTTCGCCAGAATGATGCCCGACAGCCCGCCGATGGTGAACAGGAACAGGAAGGCGATGGCGTAGAGCATCGGCACCGAGATGCGCACCCGCCCGCGAAACATCGTCAGCATCCAGTCGTAGATCTTGACCCCTGTGGGCACCCCGATCGTCATCGTGGCAATGCCGAAGGCGGCATTCAGATTGGCGCTCTGGCCCATCGTGAAGAAATGGTGGACCCAAACGGTGAAGCTCAGCACCGCGATTGCCATCGTCGCGATCACCAGTGCGGTGTAGCCGTAGAGCGTCTTGCCCGAGAAGGTCGAGAATACCTCCGACCAGACGCCGAACGCGGGCAGGATGAGGATATAGACCTCCGGATGGCCGAACAGCCAGAACAGGTTGGCGTAGTTCATCATGTTGCCGCCACCCCCATTGGTGAAGAAGTGGAAGCCCATGTAGCGATCCAGCGCGAGCAGCGCCGTCGCGATGGTCAGCGGCGGCATCGCGAAGATCATCAGGATCGAGGTGCAGAGCGACGTCCAGGTGAACAGCGGCATCCGCATAAGCTTCATGCCGGGGCAGCGCTTCTTGTAGATCGTCACGGCGAAATTCAGCCCCGTGAAAGTCGACCCGATCGACGACAGCGTCACCGCCCAGATCCAGTAATCCGGCCCCGCGCCGGGGTTGTAGGCGGCTTCCGTATAGGGCGGGTAACCGGACCAGCCGCCGGTCGAGAAGGGCTCGAGCACCAGCGAGATCATCAGGATCAGGCCGCCCGCGATCGTCAGCATCAGCGAGACCGAGTTCAGCACCGGGAAGGCCACATCGCGCGCGCCGATCTGCAACGGCATCACGAAATTGATCATGCCGGTCAGGAAGGGCATCGCCATGAAGAAGATCATGATCGTGCCATGGGTGGTGAAGAGCTGCGCGAAATGGTCGGGCATCACGATCCCACCGCCGTCATGGCCCACCACCTGCTGGCTTCGCATCACGAAGGCTTCGGCCAGCGCCCGCGCCAGCATCACGAAGGAGAAGACGATATACATGATGCCGATCTTCTTGTGATCGACCGAAGTCAGCCACTCGCTCCAGAGCGGGCGCCACCATCCTTTCACCGTGATCAAGATAACCACGACGACGAAGCCCAGCACCGCCATGCCCGCAGCGGCAGTGCCAGTGATGCCGGAGAGCAACTCGGTCCTGCCATCGGCGCGCACGATATCGCTGACCGGTAGCGCGTCCAGCGTCAGGCGTCCGAAGGGGAAACCCCAGATGCTGCTCCATGTGTTCATTGTTGCGTCTCCTTCAGGCCGGCGATCTCGTCGAACATTCCGCTCGGCGCGGTCGAGAACAGGATCGGCTGCTCGGTAGGCTGGTCGAGCGCGCGGGCCAGTTCGACCTTGTTGCTTTTTTCCTCCAGCGCTGCGCGTGCCTTGTCGTCGAGAGGCAGGCCGCGCGCCTTCGCCGCCTTCACCCAGCGTGCGAATACCTCGTCGTTCATGGCGCTCGCCTTGAAATTCTGCGTGTAGAACCCTTCGCCGTTAAACTGCGTGTTGCGGCCCTCGAAGGTGCCGGGGCCGTCGGCGGCCAGATGCAGCTTCGTCTGCATCCCCTTCATCGCGTAGATCTGGCTGCCCAGCCGCGGGATCATGAAGCTCTGCATCACCGTGTCGGAGGTCAGATGCAGCTCGAGCGGGCGCGAGGCAGGGAAGGCCAGCTCGCCCACGCTCGCCACGCCTTCTTCGGGATAGAGGAACAGCCATTTCCAGTCATAGGCGACCACATCGACGACCAGCGGCTTGCCCGCCTTGCCCGCCACCGGGTTGTAAGGATCGAGGGTGTGGGTCCGCTGCCACAGATAAACGGCAAGCATCAGCACGACCAGGATCGGCACGCCCCAGGCCAGAATTTCGAACACCGTGGCGAACGACCAGTCGGGGCGGTATTCGCCCTTCGAGCGTCCGTAGCGGTAGCGCCGGATCAACCACGGGGTCGCCGCGAAAACCGGGATCACGACGATCGCCATGAGGATCAGGATGATCTTCAGATGAGTAACCTGAGCGGAGGCGATCGGCCCGGCCGGGTCGAGAAAACTCTCTGCTCGCGCCTCTCCCGCGCCGGTCCAGCCCCAGCCCATCCAGAGGGCCACGACCGCTCCGGAAAGGAGGGGGGCTCTGCGGATCGAGGCGGCAAGGGACATGGCAAACTCGCGTGCACAAGGGGGTGTGCGGAAACGGTAGACCGACCTCCTCGTCGGACAAGTTCGGCTGCCCAACACGTTTTTTTCACGGAACCATGCGGGCCGCTCCACGTTATGCGCGTTTCTTGGTCCTGCGAGGCTGTGTGTCATTGGCTGCGCCTCATCTCGTTCGGGCACAGGTCGTGGCGCATCGCCCAGTCGAGAAGCGCGCCGTCGAACCGCTCGGGTGCGACCTCCTCCAGCCCGGGGATTTCATGCAGGATGATCCGGAGCGCGCGGCGCTGTGTCTCTGTCAGGCGTGCGTCTCTCCAGAGGCGGTAGATCCCGCGCGGCAGTCTCCTCTGCGGCCGCGCGGTGCTGTAGAAAAGAGCGAAGGGAATGGATTTCACCTGTGCGACGTAGCTGGAAAATTGCGGCAGGAACTGCCCGGTGAACTCGTCGGAGCCCGGGGGAAATACCTCAGCCAGCGCCATCACCGCGCGGCCCTGCGCTGCCGCCTGCGTGGTGGAGAAGACAAAGCTCACCGCCAGCGTAAGCACCAGCATTCCCGTCACCCCGGTGATGACCGAGATCAGCGACCAGCCGGTGCCCGCGGGGTTGGCGTAGCCGCCGCCCAGCGTCGAAAGAAGGTGCCCGGCGTAGGAGAGGCTGTCGGCGAAGCTCGCCGCAGGCAGGCCCTTTGTCGTTTCGAGCGATCGGCTCGCTGCGAAGAAGATCAGGCTCCAGCCAAAGGCGACCGCAGCGATCCAGACCGCGCCCAGCCACGCCATCGTCACCGGTCCGCAAATCCGATGCGCGATCCGCGTGTGACCGATCGTGCGCATCCGCGCGAAGCCGAACCGCGCGACGGCACGCGAGAGCGCCCCGGACTGTCCTGCGCCCAACGCGCACAGAAGGATATCCCAAAGTGAAATCGCGACGAGGGCGGCGCCGAGGAGGATGAGGAAAGTGGTCAACGAAAGCTCCGGAAGGATGGAAAGGAAAGGTGGTCAGGCGGTCTCGGGTCTGACGAGCGGCAGGTAATGGCGCCGCGTCATCAGCATCAGGACCGCGAGCAGAGGCGTCGCGAGCGCGAGCCCGAGAATGCCGAAGAAGCTGCCCATCAGCAGTTGGAACGCGATCACCAGCGCCGGCGGCAGCGACATCGCCCTCTCCTGGATCTGCGGTGTGACGACATTGCTCTCGAGCGCCTGAACGCCGAGATAGAGCAGCACGACCCAAAGCATCGTGATCGGACTCACCGTCAGACCCATCGCCATGGCGGGGATCGCTGACAGGACAGGGCCGATATTGGGAATGAAGGTCAGAAGCCCTGCGAGGATCGCGAGGATCGCGGCCAGCGGCACGTTCAGCGCCCAAAGGCCGATGAAGGTCAGCACGCCGATCACCGTCATCGAAATCATCTGCGCGAAGAGCCAGCCAGACAGGGCCGCCCAGCCGGTCGCGAAACTCGCGACGATCCAGTCGCGGTCAGAGGCCGGAAAGAGCGCGGCGATCCCGCGCCGATACAGCTGCGGCTCCACCGCGCCGTAGACACCGATGAAGGTTATCAGCAACGCGTTCCCGAGCATGCCAATCGACACCATCACGGTCGTCGCGGCTCCTTCGCCGGACGGCGCCATCGCGCCCAGATCGATCGAGCGCGTGAAGGAATGCAGCCAGCCATGCGAGTCGATGAATTGCTGTGCCTGCTTTCGTGCCTCGGGCAGGGCGCTCAGCAACTGGTCGAGCTGGTCTGACAGCCCCTGCGCTGCATATACGAAGAACAGCACCCCAAGCCCGATCAGCAGCAGCGCGTAGATCAGGAGCCCCCAGCCTTCGCCAATACGCAGCCTGCGCGCGATCGCGTTCCCGCCCATGCGCAGAAAAACCGCGATGAGCAGCCCGGCGAAGATCAGCAGCAGGATATGGGGAGCGATCAGGACCAGCAGAAGGAAAATCGCGATCGGCAGCCAGAAGGCGATCCGCTCGCGCGTGACCCATGTGCGCAGCCCCCGCGGCGCCTGACGCGCGTCTTCGGTGCGGGGTTGAGCCGGGTGTGACATGTCGCTCTCCGTGGCAGGTTTCGCTTGCTGAAAAGCCAACCAGTCGCCTCCGTCGAGGTTCCGTGCTCGCGACACTGCGGAAGTGAATTGTCATCCCGCTTTGGCGTCCCCTCGTACGCGCGCGAAGCAGACTGTTTTTCCCGGACTTCTCGGAACAAGATGAAAAGATATGAAAAAATGTACCCGAAAAAAAAGTTCGGAATGTCTTATGTTAATCGCCTAAACTTTTTTGCCGACGCTCCGCCATCGGGCGGAACTGCGCGCTTCAAGGGGGCGTTGAGCGGACGAATATTTCAGACGTGACAGCCGTCACCATTCGTTCAATCCGGAGGTTTTTTCAGTCATGCCCGCCCGTCTCATCGTCGTGTCCAACCGCATTCCCTCCGAGGCGACGCCCTCGGGTGGGCTCGTGGTGGCGCTCCACGAGGCGCTGCGCGAAAAGGGCGGCATCTGGATCGGCGCGCATCCCGAGATCGGGTCCGAAGAGCCCGCCCTCATCGATATGGGGGGCACCCAATACGAGAAGCTCGCCTTCCGTCTGACCGAGGAAGACCGCGAGGCCTATTACCTCGGCTTCGCCAATTCCGTGCTCTGGCCGATCGCGCATCACCGCACCGATCTGGTCGAGATCAATCGCAGCTTCGACGAGGGCTACCTCCGGGTGAACCGCCGTATCGCGCAGCAGATGGCCGAGGTGATTTCGCCCGAAGATCACATCTGGATTCACGACTACCATTTCTTCCCGTTGGCCGAGGAACTGCGCAGCCTCGGCGTAACCAATCGCATCGGCTTTTTCCTTCACATCCCTTTCCCCAACATCACCGATCTCGACGTGTTGCCCGATCCGCCCGCCTTCGCGCGCTGGCTGGCGCATTACGATCTCGTCGGGTTGCAGACGCGGGCCGACGTGGCGCGCTGTCTCGAGATGTTCCGCGCCGATCCGAGGGCAGAAATGTTGCCCGACGGTGCGATCAAATTCGGCGCGCAGGAGGTATCCGTCCGGTCCTTTCCGATCGGTATCTCGGCTGAGAGTTTCGCCCGGGCGGCGCAGGACTGCGCGCCGCCGCCCGCGCACGAATTGTTCGGAGACGCCTATGTCATCGGCGTCGACCGGCTCGACTACTCCAAGGGCTTGCCGCAACGCTTCCGCGCGTTCGAGCGCTATCTGGAGACCTACGACACGGGGCCGCGCGCCTCGCTGGTGCAGATCGCGCCGCCGTCGCGCGAAAGCGTGCGGGCCTATCAGGAGATCACCACCGACCTGCAGCAGATCGCGGGGCAGGTGAACGGGCGCTTCGGCGAGGTCCATTGGGCGCCGATCCGTTTCCTGCACCGCCCCGTGCCGCGCGACGAGATCGCGGGGTTGCTGCGCGGCGCACGGGCCGCGCTCGTCACGCCGCTTGCGGACGGGATGAACCTCGTGGCGAAGGAATATGTCGCGGCACAGGACCCGGAAGATCCGGGCGTGTTGGTGCTGTCGCGCTTCGCGGGCGCCGCAGAGGACATGACCGAGGCCCTGCTGGTCAACCCGCATGACGTCGACGAGACGGCGGCCGCGATCCGCCGGGCGCTCACGATGCCGCTCGAGGAGCGTCAGGCGCGCCATACCGCCTGCCTGAAGGTAGTCGAGGCGACCGATACGCGGATCTGGGCGCGCAGCTTCCTCAATCGGCTCGCCGCCTGCACACCCGCGTTGCGCATTACCGGGCGCGCCGCCGAATGGCTTCGGGACGAAGAAGAGGGCCGGGAATTCGACCCGGGCGCGCGCCGCTCTATTTCAAAGGAGGAGGTCTGATATGACCATGATGTCACGAAATCTGGAGACGACCGCGTCGGAGGAGGGCGCGCTCGTCCTGATGCTTCATCCCGGGAATTGCGATCTCGAGTGCCACGGCGCGTTCATCGAGGCACTGAAGGATGACCGCTCTCACATCGTTTGCCTGTCGCAAGAAGGCGGTGGGCGCGGGGCGCTGATCGCCCAGCTCGGCGCTTGTGGCGCGACGCCGATCTGCGCATCCTTCCTGACCTATAAAGACGAGGCGCTCTCCGATCCGGAAGAGCATGGCTCGATCGCGCATGTGCTGTCCTACATCATGCAGGCGCATGGTTTGACGCGCATCTTCGTGCCCAAGCACGATGGCGATCACGCGTGCCATGTCGCAATCGAAGCAATCGCGCAGAACCTGTCGCGTATCACCGGAGCGCCGGTCATTCACGCCGACGATCTGCCCGCGGAAAGCGACCTGGTCGCCGGTGGCGGCGATCCTGGCGGGAGCGGCTCGATCCTGAGCGCACATGCCTGAACGGGTTCTCTCCGGGGCCGAGCGCTCGGTCAAAGAACAAGCCGCTCGCGCATGAAGCTGCGCGAACGGCCCGGGATCGGCTTGTCGAAAAGCGGACCCTCGACAGGCCTCCCTAATGCTCGGGGCTTTGCCTGAAGCCCGTCACTTGGGCATGATCACCTTGTCGATTACGTGGATCACGCCGTTGCTGGCTTCGATATCTGCCTGCGTGACGCTGGCGTCGTCGACCATGACCGCGGGGTCGGTCTTGATCGTGACTTCCGAGCCCTGCACCGTCGCGGCCATCATCCCGTCGCTCAGATCGCCGGACATTACCTTTCCGGGCACGACGTGATAAGTCAGGATCGAGGTCAGCTTGTCCTTGTTCTCGGGTTTGAGCAGGTCATCGACGGTGCCTTCGGGCAACGCGGCGAAGGCCTCATCCGTGGGCGCGAAGACGGTGAAGGGGCCTTCGCCCTTGAGCGTGTCGACGAGACCCGCAGCCTGCACGGCGGCCACGAGCGTCTCGAAGCTGCCTGCGTTCACGGCGGTGTCGACGATATCCATTCCGCCATGATTGTCGGCATGGGCGGGGGCGGAAACGAGCGCCGTTCCGGCGAGGACAGCGGCCATGAAGGTTCTTCTCAGCATTCTCTTTCTCCCTTGGTTGGATCGTTGGCAGATCCGATGTTGGATCATGTGAGAGATACGGGAGATGCGCGGTAGCGGATCACGCGCGGCTCGCAATTTTGCGCGTATTCGTGATGTCGCGTGATCGCGGGCGTTCGAAGCGGTCAGCCGTCGAGAAGATGGAGCAACTGCGCCTCGGCGCGGCGCAGCCCGTCCACCGCCGGAGCGTCCTGAGCGATGCTGGCGAGCGCCTCCGGCTCGGCCTCGCTCAGTGCAATTACCTTGGGGTGGATATAGGAATTGCGCGCGATCGCCGGCGTGTTGTGAAGGCGCGCGGCGGCAGCCTCCGCCATCGCCTTGATCGTCACCCGCCCGTCATCCGCCTGCCGCATCGCCGCCTCGAGCGCCGCGGCCGATCCGTTCCAGGTCCGGAAGGTCTTCGCCGTCAGCCCTTCGGCCCCGGTGCGATCAGTGAGGAAGGCGTTCACCTCCTCGGAGCGCACGGAGTGGGGCTCCCCCGCCTCGTCCAGCCACGTGATCAGCTCGGCGCCCGGCAAATCGTCGAGCCGCGTCAGGGCGCGTTCCAGCGTCTTGTCGCGGAGCTCGCTTTCGACCTGCGCGCCCCCCTTGCCGGTGAAGGAGAAATGCAGCGTGTCCCCGTCGAGCGTCATATGCGCCCCACGCAATGTCGTCGCGCCGAAACTGCGGTTCTCGCGGGCGTAATCGGCATTGCCGACGCGGATCGCGGTCCGGTCGAGCAGCGCCAGAACCGCGGCCAGCGCGAAGGCCCGGTCGCCCGGATCATGGCCGCGCAGATCGTTCAGGATCGCGCGACGCAGGCGTGGCAGCACGGTGCCGAATTCCGCGAGCCGGTCGAATTTGCGCTGCGCGCGAAACTCGGTCCAGTCAGGGTGATAGCGGTATTGCTTGCGCGCCCGCGTATCGCGCCCCGTCGCCTGCAGATGCCCGTTCGGACGTGGTGAAATCCAGACGTCCTCGTAGGCAGGGGGCACCGCCAGCGCCTCGATCCTCCTACGCTCGGCACCGCGCGCGATGGTCGTGCCATCCGGGGCGGTATAGGTGAACCCGCGCCCGCAGCGCCGGCGCGTGATGCCTGGTCGGTCATCGGGATAATAGACGAGATCGGGCAGATCTTTCATGGGGCGAGAACGCCGGGGGTCTCGGCGCAGTTCCCCGCGTGTCGCGCCTATCGCGGGGCTTCGCGCAAGTCATCGGGGCGGTCGATATCGTGCAGCGTTCCGGGCGGCAGCGAAATCCGTCGCAAGTCGGGGGCGCGGCGCAGCAACGCCCCGGCGCCGCGGTCGCCTGTCAGCCGCAAAGCCGCGCCGAACAGCCTGCGCGGGATCAGCGCGGGCGGTGCGAGGCGGCCCTCGGAAGTGGCCATCCCCGGATGCGGTCCGGGTGTCGCGAGAAGCTGGCGCAGATGCGCCCGCGAGACATTGGGCATGTCGCCAAGGACGATCAGGAGATGGCTGGCCCCGCTGGCGTGCGCGGCGCGGATCGCGCGATGCAAGCTCGCGCTCTGGGCGCGGCCCGGACCGATGCAGAGAAGGTCGAGGCCCGCGCCGCGTAGCTCCTTCGGAAGCCGGGGGCTGCGGGTGATCGCGGCACGTCGGGGGAGGCCAAGGCCCCGCAGCGTCTTCGCGGCACGCAGCACGAGCGCGGCCTCTCCGCCGGAACGCGCGGCCAGCTTGTCACGGGCACCGAAGCGCCGCGACGCGCCCGCCGCAAGAACCACGCCCATGATCTTGCGCGCCAAGCTTCAGACCCGCGCGAGTTGCAGCACTTCGGCCAGCACGGAGACCGCCAACAGCCGCGGCTCGCGCGCCTGTTCGATGAGGCCGACCGGACCGCGCAGCCGAGAGATCGCGGCTTCCGAGAGCCCTTTGCGGCGCAGCGCCACCGCGCGCTGACGTGCCGTTCGGCGGCTTCCCTGCGCGCCGATGAAGAACGCGTCGCTTTCCAGAAGCTGCGCGAGGATCGGGATTTCCCGGTCGTGATCGTGGAAGAACAACAGCGCCGCCATGCGTGGATCGGGCGCGATCTCGCCAAGCGGGTTGCTGCGCCGGAATTCGTGGCTCGTCACGCCGGGCAGGGTCACCGGTTCGGGCATGACGAGATCGGCCTGATAGCCCGCGCCCGCCGCGAGCTGGGCAAAAGTCTCGGCTTCGATCCCGGTGCCGAAGACCACGAAACGCGGCTCGGGCACGAGATGCAGGCTCAGATCGGTCTCGGGCTGCGGCGCGAGCGTCAGAACGCCCTGCGCGCCCGAGAGGTGTAGCGAAAACGGCATGCGGGCAGCGATCGCCTTGGCCATCCGCTCTTGAGCGGAGACCGGCGGGGCAGGAATCACGGCGATGTCGAGCGCGCCGCCGCAGGGCAGCACGAGGTCGATGAAGGGCGAGCCTTCGCCGTAGCGCAAGTGCCGCGGGCAGCCGTCCTGTGCGACCTTTTTCAGATGTAGCTCAATATCGGCATCGATGCAGCCCGCCGAGAGATGGCCCCGGATGTCGCCGCGATCGTCGAGGCTCATAGCGGCACCGAGGGGGCGGTAACCCGCCCCCTCGATCCGCGTCAGAATGGCCAGCGCCGCCAACCGTCCCGGCGCGGGCAGCGGTATCTCCGCCATGCCGAGCCGGGTTTCAGTATGTGCGCGCGCGCGGAGCGGACTACCGTCCATCAGCAAACCCCTCGAGAACCTTGTCCGGCGTGGCCGGATAGTGATGCAGCCGAATGCCCGTGGCGTTGTGGATCGCGTTGATCACCGCGGCGCCGGAGCCCGAGATCCCGAGCTCGCCGACGCCCTTCGACTGGATCGGGTTGGCCTCGTCGTCGCGTTCGGGCAAGAAGACCACTTCGATGTCGCGCGGAATATCCGCATGCGAGGCGACATGGTAATTGGCCAGATCCCGGGTGACAATATGGCCGGTGCGCGGATCGTGACCAAGCTCTTCGAGCAATGCCGCGCCCACGCCCCAGACCATGCCACCGACGGCCTGGCTGCGCGCGGTCTTCTCGTTCAGCACGCGACCGATCCCGAGAACGCCGAGCATCCGACGCACCCGCACCTCGCCCGACACCTCGTTCACGGCGACTTCAACGAAATGCGCGCCATACCCTGCGGAGAAGTGGGTCTCGGCGGTTTTGCCGCCCTCGATCCTGCCTTCAGCGCTGATCGGATCGCTGAGCAGATCGACCAGCTTCGCGCTCTTGCCGTCGCCGGAGACCTCGCCGTTGCCGAGCTTCAGATCCTCGATCCGGCAGCCGAGCTTGTCGGCAAGCTGTTCGCGGATCTTGCGCGCGGCGAGGAAGACTGAAGACCCAGACGACGACGCCCCGAAGGAGCCGCCCGAGCCCGACGCGCCCGGCAGGTCGCTATCGGCCAGATGCACGGAGACCTTATCGATCGGCAGGCCCAGCATCTCGCCCGCGATCTGGCCGAGGATGGCGTAGCTACCGGTGCCGATATCGGTCATGTCGGTCTCGACCAACGCACCGTCCGCGCTGAGCGTGACGCGCGCCGCAGAGGGCACGAGGAAGTTCGACCGCCCGGCGCCCGCAACGCCCATGCCGATCAGCCATTCGCCTTCGCGGCGCGTCCCTGTCTTGGGGCGCTGGTCCCAGCCGAAGCGCTTCGCGCCTTCGCGCAGGCTTTCCTCCAGCGCGCGGGCCGAATAGGCCTGACCGGTTTCGGGATGCTTTTCGGGTATGTTGCGCAGCCGCAGTTCCACCGGGCAGATACCCAGCTTCTCCGCGAGTTCGTCCATCGCAGTCTCCATTGCGAAGGTGCCGACCGCTTCACCGGGTGCGCGGACCGAGCCCGAGGGCGTGCGGTGATTGCGAGAGATATGCTGACGCATCACCCGGTTGGGCGCGGCATACATGAAGCGGCTCGCGGCATTCACCGGTTCGGAGAAGGCTTCCTCTTCGAGATTGGAGACTCGATCCTCGTGACCGATCCCGGTCAGCTTGCCGCTCTCGTCGGCGGCGAGACGAAGACGCTGCCACGTCTCGGTGCGGCGCAGCACGGCGTCGAAAACGGTCTGACGGCTCAGCACGATCCGCACCGGGCGTTCGAGCTCGCGCGAGGCCAGCGCCGCCGCGATATGTTCCGAAGAAATGCCCAGCTTGGAGCCGAACCCGCCGCCCACATAGGGCGCGAGGATATGCACCTTGTCCGACTCGACGCCAATCGCATCGGCCAGCTCCTCCTTGTTGAATCGCACCATCTGCAGCGACCCATGTAGAACAAGGCGACCGTCCTTCCACTCGGCGATACCGGCATGCGGCTCCATCGCCGCCGAGACGTGACCAGCGGTGGTGTATTCGATATCCACCGACTGCGCGGCCTTCTCCATCGCGGCGTCGAGGTCGCCCTGGATGCTTTCGCGGCCCTCGTTCAGTTCGAGATCCACCCCGGCCGGGTCGACCGGTGCGCCGGGGTTCTGTTCGTAGCTGATCTTGATCCGTGCGGCGGCATCGCGCGCGGTCTCGAAGCTTTCCGCGACCACGAGGCCGATCGGCTGGCCGTGATAATCGATGCGGTCTCCGGGCTGCACGGGCGACGCACCCGCCATGCCCTGCGCCGGGTTGCGAACGAATTTCGGCCCGTGGAACAGCCCGACATATCCGGGCAGTTTCTTCGCTTCGCTCTCGTCGAAGCCGGTGACCTTGCCGCGCGTGATCGTCGCGCGCAGCATCACGCCGTGGACCATGCCTTCAAGCGCGAATTCGGCGGCATAGGGCGCGGTGCCGGTGACTTTCAGCTTGCCCTCGGGACGATCGAGCGGGGCGCCGACCAGACCCTGATTGGTTTCATCCAGCAGCCGCGGCTGCGCTTCATCCATCGTGAACGTGTCGCTCATGCCAGCGCCTCCACCTTGTCCGTTCCGGTCGAGGCCGGGGCCATGCCCGTCGCCTCGCGCATCACCGCGACCAATGCGCGGCGGGTCATCTCGCGTTTGAAATCGTTGCCCTCGTCGGTGACAGCGTCGGCCAGCAGCACGTCGGCGGCCCTGCCGAACAGCTCCTCCGAGGGGGTCTCGCCTTCGAGCATCGCGTTTACTTGCGCATCCGCCCAGGGGCGCGCGCCGATGCCGCCGAAAGCGAGCGAGGCGGTCTTGATCGTCTCGCCGTCCATTTCGACCACGGCGGCGACCGAGACGAGCGCGAATGCATAAGAGGCGCGGTCGCGGATCTTGCGATAGCTCTGCGTCGCGTTCGGCTGCGGGGCAGGGAGGATCACTGCGGTGATGATCTCGCCCGGCTCGAGGCAGGTCTCGATCTCCGGGGTTTCGCCGGGCAGCTGATAAAGCTCGTCCAGCGCCACGGTGCGGGTCGCTCCATCGGTGCCACGGATTTCCACCCGCGCATCGAGCGCGCGCATCGCCACCGCCATATCGGAGGGGTGGGCTGCGCGACAGGCGGCCGAGGTGCCCAGGATCGCGAGCATGCGGCTGACGCCGCCCTTCGCGGCGCAGCCCGCACCGGGGTCGCGCTTGTTGCAGGCCATTGCGGGATCATAGAAATAGGGGCAACGGGTGCGTTGCAGCAGGTTGCCGCCCGTGGTCGCCTTGTTGCGAATCTGGCCCGAAGCGCCGGCGAGCAGCGCGCGCGACAGCACCGGATAGGCGCGGCGCACCTGCGGATCGGCCGCAAGGTCGGCATTGCGCACCAACGTGCCGATCTTCAGCCCGCCCTCATGCGGCTCGATCTTGTCCAGCCCGTCGATATTGTTGATGTCGATAACCGTCTCGGGGGTCATCACCTGCAGCTTCATCAGGTCGAGCAGGTTGGTGCCTCCGGCGATGAACTGCGCGCCGTCACCCGCCTTGGAGGCCGCGTCATCGAGTGCGTTGGCGCGGAGATAATCGAAAGGTCTCATTATTTCTCCTCCGCTTCGGCGACACGCGAGATGGCCTCGCGGATGAAGGGATAGGCCGAACAGCGGCAGAGATTGCCGCTCATTCGCTCGGCGATTTCGGCATCGGTCAGCTCCGACGTGCCGGTGAGGCTGTCGCTGACATGGCTGGGCGCGCCTTCCCTGGCCTCGGCCAGCATGCCCGTCGCCGACATGATCTGCCCCGGCGTGCAATAGCCGCACTGGTAGCCATCGCAGGAAACGAATTCCTGCTGCAGCGGGTTGAGGTTCTCGGGCGTGCCGAGCCCTTCGATCGTCGTGATCTCGGAGCCTTCATGCATCACTGCGAGGCTCAGGCAGGAATTCACCCGGCGGCCATCGACGAGCACCGTACAGGCGCCGCACTGGCCATGATCGCAGCCCTTCTTCGAGCCGGTGAGTTGTAGATGATCGCGCAGCGCGTCGAGCAGCGTCACGCGCGGATCGAGGTCGAGCGCGCGCGCCTCGCCATTGACGTGAAATGAAACCTTCATGGGGTCCCCCTTGTCCGGAATTCGGGCTTGGCGCAGCCATCTGGGGAGGCAGGCGCTCAAACCAGCTGAATGTGGAACACCGCGCGCGCGGCACAGGTTCCTGAGATAAAGCCCTCACGTTGCGGTGAGGGCTTTGCGGACGCGGTTCGCGTCTTGGGCGGGGGCGAGGTCCGTGCCGCGCCGCCCGGCCTGTGTTTTGCGCCGCGATCAGTTCTGCGGCAGCGCGTAGACGGCCACCAGATCACCCACGGCGGGCTTCAGGATCGAGTTGCCGCCCGAGATGAAGGCCACGTATTCGCGCCCCTTGTACTCGTAGATCGCCGGGTTCGCGACGACCGGGGCCGACAACTGCGAGGACCACAGTTCCTTGCCGGTCTGGATGTCGTAGGCGCGCGCCTTGGCATCCATCGTCGCGCCGATGAAGATCAGCCCCGACTTGGTCACCGCCGGACCGCCGATCGTGGGCGAGCCCATGCTCTCTGGCATGAAGAACCCGTATTTCTGCGAGCTGCCCAGCGGCTTGCGCCACTTGACGTCGCCGGTGTGCATGTCGATCGCGACCAGCTCGCCAAAGGGCGGTTTCCAGCACGGCATCCCGAGCCAGTTCAGCGCGTTGCCGAGGCTCATGCCGTAGGGCGCGCCTTTCTGCGGGTAGAAGCCCGCTTCGTTGCCCGAGCCGCTGGCGTTCTTCTCGTAGTTCTGGCGCTCCCACAGTTTGATGTACTGCACGATATGCGAGGTGTTCACGACCGCGATCTGAGCGTTAGGATCGAAGGCCACGCCGCCCCACTGCACGCCGCCCGCACTGTCGGGATAGGCCAGCGTGCCTTCGCCGGTGGTGGTCGGGGGGGTGTACATCCCCTTGTAGGTGAGGTTGTCGAACAGCTTCGAGCAGGCGCCGCCGGAAACTAGATCGGCAATCCCCCAGACCTCCGGCTTTTTCGACTGGTCGAGAAGCGGCGCCGGTTTGGTCGGGAAGGGCTGGGTCTTCGCATAGACCTCACCTTTCACCGTGCCGTCGCCTTGCGGGACGGGACGTTCCTCGATCGGCCAGACATCTTCGCCGGTCTCGCGGTTCACGACGAACAGGAAGCCCATCTTGGTGCCCTGCATCAGCGCCGGGATTTCCTTGCCGTCGACGGTGATGTCCATCAGCGTCGGCGCGGAGTTGATGTCATAGTCCCAGATGTCGTGGTGGACCCATTGGCGCGACCAGACGACCTTGCCGGTATCGAGATCGAGCGCGGTGGTCGAGGTTGCGTAGGGGATTTGCTGCGTCCGGTTGCCGCCCCAATAGTTCGGCGAGGGCGAGGCCACCGGGAGGTACACCATGTTCAGACCCGGATCGACGGACATCGCGGTCCAGACATTCGCGGTGCCGGTCTTGCGGCGGATGTTCTCGGGCAGGGTCTCGAAGGACCATTGCAGCTTGCCGGTCTGCGCATCGACCGAGAAGACCGCACCGGGAGGAGCTTCGGCCCATTCCCAGTCCTGACCGGCCCAGCCGAGGATCAGGTGATTGCCCGCAACAGTCGGCGGCTGCAGCACGGAGAGCGGGAAGCGGTCATTGACCGTGTTCCACTGGTTCACGTCCAGCACGCCGTCCTTGCCGAAATCGGGGCAGGGCTTGCCGGTATCGGCGTCGAGCGCGAAGAGCCGCGCGTCCATCGTGCCGATATAGACGATTTTCTGACAGACCTTGCCCGCGACCGGGTTCTCGGCCTGCCAATAGGCGACGCCGCGGTTCTTCAGCGCGGGCTGGGTCAGCGCCTCGAGCTTGGATTTCGTGTCGAAGGCCCATTTCTGCTCGCCCGTGGCCGGGTCGAGCGCCAGCACGCGGTAGAAGGGCGTGCCGATATAGAGCGTATCATTGGCGAAGATCGGCGTGGCCGACCAAACGGTCGCGGGCTTGTCGCCCGAGCCATCTGAGACGTCGCCGGTATGGACCTGCCAGACCTTCTCCAGATCGCCCACGTTGTCGGGATTGATCTGGGTCAGCGGCGAATATTTCTGTGCGGAGAGCTGGCCGTGGAAGCTGTTCCAGACGGGCTTCTCGGGCACCAGCGGTTTGCCGTTGCGCTCGCGCGTGCCGCTGGCGAGCATCGGCTGAGCGACGCTATCCGCCACCGGTTTGGCCTGATCCGCGCTGGCCTCGGGGCCGGAAGGCGTGGACTCGTTGGCGGCAGGGTCGTTGGTCTGCTGGTTCTGATTGGTTTGGGTGTCGGATTGGGTGCCCGTGGAACCCGTCTCCGTGGAACCGCTGTCTGCGGTAGCGCCCGTATCGGTGTTCGTGCCGGCGTCGGTGCTCGAGTTCGTACCGGCGCCCGTGCCGGACGTGTCCGATTGCGTGGCTGCATCCGTGGTTGCCGTATCCGTGCCCGACGTGGTGCCGGTATCGGTCGTGCCGCTGTCGGCTGCGGGTTGGGTCGTCGTATCTGTTGCGGTGCTGTCGGTCGCGGTCGTGTCCTGCGCGTACCCGGCGGCCGCAAAGAAGGCGAGGGCGAAGGCGAGCGAGACGGTCTTGCGGTTCATGCGTAAGCTCCTTTCGAACGCGCGCCCCGGCTCGAGGCGATGTCGTAAATGAGGCCGATCAGCACGACGCCCATCGCCGCGATCAGCCACCATTCATGCAGGAAATAGCCAGCTGCAGCGGTGCCGATCAGGCCGAGCGCCACGAGGACGCGCAATGTCGTGCGGATTCCGCCCGGCTCTGTCATCTGGATCGCGATCCCTGCGAGAGCGATCAAAACGGAGGAGGCGATCACCAGCCCTGCGCCGAACGTGCCGGTTACGCCGGTCATGGGGGTGACGTAATTCCAGATCGCGATGGCGGCGCCGACGAGCGCCCCCAAAACAGTCAGGATGCTGCGTGGCCGTGACGCTGAGCGGGAATGTGCCAACGGAACTCTCCTTGGTAGGTGCTTTATCGCCCAACGCGCGGTGTGTCTTTTGAGGTCCATGAAAATTGAACTGATTTGAGCCCCGGGCGCAGGAACGCGCTTGGCACGGGGGCCTCTGCCGCTTTGGTGGCCAGCATGCGAGAGGATGCAGCAGCACGAAAAAGCGGGCGGAGCGATTTCGTCGCCCCGCCCGCCGCGGTGTCGTGAGAGATGTGCGCCCCTATTTCAGCGCTGGCGGTATTCGCCCTGACGCTCCAGCATCCAGCCGGGATATTCCGCGGGCAGGGCACTGAGCTTGTCGAGGCTCTCCAACTCCTCCGCGTCGAGCGTGATCTTCGTCGCGGCGATGTTGTCGGTCAGTTGGTCCTCGCGCTTCGCACCGACGATGACGCTGGTGACTACTTCCTGATGCAGAAGCCATGCCAGCGCGATCTGCGCCACGCTCGCATCGCGCTTCTCCGCCATCGGACGCATCGCGTCGATCAGGTCGAAAGCGCGGTCCTTTTCGACCGGCGGGAAGTCGAAATTGGCGCGGCGCCCGTCGGAGCCCTTGCCGTCGCGGTCGTATTTGCCGGACAGCAGACCGCCTGCGAGCGGGCTCCAGACCATCAGGCCCATGCCGGTGTCGCGCAGCATCGGCACCACTTCGCGTTCCAGATCGCGCCCGGCGATCGTGTAATAGGCTTGCAGCGACAGGATCGGGGCGAGCTTGCGGGCCTCGGCGATGCCGATCGCCTTCATCACCTGCCACGCGGCCCAGTTCGACAGGCCGATATAGCGGATATGGCCGTGCTGAACGAGCGTGGTCAGCGCCTCCAGCGTTTCCGAGATCGGCGTCATCGGGTCGAAGCCGTGGATCTGATAGAGGTCGATATGGTCGAGCTGCAGCCGCTCCAGGCTCTGCTTGCACTGCTCCATGATGTGATAGCGCGACGCACCGCGCTGGTTGATGCCTTCGCCCATCGGGCCGAGCACCTTGGTCGCGATGACCACCTCGTCGCGGGCGATACCGAGATTGCGCAGGCTCTGGCCGAGGATGCGCTCGCTCTCGCCACCGGCATAGACATTCGCGGTGTCGATGAAGTTGATGCCCGCGTCGATCGCGGTCTTCACCAGCCCGTCGGCGTCATCCTGCCGCAGCTGGCCGATCTGGCCCCACATGCCCTCCGACCCGCCGAAGGTCATCGTGCCGAGGCAAAGTTCCGAGACGAGGAGGCCGCTGGGGCCGAGAGGTCTGTAACGCATGGATCGCTCCTTTCGCATCTGTAGGGGCCCGGTTCGGACGGCCCCTCTGGTCCGGGTAGATGGCGCGCGCCGCGCTCGCGGCGAGCGTCGCAGGGTAGGGCTGGCGCGCACGATCGTGTCATCGCGCGAGGGGGCGGAGGCGTCAGTCCTTGGCGCGCTCCAGCTTCATCGGCGTGAACCACGGTGTGAGGATCACCCCCGTCGCTACAACGAGCGCGTAGCCGATCGCCGACATCATCGCGCTGCGATAGGCCTCGTGATCGCCCTGATCCGCGCCGCCCAACATGCCGAAGAAAATCCCGCCCATGATCGCGATCCCGAAGGAGATTCCGACCTGACGGAGCGCCTGCACCGCACCCGAGGCCGAGCCGCTGTCATTGCTGTCCGCCGACGAGAGCGCGACCTGGAACAGCGGCGACACCGTGTTGCCCATGCCGAAGCCGCCAAGGAAGAACCAAGGTGCCATTCGCCACCAGCTGATCGCGTCGCCCATCGACCAGATCGCCCATAGCTGGCCCGCAAAGCCCGTCGCAAGCAGCATGCCGCCTCCGGTCACGCGCCAGCGTATCCAGCGGTCGCCGAACCAGCCGGTCGTGGCCGAAGCAAGCAGGACGCCGACCGGGAAGGGCGTCGTCGTCAGGCCCGATTGCAGCGGGGTGAGCCCGTAGCCCGCCTGCAGGTAGAGGGCGATGGTGAAGAAATAGCTCGGTACCGCAGTGAATAGCGCCGCGTTCAGAAGGCTGCCCGACAGGAACGAGCCGGAACGCAGCAGGCGCATCGGCAGAAGCTGCGGGGCTTTGCGCTCTTCCTGATGGCGTTGCCAGCGGATGAAGATCCAGCCAAGGACTGGGGCCGCGAGCATCATCGGATACATCCATCCCTGCCAGCCGATCGACGGCGCCTCGACCAGCGGGAACAGCAGCGCCAGCATCGCCACGGCGGCGATCGCGATGCCCACCTTGTCGATGCCCAGCTTGCGGTTGCCCTGTCCCTTGGGCACCAGCATCAGCGCGGCGATGAAGGTGGCGATGCCGAGGGGAATGTTCACGAGGAAGATCGGACGCCAGCCGAGCCCGTAGATATCGGCGGTGAGCAGGAACCCACCCATGATCGGCCCTGCCACCGAGGCCAGCCCGGCGGTCAGCGCGAACAGGCCGAAGGCAGCGCCGCGCTGCTCCGGCGGGAACAGGCGCGGCACCAGCGCCAGCGTCTGCGGCGTCATGATCGCGGCACCGACGCCCTGCGCGATGCGTGCGGTGACCAGCGTGCCGATCCCCGGGGCGATGCCGCATATCAGCGAGGCGGTAGTGAACAGCGCGATGCCCGAGACGAATAGCTTGCGCCGTCCCAGCAAGTCGCCCATCCGTCCCGCCGGCAGCAATAGGATCGCGAAGGAGAAGGTATAGCCCGCGACGATCCACTCGATCAGGTTCGGCGGGGCCGACAACTCTTCCTTCATCGACGGCAGGGCGACGTTGACGATCGTGATGTCGATCAGGTTCATGAAGTTCGCCAGCAGCAACACGGCTGCGGCGGCCCAGCGGCGGGTGGGCGAAAGCGGGGATGCTTGTTCGGGTTCGGCCATTCGGAGTCCGTTCTGTCGCGGCTGTAACGCCAAGGGTAGCTAGCGGAGGGGCGAAGCTGGTCAATAGTGGGTCTTTCGGAGGGGTCACGCGGAACAACTTTCGAGTGTGTCAAAATACATACGCACAGGGGCGCGCGAGTGGATGCATCGCGGGCGCAGGGATTCGAAGGGGAACGGCGCGGGGAGGCTTGGGTGCGGGCAACGGGGCTTGGCGTTCGTTGCGAAAAAAAAGGGCCTCGCGCAAGTTTCAAAAAGATTTCTCGGAGGCCCGTGAAATGCGCTCTCACATGGGTGTGAGCACCGTTACGTCAGACTTGCGCCATGCCGCGATCATGCCCTTGATGCCCTATCAACGAAAAAACGGGGCCCCGCGCTCGCCTTAACGTTGCGCGCGACCGGACCCCGGAAATGGAGGTATCCCTTGAAGTCGATTGCCGCGATCTCCGCTTTTGCCCTGATGTTGGGCAGCGCCGCACCCGTTCTCGCCCAGTCGAGCAAAGTGCCCGAAGGCACCAAGCTCGCCGCTGACCAGACCTTTACCTACTGGCTGCAGGACGATCTGAAGACGCTCGATCCGGATCTGAGCACATCGAAGGACGGTAACGACGTTCTTCAGCAGATGTTCGAAGGTCTCTACCAGCAGGACGATCACGGCAATCTCGTGCCTGCGCTCGCCAAGAGCTACGAGGTCTCCGACGACAAGAAGACCTACACCTTCCACCTGCGCGACGAGAAATGGTCGAACGGCGATCCCGTCACCGCGCAGGATTTCGTCTATGCATGGCGTCGTCTCGCCGATCCGGCTACCGCCTCGCAATACTCGTGGTATATCGAGCTGATGCAGGTGAAGAACGCCCATGATGTGATCGCGGGCGACAAGAAGCCGAGCGAACTTGGCGTGAAGGCGCTCGATGACCACACGCTGCAGGTGACGCTCGACAGCGCGATCCCCTATTTCCGCCAGATGCTCGTTCTGTCCTCGACCTTCCCGGTGCCGCAAAAGGTCGTGGAGAAATACGGTTCCGACTGGACCAAGCCCGAGAACATGGTCGTCAACGGTCCTTACAAGCTGAAGAGCTGGAAAATCGGCGACTCGATCGAGCTGGTGAAGAACGACGCTTATTACGATGCCGCGAATGTCACGCTGACCGATCTGAAATTCATCCCGATCCAGGACAACGACCAGGCGCTGACGCGCTACGAGGCGGGGGAGCTGGACTTCGTGCAGACCCCGGCGGGTCAGTATCCGCGTCTGAAAGATGAGTATCCGGATGCCGCGCACGCTCCGCCGCGCTCCTGCGTCTACGCCTACCGCTTCAACGTCGGCCCGAACGGCCCCGAGGCGCTGAAGGACGTCAAGGTCCGCAAGGCGCTGTCCTACGCGATCAACCGCGACATCATCGTCGACAAGATCCTCAAGGGCGGCCAGAAACCGGCCTATACCTGGACCCACTGGGCGACCGCGAACTTCAAGGCGCCGGACGTGGCTTATGCCGACATGACCCAGCAGGAACGGATGGACAAGGCCAAGGAGCTTCTGAAGGAAGCCGGCTACGGTCCCGATCACCCGCTGAACCTGCGGATCATGTACAACACCTCGGCCGACCACAAGAAAATCGCGATCGCGGTGCAGCAGTTCTGGAAGCAGATCGGCGTGAAGTCGACGCTCGAGAACTACGAGTGGAAGGTCTATCTCGACAAGCTCAACGGGCAGCATGACTTCGACGTGGCCCGCACCGCATGGTGTGCCGACTACAACGAGGCCTCGACCTATCTCGACGTGAACACCTCGTGGTCGGATCAGAACTCGGGTCAGTGGTCGAATTCCGAATACGACAAGTTGATGAAGGACTCGAAGACGGCGGAAGATCCGCAAGAGGACTATACCAAGGCGGAAAAGATCCTCGCCGAGGACATGCCGCTCGCGCCGATCTACGCCTACTCGCTGCCGATGCTGCTGAACCCGCAGATCAAGGGCTACCCGTTCGATAACGTCCAGCTGAACTGGTACGCGAAGAACATGTACAAGGTCGCAAAGTAAGCCGGCTGAAACGATAACGGGCGGGCCGCGCGATCGGCCCGCCCGACTTATTTCGGGACACTCTTATGATCGTCTACATTCTCAAGCGTCTGGCCATCGCGATCCCGACGCTCCTGGTGCTCATCATCGCGAGCTTCCTCTTGATGCACACGGCGCCTGGCGGGCCGTTCTCGTCGGAGCGGGCCGTGCCGCCCGAGGTGCTCGCCAATCTCAACGCGAAATACGGGCTCGACCAGCCGCTGTGGAAGCAGATCGCGACCTATCTCTGGAACGTGGTCGCCCATTTCGATTTCGGGCCGTCGTTCTCGTATAAGGACCGCTCGGTGAACGACATCATCGCGCAGGGCTTCCCGGTCACGCTGACCTACGGCTTCCTCAGCTTCATCGCCGCCGTTCTGGTCGGCGTCACTCTCGGCGTCACCGCCGCGATCAAGCGCAACTCGTGGCTCGACTACCTCGCCGTCGGCATTTCCATCGGCGCGCAGGTGCTGCCGAACTTCGTGATGGCGCCGATCCTCGTGCTGGTGTTTACGCTGTCGCTGCACTGGCTGCCCGGCGGCGGCTGGAGCTTCGACGATCCGCGCTTCTGGATCATGCCGGTGATCGCGCTTTCGACCTCTTACATGGCCTCGATCGCGCGGATCACGCGCTCGTCGATGCTGGAGACGCTGAGCTCAAACCACATCCGCACCGCGCGGGCCAAGGGTCTGCCGAAGCGCAAGATCATCATGCGGCACGCACTGAAACCCGCGCTGCTGCCGGTGATCTCCTATCTCGGTCCGGCCTTCGTTTCGATGATCACCGGCTCGGTGATCGTGGACGTGTATTTCACCACGGGCGGGATCGGCAAAAGCTTCGTGGATAGCGCGCTCAACCGCGATTACGCGGTGATGATGGGGATCACGATCCTGCTGGGCACGCTGACCATCCTGTTCAACCTTGTCGTCGATATCGTCTACGGATGGATCGACCCGAAAATCCGGTACTGACATGGTCATAGACGAATCCAAGATGACCTCGCTCGCCGAGGCAACGAGCCGCGAAGACGTGGCGGGCCGCTCGCTCTGGGCGGACGCGCGCCGGCGGTTCTTCAACAATAAGGCCGCGATTTTCGGGCTGGCGCTGCTCGTCTTCGTCGTGGCCTTCGCGCTGTTTGGCAACCTGATCGCGGCGTGGAACAATTCCGACATCGACTACAACGTGATGGGCGATGCCACGGCCTCTGCGCCGTCCTTCGCGAACGGCCATTACTTCGGCGCCGACGATCTGGGCCGCGATCTGTTCGCGCGCACCGTGCAGGGCACGCAGATCTCGCTGTTGGTCGGCGTGATCGGCACGCTGATCGCGGTGTCCGTGGGCACGGTCTATGGCGCGATCTCGGGCTATTTCGGGGGCCGCGTCGACGGCTTCATGATGCGCCTCGTCGATATCCTGCTGGCGATCCCTTACATGTTCGTGCTGATCCTGCTGCTGGTCATGTATGGCCGCTCGATCGGGATGCTCTTCGTGGGCGTCGGGTTGATATCCTGGCTGGAGATGGCGCGGATCGTGCGCGGCCAGACGCTGACCCTGAAGAACCGCGACTATGTCGAGGCCGCGCGCGCCATCGGCGTGCCTGCGCCGACGATCATCCGCCGCCACATCCTGCCAAACCTCGTGGGCGTGGTCGTGGTCTTCGCGACGCTTCTGGTGCCGCTGATGATCCTGACGGAGAGTTTCATCTCTTTCCTCGGGCTCGGCGTGCAGGAGCCGCAGACCTCGCTGGGGGCGCTGATCTCTGAAGGGGCGGGGACGATGAGCTACGGCACGCTGTGGCAGCTGGCCTTCCCGCTGTTCTTCTTCGTCACCACCCTGTTCGGTTTCTATTTCGTAGGGGACGGGCTGCGTGACGCGCTCGACCCGAAGGAGCGCTGATATGCCATTGTTGGAAGTCAACGACCTCAACGTCCGGTTCGCAACGCAGGAGGGCGAGGTTCACGCCGTCAACGGCGTCAGTTTCGCGCTCGAGCGCGGCGAGGCGCTGGGCATCGTCGGCGAGTCCGGTTCGGGCAAGTCGCAGCTCAGCTTCTCGATCCTCGGACTGCTGGCCGCGAATGGGAAGGCCTCGGGCTCGGTGAAATTCGACGGGCGGGAGATCCTGAACCTGCCCGAGCCCGAGTTGAACAAGTTGCGCTCCGACCGGATCTCGATGGTCTTTCAGGATCCGATGACCGCGCTCAACCCCTATATGCGGATTTCGGACCAGATGGCCGAAGTGCTGATGCTGCATAAGGGCTTGGGCAAGCGCGCCGCCGTGGCTGAGGCCGCGCATATGCTCGAACTGGTGAAGATCCCGGACGCGAAGAACCGCGTGCGTCTGTTCCCGCATGAATTCTCGGGCGGGATGCGCCAGCGCGTGATGATCGCGATGGCCCTTCTGTGCAAACCAGATGTGCTGATCGCAGATGAGCCGACGACCGCGCTCGACGTCACCGTGCAGGCGCAGATCATGGACCTGCTGGGCGAGCTGCGCCGCGAGCTGGGCATGGCGACCGTGCTGATTACTCACGATCTGGGCGTCGTCGCGGGCTTCTGCGAGCGGGCGATCGTCATGTATGGCGGTCAGGTGATGGAGCAGTCGCCCGTGGATCCTTTGTTCGCCAACCCGACCCATCCCTATACCAAGGGCTTGCTGGCCGCGCTGCCGCGTCTCGATGCGGAAGTCGCGATGACCCCGATCCGGGGCAATCCGCCGAACATGACCGGCGCGCCGAAGGGCTGCCCGTTCTGCCCGCGCTGCGATTTCGTCGAAGAGGTCTGCGCCGACGTTATGCCGCCGCTGACGGAGTTCGCGCCGGGCCGCGCCCGCGCTTGCCACCGTTCCATTGAAACGATCGAGGAGGCCGCCGCATGACGACCCCGCTGATCGAGGCCCGCGACGTTCGGGTCACTTTCGAAATCCGCCGCGCCTCGGACCTGCCGTGGACCGAGCCGCCGAAGCTGCGCGCGGTCAATGGCGTGAACTTCAAGCTGGAGCAGGGCAAGACGCTCGGCATCGTGGGCGAGTCAGGCTGTGGCAAGTCCACGTTGGCCCGCGCGCTGATCCGGATGCTGCCCGCCGAGGGCGAGATCATTTGGGAGGGCAAGACCGATCTGCTGCCGCTCTCGCCGCGGCAGATGCTGAAATACCGTTCCGACATCCAGATGATCTTTCAGGATCCGCTGGCCTCGCTCGACCCACGGATGACCGTAGGCGAGATCATCGCGGAGCCGCTGCGCACCCATCGCCCGAAGATGGGCCGCAAGGAGCGCAAGCAGAAGGTCCGCGAGGTGATGGAGAAGGTCGGTCTTCTGCCGAACCAGATCAACCGCTACCCGCACGAGTTCTCGGGCGGTCAGTGTCAGCGCATCGGCATCGCCCGCGCGCTGGTCGTGGAGCCGAAGCTGTTGATCTGCGATGAGCCGGTCTCGGCGCTCGATGTCTCGATTCAGGCGCAGGTGATCGCGCTTCTCGAAGATCTGCGCCGCGATCTGGGCCTGACGGTCATCTTCATCGCCCATGACCTCAGCGTTGTGCGCCATGTTTGCGACGAGGTGATGGTGCTTTATCTGGGCCAGATGATGGAGGCGGGCGCTACCGAGAAGATCTTTGCAGAGCCACAGCACCCGTACACGCAGGCGCTTCTGTCGGCGGTGCCGATCCCAGACCCGGAGATCGAGCGCAACAAGACCCTGATCGCGCTGGAAGGCGATCTGCCGAGCCCGCTGAACCCGCCATCGGGCTGCCCGCTGCGCACCCGCTGCCCGCGGGCGAGCGAGGTCTGCGCCACGACTCCGCCGACCGAGGAGGTCGCCGGGCGTCAGGTCTTCTGTCACCATCCCGGCCCTGCGGCCGAAGTGCAGGCGGTGCTGTCGGAGAGCTGAAATCTTGTGCGGCGGGCGGTGATGCATCGCCCGCTCACGCGGATTTGCGCAGGTTGACGCAAGGTCTTTGTCCAATCGGTCAAAAGACTGTTACGATCCCCGGATAGAGCGCTCCGGCAAGGAGCCAATTGTCTCGGAGGATCCCCCTATGTCGCTTATTTCGCGTCGTCAGTTTCTCGTTACCACCACCGCCGCAGGCGGTCTCGTGATGGTCCACCCGTTCACCGCGCGCGCGGCTGAAGGTCAGGCCCACCTGCGCCTGCTGTGCACTACCGATATTCACTGCCATATCCGGCCCTACGATTATTATGCCGACAAGCCTGTCGATACCGTGGGCCTGTCGCGCACTGCGACCCTGATCGAGGGCGTACGCGCGGAAGCCGCCAACACCCTGACCTTCGATAACGGCGATTACATGCAGGGCAACCCGATGGCCGATTACATTGCATACTCCAAGGGAATGAAGGAGGGCGACACCCACCCGGTCATCGCGGCGATGAACCTGCTGGGCTATGATTGCGGCACTCTGGGCAATCACGAGTTCAACTACGGGATGGATTTCCTCAAGAAGGTGAACGACCGCGCAAACTACCCGATGGTCTGCGCGAACTTCGCCCATAAGCTGGGCGCGACCCCGCGCGAGGACGACCTTTACCTGCCGCCCTACCTGATCCTCGACCGCGAACTGACCGATGGGGCTGGAAACAAGATGCCGATCCGCGTCGGCGTGATCGGCTTCGTGCCGCCGCAGATCATGCAATGGGACCGCGCGCATCTCGAGGGCAATTACCAGACCCGCGACATCGTGGAGGCCGCGAAAGCATGGGTTCCGCAGATGCGCGAGGAGGGCGCCGATCTGGTCGTGGCGCTCGCCCATACCGGAATCGACAACGGTCCTCAGACCGACGGCATGGAGAACGCTGCCTTCTACGTCGCAGGCGTCGACGGTATCGACGCGGTGATCACCGGGCACCAGCACCGTAACTTCCCCGGCAAGGATTTCTCGGGCCCCGGGATCGACAATGAGAAGGGCACGCTGCAGGGCAAGCCCGCGGTGCAGGCGGGCTTCTGGGGCAACCACATGGGGCTGATCGACCTTATGCTGAGCCGCGACGGCGGCAAGTGGAAGATCGATAGCCACAGCTCCGAGATCCGCCCGATCTTCGCGCGCGGCGAGGATCGTTCGATCACGCCGCTGACCATCGATTACAAGCCGATCCTCGCGGCCACCGATCAGGTGCATGAAGAGACGCTCAAATATGTCCGCGCCAAGGTGGGCGAGACCGAAGCGCCGCTCTATTCCTACTTCGCGCTGGTGGCCGACGATCCCTCTGTGCAGATCGTCTCGAACGCGCAGATCTGGTACGTGAAGAAACTGCTGGAGGGCACGCCCGAAGGCAAGCTGCCGCTTCTGTCGGCGGCGGCGCCGTTCAAGGCCGGCGGGCGCGGCGGTCCGGATTACTTCACCGATGTTCCGAAAGGGCCGGTGGCGATCAAGAACGTCTCCGACCTCTATCTCTATCCGAACACGCTACAGGCGGTGAAGGTCACCGGCGCGCAGGTGAAGGACTGGCTGGAGCGCTCTGCAGGCATGTTCAACCAGATCGAGCCGGGTGCGAAGGACGCGACGCTGCTGAACCCCGATTTCCCGTCCTACAATTTCGACGTGATCGACGGGGTGACCTACCAGATCGACATCACCCAGCCCGCGAAATTCGACAAGGACGGCGTGGCGGTGAACCCCGACGCGAACCGCATCGTCGATCTGAAATTCGAGGGCAAGCCGATCGATCCGAAGGCCGAGTTCGTGATCGCGACGAACAACTACCGCGCCTCGGGGGGCGGCAGCTTCCCCGGCGCGGACGGCTCGACCGTGATCTACCGTGCGCCCGACACCAACCGCGACGTGATCGTACGCTACATCCACGACAAGGGCACGATCAACCCGAAGGCCGACGCGAACTGGTCCTTCGCGCCCGCGGGCGGCGCGACGGTGCTGTTCGAGACCGGGCCGAAGGCACAGGCCTATGTCGAGGACGTGAAATCCCGGGGTCTCGACATCGAGCAGGCGGGCGACGGCGAGGGCGGCTTCGCGCTCTATCGCATCACGCTCTGAACTGCCTTGGACAGAGGCTGAAAGGGGCGCCATCGGCGCCCCTTTTCCACGCAGTGCTGTCGCGAGGCGCTTTGCCTCCGGTATCTCGCGAATACGTGAACTCCGCGCGGGGCGCGAACTGACACCGGAATTGCGGTGCGGATGTCGCGAGCGGCTGCGTTGATTGGAAAGTTTACCATTTAAAACAATAAGTAAGACAAGCCGTCTTTCCAGAGCCTCACGGCACGCAGCATTTGTTTCCTGCATTTCCCGCCGCGCGCGAGTGGCGACAGAACCAAGCGGGCCTATCGTAGAAATGGAACAACGCCGGGACAACCGGGCTGCGGACAGGAGTTTCAGTATGAGCATTGGTCGGATGACGCGGCGCGCCGCGCTTGGGATGCTGCTTGCGGGCGGGGTCGCCGCGCAGGCATTGGCGCAGGGAATGCCGGGCGGCGCGCGTGGCCCGACCGAGGTCGGCGTGATGCAGGTCGAGACACGGTCCGTGCCCTATACCGTCACCCTGCCGGGCCGCGCCGTGGCCTATGAGCAGACCGATATCCGCCCGCGCGTCGCCGGCACCATCGCCTCGATTGATTACGAGGCGGGTCACAAGGTCGCGACGGGCGACGCTCTGTTTCACATCGACGACGACACCTATCAGGCCGAGCTGACCGCAGCCGAGGCCGAGAAGGCGAGCGCCGACGCCAATGTGCAGGCCGCGCAATCGCAGGTGGACCGCTACACCAAGCTGGAGAAGACTTCGATTTCGGTGAGCGATCTGGAGACGGCGAGGGTTACGCTGGCCCAAGCCAAGGCCTCCGCGCTGAGTGCCGAGGCCGATCTTCAGACCGCGCAGCTCAATCTCGACCGCACGGTGATCCGCTCGCCTATCGACGGCTACCCGGATGTGGCGAACGTCTCCGTCGGCTCGCTGGTCACGGCGAACCAGTCCGACGCGCTGACCACGGTAACGCGGCTCGATCCGATCTATGTCGATGTTTCCGAGAGTGCGGCGCGGATCATGCGGGTGCGTCAACGGATCGATCAGGGTACGCTTCAACGCGGCGATCAACTGAAGGTCTCGCTGCTGCTGGAGACCGGTGAGGAATATGACGGCACCGGCACGCTGGTCAGCCCCGGCGCGACCGTATCCTCGACCACCGGCACGGTCGATTTCCGGTTTAAGTTCGACAATCCCGACCGGCTGATCCTGCCGGGCCAGTTCCTGCGCGCGAAGATCACGCTGGGCACGACTCAGGCGATCCTCGTGCCGCAGCGAGCGACCACGCGGGAAGGGGATGGGTCGCTTTCGGCCTTCGTCGCCGCGGATGGCACGGCGAAGAAGGTGACGCTGACGACGGCGGGGACCTATCAGAACGCGTGGATCGTGACCGGCGGCATCGAGAGCGGCGATCAGGTGATCCTCGACGGGCTGAAGAACCTGCGTGACGGGGCCGAGATCAAGACGGTGCCGGTGACGATCAACGCGCAGGGGGTCGTGAAGGATGCGAGCCCCTCGAGTGACGAGACCGATACGGCGAAGGCGGAGTGAACCCGGCATGATCCGCTTCTTCATCCATCGCCCCGTCTTCGCGATCGTGCTCGCGCTGGTGACGATGCTCGCCGGCGGCTACGCGCTCACGCAGCTTCCCGTCTCGCAATATCCAGAGGTCGCGCCGACCACGATCCGCATCTCCGCCAGCTATTCCGGGGCGACCGCGCAGGCGGTCGAGAACTCGGTGACGACGCCGATCGAGGACTCGCTGACCGGGCTCGATGGGCTGCTCTACATGGAGAGCTCTTCCAACCAGGGCTCTGCGCGGCTGACGCTGACCTTCGACGGCTCGGTCGATCCGATCGATGCCGAAAACGAGGTGCAGACCAAGATCCGCAAGGTCGAGAATGCGCTGCCTGATGCGGTGCAGACCTCCGGGGTGAATGTCTCGCGCTCGTCCTCGGACATCCTGATGGTCGGGGCACTGGTCTCGACCGATGGCAAATATTCGACCGTCGAGCTGGGCAACATTCTGGACACCGAAGTAAAAGGCGCGATCGAGCGCACTGCGGGCGTGGGCGGGATCAACGTCTTCGGCTCGGGCTACGCGATGCGGGTCTGGCTCGATCCCTACAAGCTCGAGCAATACCAGCTGACGCCGACGGACGTGACCGCGGCAGTACAGGCGCAGAACACCACCGTCTCGGTCGGCTCGCTGGGCGATCTGCCCACCACCGAAGGCCAGCAGTTCACCGCCACGATCACCGCACAGAGCCAGCTGACCTCGGTCGAACAGTTCGAGAAGATCCTGCTGAAAACAGAACCCGACGGCTCTGCGGTCTATCTGGGCGATGTCGCGCGGATCGAGATCGGGCAGGAGAATTACGGCACCAATTCCAGGTTCAACGGCATGAATGCGGCAGGGTTCGGCGTGAACCTCGCGAACGGCGCGAATGCAGTCGATACGGCGGCGGCAGTGCGTGCGACGCTGGATCGGATGTCATCGTCGCTGCCCGAGGGTGTCAAGTTCCAGATCGCCTACGACACCTCGCCCTTCGTGCAGCTTTCCATCGAGAAGGTCTATCACACGCTGGCCGAAGCGATCGTGCTGGTGCTGCTGGTGATCCTCGTATTCTTGCAGAAATGGCGCGCGACATTGATCCCGATCGTCGCAGTTCCCGTGGTGCTGCTGGGCACATTCGCGGTGCTGCTGGTCGCGGGCTATTCGATCAACACGCTGACAATGTTCGCGATGGTGCTGGCGATTGGCCTCTTGGTCGATGACGCGATCGTCGTGGTGGAGAACGTCGAGCGCGTGATGGAGGAGGAGGGGCTCAGTCCCCTCCAAGCCACCGAGAAAAGCATGTCCCAGATCACCGGCGCACTGATCGGGGTGGCGCTTGTGCTGTCGGCGGTGTTCCTGCCGATGGCGTTCTTTCCCGGCTCGACGGGCGTGATCTATCGGCAATTCTCGGTAACGATCATCACCGCGATGGTGCTCTCTGCCGTGGTTGCGCTGATCCTGACGCCTGCGCTGGCGGCCAAACTCCTGCGCCCCTCGACGGGCCGCGCGATTGCGCCGGCGCGCGCTTTCAATATCGGTTTCGCGAAAGTGCAGCGTGGCTACGCCGGTGCGGTCGCGCGCATCGTGCACAAACCCTTCCTGATGGCGCTGGTGCTGGTTCTCGTGCTGGCGGGCGCTTGGGGCGTGATGACCCGGCTGCCGTCCTCCTTCCTTCCGAAGGAAGATCAAGGCGTGCTCATGGCGATGGTGAACCTTTCGGAAGGGTCGACGACGGCACAGACGTCGGATGTGGTCGACCAGATCACCCAATACCTGCTGACGCAGGAGAAGTCCGATGTGGCTTCGGTCTTCGCGACGCTCGGGTTTTCCTTCGGGGGTGGCGGACAGAACACTGCGATGGTCTTCGCCAAGCTGAAGGATTTTGGTGAGCGCACTGGCGCGGATCAAACCGCCGCCGCGATTTCGGGGCGGGCGAACGCCCATTTCGCAGGTCTGCGCGCGGGGCAGGTCTTCTTTCTGCAACCGCCGGCGATCCGCGGGATCGGCAATTCTTCGGGCTTCCAGATGTACCTGGTGGATCAGGGCAATAACGGGACCGCTGCGCTGAAGGAGGCAGGCGATCAGCTCGTGGCCGAGGCGAAATCGGATAGCCGCCTGACCAATGTCCGGGTCAGCGGCGATGAGGACAAGGCAGCACTGCAGCTGGATATCGACCAGCAGAAGGCCGAAAGCTTCGGTCTGACGCTGAGCAACCTCAATTCGATGCTCTCAGTGATCTTCAGCGGGAGATCGGTGAACGACTTCGATCTCAATGGCAATCTGCGCCCGGTGATCGTGCAGGCCGATGCGCCCTACCGGATGCAGCCGGAGGATATCGACACTTGGTATGCGCGCAACGCCTCCGGTGAAATGGTGCCGTTCTCGTCTTTCGCGACGACGAAATGGGTCTCCGTCGCGCCGAAATTGTCGCGCTATGACGCGGCCAATGCGATCGAAATCTCGGGCCAGGCGTCGGACAGCGCAAGCTCCGGCGCGGCGATGGACGCGATGGAGCAGCTGGTCAATGACCTGCCCGGCGGCTACGCGGTCGCCTGGACGGGGTTGAGCTATCAGGAACGCCAGTCCGGCGATCAGGCGCCCTATCTCTATGCGCTCTCGGTGCTTGTGGTCTTTCTCTGCCTTGCCGCGCTTTACGAGAGCTGGTCGATCCCGCTGTCAGTGATGCTCGCCGTGCCGGTGGGCGTTCTGGGGGCGCTGGTCTCGGCGTGGGTCTTCGGGCAGTCGAATGACGTCTATTTCAAGGTGGGTATCCTGACGACCATCGGTCTGGCGGCGAAGAACGCGATCCTGATCGTGGAATTCGCCAAGAACCTCGAGGCCGAGGGCAAGGAGCTGATCCCCGCGACCATCGAGGCGGCACGGCTCCGCCTGCGCCCGATCCTGATGACCTCGCTCGCCTTCATGCTCGGCGTGGTGCCGCTGGCGATCGCGACCGGGGCAGGGGCCGCGGCGCAGAACGCGATCGGCATCGGCGTGCTGGGCGGGATGGCGGCGGCAACCTTCATCGGTGTCTTCATGGTGCCCGCCTTCTACGTCCTGATCCGCAAACTCACTCCGGGGCGCTGAGGCGGGGGGCGATTCCGTCGCGGAGCCGGCGGCGTCAGGCCCATGACCGCCTCAGCGACCTGTCACATCCGCCTGAATCGGGGAATGCGGGGAACAAAGCGTTGAAGACGCAAGTTTCCCCGCCAAGGAAAGCCGGCAAATGCCGGAAAGAACCGATAAAGGAGTGAAGTTATGCTGAGCATGATCGGGGGCCTCATCGTCCTCATCCTCGACATCTGGGCCATCGTGTCGATCTTTGGTTCGGGAACGTCCACCGGCAAGAAAGTGCTGTGGATCTTGCTGATCATCATCCTGCCGGTGATTGGCTTCATCATCTGGCTGATCGCCGGACCGAAGGGCGCGAAGGCGACAGTTTGAACGACGCGGAGGCAAAGGGACGAGCCGCGCAGTGCCCTGCGTATCGTTCCTATCGGCTCTGCTACCCTATTGCTGCTGGCGCTCGCGCTGGCTGTCTGGATCAGCCCTTGGTGGCTGATCCTTTCGCTTTTTGCGAGGCCGTTACGCCAACTGCTGCGAGCCGCGCCGGGAACGCCTTCCTGCGATGAGCGGGGTCGGGTGAACGCAGCCGCCGCAAGGGGTTCGCGGCGGCTGCTGCCCGACGGAGACGAGTGTGGGGAATCTCCGTCAGGGTCTCGTACTGTTCCCGAACGGGAACGTAAAAGCGGACGGTCCCACGGGTCGAGAGCGCTACGCGCATGTCCTCGACACGAAGGCGTCCGGAATGTCTAAGCTGCGCGAAGGGCTGACCCGCAAAGGAGAAGCGGATCGACGGCAACAAAGGGCATTTGCACCGGATGGGGGCACGCACGCAACCGTAATCGGGCTGCACAGGGCGGATATTCGCCGGTAGCCGCGACGGAACGGGCAAACCGAGCGGACCGGGAGGACGAGATGGACGAAGCCGAACGGATAGGAACCGAAGCTGCACGCTTGCTGGATATGAGCCCGCAGCGGGTCAAGCCGTTGGCGGGCGGCGATCTGAGCCCGGTTCTGGCGATGGACCTGCCGAGTGGGGAGCGGGTGATCGCCAAGGGCGGGCCGAGCCCGGAGACCGAGGCAGAGATGCTTCGAACGCTGGCCGACGCGGGCGCGCGGGTGCCGAAGGTGCTTGCGGTCTCTCGGATCTGCCTCGTTATGGAGGCGCTATCCCAGAGCGGCGGGCTGAGGGGCGCGGGCTGGCTGGAACTCGGCGAGTCGCTTCTCCGCCAGCACCGTGCGCCGGGGGCGCCCGATGATACGCCCTATGGTTGGCCCGTCGATTACGCTTTCGGCCCGGTGCCGATCCCGAACGCAGGGCAAGCGACATGGACCGAGTTCTGGGCCGAGGCAAGGCTGCGCCCGTCGCTGCCCGAACTGCCCGCGCCGCTCGCCCGCCGGGTCGAGAGGCTCGCGGCGCAGATCGACGAGCATCTGCCGCCACGCCCGTTCCCGTCCTTGCTGCATGGCGATCTCTGGGCGGGAAACGTGTTGGGCGACCAGGGGCACCTGAGCGGGTTGATCGACCCGGCATGTTATTACGGCGACGCGGAGGTCGATCTCGCGATGCTTCATCTCTTCGGCGCGCCGGGGCGGGAATTTGCCGTGGGCTACGGCGCGCTGCCGCCCGGTTGGGAAGCGCGCCGGGTGATCTATCAGCTATGGCCCGCGCTCGTGCATCTGCGCCTGTTCGGGGCCGGTTATCACGGAATGGTGGCGGGGCTTCTGGACCGGATCGGCGTCTAACGGGGAACCAGCGCGGCCATGAGGCGCTTTGGCTGCATTGAGAGGTGTTCACGGTGTCCCTGCCCAATGTCTCGATCTCGCGGCTGCCCGCGCTCAACTGGTCGCGCGGATTGCCCGCAGCGCTGGCGCTGAGCGGGCTGGTCGGGATCGTGCTGATGCTCGACCTGCCGCGCGGGCAGGAACTGGCGGCGCTCGGCGCGGGGTTTGCCACCTCGACGGGGCAGGGCAAGTCGATCCGCAACCGCCGCTGGCCCGTCACCTTCCTCGACATCGCCGGTAAGCTCGTCGGGATCTTCGCCGGGATGGTCGCTGCGAAGATCATGATCGGCGGCGTCGCGCTGAGCGTGCCGGGAATGCTGCTCGGCGCCTTCGCGGTGGGCTTGTTGTCACGCCGAGATATGAGCCTGTGGTGGCTGTTCCTGCAAAGTTGGCTGTTCTTCTCGCTCTCGACCTTTCTCGTACAGTTCATCCCGTCGCCCGGGCCGGTGCTGCTCGCCGTCGGCGGCGCGATGGTCTGGGTCTTGGCCGTGGAAGAGGCGGTTCGGGTGATCTGGAAACACTTCGCGCCCGAAACCGGTCCAACGCTCGACGGGCAGGTGCCGCCCGACGGCATCGCGCCGCGCAACTCGCTGATCGGGCAGGGGCTGCAGGCGATGGGCGCGGTGGGGCTGTCCTACGGGATCGCGGTCGCCCTCTCGATCAACCACCCCTACTGGGCACCGCTGTCAGCGCTGCTGATGTTGCGCCCGCGCCCGGGCATGACATGGGAGCGCGTCTTCGTGCGCAGCCTCGCGACGCTTGCAGGTGCGGTCGGAGCGAGCCTGCTTGTGCTGTGGCTCGGGCCGCACAGCGCGCTTATGCCGGG
The DNA here is from genome assembly GCF_002213165.1 of Thioclava sp. F1Mire-8. Lineage (NCBI taxonomy): Bacteria > Pseudomonadati > Pseudomonadota > Alphaproteobacteria > Rhodobacterales > Paracoccaceae > Thioclava > Thioclava sp. F1Mire-8. The sequence continues at coordinate 1,507,816 of NZ_NBNY01000001.1, read as the reverse complement.
GCTCTACGTGATATTCGGCGTGACCGCGATCCTGTTTGCTCCGCCCGCGCATTACCCGACCTTCGTGGCTTTCCTGACCGCGCTGATCGTGGTGATGGTCTCGATGGGCAATGATGCGCCGCTGTCGAACGCATGGGGCCGGATCGCGGGGACGGTGCTGGGTGGGGCCTCGGCCCTGGCAATGAGCTATCTCGCCCATGCGATCCGCAAGCGGCTCGGCTGGGAGGAAAGCCTTCCCGAGAGCGATGCCGCGTGAACGAAAACGGCCGCCCCGAGGGACGGCCGTTTCAAATCGCGATGTCAGCCGATCAATCGGGCAGGATGCGTACGCCGCCCTTCGCCGCCGAGCTGGCCAGCAGCGCATAAGCCTTGAGTGCGGTCGAGACGGCCCGCTTGCGCGGCTCTGCCGGTTTCCACGGCAGCGGCCCTTTTGCCTCGCGGCGCGCGGCCAGAACATTGTCGGCCACGGCGAGGTTGATCGTGCGGTTCGGGATGTCGATCTCGATGATGTCGCCGGTCTCGACGAGGCCGATCGTGCCGCCTTCTTCCGCTTCCGGGCTCACATGGCCGATTGAGAGGCCCGACGTGCCGCCCGAGAACCGCCCGTCGGTCAACAGCGCGCATTTGGCGCCGAGGCCTTTCGATTTCAGATAGGAGGTCGGGTAGAGCATCTCCTGCATCCCCGGTCCGCCGCGCGGACCTTCATAGCGGATGATGACCACTTCGCCCTCGACGACCTTGCCGGTGAGGATGCCCGACACCGCGTCGTCCTGGCTCTCGAACACCTTCGCGGGGCCCGAGAATTTCAGGATCGAGTCGTCCACGCCTGCGGTTTTCACGATGCAGCCCTGCTCGGCGATGTTGCCGTAGAGCACCGCCAAACCGCCATCCTGCGAGAAGGCATGTTCCGCGGTGCGGATCACGCCGCCCTTACGGTCGCGGTCGAGCTCCTTGTAGCGGTTCTCTGTCGAAAACGCCTGCGTGGTGCGCACGCCGCCCGGAGCCGCGCGATAGAACTGGTGGATGGCGTCGTCATTCGCGACCATCACGTCCCACTTCGCGAGCGCTTCGCCCATCGTTTCCGAGTGCACGGTGCGCACGTGTTCGTGGATCAGGCCGGCGCGGTTCATCTCGCCGAGGATGCCCATGATGCCGCCTGCGCGGTGGACGTCTTCCATATGGACGTCCTGCTTCGCCGGCGCGACCTTGCAGAACACCGGAACCTTGCGGCTCAGCCGGTCGATGTCTTCCATCGTGAACTCGACCTTGCCCTCATGCGCGATCGCCAACAGGTGCAGCACGGTATTCGTGGACCCGCCCATCGCGATATCGAGGCTCATCGCGTTCTCGAAGGCCTCGAAGGTCGCGATCTCGCGCGGCAGCAGGCCCTTGTCTTCCAGCTCGTAATGGCGGCGCGTGATCTCGACGATCTTGCGGCCCGCCTCGAGGAACAGTTCCTTACGGTCAGCATGGGTGGCGAGCATCGAGCCGTTGCCGGGCAGGGCCAGACCCAGCGCCTCGGCGAGACAGTTCATCGAGTTCGCGGTGAACATGCCAGAGCACGACCCGCAAGTCGGGCAGGCGGCCTTCTCGATCGCGAGCACGTCCTCGTCGGAGTATTTCTCGTCGGCCGCCGCGACCATCGCATCGACCAGATCAAGGTCGTGACCGATGATTTCCGCGCCTTCCTTCCCGGCCTCCATCGGGCCGCCGGAGACGAAGATCACCGGGATGTTCAGGCGCATCGCGGCCATCATCATGCCGGGGGTGATCTTGTCGCAGTTCGAGATGCAGACCATCGCATCGGCGCAGTGGGCGTTGACCATGTACTCGACGCTGTCGGCGATCACTTCGCGCGAAGGCAGGGAGTAGAGCATCCCGTCATGGCCCATCGCGATCCCGTCGTCGACGGCGATGGTGTTGAATTCCTTCGCGACACCGCCCGCGCTTTCGATCTCGCGCGCGACCATCTGGCCGAGGTCCTTGAGGTGGACGTGACCGGGCACGAATTGGGTGAAGGAGTTCACGACCGCGATGATCGGCTTGCCGAAGTCGTCATCCTTCATGCCGGTGGCGCGCCACAGACCGCGCGCACCTGCCATGTTGCGGCCATGGGTGGATCTACGGGAACGATAAAAGGCCATAAGATTTCCGTTTCTGTCGCGCCCGAGGGGACTCGGGCAATTTCCTGTCGCGGGCCTGAATATAACATGGATCGCCCGATGAACAGTGGCGAGATGGCGCGGGTGGACTGTGCGATGGTGCGAGATGTTGGGGAGAGCGCGTCTCGGCGGGCTTCCAGTGGAAGCCTGAGCGGGGAGCGCGCCGCGTGGCGCGACGCAGGGCGCCTCATACGGGAGACGATGGTCTTGCGCGGCGCGCGCGCGACGCCCCCGGAAGACACGCGGCAAAGCTTGCGCATCCGCCGCCTTCACCTACCTTTCATCCGATGCCCGACACCGCCGCCACGCCCCTCCTGCCGCAACGCTTCTCCGACTGGTTCGCCAGCCGCGGCTGGGAGCCGCATAGACACCAATTGGAGGTGCTGGCGTCGCGCGAAGATACGCTCCTGATCGCGCCGACCGGGGGGGGCAAAACGCTGGCCGGTTTCCTGCCGTCGCTCGTCGATCTTGCGGAGAACCATGACGGCCTGCACACGCTCTATGTCTCGCCCCTGAAGGCGCTCTCGAAGGATATCGCCCGCAACCTGCGCGCGCCGGTGGACGAGATCGGGCTGGACCTGCGGATCGAGGATCGCACCGGCGACACCTCGGCCACGCAGCGCCGTCGTCAGCGGGTCGATCCACCGCAGATCCTGCTGACGACGCCGGAGAGCCTCGCGCTGATGCTGTCATACCCCGAGGCGCCGAAGATTTTCGCGGGGGTGAAACGGGTGGTGCTCGACGAGATCCATGCGCTGGCCGAAAGCAAGCGGGGCGACCAGTTGATGCTGGGCGTCGCGCGGTTGCGCAGCCTGTCGCCGGGCCTGACCGTTACCGGGCTGTCGGCGACGGTCGAGGCCCCGCAGGCGCTCGCAGATTTCATGGGCGGCGCGCGGTTGCGCAGCCTGTCGCCGGGCCTGACCGTTACCGGGCTGTCGGCGACGGTCGAGGCCCCGCAGGCGCTCGCAGATTTCATGGGCGGCGCGCGGTTGCGCAGCCTGTCGCCGGGCCTGACCGTTACCGGGCTGTCGGCGACGGTCGAGGCCCCGCAGGCGCTCGCAGATTTCATGGGCGGCGCGCGGGTGATCATGGCCGACCCGGGCCCGCCGCCTGATATCGAGATGTTGCCGACCGAGCTCCCCGCGCCTTGGGCCGGCGGCGGCGGACGGCACGCCGCGCGCGACGTGATGGCGGCGATCGAGGACGCACGCCTCAGCCTCGTTTTTCTTAACACGCGCGCACAGGCGGAGCTGTTCTTTCAGGCGCTCTGGGAGGTGAATGACAACGCCCTGCCGATCGGGCTGCATCACGGCTCGCTTTCGCGGGAAGCGCGGCACAAGGTCGAGGAGGCGATGGCGAATGGCGCTCTGCGCGCCGTGGTCTGTACCGGCTCGCTCGATCTGGGGCTCGACTGGGGCGATGTCGATCTGGTCCTGCAGGTCGGCGCACCGAAGAACGTCAAACGCCTCGTGCAGCGGATCGGGCGCGCCAATCACCGATATGACGAGCCTTCGCGCGCCCGGATAGTGCCCGCGAACCGCTTCGAGATTGTCGAATGCGCCGCCGCTTTGGAGGCCGTGCGCGAGAACGATCTCGACGGCGGCGGACGACGTTGGCGCGGCCCGCTCGACGTGCTGTGCCAGCATATCCTGCTGACGGCCTGCGCCGGGCCGTTCGAGGCGGATGCGCTTTATGCCGAGGTGCTGGGGGCGGGGCCCTACGCCACGCTGCCGCGCGCCGATTTCGATGCCTGTCTCGAGTTCTGCGCGACGGGCGGCTACGCGCTGCGGGCCTATGACCGCTGGCAGCGCCTGCTGCCGCGCGACGGAAAATGGCAGCTCCGCGACCCCCGCGCGACCCGCGATCTGCGGATGAATATCGGCACGATCACCGAGACCGAGAAGCTGAAAGTTCGCCGCAAATCCCGGCGCGGCGGCACGCCTCTGGGCGAGGTCGAGGAAGGCTTTGCCTCGTCTCTGACCCCCGGCGATACCTTTTTGATCGGCGGGCAGGTGGTGCGCTACGAGAGCCTGCGCGAGATGGTCGTCGAGGTGACGAGTGCCGCCACGCGCGAGCCGAAGATCGCCGTCTTCTCGGGGCTGAAGATGGCGACCTCGCTGGAGCTGTCGCAACGGGTGCAACGGCTGATCGCCTCGCCGGAAGACTGGGACCAGTTGCCGCCCCACACCCGCGATTGGCTGGCACTGCAGCGCGATATCTCGACCCTGCCAGCACCCGGCACACTGACCTGCGAGACCTTCCTGCGCGGCGGACGGGCATTCTTTTGTCTTTATGGCTTCGCGGGGCGCAACGCGCATCAGACGCTCGCACTGCTGCTGACGCACCGGATGGAGCAGGCGGGACTGGGGCCGCTCGGCTTCGTTGCCACCGATTACGCGCTGCTGATCTGGTCGATCGACCCGGTCGAGGATCCCGCCCCGCTGCTGTCGGCAGAAGGTCTGCGGGAAGGCCTGCGCGACTGGCTGGAGAGCAACGCGGTGATGAAGCGCGCGTTTCGGTCGATCGCGACGATTGCAGGGCTCATTCAGCGCAATCTGCCGGGGCAGCGCAAATCGGGCAAACAGGCGACGTTTTCCTCGGACATCCTCTATGACACGTTGCGCCGCTACGATCCCGATCACCTCCTTCTGCGCATCACTCGCGAAGAGGCTAGCCGCGGTCTTGTCGATTTCGAGCGGATCGAGGAGATGCTGGCCCAAGGGCAGAGAATCGTGCATATCCGCGCCCCGCATGTGACGCCGCTGGCCGCGCCGCTGTTGCTCGAACATGGGCAGGTCGGCATTCGCGGCGGCACGGGCGAGGCACGACTGATGGAAGAAGAGGCGCAGGCGATGATGCGCGAGGCGGGGCTGGAATGAGAGAGATCACCTTCGCGGGGCAGCGGTTCGAGGCGCAACCGTCGGGCGCGCTCTATTGGCGCGAGGAGGGCGCGCTGATCGTGGCCGATCTTCACTTGGGCAAGTCCGAGCGGATGGCGCGGCGCGGCGGTGCGCTGCTGCCGCCCTTCGAGAGCCTCGACACGGTAATCCGGCTCGAGGCCGAGGTGCTGCGCCTGCGGCCTTCGCGGCTGATCAGCCTTGGTGACGCCTTCGATGACGACGCGGCCGCGAGCGAAATCGCCCCGGAGATCGCCGGGCGTCTAACCCAGCTCGCGGCCCTGACCAAGCTGCTATGGATCGCGGGAAACCACGATCCGATCGGCCTGGGCCGGACCGTCGAGGAGACGCAGATCGGCCCGCTCACGCTGCGCCATATCGCCGGTTTCGGGCCGGACCTCTCCGGCCATTACCATCCCAAAGCCAAGATCGCCCGGCGCGCCTATCGGGCGTTTCTCATCGGTCGCGATCACCTGATCCTACCCGCGTTCGGCACCTATACCGGCGGGTTGGATTGCGACGGGCCGGAGCTGTCGTCGCTGGTCGGGCCGGGGGTAGCGGTGCTGACGGGGCCGGGGATGCCGATGCGCCCGATCGGTCAGAGCGCGCTGCGCCAGTCGCGATAGCCCGCCCGTTCCAGCGCCTCGCGCGCCGCGATGAAGCCGGGGCGATCGGGCTCCGGGTCGGGGATCGGCACGACCGGCGCGAGGTCGTCCAGACCCAGACCATGCTCGCGCCGCCCTGCGCGGATCAGGGCGAGATACCATTCGAACGGCGCGATCCCGTCCCGGCGCTGCAAGGCGCGATAGGTGAAGGCACGTGCGCCGTCCTCGAGTACTAGCGCGATTTTCTCGTAATGCAGCCCGGCCCCCTCGGCGGCATCGAGCGCTGGAATGTCGTTCTCCGCGATCTCAAACAACACGCCTCGGGTGCTCGCGTCGCCCTGCGTGATCGTGGCCTTTGCGCTCCCGTCGCGCCCGCGTTTCGAGAAATCGAGCGAATGTCCGGGGATCTCCGCATGGCCGATGACGCGCGCCGAAGGGCAGCGCGCGGCAAGCCGGGTGGTCAGCAAGTTGGACCCGTAGGCGAGGTAGGGGATCATCCGCTTACCCTCAGGCTCATCGCGAATGTCTCCTGCCCGCCGGGGGGCAAGATCATGCTGTCGAGTCGCGCGGCCAGTTCCGGCCCGGCGCCTTCCGAAGCAGGCAGCCCGTGCCACGGCTCAATGCAGATATAGGGCGCACCGGGTTTCTGCCACAGCGCGAGATTGGGCAGGTTGGAAAAGCGGAAATCGAGCACCGGCCCGCCCTCTCCGCAATAGCGCAGCCCGTCGCCCGCGCCTTCAGGGAAGATCATCGCGTCGTCTTCAAACTGTGCCGGATCGAGGGTCAGCGCGCCCGTCGTGAAGGGCGAAGGCATCCGCGCGCGCCCCAGCATACCATCCACGAGCCGAGCGAGCGCAGGCTCCGCGCCGTTGCTCAGCTCGATCCGATGCGGGCCGGTCGCACCGGGCAGCGGCCAACGAAACGCGGGGTGAAAGCCGAAGGAAAACGGCATCTCTCGCTCGCCCGCATTGCTCACAGTAGCGGTGACGCGCAGTTCCGACCCCACGACTTCGTGGACGATCTCAAGACGGAAATCGAACGGATAGGCCGCCGTGTCATGCGAGGGTTCGAGCAGGTGGCAGCAGCGGGATTGCGTCAGCTCGGTCACGCGAAAGGGCAGGTCGCGGGCGAAGCCGTGCTTGGAGATCGCGTGGGGCGTTCCATCGATCGTCACCCCGTCGGGCGCGGGAAGGCCGACGATGGGGAAAAGGATCGGGGCCTGCCCGCTCCACCAGGCCGGGTCGCCCTCCCAGAGCAGCTCCTGCCCCTGATAGCTCAGCCCCTGCATCTCAGCGCCCAGATCGGCGATGGTGACGCTGAGGCTGTCGGAAGAAATCTGCGGCATGTGTCGGGATCCGGAGGTTGTGACGTGTCTCGCCTTGGTATCGCGCCGCCGGAGATGATCCAAGCCCGCGTCCGTTTCGTGCCGAGTGAGGGGGGGCAGCGCCCGACCTTGGGGTGAGCCGCGTCTCGGAGGGCTTCCTTTGGAAGCCTTCAGCGGCGAACGCGCCGCGCGTCGCGGCGCAGGGGGGCTTTGCTGTCGTCCGGTTTGGGCGATTTATCTCGCAAGCCCGGAGGACGGGGAGGCTGTGAGCTGCATCGCCAATGCGCCCCTCCCGGGGGGAGGGGTGAGCCGGGACTAGCGGCCTTCCAGTGGAAGGACGCCCGGCAAACGCCCGGAGTGCAAGCGAAGGGCCAGACGGGCGCCTGTGATGAGAAATGAGGGCAGCGCCCGAGCCTTGGGGTGAGCCGCGTCTCGGAAGGCTTCCAGTGGAAGCCTTCAGCGGCGAACGCGCCGCGCGTCGCGGCGCAGGGCGGGCTTCGCTGTCGGTTGGTTTGAGCGGTTTATCTTGCAAGCCCGGAAGACGGGGAGGCTGTGGGCTGCGTCGCCAATGCGCCCTCCCTGGGGGAGGGTCGGGCGCTGCCCGGGCTGGTCGCCCGGGCGGGGGGGCGAAGAACTCACCCGATCTCTGAATAAAAACGCATTAGAGCCGTCAGGATGTCATCCGCGTTCTTGAGGGCCTGATCGATTTCGGACATGGAATATTCGTTTTCTTCGTTGACACGTGCTCCCTTCGGCCGGGCATTTACGCGAACGGTTCCTTCCCGTTGGACGTGGACGCCATGGATCGCGAGGTGGCGCGCGTCATGATAGCGATGGAGCCACCCTGTCAGTTCGCTTATGTAGGGGCGCCACCTGTTACCTTTTTCCAGTTGTGCTGCTGTTTTTCCAAAGGCGGAAATAAGGTCACGGGTTCCGAAGCTACGCAGCTCATTCCGACGCTCGATGTATTCTGGTGTTTCCGTGACACGCTTCTCAACCGCACAGATCACATTCGAAATGGTAAGCTCAATACGCGCACAAGTCTGAACATATACTCCGAGCTTTCGGAGATAGTCTGGGTCGAGTTCCTGTTCGACTGAATAGCGAGGCTCCGTCACCGCGCCTCCTCAAACATCCAGCTCCTCCACGAACTGGGCGTTCTCCTGAATATACTGGAACCGCAGCTCGGGCTTCTTGCCCATAAGGCGCTCGACCAGATCGCCGGTCTCGTTCGGCTCGTCGTCGTGGATCGTGACCCGGATCAGCTTGCGCGTCTCGGGATTCATCGTGGTCTCTTTCAGGTCCTTCGCGTCCATCTCGCCCAGACCCTTGAAACGCTGCACGTCGATCTTGCCCTTGCCGCCCAGACCTTTCTCCAGCATCGCCTCCTTCTCGGCGTCGTCGGCCACATAGATGCGTTTGGCGCCCTGGGTCAGGCGGTAGAGCGGCGGGCAGGCGAGATAGAGGTGCCCCTGATCGATCATCGGGCGCATCTGGGTGAAGAAGAAGGTCATCAGGAGCGAGGCGATATGCGCGCCGTCCACGTCCGCGTCGGTCATGATGATGATCTTGTCATAGCGCAGGTCGTCGACGTTGAACTTGGTGCCGAGGCCGACGCCGAGCGCCTGCGTCAGGTCGTTGATCTCCTGGTTCGAGCCGAGCTTTGAGCTTGCCGCGCCGAGCACGTTGAGGATTTTGCCGCGCAGCGGCAGCAGCGCCTGGTTTTTGCGGTCGCGGGCCATCTTGGCCGAGCCACCCGCCGAGTCGCCCTCGACGATGAACAGCTCGGTGCCCGAACGGTTCGTGGCCGAACAGTCGACCAGCTTGCCGGGGAGGCGCAGCCGCTTGGTGGCCGATTTGCGCTGGGTCTCTTTCTCCTGCCGGCGCTTGAGGCGTTCCTCGGCGCGCAGCACGAGGAAATCGAGGATCGCGCCTGCGGATTTCGTGTCCGAGGCCAGCCAGTTGTCGAAGTGGTCGCGCACCGCGCCCTCGACCAGACGCTGCGCCTCGACGGTGGCCAGACGGTCCTTGGTCTGGCCCACGAATTCCGGCTCGCGGATGAAGCACGAGACCAGCGCGCAGCCGCCGGTGATCAGGTCGTCGCGGGTGATCTGCGCGGCCTTCTTGTTGTTCACCAGCTCGCCATAGGCGCGGATGCCCTTGAGGATGGCGGACCAGAAGCCCGCCTCATGGGTGCCGCCCTCGGGGGTGGGCACGGTGTTACAGTAGGACTGGATGAAACCGTCGCGCGAGGGCGTCCAGTTGATCGCCCATTCGACCGAACCCGGCACGTTGAACTTCTCGCGGAACTCGACCTTGCCCGAGAAGGGGCGGTCGGCATAGGTGCTGGCGCCGCTCAGCGTCTCGGTCAGGTAATCGGCGAGGCCGCCGGGGAAGTGGAAGGTGGCCTCGGTCGGCGTCTCGCCGTCGTCGATCTCGGATTTCCAGCGAATCTCCACGCCCGAGAAGAGATACGCCTTCGAGCGCACCATCTTCAGCAGACGTGCGGGCTTGAACCGGTGATGGCCGAAGATCTGCTCGTCGGCATGGAAAGTGACCGTGGTGCCGCGCCGGTTCGGCGCCGCGCCGATCTTTTCGACCGGACCTTCCGGGATGCCGCGCGAGAAGCGCTGTTCATATAGCTCCTTGTTCTTGGCTACCTGAACGACCATCGAATCCGACAGCGCGTTCACCACCGAAGCGCCCACCCCGTGCAGACCGCCCGAGGTTTCGTAGGCGTCGCCCGAGAACTTGCCGCCTGCGTGCAGTGTGCAGAGGATGACTTCCAGCGCGGATTTGCCCGGGAATTTCGGGTGCGGGTCAATCGGGATGCCGCGCCCGTTGTCGCGCACGACGATCGAGTGATCGGCCAGCAGCTCGACCTCGATGCGGCTGGCGTGACCGGCCACCGCTTCGTCCATCGAGTTGTCGAGCACCTCGGCCACCATGTGATGAAGCGCGCGTTCGTCCGTGCCGCCGATATACATGCCGGGGCGTTTTCGCACGGGTTCGAGACCTTCGAGCACCTCGATCGAGGAGGCGTCATAGGAATCGGTCTGGGGCGTCAGAAGATCGTCGGCCATGCTGCTCGCTTTCTCTTGTAGTTTTCTAAACAAGAGATACCGCAGGTTGGGGCGGAGGAGCAAGAAGACCCCACCGCCCCGATGCGTTCCGAAAGCCCCACAACCCCCGGAAACGACCGACTCTCAAGCGACGCGCGCCATGAGCAGCATCGACCCCACCGCCATTGCGATACCGAGGACTTCCCGCAGGGCGAGTTTTCCGCCGAACAGTACGACCCCCATCGTCACCAGAGCCATCAACGTGAAAAGCGTCGGGGCCACGCCGGTTTGCGCCAGCGACACCTGCCGCAAGGCCAGAAACCAACCTGCTGCCGAGGCGGCATAAAGCGCGCCACCGAGCAAGACAGACGGCGAATGCAGCGCGTGCCCCCTTTCAACCGCGGATTTCAGAATGAAATCGCCCGCGATCACGACCAGCGTCGCACTCAAACACAAGCTGTATCCAAGCAAGGCAGGCATGGTGTCCTCTAACCCTCTTCACCCCGTTAAGATGACGTAAGGGAAAGATCTTGGCCAAACCTGAATTTGCCCTGCTGCGGAAATCCTGACCGCTTGGTAAGGCGGACCTGACCGAAAGGCGAAGTAGTGGCTAAGCGCCTGCCCATGGTTTGAGCAAAGACGCGGAGGTGCATCCCTGCGCGTATACCTTTCGGTCTAGACGTTACGCCGAACCCGCCGAATCAAATCGCCTCGGCCTCGCGCTTGTCCCACATTGCCCGGAAGGCCTTGCGGCTCTGGCAAAGCTTGATCCAGCTTTGCAGTCGCGGATAGGGGGCGAGGAACTCGGGGTGGTCCTGCCCGTAGCGCAGAACCTCCGCCAGATTGAGATCGGTCACGGTAAACCGGCCACCCACGATATGGCTATGCGTCTCCAGATGGGTCTCGAGCGCGGTCAGCGGGCGAGCGAGCTTCGAGCAGAGGGATGCGATCTCGGCCTTGCCCTCGGGCGTGTCCTGTTCCTTGCGGCGATAGACGAAGCTGAGCGCGAGCGCGTCGGTCTCGATCCAGGTCGCGGCGAAGAGCGCCCATTGCTCCATCAGCGACAGCTCGCGCTCATGCGCGGGGGCAAGGGGCCCGCCCGCCTTGCGAGCGAGATGCAGGTTGATCGCAAGCGACTCCGTTAGGATCAACCCGTCTTCCTCCAGCACCGGGATCGCGCCCATCGGCGAGAGCTTGCGGAACTCCGGCGAGCGGGTGTTGAGCGGCACCTCCGGCGCGAGCGGATCCTTGAACCGGTTCACCTGCACGACTCGGCGCAGACGGAACGGCAGGCCCAACTCCTCGAGCAGCCAGAGCGCCCGGCTCGCCCGCGAATGATAGTTGCCGTAGATCGTGATCATGTCCGTTCCCTCGTTTCGAGCGATTTTGGGGGCGTTTTTATCCGCCGGAAGGCCAGCAGACACGGGTTTTTGACACGTATCAAGGCACATCACGCGGGATTGCGCGACGCTTCGCAAGGTTCAGCCAACGGAGGGATAGGCATGAAGGATCAGGCCACGACCGAACGGGATACGACTGCAAAAGCCGCGGTCGCCGAGATGGCGGTCGACGCGCCTTCCCTTCCGGCGGAGGGATCGCCCGCAAGCGTCGAGGCCCTGCTGAAGGAGGCGGGCCCGAAGCAATTCCCGCGCGTCGATCCCAACGCGGTGCGGCTGGCCTTCGAGACGGGCAAATATCCCTATCGTCGCAAAATGGCGCGCCCCGCTTACGAGACGGAGAAAGCGCAGCTTCAGGCCGAATTGCTCAAGGTCCAGAAATGGGCGCAGGAGACCGGCGAGAAATTCGTGATCCTCTTCGAGGGCCGCGACGCCGCGGGCAAGGGCGGCACGATCAAGCGCTTCACCGAGCATCTCAATCCGCGCTTCGCCCGGGTCGTGGCGCTCAACAAGCCCTCCGAGGAGGAGCAGGGTCAATGGTATTTCCAGCGTTATGTCGAGCATCTGCCGACCGCGGGGGAGATGACCTTCTACGATCGCAGCTGGTATAACCGCGCGGGCGTCGAACGCGTGATGGGCTTCTGCAAACCCAACGACTACCTCGAATTCATGCGCCAAACCCCGGAGTTGGAGCGGATGTTCGTGCGCTCGGGCATCCGGCTCTACAAATACTGGTTCTCGGTCACCCGCGAGGAGCAACGCCGCCGGTTCACGGCACGTGAAACCGATCCGCTCAAGCGCTGGAAGCTGTCGCCGATCGATCTGGCAAGCCTCGATCGCTGGGACGATTACACCGAGGCGAAGGAGGCGATGTTTTTCTATACAGATACCGCCGATGCCCCTTGGACCATCGTGAAATCGAACGACAAGAAGCGCGCGCGGCTGAACTGCATGAAGCATTTCCTCTCGACGCTGGACTATCCCGACAAGGATCCCTCGATCGCGACACCGCCCGATCCGCTGATCGTCGGCCATGCGAGCCATGTCGTGCATTCCTCGCAGCATATTCTTGGTGCATCTCTTCATCCCGATCAGCGTCGCGTGACCAAATCCTGAGCATGTGATCGCCGAGCGGGAACTCCCGGGCCCCTTTCGCCTTGTCCCTTGGCGTGTCGCAATCCATGTCAAAGAGAGGAACCGGAGGAGCGCATGGGCTGGAACGAAAGATTCGCCGGAGACGAGTATCTCTATGGCACGACACCGGCGGATTTCGTGGCGCGTCAGGCGTGGCGTCTCGCGCCTGGGGCGCGGCTTCTGAGTATCGCCGATGGCGAAGGTCGCAACGGCACCTATCTCGCGAGCCTCGGGCTGCAGGTGACCGCCCTGGAACCCTCGGAAAACGCGCGCCGAAAGGCTGCCGAACTGGCGCAGGAGCGGGGCGTGTCTATGCAGACGATCGACGCCGATCTGCGCGGCTACGACTGGCCGCGGGGGGAATACGACGCCGTGCTCGCCTGCTTCATCCAGTTCGCCGACCCCGCCTTTCGGGCAGAGATTTTCGACGGCATTGCGACCGCACTCAAACCCGGCGGTCTCGCTTTGATCCACGGCTTCGCGCGCCGCCAGCCGCGCTACGGCACGGGCGGCCCGGGGATCGTGGAACAGCTTTACGATCTCGATCTCCTGCGTGACGCCTTCCCGCGCTGGGAGGTGCTGCATCAGGCCGATTACGATGCCGATCTAGACGAGGGCGCGGGCCATTCCGGGCGCGCGGCGCTGATCGATTTCGTCGCCCGCAAACCCGCGCGGTGATTCTGCAGCTTTCGGCAGGAAATTCGGGACTTCGCGCGGCTTCTACGCATAGCGCTCGATGTTCCGTCGCGCTTTCTGCACGGTATTCAGGCGTTTTTGCATCCTCCCTCGGCGGTCGGCCGGAACTCGCCGAAGCGCCCGCGCGTGCCTATCGCTCCGCGAGGGGAGATGTGTGTTTGCGCACAAAGGAGTGTCTTCGGAATGACACGATTGCGTGTAACATCAATTCGATACGTTTTCGCCATCGCAGACTGGAGTTCCTCATGCGCAAGCCTCTCCTCGCCCTGACCTTGACCCTCGCCGCTACCGCCTCTTTCGCGCAATCGCCCAAGGATGCGGTGGACGCGCGCCAGGGCTATTTCGATCTGCTCGGCGCCCAGATGGCCGTGCTCGCGCCAATGGCGCAGGGCAAGACCGAGTTCGACGCGGCCAAGGCACAGACCGCCGCTGACAACATCGCGGCGCTCGCCAAGGTCGATATCCGTCCGCTCTTCGTCGAGGGCACCTCGGTCGACGACATGATGGAGACCCACGCGAAGTCGGAAATCTGGTCGAACATGGATCTCTTCGGACAGAAGCTCGACGGTTTGCATCAGGCCGCGGCGGAGATGCCTGCCGCAGCGGGAAGCCTCGACACGCTTCAGCCGGCCGTCGGGAAACTCGGCGGCGCCTGCAAGAGCTGCCATGACGAGTTCCGCGCGAAGTAACACCTGATGAAAGACACTGCCGCCGCCCCCGCGAAGAAGACCGTCACGGTCTGGGATCCCGTCGTGCGCCTGTTCCACTGGCTTCTGGTACTGGCTTTTGCCGTTGCCTGGGGCCTGGGGGAGTGGGGGCCGAACCAGATGACATGGCATTTCTATGCGGGCTACGTCATCGCGGGACTGTTGGCGGTGCGTCTGATCTGGGGGTTCGTGGGGCCGCGCACGGCGCGGTTCTCGCACTTCCTCTATGGGCCCAAGGAGGTGGCGGATTATCTTCGCCACCTGCCATCCAAAGAAAGCTCCGACCATGTCGGGCATAATCCGCTTGGCGGCTGGTCTGTCGTCGTGATGCTGGGGCTTCTGATCGTGCAGGTCGTGACCGGGCTGACATCCGATCCGCAGGACTATATCAACGTCGGTCCGCTTGCGGGCTCCGTGCCCGAGAGCATCAGCACGAGCTGGGCGCCCAAGATCCACGAGCTTGTCTCGACCTTGCTGCTGATCGTGGTCGGCATCCATATCGCGGCCATCGTCTATTACCGGGCGTGGAAGGGCGTGAATCTCGTCAAGCCGATGATTACCGGCAAGAAAGAGGTGGGGGAGTAACCGCTCTCTTGACCGCCGCAGCGGGCGGGGCTAGCGCTCGCTCATGACGAGCAACGATCCCCATCAGAGCGCGCCGCCGCCCCAGTCGCAGAGCCAAGCGATGCCTCTCGCCCGCCATGTGCGGGCGATCTTCACTCTGGGCCTGCCGCTGATCGGCTCCAATCTCGCGCAGATGCTGCTCAACGTGACCGATACGGTGATGGTGGGCTGGTATGGTGTCGAGGCGCTGGCGGCGCTGGTGCTGGGCACCTCCTATTTCTTCTCTATCTTCATGCTGGGCAACGGGATCGCGCTGGCGGTGATGGGGCGCGTCTCAGCGAGCTTGGGCGCGGATGACGAGGTGCAGGCGCGGCGCGACACCCGAATGGGAATCTGGCTGTCGGTCGTGTTCGGCGTCGCGATGCTCCCGCTGTTCTGGAATTCCGGCGCGGTGCTGGAGATGCTGGGTCAGAAGCCCGAGATCGCGGCGCTCGCACAGGATTACCTACGTATCCTCGGCTTCGCGCTCGCGCCGGGGCTCGCGATGATG
Source organism: Thioclava sp. F1Mire-8 (assembly GCF_002213165.1). Lineage (NCBI taxonomy): Bacteria > Pseudomonadati > Pseudomonadota > Alphaproteobacteria > Rhodobacterales > Paracoccaceae > Thioclava > Thioclava sp. F1Mire-8. The sequence goes on along the minus strand of NZ_NBNY01000001.1, from coordinate 1,492,718 downwards.
GTGATCCGGTCCTACCTGTCGGCGCAGGAGCGCACAGCGGTGCTGCTCTGGATCACGCTTGCGGCGGTTCTGCTGAACGCGGGCGTCAACTGGATCCTGATCTTCGGCAATTGGGGCGCGCCTGAACTGGGCGTGCGCGGTGCGGCGGTCGCTTCGCTCAGCGCGATGGTGCTGAACCTCGTCGCGCAGGCGATCTATGCCGCGCGTGCGCCAGGACTGACTCATATCCGGCTGTTCCAGCGCTTCTGGCGGCCCGATTGGGAGGCGTTCTGGATCGTTGCGAAGATGGGGCTGCCGGTGGGGCTGACCTCCGTCGCGGAAGGCTCGATGTTCCAGGCCTCGGCGCTGATGATGGGCTGGATCGGCACGGTCGAACTGGCCGCGCACGGGATCGCGCTGCAGGTCTCCTCGATCACCTTCATGGTGCATGTCGGTCTCTCGAATGCAGCCACCGTGCGGGCAGGTCGGGCGCATGGGCGGCGTGACCCGCGCCTGCTGCGTGACGGGGCGTTGGCGGTGACGGGGATGTCGCTGGGCTTCGGTTTGCTGACGGTCGCGGTCTTCGTCTTCGCGGGGCCTTGGCTCACGCGCCTGTTTCTCGATGCGGACAACCCGGCCACGCCCGAGATCGTCCTCTACGGCGTTCGCTTTCTGATGGTCGCGGCGATCTTCCAGCTGTTCGACCTGATGCAGGTGATGGCTCTGGGACTGCTGCGTGGCGTGCAGGATACGCGCGTGCCGATGTGGATGGCGGTGGCGAGCTATTGGCTGATCGGCATCCCGGCCAGCTACTTTCTCGCCTTCACGCTGAATCTTGGCGGGGTGGGTCTGTGGTTCGGCCTCGTCCTCGGCCTCGCATCGGCGGGGGCGATGATGATGCGCCGGTTCTGGCGCGGTGCATGGCTGCATCCGCGCCCGGCAGCGGCTTAACGCACGCCAAGTCCCGCTTTCATCAACGTCTTGCGCACCGGTCCGAGCGAATAGAGCGCGCCCAAGACGCCCGCGCGAAGATCGCGCAGTGGCTGGGCCTCGACCATCGAGGCACGGTTGAGCAGATCGATCCCCACCTCGCGCGCCTTCACCTCCGGCCAGCGGCGACGGTGATAGGCGTCGAGCATCTTCGTCTCGCCCAGATGCACCGGCTCTTCCTCGGCCAGCTTCAGAAGGCAGGCCAGATCGGCGAGGCTCATGTTCAGCCCCTGTGCGCCGATCGGCGGAATGACATGGGCGGCCTCGGCGATCAGGGCCACGCGCTGGCCCGAGAACCGATCCGCGATCTGCGTCATCATCGGCCAGACCGCGCGGCGGGTCTCCAGCTTCAGCGGCCCGAGAAGCCCGGTCGAGCGTTCCATGATCGCTGCTTCGAATTCCTCCGTGGGCAGCGCGGCGAGGCGCTCGGCCTCGGCGGCGCGCTCCATCCAGACGATCGCGGAAGACGGCTTGCCATCGCGGTCGGGCAGCGGCACCAGCGTGAACGGCCCACCCGAGCGGTGGATCTCGGTAGAGACGTTGTCATGCGGGATCGGGTGGGTGACAGCGAAGGCCAGTGCCTTCTGGCCGTAGCGGATCGTCTTTACGCCGAGGCCAGCCGCTTCGCGCACGAAGGAATTGCGGCCATCGGCCCCGATCACGAGACGGGCCCGCACATGGGTGCCGTCCGACAGCGTCACCTCGGCGCCGCGTTCGCGGGTCACGAGGCCAGTCGTCGCGATGCCGGGGCGGAAATCGACGAGCGGATTATCGGCAAGAGCGGCCACCAGCTCGCGGCGCAGCAGCCAGTTCGGGAAGTTCCAGCCGAAGGGTTCGTCGGACAAGTCGGCCGCGTCGAAATCGCGGGTCAGCCGTGCGGTCGGGCTTTCGCCGCCCGCATCGACGATCCGCATGATCTGCAGCGGCGCGGCATAGGGCAGGAGCCGATCCCAGATTCCCGCCGCTTTCAGCACCTCCCGCGAAGGACGCAGGAACGCGGTCGAGCGCATATCCGCGCCCTCGGCTGCTTCTTCGGTGACCGGCGGCGTGGGATCGACGCAGATCGTGGTGAAGCCGGCCTGCCCGAAGGCCGCGGCTGCGGTCAGGCCGGCGACCCCGCCGCCGGAGATCAGGATATCGGTGTCGATGGGTGTGCGGGTCTCGGCCATGGGGCGCCTCCGTCAATGTCCGTGCCATTTTGCCCTCCGGCGCGGGCAGGTGCAATGATCCGCCGCTGGGATGCGACGTGGCGACACAGCGGAACGCGAGACGGCCCCGTGCAAATCCCGAAGGGGGAGCACAAAAAGAAACAGCCCGGATCGCGCGGATCCGGGCCGTGTTCGCCATGGGCGAGAATTCTTCGAATACGAGGTCAGCCGCCTGCGGTCATCACCACGAGAAGGGCGAGCATGATCCAAGTCGCGCCAACAGCCCAGAGGATGAGGCCACCGAGGCCCATGGTCACAACCATGCCAGCGGCCAGAGCCACGACGACAAGCGCGAGGGTGAACATGAAAGCAGGCGTAATCTGCTTGTGCTCGGTTTCGGAATGATTGGCCGCATAGGCCGAAACGCCGGAGTCGGCAGTCGTCATGGTCATATCGATTCTCCCGTTTGCTGTCTCCCTGACAGGCCCCCGTCACTTAAAGATGCATCGCGGACCGATAAAGACGCGAAGCCGTGCCATATTGTCGCAGAGTCGTCACTTTGCCTTCAATCGCGCGTGATCTCGCGCAGGAACGCGGCGAGATCGGCGGTGTGGTAGTGGATGTGATCCTCTGGCGCAGGGGCGGGGGCGACATGCACGGTCTTCATGCCGAGCGCGTGGGGATGGCGCAGGTTGCGGGCGTCGTCCTCGAACATAGCGCCGCGCGTGGGCTCGATCCCGGCCTGCGCGAATATCCGGTCGAAGGCTTCGCCGCGCGGCTTTGGATGAAACTCCGCATGCTCGACACCATAGACCCCGTCGAAAAGCCCGGTCAGCCCACGCGCCTCGATGACCCGTGTGGCATAGGGGGCCGAGCCGTTCGTGTAGACGATCTTGCGGCCCGGGAGCGCGTCGATGCCTTCGCGCAGCGCATCATCCTTGACCAAATGATCGAGTGAGATCTCGTGGACTTCGTGCAGATAGGGCGCCGGGTCGACGTCGTGCTCGTGCATCAGCCCGGCCAGCGTGGTGCCGTAAAGCTGCCAGTAGTGGTTGCGCAGGTGATCGGCCCGCGCCCGATCAACGCCCAGCGAGCGCATCACGAAATCGGTCATCTTCACCTCGATCTGGTCGAAGAGTCGCGCCTCCGGCGGGTAGAGCGTGTTGTCGAGATCGAACACCCAGGCGTCGACATGCGCGAACTCGGCAGCGAGGTCGCGGTCGGCGGGGGAGGCGGAGGCGGGGGCAGGCGCGGTGCTGTCTGTCATGGGCTGCAAGCTAAGTTGCGGGGCGCGCGGGTGCAATCTGCTTGTCACCGGGTGCGCGCCGCGCCTAATCTCTGGCAGATCTCGAAAGCAGGATGCATGCAAAAAGACGCCTACACTCTCATACTCGACGCCATCGACGAAGGCGTCTACCGCCCCGGGGACCGCTTGGTCGAATCCGAATTGGCGGAGCGGTTCGGAGTGTCACGCACCCCGGTGCGCGAGGCGTTGCAGCGGCTCGAAACCCAACAGATGCTGGCCCGCGACGGGCGTTCGCTCATCGTCGCCTCGCTCGATCACAACCAGTTGGCGGAGTTGTATGTCGTGCGCGCCGAACTGGAGGCGCTGGCGGCGCAGCTGGCTGCGAAACATGCGGCTCCCGAAGAGGTCCGGGTGCTGCAGAACATGATCGACGAAGATCGCGGCCAACTCGACGATCCGGAAGCGTTGAGCCGGGCCAACCGCCGGTTCCACCACCAAATTCACCTCGCCTCGCATAATCGTTACCTCGTCCAGCAGCTCGATCTTGTGCACCGCTCGATGGCGCTTCTCGCGACCACCTCTCTTGCGGTGAAGGGCCGGGGCGAGGCGGCGCTCGACGAGCATCAGGCGATTGTCGATGCGATCCGCGAGGGCAATGGCGACGCGGCGGCCTCGGCGCTGCGCGCCCACATCTCGCGCGCCTTCGAGACGCGCCTCACGCTCGACGCGGCGCATCACGGGACGGCGGGCCACTGGGCCGAGGCTCTCTGATTATCCGATAAGCGGTGCATGGGCCTCGCGTTGCGGGGGCGGGCGCGCCGAGGCCTCTGCGGGGGCGATCTCGTCGCCGGGTCGGGCCTCCGACGCTGTCGCGTCACTGTCGTCGAAAATGCCGTGGCTCGTCTTGTCCCAGTAGAAGGGGCGCGCGATCAGTTCGTAGAGCGCCTTCCAGCCCGCCAGCGCGCCCAGCGGATAATAGAGGTGGAGCGTCGGGATCCATTTTATCAGGTTGCGATGCTCCGCCCCCCGGCAGGCCCAGGCAGAGGTCGTGATCGCGATCAACTCGGACAGAATGAAAGTCCCCATAACCAACGCGAAGACCGGGCCGGGCAGGGCGCTCGCGATCGGATGCCACAGCCCGAACAGCGCGAGCCAAAAGCTCCACAAGACCGGCGCCAGAACATATTGTGAGAGCGAGCCGAGGATCAGGATCTGCACGCCGAGAAAGCGTTTCGTGCCCAGATCCCGCCAGAGCTGCACCGGATCGCGCATATGCACCGCCCATGTCATCGCGTAGCCCTTGAGCCAGCGCGAGCGCTGTTTGACCCAAGGCAGGGCGCGGCAATTCGCCTCCTCGAAGGTGGCGGCAGCGATCAATTCGGTGCGGTAGCCGTGCCGCGCGAGACGTACGCCAAGATCGGCATCCTCGGTCACGTTATGCGCGTCCCAGCCGCCCAGCTCCTCCAGCGCGTCGCGGCGGAAGAAGAGGGTTGTTCCGCCCAAGGGCACGACGAAGCCGAGCCGCGCGAGCCCGGGCAGGAACATCCGGAACCACGTCGCATATTCCACGGTGAAGCAGCGCGCGAGCCAATTGGTGCGCGGGTTGTAATAGTCGAGAACCCCTTGCAGGCAGGCCGTCTCGGGCGGGGCCGCGAGGAAACGTTGGGCGACGATCTGCAGTTGATCCGGCTCGGGCGCGTCCTCGGCGTCCCAGACGCCGATCACCGAGCCGCGACAGAAGTTCAGCGCGTAGTTCAATGCGCGCGGCTTCGTCTTAATCGGCCCGTCGGGTACCGTGACCACCCGCATCCAGCGTGGCAGATCGGCGTTCGCAAGAGCCGCACGGGTCATCGTGTCGCTGTGTTCGATGACAAGGATCACATCGATCAATTCGCGCGGATAGCGCAGCTTGCCGAGCCGCGAGACGAGCCGCGCCGCGATGTCGGTCTCGCGAAACAGCGGGACCATCACCGAGATGATCGGCAGCCGCCCTTTCGGCGCGCCCCGGATGAGTGCGTCCGGGCGGGGCTTGCGCTGTTCGGTGATCTCGCTCGCAAAGGCTGCGAGCTTGAGCGCCATCGAACCCACGAGCGTCAGCATCACCCACCCGAAGAAAAGCCCGAGAAGCAGGTTGGGCGCAAGCAACATTCCGAGCCCGGTCACCGCGACAAGCCCCGCCGCGATTTGGCTGGCGCGCCGTTCGTTATGGTTGCGGCAGCTCTCGACCGGGTCGACCTTGATCTCTGCGTGTCGGATCAGCGCGGTCTCGCGGCATGTGAGCAGGCTGTCATGCACGCAGCATTCCGCGGCCAGTACGAGCCGGTAGGGCGCATGGCACGTGGGTAGCGAAGCCTGTAGAGCCTCGAAATCCTCGGGCCGTGCGGTCGCGATGAGGGTGACGCCGCCGACGCGCCGCCAGGGAACCATCGCGTGCTTCAGGCAAAGCTCAGGTCCGATGGCATCGATGAGGCGAGGATCGGGCGGCTCGGCTTGCAGGTCGACCACTGAGGCATGTCGTTGTTCAGCCAAGGCGGCCATCAGATCGGTCTCATGTACCCAGCCATTCGCGAGAAGGATATCACCAAGCCTTACATCTTCGCGCTGCCGAAGCGCCGAGGCCGTGAGCAGATCGGCCGGATCGACCGCGTCCCGATCCAGCAGGATTTCTCCCAGAGGTGGGCGCGCGGCGCGGCCGGCGTGTCGTTTTGGCTTGGCATCAAGGCTGCGCCGTCTGAGCGGAGCAATGGAATTCGCGATTGGATTGGTCAGCAGCAGCGGCGCCGGTTTGGCGTTAGTCGCTGGTGTTTTGAAAAGCTTTTGCCGCGCGCCCATGCCAAACCTCGCATCTGTCCTTGAAGGCAGGATGCGAGCGTTTGATTAATAGGCAGTTAACCTCAGTTCGGAGCCTATAGTCGCCGGAAGAGCGTTACGACTTGCGCGCGCGCATCGCGGTCGCGAAGCGCTCGAACAGGTAGTAGCTGTCCTGCGGGCCAGGGCTCGCCTCGGGGTGATACTGCACCGAGAAGACCGGGCGATCGGCCATCGCAATGCCGCAGTTCGAGCCGTCGAACAGCGAGACATGGGTCTCGGTCACACCCTTGGGCAGGGTCTGGCTGTCGACCGCGAAACCGTGGTTCATCGAGGTGATCTCGACCTTGCCGGTGGTCAGGTCCTTCACCGGGTGGTTCGCCCCGTGGTGTCCGTGGTTCATCTTGACGGTCTTCGCGCCAAGGGCGAGCGCCAGCATCTGGTGGCCGAGGCAGATACCGAAGACCGGAAGCTCGGTTTCCAGAACGCCCTTGATCATCGGCACGGCATATTCCCCGGTCGCTGCCGGATCGCCCGGACCGTTCGACAGGAAGACCCCATCGGGTTCAAGCGCGAGCACGTCCTCGGCCGTCGCGGTGGCTGGCAGCACGGTCACGTCGCAGCCAGCCGAGGCGAGGCAGCGCAGGATGTTGCGCTTCGCGCCGTAGTCGATGGCGACAACTTTCAGGTCGTTGCCTTCGGCTTTCTTGTAACCCTCGGGCCAGGCCCACCGCATCTCGTCCCAGCGGTAGCTTTGCGCACAGGTCACGTCTTTCGCGAGATCGAGCCCTTCGAGCCCGGACCATTCGCGGGCCTTGCGTACCAGCGCCTCGATGTCGAAGACCCCGTCGGGGTTGTAGGCGATCGCGACATGCGGCGCGCCTTGCTGGCGGATTTCGCGGGTGAGGCGGCGAGTGTCGATGCCGCCGATGCCGATGCGACCGCGCTTCTCGAGCCACTCGACCAGAGTCTCGGCGGCGCGCCAGTTCGACGGCTCGGTCGGGTCCCATTTCACCACCATTCCGGCGGCAACGGGATCGTTGGTTTCGTCATCTTCCGGGTTCACGCCGGTATTGCCGATATGGGGGAAGGTGAAGGTCACGACCTGGCCCGCATAGGAGGGGTCGGTCATGATTTCCTGATAGCCGGTCATCGACGTGTTGAAGACCAGTTCGGCCACTGTCTCGCCCGGGCGGCCGAAGCCCTTCCCGTAGAACAGCGAGCCATCAGCGAGTGCGATCAATGCAGTGGGCTTTTCCGATGCGGACTGGCTTGCAGGCATGGCGCGACTCCCCGATGTCAAAATTCGCCGGAACCTAGACGCGCTGGGCGCGGGGGTCAAGAGGGCACGAGATAATTGCGAATTGCTTATTTATCAACAACTTGCAAGAGTTGTGCGCGTTTCGCAATACCGCTATTCTGGCGCCTTCACGGAAGTAGGGACACGATGTGATGCAAATGCGCGACAAGATCGCCGCCGCGTTGAAAACGGCGATGAAGGAAAAGGATCAGGAGCGGCTCTCGACGCTGCGGCTGGTCAATGCCGCCATCAAGGACCGCGAGATCGCGATGCGTGCCGAAGGCGAGGGCGAGGGCACTGTCGGCGACGCCGAAGTGCTTGCGATCATGGGAAAGATGGTGAAACAGCGTCAGGAAAGCGCGCGTGCCTATGAAGAGGGCGGGCGGCTGGAACTGGCCGAGAAGGAACAGGCCGAGATCCGCGTGATCGAGGAATTCCTGCCGCGCCAGCTGACCGAAGACGAGGTGAATGCTGCCATCGAAGCGGCCATCGCGAAACTCGGTGCGGATTCGATTCGCGACATGGGCCGCGTGATGGGTGAGCTGAAAGGCCAATACACCGGACAGATGGATTTCTCGAAGGCGGGCCCGATGGTGAAGGATCGCCTCGCCTCGTGATCGGCAGCTGCCTTCGCTGGCCGGGAACAACGCCCCCTCGTGGGGCGTTTTCTTTTGCGCATTTTTGAAAGGAGGCGGCGATGCCAGCACAATCGAAGGCACAGCAGAAAGCTGCGGGCGCGGCGCTTGCCGCCAAGCGCGGCGAGATGAAGGTGGGCGATCTTCAGGGCGCCTCGAAGGAAATGTATGACAGCATGTCCGAGAGCGAGCTCGACGATATCGCGAGCACCAAGCGCAAGGATCTTCCCGACAGCAAGGACGACTGATCCGTCCGCTTGCCGCGGGGATCAGGAGGGCAGCGGCGCACGCGCGGCTGCGAGCCGGATCACCAGTTCGCGGTGCAGTCGTTGCCGTTCCTCGGGCGTGAGGAAAGCACCGATCTCGACCTCGCGAGGGCCGCCTCGCAGGGTCAGGTAGGCTGCGACCGGCCCGCCTTTTCCGTGAAGATCGACCTGTACCCAATGTGGATTCGCCGCCCAGTCGCGCGACGGCTTGCCCGGTTCGTGGCGGATAAGGTGCAGCTCGGGCCCGTTGAATGTCAGGATCTCGAGCACTTCGCCCGTGCGATAGCTGTGCGAGATCGCCCACCACACCCCCGCGATGGCGAGCGCGATGAAGGGCAAGAGCCCCCAAAGCTCCACGTGACCCAGCAGTGAAAGTAGCGGCAGGCTGACCATGACGACGGTCGCCGCGATGAAGAAGACGAAACCTTTACGCGGCAGGGAGCGGTAGGGCCACAGGTGCAGCTGATCGGGCAGGGGCGCCGCCTCGGAGCGGGGCGCCTCCATGGTTTGGCCTTCGGTATCCGTCCAGCGATAGGGCATGATCCGCCCGGTCCTTCCTGCAACCTTTCGCCCTTTTGCAAACGGCCCCGGATCGCTCCGGGGCCGTTCTCGTTATCAGGAGATGTAGATCACTAGTGCGCGTGGGCGTGATCCCAATCCTCGCGCTTCGGGAGCTCTTCGAAAGTGTGCTCCGGCGGCGGGGAGGGCAGGGTCCACTCCAGCGTATCGGCATACTCGTTCCAGTAGTTGTTCTCGGTGACGCGCTTACCCTTGAACAGGGTGTAGAACACGATGCCGAGGAAGAACACGAAGCTGGCGAACGAGATGAACGCACCGATCGAGCTGACGAAGTTCCAGGTGGCGAAGGCCTCCGGGTAGTCGATGTAGCGGCGCGGCATGCCCTGACGGCCGAGGAAGTGCTGCGGGAAGAAGATCAGGTTGGACCCGATGAACATCATCCAGAAGTGCAGCTTGCCGGCCCATTCCGGGTATTGGCGCCCCGACATCTTGCCGATCCAGAAGTAGACGCCGGCGAAGATCGCGAACACCGCCCCCAGCGACATCACGTAGTGGAAGTGCGCCACGACGTAATAGGTGTCGTGGTAGACGCGGTCGAGCGGGGCTTGGCTGAGCACCACGCCGGTCACGCCGCCGATTGTGAACAGGAACAGGAACCCGATCGCCCAGAGCATCGGTGTCTTGAACTCGATCGAGCCGCCCCACATCGTCGCGATCCAGCTGAACACCTTCACGCCGGTTGGCACCGCGATCACCATCGTCGCCACCATGAAGTAGCTCTGCTGGGTCAGCGACAGGCCGACCGTGTACATGTGGTGCGCCCAGACGACGAAGCCCAGAACACCGATCGCCACCATCGCATAGACCATCGGCAGGTAGCCGAAGACCGGCTTACGCGAGAAGGTCGCGATGACGTGGCTGATGATGCCGAAGCCCGGCAGGATGATGATGTAGACCTCGGGGTGTCCGAAGAACCACAGGATGTGCTGGTACAGGATCGGATCGCCGCCACCCGACGGATCGAAGAAGGTGGTGCCGAAGTTGCGGTCCATCAGCAGCATGGTGATCGCGCCTGCCAGAACCGGCAGCGAGAGCAGGATCAGCCAGGAGGTCACGAAGATCGACCAGGCGAAGAGCGGCACCTTGTGCAGCGTCATGCCCGGCGTGCGCATGTTGAGGAAGGTCGTGATCATGTTGATCGCGCCAAGGATCGAACTGGCGCCCGAGACGTGCACGGCGAAGATCGCGAGGTCCATGGAATAACCGCCCTCGTGGACCGATAGCGGCGGGTAGAGCACCCAGCCCACGCCCGAGCCCGAGCCGCCACCGCCACCCGGCGCCAGCAGCGAGGCGATCCCGAGCGAGGTGCCCGCGACATAGAGCCAGTAGCTGAGGTTGTTCATCCGCGGAAAGGCCATGTCCGGCGCGCCGATCTGGAGCGGCATGAAGTAGTTGCCGAAGCCCCCGAACAGCGCCGGGATGACGACGAAGAACATCATCAGGACGCCGTGATAGGTAATCATCACGTTCCAGAGGTGCCCGTCGGGGGTGCATTCCTCGGCCGAAGCGATGAAGCGCGCGCCTTCGGCGCACATGTATTGCACGCCCGGCTCCATCAGCTCGAGGCGCATGTAAACTGTGAACAGGACCGAGATCAGCCCCACCGCGCCTGCGGTGAAGAGATACAAGATCCCGATATCCTTGTGATTGGTCGACATGAACCAGCGGGTAAAGAACCCGCGCGACTCATGTGCGCCCTCGCCGTGAACGGCTGCGTCCGCCATAGTGATCTCCCATTTCTCCCGACAGACCCGGGTCTCCCGTCCCTTTGGGTCTGAATGTCGGGAGGTTATGAAGATTTGGAGGGCAGGGCAAGAATTCAGCACACGATGCCGTGAAAAAATGTCGCAGCTCTGTCAGGTGTGAGTGATCCGTGATCTCGCGCCCTTGGCACGCGGAACGCGGGCTGAGACCGCCCCGCGCGACAGTTGCGAATCCGCGACGCGGCTCACAAAAAAGCGGACCCTCGAAAGGGTCCGCCAACGAACGCGTGATATGTTCGTTTCGCGATCAGGACTCGGGCGCGTCGGGCGACACTTCTTCCGAGCCGAGATAGGCCGCAATGTCTTCCTGGTTCTTGCGCTGCTTGTAGGCCATGCCGGATTTCGCCTTGGGATCGCCGGTTTGTTCCTCGAGGAACTTCGTGGGATCGGTGATGTATTCAGCGAGCAGCTCTTCGGTCCAGACGGCGCCGGTTTCGGCGTATTCCTTGATCCCGTCCTTGTATTTATAGCCATCGACGGATGCGACCTTGCGGCCGATGACATTGTAGAGGTTCGGGCCGACCTTGCCGCCTTTGAAGATCGCCGTGCCATCGGGGGCGACGATCGAGTGACAGGCCTTGCACCGTTTGAATTCGTCTTTGCCTTTCTCGACGTCCTGCGCGAGCGCGGGGCCCGCAACGGCGACGGCGGTGATCATGGCAATAAGGCTGAGTTTCATCGCGTCTTCCTTGTTGGTTTTGAGTTAAAGCTCGAGCCCTCCCGACCCGGCTTTCACAGGGCAGTCACGCTGCCTTGAAGGGCGTTCTAACATGCATGATTGCCTATGTGTCCACTAAACTTCCGAGGTCGCATTTAGTTTACTCACGAAAATGCGACTGAATGTCGCACGCAGCGCGACGTCAAGATCGGCCATTCCCACCGGCAGGCCGAGGTCGACGAGGCTGGTGACCCCGTGCTCGCGAATCCCGCAAGGGACGATTCCGTCGAAATGCGAAAGATCGGGCTCCACGTTGATCGAGATGCCGTGGAAGCTGACCCATTTGCGCAGCTTCACTCCAATCGCGGCGATCTTGTCTTCGCGCAGGCTGCCGTCTGCCGCCTTCGGTTTGTCGGGACGTTGCACCCAGACGCCGACGCGGCCGTCGCGAATTTCGCCTTTCACGTTGAATTCGTCGAGCGCGGCGATCACCCAGTCTTCGAGCTGGCGCACGAAGCAGCGCACGTCGCGCCCGCGCTTGTTCAGGTCGAGCATGACATAGGCGACGCGCTGGCCGGGCCCGTGATAGGTGTACTGACCGCCGCGCCCGGCCTCGAAGACGGGGAAACGCTCGGGATCGACAAGGTCTTCACGCTTGGCGGAGGTGCCGGCCGTGTAGAGCGGTGGATGCTCGAGCAGCCAGATCATCTCCTCGGCCTCGCCTGCGGCGATCTTGGCGACGCGGTCTTCCATGAAGGCAAGTGCCTCGTCGTACGGGACCGGGCTGTCACTTACGCGCCATTCCACCATTTCTTAACCTCACCCGCCGGAATTCCTCACCCGGCGTCAATAATTCTTGCCACATCACCGATTCGGAGCGCAAACTTTACCTATTGGTAAGGTCGCGCACCCCCCGCGCCGGTCACATTCCGACCGGTCCTGTCGTGCAGAAACATGGAATTTGCGGGGCAACAGGCAAGACCGGAAGTCATTTGATTGGAGGGTTCAGGAATGAAACACAAGTTCGTTCTGGCGGGTCTTGCGCTCGCCGTCGCTACGGGCGGACCGGCCACGCCAGCATTGGCGGGCGGTTCGGATATCGTCGGCGGGGTGATCGGAGGGATCATCGGCGGCGCGATCGTGAACGAGGCCAACCGCCAGCCGCGTACGGTCACCAAGCGCACCTATTACAAGAAGCCGACCATGTCGTCGGCGCAGCGCGAGGCCAATCGCGAGGTGCAGGTCTCGCTCAACCACTTCGGATGGAATGTCGGCACACCGGACGGGGTGCTGGGGCGCAACTCGCGCGCGGGTATCTCGCAATACCAGGCTTTCATGGATTTCCCGATTACGGGTGAGCTGACCGATATTCAGCGCAGCATCCTCACCACCGCCTATCAGAAGGCGAGCCTTGGCGGTTCGGCGGTTGCGCAGACGATCTCGACCCATCCGCAGGGGATGCGCGGGCTTCTGATGCAGACGCGCGACCAGATGCTGGGCACCGGAGATGCGACTTATGCCGGCAACTCGATCGGTGGTTTGCCGCCGCAGATTTCCGAGGCCGTGTTCGAGATCGCGCGCAGCTCCAATGTCGAACCGCAGCAGTTGATGGCGCGGTCGGGCTTCGTGCAGCTGGCCGATCTGAACAATGACGGTCGAACCGATTACCTGCTCGACACCTCGGTGCTGGGGCCGGGCTTCTGGTGCAACGACAAGAGCTGCGCGGTGCGGGTCTTCGCCTCGACGCCGAGCGGCTTCTCGCGCAACGATTTCCAGGCCTATAACGCGACGCCTGCCATGTTTACCTGTCAGGCGGGGGCCTGTCAGAAGATTGGAGCGAACGTTCAGAACAACGCGCCGGTCACGGCTGCAGCACCTGCGCCAGCTCCGGCCCCTGCTGCGCCGTCTTTCTCGACGCAGATGGCGTCGCAGCCGGCGCCTGCGATGCCGTCCTTCGTTGCGCCCGCGCCGGTTGCCGAACCGGTGCCGGTGTCGCTTGCGTCTTTCTGTTCGAAGACCAGTCTCATCACCTCGTCGAATGGCGGCTTCGTCACGGAGGCCTCGCTGACCGATCCGGGGCAGGCTCTGGGCGAGCAGTTCTGCCTCGCGCGCGGGTACGCGCTCGATGAAGGTGCGGCGCTGGAGGCCAAGATCGGTGGCTTCACGCCCGAGCAGATCGCTGCGCAATGCCGCGATTTCGGGGCGCTTCTGTCCGAGCAGGTGGCCGCCATCGGCAGCACCCCGCGCGAGGCGACGCTTGCCAAGGTGAAAAGCTTCATCGCCGGTTCGGGCATGAGCCCGGCGCAGCTGTCGGGCACCGCGAAGGTCTGCCTGTCGGTCGGCTACCGCACCGACGACATGGAGGTGGCGCTGGGATCGGCGCTGGTTCTGGGTGGTCTGGGCGAGGGAGCCTATGACGAGCTTGTCGGCCATCACCTTATGCAGGGAATCGGCACCGCCGAGCGCCCCGATCTCGCGATGGATTGGTACGAGAATGCGCTTTCGGCGCAGCCGGTCTTCGCGCCCGCACAGCCCGAGCGTAGCGGTCTCATCCGCAAGGCGGCCCTGATGATGAACGGCCGCGCCGATGCGTCGTCGGCGCCGAAGCCCGCGATGGCCCTGCCAAGCTTTGCCGCGAAAGCGGCAGAGCTCGTGGAAACCGCGGCGCCGCAATAACCTATCGCTTGCGCAGGCCGGGACCGCCCGGCCTGTCGCGACGGCAAGAGCGTGAATGAGAAAAATTCTCGCCAATCCCGAAATACCCCCTTTTCATCCCCCAAGCCTTTGGCTAATACGCGCCACACCAAGCCTAGACAGTGCGGTCGTGGCGGAATTGGTAGACGCGCAGCGTTGAGGTCGCTGTGGGGTAACTCCCGTGGAAGTTCGAGTCTTCTCGACCGCACCATCTCTCTCCCTAGGAGAGATCTGACTGACCCGACGCGGGTTATCCCCCACATCAAGTTCACCGTGACACGTCGAAGATGCGTGTGCATCGCCGCTTGGCGGATTCCTGGGGTTTTTCATTATCTTTCAGATGGTTAGTTCGCTTTTGCGGGCGCCGTGCGCTCGGCTCAGCGCTCGGAAGGTGCTCTTGCTGGTCCTGTTCCTCGACAGCGGCTTACGCTGAGCGAGGATCGCATGACCTGCCACATCACCGGAATCGTCATCCCCGAGAGCACGATCAGCCCCAATTGTACGGTCAGCTTCGAGCGGCTCGGCGGAATCGTCACGAGCGTCGAGAAGGGGGGGACGCAGCGCGGGGGCCTCGGATCGTCTCGGCATAGATTGACGCGAATGGCGCGCTCGTGAGCGATCTCCCCGCGGGCGTCTTTGCGCGAGTCGGGTGGCGACGCGGATAGAATAGTTTCCGCCACTCGATCCGGCGGGGTCGCCGCAGCTTTACGCGATGGGAATCCCCGTGCGTCACGAAAGGCACCCGGCTCTCGACGCCGCGCGGTCCGCGCCGGGTCAAGAGCCTGCAGCCGGGCGACCTTGTCACCACGCTGGATGACGGGCCGCAGCCGGTTCTATGGTGCGCGCACCGCCGGTTCGGGGCAGCTCGCTGCCAATTCGCGGCTGCGTCCGGTCCGGCTGCAGCCCTGCGCGTCCGGTAATCGCCGGGCGCTCGTCCTATACGCGCAACATTGCGTCTGGCTGCTGCTGCCGCGTCACACCTTGGTCAAGGCCTAAGGCGCGTGGGTCGAAGGCTTCTGGACCGGGCCGCTGGCGCTACCTGCGCTGCCCTCCTTCGACCTGGCCGCTCCGCTGCGCGCGCGACCCGATCTGACCCAGGTCCATTTCCTCGGCGCGACGCTCAATACGGTCTATGGTCCGCGTGTCCGGCCAAGGTGACGCAGCGGCAATTTTGCCGCTCCAAATGCAAGTCTTGGTCGCTCCTTGCGCGACAGGTGACGCAAAACGGCAATTTTTCGGGCGAATCCGTGCTGTGATAGCCCTGTGACGCGGGTTTTTGATTTCCGGGTTGAAAAACGGAAGTGCCCTTGCTTTAGTCACATGCACGGGAAATGACCAACGACAAAAAACAACGGGGAGCCCGCTTTGAACAACGCAGCTAGCGGCGATGGATTCGTCGTATTCGACCGCGTGCAGAAGAGCTATGACGGCGAAACGCTCGTCGTGAAAGATCTCAATCTCTCGATCGGCAAGGGTGAGTTTCTAACGATGCTCGGCCCGTCTGGATCCGGAAAAACGACCTGCCTTATGATGCTTGCAGGTTTCGAGACCGCCACGAATGGCGAGATACGCCTCGACGGCGAGAACATCAACATGGTGCCTCCGCACAAGCGTGGCATCGGCATGGTGTTCCAGAACTACGCACTCTTTCCTCACATGACCGTAGGCGAGAATCTCGCCTTTCCGCTCGAGGTGCGGGGCATGGGCAAGGATGAGCGCGAAACCAAGATCAAGCGTGCGCTGGACATGGTGCAGATGGGGAGCTTCATCCATCGCCGTCCGGCGCAGCTTTCAGGCGGTCAGCAGCAGCGGATCGCACTGGCGCGCGCGCTGGTGTTCGACCCCGAGCTGGTCCTGATGGACGAACCGCTCGGTGCGCTCGACAAGCAGCTTCGCGAACATATGCAGTTCGAGATCAAGCACCTGCACGAAAGCCTCGGGATTACCGTGGTTTACGTCACCCACGATCAGGGCGAGGCGCTGACCATGTCGGACCGCGTCGCTGTGTTCAACGACGGGCGCATCCAGCAGCTCGCACCGCCGGATGAACTCTACGAGCGCCCGCAGAACAGCTTCGTCGCGCAGTTCATCGGCGAGAACAACAAGCTTCCGGGCAAGGTCGAGACGCTGAACGGCGACACCTGCACGGTGCGACTCGAGAATGGCGAGATCATTGACGCGACGGCGGTCAACATCCGCGAGGCGGGGCAGGAGACGCTGGTCTCGATCCGCCCCGAGCGGGTCGAATTCAAGCCCGAGATGATGCCTTCGGGCGCCCATACGATCACCGCGGACGTACTCGAAGTGATCTACATGGGGGACATACTGCGCACCCGGATGAAGGTCGCGGGATCGCGGGAATTCGTCATGAAATCGCGCAACACGCTCGATCAGGTGCGACTGACGGAAGGCCAGACGGTCAAGATCGGCTGGCACCCGCAGGACGCGCGCGCGCTCGATCTCTGAGAATGCGGAGTGTGCGGACCAAGCTCCGCACGCTCCGATCTGCCGCAACACGCGGCCAAGCGGCGAAAACGCCGTAAAACCACAAAAGCTCAACCAACTGGGAGTAAAACCAAGATGAAAAAAGCTATGATCCTGAGCACGGCGCTCGTCGGCCTCGTGGCCGGGGCGGCGCAGGCCGAGCAAGTCACTGTCCTGTCCTGGGGCGGGGCCTACGAAAAGAGCCAGGTCGAGGCCTATAACAAGCCCTTCACCGAGGCGACCGGCATCGACGTGAACATGGAAGCCGCCGACAATCCCGGCACCCCGATCAAGGCGCAGGTCGAGGCGAACAACGTCTCGGTCGACGTGGCCGACGTCGAGAAGTCCGACGCGATCCGCCTGTGCGACGAAGGTCTGCTCGAGCCGATCGACCCCGACACCGACCTCGCCGCCGCCCCCGACGGCACCCCAGCGAGCGAGGACTTCATCGACGGCTCCTTCACCGATTGCGGCGTCGCCAACATCGTGTGGTCGACCGTGATGTCCTACAATGCGGACAAGGTCGACGGCACGCCGACCTCGATCGCCGATTTCTTCGACACCGCGAAATACCCGGGTAAGCGCGGGCTGCGCAAGTCGGCGAAAGGCACGCTCGAAGTGGCGCTGATGGGCGCAGGCGTTCCGGCCGCGGACGTCTACAAGGTGCTCGGCACACCCGAGGGCGTCGACAAGGCCTTCGCCGAGCTCGACAAGATCAAGAGCGATGTCGTGTGGTGGGATGCCGGCGCGCAGCCGCCGCAGCTGCTGGCCGATGGCGAAGTGGTGATGTCGACCGCCTATAACGGCCGTATCTTCAACGCCGAGGTCGCCGAGGGCCAGCCCTTCAAGATCGTCTGGGACGGCCAGCTTCTGGACTTCGACTTCTTCGTGATCCCGAAAGGGGCGCCGCATATGGAAGCCGCGAAGAAATACTTGAAGTTCGCGACCGAGACCCAGCAGCTCGCCAATCAGGCGAAGTGGATCTCCTACGGTCCGGCGCGCAAGTCCTCGGCTCCGTTGGTCGGCATGTATCAGGACGGCAAGACCAAGATGGGCCCGCATATGCCCACCGCGCCTGAGAACATGTCGAACGCTCTGGTCAATGACTCGGAGTTCTGGGCGGACCACGACACCGAACTGAGCGAGCGCTTCAACGCTTGGCTCGCTGGCTAAGTCCTGCGAGGGTCGCGCGGCACTCCGCCGCGCGGCCCGACCTGTTCGATGTCAGGAGCCCCGTGGATGTCAGCCTTCCGGTCGTCTCTGGCCAGCTTGTGCCTCGGCTTTTTTCTGTCGCTGTCCGTCACCTTGCCCGCACGAGCGGATGAAGATGCGGTGGTCGGCTACGAGACCGGCGATACGCAGATGAACATGGCGATCGGCCAAGCCCGCGCGACTTATGAAACCGTCTTCATTCCCGCGGTGCGCGCCCGGTCCGGCTCGCGTTTCATGCTCAAGGCAGGGATCGATACCCCCGCCAATGGCCTCGAACATATCTGGATCGCGCCGATTTCGATCTCCGCGCAGAAAATCACCGGCACGTTGATGAACGAGCCCGTGCATTTCAAGGCGCATGCAGGAGACGAGATTACCTTCGCGCCGAACCAGATTTCCGACTGGAGCTTCCGACGCGAAGGCAAGCTCCACGGTAACTATACGACGCGGGTGATGCTGCCCGATATTCCCGCCGAGCAAGCCGCGAAACTGCGCGCACAGCTCGCCCCGCTGCCCTGAGGGGCCAAGGAGACACGATGAGCGACGCAACGATGGATGCGAGCCTAAACGGCCCTGAACCAACACAGTTGAAGACCGCCGACGGGCTGCCGCTGAAGGTCGCCCTCGCGAAATCGCAGGCCCGCGCGAAACGCCGCGCCTTCCTGCTGGTCGCGCCTCTGTTCCTTTTTGTCCTGATCACCTTCGTGGTCCCGATCGGGCAGATGCTGCTGCAATCGGTCTATAACGACGGCTTCTCGAAGAATGCGCCGGCGCTTGGGCAATGGTTCGACGCGCATCCGCTGGGCTCGCCCATCGACGAGAGCGCCTATGCGGCGCTCGCCTCGGACCTCAAGCAGATGAAGGAAAACCGGACGCAGGGCGAGGCGGGGACGCGGATCAACTATGACGTCGCGGGCACGCGCTCGCTCTTCACCTCGACCGCGCGCAAGATCGAGCGTCTCGAGCCGCCATGGAAAGAGGCCATCCTCGGCGTGGACGAGGGGTGGAGCGATCCGAACCTGTGGCGGGCGATGCGCTCTGCCTCGAGCCCCTATACGGTGGATTTCTACCTCGCCGCGATGGATCACAGCCGCGACAAGGACAACAATATCGTGCCGGTCGATCCGCAGCGCGCGATCTACGGCAAGCTGTTCACCCGAACCGCGATCCTGTCTCTGGTGATCACCGTGCTGTGCATGATCCTCGCCTTCCCGATCGCGCATCTTCTGGCCTCGCTGCCGCTGGCGAAATCCAATCTTCTGATGATCTTCGTGCTGCTGCCCTTCTGGACCTCGCTGCTGGTGCGGACGACCTCGTGGATGGTGCTCTTGCAGCAGCAGGGCGTGATCAACGATCTGCTCGTCTGGTCGGGCCTGATCGGCAACGATAACCGGCTGGAGATGATGTATAACCAGACCGGCACGATCGTTGCGATGACCCACATCCTGCTGCCCTTCATGGTGCTGCCGCTCTATTCGGTCATGCGGACCATCCCGCCGAGCTATGTCCGCGCGGCCCGCAGCCTTGGGGCCACCTCGTGGACCGCTTTCCGCCGCATCTACCTGCCGCAGACGCTGCCGGGGATCGGGGCAGGGGCGCTTCTAGTGTTCATCCTCTCGGTCGGCTACTACATCACCCCCGCCCTTGTCGGTGGTGCAGACGGTCAGCTGATCTCGAACATGATCGCGTTCCATATGCAGAAATCGCTCAACTGGTCGCTCGCGGCAGCACTCGCCTCGATGCTGCTGGGCGGCGTCATCATCCTCTACTGGCTCTATGACCGGCTGGTGGGCATCGACAACATGAAGCTGGGCTGAGGAGAAACACAGATGGCCGTTCCCGCATATGCAAGCCCGCTCGAGAGAACCTGGCACTACGCCTATCTCGTGATCTGTGGCCTGATCTTCTTCTTCCTGATCGCGCCGATCGTGGTGATCATTCCGCTTTCCTTCAACGCGGAGCCTTACTTCACCTTCACCGAGAAGATGCTGAGCTTCGACCCCTCCGGCTATTCGATGCGCTGGTATGACATGCTGCTGACCTTCGGGATGCAGGAGCCGCAGGTCGAGCGCAGCTGGTCGTGGTGGATGGATGCCTGGCAGCATTCGACCTGGATCGACGTGGCGAAGAACTCGATCATCATCGGCTTCTTCTCGACGATCCTCGCGACGGTGCTGGGCACGCTGGCCGCCCTCGGCCTGTCGCGCCCCGAGATGCCGTTCCGCCGTGCCATCATGGCGGTGCTGATCTCGCCGATGATCGTGCCGATCATCATCACCGCGACGGGGCTGTTCTTCTTCTACTCGAAGACCGGGCTCGCGCATTCCTATCCGGGCATCATCATGGCCCACGCGACCTTGGGCATCCCCTTCGTGATCATCACCGTGACCGCGACGCTGGTGGGCTTCGATCACTCGCTGACCCGCGCGGCGCAGAACCTCGGCGCGGATCCGCGCACGACCTTCTTCAAGATCGTGATGCCGCTGATCCTGCCGGGCGTGGTCTCGGGTGCGCTGTTCGCCTTCGTTACCTCCTTCGACGAAGTCGTCGTGGTGCTCTTCGTGGCAGGCTACGACCAGCAGACGATCCCGCGTCAGATGTGGAACGGTATCCGCGAGCAGATCAGCCCCGCGATCCTTGCGGTGGCGACGATCCTCGTCTTCGTGTCGATCGCGCTGCTGACCACCGTCGAGCTGCTGCGCCGCCGCTCCGAGCGCCTGCGTGGGATGTCACCTGGCTAAGGCGTCAAGCGTCAGCGGGCAGCGCTCGCCCTCATAAAACGTCTCAAGGAGCCGGGTGAACACCGGCTCCTTTTTCTTTGAGGCGGCCTCGAACAGCGTCGCGCAGGAGCGCAGCTTCAGCGCATCGACCGGCCCCATGATCTCCTCGATGGGCGTGTCCGCATGGGCGAGCACCGCCTCGGAGGCCTCTACCAGCCGCGCCCGCAACACCGGATCGGCAAGATAGGCTCGCGCCTCGGCCAGATCCGCGATCCCGTATTCCACCGCTCGGGGCGACCGCCCGAGCGAGGCCAGTTGCGGGAAGATCCACCAGATCCAATGGCTAGTCTTGCGACCTTGGCGGAGCTCGCGCAACGCGGTCGGATAGTCGCGGGCTTGGGGGGCGTGGAAGCGTTGGGTCATGGGATGAGCCTAGCACGCTCTGGACATCGCGAGGAGGGCCGCGACCGATCCGAGGGTGGGCGCAATCGCGCCCGCCCTGGGGGCGGGTCGGGCGCGGCCCGGCCTAGGGGCCGGGCGAAGAAAACCTGCTAGAGCGGCTTGTCTTTATTTGCGCCAATTGCATTCAGCCAGATTACGAAGTCTCGGCCAATAGGAGTTAGGCGAATACATTCTGCATCTACGTCGACTAGACGAAAATCAGTCAAGTAACGGATGTAACCTTCGAAGGGTACAGACGCGAGATCAGTGAGTTCCTTTTGGAGTATTGCATACTCCTTCCGCGCTTCTTCGAGAGAAATCTGCCCACCGCGCTGGTTGAGCAATTCAAGAGCTCGAATCTGACTGCCAAAAATGTTGCTGTATGCGGACGCAAAATGTCTCAGCAACCGTTCTTTCGCCACAGCCGCGATCAGAATTTCTAGACGTTCGTGCTCTGGATGGTCTTCAAGTTCTTCTCTGACGCTATCCCTTATTTCTCGCTGTGCAGGCGTCAAATTCTCCTCAAGGATTGGTAAAACCTTATTCGACCGTTGTTCACCGGGCAGTGAATCGTCTAGCGCACCGGAGTTCCCGCGTTGCTGCGGAATAAACTCTGCGCGATTGTTTCCAACGGTTAGGTGCTTGATATTTCGCAACAAACCTTTGAGTGGTTCACGGAAAATAAACGCAATGACAACGATCGCCACCGGCCAAGAAAGCCATCTTAGCGCTTCCACTAAAAGCGCTATGTAAGGCAAACCGGTGGACGGTTCATAACTAACGTTCAGCACTCGTTACCCCCAAACCTCCGTAAACTCCCGCCACTCGCCTTTGCTCATGCCAGACGTCTCCTGCGTGATCTCCTCGCCCGCAAGACGGCGCTTGAGCAGCTCCACCGCCTTGCCCGACAGGTTCACCCCGCCCAACCTATAATCCTCGAAGGCCGAATAGGCCGCGGGGACCCAGTCACGCACGATGTCGCACATGGTCTCGGCATAGACGCGGATCTCGTATTGCGCGTGGCTGTCGGCGCGCAGGCGCAGGAAGTGGAAGAGGTTGTGCAGGTCCACCTTCCAATACCATTGCGTGTAGATATTGGTCGGCAGGTTCATCCGCGCCAGTTCCCGGGCGAGGCCCTGTTTGCCCGCATCCTCGTCGGGCGTCAGCATGTCCTCGTAATGGTCATAGGCGCGCATCGCGTCGTCGCGCAGGATGTCGAGCACGCGGGCGGCCTCGGCGCCTTCGAGAACCTGACCGCGGCCCTGATGGTTCTGGCTCGATTGCGCGGCGAGCTGGCTGGCCTCGGGGATGTAGAACTCGCGGTCGAGGATCGAATAGCGCGCGGAGTATTCGTTGACGTTCGCGGTGCGGTGGCGGATCCACTGGCGCGCCACGAAGACCGGAAGTTTGACGTGGAACTTGACCTCGCACATCTCGAACGGGGTCGAATGCCAGTGCCGCATCAGGTAGCGGATCAGGCCCGCGTCGCTGTTCACCGTCTTGGTGCCCCGGCCATAGGAGACGCGCGCCGCCTGCACGATCGCGTTGTCGTCGCCCATGTAGTCGATGACCCGGACCACCCCGTGATCGAGCACTTCATGGGCTGTATAGAGCCGCTTCTCCATCCCCGGCGAAACCGCCCGCGCGGTCATTTGCGTCTCGGCGCGCTGTGCGTCGATCTCGGCTTGTTGTTCGGGGGTGAGCGCCATGATGTCCTCCGGATGTCTCGAATCGACCTCCACTATATCTGCGATGGGCGGCTCTAGGAACCGCCATATCCTGTGGATAAGCCGGGGTGCTTGCCGCGGCCGCGTCAGGAGCTATCCTCCGGTTAACCGCAATCAGTTCCAAGGAAGCCTGTTCATGAAAATCGAATATCTGCACACGATGGTCCGCGTGCTCGACCTCGAGAAATCGAAAGCCTTCTACGAGCTTCTGGGGCTCAAGGAACGCAACCGCATCGAAAACGACAAGGGCCGCTTCACGCTGGTCTTCATGTGCCCGCCCGATCAGGACGACGGCACGGCGGATGTCGAGCTGACCTGGAACTGGGACGGCGATAGCGGGCTGCCCTCGGACAGCCGCCATTTCGGCCACCTCGCCTACCGCGTCGAGAACATCTACGAGATGTGCCAGCACCTGATGGACAACGGCGTGACGATCAACCGTCCGCCGCGCGACGGTCACATGGCCTTCGTGCGCTCGCCCGACAATATCTCGGTCGAGCTGCTGCAGATGGGGGAGCCGCTGCCGATCCAGGAACCCTGGGCCAGCATGGAAAACACCGGCAGCTGGTGATTACTTGCGAAAGTGATCCTTGAGCTTGTCGAAGGGGCTGCGAGTTTCCGTGGCCTCTTTCTTTTGCGGGGCGTTTTGCGGGGCAGGGGTGTCGGCCTTCGTGGGTGCCCTGGTCCCGGTCGAAGAGCGCGGCGGCGCAACCCGCAGGCTCACCGCATTGAGGAATTTCGACCCGTCGCCCGCCGCCAGCGCAGGCGCCCCGTCCGAAATCCCGCGCAGCAGATCGTCGAGCATCTCCTGCTCCGCCTTCGGAAAATCGTTGAGCACATAGCCCGCCACACGGTCCTTATGTCCCGGATGGCCGATCCCCAGCCGAACCCGCGCGTAGTCGGGCCCCATATGCTGATGGATCGAGCGCAGCCCGTTATGCCCCGCATGGCCGCCGCCCTGCTTTAGGCGGCACTTGCCGGGGGCGAGGTCCAGCTCGTCATGGAAGACGGTGATGTCGGAGACGTCGACCTTGTAGAAATCGGCGGCCGCGCGCACGGACTGGCCGGAAAGGTTCATGAAGGTCTCGGGTTTCAGCAGCACAACGCGGGTTGAGCCGAAACGGCCCTCACTCACCTGACCCTGAAACTTGCCGCGCCACGGGGCGAAGCCGTGATCCTCGGCGATCCGGTCGAGCGCCATGAAGCCGATATTGTGACGGTTGTTCGCGTATTTCGCGCCCGGATTTCCCAGGCCCACCCAGAGTTGCATGCGTCTCCCCTTTCGAACGACGGTGTCGAGGCTCTGCTCACTCCGGGATAAGTGAGCGCGCGCGAAGGGGAAAGGGGGTCGTCGCGTTCAGGCGGCGCGGTGTTCGACGTAGGCCGGGCGTCCCGATGAGCCGACGACGATCGGTCGCTCTTGAGTGTCGGGAAGGGCAAACTCATCGAAGAGGCGTTCGCTGGTCTCTTCGATATTGCACTTCGCGATTTCCTCATACCCGTTGCGCGGGAGTCGTCGGGCCGTAAAGATGCGGAACGGTCGCAGGACCGGACCCAGCACCGTATAGAGGGCGCGGCTAATTGCGTTGAGCATTCTAGGCGGTAGTACCACGAATGCTGCAAGAACGAGTGCGAATAGCTCCAGCATGTGACTAGCCTTTAGGTTGTATTAACTTTGAGGCTATAGCGTTTCGCGCAAAAGGCGAGGAAATTCGAGATCACATAGATGTGAACGCGTTTGGTTGGCGGTTTGCCGCGCATCCGGGGAATCAAGCGCCGCGCAAAGAAAAACGGGGCCCCGAAAGGCCCCGTCTCGAAAATCTCATCGGAAGAAGAATTACTCTTCGGTCGCTTCTTCGCTGGCTTCTTCGCCCTCGTCCTCGTCGGAGGAACCGCCACCGAAGCCTTTCGGCGGGGCGACGTTCGCGATCACGAAGTCACGCTCGATGGTGGGCTTGGCGCCTTTCGGCAGGTCCACGTCGGAGATGTGGATGGTGTCGCCGATCTGCTTGCCTTCGAGGTCGACCACGATCTGCTCGGGGATATCGCCGGCGAGAACGTTGAGTTCGACTTCCGGGCGCACCGCGACGAGGGTGCCGCCGCGCTTCAGGCCGGGCGCCTTCTCGTGGTTGATGAACTCGACATGCACGAAGAGCGAGATGCGCGAGTTGCGGTGGGTGCGCATGAAGTCGACATGGGTCGGCAGGTCCTTTACGACGTCTTTCTGAACGCCGCGGCAGATCACGCGGACGTCTTCCTGGCCTTCCATCTTCAGGTTGAAGAGGGTGGACATGAAGCGGCCTTTGCGCAGGCGGGTGATCAGGCGGTTGTAGTCGAGGTTGATTGCAACCGGGTCCTTGCCGTCGCCATAGACGATACCGGGCACGAGGCCCTCACGACGCGCTTGCCGAGCGGCCCCCTTGCCCGTCCCCGTACGCGCCACGGCTTCGATCGTTTCGATCTCTTTTGCCATAACTGGTCTCCAATTTGTCAAAGTGATGGGCCGCCTCCAAGGGTGTCGGGCCCATGAAGCCGCGCGAATACTCGGGATTGGCCGGGATGGCAAGTGGAAACCGACGACGTTACGGAAACCGGGAGGGGACGGAAACTGGGGTTGCCACAGCCTGGTACCTGACTAAAGTCAGAAAATATTCCGGACTTCAGTCAGGTATTTCCATGGATTCTATCGCACGTATACGCCGGTTCAACCGGGCCGTCACCCGACAGCTCGGGGCGCTCAACTCGTCTTTCCTGGGGCGTGGCCGCCCGCTTGGTTCTGCGCGGGTGCTCAACCTGATCGGGCGCGGGCAGGGGGATGTCGCGAAACTGCGCGAGGCATTGGCCCTCGATTCCGGGCAGATGAGCCGCCTGTTACGCGGGCTGGAGGGCGAGGGATTGATCGTGATGGAGGACGATCCCGAGGACGGGCGGCGCCGCATCGCGCGGCTCACCGACGCGGGCCAGGCGGAATTCGCGGAATATGAACGGCTCTCCGATGCGCAGGCGGCGGATATCCTGTCTCGCCATCCCGATCACGCCGCGCTGCTGGGGGCGATGGACCTGATCGCGACGTCGTTGACGCGCAGCGAGATCGAGATTGTGCCCTGCGACCCACTCGATCCGCGCGCGCAGTCCTGTCTGGCCAAATATTATGCGGAACTCTCTGCCCGGTTCGACGGGGGCTTCGACGTGAGCCTGTCGAAAGACCCCGAGGCCGCCGAGATGCGTCCGCCCCATGGCACGTTCCTGATCGCCTTATCCGACGGATTGCCGCTGGGCTGCGCAGCCCTGAAGGGCGGGGCGGACTATGCCGAGGTGAAACGCGTCTGGATTGCCCCCGCCGCACGCGGCTTGGGGTTGGCGCGGCAGCTAATGACCGCGCTCGAAGTCTCGGCCCGCGAACTGGGCCACCTGCGCCTGCGGCTCGACACGAATTCAGCGCTGCCCGAAGCGATCGCAATGTACCAGCGCTTCGGCTGGCACGAGATCCCGCGTTACAACAACGATCCCTACCCGGACCGGTTCTTCGAGAAACGCCTGCTCGCTCAGGAATAAGTGTCGAAGAACCCGTTCGGGATCAGCAGATCGTCCCGGCCCAGATCCGCGATCCGGCGCTTGCCACACAGAGCCATCGATGTGTCCAGCTCTTTTTGGATGACCTCGAGCGCCTTGGTTACGCCCGGCTCGCCCATCGCGCCCAGACCGTAGACATAGGCGCGCCCGATCATCACGCCCTTCGCGCCAAGCGCCAGCGCCTTGAGCACGTCCTGCCCAGAGCGGATACCGCTGTCGAGCCAGACTTCAGTCTTGTCGCCGACTGCGTTGACGATCTTCGGCAGCATCCGGATCGAGCTGAGCGCCCCGTCGAGCTGACGCCCGCCATGGTTCGAGACCACGATCGCATCGGCTCCTGTGGCGGCCGCCATCTCGGCATCTTCTTCGCTCAGGATTCCCTTCAGGATCACCTTGCCGCCCCACATGTCCATGAGCTGCTTGATCCGGTCCCAGTTGAGCGACTGATCGAATTTTTCCGCCGTCCAACTTGCCAGCGAGGCGGGATCGGCGGCGCTCTCCACATGGCCAACGATATTGCCGAAGAAGCGCCGCTTGGTCTGCAGCATCTCGATGCCCCAGCGCCATTTCGTGGCGAGATCGGCCAGCACGGCGGGGGTGAATTTCGGCGGCGCCGTCAGGCCGTTCTTAAGGTCCTTGTGCCGCTGCCCCAGCAGCTGCAGATCGACCGTGATGACCAGCGCGGAGCAGCCCGCGGCCCGTGCCCGATCCAGCACGCGCTTGTTATAGTCGTCGTCGGTCAGGGTATAAATCTGGAACCAGAAGGGCTGGCTGACATTCTCGGCCACGTCCTCGATCGAGCAGATCGACATCGTCGACAGCGTGTAGGGTACGCCGAACTTCTCCGCCGCGCGCGCCGCCTTGATCTCGCCATCCGCGCGCTGCATCCCCGTCATCCCGACCGGCGCCAGCGCCACCGGCATCGCGACGTCCTGGCCCAGCATCGTCGATTTCGTCGAGCGCCCCGTCATGTCCCGCGCGATCCGCTGGTTGAGCCGGATTTGCGCGAAATCCTCGGTATTCTCGCGGAAGGTCTGCTCGGTATACGAGCCGCTTTCCGCGTAATCGTAGAACATCTTCGGCGTGCGGCGCTTATGCAGACGTTTCAGATCGGCGATGGAGGTGATGACGGTCATGGGGGTTCCTCTCTCCGTGGTTAAGTTTCCTTACCAATCGCGCGAAATTTGCGCAATCGCCCATCGCAAGGCTTGCAATCATGCCCGATCCGTTCCCATCTCGCCGGGAGAACACGAAAAGGAGAGCGCCGTGAACGAGGTATGGCTCGGCCTGATGGGCGGCATGGTGGCGGGCGTCGCGACAGCCGCCGGGGCGATCCCGGCGCTCCTGGGTCGCTCGATGAGCCAGCGCACCGCCGATACGATGCTGGGCTTTGCGGCGGGCGTGATGCTCTCGGCGTCGTATTTCTCGCTGATCCTGCCGGGGATCGACGTGGCAGAGACCATGTTCGGCTCTGTCTGGGTCGCCGCCGCCATCGCCGCGATCGGGATCGCCATCGGCGCGGGCTTCGTGGCCTGGCTGAACGCGACCCTGCCGCACGAGCATTTCACCTCCGGCCGTGAGGGTGCCGATGCGGCGCAACTGGCGCGGATCTGGCTCTTCGTGATCGCGATCACCATTCACAACTTTCCCGAAGGTCTGTCGATCGGCGTCGCTTTCGGCGCGGGCAACGAGAACGGCTTCTCGGTTATGACTGGCATCTCGCTGCAAGACATCCCGGAAGGCCTCGCCGTGGCCGTCGCGCTGATCGGGCAGGGCTATTCTCGGCGGAAGGCCTTCTTCGTCACCGCGATGACCGGGGCGGTCGAACCCGTGGGCGCGCTGGTCGGCGCAGCTGCCGTGTCGGTCTCCGGCGCACTGCTGCCATGGGGGCTGACCTTTGCAGCGGGTGCCATGCTATACATCATCAGCCACGAGATCCTGCCCGAAACCCACCGCAACGGGCACCAGAACCGCGCGACCGCCGGGCTACTCTTCGGCCTGATCCTGATGATGTTCCTCGACGTGACGCTTGGCTGATCCCTCTTTACTTCCGTGCTGCCCCAGCGTAAGCGCCATGCATGATCGCAAGGACCGCATATATTTCCCGTCCCCGACGTCGCCGCTGAAGCGCCTGACGTCCGATCTGCCGTGGCCTGCCGCCACACCCAATCCCAAATCGCTGACCGAAGGCCCCCGAATGTTGACAGCCCCCCGGGACTGTTGCACGAATTTGCCTTCCCTTACTGGAGCTTGACCCCGATGATCCCCTCCGTCCTGCCGACCTATAATCGCGCACCGCTCGCCTTCGTTAAGGGCGACGGTTCCTGGCTCGAGACGGCGGATGGGAACCGATATCTCGATATGGGCGCTGGGATCGCGGTGAATGCGCTGGGTCATGCCGCGCCGGAACTGGTCGAGGCACTGACCGAGCAGGCCGCGAAGCTTTGGCACGTCTCGAATCTCTACCAGATCCCGCAACAGCAGGCGCTGGCCGATGCGCTGGTCGAGAAGACCTTCGCCGATACGGTCTTCTTCACCAATTCCGGCACCGAGGCTGCGGAACTCGCGATCAAGATGGCGCGGAAATACTGGTCCTCGAAAGGCGAGGACCGGGTGGAGATCATCACCTTCGAGGGCGCCTTCCACGGCCGCTCCACCGGTGCGATCTCGGCCACGCCGAAATCGGAAAAGATGGTGAAGGGCTTCGGCCCGCTGCTGCCCGGCTTCACCCAGCTTCCCTGGGGCGATCACGAGGCGCTCAAGGCTGCCGTCACCGACAAGACCGCCGCCATCCTGATTGAGCCGATCCAGGGCGAAGGCGGTATCCGCCCGGTGCCCGATCAATGCCTGAAAGGGCTGCGCGATCTCTGCGACGAGACCGGCGCGCTCCTGATCTTCGACGAGGTGCAATGCGGCGTGGGCCGCTCTGGCCGGCTGTTCGCGCATGAATGGGCAGGCGTCACGCCCGATATCATGATGGTCGCGAAGGGCATCGGCGGGGGCTTCCCGCTGGGTGCTGTTCTGGCCACCGAAGACGCCGCCTCCGGCATGGTCGCGGGCACGCATGGCTCGACCTATGGCGGTAACCCGCTGGGCTGCGCGGTCGGCGCCAAGGTGATGGAGATCGTCTCCGAGGCCGCTTTCCTCGACCAGGTGAACGCCAAGGCAGGTTTCCTGCGCCAGAAGCTCGAAGGGCTGATCGCGGCGCATCCCGACACGTTCGAAAGCGTGCGCGGCACCGGACTGATGCTGGGGCTCAAATGCAAGCGCGCGCCGGCCGATCTCGTGGCCGCCGCCTATGACCAGCACCTGCTGACCGTCCCGGCGGCGGATAACGTGCTGCGCCTGCTGCCCGCGCTGAACATTTCCGAGGCCGATCTGGCCGAGGCGGTGACCCGGCTCGATGCCGCCGCGTCGCAACTCGAAAAGGCCGCCTGACTTCCTCTTGGCGTAAATATCCTCGGGGGCTGCGCGGGAGCGCAGCGGGGCGGACAGCCCCTCAGGCCCCTCCACGAAAGACAAACCGATGAACCATTTCCTCGATATCCACAAAACCGACCCCGCCGCGCTGCGGTCCATGATCGACCAGGGCATCGCGATGAAGCAGGCCCGCAACGGTCGCCCGAAAGGCGCGCCCGATGACGAGCAGCCGCTCGCCGGTCACATGGTCGCTCTGATCTTCGAGAAGCCCTCGACCCGGACCCGCGTCAGCTTCGATGTCGGCGTGCGTCAGATGGGCGGGCAATCGATGGTGCTCTCGGGCGCGGATATGCAGCTGGGCCATGGCGAGACCATTGCCGATACCGCCCGGGTTTTGTCGCGCTACGTCGATCTGATCATGATCCGGACCTTCGAGGAGGAAACACTGCTCGAGATGGCCGAATATGCCTCGGTGCCGGTGATCAACGGCCTGACCGACCGCACTCATCCCTGCCAGATCATGGCCGATGTTATGACCTATGAAGAGAAGCGCGGGCCGATCGCGGGAAAGAAGGTGGTCTGGTCGGGCGACGGCAACAACGTCTTCGCCAGCTTCGCCCATGCCGCGGCGCAGTTCGGCTTCGATCTGACCTTCACCGGGCCGGAAACGCTCGACCCCGAGCGTGCGTGGCTCGACTTGGCCGAGAAGGCGGGCCACCCGATCACGATAGAGCGCGATCCGATCAAGGCGGTCGAAGGCGCCGATCTGGTTGTCACCGACACTTGGGTGTCGATGCATGATCCGGAATCCGCGAAGGAGCGTCGCCACAACCAGCTGCGGCCCTACCAGGTCAACGAGGAGCTGATGAGCCACGCCAAGGCCGACGCGCTTTTCATGCATTGCCTGCCCGCGCACCGCAATGACGAGGCGACGAGCGGCGTCATGGACGGCCCAGCCTCGGTGATCTTCGACGAGGCAGAGAACCGTCTGCACGCGCAAAAGGCGGTGATGCGCTACTGCCTCGGCAAGTGACGACAGAAGCCGGGCAGGGGGTCACTCCAGCCCGGCGATGATCGCGCGCAGCGTCTCGATCCCTTCGCCTTTTTCGGACGAGGTCAGTACGATCTCGGGGAAGGCGGCAGGGTGTTTGGCCAGCGCCTTACGCACCTGATCCAGCACCTTTTCGCAATCTTTCGCGCTGACCTTGTCGGCCTTCGTCATCACGACCTGAAATGGGACGGCGGCGCGGTCAAGCAGCGTCAGGATCTCCTCGTCCACCGCTTTGACGCCGTGGCGCGTGTCGATCAGCACGAAGGCGCGACGCAGCGTTGCGCGGCCCGACAGGTAATCCTTCAGCAACGCCTGCCATTTCGCGACCACCGCGACCGGGGCCTGCGCGAAGCCGTAGCCCGGAAGGTCGACCAGATAGGGTCCGTCCTGCGTGGTGAAATAGTTGATCTCCTGCGTGCGGCCCGGCGTGTTCGATGCGCGCGCGAGGTTGCGGCGGTTCGTGAGCGCGTTGATCAGGCTTGACTTGCCGACATTGGATCGTCCCGCGAAGCAAACCTCAATGCGGTCGGCGGGTGGTAGCCCCTTCATCGCGACGACGCCCTTGAGGAAATCGACGGGGGCGGCGAACAGCTTGCGCCCACGCTCACGCGCGAAATCGTCGGGCTCTTCGGCCAGCGGGAAATTCAACTCCATCAGAGTACCTCGATCTTGTCGCCGCGCGCGATGCGGCCCTGTTTTGTGACGAGGCAGAATACGCCAAGGTCAGTATGCCCGTAATGGCGTTCCAGCTCTGCCAGCATGTCGATGTCGCGCTCGCCCGTCTCGATACTGGCGTCCGTCGCGCGACAACGCCCGATACAGGCGCGCAGTTGCAGCTCTGCCTCGCCCACGCGTACCGTTTTCCCGATCAGGTCCATCTCGGCGAAGGGCTCCCAGCCCTCGACCCAGAGATTGGCGCGGAAGCGGCGGCGGTCGATGGGCTTGCCCACGCGCGCCGAGAGATCGTCGAGCGAAGCCTGCCCGATCAGCGAGACATAGGGCAGGGGATCATCGGTGAAAGCCCGGTCGGGGCCGCGTACCAGCGCGGTCGGGCGCGGCGCGCTCTCAGGCCAAAACGGGCGCAGCCATTCCAACAGTTTGCGCTGGTCGAGCTCACGCTCGGGATCGATCTCGAGATGCCATTGCTCGGGGTGCTCCAGCAGAATGTGTCCGTTCTCGAGCATCCGCGACGTCACCCCCATCAGGCCCGGCGCGGAACGCCCGATCACGAAGTTGATCTTTTGGCCCCAGCTATCCGCGCGCCCCTCTGCATCGACACCGATCTTGGAGCGCTCATGCAGCACCGCCCACTCCCGGTCGCAAGGCAAGACGCGCCCCTCTTCAAGGGACGCGTCCTTCAGTTCCTCTACCCCGATCGACTTGATCGGATGTCGGTAGATGCGAGAGAGCGTTGCGCTCATTTCTTCTCTTCGGCGGGTTTCTTCCGCGAGAAGCTCTCTTTGATATTGCCGAACAGGTCCGGCCGCTTCCCGTGCATCGACATGATCGTGTACTGCTGGATGAACGTGATCGTGTTGTTCGTGATCCAGTAGAGCACGAGGCCCGAGGCGAAGCTGCCCAGCATGAACATGAAGACCCACGGCATCCACGCAAAGATCATCGCCTGAGTCTTGTCCGTCGGCGCCGGGTTCAGGCGCTGCTGGAACCACATCGAGACACCCAGCAGGATCGGCAGGATACCGAGCGACAGGATGAAGAGCGGCGAGCCCGGATCGGGCGCTGCGAAGGGCAGAAGGCCGAACAGGTTCAGGATCGAGGTCGGATCGGGGGCCGATAGGTCGTGAATCCAGCCGATCCACGGCGCGTGATACAGTTCGATCGTGACGTAGATCACCTTATAGAGCGAGAAGAAGATCGGGATCTGGATCAGAAGCGGCAGACAGCCCGCGGCGGGGTTCACCTTGTGCTTCTTGTAGAGCTCCATCATGCCCTGCTGCATCTTCTGGCGGTCGTCGCCAGCGGCCTCTTTCATCTTCTCCATCTCGGGCTGCAGTTCTTTCATGCGCGCCATCGATATGTAGGACTTCCGTGCCAGCGGGAAGACGATCAGCTTGATGATGAAGGTCAGCGCGATGATCGCCCAGCCCATGTTGCCGATCGCGCCATGCAGGAAGTGCAGGAGGCGGAACATCGGCTTGGTGAGGAAGTAGAACCAGCCCCAGTCGAGCGAGTCGACGAATTTCGGGATCGGGACATTGTCCTGATAGTCGCGCAGGGTTTCCCATTCCTTCGCACCGGCGAAGAGGTGGGTCTGCGCGTCACCCTTGGCGCCCGGCGCGACGTCGATCACCGGCAGGCGGGTCTCGGTCTGGTAGATGTCGGACTTCTCGCCCGAATATTTCACCACCGAGGTGAAGGGGCCCGAGATCGGCGCCAGAACGGTCTGCCAGTATTTGTCGGTAAAGCCCGTCCAGCCGGCGTCCTTCACCTGCTTGATCTCGGCCTGACCCTCGGCGCCCTTGTTATCGAGCTTGGTGATGTTCTTGTATTTGATCTCTTGGAGATTGCCGTCATCCATCGCCACGAGGCCTTCGTGGAGCACGTAGACGCGGCGCTCCTCGGGGATGCCGTGACGCGCGATGATCCCGTAGGGGGCAAGCTTCACGGCGGCGTCGGTACCGTTCTGCACCGACTGCTTGATCGTGAAGAGATACTTGTCATCGACCGAGATCTCGCGCTGGAAGGTCAGGCCGTGGCCGTTGTCCCACTGAAGCGTCACAGGCGTGTCGGGCGTGAGTTTGCCGTTGCCGACCTGCGTCCAGACCGTATTCGGGCCGGGCACCTGGTCGCCCGGCAGACCGCCCGCGGGCAGCCAGCCATAGACGACGTAATAGGGCAGGGTCGAATTGTCGGTATTGCCGCTGATGGGCGAGAGGAGACGCACGTCGGGCGAATCTTTCGCCAGCGTTTCCTTGTATTTCTTGAGCGACAGGTCGTCGAAGCGCCCGCCGAGAGTCGAGATCGAACCCTCGACCGCCGGGGTGTCGATCGCGATGCGCGCGGCGCTTTGGGCTTGGGCGCTCGCGGTTTGCGACATGGTCGCCGTATCGACCGGCGCGCCGGTGGTGTCGGCCGCAGACTTCGGTGCGATATCAGTGCTTTCGGGCGTCGCGGCCTGTTGCGTGGTCACCTCGCTCGGCGGGGTCGTCGTGTCCTGCGTGGGCGGGAAGAAATAGGTCCAGACGCCCAGCACGACTGCGGAGAGTACCACCGCGAGAATGAGATTCTTGTTTTGGTTGTCCATGAAACCCTAAGTCCACAAGCCTGTCGAAAACTTGCATGGGTTCAACAGAAGGGGCAGCCAAAGGTCAAGCCATTTTCCCTTGAAACGATCGATCGGGCACGGTTTGCCTCTGCGTGCTTGGTCACGATGCCGGGCGCGCGGCGGCGGAGCGCGGTCTGCGGGGCCGCTCAACGCCGGCCGATTTGCGGCGTCGCGGCGAGCTTGGTGCGGTGCCGTTCTGCCCAATCGAGAAATTCGCTGATCGGCATCGGGGCGGCGATCGCCGGGCCTTGCACCGCTGAGCAGCCCAGCTGGCACAGCATCGCGTGCTCGGCGATACCCGGCACCCCTTCGGCGAGCGTTTTCAGCCCCAGACCTTCGGCCATCGATACGATCGCGGCGGTCAGGCGCTGGTGTTCGGTGTTGTGGTCGATCTGTGCGGTGAGCGAGCGATGGATGCGCAGCCGCTGCGGTCCGAGCCGGTGGATCGTTTCTGCCGAGACGGGGCCGGAGCCGAACCCCGCCAGTTCGATCAGGCAGCCGAGGCGTTTGATTTCGTGCAGGGTGCGACAGCAAACCGGATCGTCGAGCCGCGCCACCATCGCCTGCGGGACGATCAGCCGCAGCCGGTTCGGGGCGATCTCGAACCGGTCGAATTCCCAGGCCAGCCGCTCGGCCAGTCTCGGGTCGCCCATCTGTCCGTGCAGGAATGGCAGCGAGGCCGGGCCGAAGTCGCTGCCGTCGCGCGAGATGTCGCGCAGCGCACCGAAGGCCGCGTAGAGCATCACCTCGGAGAAGCGCGCGCCGAGCCCTGCAGCTTCGATCGCGGGAAGAATCTCGCTTTCGGTCAGGATCCCGCGCTGCGCGTGAAGCCAGCGCGGGATTGCCTGAAATCCCACGATGTCCCCGGTATCGGTGGATATCTGCGGCAGGAAGAACGCCTTTATATGCCCGGCCTCCAGTGCCTCCCCCACGCTGGCGGATAGCGGGTGCGGGCCCGGCTCTTTCATGACGATCTTGTTGGAAGGGGAGGAGCGGATCGCGCCGGGGCCGCTGCGCATCGCGCGCTCGGCGGCGGTTTCGGCGCGCGACAGTGCCGCCTCCGCCTCCGCATGGGCGTGCGCTTCGGCCTTGGCCAGCGTGGCGGCGTCCTCGCGATGGGCAGGGGACGCATCACTCCGGCCCACGAGGTGAAAGCCGATATGCATGGTGATCTGTTCGGTCTGTGCCGCGATCGAGTAAGGCTCGCTTACCGCTTCCTGCAGGCGCCCGCAAAGCTGGATCATGCCCTCGAGCCCGAGGCGTGGCGTCGGGCGCAGCAGGACCGCGAAACGGGCACCCTCCCATCGGGTGACTACGTCGCCGCTGCGCAGCTGCCCCTGAAGCCGCTCGCCGATCCGGCGCAGCAGCAGGTCGAAGTCCCTGGCCGGCAGGCGCCGGAGCGCCTGCTCCGGCGCGTCGAGGCCGAGGATCAGGCAGCCGGTCGGGCGATTGCGCGCCCGCGCGTCCTGCAGGGATGCGGCCATTTCGGAGATCGCGGCATTTGGCGGCGGCAGGCCGGTAGCGGGGTCGCAGCCTTCCTCGTCAGTC
This sequence comes from Thioclava sp. F1Mire-8, assembly GCF_002213165.1. Classification (NCBI taxonomy): domain Bacteria; kingdom Pseudomonadati; phylum Pseudomonadota; class Alphaproteobacteria; order Rhodobacterales; family Paracoccaceae; genus Thioclava; species Thioclava sp. F1Mire-8. The sequence continues at coordinate 1,457,190 of NZ_NBNY01000001.1, read as the reverse complement.
TCAAGCGGGACAGGCAGGGGGCGGGTCATCCAACCCACCAGAAGCGCGGTAAGGCCGATCAACACCATCGCCTCGGGCCCCACCCAAAGCAGGGCGAGCCCGCAGGCCGGTACGAAGGCGATCATCTCGCGACGGAGCAGAACCGGCCCCGGCTTGCCGTGATATCTTGCGCGCAGCTCTGATTTGCGGGCGGCGCGCTTGCCCCCGTCCTTTCCCATGACACCTACCCCCGTGGCACATGCAGGCCCCTCAGGAGCCCCCTTCGCAGGCGAGGTTAGGCGCAATTGGTATTCAGCCGGTTAATCGCGCTCGCGCAAAACCGGGACGTTTTCGTTAAAATCCGCTTCACTCTCCGCGCGCCGCTCGAGCCCCGCGAAATCGAAGATCGCGGGGTCGCACAGGTGCGAGGGGCGCGCGTTGAGTAGCGCCTTGAACATCTTGTTGCGGCGGCCGGGGGCGTTCTTCTCCCAGCCGTCGAGCATCATCTTCACCTGCTGGCGCTGCAGCCCGTCCTGAGAGCCGCAGAGATCGCAAGGGATGATCGGATAGTCCATCGCGCGGGCGAATTTCTCGCAATCTTCCTCCGCGACGAAGGCGAGCGGTCGATAGACGAAGAGATCGCCTTCCTCATTCAGCAGTTTGGGCGGCATCGTCGCGAGGCGCGAGCCGTGGAACAGGTTCATGAAGAAAGTCTCGAGAATGTCGTCGCGGTGATGACCCAGCACGACGGCCGAGCAGCCTTCCTCGCGCGCGATGCGATAGAGGTTGCCGCGCCGCAGCCGCGAGCAAAGCGCGCAATAGGTGCGGCCCTGCGGGACCTTGTCCATCACGATCGAATAGGTGTCCTGATATTCGATCCGGTGCGGCACGCCCATCTTCTCGAGGAATTCCGGAAGCACGGTCGCGGGGAAGCCCGGCTGGCCCTGATCGAGATTGCAGGCCAGCAGCTCCACCGGCAGCAGCCCGCGCCATTGCAGCTCGTGCAGCACGGCCAGCAGCGTGTAGCTGTCCTTGCCGCCCGACAGGCAGACCAGCCAGCGTTGACCGCGTTCGATCATGCCGTATTTCTCGATCGCCTCGCGGGTTTCGCGCACGATGCGCTTGCGCAGTTTCTTGAACTCGGTCGTCGAGGGCGCTCCTGCGAAAAGCGGATGGATCGGGCTGTCTTCGTCATCAAGCATCTGGAGTGTCCTTCGCGTCATGCGCATGGGCGCAACGATGGGCGGCGTCATGTTCGGGATCGGCGCCAGGCACCGGGTCGTAGCCATGCCCGCCCCAGGGGTGGCAGCTGAGGAGCCGTTTCCCGGCAAGCCATCCCCCCTTCAGTGCGCCGTGCCTCTCGAGCGCTTCGAGCGCATAGACCGAGCAAGTCGGCTGGTAGCGGCAGCCGTGCCCCATCCAGGGGCTGAGCAGCAAGCGATAAGCATGAACCGGCAGGGCGAGGATTCGGGCGAGGGGGCTCATTTGCGTTTGCTCCCCTTGGGTTTGCGCGGCCGCGGCGGGGTGATCGGCAAATCGTGAATGATCGTGAGCACGGTCTCGAATTCGGCCAGCATGGCGGCGAAGTCGCGCGTTGCGGTCGCCTCGGGGCGCCCGACCAGAACATAGTCCCAGCCCGGCCGACCGGCCTTAGGCAGAACGGCGCGGGCGATTTCGCGCAGACGCCGTTTCGCGCGATTGCGCGCCACCGCATTGCCGAGCTTCTTCGAGCAGGTGAAACCCACGCGGATAAGATCGGGGGCGATGGGCTCGTCTTCGCGGCGTTTGCGCGCCTGCAGCAGAAAGCCGGGCATCCCCTTACGCTGCGCCGAGGCCGCTTTCAGGAAATCCGCCCGCTGCCGCAGAACCGCGGTCGGGCGAGTCGGATCATCTGAGCGTATGGCGGCCATCAGGGGACCTCCGGCGAATAAACGGCGCGCAAAATAGCGAAGCCGCCGGTCTTTTCACCGATCCGACCCGAGGGCCCGACCTGCGAAAAGCATCCGGCGGCGTCAAAAGCCAGTCGCGGCTGTAACGGCCTTAAGCCGACAGACGCTTACGGCCCTTCGCGCGACGGGCGTTGAGAACCCGGCGTCCACCCTTCGTGGCCATGCGGCTGCGGAAGCCGTGGCGACGGGCGCGAACGAGGTTCGACGGCTGGAACGTGCGTTTCATCGTTTTCACTCCGGTTCGGGCCCAGAAACAGGATTCGAGGGCCAGATAGCATTTCGAAGCCGCTCTTTAGTGACCTCTCCCCGGCAAGTCAATTCGCGAAAGCGGGTTTTTCCGGCTTTTCCGGTCGCTTCGCATGGATCGTGACCGCTCACGGGGTTTTGCCTTTCGTGCGAGCCACCTATCTTGTGCACAAAGAGCGGCTGACGCGCAGGATGGCATCCTTGCATCCTGACGGGCGGTGCATCAAGAGTGACAGTGAAGGGGACAGGCCGACGCTGCGGGGCGGCTCTGCGTTTGATAGGCGATGAAAGTGAACACTCTTTCAGGACGGTTTCTGATCCTGACCACGGTTTTCGTGGTGCTCGCCGAGGCGTTGATCCTTTTGCCGGGGCTGGCGAATTTCCGTGAGGACTATCTTCTTACGCGACTCGAGCGGGCGCAAATCGCCTCGCTCGCGCTGCTGACCACAGACACCACCATCGCGCCCGATCTGGAAAAGGAACTGCTCTCCAACGCGGGCGTCTTCAACGTCGTGCTGCGCAGAGATGCGGCGCGGCAGCTGGTGTTGTCCTCTCCGATTCCCTCGCCCGTGACCGAAACCTACGATTTGCGCGATTCGACCGAATGGACGCGCATCCGTGACGCGGTGCATGCGCTCTTCGATTCCGAGGATCGCGTAATCCGGGTGCTGGGGCAGCCGGTGCAGAAGGGCGGCATCGTGATCGAGGTGACGCTCGCGACCGAGCCGATGCGGATCGCGATGGTGGAATACGGGCTACGGCTCCTGTCGATCTCGGCGGTCTTCTCCGTGATCACCGCCGTTCTGCTGTTCCTGCTGGTGCGGCGCCTGATGGTCGTGCCGATCAAGCGGCTTGTAGCGCATATGTCATCCTACGCGGACGCGCCCGAAGACGCGCGGCGTATCATAACCCCGCAGGCCAGCGTCGAGGAACTGCGCGTGGCGGAAGAGGCCTTGGCCTCGATGCAGCAGCAGCTCACCGCGTCGCTGCGCCAGAAGGAGCGTCTCGCACAGCTGGGGCAAGCGGTCGCCAAGATCAGCCACGACCTGCGCAACATCCTGACCACGGCGCAGCTCTTCGCCGACCGTATGGAAAGCTCGGACGATCCCGGCGTGAAGCGCGCGGCGCCGAAGCTGACCGGCTCGATCGAGCGCGCGATCAACCTGTGTGAAACGACGCTCGCCTTCGGCAAGGCCAAGGAACCGCCGCCGACGCTGTCGCGCTTCATGTTCGGCGAGCTGGCGCAGGAAGTTCTGGAAAACGAGGAACACCCGAGCGAAGGCCCGGTCGTCGATTTCGTCACCGACATGCCGCCGAACCTGGTAATCCGTGCCGACCGCGAGCAGCTCTACCGCGTGCTCAACAACCTCGTGCGCAATGCCCGTCAGGCGATCGAGGCCACCGGAAAGAACGGTACGGTAGAGATCGGCGCAGGCGAGAATTCCGAAGGTTGGTGGATTCGCGTGCAGGACAGTGGCCCCGGACTGCCCGAGACCGCCCGCGAACATCTCTTCAAGCCGTTCACCGGGGGCACCCGAGCGGGCGGTACGGGGCTCGGCCTCGCTATTGCCGCGGAGTTGATTCGTGGCCATGGCGGGCGGCTGGACCTCGTTCGTACCGATGGGAGCGGCACCGAGTTTCGCATCTTCCTGCCCTCCGATGTCGCGTTGGATTGTGTCTCCGAGAAGGGCGCCGGCGCAATCTCCTGAGCCCGTGCGGGGTTACGCACCGGCAGCGATGCACCCATCCGCAGGGCTGCCGCGAGGGCATCCGGGAATTTTGACGGTTTTGCGAAATTGCCGCGAATTTGCTCTTGCATCGCTCCGACGTGGCCGTTACATCGCCCCACATAAGCGGACCCGTAGCTCAGCTGGATAGAGCACTTGACTACGAATCAAGGGGTCGGGCGTTCGAATCGTCCCGGGTCCGCCATTTCTCTCCCTTCCGAAATGTAGATGATCAGCACGCCACTGATGCGGTTACGCGCGGTGATAGCTGTCAAGCGCTGGCGTGGCTGCAGTCCCAGACTTTGCGCATGACGTATGGCAGAGGCTTAGGTGCGTGGTGTGCGGAGAATCACGCCGCCGGGACCCGGCCTCGCGCTCGACTGTGCGATTTGCGTGGCTTTGCGCGTCGCGACCGACTGCGGCATCTCGAACAACGCGCATATCATCACGATGGGCGCGCGGGTCTTGGGCGTGGAGCTCGCGAAAGACATCGCCGATGCCTTCCTGGCCTCGTCCTTCGATCCCGAGGGGAAATCGGCGGACAACGTTCAGGCCATTGACGCGGTCGATGCCAAGTATCACACGACGGTCTGAGCGAACTCCCGAGGGCCGGGCGGTTCGCCGCCCGGTCCCAACTCACTGACGGAATTCCCACATGCTGACCTTGCCGAACGACCGTCCCTCGCAGGCGGCGCACCTGCGTGACTGCCTGCCTGCTGGCGGGCTTGGAGAGATCATCGCCGCGCTGGCGAATGCCTTGCCGCCGATCGAGCAGCGGCTCGCGGCGGGCAGGTTGCCCGGCGATCCGGCCGCGCCCTGTGGTCAGAATGAGAGCGGCGATGTGCAGAAGGCGCTCGATGTTGGCGCGCATGACCACATCATTGCGGCGCTTGCCGGGCTGGGTGTGCGGCACATGCTGTCGGAAGAGGCCGAAGAGGTCGAACTGCTCGACCCGGAAGGCCAATTCGATCTCGCGATCGATCCGATCGACGGGTCGGGCTCGATCGGTATCGGCGCGCCGCTCGGGATGCTGTTCGCGATCTACCCGACCGGTCCTGCCGATTTCCGGCGTCCGGGCTCGGAGGCGATTGCGGCGGGTTATGCCTCCTTCGGACATTCGCTGGATTTCGGGTTCACGGCCGGGCAGGGGGTGCAGATAGCCACCTATGACGGCGAGGACTTCCGCATGACGGCGCAGGATGTCCGGCTGTCGCCCAAAGCGTCGACCATTGCCTACAACGCCTCGAACGAGCGCCATTGGAGCCCGGGGCTGCAACGCTGGGCCGCCGAGTTGCGCGCCGGGGCAGAGGGCCCGCGCGGGCGCGATTTCAACATGCGCTGGCTGGCGGCGGCGGTCGGTGAATTGCACCGTATCCTGCTCAAAGGTGGCGCGTTCCTCTATCCGGCGGACCGGCGCGAAGGCTATCGCGCGGGGCGGCTGCGGCTGGCCTATGAGGCGGTGCCGATCGCCTGTCTGATCGAAGCGGCAGGCGGCCGCGCCACTGATGGCACCAAGCGCATTCTCGATCTCGTGCCGGAGGCGCCGCATCAGAACGTGCCGCTCGTGTTCGGCGCGGCGGAAGAGGTCGAGATCATCAAGACATATCTTTCGGAGGAGACATGACCCATGGCCCGCATCACGCTACGCCAATTGCTGGCGGCGCGCTGAGCACGTCGCCTGTCGAGGCCAGCCACAAGTGCGGCACATGGTGAGCGATTTTCTCCGTGGCCCCGGAATGTCGCAGAAACCACGCTTTCCGTCCGAAGACGCGCAACGGGCTACGAGCCCCAGCGCGAAGAAGCTATCGTCGCGATCGCGGGCGGCCGTTCTCCGACGATCAGACCGCGCGCACAAGTGAGTTGGCGGCGCGCAAAGGTCGACCTCGGTGGACGCTACTCGACGAAGTACAACGCCTGTGTCGGTCGCGTCACGAAGCGCGCGCTGGCACCGAGTGAGGTCGACAAGGCTGCGTTGGCGCGCACTCCACGTCCTCACGGTGTCGTTCGCTGGCGGAAGAAAGCCCTATGCGGGGGAGCCTAAGCGCAAGGCAACCGGACCGCGCCGGCGCGCGGCGAACTTCTCAGGACAAGCGCGATGTGATCGGATGCGTTTTCGGAAGTTTGTTTGGTGGAGCCAAGGGGAGTCGAACCCCTGACCTCTTGAATGCCATTCAAGCGCTCTCCCAACTGAGCTATGGCCCCACCGGAGGTCCAGCGGGTCAGCCCCGCTGTGTGGGGAGGCGTATAGGCAAAGCGTCGGGGCGGCGCAAGAGGAATTTGTTGTGAAGGCGGGGGAAATTTTCGTCCGCTGCGTATTCCCGCGCGTCACCTGAGCGGCGCTGGCGTAGAGCGCGCCTCGGGGCAGGGGAGAAGCGGGAATACGCACGGCCTCACGTCCGGAAAAAGAAAAAGGCGCGACGGTTTCCCGTTGCGCCTTGATCTCTCGTCCGAGCGGCCCAGCCGATCAGTTGTCTTCCTTGTCCTCGGTGCTGACATCCGCGATGTCATCGAGCGAGACATTGTCGTCATCGTCGTCGTCGTCGAGCAGATCGTCGTCGAGATCCACGTCGCCGTTATCGTCGTCGAGATCGTCATCGTCGAGATTGACGTCGTCATCTTTCTGCGACGACGTCTTGTCGGTCACGAGCGTGCGACCGCTGCCCGAGGTCAGAGCCTCGAGGGTGAAGGTGTTGTTGCAGACCGGGCAGGTCATCGGGTCGTTATTCAGGTCGTAAAAGCGGCTCGCGCAATGCGGGCACAGACGCTTGACGCCCCATTCCTCTTTCGGCATGGAATTCTCCTGCGCACTTATATCCAGCAGAGTCGCAGCCAACTGCCACATGCCGCGCAGGGTGTCAAAGCCTTTTCGCGCCTTTCTTGTGGGGCTGCGACCCGATGGCCGCGCCTCGTGACCGAACCTGCCGGAGAATGCCCCTGTCCCGCCCACCTCACATTCCCGAACTGCCCGAGGTGGAGTTGGTGATGCGCCGTTCCGGTCGCGCGCGCAGGTTCTCATTGCGGGTGTCGCGGGTCGACGGGCGGGTGGCCCTCACGATCCCGCGGGGCGCGTCCGAGCGAGAGGCGCTGGCCTTCGCGCGCTCGCAAACCGAATGGCTGCGCAAGACGCTCGGGGCGATCCCGCCCGCGCAGGCCGTGCGATTCGGACAAGCTGTCCCCTTCCAGGGGCAGATGCTGATGCTCGAACCCGCGTCGCTGCGCAGCCCGAAGATCGACGGCGCGCGCCTCCTCGTGCCCGAAGATCCGGCACGGCTGGGCGTGCGGGTCGAGACTTTCTTCAAACACGCAGCTCGTCAGAGACTGCATGCGGCGACCGCGCGCTACGCCTCCGAGATCGGGCGTGACTTCGCGAAGATCACGATTCGCGACACCCGCTCGCGCTGGGGGTCCTGCAGCTCGACCGGAGCGCTCTCCTATAGCTGGCGGTTGATCATGGCGCCGCCGGACGTGCTGGATTATGTCGCGGCCCATGAGGTCGCGCATCTGGAGGAGATGAATCACTCGCCCGCCTTCTGGCGCGTCGTCGAATCCCTGCGGCCGAGCTTCAAGGCAGAGCGCGCATGGCTCAAGCGCGAAGGCTCCGCGCTCCATGCGATCCGGTTTCGCGATTGACCCGCGGCGGCAACGTGATCACAAAAAGCGAATGACAACGATTTCCACACGCCCCATCGAGACCGCCGCCCATGATCGGCTGTACCGCACTTTGCGCCAGCAGATCATGGTGGGGGAGTTGCTGCCGGGCACTGCGCTGACGTTGCGGGGTTTGGGCAAGCAATACGGTGTCTCCATGACCCCCGCGCGCGAGGCACTGCGGCGGCTGGTTGCGGAAGGCGCGCTGACGCTGTCGAGTTCGGGGCGGGTAACCACGCCGGAGCTGTCCAACGAACGGATCGAGGAACTGGCCGCGCTGCGGGCGCTGATCGAGCCGGAACTGTCGGCCCGTGCCCTGCCGCGCGCCCACCTCGCGCTGATCGACCGTCTCGGTGCGATCAACGTCGCCAATGCCGAGGCCGTCGCGAAACAGGATGCGGTCGGCTACATCCGCACCAACCTCGAATTCCACCGCACGCTCTATCTGCGCGCGCAGGCGCCCGCGATGCTCGCGGTGATCGAGACCGTCTGGCTGCAGCTGGGGCCGACGATGCGCGCGGTCTATACCAAGCTGCAGCGCAACGAGCCGCCGCGCCATCACCGGATGATTCTCTCCGCTCTGCGGGCGGGCGACGAACCGGCGCTGAGATTGGCCGTGCGCACCGATGTGACCCAGGGTTTGCGCCATCTGGCTCAGCGCGGGTGGTGAAACCGCCCCTGAAGCGGTGGGGAAGGTGGATAAAATCGGCCTGGGCGACTTGACGCGAGGCGCCATTGGCCGTATTCCGCGCCAACAGATTTTCGGGCGCTGCCAAGCGGCGCCTTTTCATGTTGGGGCCGGGCGCGCGATTCGCGTAACTTCGGCCGGGTAAGAAACGAAGGAAGAATGCCATGTCGCGCGTTTGCGAACTGACCGGCAAGGGCCCCACGACGGGCAACAAAGTGAGCCACGCGAACAACAAGTCGCGTCGTCGCTTCCTGCCGAACCTGAACGATGTTTCCCTGATCTCGGATACTCTGGGCCAGAGCTTCAAGCTGCGCGTTTCCGCAGCCGGCATGCGCTCGGTGGACCATCGCGGCGGTCTCGACGCGTTCCTCGCCAAGGCGAAGGATGCGGACCTCTCGGTGAACGCTCTGAAGATCAAGAAAGCGATCGCGAAAGCTCAGGCTGCCGCCTGATCCCTTTCCGGATCGGAATTTTCGAGAACCCCGCGCCGAGGCGCGGGGTTTTTGCTTTGTTCGGCTGAACTGTCGCATTCCCATCGTCACATCCTCACGCTAGTGTGAGCGCCATGTGGAGGACGCGCTTCAAGCTACTGATCGGGATCGTCGCGGCGCTCGTGCTGGCCATGACCAGCATGACGATGGCGGTTGCGCGCGGGCAGGCGCGTGTCGCGGGCGAGGTGGTGATCTGCACCGGCTATGGCGTGACCACGATCAGCGTCGATGCCGAGGGCAACCCGACTGGCCCCGTGCATCTCTGTCCCGACATGGTGCTGGCGATGATGGCCGCCGTCGCGGTCGCGCCGGCCCTGCCGACTCCGCCGCAGGGCGAGGGGCGCAGGCTCGAGACGGTCGAGCTCGAGAGCGCGCAGGCGCAGGCCTTCGTGGTGCCGCGCGCCCGTGGTCCGCCTGCAGCCGTCTGATCCCCAGCCTTCAGACGAATACACCCTCAGGAGACATGAATGATCCGCAAATACCTGATGAGCGCGGCGCTGATCGCCGTCGCTCTCCCCGCCTTCGCCGCTGACCAGATCCAGATCATCGACCCTTATGTCCGGGTCTCGACCCCGATGTCGAAATCGGCGGCGGCCTTCATGGAGATCAAGAACATCTCCGATCTCGACGACCGGCTCGTCTCGGTCAGCTCGAACGTTGCCGCGCGTGTCGAACTGCATACGCACAAGCAGGGGCCGAACGGCGCGATGCAGATGCTCGAAGTCAAGGAAGGCTTCGAGGTTCCCGCCAAGGGCGAGCATGTCCTGCAGCGCGGCGGCGATCACGTCATGTTCATGGGGCTGAAGCAGTCGCTCCATCAGGGTGACATGGTCACGCTCAATCTGCGTTTCGAGAAAACCGGACTGATGGTCGTCGACGTCCCGGTCGATCTGAGCCGCGATCAGCCGACCGAGACTGCGCAGGATCCCGCGCCTGTCTCCACACCGGAGATTTCACATGAAGACGTGACCCACGGCGAGCCGGAACATACCGAGCCCACCATGGATAAGAAAGAAGGCGATATGTAAGCCGGGCAGGGCGGCGCTCAGCCGCCCAACTGCTCCAGCATCACGGCCGCAGCTGCAGAGGCCGCGCTTTCACCGCTGGCCACCGCGTCGCCCAATTCGCGCATTTTCGCCCGGATCTCCGGATCCTGGCGCAACCGCGCGAGGAGCCCTTCGCGGACCTCAGCCTCGAACCAGTGCCGCGCCTGCTCGGCGCGGCGCTGATCGAAATGCCCGTTCGCGCGGCGCCATTCGGCTAGCGCGGTCATTTCTTCCCATGCTTTCTCCAGCCCGTTCTCCTCCATGGCCGAGACCGGCAGCGCCTTCGGGAAACCCTCGGGGTCCTGCGGGCGCTTGCGCAGCAGCCGCAGCGCGCCCGCGTAGTCCGAGACCGTCCGCATGGCGGCCGGTTTCAGATCGCCATCCGCCTTGTTCACCAAGATCAGGTCGGCCATCTCCATGATGCCGCGCTTGACGCCCTGCAGCTCGTCGCCGCCAGCCGGGGCCATCAGCAGAACGAACAGGTCGACCATCTCGGCTACCAGCGTCTCGGACTGGCCGACGCCCACGGTCTCTATCAGGACGACGTCGAAGCCCGCCGCCTCGCAGAGGCTCACCGCTTCGCGGGTGCGTCGCGCGACGCCGCCGAGATGCGCTTGTGAGGGCGAGGGGCGGATGAAGGCGTTGGGATCGCGCGACAGACGTTCCATACGGGTCTTGTCACCGAGGATCGAGCCGCCGGAGCGGGCCGAGGACGGATCGACCGCCAGCACGGCGACCTTCAACCCCTTGCCGGTCAGCATCATCCCGAAGGCTTCGATGAAGGTCGATTTGCCCACTCCCGGCGTGCCCGAAAGCCCGATCCGCAGCGCCTGACGCCCTTCACCTGCGAGCGTATCGAGCAGTTCGACCGCCTGCGCGCGATGCTCCGCCCGCCCGGATTCCACCAGCGTGATCGCACGCGCCAGGGCGCGACGATCGGAGGCGAGAATGCGCGGAGCGAGGTCGGCGGGGCTTTGATCGGTCATCGGCAGGCTTTCGCTGATTTTGGGTATTCGTGTCAAAAATGACATCAGACGTGAAGACTTATCGGTTACTTGCCTGCACCCTGCGACCTATGTCCAGAGCGAATGGGAAATTCCTGACAAGAGGATGCCAATGAGATTTCTATCGAGCCTTGCGTCGCGCCCGGTGGCTGCGATGCTGAGCGCCGCGTTGCTAGTCGCGCCCTTGGGCGCGGCGCCGGCGCGCGCCGATCAGAGCGACAAGATCGTCTTCGACGTGGTGCTCAAGGGCATCCGCGCGGGTGAGCTGGCGATCAACGGCAAGATCACCGACGGTGCCTATGGCGCGAACGGCGTGTTGCAGACGGCGGGCCTCGTGGGGCTGCTGCGGAAAATCAAGTTTTCGGCCAGTGTCTCCGGCCTCTATGACGGTCAGAAGTTCACCCCGATGAAATATTCAGAGGTCGACGACGCACCGGGACGCAAGTCCAAGCACCAGATCATCTACAATAACGGCACGCCGGTTTCCGTCAGTCAGCAGCCACCGCGCAAGCCCTCGCCCCGGGATGTCGATCCCGCGAAACAGGGCGGCACGGTCGACCCGCTGACGGCGCTCTATGCGGTGCTGCGTGACGTGCCGCGCGACGAGGCCTGCAAGCTCGACGTGAAGATGTATGACGGCGCGCGGCGCTCGCAGGTGCGGCTCTTCGAGCCCAAGCCCGATGGCAAGAACATCGTCTGTTCGGGCGAATATCGCCGCCTCGCGGGCTTCTCCGAGAAGGACATGAAGGAAAAGTCCCGCTTCGCCTTCACCCTCTATTACGAGCCGAGCCCGAATGGCGGTTTGCAGGTCGACAAGATCGAGACTGATACGCTCTATGGAAAAGGTCGTCTCACTCGGCAATAAGGGGCGGGTGAACACAGACCGCCTTTCCCTTCCGATCGACGTGGTGCTGCCCGATCTGCGGGCGGCGCTTTCATCGCATGGCCGCGCGGTGCTGATGGCGCCGCCGGGCGCGGGCAAGACGACCCGCGTGCCCCTCGCGCTGCTCGACCAGATCAAGGGCCGGATCGTCATGTTGGAGCCGCGCCGGCTGGCCGCGCGCGCCGCCGCCGAGCGTATGGCGGACACTTTGGGCGAAAAGGTTGGCGAGACGGTCGGCTACCGCATCCGGGGCGAGGCGAAGGTCTCGAAATCCACGCGGATCGAGGTCGTTACTGAAGGCATCCTGACGCGCGTGCTGCAATCCGACCCGGAATTGACCGGCATCGGCTGCGTGATCTTCGACGAATTCCATGAACGCTCGCTGAACGCAGACTTGGGGCTGGCGCTGACATGGGAGGTGCGCGGCGCGCTCAGGCCCGATCTGGCGCTGGTGGTGATGTCGGCCACGCTCGATGCAGAGCCGGTGGCGGCATTGCTCGACGACGCGCCGATCGTGGTGTCGGAGGGGCGGGCCTTTCCGGTCGAGACGCGCTGGCTGGACCGTCCGGTGGATAGTTCGATGCGGTTCGAGGCCGCGATGGCTGGGCTGATCACCGAGGCCGCGGAGGCCACCGACGGGAGCCTTCTGGCCTTCCTGCCGGGCGAGGGTGAAATACGCCGCGTCGAAGGGCTGCTGAAGGGCCGCTTGGCCGATGACATCGCGATCCGCCCGCTGTTCGGCGCGATGGAATTCGCCGCCCAACGCGCCGCCATCGCGCCCGCGCCCTCGGGCCGCAAACTGGTGCTCGCCACAGCCATAGCGGAAACCTCTCTGACCATCGAAGACATCCGCGTCGTGATCGACGGCGGCCGCGCACGCCGGGCGCGGTTCGACCCAAGCTCCGGCATGGCGAGGCTGGTCACCGAACCCGTCTCCCGCGCCGAAGCCGAGCAGCGCCGGGGCCGCGCGGGCCGCGTGGCCGAGGGCATTTGCTACCGGCTCTGGACCAAGGGCGCGGAGGGCGCGCTACCCGCCTTCGCCCCGCCCGAGATCGAGGTCGCCGACCTGACCGGACTTGCGCTGGAACTCGCGGTCTGGGGTACAGATGGTGGCGATCTGGCTTTCCTGACGCCGCCGCCTGCACCTGCGATGACCGAGGCGCGAGCTTTGCTGGAAGAACTCGGCGCGCTGAAATCGGGGCTGATCACGGAACACGGGCGCAAGCTCGCCAAACTGCCGCTGCACCCGCGCCTCGGGCACATGCTGTTGACCGCGGGCCCCGAGGCGGCACCGCTTGCTGCCCTTCTGGCCGAACGCGATCCGCTGCGTGGCGCGCCCGCTGACCTGACGCTGCGCCTCAGCGCAATTCGCGACCCGAAGCGCTTCGAGGCGCACCACCCCTATACGCCCCATCGCGGCACAATCGAGCGTATCCGATCCGAGGCGAAGCGGCTGGCCCGCCTCGCCACTGCAGCGCCCGAGACCTATTCCTCCGCCGAGCAACTCGCGCTCGCTTACCCTGACCGTGTGGGGCTTCGCCGCAAGGGGGATGCGCCGCGCTACGTGCTCTCGGGCGGCAAAGGGGCGGTGGTGGCCGAAGGCGATCCGCTGCGCGCGCAACGCCTCATCGTGGTGAGCGATCTAGACGGCGATCCGCGCGAGGCGAAAGTGCGCCAAGGCATCGCGATCTCCGAGGCCGAGCTTCGTCGCCTCTACGCGGATCAGATCGCATGGCAGGATGTCTGCGACTGGTCCAAGCGAGAGGGCCGCGTGATCGCGCGCAAGCAGGAGCAGTTCGGCGCGCTGGTCCTCGACGATCGCGTGTGGAAAGACGCCCCGCGCGAGGCGGTGGCGCAAGGCGCGCTGGCAGGATTGCGCCAGATCGGCCTGCCGATGAGCGCGGCGGCGCGCCGGCTGCAGGCGCGGGTCGAGCTGCTGCGCGGGCAGGGGGCCGATCTGCCCAATTTCTCCGATGAGGGGCTTTTGGCCTCCGCCGAGAACTGGCTTCTGCCCTATCTCGGCAAGGCGAGGACCGAGGCCGACCTGCGCAAGCTCGACCTCACCGATCCGCTGCGCGCAGCGCTCGACTGGGAGCAGATGCAGCTGGTGGACCGTCTTGCCCCTGCGCATTTCGAAACTCCGCTCGGCCGTCGTGTGCCCATTGACTACGCTGGCGAGGCGCCGGGCATCGAGATCCGTCTGCAGGAGATGTTCGGCGTCACCACCCATCCGACGGTCGGCCCGAAACGCCTGCCGCTCAGGATCACGCTGCTGTCACCCGGCCACAAACCCATTCAGGTCACGATGGACCTGCCCGGGTTCTGGGAGGGCTCTTACGCCGATGTGCGCAAGGATATGCGCGGGCGCTACCCCAAGCACCCGTGGCCCGAGGACCCGCGCGAGGCCGATCCGACGCTGCGGGCGAAGCCGCGCAAGTGAGCCATGCGCATCGCGCGGATTGACCCTACGAGAGGCTTTCGCGCATATGGCGCGAGGCAATGAGGGAAAACCATGACCGAAACACTGACCTTCGAGGACCGCAAGCGCCTCGAGATGACCGTGCTGATGACGCCCGATCAGGCGAATTTTTCGGGCAAGGTGCATGGCGGCGCGCTGCTGAACTGGCTCGACCGGGTCGCGTTCTCGCTCGCCTCACGCTACTCGCAGCGCTACGCGGTGACGCTGTCGGTCGACCAGGTGACCTTCCAGCAACCGATCAACGTGGGCGAGCTGGTAACGTTTCGCGCCAGCGTGAACCATACGGGCCGCACCTCGATGGAGATCGGCATCCGCGTCGAAGCCGAGAACATCACCGCAGGCACGCGGCGACACACGAACAGCTGCTATTTCACGATGGTCGCGGTGGATGAAAGCGGAAAACCCGCAGAGGTGCCGACGCTGAAGCCCGACACGGACGAGGAACGCCACCGCTGGCGCGCCGCCGAACTCCGCCGGGAACTGCGCCGTGAATTCGCCGCGAAGATGGATGCGGCTGCGGATCACGGCGAGGGCTAAGCCTGAGCTAGTGACCGGAGTTCGGGCCACCGCGCCAAACGAAAAGGGCGCCCCGCGGGGCGCCCTTTCGCGTTTCTCTCGACCCTTGGCCGATCAGGCGTGGATCGCGCCGTCGCCGCAGGCCAGTGCGGCTTCGCGAACGGCCTCGGAGAAGGTCGGGTGAGCGTGGCAGGTCAGCGCCACGTCCTGTGCCGAGGCGCCGAATTCCATCGCCACGCAGATTTCGTGGATCAGGTCGCCCGCGCCGGGGCCGATGATGTGGCAGCCGAGGATGCGGTCGGTTTCCTTGTCCGCGATCAGCTTCACGAAGCCGTCCGACTGGAACACGGCCTTGGCGCGGCCATTGCCCATGAAGGAGAACTTGCCGACCTTGTAGGCGCGACCGTCCTGCTTGAGCGCCTCTTCGGTCTGACCGACCGAGGCGACTTCCGGGCTGGTGTAGATCACGCTCGGGATCACTTCGTAGTTCACGTGACCATGCTTGCCCGCGATGACTTCGGCAACAGCCATGCCTTCGTCCTCGGCCTTGTGGGCGAGCATCGGTCCGGTGACCGCGTCACCGATCGCGTAGATGCCCTTGGCGGTGGTCTGCCAGTGCGCGTCAGTCTTCACCTGACCGCGCGGCAGCATCTCCACCCCCACGCCTTCAAGTCCCAGACCGTCGGTATAGGGCTTGCGTCCGGTCGCGACGAGGACGGTCTCGGCCTCGATCGACGCGTTGCTCTCATCCTTGCGCAGCTGGTAGTTCACCGTGGCCTTGCCGTTCTTCACGTCGACGCTCTGGACGGCGGCGCCCATGACGAATTTCAGTCCCTGCTTGGTCAGGATCTTCTGGAAGTTCTTCGAGACCTCGCCGTCCATGCCGGGGGTGATTGCGTCGAGATATTCCACGACGGTGACATCCGCGCCGAGACGAGCATAGACCGAGCCCATTTCCAGACCGATGACGCCCGCGCCGATCACGACCATCGACTTCGGGATCTTGTTCAACGACAGCGCGCCGGTCGAGGTCACGACGGTTTTCTCGTCGATCTCGATGCCCGGCAGCGACGACGGCTCGGAGCCGGTGGCGATCACGATCGACTTGGCGTTATGGACGTCGTCGCCCACTTTCACCTTGCCGGCCTCGGGGATCGAACCCCAGCCCTTGATCCAGTCGATCTTGTTCTTCTTGAACAGGAACTCGATGCCCTTGGTGTTGCCGTCGATGACTTCCTGCTTGTAGGTCAGCATCTGCTTCCAATCGACCGAAGGCGATTTGCCCTTCAGGCCCATCTTGGCGAAGTTATGCTCGGCTTCGTGCAGTTCATGGGTGGCGTGCAGCAGCGCCTTGGACGGGATGCAGCCCACGTTGAGGCAGGTGCCGCCGAGGCTTTCGCGGCCTTCCACACAGGCGGTCTTCAGGCCCAGCTGGGCGCAGCGGATGGCGCAGACATAGCCGCCCGGGCCGCCGCCGATCACGATCACATCATAGTCAGCCATTGTTCTTGCTCCTTGGGTTGGGGCGCGAGCAGGCCTCGCGCCGGGAGGTCAGATCAGCGCGGCAATCGCCAGCGCCAGAATTGCGAAGAAGGAAAAGCCCCAGATGAGCGAGCGCCACGGCACCCAGCCCAGCAGATAGGACGGAATGTAGAGGAGCCGCGCGATCAGGAAGATCCAGGCGAAGGCCACGGTGGCGGCGCTCGATTGTCCGGTCAGTCCGATGACCAGTGCGACGGGGGCGAAGAGAATGAGCCCCTCGAAGGAGTTGTTCATCGCGCGCTGCAGCCGTCCGAGCAGGGTCGAGATCGGCGGCGGCGTCTTGTCGCGCGGGGAAACGGGGTATTTTGTGCCGAGCTCGGTATTGGCCTTCACCGAATACGCCACCATCAGCCCCAGATGGAGCAGGATCGCGAGTATGAGCACGGTCAGTTCGGGGGTCATCGGTCGCTCCCGGAGGTGAGGGAGGACCGGGGGCTGTCTGCCCCCCGGACCCCCCGAGGATATTTAGCAAGAGCGAAGGGGCAGGGGATGCCGCCTTCGTTCCGGTCTTACAGATCCATCAGCAGGCGGCGCGGGTCTTCCAGCGCTTCCTTGACGCGCACGAGGAAGGTCACGGCGCCTTTGCCGTCGACGATGCGGTGGTCGTAGCTGAGTGCGAGATACATCATCGGCTTGATGACGATCTGGCCGTTCTCGACCATCGGACGTTCCTGGATCTTGTGCATGCCGAGGATGCCCGATTGCGGCGGGTTGAGGATCGGCGAGGACATCAGCGAGCCATAGACGCCGCCGTTCGAGATGGTGAAGGAACCGCCCTGCATCTCGGCCATCGAGAGCTTGCCGTCACGGGCGCGGGTGCCCATCTCGGCGATCGTCTTCTCGATCGAGGCGAAGCCCATCTGGTCGGCGTCGCGCACGACCGGCACGACGAGGCCGTTCGGGGTGCCCACGGCCACGCCCATGTGGACGTAGTTCTTGTAGACGATCTCGTTGCCGTCGATCTCGGCGTTGACTTCCGGGACCTCTTTCAGCGCGTGGCAGCAGGCCTTCACGAAGAAGGACATGAAGCCGAGCTTCACGCCGTGCTTCTTGAGGAACAGGTCCTTGTACTCGTTGCGCAGGTTCATGACGCCCGACATGTCCACCTCGTTATAGGTGGTCAGCATCGCGGCCGTGTTCTGCGAGTCCTTGAGGCGCTTGGCGATGGTCGCACGCAGGCGGGTCATCTTCACGCGCTCTTCGCGCGACGCGTCATCGGCATTGACCGGACCGCGCGGCGCCTGCGAGGGCGTCGAGGCGACGGAAACCGAGGCCTGCTTCGGCGCGCTTTCGGCCTTGGCCACGTCTTCCTTCATGATCCGGCCATCCTTGCCCGAACCCTGAACGGAAGCCGGGTCGATGCCCTTCTCCGCCATCAGCTTCTTGGCGGACGGCGCATCCTCGACATCCTTGCCGCCTTTGCCGCCGGCGGCGGGGGCTTCGGATTTGGTCTCTTCCTTGGCGGGCGCGCTGGCGGCGGTTCCACCGCTTTCGCCCTCGGCGATCACGGCCAGCTTGGCCGAGGCGTCGACGGTCGTGCCTTCCTCGGCGACGATCTCTTTGAGAACGCCAGCAGCGGGCGACGGCACTTCGACCGAGACCTTGTCGGTTTCCAGCTCGCAGAGCATCTCGTCGGCCGCGACCGTGTCTCCGACCTTCTTGAACCACGTCGACACAGTTGCCTCGGTGACCGATTCACCAAGGCTGGGCACCATCACGTCGGTCATCTTTCCCTCGTTCGATTGGGGCTGTTGGGCGGGTTTTTCCGCCGGTTTGTCTTCTTTCTTCGGCGCGGGGCTGGCGCCAGCCTCTTCGATCGTCGCGAGAAGCGCATCGACGCCGACGGTCTCGCCTTCGGCGGCGACGATCTCGCCGAGCGTGCCGGCTGCGGGGCTCGGCACTTCGACGGTCACCTTGTCGGTTTCGAGCTCGCAGAGCATCTCGTCGGCGGCCACGGTGTCGCCGGGCTTCTTGAACCAGGTGGCGACGGTGGCTTCCGTGACGCTCTCGCCGAGCGTGGGAACGCGGACTTCAGTGGACATCTATTCAACCCTCCAGTGCATCGTTGACGAGCGCGTCTTGCTCGGCCTTGTGGCGGCTTGCCAGACCCGTCGCGGGCGAGGCGGACGCCGCGCGGCCGGCATAGCGCGCACGGGCATGTTTCGCGTCGATCTTGGCGAGGACCCATTCGATATAGGGTTCGACGAAGAACCAGGCGCCCTGGTTTTTCGGCTCCTCTTGGCACCAGACGATCTCGGCATTCTTGAAGCGGGTCAGCTCTTTGGTGACCGCCTGCGCGGGGAACGGGTAGAACTGTTCCAGACGCAGCAGGTAGACATCGTCGAGCCCACGCTCGTCGCGCTGCGCGAGCAGGTCGTAATAGACCTTGCCCGAGCACATCACGACGCGCTTGATCTTGTCGTCGGCCTTCAGCTCCAGATCCGAATTGCCGCGCTCTGCATCGTCCCACAGGACGCGGTGGAAGCTCGATCCGGTGGTGAACTCCTCCGCCGTGGAGACGGCCTTCGGGTGACGCAGCAGCGATTTCGGCGTCATCAGGATCAGCGGCTTGCGGAAGTCGCGGTGGATCTGGCGGCGCAGGATGTGGAAGTAGTTCGCCGGCGTCGTGCAGTTCGCGACGATCCAGTTATCTTCCGCCGACAGTTGCAGGAAGCGCTCCAGACGGGCCGAGCTGTGCTCGGGGCCCTGACCTTCGAAGCCGTGCGGCAGCAGGCAGACGAGGCCCGACATGCGCAGCCATTTCCGCTCGCCCGAGTTGATGAACTGGTCGAACATGATCTGCGCGCCGTTGGCGAAATCGCCGAACTGGGCTTCCCAGAGCGTCAGCGCCTTCGGTTCCGCCAGAGAGTAGCCGTATTCGAACCCGAGCACCGCGTATTCGCTGAGCATCGAGTCGATCACCTCGTAGCGGGCCTGACCCTCACGGATGTGGTTGAGCGGGTAATAGCGGTCCTCGTTCTCCTGGTTCACGAAGGCCGAGTGGCGCTGCGAGAATGTACCACGGGTGGCGTCCTGACCCGACAGGCGGACAGGGTAGCCCTCGGTCACGAGCGAGCCGAAGGCCAGCGCCTCGGCGGTCGCCCAGTCGAAGCCCTTGCCGGTCTCGAACATCTGCTTCTTGTTGTCGAGCAGACGCTGCACCGTCTTGTGCAGGGCAAAGCCCTCGGGCGCGGTCACGAGCGCCTTGCCGACCTCCTCGAGCGTGTCGGGCGAAATCGCGGTGGTGCCGCGCTCGTATTCGCTCTTTTCCCGCTCCATGCCGGACCAGCGACCGTCGAGCCAGTCGGCCTTGTTCGGTTTGAAGACCTTGCCGGCCTCGAACTCCTCGTTGAGATGCGACTGGAACGAGGCTTTCATATCCTCGATCTCGCCCTCGGGGATCAGGCCATCGGCCACCAGACGCTCGGTGTAGAGTTGCAGCGTGGTCTTGTGGGTCTTGATCGACTTGTACATCACCGGGTTGGTGAACATCGGCTCGTCGCCTTCGTTGTGACCGAAGCGGCGGTAGCAGAAGATGTCAATCACGACGTCCTTGTGGAACTTCTGACGGAACTCGGTCGCGACGCGGGCGGCGTGCACGACGGCCTCGGGATCGTCGCCGTTCACGTGGAAGATCGGGGCTTCCACCATCAGCGCGAGATCGGTCGGGTAGGGCGAGGTGCGCGAGAAGTGCGGCGCGGTCGTGAAGCCGATCTGGTTGTTGACGACGAGGTGGATCGTGCCGCCGGTGCGGTGACCGCGAATGCCCGAGAGCTGGAAGCACTCGGCCACGACGCCTTGACCGGCGAAGGCTGCATCACCGTGCAGCAGCACCGAGACGACCTTGGAGCGGTCCGAACGGTCGGCCAGCTGATCTTGCTTGGCACGGACCTTGCCGAGCGCGACCGGGTTCACCGCCTCGAGGTGTGAGGGGTTCGCGGTCAGCGACAGGTGGACCTTGTTGCCGTCGAACTCACGGTCGGCGGAGGCGCCGAGATGGTATTTCACGTCGCCGGAGCCGTCCACGTCCTCGGGCTTGAACGAGCCGCCCTGGAATTCGTGGAAGATCGCGCGGTAGGGCTTTTGCAGCACGTTCGCGAGGACCGAGAGGCGACCGCGGTGGGGCATGCCGACCACGACCTCTTGCAGGCCGAGCTGGCCGCCCCGCTTGATGATCTGCTCCATCGCGGGGATCAGCGCTTCGCCACCGTCGAGGCCGAACCGCTTGGTGCCCATGTACTTGACGTGCAGGAACTTCTCGAAGCCTTCGGCCTCGACGAGCTTGTTGAGGATCGCGCGGCGGCCGGTCTTGGTGAAGGTGATTTCCTTGCCGTAGCCTTCGATACGCTCTTTCAGCCAGGCCGATTGCTCGGGATCGGAGATGTGCATGTATTGCAGCGCGAAAGTGCCGCAATAGGTGCGCTTCACGATATCCATGATCTGGCGCATCGAGGCGATCTCGAGGCCGAGCACGTTGTCGATGAAGATCGGACGATCCATGTCGGCATCGGTGAAGCCGTAGCTCTTCGGATCGAGCTCCGGATGCTGGCCGGTGTCGCGCATCCCCAGCGGGTCGAGATCGGCGGCGAGGTGACCGCGGATACGGTAGGCACGGATGATCATCAGCGCGCGGATCGAGTCCAGCACGGCGCGTTTGACCGCCGCCTCGTCGACCGCGACGCCGGCCTCGGCAGCCTTCTTCTTGATCTTGTCGCCAGCGGCCTTGCCCTCGGCGGGGGCGGGCCATTCACCGGTCAGCGCCGCAGTCAGATCGTCGGCGGCCATCGGCGGCCAGTCGCGACGCTCCCAGCTTGCGCCTTCGGCGGATTTTCTCACGTCCTGATCGGGATCACCGAGCGAGGCGAAGAAGGCAGCCCAGGCGGTATCGACCGAAGACGGATCTTCGGCAAACTTCGCATAAAGCTGCTCGACATATTCGGCATTCGCGCCTTGCAGGAACTGCGAGGCATTGAACTGGTCGTTGGGGGATTGGTCGGTCATTTTCCTCACCTTCGGTCGGTGAAACAGGGATCTGCGGGAACTCGAACGTTTATCGCCGGCCCGTTGAAGAGCGCGCTAAGCGCGGGGCACGCGAGGCGGTGGCGGGGCCGCGCGGAGCGCAGAGGCCCTCGCGACGGATACGGGGGTGGAACGGCACATGATGCTGGGTCCTTTCCTTCGCGCGCGGGGCCCTCACAGATACGTCGAAACCGGCACCTGCTTGCCCGGGCATATTGCCTTCTGGCTCAGTGATGTAGGTGCTGATTTCGGGACTTCCATGCAGGGCAGGGATGCGCGTGGGGTCGGAGGTGCCCGACGAGCGGGGAGCCGGGACCGGAACGGGCCCGCCATGAGCGGAGGTTCCGGCGAATTCCGTGGCGAGCCATGCGCCGCTCGCGACGCGCTCTGCCGCAGAAGAAGACCGGCCCCCGTCGCTGCTTTCGAGCAGGGCGCATGCGACCGTCCCCGAAACGGGGAGGGAGGCGCGCCGTGCGATCCGCAGCGACATGGGTCCGGTCCTTTCCTTGGTCTGGATGCAGGGCCGCGTGCGCCGCGACCCTGCCAGTTTCGAGAGGGCTTATTCGCCCTTGATCGCTTTCATCACCGCTTCGCCCAGCGTGGCAGGGCTGTCAGCGACGACGATACCGGCCGACTTCATAGCCTCGATCTTCGATTCCGCATCGCCTTTGCCGCCCGCGACGATCGCGCCGGCGTGGCCCATGCGGCGGCCGGGAGGGGCCGTGCGGCCGGCGATGAAGCCAGCGGTCGGCTTCCAACGGCCTTTTTTCTTCTGCTCGGCGAGGAATTCCGCGGCTTCTTCTTCCGCCGAACCACCGATCTCACCGATCATGATGATCGATTCCGTTTCCGGATCGTCGAGGAACATGTCGAGCACGTCGATATGCTCGGTGCCCTTGATCGGGTCACCGCCGATGCCGACGGCCGAGGACTGGCCCAGACCCATATCGGTGGTCTGCTTGACCGCCTCGTAGGTCAGCGTGCCCGAGCGCGACACGACGCCGACCGAACCACGCTTGTGGATGTGGCCGGGCATGATGCCGATCTTGCAGGCGTCGGGGGTGATGACACCGGGGCAGTTCGGGCCGATCAGACGCGACTTGGAGTCGATCAGCGCGCGCTTGACCTTCATCATGTCGAGGACCGGGATCCCCTCGGTGATGCAGACGATCAGTTCCATTTCCGCGTCGATCGCTTCGAGGATCGAGTCAGCCGCGAAGGGCGGCGGAACGTAGATCACCGAGGCGTTCGCTTCGGTCTTGGCTTTCGCCTCGTGGACCGAGTTGAAGACCGGCAGGCCGAGATGCTCCTGGCCGCCTTTGCCGGGGGTCACGCCGCCGACCATCTTGGTGCCGTACGCGATTGCCTGCTCGGAGTGGAAGGTGCCCTGCGAGCCGGTGAAGCCCTGGCAGATGACCTTGGTGTTTTCGTTGACGAGAACTGCCATGATTCTTAGCCTTTCACCGCTTTGACGATTTTCTCTGCGCCATCCGACAGGTTGTCGGCGGCGATGACGTTCAGGCCGGAATTCGCGATGATTTCCTTGCCTTTTTCGACGTTGGTGCCCTCGAGGCGGACGACCAGCGGCACTTCGAGGCCGACTTCCTTCACCGCAGCGATCACACCTTCGGCGATGATGTCGCAGCGCATGATGCCGCCGAAGATGTTCACGAGGATGCCTTTGACGTTCTTGTCCGAGGTGATGATCTTGAACGCTTCGGTCACTTTCTCTTTCGTGGCGCCACCGCCGACGTCGAGGAAGTTCGCGGGCTCTGCACCGTAGAGCTTGATGATGTCCATCGTGGCCATTGCGAGGCCAGCGCCGTTCACCATGCAGCCGATCTCACCGTCGAGCGCGATGTAGTTGAGGTCGTATTTCGACGCTTCGAGCTCTTTGCTGTCTTCTTCGGTCTCGTCGCGCAGGGCGGCGATGTCCGAGTGGCGGTAGACGGCGTTGCCGTCGAAGCCGAGCTTGGCGTCGAGCACCTTGAGGTTGCCGTCGGTCATGACGATCAGCGGGTTGATCTCGAGCATCTCCATGTCCTTCTCGATGAAGGCTTGGTAGAGCTTGCCGAGAAGGCCGACCATCTGCTTCACCTGCGGGCCTTCGAGGCCGAGCGAGAAGGCGACGCGGCGGCCGTGGAACGGCTGGTAGCCGGTCGCCGGGTCGATCGAGAAGCTGAGGATCTTGTCGGGGGTGTTCGCCGCGACTTCCTCGATGTCCATGCCGCCTTCGGTGGAGGCCACGATCGAGACGCGCGAGGTCACGCGGTCGACGAGCAGCGCGAGATACAGTTCGCGCTCGATGTCGGAGCCGTCTTCGATGTAGATGCGGTTGACCTGCTTGCCCGCCGGGCCGGTCTGGTGCGTCACGAGCGTCTTGCCGAGCATCTGCTTGGCGAGCGTTTCAGCCTCTTCGACCGATTTGGCCAGGCGGACACCGCCCTTTTCGCCGGCTTCGGCTTCCTTGAAGTGGCCCTTGCCGCGGCCACCGGCGTGGATCTGCGCCTTGACGACCCAGAGCGGACCATCGAGTTCGCTGGCTGCGGTCTTCGCTTCTTCGGCCTTGAGGACGACACGGCCGTCCGAGACCGGTGCGCCATAGCTCTTGAGAAGCTGTTTGGCCTGATATTCGTGGATATTCATCCTTGGATACCCCATGCTGGTGCGATTTGAGGGGGTTCTAGGCGCTTAAGCCGGGGGGACAAACCGAAATCGCGACAATCTGCCCCACTCGCCCGGAAAAAGCGACATATGTGATCACAGGGCGGAAAGGTGTGATCACAAATCGGAAAATGCTGCGCTGTGGCATGGGTGCACTGGCACGACTCGGTTAATTGAACCTATCTGCGCTGAGCGCATTGGCAGGGATCGAATTCAGATGACGCAAGGGCAAGATATGCCGCGCTGGGGCGTGGTGGCGACGGTGGACGAACCGGCTGCGCTGTTGGCCGCCTATGTCGCGCATCATCTGAGCATCGGCGCCAGCGAGGTCCACGTCTTCTTCGACCGCCCGAACCCGGAGGCCGAGGCGCTGCTCGCGCCGGTCGAGGGCGCCTTCATCCACCATTCCGGCGATGACGATTGGGAGCGCAGCTGGCGCCGGAAACGTCCCGCACGCCATCAGGGCCGCCAGAAATACAACGCGACCCGCGCGCTGACCGAGACCGAGCTCGATTGGATGATCCATTGCGACGCGGATGAGTTCGTGAGCCTCGTGCGCCCGCTCGAATGGGAACTGGCGAAAACAGGCGAACAGAAAGCGTGGCTGCGTCTCGAAGTCGACGAGCGCTGCTATCTCGACCGCAAACCCGGCCCGGATATTTTCAGCGGCGTGTTCCGGCGGCGCTGGGACGGGTTTCAGGATGACGGGCTGATGTTCTACGGCTTCCGCGCGCGCTTTCTGAAGAAAGGTCTCGCGGGTCATCTCGCAGGGAAGCCCGTCGTGCGCGCCGGGCGGGGCTATGCGATCGGGGTGCACTACCCGCTGAAAGACTGGGACAGTAAGGAAAACGATTTGCCTTACAGACCCAGCTATAATGGGCGGTTGATGCATTTCGATGGGCTGACGCCATTGCACTTCATCCTCAAGATGCTGCGCCGCGCCACGACCAAGGTGAAGGGGCAACCCGTGCCCTATGTCGGGTCCCGCAAGGCGCAGTTCGCCGAAGCCGCTGAGCGCGCCGCCGATCCCGCCGAGCTGAAGGCGCTCTGGTGGGAGGTGCAGGGGATGCGCGACTACGAGGCAGCCGAGTTGGAGGCCCACGAGCTGCTGATCCGCCCGGACGTGAAGATCGCGGCCGAAACGCGCGCGCTTTTTGGCGACAAGGTGGACCTTTCGCCCGCGTCGTTCGACCATGCGCTGCTTCTCCATGAGGCCGAGCTGATCGCTCGCCTAAAGGACGAATTCGGCTTCGATCCGGAGCCGCTCGTCAGTTCAGCATGAACATCATCAAGCCTGTCCGGCTGCCGACCAACCGCGAAAAGCGCGTCCAGTTCTCGGGCGTCAGCATCGGAGCGTCGGTGAAATAGGGATCGAGCGCCCAGCCCTGAACGACCCCGGTCAACGGCAACGGCGCGGGGTCTTCGAGCCACGCGCCCAGATCGACCCCGATCGGCACGCGCCAGAAGGGGAAGGACTTTTCGCTCGTCAGGAGCGCCTCGCCATCGCTCAGCACGCCCCGCCATGTCTCGCCAAGACGGTCGGGAAACTCGACGTCAAGCGCCTGATCCTGCGCGTCGCTCGGAATCCACTCCGCCTGATTGTCGGTCTCGGCTTCGGCAAGGTCCCAGAACTGCCGGTTATCCGCAATCATTGCCAGCCAATGATCCCGCGCGGCGCGGGTGTGTTGCGGGTCGGGTTGCTGGTGGAGCATGTCGAGAAGCGCAGCCGCCGGGTCGACGAAGCTGAAAATCCTCAGCCCGTCCATCGAACTGAATTGACCCGCGCTGGCGGCTTTCTCCTGCGCTTCCACGAGTTTCGCGTAGGTTTCCAACACCCGCGCGATCGCCGGCTCAGGATCGAAGGCGAGGGTCAACTCGCCGGCGCCCGAGATCAGATGGGTATAGGCGGAAAGCCAAGCCGCATCCGCATTGTCGAAGCGCACGATCCGAGCCTCCGCGGCTTCGGTCTCCGGTGCGCGCGGCATGAAGACGCCGCGCAGAATTGTCACCGCCGACTCGCCGTCATCGCGCGCGCCATTGCCATCCAGATCGAACCAGAGGTCGTTCAGGTCGATCGCAAGACCGAACTCCGGCCCATCGGCCACACCGTCGAGCGCGGATCTCGCCCGATCCATCTCGGCGATCAGGGCCTCGCTTTCGCGCGTGACCGCATCGGCGGTAAAGGTTTCGCGCGGCGCGGCGCTGTCGCCGGGGACGTTGCCGATTAAGGGCATCAGCACACGGGCGGCGCCGGCCTCCATCTGCCATCGCGTTGCGGCTTCGAGACTTGCGAGGAACTCCAGCCCCGCCAGCGCGAAGCGATGCTTCGGCGCGAGCGCGTCCCGCGATTTCAGATCGGCCAGCACAGCCGCGATCCCCTCCGCCCCGATCCTTGCCGAGATCGGATCGACGGCAGGCGCATCGCTGCGCGTGATCTTGGCGGTGACCGGCCCGTCCTGCGCATGGGCGGCAATCGGTGAAACGGCGAGCAAGGCGACGAAACACGTGACGAGACGGGCGGAACACATGGCACTCTCCAAAACAAAGGGCGCGCCGACAAAGGCGCGCCCCAAGATTGGATCAGTCCTGTATTTCGATCAAGCGAGCGTGCTGTCGATACCCTTGCAGGCTTCCACGAGACCTTTCACCGCATCGACCGACTTGTCGAACATCGCCTGCTCGTCCTTGTTGAGCTTGATGTCGATGACCTTCTCGATGCCCTTGGCGCCGATCACGGTCGGCACGCCGACATAGAGACCGTCGAGGCCGAGCGCGCCTTTGACGTAAGCGGCGCAGGGCAGGACGCGCTTCTGGTCTTTCAGGTAGGCTTCCGCCATCTCGATCGCCGAGGTGGCCGGGGCGTAGAAGGCCGAACCGGTCTTCAGGAGGCCCACGATCTCGGCGCCGCCGTCACGGGTGCGCTGAATGATCGCGTCGAGTTTCTCCTGCGTGGTCCAGCCCATCTGCACGAGGTCGGGCAGCGGGATGCCGCCAACGGTCGAGTAACGGGCGAGCGGCACCATCGTGTCGCCGTGGCCGCCGAGCACGAACGCGTTCACGTCGCGCATCGAGACGCCGAATTCCAGCGACAGGAAGTGACGGAAACGTGCCGAGTCCAGAACGCCCGCCATGCCGACGACCTTCTGTGCCGGCAGGCCGGAGAATTGCTGCAGCGCCCAGACCATCGCGTCGAGCGGGTTGGTGATGCAGATGACGAAGGCGTCGGGCGCGTGGGCTGCAATGCCCTCGCCGACCGATTTCATCACCTTGAGGTTGATGCCGAGCAGATCGTCGCGGCTCATGCCCGGCTTGCGCGGAACGCCAGCGGTCACGATGCAGACATCCGCGCCCGCGATATCGGCGTAATCGTTGGTGCCCTTGAAGGAGCCGTCGAAGCCTTCCGCCGGGCCCGACTCCGCGATGTCGAGCGCTTTGCCCTGCGGCGTACCTTCGGCGATATCGAACAGAACGACGTCACCGAGTTCCTTGATGGCGGCGAGATGGGCGAGCGTGCCGCCGATCTGGCCGGCGCCGATAAGGGCGATCTTGGGTCTGGCCATTTGGTCCTCCGGGTGGATGGATTGGAAAATAGATCGCGGGTGGAGTAGCTCTTTGGCTCGCAAAGGGCAAGGGTGCTGCGCTGCGGCGAGGCTGCTTGTATGCACTCGTATGCAGAAACTGCCCCACCCGCGGCGCGCATCCGCCTGCGCGAGGTTCCGTTTCCCGGCGCGCCATGCCAGCAAGAGGACCGACCGGGGCAGGGCGATTCTCTGCGCCCGCGGGAAGAGGGGCAAGCGATGATGGATTTGGGAACGCTCGGCTGGGCCTTGGCGGTCTTCGCCGCCGTCATGGTGGGCCTGTCGAAGGGTGGCGTTCCTATGGCAACCTCGATCTCGGTCCCGGTGCTGGCGATCGTGATGGACCCGATCGCGGCCGCGGGCCTGTTGCTGCCTGTTTATATCATCGCGGACATGTTCGGCCTCTGGGCATATCGCAAGCATTACGACCGGCGTGTGCTGGCGATCCTGATCCCGTCGGCGACCTTCGGTATCGGTATCGGCTGGGCCACCGCAGAGATCGTGCCCGAACGCTGGGTGACCTTGATGGTCGGCGTGATCGGCGCTGTTTTCGCGGTGAACGCGCTGTTCCGGCATCGGCATGGTGCGCGGCAGGAAGCGCGGGTCGCGCCGGGCCTGTTCTGGGGCACGATCGCGGGCATCACCAGTTTCGTCAGCCATTCCGGCGCGCCGCCCTACCAAGCCTACACGATCCCGCTGAACCTGCCAAAGCAGGTATTCGCGGGGACGGCGACGATCCTGTTCTCCTATGTCAATCTCGCGAAGCTCGGGCCTTATATCGCGCTTGGCGAAGTAAGCTGGGGCAGCATCGGCACCGCGTTGATCCTGGCGATACCGGCCTCGGCTTCGGTGTTCCTCGGCGTCTGGTTGGTCAAGCGGATGCCCACTGAAATCTTCTTCAAGGTCGTGATCTGGGCACTCCTGCTAATCTCGCTGAAGCTGATCCAGCAAGCGCTCATGAACTGAGGGGGCGGCGTTTAAAGCGCCGCGTCCTTCTGCGGAAGTTTCCCGTCGAGTTCCTCGAATGCCTCGCCCGAGGCGATCAGGCAGCTCACGCCATCCGCCGGGGTGACGATGATCGTCCAGTTGCCCGCCTCCGCCGCGAAAATTTCCAGCACGGAGTTATTTGCGGAGAGCGCCACCATGCGGCGGCTCTCGTGATATTTCGCTTCGAGATTGGCCACGATCTCGTCTCGCTTGCCACAGGCGCGCGACGGATCAGACGGATCCCGCGTCTCACCGAAAGCAGCCTGAGCGAAGCCGATCGCTGCGGCCAGGCCGAGCGTGAGCACATAAGTTTTGTTCAGCATTTTGATCCCTCTGAAAGCATCATCCGAGAGTGACGGTCCAGCTGTCAAGAAAGCTTTACGATGGCGCTGCGCGATGTCGGCAGTTGTGATTTTTCTGCGATGCGGCAAATCTGGCCTTGCCGATTCTGTCCCATTCGTGCGATCTGGCGAAAGAAAATTGCGAGATGGAGAATCAAATGGCCCGCCCGACCCGTTCCGTGCTCTACATTCCCGGCTCGAAACAGCGTGCGCTGGAAAAGGCCACCGGGCTTGCCTGTGACGCGATCATCTTCGACCTCGAAGACGCGGTGGCGATCGACGAGAAGGTCAATGCGCGCGCGCTCCTTGCGAAGACGCTGACCGAGGTCGATTACGGCCCGCGCATGAAGATCGTGCGGGTCAACGGGCTCGACACCGAATGGGGGCGCGAGGATGTGCTGGCCTTTGCCGACGCGATCCGCGCAGGCGCCAAGGTCGATGCGATCCTGATCCCGAAAGTCTCCACGCCCGCCGATCTTATCGCGGTGGCCGATCTCATTCAGAGCGTGCCGCTCTGGGCGATGATGGAGACCGCGCTGGGGATGCTCAACGCGGGCGATATCGCGGCGCATCCGCGGCTCGAAGGCATGGTGATGGGCACCAACGATCTAGCGAAGGAACTCGGGAGCCGCTTCCGCGCCGATCGCCTGCCGATGCAGACGGGGCTGGGCCTGTGCCTTCTCGCCGCGAAAGCGCATGGCAAGATCATCGTCGACGGCGTCTATAACGCCTTCAGGGATGACGAGGGCCTCAAGGCCGAATGCGAACAGGGGCGCGACATGGGCTTCGACGGCAAGACGCTGATACACCCCGCGCAACTCGAGGTCTGCAATGCGGCCTTCGCCCCTTCCGATGCCGAGATCGACCTCGCCCGACGCCAGATCGCTGCCTTCGAGGAAGCCGAGGAAGCGGGGCAGGGTGTCGCGGTCGTGGATGGAAAGATCGTCGAAAATCTGCATATCGTCACGGCGCGGCAAGTCCTCGCCAAAGCGGAGGCGATTGCCGCGCTTGGCAGCTAAGAGGCAATCGCAATGACATTACTCATCCTCGGCGTCCTGATCTGGTCGCTCGCACATCTGGCAAAACGGATCTTTCCGGGCTTCCGGCGCGCGCTCAAAGGGGCCGAGCGTCCGATGGTCGCCGCTCTCGTCCTGATCAGCCTCGTTCTGATGTTCGTCGGCTGGCGCGCAAGCGATCCGGTCTTCTACCTCTGGACGCCGAACGCGGCGCTCAAGGGGATCAACAACCTGCTGATGCTCTTCGCGGTCTACCTGTTCGCGGTCTCGGGCATGAAGCTCTGGCTCAGCGGCAAGATTCGCCACCCGCAGCTGACTGCGGTGAAGACCTGGGCCGTGGCGCACCTGCTGGTCAACCCGACCCTGCCGGGGATCATCCTGTTCGGCGGTCTGCTCGCCTGGGCCGTGGTGGAGGTCATCCTGATCAACAAGAAGACGAAGCCCGCGAAAGTCACGCCCGAGGTGAAAGTCGGCAAGGAGATCGGCGGCATCGTCGGCACGATCGTCGTCTTCGGCCTGATCGCGATGATCCACATCTGGTTCGGTCACAACCCGTTCGGAGCCTAACATGAAAATCTACCGCCTTCTGACCGAGGAAGACACCTCGGCCTTCTGTCACAAGGTCAGCCTTGCGCTGTCCAAGGGCTGGGTGCTGCATGGCGATCCGCAATATGCCTACGATCATGCGAATGGCGTGATGCGCTGTGCCCAGGCCGTGACCAAGGAGATCGAGGGTGAGTATCACCCCGACATGAAGCTGGGAGAGCAATAATGGGCAAAACCAATCCGGGCCGTTTCTTCGAGGACTACAAGCTGGGCGACGTGATCCGTCACGCCGTCCCGCGCACCGTCGCGGAAGGTGAGCGTGCACTGTATCACGCTCTCTACCCGGCGCGGCATGCGCTCTATTCCTCGGACGAATTCGCGGCGGCCTGCGGGTTGGATGGCTCGCCTCTCGACGATCTGATCGCCTTCCACGTCGTCTTCGGCAAGACGGTGCCGGACGTGTCGCTCAACGCGGTGGCCAATCTCGGCTATGCGGAAGGGCGCTGGCTGAAGCCGGTCTATCCGGGCGACACGCTGCGCTCGGAATCCGAGGTGATCGGGGTCAAGCAGAACTCCAACGGCAAGTCAGGCGTGGTCTATGTCCGCACCCGCGGTCTGAACCAGGCGGGTGAGGTTGTGCTGGAATATGTCCGTTGGGTGATGGTGCGCAAAGGCGATCTGGACGCGCCCGCGCCCGAGACCGTGCTGCCCGATCTGGCATCGGTCGTGGCGCCGGAGGATCTGGTGATCCCCGAGGGGCTGAGCTTCGAGGATTATGATTTCGATCTGGCGGGCGAGCCGCATCGTTGGGGCGATTACGAGATCGGCGAAAAAATCGACCATGTGGACGGGGTGACCATCGAGGAAGCCGAGCACATGATCGCCACGCGCCTGTGGCAGAACACCGCCAAGGTGCATTTCGACGCGACCTTCCGTGCCGATGGCCGGCGCCTGATCTATGGCGGGCATGTCATCTCCATGGCGCGCGCGCTGTCCTTCAACGGACTGGCGAACGCCCAGTTGATCGTGGCGCTCAATGCCGGGGCGCATGCCAACCCGTGCTTCTCGGGCGATACGGTGAAAGCGTGGTCGGAAGTGCTCGACAAGGCCGAGACAGGCGCGCCTGGCGTCGGCGCGATCCGTCTGCGTCTGGTCGCCGTGAAACAGGGCGCGCCGGAGTTCGGCTATAAGGGAGAAGACGGCAAATATCTCCCCGAGGTGCTGCTCGACCTCGACTACTGGGCTCTGATGCCGATCTGATCGCCGCCCGAGAGACTCACGCCCGGGGGCAGGGCGCCCGGGAGCGTTAACATGTGATCACGCACAGAATTTATGTGATCACAAAGCGAATTTTTCGCCGCTCTTTACGCGCAAATGACATGTTTTCAACCTTGCCCCCCGTGACTTGGGAGAAAATTACGCTAGTAAAAGAGCCAATTCCGGCCAGCTCCGCGCCAGCGCGTGCCTCCGATCGAGGCCGACGAGAGCGCCGAGCCCAGCGAAAAGGGACCGATCATGGCTGAAGCGAAACAGGTTGAGCGTCCGCTTTCCCCGCACCTTCAAATCTACCGTCCGCAGATGACCTCCTTCTCGTCGATCATGACGCGGATCACGGGCAACGGCATCATCGTGGGCGTTCTGCTGCTCGTCTGGTGGCTCCTCGCCGCCGCGACCAGCCCCGATTACTTCAATTTCGTGAACGCGATCGCGACCTCGTGGTTTGGCGATCTCGTCTTCACCCTGTCGCTGCTGGGCGTCTGGTATCACTACCTCGCCGGCATCCGGCACCTGATCTTCGATGCGGGCAAATACATGGATATCAAATCCGCCGAGATGCTCGGCTGGATCTGCACCATCGGTTCGGTCGTGCTGACCGTGCTGACCCTCATCATCATCCAATTCTGACGGAGGCCCTCATGCGTTACCTCACCGACCGCAAGCGCGCCGTGGGCAAGGGCGCCTCGGGCACTGGCCCCGAGCATCACTGGTGGATGTCGGCCTCGGCCGTGGCTCTCGCCTTCATGATCCCGACCTGGCTCTACATCGTAGGTACCACTCTGGGTGCGGACCAGCAGACCGTGATCACCACGTTCTCGAAGCCCTTTCCGGCCATCCTGACCGCGCTGGTCGTGATCGTCGGCATGCGCCACTTCGCGAAGGGCACCGAGATCTGGATCGAGGACTACATCCACGGCACCGCCGCGAAGGCCACCAAGATCGCGATGCATTCGCTGGCTTACGTGATCATGGCGACCGCACTCTATGCACTCGGCAAGATGGTCTTCATCGGCCTTCTGCTGGGCAACTGATAACGGGACGAGATAATGGCTGCTTACGAATACGAAACGCATAATTACGACGTGGTCGTGGTCGGCGCCGGTGGCTCGGGTCTGCGCGCCACGCTCGGCATGGCCGAACAGGGCCTGCGCACCGCCTGCGTGACCAAGGTCTTCCCGACCCGCTCGCACACGGTCGCCGCACAGGGCGGCATCGCCGCCAGCTTGGGCAACATGGGCCCGGACAGCTGGCAGTGGCATATGTACGACACGATCAAGGGCTCGGACTGGCTCGGCGACAACGACGCGATGGAATATCTCGCGCGCCACGCCCCCAAGGCCGTCTACGAGCTCGAGCACTATGGCGTGCCGTTCTCGCGCACCGAAGAGGGCAAGATCTATCAGCGTCCCTTCGGCGGCCACACCACCGAATACGGTGAAGGCCCGCCCGTGCAGCGCACCTGTGCCGCCGCGGACCGCACCGGTCACGCGATCCTGCACACGCTCTACGGTCAGTCGCTGAAGAACAACGCAGAGTTCTACATCGAGTATTTCGCGATCGACCTGATCATGTCCGATGACGGGCAGTGTCAGGGCGTCGTCTGCTGGAAGCTCGACGACGGCACAATGCACGTCTTCAACGCGAAGATGGTGGTGCTGGCGACCGGCGGTTACGGTCGCGCCTATTTCTCGGCGACCTCGGCCCATACCTGCACCGGCGACGGTGGCGGCATGGTCGCGCGGGCCGGTCTCGCGCTGCAGGACATGGAATTCGTGCAGTTCCACCCGACCGGCATCTACGGTTCGGGCTGCCTGATCACCGAAGGCGCCCGCGGCGAGGGTGGTTACCTGACCAACTCCGAAGGCGAGCGCTTCATGGAGCGTTACGCGCCGACCTACAAGGATCT
Source organism: Thioclava sp. F1Mire-8 (assembly GCF_002213165.1). Lineage (NCBI taxonomy): Bacteria > Pseudomonadati > Pseudomonadota > Alphaproteobacteria > Rhodobacterales > Paracoccaceae > Thioclava > Thioclava sp. F1Mire-8. The sequence goes on along the minus strand of NZ_NBNY01000001.1, from coordinate 1,423,657 downwards.
GGCGTCGCGCGACGTGGTGTCGCGCTGCATGACCATGGAGATCCGCGAAGGCCGCGGCGTGGGTGAGCACAAGGACCACATCTTCCTCAACCTCAGCCACCTTCCGCCGGAAGCTCTGGCCGAGCGCCTGCCGGGTATCTCGGAATCGGCGAAAATCTTCGCCGGCGTCGACGTCACGAAAGAGCCGATCCCGGTTCTGCCGACCGTGCACTACAACATGGGCGGTATTCCGACGAACTACCACGGCGAGGTCATCAACCCGAAAGAGGGCGATCCCGATGCGATCGTGCCCGGCCTGATGGCCGTGGGCGAGGCGGGTTCGGCCTCTGTGCACGGTGCGAACCGCCTGGGCTCCAACTCGCTGATCGACCTCGTGGTCTTCGGTCGTGCCGCCGCGATCCGCGCCGGCGAGGTCGTCGATCCCAACGCGTCGAACCCGGACATCCCGAAAGCCAAGATCGACGCCATCTTCGAGCGCTTCGACAAGGTGCGCTACGCCGATGGCGGCACGCCCACTGCGGCGCTGCGCGACGAGATGCAGCGCACGATGCAGGCGGATGCGGCGGTGTTCCGGACGGACAAGACGCTGGCCGAGGGGGTCGAGAAGATGAAGGCGGTTGCCGCCAAGCTCGACGATCTCAAGGTCACGGACCGGTCGCTGATCTGGAACTCGGACCTGATGGAAACGCTGGAACTCGAGAACCTGATGCCGAACGCGCTGGCGACCATCGTGGGCGCCGAGGCACGCAAGGAATCCCGTGGTGCACATGCTCACGAGGATTATCCCGATCGCGACGACACCAACTGGCGCAAGCACTCGATCATGCATGTCGACGGCGCGAACGTCGATCTGACCTTCCGCCCGGTCCACATGGACCCGCTGACCCCCGAGGATCAGGGCGGGATCGAGATCAAGAAGATCGCGCCGAAGAAGCGGGTCTATTGATGCGTCACGCGCCGGCATATGGGCTTCTTGCGGCAGGGCTTGGCCTTGCCGCCTGCGCCCCTATCCCGGTCGAGCAGGCCGAGCGCCAGTGCTATGCCCAGTTCGCGCCCAAGCCGCCCATCACGGGCGAGGCGGGCATGGGCGTCACCAATAGCGGCTTCAGCTCGAAGTTGAAGGTCGAGATGAATATCGGCGCCTCGGTGCAGGGCGACCCGTCCGCGGCCTACGACTCCTGCGTTTACAGAAAATCCGGCCGAATGCCCACGCGGCCGCTCTATTCGTACTGACGGAAAGGGGACCAACCATGGTTCAGTTCACGCTTCCGAAGAATTCCAAGATCCGCGTCGGCAAGACCTGGCCGAAGCCGGATGGCAAGAATATCCGCAAGTTCCAGATCTATCGCTGGGACCCGGATACCGGGGAGAACCCGCGTCTTGACACGTATTTCATCGACATGGACAAGTGCGGGCCGATGGTTCTCGACGCGCTCTTGAAGATCAAGAACGAGATCGACCCGACGCTGACCTTCCGCCGCTCCTGCCGCGAAGGCATCTGCGGTTCCTGTGCGATGAACATCGACGGGATCAATACGCTGGCCTGTATCTACGGTCTCGACGAGATCAAGGGCGACGTGAAGATCTACCCGCTGCCGCATATGCCGGTGGTGAAAGACCTGATCCCCGACCTGACCATGTTCTACGCCCAGCACGCGTCGATCATGCCCTGGCTCGAGACCAAGACGAACCGTCCCGAGAAGGAATGGCGCCAGTCGATCGAAGACCGCAAGAAGCTGGACGGTCTGTATGAGTGCGTCATGTGCGCCTCGTGCTCGACCTCGTGCCCGAGCTACTGGTGGAACGGCGACAAGTATCTCGGCCCGGCAGCGCTGCTGCACGCCTATCGCTGGATCATCGACTCGCGCGACGAAGCGACGGCAGAGCGCCTCGATCAGCTCGAAGACCCCTTCAAGCTCTATCGTTGCCACACGATCATGAACTGCACCAAGACCTGCCCGAAAGGTCTGAACCCGGCGAAAGCGATCGCCGAGATCAAGCGGATGCAGGTCAACCGGGTCGTCTGATCCGACGCATATATTGGGGCCTGCCTCTGGCTCACCCCCAGCAGATAGTAGAAAGGGCGGCGCGAGCCGCCCTTTTCGCTGCGTTGCGGCAAATGCATATCGCGGTTGCAGCATTTTGGGTTTGAATCCCCGCGAAAATCCCTAAATCGGGTGGCAGGGAGGAACTCGAAACGTGACTGGAGAGAGTTCCATGGTCGACATCGTCAAATTCCCCAAAGGGGCGCAACCGGTTCAAGTGGCCGAAGAGCATCTGGCCTACTACACCCCGGAGAAATCCGCCCCTGTGTTCACCCCGGCCGCGAAATCTGAAGAGACCACCGGTCTCGAAGCGGTCGAGCTGATGTACGAGTATTACACCGCGGCTTGAGCGGTGACCTCCCGAATAGTTCCGTCGTGACTGCCCCGGCTCTTCGCCGGGGTTTTTCTTTGCGCCTTTCGCTCCTGGGCGGGGCAGGGCAGAGTGGGCGCGACAAGGAGGGAGCCCCATGCATCCGACGCCCGAGCACGCCTCGCCCGAAGACGCCCAAACCCGCCGCGATATCGCGCCGGTGATCTGTTACCCGACGGACGCGCTGCCCGCGCCGGACCTGTCCGCCTATCGCGCCGTGCGCGGGAACTGGGACAAGATCGCCGACCTGCGAGTGCCCCCGCGCGAGGCGCTGGCCTTCGACGTGCCCGCCGGACATTTCTTCCGCATCGCTTCGGTCGAGGGGCCGCAGGTGGGTGATCTGAATTTGTTCTCGGCGGACCTGTCCGAGCGGTTCTATTCCGGAAAGACACGCGCGCTGCATGGCACGCATCTGAGCCGCGGCGACCGGCTGTGGTCCGGCTTTCCGACGATGCGCCCGCTGGCGACGATTACCGAGGATACGCTCGACTGGTATGGCATCGACGCATTCGGTGGCTCGGTCCATGACGTGATCGGCACGCGCTGCGATCCTTATACGCATTGCCTGCTGTCCGATGGCGGACAGTATCACCATTGCTGCCATTCGAACCTGACCCGTGCGCTGGCCGCGGCCCGTGATCTGCCTCTGCAAGAGGCGGAGGCGCTGGTGCATGACGTGCTCAACGTCTTCATGTGCACCGGCTTCACCCGCGACACCGGGCAGTATTTCATGAAGGCGAGCCCGGTCCGGCCCGGTGATTATCTCGAATTCTTCGCAGAGACCGATTTGCTGGGCGTTCTGTCGGCGTGCCCGGGCGGGGATTGTTCAGCCGAGCACAGCTCGGACACGGCTGCATGTTACCCGCTGGGCGTGGAAATCTACCGCCCGAAATCAGCGCCCGAAGGTTGGGCGCCGCCCGCGCCCAACGCCTACGAGCGCAGCCACGGGCTTTAACGGTTCGAGGTCAGCGAGACGAAGACTTCCTCGAGGCCCGGCTGTTCGCTCGCGATGTCGCGAATCTCGACCCCGGCGACGCGCAGCGCGTCGAGGATATCCTCTGCCGAGGTCTCGTTGCGCGAGTAGGAAAATGCCATCTGTCCGCCCGCGCGGGTCTCGAGCGTGACGCCTTCGGGAAGCCGAATCTCTTTCGTGACTTCGTTGCGCGGCTCCACCACCAGCGCCTTGCGGTCCATCCGCTTGAGAAGGTTCGGCGTGGTGTCGCGCACGATCAGTTCGCCGTTGTTGATGATCGCGATCTCGTCGCACATTTCCTCGGCTTCCTCGAGGTAGTGCGTGGTCAGGATGATCGTCATGCCCTGCTCATTGAGCTTGCGGACATTGCGCCAGAGCATCGCGCGCAGCTCGATATCGACGCCTGCGGTCGGCTCGTCCAGCACGAGGATCTGCGGGCGATGTACCAGCGCTTTGGCAAGCAGCAGACGCCGCTTCATCCCGCCCGAGAGGTTGCGCGCATAAGCCTCGGCCTTGTCCGACAGGCCCACCAGTTCGAGAATCTCGTCCGTCCAGCGCTCGGATTTCGGCACGCCATAGAGGCCCGCCTGCATCTCCAGCGCCGCGCGGGGCGTGAAGAACGGGTCCATGTTCAGCTCCTGCGGCATCACCCCGATCGCGGCGCGCGACTGGCGCGGGTTCACGTCCTGATCGAAACCCCAGATCACGACGCGCCCGTCGGTTTTCTTCACCAGCCCGGCAAGAATGTTGATCAGCGTCGACTTGCCCGCCCCGTTCGGGCCGAGAAGCCCGAAGATCGACCCCGCAGGGATCGACAGGTCGAGCCCCTTCAGTGCTTCTTTCGGTGCCTGCTTCTTGCCGCCTGCATAGGTTTTGCGCAGCCCGGTGACTTCGATTGCCTGCTGTTCCAACTTGCCCCGCCTTTCGCGATTGCTAGAATGAAGCCCAGATTTCAGGGCGCGGTTTTCGTGCCTTATATATACGGAGCATCCATGACTGCCACCCATTCGCCCAATGCCCCCGACGCACCCGAGACCGAGGTCGTCACCACCTGGAAGGTTGCCTGCGACGGCGGCGAGGGGGCACTCGGCCATCCGCGCGTTTGGCTGTCGATCCCGCGGGACACCGGTTTCGTCGAATGCGGCTATTGCGACAAGAAATACGTGATCGACCGCGATCACGCGCATGACGATCACTGAACCTGTGTGAGTCGACAGGGAAGGACGGCGTTCAGCCGTCCTTTTTCTGTGCCGCGCGTTTCATGCGTTCAAGCAGCGCAGCCTTCGGGTCCTTCTTGCTGAAAGGCGTCTTGTCGGTGCCGTAGGCGTTATGCTCGGCATGTTTGGGCGTGTTCTTCGGCGGCTTCGCGCCGCCCATCTTGGAATAGTCCATAGCTCAAATCCTTTACGGTTGCCGCTTGAAATGGGGGATTTCGGGGGCCCTGGCAAGGGGCGCCACGCGTATCGCTCGGTGCGGGAGACCAGCCCGGGAGGCGCCCGACCTCCCCCCGGGAGGGCGCATTGGCGATGGAGCCCACAGCCTCTCTGCCCTACGGGCTTGCGAAATGAACTGCTCAAACCAGACGACAGCGAAGCGCGCACCCAAGGCTCGGGCGCGGCCCTTCACGCTGAGCGGTCGCCGATCCTCTTTCCCTCTGCACCCCCCTGTGGCACAACCGGGGCCAACGCGCGAAGGAGGGCTCCGCAATGGCATTCGGCAAAGGCTGTCACCTGCATCTGATCGACGGTTCGGCCTTCATTTTCCGCGCCTATCATGCGCTTCCGCCGCTGACTCGCAAATCCGACGGGCTGCCGATCGGGGCGGTCTCCGGATTCTGCAACATGCTGTGGAAATACATCGAGGACGCCAAGGGCTCCGACGCGCCGACCCATGCAGCCGTGATCTTCGACAAGGGCAGCCACACCTTCCGCAACGACCTCTACGATCTCTATAAGGCAAATCGCGACGAGATGCCCGAGGAACTGCGCCCGCAGATCCCGCTGACACGCGAGGCAACCAAGGCGTTCAACATCGCCTGCGAGGAACTGGCGGGCTACGAAGCCGACGACATCATCGCGACGCTCGCCCGACAGGCCCGCGAGGCGGGCGGCCGCGTCACGATCATCTCGTCGGACAAGGATCTGATGCAGCTCGTCGGCGGCGGCGTCGAGATGTTCGACGCGATGAAGAACCGCGCGATCGGTGTCGAGGAGGTCGAGGCGAAGTTCGGCGTCGCCCCCGAGCGTGTGATCGACGTGCAGGCGCTCGCAGGCGACTCGGTCGACAATATCCCCGGCGCCCCCGGCATCGGCGTCAAGACCGCGGCGCTTCTGATCAACGAATTTGGCGACTTGGAGACGCTGCTCGCACGTGCCTCCGAGATCAAGCAGCCCAAGCGCCGCGAGACGCTGATCGAGAAGGCCGAGCAGATTCGCCTCTCAAAGCAGCTGGTAACTCTAGACGATCAGACCCCCATCGAGTTCACGCTCGACGATCTGGAAATCCGCGAGCCCGATGTCGATACGCTGATGGGCTTTCTTAATGAGATGGAGTTCCGCACGCTGACCCGCCGCGTGGCCGAGAAATTCGGCGCCGAGCCGCCGCCCGCGCCCGTCGTCACCGACGTGCCGGCAAGCCATGTCGACCCCGCGCCGGAGGTGGACCAGCCGCCCTTCGATCCCGACAGCTATGTCTGCATCCGCGATGCCGAGACGCTGACGCAGTGGCTGGATGAGGCCCGCGCCAAGGGCTGGGTCGCGGTCGACACCGAAACCACGTCCCTCAATGACATGAAGGCCGAACTGGTGGGCGTGTCGCTGTGCACCGAAGCGGGCAAGGCGGCCTATCTGCCGCTCGCACATATCTCCGGCGGCGATGATCTTTTCGGCGGCTCCGAACGTGTCGCCGGCCAGATGGACTTCAAGGAGGCGCTGGCGCTCCTCAAACCCGTGCTCGAAGACCCGGCGATCCTGAAGATCGGCCAGAACATGAAGTATGACTTCAAGATCTTCGCCCGGCTCGGGATCCGCGTGGCGCCGATCGACGACACGATGCTGATGTCCTACGCAATGTTCTCGGGGCTGCACGGCCACGGGATGGATACGCTGTCGGATCGCTACCTCAACCACCAGCCGATCCCGATCAAGGAACTGATCGGCACCGGCAAGAGCCAGATCACCTTCGACAAGGTCGAGATCGAGAAGGCTACCCGCTACGCCGCTGAGGACGCCGATATCACGCTGCGCCTCTGGCAGCAGTTCAAGCCGCGGCTGCATCGCGAACGCGTCACCACCGTCTACGAGACGCTGGAGCGTCCGATGGTGCCGGTGCTGGCCGATATGGAAATCGCGGGCGTGAAGGTCGACGCCTCGGTGCTGTCGCGCATGTCCAACGCCTTCGCGCAGAAGATGGCGCAACTCGAAGACGAGATCGCCGAGATCGCGGGCCAGCCCTTCAATGTCGGGTCGCCGAAACAGCTGGGTGAGATCCTGTTCGACACGATGGGCGTCGAGGGCGGCAAGAAGGGCAAGACCGGGGCCTACGGCACGGGCGCGGATGTGCTCGAAGACGTGACCACGATGGAAGACACTAACCCGCAGGCCGCGCGGCTGGCGGCACGTGTGCTCGACTGGCGGCAGATCTCGAAGCTGAAATCGACCTACACGGATGCGCTGCAGACCCATGTCCATCCCGAGACGGGCCGCGTCCATACCTGCTACTCGATCGCGGGCGCGAATACCGGACGTCTGGCCTCGACCGATCCGAACCTGCAGAACATTCCCGTGCGCTCCGAGGAAGGCCGCCGCATCCGCGAGGCGTTCGTGGCGCGCGAGGGCTGCAAGATCGTCTCGCTCGACTACAGCCAGATCGAATTGCGCATCCTCGCCCATGTGGCGGATCTTCCCGAGATGCGCGAGGCCTTCAAGGAAGGACTGGACATTCACGCCGCGACTGCCTCGGAGATGTTCGACGTGCCGCTCGACCAGATGACGCCTGAGATCCGCCGTCAGGCGAAGGCGATCAATTTCGGCGTGATCTACGGGATTTCCGGCTTCGGCCTTGCCCGCAACCTGCGCATCCCGCGGGCCGAGGCGCAGGGCTTCATCGACCGGTATTTCGAACGCTTCCCCGGTATCCGCAAATACATGGACGACACGGTGGCCTTCGCGAAGGAGCACAAATACGTCCAGACCCTGTTCGGACGTAAAATCCATACGCCCGATATTGGCGCGAAAGGCCCGTCGGCGGGCTTCGCCAAACGCGCCGCGATCAACGCGCCGATCCAGGGGGCTGCGGCCGATATCATTCGCCGCGCGATGGTGCGGATGCCCGAGGCGATCGACGGTCTCCCGGCCCGGATGCTGCTACAGGTGCATGACGAACTGATCTTCGAGGTCGAGGATGCCGCGATCGACGACCTGATCAAGACCGCCCGGGCCACGATGGAAGGCGCGGCGGAGCCGGTGATGAAGCTCTCGGTGCCGCTCGTCGTCGACGCGGGGCAGGGGGAGAGCTGGGCCGCCGCTCACTGAGCCGCGGGTTGACGCACGAGGATATTGGTCACGCGCCGCGCCAACGGCGCGACCAGCAGCACCGAAGGATAGGCGAACATCCAGCTCGAGAGCCAGCTTGCCGCCCAGAGCGCCGGAAAGTCCTCCACAAGCCCCGTCGCCCGGTAGGTCGCCACGCCCGAGACCAGAAACGACATGATCCCCGACAGGATCAGGCTGAAGACGAAATGGGCATAGCGCGCGGGGATCATCGGGTCTCCTTCTCGGGTCGGAAAATTCTCCGCTCGCATTTTGGTGATTGAACGTGAGGAGGCAACGCACAAACCTGTGTGCTGATCCGCGCGAACGAGTTGTCTCGCATTGACCCCGCCGCCGCGCAATGTTGAGACTGCCCATGCCTCCGGCGGGGATATTTGGACCAAGCCGAAAATGCGGGCATCGCGTTCGACTTGGCCCCAACATCCCCTGCGGAGCGTCCCAACCGCGCCTCAGGCGCCGAGATTCGAGAAAAGCGCCCATGCCCCACGATCATCACCACCACCATCTCGACGCCGATACGAGCGATAACCGTGTGCTCTGGGCGGTGGTCGTCAATGTCATCCTGACGGTCGCGCAGGTGCTGGGCGGGGCGATCGCTGGCTCGATGGCGCTGATCGCGGACGGGGTTCATAATTTCTCCGACGCGGCGGCGCTGGTGCTGGCCTTCGGGGCGCGCAAGCTGGCCAAGCGCGGGGCGGATGCCGCGATGAGCTTCGGCTGGTCGCGCGCCGAGGTCATCGCGGCCTTCGTCAATTACATCGCGCTGATCCTGATCTCGCTCTGGCTGATCGTGGAGGCGGTCGGGCGGATGATCGATCCGCCTCAGGTCGATGGCTGGATCGTGGTCTGGCTCGCGACGCTGGCGCTGATCGTCGATCTGGCGACGGCGGCGCTGACCTATGCGCTCTCCAAGCACAGCCTGAACATCCGCGCGGCTTTCCTGCATAATCTGGCCGATGCCGGGGCGTCGGTCGCGGTGATCGTGGGCGGTGTCGTGATCCTGCTCTACGACTGGAAGATGGTCGATCCGATCCTGACCATCGGCATCTCGCTCTTCATCCTGTGGCATGTCGCCACCGATCTGAAACCGGTGCTGCGCATCCTGATGCTCGGTGCCCCGCCCGAGAAGGACAGCACCGAGGTACGCCGTGCGCTGGGGGATGTCGAAGGCGTCGAGGGTGTCCACCACGTCCACCTGTGGCAGATCGACGAGCGGCGCGTCTCCGTCGAGGCGCATCTCGTGCTGGCGGAGGGGCGGAATTACGCAACCGTCATTGCGCGGGCCAAGGATATGCTGGCACACCAGTTCGGCATCCATCATGCGACGCTGGAGCCGGAAAGCGCGGATCTGGGCTGCGCCGACCACAAGGCACCTGACGACCACGCGGCTCGCGATCACGACCATGCTCATGAGCACGGGGCGCACCCCGCGCATTGAGCGCGGGGCCTAGCGTAGCCAGTCCAGACTTTCCGGTGTGCTGCCCTTCGGCGTGTACTCCGCCGAGACGTAGCCATCATAGCCTGCCGCATCGAGCGTCGCGAAGAAGCCCGCGAGATCGCTTTTGCCCGAACCGGGCGCGCCCCGGTCCGGCGCATCCGCGAATTGCACATGCGCCGCGCGATGCCCGTGCGCGGCCCAACAGCCCGCCAGATCGCCGGTCAGCATCTGCGCGTGATAGGCGTCGAATTGCAGATGTAGGTTCGGGGCAGCGACCGCGTCGAGCACTTCCGCCGCGAGATCGAAGCTGTCGAGGAAATAACCGGGCATGTCGGTCGGGTTGACCGGCTCGATCGTCAGGACCCGTTTCGGCGCGCGCGCCGTCGCCCATTTCAGGTTCTCGATGTAGGTCGCGCGGGCCTCCGCCCCTTCGGCCTTGCCCGCCATGATATGGATGGCGCGTGGCTTCAGGATATCGGCGAAGCGCATCGCGCGGTCGAAATCGCGGCGGAAGCGCGCTTCGCTGCCCGGTACCGCGGCGAAGCCACGATCGCCGCCGGTGTAATTCGGCGGCGGCACGTTCATCAGCACGAAGCTCAGGTCGTGACGGATCAGTTCGTGGCGCATCTCTTGCGCGGAAGCGTCGTAGGGAAACAGCACCTCGACCGCGTCGAAGCCGGCTTTTCTTGCCGCTTTGAAACGATCCATGAAAGGCAGTTCGGTGAAGAGGAACGTCAGGTTCGCGGCGAACTTCGGCACATCACAGCTCCGCGGCACGCATGATCGGGAAGAAGCTGCCAGCCGAGATCACACCGGTCCAATCTTCGCCCTCAAATTCGCGGGTCACGGCGAGATCGACGAGCCGGTAAAAGCTCTTGCGGTCGATCAACGCCTCCAGTCCGCGGCGCACATGCAGATAGGGGCGGGGCTCGCCTTCCTCGCTATGTTCCACCCGGATCGCGTGGTCTGCATCGGCAAGAACCACGTCGCCCACATTGGTCGTGAAGCGAATCGACTGGTCGTCGCCCTCGCCCTCAGTGGTGAAATCGACGGCGATGAACGGCGCGTCCTCGACCCGGATGCCCACCTTCTCGACCGGGGTAACGAGATAGTATTTCCCGTCCTCCAGTTTCAGAATCGATGAAAACAGTTGCACCAGCGCCTCGCGGCCGATCGGCGTGCCAAGATAGAACCACGTCCCGTCGCGGCGGATCTCCATATCGAGGTCGCCGCAGAAGGGCGGATCCCACAAATGCACGGGCGGCGGGCCCTTTTTGCTGGCTTTCTTGGCTGCATCCGCAAGCCCATCTGCCGTGGGGGAAGAGGTCGAAACTGTCTGTTTGTGATCCGTCATGCGAATTTGGCCGTTGGTCGGAGCGTGGTTATCTGCTTTGCTGGCAAGATAGGCATCAACGGGGAGAATGTCATGGCCGAGCCCGAAAAGCTGATGGAAGATATCGAACGACTTGGCGGCAAGCTCGCACAGGCGCGCGCCTCGATCGACCGGCGATTCATCGGGCAGGATCAGGTGGTGGAGCTGGTTCTGGCGGCGATGCTGTCCGGGGGGCACGCGCTTCTGGTCGGCTTGCCGGGCTTGGGCAAGACGCTTCTGGTCGAGACGCTGTCGACCGTGATGGGGCTGGGATCGAACCGCATCCAGTTCACGCCGGACCTGATGCCCGCCGATATTCTGGGCTCCGAAGTTCTGGAAACGGCGCCCGACGGCAGCCGCGCGTTCCGCTTCCTCGAAGGCCCGGTCTTCTGCCAGCTTCTGATGGCGGACGAGATCAACCGCGCCTCGCCCCGGACCCAGTCTGCGCTTCTTCAGGCGATGCAGGAACGCGAGGTCACCATCGCCGGCGAGCATCGCCCGCTTGGCCCGCCCTTCCACGTTCTCGCCACGCAGAACCCGATCGAGCAGGAGGGCACCTATCCACTGCCCGAGGCCCAGCTCGACCGTTTCCTCGTTCAGATCGACGTCGATTACCCGGATCGCGAGACAGAGCGCTCGATCCTGCTGGCGACCACCGGTGTCGCGGCGGAGGGCGCGCATACCGTCTTCACCCCGGCCGAACTAATCGAGGCGCAGGGGATCGTGCGGCAGATGCCCGTGGGCGAGAAGGTTGTCGATGCGATCCTCGATCTGGTGCGGCTGTGCCGTCCGCGCGAGGCCGAGGCTCCTGACTTCATCCGCGATGCGCTGGCCTGGGGACCGGGGCCGCGGGCCGCGCAGGCGCTGATGCTGACCGTTCGGGCGCGTGCGCTGATCAATGGCCGACTGGCGCCGACGCTGGACGACGTGCAGGCAATGGCCCGCCCGGTGCTGATCCACCGCATGGCGCTGAGCTTCGCGGCCCGCGCCCGGGGCGAGACGTTGGGCGACCTGATCGACCGCGCCGTGGCAGAGGTCACCGGGCCGCGCGCCGCCGGGGCCGCCGCTTGAGCGTGACCTCCGATACCACAGCGCCGGGGCCCGCCCCCGCGCTGAGCCTGCGCCGCGAGGCGGAAGGGGCAGCCTCTGCGCTGCCTCCGCTGCTGGTCGCGGCGGAGCAGTTGGCGGCGACCGTTCAGATGGGGTCACATGGGCGCAGGCGCGCGGGATCGGGCGACGAATTCTGGCAATACCGCCCCGCCCATGCGGGCGACGAGCTGCGCTTCGTCGATTGGCGGCGCTCGGCGCGCTCGGATAGCCAATATGTGCGCCAGCGCGAATGGCAACTGGCGCAATCGGTGCATCTGTGGGTCGATGATGCGGCCTCGATGCGCTTCACCGGGGCCGAGAGCGGTCGCAACGCCCGCGTCACCAAATCCGAGCGCGCGCGGGTGTTGGGCCTCGCGCTCGCGGTGCTGATGGTGCGCGGCGGTGAGCGCGTGGGGCTGACCGGTCCTCTCGCACCACCACGGCCCGGACGCGCGCAGCTGATGGAGCTTGCGGGCCTTCTGTCGCGCGAGGCGGGCGTGCAGGATTACGGCGCGCCCGAAATCGCGGGCGTCACGCCGCAATCGCGCGTGGTGCTGCTGTCGGATTTCTTCGGTGATCTCGGCCCGATCGAGGCGGCGCTGGGGCGTCTGGCGGATCGAGGCGTGTCGGGCGTGATGATGCAGGTGCTCGATCCGGACGAAGAAGCCTTCCCCTATGACGGGCGCACGATCTTCCAGTCGATGACCGGCGCGCTGGTCCATGAGACGCGCAAGGCTGGCGATTTGCGTGCGCGTTATCTCGACCGGCTGGCCGCACGGCGCGATCAGCTCGCCACGCTTGCGCGCAGCGCGGGCTGGCAGTTCTCGACCCATCACACGGGCGATCCGGCGCAGGTGGCGCTGCTCTGGCTCTATTCCGCGCTCGAAAGGGGGCGCTGATGTGGATGCTCGGCCCCATCGGCTTCACCGCGCCCTGGCTTCTGCTGGGGCTCGCCGCGTTGCCGATCATCTGGCTGATCCTGCGCGCGGTACCGCCCGCGCCGATCCGCAGGCGCTTCCCGGGCGTCGCGCTGCTTTTGGGCCTCAAGGACGAGGAAGTGCAGGCCGCGCGCACGCCGTGGTGGCTGCTGGCGCTCCGTCTTCTGGCGCTGGCCGCCGCGATCATCGGTTTTGCCGGGCCGGTCCTGAACCCACAGCGGGTCGTGCCCGGAACCGGGCCGCTCCTGATCGTGGTCGACGGTAGCTGGGCCTCTGCCCGCGATTGGTCGCGCCGGGTGGAGCGGATGACGGCGGCGCTGAAGGACGCGCAGCAGGCGGGCCGTCCGGCAGCTGTAATTTCGCTGGCCGATCCGCCGCCCGCACAGGTGAGTTTCACGGATGCGGGCGCGCTGATCCAGTCGCTCCCCGGCATCCAGCCGCAGCCTTGGGCGCCGCAGAACTTCGACGCCGCAAACCTGCCGGACGGGAATTTCGAGACGCTCTGGCTGTCTGACGGGTTGGCCCGCGACGGCCGGGCCGGTGTTCTGAGCGCGCTGGAGGCGCGCGGTCCGGTCAAGGTCTGGCAGCCGCAACTGCCGGTTCTGGCGCTGGGCGCGGCCCGGATCGAGGATGGCGCGCTCGTCGTGCCCGCGCTTGCCTCCACTATTCCGCCCAGCCCGCGCGATGTCGCCGCTGTAGGGCGCGATCCGGCGGGTGTCGAGCGCGAGCTGGCGAGCCAGCCGCTTCAGTTCACCGACAGCCGCGAAACAGAGCTGCGTTTCGATCTGCCGCCCGAGCTGCGCAACCGTATTACCCGGATCGAGGTCACGGGCATGCGCTCGGCCGGTGCGGTGAGCCTGACCGATGACGCGGTCAAACGCCGCAAGGTCGCGATCCTGTCGGGTGCGCGCGACCGCGAGGGGCTGGAGCTGCTCTCGCCCACGCATTACCTGCATCAGGCGCTCGCCCCTACGGCGGACCTGATCGAGGGCACGCTTGCCGATGTGCTGACCGCCGATCCGGACGTGATCATCCTCGCCGATATGGCCGATCTGCCCGAACAGGCTAAACTGCAGGAATGGGTCGAGAAGGGCGGGCTGCTGATCCGCTTCGCAGGGCCGCGCATGGCCAATGCCAATCTCGACGCCGACACGTTGCTGCCGGTGCAGCTGCGTGCCGGAGGCCGCTCGCTGGGCGGCACGATGAGCTGGGGCGATCCGCGCGCGCTGGCGCCCTTCCCGGAAAACTCGCCCTTCACGGGGCTGACGGTGCCCGACGACGTGACAGTGAAGGCACAGGTCATGGCCGAGCCCGCGCCGGACCTGAGCGAACACACGATCGCCGCGCTGACCGACGGCACGCCGCTCGTCACCCGCGCCAAGATGGGGCAGGGGGCGGTCGTGCTGTTTCACGTCACCGCCAATGCCGAATGGTCGACCCTGCCGCTGTCGCTGCTGTTCCCGCAGATGCTGGAACGGCTCGCGGTCTCTGCCCGGCCCGCCGCGCCGGAAGAGGCTGATCTCGCAGGCCAGACCTGGGTGCCTCAGAAGCTGCTCGACGGGTTCGGGCGGCTGCAGGATGCAGGCGCGGCGGCGGGTGTGCCGGGCGAGGAGCTGGCCAAGGCCGAGCCGGGGCCGAAGCTGCGCCCGGGCATCTACACCGCCGAGGACCGCTCGGTCGCGCTGAACGCCCTGCCGCGCGGCGCGACGCTTTCGCCCGCGAGCTGGCCTGCGAATGTCCCCGTCGAAGGGGCTTTCGAACAACGCGAAATGCCCTTGAAAGGCTGGCTTCTGGGGGCTGCGCTTGCGGCGCTTCTGCTGGACATCCTCGCGACGCTGGCGCTCTCGGGCAAGCTCTGGGGGCCGCGTGCGATGAAGGCCGCCGCTTTCGGGGCCGCCGTGATCCTCGCAAGCTTCGCGCCGCCGCAAGCCCATGCCGAGGATATGGATCCGGCGCGCGCGATCGAGGCTGCGTCCAACGTGGTTCTGGCCGCGATGCCCACCGGCGATGCCGAAGTCGACCGGGTTTCGATGGCCGGGCTCAAGGGCCTGTCGCAGGTTCTCAACCGGCGTACCACGGTCGAGCCTTCCGCGCCGATGATGGTCGATCTGAAGAACGACGATCTGGCCGTCTTTACTTTCATCTACTGGCCGATCACGGCAGATCAGCCTGCACCGAGCCCGATGGAATATGCCAAGCTGAACCGCTACCTGCGCGGCGGCGGGATGATCCTGTTCGACACGCGCGACGCCGATATCGCGGGCTTCGGCGAGGCGACGCCCGCAGGCAAGCGTTTGCAGGCGCTGGCCGCGCCCTTGGACATTCCGCCGCTCGCGCCGATGCCGGATGATCACGTACTGACCCGCACCTTCTACCTTCTGCAGGATTTCCCCGGTCGCTATGATGGCACGATCTGGGTGGAGGCTCCGCCAGCCGATGCCGAACGCGCCGAGGGGATGCCGTTTCGCAACCTCAATGACGGGGTGACGCCGGTGGTGATCGGCGGCAACGACTGGGCCTCGGCCTGGGCCGTCGACGATCGCGGGATGCCGATGTTCCCGGTGGGGCGCGGCCGCACCGGCGAGCGTCAGCGCGAAATCGCGGATCGCTTCGGGGTGAACCTGATCATGCATGTGCTGACCGGCAACTATAAATCCGATCAGGTCCATGTGCCTGCGCTTCTCGAAAGGCTGGGGCAATGAACGGGCTGTCGGTAATCTTCGCGCCGCTTCTGCCATGGCCTGTGATCGCGGGCGCGGCCGCTGTGGCGGCCGTTCTGCTGGCGCTGGCGCTCTGGCGCGGGCTTAAGGGCTGGGCGCTGCGGGCCTTGGCCGCGCTGGTGCTGCTGGCCGCGATCGCGCAGCCCTCCTTGCAGCGCGAACAGACCACGCCACTGTCGAATATCGTTTTGCTGGTCGACGACCGGTCCTCCTCGCAGAAGCTCTCGGATCGCGGGCAACAGACCGACCGCGCCGTGGCACGTCTGCAAGCGCAGCTCGATGCGATGCCTAATGTGGAGACGCGCCGGATCACCGTTCCGGACGGGGCCGACAATGCCGGCACCGAGCTGGGCGCGAGCCTCGCCGAGGCGCTGGCCGCCGAGCCGCGCGCCCGGGTCGCGGGGGCGCTGATGGTCACCGACGGGCAGGCCCATGACGCGCAGCTTGCCCCCGATCTGCCCGCGCCGCTGCAGGTGCTGCTGACCGGCAAGCGCAGCGACTGGGATCGTCGTATCCTGATCGAGACCGCGCCTTCCTTTGGCATTATCGGTGAGGAAACCGATATCCGTCTCAAGGTCGAGGATATGGGCGCCGTTCCCGAAAGCGCGGGCGGCGTGGCCGATCTGACGATCTCGATCGATGGCAAGGATCCGAAAAGCTACAAGGTGCGCACCGATCGCGATCTGGAACTGCCGCTGACGCTGACCCATGGCGGGCAGAACGTGGTGCAGTTCACCCTGACGCCGCTGGATGGAGAGCTGACCGACCGCAACAATGTCGCGACCGTGCAGATCAACGGCGTGCGCGACCGGCTGCGGGTGCTTCTGGTCTCGGGTCAGCCCCATGCGGGCGAGCGGACGTGGCGCAACCTTCTTAAGTCGGATGCGGGCGTCGATCTCGTGCATTTCACCATCCTGCGTCCGCCGGAGAAACAGGACGGCGTGCCGGTGACGGAGCTGTCACTGATCGCCTTCCCGACGCAGGAGCTGTTCGTCGACAAGATCGACCAGTTCGATCTGATCATCTTCGACCGCTACGGCGCACGGGGTATCCTGCCGTCGGCCTATTTCGACAACATCAAGGATTACGTCGAGCGCGGCGGCGCGATCCTAGTGGCCGCCGGTCCGGAATTCGCAACCGTCGAGAGCCTCTATCAGACGAGCCTTGGCGACATCATGCCCGCGCGCCCCACCGGCCGCGTCATGTCGGAAAGCTTTCTGCCGCGCCCGACCGATCTGGGCCTGCGCCACCCGGTGACCGCCGGGCTGGAAGGGGCACCTGCGCCCGAGGGCGAGGATACGGCCGCCGAGAAAGACGGCCCGCATTGGGGGCACTGGCTGCGCCAGATCGAACTGACGAACCCCACCGGCGAGGTCGTCATGTCCGGGGCCGAGGGCAAGCCGCTGCTGGTGCTATCGCGCGAAGGCGAGGGGCGGGTGGCGCTTTTGGCGTCCGATCAGGCATGGCTCTGGGATCGCGGCTATGACGGCGGTGGGCCACAGCTCGAATTGCTGCGCCGTATCGCGCATTGGGAGATGAAAGAGCCTGAACTGGAAGAGGAGGCACTCTATGCCGAGATCGATCCCGGCGCGCTTTCGATGCGGATCATCCGTCGCACGATGGAAGATACCGCGCCGCCGGTGACCGTGACGCTGCCCGATGGCTCGACGCAGGAAGTGCCGCTGACCGAGACCGCGCCGGGTCGCTTCACCGCGCGCTGGACCGCGCCCGAGGCAGGGCTCTACCGGCTCAAGGACGGCGATCTGGAGCGGGTCGTGGCGATGGGCCCCGCCAGCCCGCGCGAGTTCGAACAGACGATTGCCAGCGGCGATCCCCTCGCTGCCGTGGTCGAGGCGTCGAATGGCGGCGTGACGCGGCTCGAAGACGGGGTGCCCGATATCCGCGAGGTGCGTGCGGGGCGGCCCTCGGCAGGGCGCGGCTGGATCGGCATCACGCCGCGCGGCGCAACGGCCACCACCGATATCCGCGTGCAGCCGCTGATGCCCGCCTGGGTCTGGCTGCTCCTCGCAGCGCTGCTGACCGTGGGGGCATGGCTGATCGAAGGGTGGAATCGGCGCAGCGGTGGCGGCGGGCCGAGCGAAGCGTGACCCAAGCGGGGATTGCCCGGAGACCGCTTCGCGTGTAGCAGGTGTTAGCGGTATCGGAACGCGAAGACGGAGGAGAGACCCCGATGATCCTGAGCTGTGGTGAGGCACTGATCGACATGCTCCCGCGCGAGAGCGCGCAAGGCGAGCCGGCCTTTGCGCCCTATCCCGGAGGAGCGGTGTTCAATACCGCGATCGCGCTGGGGCGGTTGGGGGCGCGCTCGGGTTTCCTGTCGGGGCTGTCGGAGGATCTGTTCGGGCAGATGCTGGTCCACTCACTCTCTGATAGCGGCGTCGATGCGGGGCTCTCGGTCCGCTCGGACCGGCCCACGACGCTGGCCTTTGTGACGCTCACCGACGGCCATGCGAGCTACGCCTTCTACGACGAGAATACCGCGGGTCGCATGCTGAAGATCGAGGATATGCCTGCGATCCCGGCAGAGGTGAAGGCGATGTTCTTCGGTGGCATCTCCCTGCCGGTCGAGCCCTGCGGCGCGGCCTATGAGGCGCTGATGCTGCGCGAGGCGGAGAGCCGCGTGACGATGATCGACCCGAATATCCGTCCCGGTTTCATCCGCGACGAGACGGCCTATCGCGCGCGGCTTGAACGGATGTTCGCCGTGGCAGATATCGTGAAGGTCTCGGACGAGGATCTGCGCTGGATCGAAGGGCCGGGCACCATCGCCGATCTCGCGCGCGGGCTGCTCGCCAAGGGGCCGAAGCTGGTCTTCGTCACCGAAGGCGCGACCGGCGCGCATGGCTTCTCGAAGCACTGCGAGGTGTTCGTGCCTGCGCGCAAGGTCGAGGTAATCGATACGGTCGGCGCAGGCGACACATTCAACGCTGGTGTTCTGGCGGCGCTGGATCGCGCCGATGCTCTCGACAAGCGCAAGCTTGCAGGAACCGAGGAAGAATTGATCTCCGACTGCCTCAAGCTGGGCGTGGCCGCCGCTGCGGTCGTCGTCAGCCGGGCAGGGGCCAACCCGCCCTGGTCGGACGAGCTGGCATGAGGGCGCTGGTCCAGCGGGTCTCCGAAGCCTCGGTCACCGTCGACGGCAATCGCATCTCCGAAATCGGGCCCGGCCTTCTGATCCTGTGCTGTGCGATGCAGGGTGATGACGAGAAAGTGGCCGAGAAACTGGCAGAGCGGGTCTCGAAACTGCGCATCTTCAAGGACGAGGCGGGCAAGATGAACCGCGCGGTGGGTGATATTGGCGGCGCCTGTCTGGTGGTCAGCCAGTTCACGCTGGCCGCTGACACCTCGCGCGGCAACCGCCCCGGTTTTTCTGCTGCCGCACCGCCCGAAGAGGGCGATCGGCTGTATCGGCATTTCGCCCGGCACCTCGAATCTCTGGGCCTGCCGGTCCAGACCGGGGCGTTCGGCGCGGATATGAAAGTGGCGCTTCTGAACGACGGGCCGGTCACGATCTGGATGGACAGCGCCGACCGTCCGTGAACGTCGCTGGGGCAGTCTTGCTCCCCTGAAAATCGCGGGCTATTGCAGGCCATGGCCAAGCTCTACTTCCATTATTCCACGATGAACGCGGGCAAGAGCACGATCCTCTTGCAAGCCTCCCACAACTATATCGAACGCGGGATGGAGACGTTCCTCGTGACCGCGCGGCTCGACAATCGCGCGGGCGACGGGCGCATCGCGAGCCGGATCGGCATCGGTGCGGAGGCGGCCTGTTTTACCGAAGAGACCGATATGTTCGCGCTGATCGAGAAGCGCTTGGCGGACGGCCCCTGCGCCTGCATCTTCGTGGACGAGGCGCAGTTCCTGACCGAGACGCAGGTCTGGCAGATCGCCCGCGCGGTCGATGACCTGCGCGTGCCGGTGATGTGCTACGGGTTGCGCGTGGATTTTCAGGGCAAGCTGTTCCCCGGCTCGGCGGCGCTGCTGGCGCTCGCCGACGAGATGCGCGAAGTCCGCACGATCTGCCATTGCGGCAAGAAGGCCACGATGGTGGTGCGGATGGGCCCGGACGGACAGGCGCTGCGCGATGGCGATCAGGTGCAGATCGGTGGCAACGAGACCTATGTCAGCCTCTGCCGCCGTCATTGGCGCGAGGCGATGGGAGAGGCCTAAGCCTCAGATCTTCTCGACCACGACCGAGCCCACCGAATAGCCCGCCCCGAAAGAACAGATCAGTCCGATCTCGCCCGGTTTGAAATCGTCGGAATATTTCGAAAACGCGATGATCGAGCCGGCAGACGACGTGTTGGCGTAGTCCTGCAGGATATTGGGCTGCTCGCCCGGTTCGGGATCGCGGCCCAGAACCTTCTTGCCGATGAAGTCGTTCATCGATTTGTTCGCCTGATGGAGCCAGAGGCGGTGCAGGTCCTCGGTCGCCACGCCAGTCTCGGTGAGGTGGTCGTGGATATGGCCCGCCACCATTGGCAGCACTTCCTTGAAGACCTTACGGCCCTCCTGCATGAACTGCATGTCGCGGCGGTCGGCCACGCCATCGGGCCGGGTGCGGCGCAGGAAGCCGTTATTGTTGCGGATGTTGTTCGAGAACTCCGTCGCGCAACGGGTGGAACGGATCAGGAAGCCATGTGGCGCATCCTCGCGCCGTTCGATTAGCGTCGCGGTCGCCACATCGCCGAAGATGAAATGGCAATCCCGGTCGCGCCACTCGAGATGGCCCGAGGTGATTTCGGGGTTCACGACCAGCGCGCGCCGCACGGAGCCGGTGCGGATCATGTCGGCGGCGGCCTGAATGCCGAAAGTGGCCGAGGAACAGGCGACGTTCATATCGAAAGCGAAACCGCCCGCGCCGAGAAGCTTCTGAATCTCGATCGCGATGGCGGGGTAGGCGCGTTCCATGTTCGAGGCCGCGCAGATCACCAGATCGACGTCCTCGCCCGTGCGGCCCGCCATCTTCAGCGCCTTGTGGCAGGCATCGAGCGCGATTTCCGCCATGATGCCGGGCTCTTCATCCGAACGCTGGCGCAGGCGCGGATACATGCGCGTGGGGTCCAGCACGCCTTCCTTGTCCATCACGTAGCGCTGCTCGATCCCGGAGGCTTTCTCGATGAACTCGACCGAGCTATGCGGCTTGGCCTCGATCTCGCCTGCGGCGATGGCCTCTGCGTTCTCGGCGTTGAACAGATCGGCATAGGCGTTGAATGCTTCGACCAGTTCGGCATTCGTGATGACGTGTTCCGGCGTATAGACTCCGGTCCCGGTAATGACGGCTTGATGCATCGGATCCTCCTTGGCAGAGCCTCCCGCCAAGGAGGTGAAAGGTCAAGACGACACGCGATTGGGCGGCGTGTTGCCGTCACGAAAGGCGATGAGATTGTCGACCGCCATGTGGCCCATGTCGTCGCGCACCTCAAGAGCGGCGGTGCCCAGATGCGGAAGCAACGTGACGTTATCCATCTCGCGCAGGGCCTCGGGGACGTCGGGCTCGCGCTCATAGACGTCAAGGCCCGCGCCCGCGATCACATTGCCCTGCATCGCCGCCACCAGTGCCGCCTCGTCGACGATATCGCCGCGTGCGATATTGATGAGATGCGCATGCGGCTGCATCTTCGCGATCTCGGCGGCGCCGATCAGGTGATGCGTGGCGGGGCTCGCCGGCACCGCGATCACCACGAAATCGGAACTGGTGAGCAACTCGTCCTGGCTCAAATGCGTCGCGGGGAAGCCCGGGTCGACGGGGGTGCGCTTGGTGTAAGCCACCTCCATGCCGAAGCCGAAATGGCAGCGTTTCGCGATCGCCGTGCCGATGCGGCCCAGACCGATGATCCCGACTTTCTTGCCCGAGACGTGCTGGCCTAGGAATTGCGTCGGCGTCCAGCCGGTCCACTCGCCGCGCCGCACGAACCGCTCGCCCGCCGAGGCGCGCCGTGCGCTCATCAGGATCAGCATCATCGCGATATCGGCGGTGGCGTCCGTCACCGCGCCCGGCGTGTTGGTCACCGTGATGCCCTTCGCCTCGGCGGCGGCCACGTCGATATGGTTATAGCCGACCCCGAAGTTGGCCACGATCTTCGCGCGCGGGCTGCCCTCGAAGGCCGCCGCCGTCACCTTGTCGCCAAGCGTGACGAGAAGCGCGTCATACTCGGCCAGAGCCGCGCGGGTTTCCTCCTCGGTCATCGGCGCGGCCCCGTTGCGGAAGGTCACGTCGAATTCGCGCGCCACGCGGGCCTCGACTTCGTCGGTCAGCTTGCGGGTCACGAGGAGCTTCATCAATACATCCTCCCGCCGATCGGGACGTCCTTGTCGGGCGTCAGCAGCACGACCTCGCCCGCCTCGTCCGGCACGCCGAGCACCAGTGCCTCGGACATGAACGGCCCGATCTGGCGCGGCGGAAAGTTGACCACGCCGAAGACCAGCTTGCCGACCAGCTCCTCGGGCGCGTAATGCACCGTGATCTGGGCGGAGCTTTTCTTCACGCCGATCTCCGGGCCGTAATCGACCCAGAGCTTGATCGCGGGCTTGCGCGCCTCGGGGAAGGGCTCGGCCTGCGTGATCCGGCCGCACCGGATGTCGACCTTCATGAAGTCGTCGAAGGAGATGGTCATTTCCCCAGCTCCCGGTTGCGCGCGATATTCGCGGCGACCGCTTTGCGCATCAGGGGCGGCATGCCGGTCTCGGGGTCCATCAGAACCTCGAGCGCCGCTGCCGTGGTGCCGCCGGGCGAGGTGACGTTCTCGCGCAGCTTCGACGGGCTCTCGTCGCTATCCTCGGCCAATTGCCCCGCGCCGCCGACGGTCGCCTTGGCGAGCCGCAGCGCCAGGTCGGGATCGAGCCCCTCGGCCTCGCCCGCTGCCGCCATCACCTCGATCAGGTGGAAGACATAGGCCGGGCCCGAGCCGGAGACGCCGATTACCGCATCCATCTGGCCCTCGTTGTCGAGCCGCACGACCTGACCCACGCCGGTCATCAGCGCATCTGCCGTGTCGAGATCGTCACTCGTCGCGTTCGGATTGCCGACGATCGCGGTCACGCCACGGCCGATCGCGGCGGGCGTGTTGGGCATGGCGCGCACCAGACGCGCCTGCTTGCCCAGCATCTTCTCGTAGCCCTCGATGGTGATCCCCGCGGCGACGGTGACGAACAGAGTATCGCCTTCGGCCATGGCCGACAGCTGCGGCAGCGCGTCGGCCATCATCTGCGGCTTCACCGCGACGAGGACGACAGCCGGGTTGTCGGGCAGTTCGGCGTTGAGATTCACGCCGGACTCTTTCAGCCAGTCGGATGGATTCGGATCGACCACCCAGACCGAAGCTGCGGGCAGACCGCCCTTCAACAGCCCCTGAAGGATCGCGCCGCCCATGCGTCCGCAGCCCAGAATGACGAGGCCGCGGTCGGAAATGTTATCAAAGCTCATGCTTCCCCCTTTGGTTCGGGGGGAGATTAGGCGCGCCCGTAGGCCTCCGCAATGGCCACCTGCATCGCGTCTTCGGGAGTGCGCTCGCCCCAGGTCGCCAGCTGGAAAGCGGGGTAGAACCGCTCGGAGGACACGACAGCCGCGCCGATCAGCCGGTCGATCTGCTCCGGCCCGGGCATCTGCCCGCCCGTTAGCACCAGCCCGTGCCGCCAGACCATCAGCCGCTGATCGGGCCAGAAGGTGAAGGCGCCGGTCCAGACCCGGTCGTTGATGCGGTTGAGAAGCTCGTAGAGCGCGCCCTCACGGGTCGCGGGCGGGTCCATCTCGAAAGTGGAGATCAGCCGCAAGGTTTCATCCATCGGCGACCAGGCGAGGGTGATCGAGTAAGTCCGCCACTGACCCTCGACCGCCATTGCGATCTGGTCATCGGTAACCCGGTCGAATTCCCATTCATGGGCTTCAGCCAGCGTCTCGACGATGTCGATCGGGTGGAGTTCCTCGGCGTACAGATAGTCTTCGCTCAGTGCCATGCTCGTATCCCCCTGCCTTTTTAGATGCCCGGAGTGCAGCTCCCCTAGGGCTTGTCGGCTTTACAAGGAACGGCGGTAGCAGCCGCCTTTCCCTACAACATATCGTGTAGGCAGGTTTGCGTTCTGTAAAGCAATTTGTGGTGGATAAGCCGGGCGGGTGCCACGAAATCTGGGGATAGTTCATCCACAATGCGGGGCCATTGGCTGGCTCTCTTCCGCTAAGTATTTGAGATCGCTTTGAAACGCAAAAAGCGCCCGAAGGTCGGGCGCTTTTTGAGGCGGTTTGGTGGAGCCTAGGGGGATCGAACCCCTGACCTCGTCATTGCGAACGACGCGCTCTCCCAGCTGAGCTAAGGCCCCGTACCGTGGCGTGGTATTTCGCGCAAGGCGCGGGCGTTGTCAAGCGGCCCGCCCGCGCCGCACGCTAAAATTTCTGCCGATCCGCTTTATGCGGGCACCGAGATTTTCGACTTCACGAAATTGACCAGATCGCCTGCCGGGCGGGCGCCTGCGGCACGGGCGACCTCGCGGCCTTTCGCGAACAGGATGAAGGCGGGGATGCCCTGAATCCGGTAGCGTTGAGTCGCGGTAGGGTTCACCTGCGTGTTGATCTTCGCGAGCCGCACATGCGGTGTCAGCTTCTCTGCGGCCATGTTGAACTGCGGCGCCATCGCCTTGCACGGGCCGCACCACGGCGCCCAGAAATCGACCAGCAGCGGCAGGTCGTCCTTCTCGGCCTTGGCGAGCGTCTTGAAATCTACTTCCGTCACCTTGTGCGAAACGAGCCATCCGCCGCAGGTGCCGCATTTCGGGTTCGCGCCCAGCTTCTCGGCGGGGACGCGGTTGGCCTGTCCGCAATCGAGGCAGGTCACACGATAGCTTTGAGAGGATTGGGTCATGTCACCCCTCCTTTACATTGGGTTGAAAGATATATCGGGAACCCACTTCGGCTTTGCAAGGAGACGACATGACGCGCTGGAAAGAGCTGAGCCCCGAACGCCAGATGGATCTTCGCGCCGCCTATGACATCGAAATGGCGCGGCAGACCAATACCTGCTCGATTGACGAGAAGATTGCGCGCTTCGCCGAATGGCTCGCGCCGCAGGGCGTCGCCTTCGGGATGGAAGACTTGGCAAAAGGCTGATCTCTCAGCGGCCTTTCAGGTAGAAGAACACGCCCGCCACGATTAGTGCAGCAATCACTGCCAGTGCGATCTTCCATGCCGACCACGGGCGATCCCCGCGCACGCGGCCCGTCTGGGCGTTGACGACGAAGCGGTAGGAGCGGCCGCGGAACTTGTACGCGGCGGTCCAGATCGGTAGCAGGATATGCTTGAAGGTTTCGGCCGAGAACTGCGGGTCCATCGCGCCGATCCGCTGCTCGTCGCCGCCGATATCGCGACGGATGTCGGTCTGGATGACGCGGATCATCTCTGCCTGCGCGGCATGATGGCCCTCTTGCAGTTGCACGGTGTAGCCCTCGGCGGTGAAGCCCGCGAGGTAATCGCGCCGGTAGGGTTCGAGCGCCGTCAAATCCCAAGGGCGCAGCGCCTGCACGTAATCGGGCGGCAGCGAGCGCGCGGCGTAGATCACCACATCGTCGAAATCGCGCGCGACCTGACCCGAGACCGGGGTCCAGCGGATGCGACGGACCTGCTCGGTGCGGGGGCCCTTGTCGGTCTGCACCGTGCGCGTGACGTAGTAAGCATCGCCGCGCTGCCCGGAATAGCGCGTGCGGGTGGCGGCATCGAAGGTCCAGAAGGGCGCGTAGATGCCGGTCATGCGCCGGCCTTTGCGGGCATATTGCGACAGCCCGTTGGGCGCGAACCACAGCGAGCCGAGCCATTTCGAGAGCGCCGCGCGCGCCTGTTCCTCGGTCAGTTGGAAGGGGAGCACGCCTTGCGGCTTGATCAGCCGCGTCGTGCCGGTATCGACCACCACCGGCGTCGCGCAGAACGGGCATTCGGTCGCGTGCTCGCCATTCTGCAGCTCGATCGAGGCGCCGCAATTGGGGCAGGAGACGGTGCGGTGCTCCTCCATCTCCTGCGCGGGCAATTCGCGGGTCAGCGCATCGTCGAGCGGCAATTCGCGCAAACGGGCCTCACCGCGCCCGGTGGCGGAGGGAATGTCCTGCACATGGCCGCAGTGATCGCAGACGAGCCGCGTCTGGCCCGGCGCAAACCGCAGATCGGCGCCGCAGCTTTCGCAGTGATAGTGGCTCTCGCCGCGTGGGTCGGCAGGGGCGGCAGCTGCGCTCCGCCCCACTTTCGGGAAACCCAGCATCGGATCAGCTCGCAGCAGGCGGGGGCGGCGGCGGTGCGATGGTGAAGAGCTGCGCCAGTTCGGTCACGTCCTCGGCGCGCATCCAGCCGTTCTGACCCGGCGTCCAGACGAGACTGTCACGGGTGAGCGAGCCTTCCGAGACCATGCGTCCCAGATGGCCGCGCCCGAAGGGCCCCTGGGTCTGGCCGTTGACCGCGAGATGCCAGACCTTCTCGACCGGTGGCGGGGGAGGGGGCGGCGGTGCGGCGGCGGCGGGTTGTTGACCCATCTGCCCCCACGGCCCCATCTGCTGACCCATTGCCATGCCCATGCCCGCGCCCATTCCGGCCCCCATCGCCGCGCCCATCCCGGCGGAGGCGCCCGAGCCCGGCTGCCCCATGGCCTCCGCGGCATTATATTGCATGTAGCGGTTCAGATCGCCCACGATGCCCATCGAGGTGCGCTTGTCGAGAACCGCCTCCACCGCTTCGGGAAGCGAGACGTTCTCGATGTAGAATTCCGGCAGCTCCAGCCCGTAATTCGCAATGGTGGGTGCGATCGCCTTGGTGATCACCTTACCCATGTCCGCAGTGTTCGCCGCCATGTCGAGGACCGGGATGCCCGAGCTGGCGATGGCGCGCGAAAACTCCTGCACGATCACGTTGCGCAGCTGGTAGCTGATCTCGTCCGAGGTGAACTCGCCGTCGGTGCCGACGATCTCGGTCAGGAACTTGCCCGGGTCGGTGACACGCATCGAATAGGTGCCGAAGGCGCGGATGCGCACCGGGCCGAATTCGGGATCGCGCGCCATGACCGGGTTCTTCGTGCCCCATTTGAGGTCATTGAACCGCGTTGTGTTGACGAAATAGATTTCGGACTGGAAGGGCGATTTGAACCCGTGATCCCAATGCTGAAGCGTCGTCAGAATCGGCAGGTTGTTCGTCTCCAGCATGTAGAGGCCCGGACCGAAGATATCGGCCAGCTGCCCCTCATGGACGAAGACGGCGGCCTGCCCTTCGCGCACCGTCAGCTTGGCGCCGTATTTGATCGCATGGCCCTCACGTTCGAACCGCCAGACCATCGTGTCGCGGGTGTCGTCGGTCCAGCCGATGACGTCGATGAATTCGCCCGAGAGGAAATCGAGAATGCCCATGGATGCGGTTCCTTCTTGGTTCTCAGCTTGCGCCGCCCAGCAATTCGGCGGCGATGGTGGTGACGATCGGGCGGGCCTCGCGTTCGGTCATGCCGGGCTTCAGGCGCGGATCGTAAAGCATCTGAAGCAGCAGCTCGTCATGCTTGGTCAGCAGCGAGAATTCCTCGTCATCGTTGAAGATCGAGGGCCGCGCGCGTGGATAGTCATTCGCGAGGCCGAGCCCCTGAGCCAGCTCCTCGTGGATACAGCTGGTGCGCAGTTCCGGCGGGTGCTCGCCGCGGATCACCGCGACCGCGTCGGTATAGATCGGGCTGTCGCCCTGCGAGAAGGCGAAGACGACACAGTAGGTGGACAGCGGCAGGTTCGTGATCGCCTCGACTGAGCTTTCATCGATCCCCGGCACGAGTTGTCGCAGGCGCGGGCCGATCGCGCGACGCTCGTCTTCGTTGAGGAACAGCACGTGGAAATTGCCGCCATGCTTTACAACGCTGACCGGATGGCGCGAGGCGCTCGCGAGCTTGCCCGCATAGGCGCGCACTTCGGCGACATCCGAGGCGCGGTCGGTCTTGGGAATCGAGGCGCCGAAATCGACGTCCATCCGCACCGGTTTCTCCCAGCGCCGCAGCCGAGAGGGGGTCTGGCGGGCGACGAACCCGCCGCCCTGCGCCGCGTATTCGTCGTAGAGCGCGATATGGATAAAGTTCTGCACCAGTTGGCGCTGGTTGAACGGTGCATCGCGCGGCGCGACATCGGTGCGCAGCTGGCCGCGGCTTTCCATCTCGGCGGCGGTCTTGGCGAAATAGGCAGACATCTCTCGCGACAGCGCGCTCTGCTCCGTGACCTTGGAGCGGTCGAGATCGGCTGGCGCGCTGGGCGGGCGCGCGGTCTTGTCCGGTGCGAGCGGCGAGCCGCCCAAGCCCGGCGTGCAGGCCGAAAGGGCCAGCGCCGCCAGCCCTGCAAGAACCGGGAAGGCCGCACGCATCCGCATCATCCCGCAGCTCCGCCGGCCTGTGCGGAGGATTTCGCCGCCGACAGGGTGTTGCGCAGCTTGTCTTCCATCTCGATCAGTTCCTTCTCGGCATCGGCCCGCTTGCGCTTGCCTTCGTCGGCGATGCGCAGGCTGTCTTCGATCGTGGCGACCAGATCGGCATTGGCCGCTTTCACCGCCTCGATGTCGAAAACGCCGCGTTCCATTTCGGTGCGGATCTCGGCATTGGCTTCGCGCAGGTTCTTGGCGTTGGCGGTCAGCAGGTCGTTGGTGAGGTCATTCGCTTCGCGCACGGCGCCCGCCGCCTCGCGCGAGCGCTGGATCGTGACCGCCTGCGCCAGCTGAGTCTCCCAGAGAGGCACCGTGTTCACCAGCGTCGAGTTGATCTTGGTCACAAGGCTCTTGTCGTTTTCCTGGACCAGCCGGATCGAAGGCAGCGACTGCATCGTCACCTGACGCGTCAGTTTCAGATCATGCACCCGGCGTTCCAGATCGTCGCGCGCGGCGCGCAGATCGCGGACTTCCTGTGCCTTGAGTACTTTCTGATCTTCGGAAGCGGCTTCCATCTCTGTTTCTTTTGCAGGTATTTCCTGCGTGTCGAGCTGGGCCAGCTTTTCAACGCCCGCTGCAATGTAGAGCGCGAGCTCGTCGTAGAAATGCAGCGTCTTGTCGTAGAGCATATCGAGCGATTTGATGTCCTTGAGCAGGTTATGCTCGTGGCTCAGCAACTCGTCGGTGACGCGGTCGATCTGGCCCTGCACCTCCTCGAAGCGGGCGACGAAATTGCCAAACGGAGCGGCGCGGCCCAGCAGTTTCTCCCACCAGCTGCGCTTGCGGCGTACATCGAGTTCCGACACCGAGAAGCCGCGGATCGTGGTGACGATCTGGCGCAGGCTGTCCCCGGCGGGGCCGACATCCTTGTTCTTGACGCCCGAGAGCATTTCCTGGCTGATCGATTGCAGATCGGTCTGCGCGCGCGAACCGAAGCGGACGATCGAATTCGTGTCGCTCATGTCCAGCTCGGCCATGCGCTTGCGGATTTCCTCGGCGGTTTCCGGCGGAGCCTGATCGAGCGGGGTCACCGCCTCTGCCGGGCCCGGCTCGGGCAGCAGGGAGCCGCTGACACCTTCCACTTCGGTCATCAGCTCGGTCGCCTTCTGGCGGGTCGTCTCGGTCATCTCAGGGCCTCCTTGCGCCTGTCGGGACAGGTCCCGGGGTCACGTGTCACGTCACGCCTCGTCATGTCTTTCGGGTCGTCGGCACGACCCCTTCGCGCGCCAGCCGGTCGCGCAGAACGTCGATCTCGATTTCCAGCCCTTCGCGGCCGTCCTCCAGCATCTTCCTGGTGCGCGCGGTGAAATTCGCCTCCAGATCATCCAGCAGCGCCGCGTAATCGTCGCGTGCGGTCTGATCGCGGGTGTTGCGCCACAGGTCGGCGAACTTGATCGTCGCGTCGCGCGCGCCCTGCAGATAGACCGTCATGTAGCGCCGCGCCTGCGCCAGATCGCCGGGGTCTTCCTCGACCGCGCGGAACAGATCGCGGGCAGTGGTGGCGAATTGCTCGACCCGGCCGATCAGGACACGCTCGCCCGAGGGGGTGATCGCCTTGCGCATCTCTTCCAGATAGGCCTCGCCCTCCTTGACCACGCGGGCGACGCGCTCTTGCTGAAATTCATCGACGCCGTCCATCCCTTTGTCCTTCAGCGGATCGAGACCGAAGGTCACGAGCGAGACAACGGTGCCGATCGCGCCGATCCCGGCGGCTCCGATCACACCGAGGCCGGGCGCTTGTGCGCCGATGGCGAGGCCCAGCCCATAGGCGACCGAGCCCAGAATCTTCCGAGGAAAGGCGGGCCGCTTGGCCGAGGCGCGGGCGACATAGGCGAATTCCGCCCGCAGCCCCTCGCGGATCGTCCAGGCGGCGCCCGCGATCAGCGCGAAAGCCGCGAGCGCGCGGGCCAAGGTGAGGGGCCCGCTGCCGAAAGCGCTCAGCAGAAAGGGCAGGGCGGCGGCCACGATCCAGAACGGACGGCCTTCCTGGGGGTGGCGAGCATCGGGACGGCGATGGGGAGGTATGCTGCGGGGATCGTGCAGGTCGGGCCCGCTGGCCGGACCTTGGGGCGAGTATTTTCCGCCATAGCGTTGAGCCATCACACGCTCCCGGTGAACGCGACCGACAGCGTCAGCGCGATCATCAGCCAGAAAGCGATTCTTTTTTGCGCTTCGCGCGACATCGCCAGCCCCTGCCATCGGACGCGAATTCCGGCGTCCTGATAATATTTTATAAGCAGGCTGGCGGGTCTATGCCAGAGAGACGGTGTGAAATTCGCGTAAACCCGCCGAGGAAAAAAGTGAGGGGAAAACCACGGCGGTTTTCCCCTCACTCACAGCGTGTTTTCGCCGGTCAGTCGCGGTTGCCACCGCGCGGCTTGCCGCCGAAGGGCTTGCCGCCGGGTTTTCCGCCCGGCTTGCCGCCATGCGATTTGAAGCCGCCGGAACGTGCGAGCCGGTCGCCGCGCGCGTCGCCGTGGGATTTGAAGCCGCCCGAACGCGGTTTCCCGCCCGGTTTGCCACCATGCGATTTGAACCCGCCCGAGCGGGGCTTGTCGCCGCCACGGTCGTCGCGGCCCGCTTCGTCGCGGTCCCGGCTGAAGCGCGCCTTGTCGCCGAACTTCCCACTGGGCTTGCCGCCGAACTTCCCGCCGGAGCGGTCATCGCGGTCGCGGTTGAAGCTGGGCTTGTCGCCACGCGGCCCACGATCCGGACGGTCTCCACGATCCTTCGAGAAACGCGGACCCCGATCGCCGCGCTCGCCTTCATCGCGA
Organism: Thioclava sp. F1Mire-8; assembly: GCF_002213165.1. NCBI lineage: Bacteria > Pseudomonadati > Pseudomonadota > Alphaproteobacteria > Rhodobacterales > Paracoccaceae > Thioclava > Thioclava sp. F1Mire-8. The sequence continues at coordinate 1,392,955 of NZ_NBNY01000001.1, read as the reverse complement.
TGCGACTTGAAGCCACCGGCCCGCGGCTTGCGTGGCCCGTCGCGGAACGGGCGATCCTCGCGCCCGCCCTCTTCGCGGTCCTTGCGGAAGCGCGGCTTGTCGTCGCGGCTACCCTCGTCGCGGTCCCGGTTGAAGCGCGGCTTGTCGCCACGCGGCCCGCGATCCGGGCGGTCGCCCCGATCCTTCGAGAAGCGCGGCCCACGATCGCCGCGCTCGCCCCGATCTCCGCGGTCGCCCTCGTCACGATGCGATTTGAAGCCGCCCGTGCGCGGCTTGCGCGGACGATCCTCACGGCCGCCTTCGTCACGATCCTTGCGGAAGCGCGGCTTGTCATCGCGGCCGCCGTCATCGCGATCCCGCTTGAAGCGCGGCTTGTCGCCCCGGTCCTTGCGCTCGCCGCGCTCCGGGCGATCCCCACGCTCCTTGCGCTCGGGCTTCGCTTCGCCGCCCACCGGCTTGTCGTCGAGCAGGCCGCCCAGCTGGTCGCGCAGCATCTTGCGCTTCACTTCCATGACGTCGCCTGCCTTCATGTCCATCAGGCGGAACGGACCATAGCTGATCCGGATCAGGCGGTTCACCTGGAAGCCGATCTCGGTCATGGCGCGACGGATTTCGCGGTTGCGGCCTTCACGGATGCCCACGGTCAGCCACGCATTCGCGCCCTGCTGACGGTCGAGCGAGACCTCCATCGGCAGGAATTCTTCGCCGTCGATGGTTATGCCTTGGCGCAGCGGCTCGAAGCTCTGCTCGGTCGGGCGGCCATTCACGCGAACGCGGTATTTGCGCAGCCAGCCGGTCTCGGGCAGTTCCAGACGGCGCTTGAGGCCGCCGTCATTGGTCAAGAGAAGCAGGCCTTCGGAGTTGAGGTCGAGACGGCCCACGTTCAGCACGCGCGGCATGCCTTCGGGCATTTCGTCGAAAATCGTACGGCGGCCCTGTTCGTCCTTCTCGGTCGTGACCAGACCCAGCGGCTTGTAATAGAGCCACAGCCGCGTCTCCTGCGGTGCGTCGATCGCCTTGCCGTCGATGGTGATCTTGTCCGAGGCCGCCACGTCGAGTGCGGGCGAGTCGATCTGCTTGCCGTTCACCGCGACCTTGCCGGCGAGGATCATCTTCTCGGCGTCGCGGCGCGAGGCCACGCCGGAGCGCGCGATCACCTTGGCGACGCGTTCCTTCGCGGCGGATTTTTCGACGGATTTCGGGGCGGAATTTTCGGGAGTGTCGGTCATGTCCGGTTCCTTCTAGGGGAGGGGGCGCGCGAGTCGCTCGGGCGCGAAAGACCGCGATCTACACCTTTCCGAGGCGCGTGGGAAGCGTCTTGATAAGCGCGGATTTGCAAGCGATGAAGAGCCATGGAATTCCGGTCTTTCATGCAACAGGCGCTGGCAGAGGCGCGCGCGGCGGCCAAGCGCGGCGAAGTGCCCGTCGGCGCGGTGGTCGTCTCCCCTGACGGTAGGGTGGTGGCCTCTGCGGGCAACCGCACGCGCGAGCTGGGCGATCCGACGGCCCATGCCGAGATTCTCGCGATGCGCGACGCCTGTGCGCAGATCGGCTCGGAGCGGCTGCCCGGTTACGACCTCTATGTCACGCTCGAGCCCTGTCCGATGTGCGCCTCGGCGATCTCGCAGGCCCGGATCGCGCGGCTCTATTATGGCGCGGCCGATCCGAAATCGGGCGGCGTCGCGCAGGGGCCGCGCATCTTCGCGCATCCGCAGAGCCACCACGTGCCGGAAATCTACGACGGCATCGGGGCGGCGGAGGCCGAGGCGCTCCTGAAGGATTTCTTCGCAGCGCGCCGCTGAGCCTCGCCCGTCTGGACGCGTCTACTTTCATGTGGCATATCAAGCGTATCGCAGGCCCGAGGGGCCGCGATCCCCTATATCGAAGACGACCAGAAGGATCGGGAATGCGTTCGGCATTGCGTCTGCGCGAAGGTGGCCTTGCGGCCTATCAGCAAGAGATGAAATGGGTCGCGCTCGCCCTCGGCATCGCCTCCACCATTGCCATCGTGCAGAACTGGTACCCGCTCAACCTGTTTCTCAGCCTGCCATTCTGCCTGATCTGGGCCTATCACGCCTGGCTGCATACAGAGCGCCAGCTGAAATATCTCAACATCATGTTCACCGGTTTCTACCTCTACGGGATCGCGCGCTATTTCCTGGTGTCGCAGGGGCAGGGCTGAGGCGCGGGTCTTGTAACCCCGTCGGCCAGCGGGGATAGTCGCGCAAGACATTCGGGGATGATTTCATGAGCGACGAGAACGACAAGATACTCGAACAGGCCCGCCAGTTCATCGAGGCGATCCCGCATTCCCGCGCGCTGGGAATGGAGATGGACGAGATCCGCCCCGGCTGCGCGACCCTCTCGATGCCCTATGACACGCGCTTCGTGGGCGATCCTCGCACCGGCGTGATCCATGGCGGCGCCGTCTCGGCGCTGATGGATACCTGCGCGGGCGCCGCCGTGATGAGCCATCCGCAGGCCGGAGCCTCCACCGCAACGCTCGATCTGCGCATCGATTACATGCGCCCCGCCACGCCCGGCCAGCGGATCACCGCGCGGGCCGAATGCTATCACGTCACTCGCTCGGTGGCCTTCGTGCGTGCGACCACCCATGACGAGGACGCGGAGCGCCCCGTGGCGACTGCCACCGGTGCCTTCACCGTCTCGCGGCCCGACAAGCCCAAATCGGAGGGCCAGGCATGAGCCGTCCCAAGCCCGAACCCGTCCAGCAGGTCAAGCAGCGCCGTGACGGCGCGCTCAAGATGCTCGTCGAGGGCATTCCTTACGCGCAATTCCTCGGCATCGGTTTCGACCGGCGCGGCGACGAGCTGACCGGTGTTCTGTCCTATGATGACAAGCTGATCGGCAACCCGATGCTGCCCGCGATCCATGGCGGGGTGACGGCGGCCTTTCTAGAGGTCACCGCGATCATCGAGCTCAGCTGGTCCTACCTCTGGGACGATATCGAGGCGGGGCGGATCGATTTCGACGCGCTGACGCCCGAGAGCCTGCCGCGGCTGCCCAAGACGATCGACTTCACGGTGGATTACCTGCGCTCCGGCCTGCCGCGCGACGCCTATGCGCGGGCGCGGGTCAACCGCTCGGGGCGGCGTTACGCCAGCGTCCATGTCGAGGCGTGGCAAGACAACCGGACCCGGATCTTCGCGCAGGCGACCGGACACTTCCTGATGCCCGCGCGGGACGATACCTCCGCCAATGGCTGAGATTACCCATGCGCGGGTCCTGAAGATCGCGCTGCCCATCGTCCTCTCGAACGCCACGATCCCTATCCTCGGCGCGGTCGACACGGCTGTCGTCGGCCAGATCGGCCTGCCCGCGCCGATCGGGGCGGTGGGGATCGGAGCGGTGATCCTGTCCTCGCTCTACTGGATCTTCGGCTTCCTCCGGATGGGCACAACGGGGCTGGTGAGCCAGGCGCATGGGACGGGCGACACCGGCGAGGTGTCCGCCGGGCTGATGCGCGCGCTGATCATTGCGGGGATCGCCGGGCTGAGCCTCATCGTGCTGCAATTGCCGCTGTTCTGGGCCGCTTTTCAGCTTGCCCCAGCGAGCGACGAGGTCGAGGGTCTTGCCCGCGACTACCTGCAGATCCGCATCTGGGGCGCGCCGCTGACGATCTCGCTCTACGCTTTCACCGGATGGTTGATCGCGCTGGAGCGCACGCGCGGGGTCCTCTTGCTGCAGGTGGCGATGAACGCGTTGAACGTCGGGCTGGATCTTCTGTTCGTTCTCGGCTTCGGTTGGGGCGTGCAAGGCGTAGCCGGCGCCACGCTCATCTCCGAAATCGGCGGTGTGCTGCTGGCGCTTTGGCTGTGTCGCGCTGCCTTTGCGGGAGGGCTGTGGCGCGCGCGCGCGATCTTCGACCGCGTGAAACTGGCGACTATGGCGCGGGTGAATACCGACATCATGCTGCGCTCGATCCTGCTGCAGGCGAGCTTCACCTCCTTCCTGTTCCTCGGCGCGGGGCAGGGCGATGTGACCCTCGCGGCCAATCAGGTGCTGCTGCAATTCCTGCAGATCACGGCCTTCGCGCTGGACGGGTTCGCCTTCTCCGCCGAGAGCCTCGTCGGCCAAGCCGTGGGCGCGCATTCCGCGGCACGGCTGCGCCGGGCGAGCATCGTGTCCTCGCAATGGGGGATCGGTGGCGCGCTCGTGCTGGGCGCGGTCTTCCTGCTTGCAGGCCCCGCGATCATCGACCTGATGACGACCGCGCCGAATGTCCGCGTCGAGGCGCGCGACTACCTGATCTGGATCGCTGCCGCCCCGCTGATCGGGGGACCGGCCTGGATGCTCGACGGCATTTTCATCGGCGCGACCCTGACGCGCGAGATGCGCAACGCGATGGTCGTCTCGGTCGCGATTTACACGGTGTCGCTATTCGTGCTGATCCCGCTTTTCGGCAATCACGGCCTCTGGGCCGGGCTGATGATCCTCAACGCCACGCGCGGCCTGACGATGGCGCGGCTCTATCCCCGGGCCGAGTCGAAAGCTTCATCCGGGTAGAGGCGCGGCCCCTCTGACTGCGCCCCGCCTCTCCCTTCCCCTTGGGAGAAATATCCCGGGGGTGAGGGCGAAGCCCGAGGGGGCAGCGCCCCCTTCAGACGGTATCCAGGTAAAGCTCGGTCTGTTCCTGATCCGAGAGCTCCGCCATGTAATGCAGCTCCTGCCGCTTGGTCATGGCGAAATTGGTGATCAGTTCGCGGTCGAAGATGCGCGGCATGATCTCGCAATTCTGGAAGGCGTCGATCGCCTCTTCCCAGTCGGTGGGCATCTGCGGCAGGTCGAGCGCATAGGCGTTGCCTTTGATCGGCTCGGGCGCTTCCATCTTGTCTTCGATCCCGATCAGCGCCGCGCCCAGGATAGCGGCGATCATCAGGTAGGGGTTCACGTCGCCGCCCGCCACGCGATGCTCGATCCGGCGCGCCTGCGGGCCAGAGGCCGGGATACGCAGCGCTGAGGTGCGGTTCTCGTAGGCCCAGGCGATCCCAGTTGGCGCATGGGCGTCGGGCACCAGCCGGTCATAGCTGTTCTCATGCGGCGCGAAGATCAGCGCCGAGCCCGACATCGCAGCCAGACAGCCGGCGACCGCGTGGCGCATCTGATCCGAGCCCTGCGGCGTGCCGTCGTTGAAGATGTTGTTGCCCTCGGCGTCGAGCACGGAGAAATGCATATGCATGCCGTTGCCGGGCCATTCGTCGTACGGTTTCGCCATGAAGGACGCGGCGAAACCATGCGCGCGTGCCAGCCCTTTCACCAGCATCTTGAACAGCCAGCTGTCATCGGCGGCCTTCAGCGGGTCGGGTTGGTGGCTAAGGTTGATCTCGAACTGGCCGGGACCCGCTTCGGAGATCGCGGTATCGGCGGGAATATCCATCGCCTCGCAGGCGTCGTAGAGCTGGCTGAAGAAAATGTCGAACGCGTCGAGCGCGCGCAACGATAGCACCTCGCCGCCGGTGCGGCGTTTACCCGAGCGCGGCGAGGGCGGCACCCGCAGGGTCTTGCCGCTATCGTCGATCAGGAAGAATTCCAGCTCGGTCGCGACCACGGGGGTCAGCCCCAGAGCCTTGTAGCGTTCCACGACGCGGGCCAGCGCCTGCCGGGGATCGCCCGCATAGGGCGTGCCGTCCATGTGGAACATCCAGATCGGCAGCAGCGCCGTCGGCGCCGAGAGCCACGGCATCGGCAGGAAGCCCCGCTCTGTCGGCATCAGAAGGCCGTCGGCGTCGCCGGACTCGAACACAAGCGGGCTGTCTTCGACATCCTCGCCCCAGATGTCGAGGTTCATCACCGAATAGGGAAAGCGCGTCCCTTCGGTGAAAACCTTATCGGCGAAGCGGGCCGGCAGGCGCTTGCCGCGCGCCACCCCGTTGAGATCGGCCGCCGCCACGCGGATCGTGCGAACGTCGGGATGGTCGTGCAGCCAGTTCATGTGTCACCTGATAATCTGCGGCCTGAACCGGAAGCGCTTGCGGCTTTCCTGCGGCAGATGGCGGTTCAGGCGGCGGTTGATCACCCCGAAGACCGCGATGACGCAGAGCGTGAGCAGGATGAAATAGAACGCCGCGATCGGGTAGGGGATGAAGGGATTGAAGGTCTTGTCCGCGAAATATTTCGCGTAATAGAGCGCGTCGCCCTCCTGCCGGAACGCCGGGAAGCCCGAGAAGAACACGAGCGTGGTGGCGTGGAACAGGAAGATCGCCTCGTTGGTGTAGGACGGCCAACCGAGCCGGAGCATCGTCGGCCATGTCACGCGGCGGAATTTGGTCCAGCCGGTCATGCCATAGGCGTCCGCGGCTTCCATGTCGCCTTTCGGAACCGAGCGCAGCGCGCCGTAGAAAATCTCGGCGGCATAGGCGGAGGTGTTGAAGAACAGCACGATCAGGGCGCCTGCCCAGGCCCGCGTGATCCAGTCCGTCGCGACCGTGATGCCAAGGATCGGGAAGCCAGCCCGGGGCAGCATCGCGAAGGCCTCGTAGGCGAGGAAAAACTGGATGAAGAGCGGTGAGCCGCGGAACAGGAAAATGAACCAGTCCGCGGGTTTGCGGAAAATTGCACGTTCGGAGTTCTTCGCCACTGCCAGCGTGGTCGCGAGGAAGAAGCCCGCCAGAAGCGCGAGGATGCCGAAATAGAGGTTCCAGATCATCCCCGAGCCGATCAGGGTGAATTGCTGGCACATGGTGAAATCGGAGCGCGGCAGCAGCCGCTCGCCGATGCCCACGGACCGCAGACCGTAATCCGCGATGGTCTGAATGCAGCTCATGCGCCCGCCTTTCTCAGCGCTTCACCGGCAGCCGTGGCCTGCCCGAAGGAGAGGCGGCGGTTGATGCGCGCCAGCACGATCTCGGAGAGCTTGGTCATCACCAGATAGAAGACCAGCAGCGCGAGGAAGTAGTAGAGCCGCCAGTCGGGGTGTGGATAGGAGTAGATCTGCGACTTGGTCGCGCCGAGTTCGCGCGCCCAGTAGACGATATCCTCGATGCCCAGAAGGAACAGCAGAGGCGTCGCCTTGATGAGGATCATCCACAGGTTCGACAGGCCGGGGATCGCATAGGCCCACATCTGCGGGATCAGTACGCGGCGGTTCACCTGCGCGCGGGTCATGCCGTAAGCCTCGGCGGTCTCCAGCTGCGCGCGCGGCACGGCCTGCATCGCACCGAACAGCACGTTCGCGGCGAACGCCCCATAGACGATGGAGAAGGCCACCACGGCCAGCGCGAAGCCATAGGCCTCGTGGTAGAATTGTGGGGAGGTGCCGAGCGGGATTTTCGCCGCGGCACAGACGTGGAACTCGTTGCCCGTCCAGGCGGGGCCGGGGTCGGGGCAGATTGCGCGCGATTTCAGGTATTCGAGCCCCTGGTCCATCGCGATCGGCACGAAGAGGAAGAAGATGATATCCGGCACACCGCGCACCATCGCGATATAGCCGCGTCCCAGAAGCTTCAGCGGTGCGAGGGTCGACCGCGCGGCGAGCGCGCCCCCGAAACCGAAGATCAGCGCCACCGGCGCCGTCACGGCCAGCAGGATCAGCACGATCCCAAAGGAGCCATAGAACATCATGTGCTTGCCCGTTGTCAGGTAGCACAGAAGCCAGGAAAGCCCGTGAAGGGCGGAAGGATCGGAACAGCTGTTGAGCATCTGGATCGGTCGGGGGGCGCGCCGCGTGACCCGCCCCCCGCTTTCTGGATCAGTTTTTGAAGGTCAGCGCTTTGTCGCCGAAATACTTCTTGATCATCTCGTTGAGCGAGCCGTCGGCCTTCATTTTCGAGATCCCGTCATCGAGCTTGTTCTTGAGCTCGGTGTCGGACTTGCGCAGGCCGATGCCGATGCCCTTGCCCAGCGGCACGTCGTCGCCGACGAATTGCAGGTTGTCCTGACCGTCGAAGGGCTTGAGCGCGTCCTTGTCGGCGAAGACCGCGTCGGCCTCGCCGTTCTTCACCGCCGCGATCGTGTCGTCGAGCGTGGCGTATTCGGCGAGCGTCGCACCGCTTTCGGCGACATGGGCCGCCTGGATCGTGCCGGTCTGCGCCGCGACCACGGCGCCCTTGAGATCGACGTTCGGATCCATCGCGAGATAAGCGGAGGGCGCCGGCGGGTAGTAGGGCTGGGTGAAGTCGATCGATTTCTCGCGCTCGGCGGTGATCGACATGCCAGCGATGATGGTGTCGTAGTTGCCGCTCAGCAGGTTCGGGATGATCGAATCCCAGTCATTGGTGACCCAGGTGCAATCGAGGCTCTCCATCTCGCAGAGCTTGTCGCCCAGTTCGCGCTCGAAACCTGCAACTTCGCCGTTGTCGTCGATGTAGTTGTAGGGAGGGTAGGCGCCCTCGGTGCCCATGCGGACCGTTTCAGCCGCGGCAATGCCGGCCGACAGGCCGAGAATGGCGGCGGTCAGGATCAGTTTTTTCATCTTGGGTTCCCCGTTGTTTGTTCTTGGGTTGGTTCACGCCGGCGCGGTGGCCGACAGGAATTGTTGCAGGCGCGTCGATTTCGGCGCGCCGAACAGAGCCTCTGGCGGGCCCTCTTCCTCGATCTTGCCCTGGTGCAGGAAGACGACGTGGTCCGAGACGTCACGCGCCAGCCGCATGTCGTGGGTGACGAGGATCATGGTGCGGTGTTCGGCGGCGAGGTCCTTGATGACCTTCACCACCTCCTGCTGCAATTCGGGATCGAGCGCCGAGGTGGGCTCGTCGAAAAGAAGCGCCTTGGGCTCCATGCACAGCGCCCGCGCGATCGCCGCCCGCTGCTGCTGGCCGCCCGAGAGCTGCGCGGGCCAGGCGTCGCATTTGTCGCCGATGCCGACCTTCGCCAGCAATTCGCGCGCCAGCTTCTCGACCTTTGCCTTGTCGCGGCCCAGCACCGTCACCGGCGCTTCCATCACGTTCTGCAGGATCGTCATGTGGGCCCAGAGGTTGAACTGCTGGAACACCATCGACAGGTTCGTGCGGAAGCGGGTGACTTGCGCGCGGTCGGCGGGACGACGATTGAGTCCCTCGCCACGCCAGGCGACGTGCTCGCCCTCGAAGATCACGTCGCCCTTCTGGCTGTCTTCGAGCAGGTTGCAGCACCGCAAGAGGGTCGACTTGCCCGAGCCCGAAGAGCCGATCAGCGACACCACGTGGCCGCGTGGGGCGGTGATCGAGACGCCCTTGAGCACCTCGAGCGAGCCGTAGCTCTTGTGAAGGTCACGGATTTCGATGACGGGCGCGTCTTGGGGCGCAGGCTCGTTTCGGGTCACGCAGGCAGCTTCTCTTTGTCCATCCGCGCAATCTGGCGCGATTTGGCCGATGATTGCAACTGCGTCTGCCCGGTTGACGATGGGGAAGGGGCCGAAATCACGAGCATCTGAGGAAAAAATATGCGTGAACCGGTCGCGCCTCCACGCCGGCCTGTCCCTCTAACTCAGCTTCGGCGGGCCTCGACGCGCTGCCGCGCCACCGCCGAATCGACATCGTTGACGCCGAGAAGCTTCGCCGCGAGACGGATCAGCGCGTCCTCATGGGCGTCGCGCACCCCGTCGGCCAGCGCCACGTCCCACAGCGCCTCGATCACGCCGGTGCGGTCCTCGTAGGCGACCTTGTCCTTCAGCGCGCGGGTGAAGCGGACGGTATCGGGCGCACCCGCCTCGACCTCTTCGGCGCGCTTGCGCATCTCGGTCGCCTCGAAGCTCGAAAGCCCGTTGCGCTGCGCGAGAACCCGGTCGATCCGGATCTTCTCGTCTTCGGTATAGTTTTCATCCGACCGCGCGAGCCGCACCAGAAGTGCGCCTAGCGCCAATTCGCGATCTTCCCCCTCCATCGGATCGGGGGCGGGATCGTTGAGCATATCGAAAAGGCGTCCAAACATAAGCGTAGAGATAAGCGATGCGCGGCGCAGGGCAAGTCACGGATGCGAAAGCCCTGCGCACATCTCTCGCCTTCAGCCGACTTTCACGACCATCTTGCCGAAATTGCGGCCCTCCAGCAGATCGTAAAGCGCCTGCGGCGCGGCCTCTAGTCCCTCCACCACCTGCTCCTTGTACTGAACTTTGCCCTCTTTCAGCCAGCCGGTCATCGCCTCCGAGAATTCCTGATAAAGCTCGATCGGGAAGCTGTCGAAGATGATGAAACCCTGCACCTTCACCTTCATGCGCAGGATCGTCGACAGGATCTGCGGCCCGTGATCGGGTCCCTCGGGCAGGCCTTGCAGGTTATACCACGCGACCATGCCGCAGACCGGCATTCGCGCGAAGGGGTTGAGAAGCGGCAGCACGCCGTAAAGCACCTTGCCGCCGACATTCTCGAAATAGACGTCGATGCCGTTTGGGCAGGCCGCGGCCAGTTGTTCGGCGAAATCCTCGGCGCGGTGATCGATGCAGGCGTCAAACCCCAGGGTCTCGGTGACATGGGCGCATTTCTCGGCTCCGCCCGCGACGCCGACGACGCGGCAGCCCTTGATCTTGGCGATCTGGCCGACCGTTGCGCCCACGGGCCCGGAGGCGGCGGCAACCACAACAGTCTCGCCGGGTTTCGGCTCGCCGATCTTCAGCAGGCCCGCGTAGGCCGTGTAGCCCGGCATCCCGAGAATCCCCAAGGCCCAGCTCGGGTTCTCCGGCTCCGGCCCGAGATTGAGTACCTGCGTGCCATCCGAGACGAAGAAATCCTGCCAGCCTGAGGGCGAGAGCACGTAATCGCCCTTCGAGAAGCCCGCGACATCGCTCTCCATGACCTCGGCCACGACCTGACCGGTCATCACGCCGCCGATCTCGACCGGGGTGGCGTAGGATTTCGCATCCGACATCCGCCCGCGCATATAGGGGTCGAGCGACAGATAGACGGTGCGCAGCAGCATCTCGCCCTTGCCGGGCCGCGGCACGGCCTCGGTTTCCAGTTTCAGCGTGTTCTCGTTCGGCGCGCCTTTCGGGCGCTCGGCGAGGATGATCTTGCGGTTGGTGTCTTGGGTCTGAGCCATGAAAGCCTCCTGTTTGAGAGGCCAGCTAGCACGCGGTTTGCACGGGGAAAGGGGGCGCTGCCCCCTCGGGCTTCGCCCTCACCCCCGGGATATTTCGACAAGCCCGAATGCCAGAGGTTTCCGGGGCGTCCTCGGGCTTGCGGAAATATCCCTGGGATGAATTTCCGAAGGAGAGAAGGGACAGCGCCCCTTAGCTGCGCGCGGCTTTCTCGGCGATGCCGGAGGTGCCCTCGCGGCGCTCCAGTTCCGCCAGCACATCGGCCAGCTTCACGTCGCGTGCCGCCAGCATCACCAAGAGGTGATAAAGGACATCAGCCGCCTCGTAGGTCAGGTTTTCGCGGTCGTCTTTCGCTGCGGCGATGATAGCCTCCACCGCTTCCTCACCGAATTTCTCGGCGCATTTCTCCGGGCCCTTGGCCAGCAGCTTCGCGGTCCAGGAGGTGTCGGGATCGGCGCCCTTGCGGCTCTCGATGGTCGCGGCGAGTTGGTCCAGAATGCTCATTGCAGCCTCATCGGAATGCCCGCGGCGGCCATATATTCCTTGGCTTCGCGGATCGTGTATTCTCCGAAGTGGAAGATCGAGGCGGCGAGTACGGCCGAGGCGCCGCCTTTCGTTACGCCTTCCACCAGGTGATCGAGATTGCCGACACCGCCGGAAGCGATCACCGGCACGTCCACCGCGTCCGAAATCGCCTTCGTCAGCTCCAGATTGAAGCCTGCGCGGGTACCGTCGCGATCCATCGAGGTCAGCAGGATTTCCCCCGCGCCCTTCGCGGTCACGGTGTGGGCGAATTCCACCGCATCGATGCCGGTGGGCTTGCGCCCGCCATGGGTGAAGATTTCCCAGCGGCCCGGCTCCACGGTCTTTGCGTCGATCGCGCAGACGATGCACTGACTGCCAAAGCGGTCGGCCGCCTCGGTGATGACGTTCGGATCCGCCACGGCGGCGGAGTTGAACGAGACCTTGTCGGCGCCCGCCAGCAGGAGTGCGCGCACGTCTTCATGGGTGCGCACGCCGCCGCCCACGGTGAGCGGCATGAAACATTGCTCGGCGGTGCGGGTCACCAGATCGAACATGGTGCCGCGGTTTTCATGGGTCGCGTGGATGTCTAGGAAACACAGCTCGTCTGCGCCTGCCGCGTCATAGGCCTTCGCGGCCTCGACCGGGTCGCCCGCGTCGATCAGGTTCACGAAATTGACGCCTTTCACGACGCGGCCATCGGCGACGTCGAGACAGGGAATAATGCGGGTCTTCAGCATGGGCGGCGCTCCTTTGGCGCTTTCATAACGCGCGGGTGCCGCGAGGCAAAGGGGCAGAGTGCTCAGATCGGCTCGACGGGGCAATGCGGCAGAAGGCGGCGCACCATCGCGGCGGAACACAGGTCAGTGGCGGGGGTGGTCACGGTGGCCGCGGCGCCTGCCGCGCCGTGCTGCAACGCCTCGTGGAAAGGTTTGCCGCGGGAGAGCGCGAGTGTGAAAGCCCCGACGAAACTGTCGCCCGCGCCCACTTTCGAGACGACATCGACCTTAGGCGCGACGGCAAACCAGCGCGCGTCCTTGGTGGCGAGCACGTTGCCATCCGAGCCGCGCGCGACGATCACCGCATGTGCCAGTCCGCGCTGCACGAGGCTTTGCGCGAAGTCGGCGCTGTCGCTGCGCTCGGGCAGTTTGCGGCCCGCCAACTCCTCGGCCTCCAGTTCGTCCATCCGCAGGACGTCGGCGGGTTGCGCCTTGCTTTCCATCAACTGGTGCAGAGCCTTGCCGGAGGTGTCGAGGAAAAGCCGCGCCTTGGTCCGGGCCATTTTCGTCGCCAGCCGCGCGGGGAAATCCTCGGGCACGCCGGGCGGTTGCGAGCCGGACAGCACGACGATCCCGTCTTCAGGGGCGGCGCGCGCGATCCGGCTGAGCGCCTTGGCGACATCGCGCGCGCCCCAGTCCGGCCCGGGCATCACGAAGCGGTATTGCGCGCCCGTGCTCTGGTCGGTGGCAGTCAGGCTCATCCGCGTCTCGCCCGGCGCGGGGTAGGGGAAGAGAGCGATCCCGGCCTCGGCGAGAAGCCGCATCACCCGGTCCCCGGTGGTGCCGCCAAGGGCGACGAAGGCCGTGGAATTGCCGCCCAAGGCAGCGATCGCGCGGCTGACATTCAACCCGCCGCCCCCCGGATCGGTCAGCGGCCGCGTGCAGCGCAGCTTGCGCTCGGGCGCGATTTCGGGGGTTTCGATCGACAGATCGACCGTCGGGTTGAGCGTGATCGTGAGGATCGAGGTCATCGCAGGCTCCGAAGCCGTGGTGGGTATCGGGATCATCGCAGCTAACGATCTGCGATCAAGGGGGCGTGCGGGATTGAGGTAGTGGGCGCCCGGACGGCGAAAGGACCGTCCGGACAATCGAAACGATGGATCAGACGTTGAGCTGATAGGTGATCGGGTGGAAGTGGAAGCCGGTGTCGAGTGCCTCGAGATGACCCACGCCCGGGAAGGGCATGTGGTAGCCGATGAAAGCCAGTTTGTCGGCGGCGACACGGCCCAGAAGCTCCTTGCGGGTCTTCGCGGCCATCTCCTTGTCCATATCGTATTTCACTTCCCATTCCGGGCGCTGAAGCGACCAGACATAGTGGTTCGACGTGTCGGCAGCGAGCATCAGACCTTTGCCGCCCGACTCCACCATGAAAGCCATATGGCCCGGCGTGTGGCCGAAGGCTTCGACCGCCGAGATGCCGGAGACGACCGAATCGCCACCCTTGAGGTAGCTCATCTTCTCGGCCAGCGGACGGACCTTGGCCTCGAACGTGTCGTTGCCCGCGTTCGACCAATGGTCGAATTCCTTTTGGCCGGTGATGTAGGCAGCATTGGCGAAGGTCTCGCCGCCATCGCCCATCAGCCCGCCGATATGGTCGCCATGCATATGGGTGATCACGACGTGGGTGATGTCCTCGGGCGAGTGCCCAGCGGCGGCGAGCGCCGAGGTGATCCCCTCGGGCGACAGGCCGGTGTCGAAGAGGATTTTCTCCGAGCCGGTTTCGATCAGGGTCGGGGTGAAGAAGTTAAGCGACTTGTCCGCAGGGATGTAATTGGCCTCAGAGAGCTTGGCGAAGTCCTCGGGGCTGGCGTTCATGCCGAAGATCGTCTGCGGCTCTTCCAGCTCGCGCGATCCGGCGAGCAGCGTGGTGATCGTCAGATCTCCCATCTGCATCCGACGATAGCGCGGGATCGCGGGCGGGGTTTCGTTCGCGCTTTGCGCGGCGGCGCCGGTCCCGGTCAGAAGCGCGGGGGCGGCGGGCAGGAAAGCGGCGGTTTTCAATGCTGTACGGCGGGTCATGAAGGTCCTGGTCATCGGGTCTCTCCCTCTCGATGGTTGATCTTCGCATGTCGAAGTCGAGCGCTTCGCGCCGCTCCCACAGACTCGTGAACGTAGCGTGAGCCGCTTCGGTTCACTCCCACCAGCGATCGATCGAAGAAATATCGCCGTCGGACCACCCGAGGTGATGCGCCAATTCGTGCACGAAAACATGGGTGACGAGGGCACCGAGGGGCTCGTTGCCGCGCGAGACCCACTCGTCGAGGATCGGACGTCGGAAGAGCCAGATCACATCCGCGTGGCCACCGGGGTCCATCACGGATTTCTCGGTCAACGGGATGCCGTCATAGAGCCCGGTCAGCTCGAAAGGGTCTTCGATGCCGAGATCGCCGAGCATCGCTTCGGAGGCGAACTCTTCCACCCGGATCGCGACCTCTGCCGCAGCTTTCGCGAAAGCCGGGGGCAGGGCGGCGCGCGCGGCCTCGGCCAGCGCCTCGATCTCCTCGATGCCCGGCGCCGTGACATCCGCCCAATCGTAACCCTCGCCCATCGCCGCCTCCAAGCCGCTCTGCACCTCTCGCATGGCCCCTCATATGGACAAACGCACCGCCTTGTGAAAGAGCAGGCGCCAACAGGAGTTTGCCCAGATGACCACCGTTACCCGTTTCGCCCCGTCGCCCACCGGCTATATCCATGTCGGCAACCTGCGCACCGCGCTGATGAACTACCTGATCGCCCGCAAGACCGGCGGTCAATTCATCCTGCGCCTTGACGACACCGATCAGGAGCGCTCGAAGCAGGAATATATCGACGCACTGAAGCAGGATCTCGAATGGCTCGGCATCGAGTGGGACCGGGAAGAGCGCCAGTCGCTGCGGCTCGACCGCTATGCCGAGGTGGCAGAACAGCTGAAGGCCGACGGTAAGCTTTATGAATGCTTCGAGAGCCCGACCGAGCTGGACCTCAAGCGCAAGAAACAGCTGAACATGGGTCGCCCGCCGGTCTATGACCGCGCCTCGATGCATCTGTCGGATGCCGAAAGAGACGCGCTTCGCGCCGAGGGCAAGGAAGGATATTGGCGCTTCAAACTGGAACTCGAGCGGATCGAGTGGAAAGACGGCATCCTTGGCGATCTGTCGATTGATGCGGCAAGCGTGTCCGATCCGGTGCTGATCAAGGCCTCGGGGCAGGTGCTCTATACCTTCGCCTCACCGGTCGACGACGCGGATATGGGCATCACCCATATCGTGCGCGGCGGCGATCACGTCACCAATACCGCGACGCAGATCCAGATCATCGAGGCGATCGGCGGCAAGGTTCCGAACTTTGCACACCATTCGCTGCTGACCGGCCCGCAGGGCGAGGAACTGTCGAAACGTCTCGGTGCGCTCTCGATCCGCGATCTGCGCGCCGAAGGGATCGCCCCCGAGGCGCTGCTGTCGATGATGGCGCGTCTGGGCTCGAGCCAGCCGATCGAGCTGAAGATGTCGATCGACGAGCTGGCGGACGGGTTCGATCTGAACCATTTCGGCTCGGCGCCCACGAAATTCGACCCAGCGGACCTGATCCCGCTGACCCGCGCGCGCAACCAACACCTGCCGTTCGAGGCGGTGGCGGACCGCATCGCGGAACTCGGTATCCCCGAGGAGCAGCGCGAGCGTTTCTGGAAGGTCGCCTCGCAGAATATCGACAAGCTCGACGATCTGAAGGGCTGGGCCGATCTGTGCCTGAACGGCGCGGAGCCTGCGATCGACGAGGAAGATCGCGAGTTCATCGCGCAGGCTATGACGATGCTGCCCGCGCCGCCCTATTCCGACACCACGTGGAAGGACTGGACTTCTGAGGTGAAGGAGGCGACCGGGCGCAAGGGCAAGGGCCTGTTCATGCCGCTGCGCAAGGCCGTGACCGGCATGGCGCACGGGCCCGATATGGGCGAGCTGATGCCGCTTCTGCACAAGGTTCCGGCGCGCGGCTGACGGCTCCGCCGCAGGCTCGTGAGATCAATTCGAAAGGCGCGAGGGATTTTCCTCGCGCTTTTTGTTTCGGCAATTCGCGATCTCGTGAGGTCGTTTTCGGCGGCGAAGCGGCGGTTTTGGCGATTGGGGCTTGTCAGTCGCGCGGAGGCTCAGGTAATCGGGAGAAGTCGGATACGGGAGAATCCGGGGGTAACCTCGGTGCCGAAGGAGCAACCGCCCCGGTAAACTCTCAGGCAAAAGGACCGTGCCCGACGAAGGACTCTGGAGAGTGATGGCTGCGTGCAATCGCGGCATCCGCCGAAGGGATAACGATCTCAGGCGTCTGCATCGCAGGCACGGACAGAGGGGGCATCGGGCGAGCCGGAGGGCTCATGAATCGATGCCGGATCATCCGGTTGAAGGGGAGGCCGCGATGAGCGAGTTGAAACGCACACCGCTATACGATCTGCATCTGGAACTGGGCGCCAAGATGGTGCCGTTCGCGGGCTACGAGATGCCCGTGCAATATCCGCTGGGCGTGATGAAGGAACACCTGCACACCCGTGCCAAGGCCGGGCTGTTCGATGTCAGCCACATGGGACAGGTGATCGTGCCGGGCGAAGGCGCTGCCGAGGCGTTCGAGGCGCTGGTGCCGGTCAGCCTGATGGGCCTGAAAGAGGGTCGCCAGCGCTATGCGATGTTCACCGATGAGAATGGCGGCATTCTCGATGACCTGATGGTGGCGAACCGAGGCGATCATCTCTTCGTCGTGGTGAACGCGGCCTGCAAGGAAGACGACATCGCGCATATGCGGGCGCATCTGGAATCGGTCGAGGAACTCACCGACCGCGCGCTTCTGGCGCTGCAAGGGCCTGCCGCCGAAGGCGTTCTTGAGGCTCTGGTGCCCGGCACCGCCAAGATGCGCTTCATGGATGTGGGCGTCTATCACTGGAACGGGACGGAGCTTTGGATCTCGCGCTCGGGCTATACCGGTGAAGACGGCTACGAGATTTCCGTGCCCGCGGACCGCGCGGTGGAATTTGCCCGCAAACTGCTCGCCGATGAGGCGGTCGAGTCAATCGGGCTCGGCGCGCGCGACAGCCTGCGACTGGAAGCGGGGCTTTGCCTCTACGGCCATGACATCGACACCACGACGACTCCGGTCGAGGGCAACATCGCCTGGGCGATCCAGAAGGTGCGCCGCAAGGGTGGGGAGCGCGAAGGCGGCTTCCCTGGGGCGGATCGCATCCTGAGCGAACTGGAAAACGGCCCGAGCCGCCTCCGTATGGGGCTTCGCCCTGAGGGTCGCGCGCCGATGCGCGAAGGCGTGGAAATCTTCGCCGGACCCGAGGGCGGTCAGCCTATCGGGCGTGTGACCTCGGGCGGTTTCGGCCCCTCGATCGAGGCACCGATGGCGATGGCCTATCTGCCCGCAGACACGAAGGAAGGCGCCACCGTCTATGGCGAGGTGCGCGGCAAGCGTCTGCCCGCCAGGGTCGTGGCGATGCCTTTCCGCCCTGCAACCTACAAACGCTGAACAACCAACCGGGAGACATTCCATGAAATTCACCGAAGACCACGAGTGGCTCAAGACCGAAGGCGACGTCGTGATCGTGGGCATCACCGAGCACGCCTCCGAGCAGCTGGGCGATGTCGTATTCGTCGACCTGCCCGATGTGGGCGACACGGTCGAGAAGGGCGACGAGATCTGCGTGATCGAGTCGGTCAAGGCCGCCTCCGACATCCTCGCGCCGCTCGACGGCGAGATCGTCGCGATCAACGAGGATCTGGCCGACAACCCGGCGCTCGTGAACGAAGACCCGCTGGGCAAGGCGTGGTTCTTCAAGATGAAACTCACCGACGCTTCCGCGCTCGACGGCTTTATGGACGAGGCCGCTTACAAAGACTTCATCGGGTAATATCCATGACCTTCACCCCCACGACTTACGACAGTTACGATTTCGCCAATCGCCGCCATATCGGCCCCTCACCGGCCGAGATGGAGGAGATGCTCAAGGCCGTGGGGGCGCCGGACCTCGACGCGCTGATCGCCGAGACGGTGCCGAAAAGCATCCGTCAGGCCGAGCCGCTGGGCTGGGCGCCGCTGACCGAATACGGGCTGCTGCAGAAGATGGAAGGCGTCGCGAAGAAGAACCGCGTGATGACCAGCCTGATCGGGCAGGGCTATTATGGCACCGTCACGCCGCCCGCGATCCAGCGCAACATTCTGGAAAACCCGGCTTGGTACACGGCCTATACGCCCTATCAGCCCGAAATCGCGCAGGGGCGTCTCGAGGCGCTTCTGAACTTCCAGACGATGGTGTCGGACCTGACCGGGCTGCCGGTCGCCAATGCTTCGTTGCTCGATGAGGCGACGGCGGCGGCGGAAGCCATGGCGATGGCGCAGCGCGTGTCGAAATCGAAGGCCACTGCCTTCTTCGTCGATGAGAATTGCCACCCGCAGACCATCGGCGTGATCCGGACCCGCGCGGAGCCGCTGGGGATCGAGGTGATCGTGGGCGCGCCCGAAACGCTCGAAGCCGAGAAGGTCTTCGGCGCGATCTTCCAATATCCGGGCACCTATGGCCATGTCCGCGACTTCACCGCCGAATGCGAGGCGCTTCATGCCGCGAAGGCCGTGGCCGTGGTCGCGACCGATCTGCTCGCGCTGTGCCTGCTGAAAGAGCCGGGCGCGATGGGCGCCGATATCGCCGTAGGCTCCGCGCAGCGCTTCGGTGTGCCGATGGGCTATGGCGGCCCGCATGCGGCCTTCATGTCCTCCACCGACGCGATGAAACGCGCGATGCCCGGGCGGATCGTCGGCGTCTCCATCGACAGCCGAGGCAACCGCGCCTACCGCCTGAGCCTTCAGACTCGCGAGCAGCATATCCGCCGCGAGAAGGCGACCTCGAATGTCTGCACCGCGCAGGCGCTCCTCGCCGTGATGGCGAGCTTCTACGCCGTGTTCCACGGTCCCGTCGGTCTGCGCGCGATCTCCGAACGTGTGCACCTGCTGACGGTGCAACTGGCCGAGGCGCTGAAAGCCGCAGGCGCCGTGGTGGAGCCCTCGAATTTCTTCGACACGATCACCGTCGAGGTGGGCGTGGGCCAGCAGGGCATCCTCGCCGCCGCCCGCCATCGCGGGATCAATCTGCGCAAGGTGGGCCGCGATCGGGTCGGTATCTCGCTCGACGAGACGAGCGATCCGGGCGTCGTCGCCAAGGTGCTCGACGCCTTCGGGATCACCGACCCCGCGCCGAAGGCGACGCAGCCCGCGGTGCCCGATGCGCTGCTGCGCGAGAGCGACTACCTCACCCATCCGGTCTTCCACATGAACCGCGCCGAATCCGAGATGATGCGCTACATGCGCAGGCTCTCGGATCGCGACCTCGCGCTCGACCGCGCAATGATCCCGCTGGGCTCGTGCACGATGAAGCTGAATGCAGCGGCAGAGATGATGCCGCTCACATGGCCGGAATTCGGCACGTTGCATCCGTTCGTGCCGCTCGATCAGGCGCAGGGTTATGCGGAGATGATCGACGATCTGACCGCGAAACTGTGCGAGATCACCGGTTACGATGCCTTCTCGATGCAGCCCAATTCGGGCGCACAGGGCGAATATGCAGGGCTTCTCACCATCGCCGCCTATCACCGCGCCAATGGCGACGATCAGCGCGATGTCTGCCTGATCCCGATGTCGGCGCATGGCACGAACCCGGCCTCGGCGCATATGGCGGGGATGAAGGTCGTCGTCGTGAAATCGGCGCCCAACGGCGACGTCGATCTCGAAGATTTCGAAGCGAAGGCTGCAGAGGCGGGCGACAAGCTCGCGGCCTGCATGATCACCTATCCCTCGACCCATGGCGTGTTCGAGGAGACGGTAAAGCGCATCTGCGACATCACCCACGAATATGGCGGTCAGGTCTATCTCGATGGCGCGAACCTCAATGCGCTGGTGGGGCTGGTGAAACCGGGCGAGATCGGCTCGGATGTGAGCCACCTCAACCTGCACAAGACCTTCGCGATCCCGCATGGCGGTGGTGGCCCGGGCATGGGGCCGATCGGGGTGAAATCGCACCTCGCACCCTACCTGCCCGGCCACCCCGAGACCGGCGGCGAAGAGGGACCGGTGAGTGCCGCGCCCTATGGCTCCGCCTCGATCCTGCTGATCTCCTGGGCCTATATCCTGATGATGGGCGGGCCGGGCCTGACGCAGGCGACCCGCGTGGCGATCCTCGCTGCCAATTACATCGCTGCGAAGCTGAAAGAGGGCTACCCGATCCTCTTCATGGGCAATCGTGGACGTGTCGCGCATGAATGCATCATCGACACGCGGCCCTTCGCGGAGGTGGGCGTGACGGTGGACGACATCGCCAAGCGCCTGATGGATAACGGCTTCCACGCCCCCACGATGAGCTGGCCGGTCGCTGGCACGCTGATGGTGGAGCCTACCGAATCCGAGACCAAGGCCGAGATCGACCGCTTCATCACCGCGATGCTCTCGATCCGTGACGAGATCCGCGACATCGAGGCGGGCGAGATCACCCCCGAGGATAGCCCGCTGCGCCACGCGCCGCACACGGTCGAAGACCTCGTGGCCGATTGGGACCGGAAATACACCCGCGAGCAGGGGTGCTTCCCGGCAGGCGCCTTCCGCGTCGACAAATACTGGCCGCCCGTGGGCCGGGTCGACAACGTCTTCGGCGACCGCAACCTGATCTGCACCTGCCCGCCGGTCGAGAGCTACGCCGACGCGGCAGAGTAGCCGCCAGCCAAAATGACGAAAGGCCGGAGCACCGCGCTCCGGCCTTTCTCTTCTTCTCGATAAAAATATCTAGGCGCGCCGGTTACTTCACAGGGTTGCGGTAGATCACGCGGCGCAGCGAGCCGGTCTTCGACCGCATCAGCATCGTCTCGGATTCGATATAGGTCGGCTCGCGCTTCACGCCCTTCACGATGGACCCGTCGGTCACGCCGGTCGCGGCGAAGATCACGTCCGAGCGCACCATGTCGTCGCGCGCATAGACCTTGTCGAGATCGGTGATGCCCGCCTTCTTCGCGCGGCCCCGCTCGTCGTCGTTGCGGAACAACAGCTTGCCCCACATCTGGCCGCCCATGCATTTCAGCGCCGAGGCTGCCAGCACACCCTCGGGTGCGCCGCCCGAACCCATATACATGTCGATGCCGGTGAAATCGGGCTCGGCGCAGTGAATGACACCCGCCACGTCGCCATCGGTGATGAGGCGGATCTTTGCGCCGGTCTCGCGGACCTCGGCGATCATGTCCTCATGGCGCGGACGGTCGAGGATGCAGACCGCAATGTCCTTGGTTTCGACGCCTTGTGCCTTGGCCAGTGCCTGGACGCGCTCGGTCGGGGTCATATCGAGCGAGACCACGTCCTTCTCGTAGCCCGGGCCGATCGCGAGCTTGTCCATGTAGACGTCGGGCGCGTGCAGCATCGTGCCGCGCGGCGCCATCGCGATCACGGTCAGCGCGTTGGGCATGTCCTTTGCAGTCAGCGTCGTGCCTTCCAGCGGGTCGAGCGCGATATCCACCTCGGGGCCGACGCCCTGGCCGACTTCCTCGCCGATATAGAGCATCGGCGCCTCGTCGCGCTCGCCTTCCCCGATGACCACGGTGCCCCGGATTTCCAGCTTGTTGAGCTGATCGCGCATCGCGTTCACCGCCGCCTGATCGGCGGCCTTCTCGTCGCCGCGACCGATCAGGTCGGCTGATGCATGAGCCGCCGCTTCCGACACGCGGGCGAGGCCCAGCGAAAGCATGCGGTCGTTGAAATCAATCGGAGGGGTCATTTAGGTCTTCCTGTCTGCCTGGGCGTTACGGGCTGCGGACAGGTAAAGCCTGTGGGAGACCGAAGGGCAACCCCGGGAGCGCTAACATGCGGGGCGAGCCCCTGTCGCGGCGAAAAATGGCGCGCAAGCCGGGGTCTTATGCCGTTTGCGGTGTGAAAAGATACGGCGATGTAACCGGCGTGAGAGGATAGGGCGCGCCTTATGGTGCCGCCCGGCGTCAGATCAGCAGGAATGCGGTGCGCGGCGAAATGGCTCTCGCCGCGCGATGCTCAGACTTCTTCGATGCGGATTGCGACCGGCTCGCCCTCGACTACGCGGGTCGCGGGCAGCGCGTTGATCGCCGCGTCGATCGCGTCGCGCGTCGTCTTGTGGGTGACAATCAGCACCGGAGCCGAGGTGTCGGCATGGCCGTATTGGCGCATCCGGCTGATCGAGACGCCCGCCTCGCCCAGAACGGTCGCGACTTTCGCCAGCGCGCCGGGTTTGTCCGACAGCTGCAGGCGCAGGTAATAGGGTGCCGCAATCGCGGTCACGGCGGGGGTGGGGGCCTCGAGCTTGTCGGCGGGCTGGCCGAAGACCGGCAGCCGCAACCCGCGCGCGAGGTCCATCACGTCGGCCATAACGGCGCTCGCGGTGGGGCCTTCGCCCGCGCCTGCGCCACGCAGCACGATCTGACCGACCGAGTCGCCTTCCAGCACGGTCATGTTGGTGCCGCCGGTCAGCTGTCCCAGTGGCGAGGTGGCGGGCACGAGGCAGGGCGTCATGCGCTGCTCCAGCCCGCGGCCGGTCATCTGCGCGACGCCCAGCAGCTTGATCTTGTAGCCCATATCGCCCGCGCGGCGGATATCGTCGATCGAGATGCGCCCGATCCCTTCCAGCGTCACGTCGTCGAAGGCGACTTGCGTGCCAAAGGCGATGGCGGCGAGGATGGCAAGCTTGTGGCCCGCGTCGATGCCGCCCACATCGAGGTTCGGATCGGCCTCGAGATAGCCAAGCGCGCGCGCCTCCTCGAACACCGTGTCATAAGGCAGGCCAGCATCTTCCATCCGTGTCAGGATGTAGTTGCAGGTGCCGTTCATCACGCCCATCACGCGGCGGATGCCGTTGCCGGCAAGCCCTTCAGTCAGCGTCTTGATGACCGGGATGCCGCCTGCGACGGCGGCCTCGTAGCGGATCGTGCGGCCGAGGCTTTCGGCGAGTTCCGCCAGCGCCTGACCGTGATGCGCGAGCAGCGCCTTGTTCGCGGTGACCACGTCCTTGCCCGCTTTCAGCGCGGCTTCGGTGGCGTCCTTCGCGGGGCCTTCATGGCCGCCCATCAGTTCGACAAAGACGTCAATATCGTCGCGCTGCGCGAGCGTCACCGCATCGTCTTCCCATGCATAGCTCGACAGGTCCGCATCGCGGTTCTTGGTGCGGTCGCGCGCCGAGACGGCGGTGATTTCGATCGGGCGGCCCGCGCGGGCTTCCAGCAGATCGGCATGGCGCTGCACGATCTTCACCACACCGATGCCCACGGTGCCGAGACCCGCGATGCCAAGACGCAAGGGTGCGGTATCGGAGACGGCGGACATAGGGACCTCATGAGCGAAACTTGGTGGTTTGCGCCCTGTTAGCGGGAAAGCGCAGGCAGGGCAACGCGGCGTGCGGCTTCAACCGCGCCGTGGCGAGATTTTATTGGCTGCGCATCGTGTCTGCGCGGGCGCGCAACGCATCGGCGCGCGCCTCCAGCTCGGGGGCCGGATCGGGGGTGAGAGGTTGATCGGTCAGGATCTCGTCCATCGGCAGCAGCGCCGGATAACCCTCCGTCGACCGCTTGGAACAGGCGGTCAGCGAGGTCAGCAGGGCAAACAGGGCGATCAGGGCAGGGGCGCGCATGGTCTCTCCTCTTGGGACGGGGCCAAACTATTGCGCGCGCGGCCCCATTGCCAGTGCCGATTGCGGCGCAAATCGGGTTTGATATTGAACGTACGTTCAGTTAGCGTCGGTATCATGGCACGCAAGACAGGCTCCCATTCCGAGATTACCGGCCCGAAAATCCGCGCCGAGGCGCAAAGGCTCTTTGCGCGGCACGGGTTTGCGGCCGTCTCCATGCGCCAGATCGCGGGCGCGGTGGGGGTGCAGGCGGGGGCTCTATACCTCTACACGCCCGACAAGGAAGCGCTGCTTTTCGATCTGCTCAAGACCCATATGGACGAGCTGATCGCCGCGTGGCACGCCGAGCCTGCCGGGGGCGACGCCCATGCGCGGCTGGAGCGTTTCGTGCGCTTCCACATCCGCTTCAACCTCGAGCGGGCCGAGGCTGTGTTCCTCAGCTACATGGAACTGCGCAACCTGAGCCCGGAGAATTTCGCGGTGATCGAGGGGCTGCGCAAGACCTACGAGACCGAGCTGGAAGAGATCCTGAAGGCGGGACAGGACGAAGGCGTTTTCCTGATCCCCGACACGAAACTCGCGACGATGGCGATCATCGCGATGCTGACCGGCGTGAATACATGGTTCCGCGAAGGCGGACGCCTGAGCCGCGCCATGGTCGCCGATATCTACTGGGATATGGTGCGCAAGTCCGTGGGCGCCTGAGCCATGTGAAAGGGCGGCCGAAGCCGCCCTGTCTTTATGCGATCAAGCGTTCGAGGCGACTTAACCCAGCGGCAGCTGCTCTCCGATTTGCGGCGGTGCCGGAGCCTTCGGAGGATCGAATTTCAAGCTGTGAATACCGCCGAAGCCTTCCCAACCGCCATTGAAGAACAGATCGCCGCCAACGGTCCAATGTTTGCCCATCAGCCCGCCCGTGCCGAACCAGCCACGGCTGCCATAGCCCATGCCCAACTCGGCCATCGCGTCGTCCTGACCGGCGACACCCGCGAACTTGATCTTGCCCTGCACGGGCCCCGGCCCCATGCCGAGATGCAGCGAAAGTTTCGCCCCGTGGATGTCACCATCCGGATCGAGGTCGTAATTCATCGCCCCGAACACCCCTTCGAGGCCGCTCGCGCCCGGGCCGAAGGTCCAGTTCAGACCCACAAACCCCTTTGTATCATTCGCCACCGCGGCGCTTGCGAGGCAAGCGGTCACCGCGGCAATCGTCATCATGCGTTTCATGGCACACTCCACACTTGGTGTTAACGCTGGCTCCAGCCTCACGCGGAAAATCCCACCACGCAATGATTTGTGTCACTTTTGCGGGATTTCCTCTGCGCTGCGTCAGGCGCGCAACGCAGCCAGCGCCTCGGTCAGATCGAGTGCCCCGTCATAGATCGCGCGCCCCGAGATCGCGCCCGCGATCACGCCGGTGTCGCGCAGGGCGATCAGGTCGGGGAGGGAGGAGACTCCACCGCTCGCGATCACCGGGATCTCGACCGCGCGCGCCAGCGCCTCGGTCGCGGCGATGTTCGGTCCACCCATGGCGCCATCGCGCATGATGTCGGTGTAGATGATCGCGGCGACGCCCGCGTCCTCAAACGATTTCGCCAGATCGGTGACCATCACATCGGTCTCTTCCGCCCAGCCCTTGGTCGCCACTTTGCCGTTGCGCGCGTCGATTCCAACGGCCACCTGGCCGGGGAAGGCTTTCGCCGCCTCGCGCACCAGATCGGGGTTCTCGACTGCGACGGTGCCGAGAATCACCCGTGCAAGCCCTTTATCCAGCCAGCGCTCGATCGTCGCCATGTCGCGGATACCGCCGCCCAGCTGTGCGGGCACCTTGATGCGCGACAGGATCGCCTCGACGGCGGCGGCGTTCACCGGCTCGCCCGCGAAGGCGCCGTTGAGGTCCACCAGATGCACCCATTCGCAGCCCGCCGCCTCGAATTTGGCCGCCTGCGCCGCGGGGTCGTCGCCGAAGACCGTGGCCTTGTCCATCTCGCCATGCAGCAAGCGCACGCATTGGCCATCCTTGAGGTCGATCGCGGGGTAGAGGATCATCGGGGCTCTCCTGATTTGTCGCGTCGCCTCTTGCCACGGGTTCGCGGATTTTCCAAGCCTGACGCGGACGTCACGTCAGTCTTGCCGGGAATCGGTCTTGCATGGCCTGATGCGGCCAGCAGGCAAAAGGGAGGAGATTTGCCATGAAGACATTGATGATCGCCGCGGTGACTTTGGCATTGGGCGCAGGTGCGGCGCTGGCCGACCCGATCGAGGGCACCTGGAAGACGCAGCCCGATGACGGCGCCTATGCCTACGTGGACATCGCACCCTGCGGCTCGAAATTCTGCGGGACCATCGTGCGGACCTTCAAGGGCGGCAGCGAGTACAAGTCGGAGAATCTCGGCAAGCAACTCGTGATCGGAATGGAGCCCCAAGGCGACAACAAGTACAAGGGCAAGGTCTGGCGTCCGTCGAACAACAAGATCTACCTCGGCAAGATTACCGTTCAGGGCAACGCGATGGCGCTGGCGGGTTGCGTGGCCGGCGGCCTCTTCTGCAAATCGCAGGACTGGCAGCGCGTGAAGTGATTTTTCTCCCCGGCCTTGCGCGGATGCGGCGGGCCGGGATTTTTCGCCGGAGTTACTCCGTGATCAGATCGGCATAGGCGAAGCCGTCGCGCATAACGGTTTCGCCCACCCGCACCGGGATCGGCGCGTCGAAGATCGGACCCGCGCTGACGGCGGTGTGAAACTCACCATTCTCGCCGCAGGGATCGACGCCTTCGGGCAGATCGGCCAGCAGGCTTTCATCGAAACGCCGCCCCGCGAAGCTGGGGTCGAGCTTGCTCGGGTCCACCGTCACCAGATGCGTGACGAACCCCGCCGCGATCATCTCACGCGCCAGCTGATCCGTAGGGCGCTGCCAGAGCGGAAACAGCGCCTCGACGCCGAGCGGCTTCAGCTTCGCGATCCGGTAATCGCGCACGTCTTCG
The DNA here is from genome assembly GCF_002213165.1 of Thioclava sp. F1Mire-8. Taxonomy (NCBI): domain Bacteria; kingdom Pseudomonadati; phylum Pseudomonadota; class Alphaproteobacteria; order Rhodobacterales; family Paracoccaceae; genus Thioclava; species Thioclava sp. F1Mire-8. Next base: position 1,366,064 of record NZ_NBNY01000001.1, on the reverse strand, counting down.
AGGAAAAGATCGCCGAAGACCATCGTCTCGACGCCTAGCGCCTTCACCTGATCCATGGCAGAGGCCATCCGCGCCTCGTAATCCTCGTTCGAGCAGGGCCAGGGCAGCGGCACCTCGATCAGCGGCAGATCCGTGGCCTTCGCCTGACGGCGCAGCAACTCATTGCGGGTGCCGTGCATCGCGACCCGGTCGAAAGCCTCGTTGGTCGTGGACAGCAGCGCCACGACATCCGCGTGGCCTTCGGTCCGGCAAGCATGCAGCGCCATCGCGCAATCCTTGCCCGACGACCACGACAGAACCGCCTTGGGGGCCATCAGGGCTTCCAGCCGAGGAAATTCGCAATCAGCCGCAACCCGGTCGCCTGCGACTTCTCGGGGTGGAATTGGGTGCCCACGATATTGTCCCGGCCCACGATCGCGGTGATCTCCGCACCATATTCGGCATAGGCCAGACGGTGCTCAGGCTCGGCTACGTTGAAGTGGTAGCTATGCACGAAATAGGCGTGATCGCCGGTGTTGATGCCGCTCAGAACCGGGTGATTGTAGCCGACCACCAGATCGTTCCAGCCCATATGCGGGACTTTCATCGACGGATCGGAGGGTTCGATCTTCACCACTTCGCCGGGGATCCAGCCGAAGCCCTCGGTCTCGCGGAATTCCAACCCGCGCGTCGCGAGCATCTGCATGCCGATGCAGATCCCGAGGAAGGGGCGGCCCTTCACGGTCACCGCCTCCTCGATCGCCTGTGCCAGCCCCTCGAAGCGATAGAGCGCCGCGCTGCAGGACGGAAACGCCCCGTCGCCCGGCAGCACGATCCGGTCGGCGCGCGCGACGACGTCGGGCTCCGAGGTCACGACGATCGTGCCGTGACCCGTCTCGTTCGCCATGCGCTGAAACGCCTTCTCTGCCGAGTGAAGGTTGCCCGAATCGTAATCGACCAGTGCCGTGAGCATCAAAGCGCCCCTTTGGTCGAGGGCAGCACGCCGCCCATGCGCGGATCGGGCTCGACCGCCATGCGCAGGGCGCGGGCGACCGATTTGAACGCGGCTTCGGCGATGTGGTGGCTGTTGAAGCCATGCAGGCGGTCGATATGCAGCGTGATCCCGCCATGGGTGGCGAGGGCCTGGAAGAACTCGCGCACCAGCTCGGTGTCGAACGTGCCGATCTTCGGGGAGGGCATGTCGCAATTCCACACGAAGAACGGCCGCGCGGACAGATCCAGCGCGCAGGAGACCTGCGTGTCGTCCATCGCCAGTGCGAAATGGCCGTAGCGGCGGATGCCGCGCTTGTCGCCAAGCGCCTGCACCAAGGCCTGACCCAGCGCGATCCCGGTATCCTCGACCGTGTGGTGATCGTCGATATGCAGATCGCCCTTCGCCCGCACGGTCATGTCGATCAGCGAGTGCCGCGCGAGTTGGTCGAGCATGTGGTCGAAGAAGCCCACACCCGTTTTGTTGTCATACTGACCGGTGCCATCGAGATCGATCTCGACGCTGATCTCGGTCTCGGCGGTGTTGCGGCTGATCGTGGCCTTGCGCATTGGGCGCCTCCTTGAAACTCATTGCCTTATAGGCCGGGGCAGGGGGCGCGCTCAAGCAGGCTGCTGTCGATTGCAGGATCGGTGCGGCGGAAAAACAAAAGCCTCCCCGAAGGGAGGCTTTTTGTATTGGAGCGGGCGAGGCGATTCGAACGCCCGACCCTAACCTTGGCAAGGTTATGCTCTACCCCTGAGCTACGCCCGCATCCTTGGGTATTTGACCGAACTGGAGCGGGCGAGGCGATTCGAACGCCCGACCCTAACCTTGGCAAGGTTATGCTCTACCCCTGAGCTACGCCCGCGCCGGTTCGGTGGAGGCGGATTTAGGGGATAGCGGCGTAGGCTGCAAGAGGAAATTTTGCGCGAAGGGGAAAATTTCTGCCTGACGTTTCGGCAGGCGGCAGTGAGGTGCGTTGGAAGCGCCTCGCGAGGTAAGAGGACCGCAAGCCGGCGGGCTTGGTGTATCCCAAGCGAGGGGGCTCTGCCCCCACTGGCTGCGCCAGCCCCCCGGGATATTTGAGCCAAGCCGAAAACGAAAAATGCCCGACTCGATCCGCAGAAGGGCGGGCGAGCCGGGCCGTTTCGTCTTGGGCGGTCATCGGCGTCCCCGCCTGTTCCGCGATTCCTTGTTAATGCAGCTGTCGTTAAGACTGCGTTGCGCGCCTTCGGCTTGGCGGAAATATCCCGGGGGGCGCGCGGAACGCGAGCGGGGGCAGAGCCCCCTCCATGCATCAGGTCAGTTCAGCGCCCGCCAGCCGATATCGCGGCGGCAGAAGCCTTCGGGCCAGTCGATCGCATCGACCATCGCGTAGGCGCGGTCGCGCGCTTCCTGCAGGTTCGCGCCGCGGGCTGTCACGTTGAGAACCCGGCCGCCGCTCGCGACGATCTTGCCGTCTTTCTCGGAGGTGCCAGCGTGGAAGACCATGTGCGAGCCGTCCTCGGGCAGCGCGTCGAGGCCGCCGATCACCGAGCCTTTCTCATAGGCGCCGGGATAGCCCTGTGCCGCCATAACCACCGTCATCGCATGATCGGGCGCCCATTGCGCCTGCACTTCGTTCAGCCGCCCTTCCGCGCAGGCCAGCAGCAGGTCGAGCGCCTGCGCGCCGAGCCGCAGCATCAGCACCTGACATTCGGGATCTCCGAAGCGTACGTTGTATTCCACGAGACGCGGCTGGCCGTTCTCGATCATCAGACCGGCATAAAGGACGCCCTGAAAAGGGGTGCCGCGCTTGGCCATCTCGGCGACGGTGGGGCGGACGATCTCGTCCATCGCCTTCGCCTCGATCTCGGGGCTCAGGATCGGGGCGGGGGAATAGGCGCCCATACCGCCGGTATTCGGGCCGGTATCGCCTTCGCCGACACGTTTGTGATCCTGCGCGCCGCCGACGGCCAGCACGTTCTCGCCGTCACAAAGCACGAAGAGAGAGGCTTCCTCGCCCTCCATGAATTCCTCGATCACGACTTCCGCGCCCGCGCTTCCAAAGGCGCCGCCGAAAATCTCGTCGATGCCGTTGAAGGCCTCATCGAGCGTCATCGCGACGATCACGCCCTTGCCGGCGGCCAGACCGTCTGCCTTGACCACGATCGGGGCGCCCTGTTCGCGGACATAGCCCTTCGCACCTTCCGCGCTGGTGAAGCGGGCATAGGCTGCGGTGGGCGCGTTGCAGGCGTCGCAAATCTCTTTGGTGAACGCTTTCGAGGCTTCCAGCTTCGCGGCTTCTGCCGAGGGGCCGAAGGTCAGGATGTTCTGCGCGCGCAGCGCATCGGCCACACCTGCGGCGAGCGGAGCTTCCGGCCCGATCACCACGAAATCGACCGCATTGGCCTCGCAGAGTTCCAGCACAGCCGCCGCATCGTTCGGATCAATCGCTGCGCAATCGGCGATCTGCGCGATCCCGGCATTGCCCGGGGCCACGATCAGCCGGTCGCATTTCGGATTTTGCTTGATCGCCCAAGCAAGTGCATGTTCGCGCCCGCCGCCGCCCAGAACCAGAATGTTCATCGCTCGCCCCCTTGGCCTTCGCTTTGCTGCCTTCTAAGCTGCGCGAAACCCCGAGGCAAGGCGCCCCGGACCAACGCGAAACAAGGCGGGCAGATGGACCTTCTCGACGACGAAAACGGCTCGAACGCGCATGACTACACGGTCTCCGAGATCTCGGGGGCGGTGAAGCGGGTGATCGAGGGGGAATTCGGCCGCGTCCGGGTGCGCGGCGAAGTAGGCCGTGTCTCGACGCCGCGCTCGGGCCATATGTATTTCGACCTAAAGGACGACCGCTCGGTGATCGCTGCCGTCAGTTGGAAGGGGCAGGTGGCGAAAATGCAGGTCCGCCCAGAGGAGGGCATGGAGGTCATCGCCACGGGCCGGATGACGACCTTCGCGGGCCAATCCAAATACCAGTTGATCGTCGACAATGTCGAGCCGGCGGGCGCAGGCGCGCTGATGGCGATGCTGGAGGCGCGACGCAAGGCGCTGGCCGCCGAGGGGCTGTTCGATGCGGGCCGCAAGAAGCCCATTCCGTGGCTGCCGCGGGTGATCGGGGTGGTGACCTCGCCCTCGGGGGCGGTGATCCGCGACATCCTGCACCGCCTCGCTGACCGCTTCCCGCGCCATGTGCTGATCTGGCCGGTGGCGGTTCAGGGGCAGGCTTGCGCTCCGGAAGTGGCGCGCGCGGTGCGGGGCTTCAACGCGCTGGCGCCGGGCGGGAAAATCCCGCGCCCCGATCTGATCATCGTCGCGCGCGGCGGCGGCTCGATCGAAGACCTCTGGGGCTTCAACGAAGAGGCCGTGGTCCGCGCCGTGGCCGAAAGCGACATCCCGGTGATTTCGGCGGTGGGCCACGAGACCGATACGACGCTTGTGGATCACGCCGCCGACCGGCGCGCGCCCACGCCCACCGCCGCAGCTGAGATGGCGGTGCCGGTGCGCGCCGAACTGGCCGCGTGGCTGTCGGAGGCGCAGACGCGGATGATGCGGGCGGCGCGTGGGCGGCTCGATCAGCGGGGCCAGCGACTGCGCGATCTGGCCCGTGGTCTGGGCCGTCCCGAGGCGCTGACGCAACCGGCGAGGCAAAGCTTCGATCTCTGGGCCGAGCGGCTGGGGCCTGCGCTGCGCACGCTGGTTCTGCGCAAGAATACCCGTTTCGCGCCGCTGGCTGCGCAAATCTCGCCGAACCTGCTTCGGCGCTTCATCCGGGATCGGTCGCGGGAGATCGACGGACTGTCGGCGCGGCTCGCTCCGGCACCTGCGGCGCGGATGCGGCGCGCGAAGCAAGATCAGACGCAGCTTGCGCGGCGGTTGGATGCGGCGCGGGTGCGGATGATCGGCGATGCGCAAAGGCGCAACCGCGAAGGGGCGGAGCGGCTGACGGGACTGGAAACCCGGCTGGAGCGCTGCCTGCCCGCACGGATCGAAGCGCAGCGCGAACGGCTCGAGCGGCTCGACCGGATGCGCCAGACGCTGGGCTATCGAGAGACGCTCAAGCGTGGTTATGCGGTGGTGCGCGGGCCCGACGGCGTGGTGACGTCGCAGGTGGTGGCGGAGAAACAGTCCGGTCTCGAGATCGAGTTCGCCGATGGCAAGCTCGCGGTCATTCCGGGCGGTGGCGGCAGTGCGACGCCGCCGAAGCCGAAGAAGAAAAAGCCCGATCCGGGACCGTCTCAGGGTAGCCTGTTCTGAAACCTATACGCCGACGTCCGGCCCCTGACAGATCAGCGGGTCGTGGCTTTCCGACAGGCTCACCAGTGGTTCCTGCGAGGGATCTCCCTTGAACTGCGCGACCAGCCCTTTCGCCGTGTCATAGAAGGTCCAGCATTGCAGCGGCGCGTATTCGCCGTAATCGAAGCAGATATACTGCCCGTCCTGATACCAGTCACCTTCCTTGCATTCGCTTTCGGTGAAGGCCCAGATCACCTTGTGGCCGGGCTTGTATTGCTCGGACCCGTAGGGCTGGCCGAAGATCGAATAGGTGATGGTGCGCCCGACGGTGCGCTGATCGAACTGCTCTGCATTGAGAGGCGGACCGAGCGGGTCGGCCGCAGCTGACAGGTTCGGCGCGAGGGCCAGCATCAGGATCAGTATCGGCCGCATCGAGGGAGGCTCCGGCTGTTGCATTGACCCAACCTGCCAGATCGCGGCCCGCTTGCCTAGCGCGCGCTCGCCCCTTCGGCGCCGCGTGGCTCGTCCTGCTGCAGCGCCTTCACGCGCTTGTCCATGACGCGGCGCCAGAGCGGCGGGAACAGCGCCAGCGCCGCCATCGCGGGTAGGCTGCGCGGCAGGACGGGCCGTTGCGGCTCGGTCAGATCGCCAAGCCGAAGGGCGGGATATTCCCGCGCCGGATGCGCATGGTGATCCGAGTGGCGCGGCGCGTTGAGCATCCACAGCGAGGTGATCGGCGCGGGCGCGTCCCAGCTGTGATGCGCATCGACCGGATCGAAGCTGCCATCGCCCCGCCGCCGCCGCGACAACCCGTAATGCTGGACGTAATCGGCGAGCAGGATCTGCAGCTGCGCATAGGCGCAGAGCAGGATATAGGCCACCACGCCCTCGGCCCCGAAGAGCATCCCGAACAGCACCGCGAACCACAGCCCGCCCAGCAGATAGGACGGGTAGGGACCGAGCCGCGCGATCCTCGCCTTGATCCGCGCGCTCAGCGGCGCTTTCGGGTCGATCGCGGGCAGGCGGGCGAAGCGGTTGCGCTCCATCTCGTAGCCGCCGACGAAGCTGCCAATCCAGGCCCGCGGCGCAAAGGACCAGAACCCCTCGCCAAGCTGCGCGGAGTTCGGATCGTCCGGCGTCGCGACGAAACGGTGATGGACCAGCCGATGCGCCGAAGTGTGATGGCCGAAGAGCAACGAGATATAGACCCATTTGCCCAGCAGAAACAGCCGATTGTCCGGCCGGTGGATTAGCTCGTGCGCGTTGGAATTCGACACCTGTCCGAAGAACAGCCCGAAGGCCAGCCAGACCGCGATCCAGCTCGGGCCCTCCAGCATCGTATGCCCTGACATCGCCGCCACGCCGAGCACGAGCAGCACGAAATGCACCACCGCCAGCGTCGTCGACAGCGCATCCGCCGCCGGGAATTCCGAGCCTTCCGGCGCATCGGGAGAGGGATGCTTCAGCGCCTCGTCGAGGATGAACATGCACAGCCCGATCCAGACCAGCGCCGTCCAGGCCGCGAGCCCGCCGAAGACGCCCGCCACCAGCAAAAGCGGCACCGGCAGAAGCGTCACGACCGCGAAGCTGTCGACGCCCGGGATCTCGCGCGAGAGCCGCAGCAAATTTGCAAACGCACCGCGAAGGCGGCGCTTGCGCGTCGGGTCATTGCCTTGGGTCACGTGCTGCGGGTCCGGTTCGCTCGACATGGGAAGTTCCATCGTTTTGCGCCATTCTTTCGGCGATTTCGACCATTTTGTGACTCAGCTTGCGGGGGCGGGGCTTTTCTGCGCCAGATGTGGCGATGATGTCCGCAGCTCCGATCAGCCTCGTTATCGCCGCCGTCTTCGCGGCGATCTACCTCGTACGCCATGCGGGGGCGGGGGAAAGCAGCGCGAAAACCCTCGTGAAGACCGCCTCCGTCGTAGCGCTGATCCCGATGGCGGCGGCCCTGGGCGCGCCGCTTGCGATCCTCGCGGGGCTCGCCCTTGGTGCAGCGGGCGACTTCGCCCTGTCGCGCTCTGGCCAGCGCGCCTTCCTGATCGGCATGGCAGCCTTTGCGGCGGGGCATCTGGCCTATCTGATCGGCTTTCTCGAGATGGGCGCGCGGCCCTCGGAATGGACCATCCCTCTCGTCGCCCTGGGGCTCTCGGCGGAGTTCTGGCTGCTGCCGCGGACGGGCGGGCTGTGCTGGCCGGTGCGGGCCTACATCTGGATCATCGTCGCGATGGCGGCGGTGGCGATGGGCCTGCCCGCGGGCTATCTGCTGGTGATCCTGGGTAGCCTCGCCTTCGTGCTTTCCGACCTGATCCTCGCGCTGGAGATGTTCGTGCTGCACGACGCCGGACGTAAGCGGATCGCGGCGCGGGCGCTCTGGGTGCTCTACTGGGGCGGTCAGGCGCTGATCGGCTGGGGCGCGGGATCGGGTTTCGCCGGGGGATAAGCCTTCCATCCGGGACTGCGATGAACTAGGTGGAGCGTAAGGAAAGGCCTGATCCATGTCGTTTTTCAAAAAGCTCAAATCGCGTCTGACGCGTTCTTCCTCAAAGCTCGAGCAGGGGCTCGAGGATATTGTCGCCGAGAATGCCTCCAGTGAAGACGAGGTCGCGGAGACGCCGGAACCTTCGGCGCCCGCGACGCCCGCAGAGACCTCCCCCGAGGCCGCGCCGCGGAGCCGTGCCGAACCGGGGCCGGAGCCCGAACCCGAACCCGAGCCCCGGCATGATGAGACGATCAACCTCCCCGATCCCACGCCGCCCGCACCCGGCTACGTGCCCGCGCCGGTGACCGAACCGGTCGAAGAGGAACACGCGCAGATCGCAAAGGCACCGCTCGACGTCGAGCCCGCGCCCGAGCGTCCCAGCTCCGAGCCGAAGAAGCCCGGCCTTCTAGGCCGCATCTTCGGCGGCGGAGAGGCGAAACCCGCCGAGCCGCGCCGTGTCCTCGATGACGAGATGCTGGAAAGCCTCGAAGAGCTGCTCATCGCCTCAGACATGGGCGTCGACACCGCGCTGCGCGTCTCGGCAAACCTTGCCGAGGGGCGGATGGGTCGCAAGCTCTCGGTTTCCGAGATCAAGGGGCTTCTGGCCCAAGAGGTCGCCCGGATCATGGAGCCGGTCGCGAAACCTCTGCCGCTTTACCCCAAGAAGCCGCAGGTCGTGCTGGTGGTGGGCGTCAACGGGTCGGGCAAGACCACGACGATCGGCAAGCTCGCCTCGCAATTCCGCGCAGCCGGCAAGCAGGTCGTTATCGCGGCGGGCGACACGTTCCGCGCAGCCGCCGTCGAACAGCTTCAGGTCTGGGGCGATCGCGCCGGCGTGCCGGTCCTGACCGCGCCCGAAGGTTCCGACCCGGCTTCGCTTGCCTATGACGCGATGAAGAAGGCCGAGGCCGAGGGGGCGGACCTTCTGATGATCGACACGGCTGGCCGGTTGCAGAACCGCGCCGATCTGATGGAGGAGCTGGCGAAAATCGTCCGCGTGATCCGCAAGGTCGACGAGACCGCGCCGCATAACACGCTTCTCGTGCTCGATGCGACGACGGGGCAGAACGCGCTGCAGCAGGTCGATGTCTTCCGCAAGATCTCGAACGTGTCGGGGCTGGTGATGACCAAGCTCGACGGCACTGCGAAAGGCGGCGTGCTGGTCGCGCTGGCCGACAAGTTCGGCCTGCCGATCCACGCGATCGGGGTGGGAGAGCAGCTCGACGATCTGGCGCCCTTCGATCCGGAAGAGTTCGCGCAGGCCCTCGTGGGCCTCGAATACTGAACCCGCGATTGGGGGCGCCGCCCCCCGCGCTTGCGCGCGCCCCCCGGGATATTTGTGCAAGCCCGAAGAGAGCCCTGCGCCTTTCCTCTTCCCCTTGGTCGAAATATCCCGGGGGTGAATGGCCCTGAGGCCAGAGGGGGCAGCGCCCCCTAGCGCCCGAGATCACGAAGGACTTCCCCTTGAGCGACTGGATCATCTCTGTCTCGGGCACCGAGACCGGCAAGCACCTCGCGCTGGGCCTCGCGCTGCTCGCGGCCTTTCTGCACGCGCTGTTCGGGGCGTTGCAGAAGGGGCGGCACGACCCGTGGCTCAGCCGCGCCGCGATCGATGCGAGCTACGGGATCATCGCGGCCCCTTTCGCGCTCTTCGTGGTGCCGTGGCCCGAGCCCTACATGTGGCCGATCTTCGTGGGCGTGTTCTTCATCCATGTCGGCTACAAGCTGCTGCAGGCGGCCTGCTACCAGCGTGGGGCCTATACGGTGGTCTACCCGGTCGTGCGTGGTACCGGGCCGCTTTTCGCGGTGATCGGGGCGGGGATTATCTTCGGAGAGCATTTCACGATCGGCCAATGGGCCGGGGTGGCCACGCTTCTTGCCGGGATCTACGGTCTTGCGATCTACAACCTGCGCAATGTGACGGTCGATCGAGAGACGATGGTGCCGGCGCTGATGCTCGCCGTGGCGACCGGTGCCTTCGTCGCGCTCTACACCACCTATGACGCCTATGGCATCCGGGCGACCGCCGATCCCTTCACCTTCCTGGCGTGGTTCTTCTTCATCGACGGCTGGTTCATGCCGATCTTCACCGCGCGGCGCTGGACGAAGCTGCCGAGTTCGGAAATGGTGCCGCTCATCAAGAGGGGTGTTATCGGCGCGATTGTTGCTTATTTCTCCTTTGGCTCGATCATGTTGGCGACACGGCTCGACAAGGTGGGCGAGGCGGCGGTGCTGCGCGAGACCTCGACGGTCTTCGCAGCCCTCATCGGCTGGCTCGTGCTGGGCGAGAAAGTTGGGCCGCGGCGTACGGCCCTGATGGCGCTGATCGCGGCGGGGGCCGTGATCGTTGAGATAGCAGGCAGGTAAAGGCAGATGGCAGAGAAAAAGATTTCCCCGTGGGTGAAAGCGGCGCTCGACTGGGGGCCGCTCATCGTCTTCTTCGTCGCCTTCAACCGGCTCAAGGACGGCACCTACACGATCCTCGGCACCGACTATTCGGGCTTCGTCGTGGCCACCGCGCTGTTCATCCCGCTGATCGCCGCCTCGACGCTGATCCTGTGGGCCTTGACGCGCAAGATCTCGGCGATGCAGATCGCGACGCTGGTTCTGGTGCTGATTTTCGGCGGGCTATCGGTCTGGCTGAACGATCCGACCTTCTTCAAGATGAAGCCGACCATCATCTACCTGCTCTTCGCGGGTATTCTCGGGGCGGGGCTGATCCGCGGCAAGGCGTGGTTGCAGCTGGTGATGAACGAGGCGATCCCGATGGCGCATGAGGGCTGGATGATCCTGACCAAGCGCTTCGTGGGGCTGTTCCTCGCGCTCGCGGTGGCCAACGAGATCGTCTGGCGCACGATGTCGGACGAGATCTGGGTCGATTTCAAGACTTTCGGCCTGCCGATCATCCTGATCGTCTTCATCATGTCGCAGACCAAGCTTTTCGAGCGCCACGGCATCGAAAAGGAAGAGGGGGACGAGGCGGAGAAGTAACTCCGACCTGTCCGCGCCCGCCGCGATCCGTTACACCTGTCGCGACTGTCAAAGCCGGAGCCTCTCATGAAAATCGCCACCTTCAACATCAACGGCATCAAGGCGCGCCATCAGGCGCTGGTCGATTGGCTGAAGGAGGCCGAGCCGGACGTGGTCCTGCTGCAGGAGATCAAGTCGGTCGACGAGGGCTTCCCCTGCGAGCTGTTCGAGGACCTCGGCTACGCGGTCGAGACACATGGGCAGAAAGGTTTCAACGGCGTTGCGATCCTGTCGAAACTGCCGCTGGAGGATGTGACGCGGGGGCTGCCCGGCGATGAGGGTGACGAGCAGGCGCGCTGGATCGAGGCGACCGTCGTCGGCGAGAAGGGCGCGGTGCGGCTCTGTGGCCTCTATCTGCCCAACGGCAACCCGGTGGAACTCGACGATGCGGGGCGACCTGTCGCGGGCGGCAAATACGCCTACAAGCTCGCGTGGATGGAGCGGATGCAGGCGCGGGCCGAGGCGCTGCTGGCGCTGGAAGAACCCTTCGTGATGGCGGGCGATTACAACATCATCCCGCAGGACGAGGATGCCGCGAAGCCCGAAGCGTGGCGCGGCGATGCGCTGGCGCTTCCGCAAAGCCGCGAGGCGTTCCGCCGTATCCTCAATCTTGGCTTCACCGAGGCCTTCCGTGCCCGGGTGCAGGGGCCGGGGCACTACTCGTTCTGGGACTATCAGGCCGGCGCCTGGCAGAAGAACAATGGCATCCGGATCGACCATCTGCTGCTGTCCCCGCAGGCGGCGGACCTGTTGCGCGATGTCGGCATCGACAAGGAAATCCGCGGCCGCGACAAGCCCTCTGATCACGTTCCGGTCTGGATCACGCTCGACGTCTGATCGCGATTGCCGCAACGTCATTTCCTCGGCCTCGCCGCGACTGTGCATAGTGGCGGCGAAAGAGAGGAGACCCCAGATGCAAGACCAGATCAGCCGGCACCCGGTGCCGCAACTCGCCGACATGCCAGAGGATATCCGCACGCGGATCGAGGCGGTTCACGAGAAGGCCGGGTTCATCCCGAACATCTTCCTCGCCTTGGCGCATCGCCCCGACGAGTTCCGCGCCTTCTTCGCCTATCACGACGCGCTGATGGAGCGGCCTGGCAACCTGACGATCGCCGAGCGCGAGATGATCGTCGTGGCGACTTCGGCGGCAAATGAGTGCCAGTATTGCGTGATTGCACATGGGGCGATCCTGCGCATCCGCGCCAAGAACCCGCTGATCGCCGATCAGGTCGCGGTGAATTACCGCAAGTCCGACATCACGCCACGCCAGCGGGCGATGCTCGACTTCGCGATGAAGGTTAGCCTGCGGGCGCAGGAGGTCGAGGAGGCTGACTACGAAGCGCTGCGCGCCCATGGTTTCACCGATGACGATATCTGGGATATCGGCGGGATAACGGCGTTCTTCGGCCTGTCGAACCGGCTGGTGAACATGGCTTCGATCCCGCCGAACCCCGAGTTCTATGCGATGGGGCGCTGAGCGCCTCTGGTCTTCGCCCATCCGCGCGGTCTAGGGTCTGGCAAGATCAGACAGAGGGCCAGCTAGGAGGAACGCGCGATGGGCGAGATCTTGATCCGGAGCGCCGAGGTGGTCGTCACGATGGACGGCGCCCGGCGCGAGTTGAAGGGCTCGGATCTGCTGCTGCGCGACGGCCAGATTGCAGCTGTCGGGCCGGGGCTGGAAAGCATGGGCGAGGTGGTCGAGGCCAAGGGCTGCGTCGTCACGCCGGGGCTCGTGAACACCCATCATCACCTCTATCAGACGCTGACCCGTGCGGTGCCGGGCGGGCAGGATGCGCTGCTCTTTGGCTGGCTGCAGACGCTCTACCCGATCTGGGCGAAGATGGGTCCCGAGGAGATCCGCGTCTCGGCGCAGGTCGGACTGGCGGAACTGGCGCTGACCGGCTGCACCACCAGTTCCGATCACCTCTACATGTATCCGAATGGCGCGCGGCTGGAGGATACGATCCACGCCGCCGCCGAACTGGGCCTGCGCTTCCATCCCACGCGCGGCGCGATGAGCATCGGCGAGAGCGACGGCGGCCTGCCACCCGATAGCCTGGTCGAGCGCGAAGAAGCGATCCTGAACGACTGCATCCGGGTCGTCGACGCGTTCCACGATCCCAACGAAGGTTCGATGTGCCGGGTGGGGATCGCGCCCTGTTCGCCGTTTTCCGTCTCGCGCGAGCTGATGCGCGACGCGGCGCTGCTCGCGCGCGACAAGGGCGTTATGCTGCACACCCATCTTGCCGAGAATGATGAGGATATTTCCTACAGCTTGGAGCAGTTTGGCTGCCGGCCGGGGCAATATGCCGAAGATCTCGGTTGGACCGGCGAGGATGTCTGGCACGCGCATTGCGTGAAGCTGGATGCGGGCGAGATCGATCTGTTCGCGCGCACGCAGACCGGCATTGCGCATTGTCCGTGCTCGAATTGCCGTCTGGGCTCGGGCATCGCGCCGGTGCGCCAGATGCGCGATGCAGGGGTTAAGGTGGCGCTTGGCGTCGATGGCTCGGCCTCGAACGATGCAGGGAGCCTCATCGGCGAGGCGCGCATGGCGATGCTGCTGCAGCGGGTGCAAAACGGCGCCGACGCGATGGCCGCGCGCGAGGCGCTGGAGATCGCGACGCTAGGTGGCGCGCAGGTTCTGGGCCGTCCCGATTGCGGGGTACTCGCGCCGGGCAAGCGGGCAGATGTGGCAATCTGGGATGTCTCGGGGCTGGAGGCGGCCGGCGCGTGGGATCCGGTCGCGGCGCTGGTACTCTGCGGGCCGCCCAAGGTGAAACACCTCTTCGTCGAGGGCCGTCAGGTGGTGCGCGACGGGCAGGTTGTGACGATCGACCTGCCGCGCGTGATCGAGACGCAGAACCGCCTCGCATCAGCGCTTATGGGCTGAATTTCTCGCGCCGCACGGCCCCGGCGGCGCTGGCGATCCGCAGCAGGCGGCGACGGTCGCCTGCAAGGGCAGACTCCATCAACCCCGAGAGGCCTCCGCGCGCCTTCAGATGCGGTGCGAGGTCGGAATGGCCGAGATCGGGGAAGATCAGGTGATCGACATTTGATGGGTGCGGGAAGGGCATCGCCTGCGCCAGATCGTCCTGCGCGCCGTGACACAGGATCGCCCAGCAGGTCGCGGGCGGAAGCGGAGTCGTCTCGCGCGCGAAGGTCGCGATCTGTCTCGTCCACTCGCTCCATCGAGCCTCCCCCGGCACGACGCCCGGTTTTACCGAGAATTGCGGAGACAATGCCAGCACCACGTCAACCGGGATCACCTCCGCTGCGACCAGCGCCGAGACCGCGCCCATCGACAGCCCAATGGCAGCGATCCGGGTCACGGGGCGGCGGCGCCGCACCTCTGCCAAGGCTGCACGCAGGGCTGGGGCGAAGCCAGGATCGTTCGTCCAGCTTCGGCTGTCGTCGCTGATGAACAGCGCCCGGCGTGGGAAGCCCAGCGTGCCGCGCCCCGTGGCGGTGGCGACGAATTCCGGTGCGGGCGGGCGGCTGGGATCGTGTCCGATCGAGGCGAAGGAGATGACCAGATCGTCGCCGCCACCGTCAAGTAAATCGACCGTGAAAGGCGCGCGGGCGTAGATCCTCTCGAAGGCAGGATCGGTCAATGCAGCCGCTTGCCCGCGACCCAAGTTCCCGCGATGGCGCGGTCGTCGCCCATCATGATCGTCGGGAAGATCGCCTCCCAGACGTCGTTCGCACGGTCGGCACGCTGCGAGATGGCAGGCGTCGAGGCGAGGTCGACCGCGATGAAATCCGCCTCCATTCCCGGCGCCAGCGCGCCGATCTTGTCGCTCATCCGCATCGACTTGGCCGAGCCTTGCGTCGCCAGCCACCAAAGCTGCGCGGGGTGCAGCGGCTGATGCGTCAGCTGGCCGATCTCGTAAGCTGCGGCCATGGTGCGCAGCATCGAGAAGCTCGACCCGCCGCCGGTATCGGTGGCCAGCCCGATCCGCTGCCTCTCGGCAAGACGTGTCGGCCAGTCGAACAGCCCCGAGCCGATGAAGGTGTTAGAGGTCGGGCAATGGATCAGCGCCGCGCCGACCTCCTTGATCCGGTCGGCTTCGCGCGGCTCCAGATGGATCGCGTGGCCATAAAGCGCGTTCTCGCCCAGTAGATCATAGGTCTCGTAGGTGTCGAGGTAATCGCGCGCGGTGGGATATAGCTCGCGGACCCATGCGATCTCGTCCACCTGCTCGCTCAGATGGGTTTGCATCAGGCAATCGGGATGTTCCGCCCAGAGCGCCCCCAGCGCGGCCAGCTGATCGGCCGACGAGGTGGGCGAGAAGCGCGGCGTGATGACATAGCTCAGCCGGTCCACGCCATGCCATTTCTGCAAGAGGACTCGGCTGTCGTCATAGGCCGATTGCGGCGTGTCGCGCAAAGCTTCCGGCGCGTTGCGGTCCATGCAGGTCTTGCCCGCCGCCGCCCGCATCCCGCGCGCCTTCGCGGCTGCGAAGAAGGCTTCGACGCTGGCGGGATGGATCGTGCAATAGCTGCACATCGAGGTGGTGCCGTTCATCAGCGCCAGATCGAGATAGCGTGTCGCGATCTCTTCGGCATGGGCGGGATCGGCGAAGGAAATCTCCTCGGGGAAGGTGTAGGTGTTGAGCCAGTCGATCAGGCGCTTGCCCCAGCTCGCGACGATCGCGGTCTGCGGATAATGCACATGGGCGTCGACGAAGCCGGGCGACAGCAGATGATCGCCGTGATCGGTGATCTCGGCCTGCGGATGATCCTCGCGCAGGTCGTCCGCCTCGCCTACGGCGGCGATAAGGCCGCCCTCGACCAGCACGCCACCGCGCCGGCGATGTGCAACCACTTCGGGCCCTTCGACGAGCGCGTCGCCGCGATATTCCAGAACCTGCCCAAGATGCAGTTCAGCCATCATTCTCTCCTGTCCGACGCGTCATGCTAGGGCGGGGCGGGGCGAAGGTAAATCTCTGCCGTGGCGGCGCTTCTTTTTCGGCTCCGCCCCCTGTCCATCTGCGAGAAAACAGCTATGTTTCACGCGCGATCCGAACGGGGGCGATATGGCCGAAGCACTTGCCGAAGAGACAGAGCGCGAGGAAGAGGATTATCGGCTGAGCGGGGAGCTGGTCGAGGAAATTCTCGATGCCGTCGAGCAGGAAGATGCGGAGCGGTTGAGCGAGCTTCTCGAGCCGCTGCACGCCGCCGACATCGCCGACCTTATCGAACAGGTCTCCGGCCACGAGCGGCGCGAAATCCTGCGGCTCTGGGGCCGCCAGATCGACGGCGAGATCCTGACGGAGATCGACGAAGGCATTCGCGAGGAGGTTCTCGCAAGCCTGCCGCCGGAAGTCCTGGCCGACGCGGTGCGCGAGCTCGACTCCGATGACGTCGTCGACCTGATCGAGGACCTTGAAGAGCCGCAGCAGGAAGCGATCCTCGGCGCTCTCGACGAGACCGACCGGGCCGCGGTCGAGAAATCGCTGGGCTATCCCGAATATTCCGCCGGTCGTTTGATGCAGCGCGAGGTCGTGACCGCGCCCGAGCATTGGACGGTGGGCGAGACGATCGACTTCCTGCGGAAAGCGAAATGGCTGCCCGACCAGTTCTATCACGTGACCCTTGTCGATCCGGGGCACCACCCGATCGGAAATGTCACCTTGGGACGAATCCTGTCGGCCCCGCGTGCCTCGAAGCTGACCGATATCTGCGAGGAGGAATTCCGCAAGATCTCGGCCTATCAGGACGAGGGCGACGTGGCCTACGCGTTCAACCAGTATCACCTGATCTCGGCCCCGGTCGTGGACGAGGATGACAGGCTGGTCGGCGTGATTACCATCGACGACGCGATGTCGGTTCTCGACGAGGAACACGAGGAAGACATCCTCCGCCTCGCCGGTGTGGGCGACGAATCCGCGATCTCGGATACGGTGCTGGAAACCGTGCGTCAGCGCCTGCCGTGGCTCTTCATTAACCTGCTGACGGCTATTCTCGCCTCGGCGGTGATCTCGATCTTCGAGGGCACGATCCAGCAACTTGTGGCGCTGGCCGTCTTGATGCCGATCGTGGCTTCGATGGGTGGCAATGCGGGCACGCAGACCCTGACGGTCGCGGTGCGCGCGCTGGCGACCCGCGACCTGACCGACAGCAACGTCTGGCGCGTCGTGCGACGCGAAACCATCGTGGGGCTGCTGAACGGTCTCGCCTTCGCGGTGGTGATGGGAGCAGTTGCCGCCTTCTGGTTCTCGGGCGCGCAGCTTGGCATTGTGATCGGCTTGGCGATGGTCATCAATCTCGTTGTCGCCGCGCTGTCGGGCATCCTGATCCCGCTGGCGCTGGAGAAGCTTGGCGCAGACCCGGCGCTGGCCTCGGGCACGTTCGTCACGACAATGACCGATGTGGTGGGCTTCTTCGCCTTCCTCGGCCTCGCCTCCGTCGTGTTGCTATGAGCAAGGATCTCGCGCGCAAGGACGCTTTCGCGGCGCGCAAAGCCGCCCATGCCGCCGATGAAGGGGCCGCGACCCGCGCGCTGACGGCGGCGCTGGAGCCTTTCGCGGGCAAGGTGCTGGCGGGCTATTGGCCGATCCGGACCGAGCCCGATCCGCGCCCTGCGATGATCGCCCATGGCGGGCCGCTCTGTCTGCCGGTTGTGGTGGAGCAGGCGCAGCCCCTGGTCTTTCACCGCTGGACACCCGAGACCGAGATGATCGCGGGCGCTTTCGGGGCGCATGTTCCGGCGGAGGGCGAGGAGATCACGCCCGAGGTGCTGATCGTCCCGCTGCTGGCTTTCGACGCGCAGGGCTTTCGGCTGGGCTATGGTGGCGGCTTTTACGACCGCACGCTGGAGGGGCTGCGCGCCCGCGGCCCCGTCACTGCGATCGGTTTCGCCTTTGCCGCTCAGGAAGTTCCGCAGGTGCCCACCGAGCCGACGGATCAGCCTCTCGACATGATCGTGACCGAGGCAGGCGTCCTACATTTCTGATTAGCCCATCCGCTCGGAGGCGTAGGCGCCGGGCGAGGCGGGGAAGACGACCGTCTTGTTGTCGTTCAGGAACACCCGGTGCTGGACATGGGCATGGATCGCGCGCGACAGCACCTGCGCCTCGACGTCGCGGCCCAGCGAGACGTAATCCGACGGGCTCTGCGCATGGGTGATGCGCACGGTGTCCTGCTCGATGATCGGGCCTTCGTCGAGATCGGCGGTCACGTAATGCGACGTCGCACCGATCAGCTTCACGCCACGCTCATAGGCCTGCTTGTAGGGGTTCGCGCCCTTGAAGCTCGGCAGGAAGGAGTGGTGGATGTTGATGATCCGGCCGGACATTTTCTGGCACAGCGCATCCGACAGGATCTGCATGTAGCGCGCCAGAACGATCAGTTCCGCACCCGACTCATCGACCACGTCGAGCAGGCGCTTCTCTGCCTCGGGCTTGTTCTCCTTCGTCACCTTGATGTGGTGGAAAGGCAGGTCATGGTTCACGACGACCTTCTGGTAGGTCATGTGGTTGGACACCACGCCCACGATCTCGATCGGCAGCGCGCCGATGCGCCAGCGATAGAGAAGATCGTTCAGGCAATGGCCGAAATTCGACACCATCACCAGAACCTTCATCTTCTCGCGCGAGTCGCGCACGGCCCAGTCCATCTCGAACTCCTTGGCGACCGGCTCGAATGCAGCGCGGATCGCGTCGGCATCCTTGCCTTGCTCCGAGACGAAGCTCACGCGCATGAAGAACTGACCGGTCTTCTGGTCGTCATATTGATGCGAGTCGGTGATGTTGCAGCCCTGATCGGCCAACACATTCGCGATCCCCGCGACGATCCCCCGCGTGGAGGGGCAGGCAACGGTGAGAACGTAGGCGTCGGCAGTCTGGGTCATGTCGCATCCCTTTTGATCTTTCGCCCGGTTTCCTAGCGCGCCGGGGGTGGGGACACAATCACCCCGTGTCCGGGGAGGAGCGCGGGAGAAAGCGACGGCGTTGCGGTGAAAAGCGGCATCGCGTCGGGGGCGAGGCGCGCGGAGTCAGGCTGCAGCGTTTTCGCGCTGTGTGCCGCGCAGGGATTCGATCTCAAGGAAAACGCTGGAGACCTCGGGATGGGCCTCGTGGATTTTCTTCTGAACCTCCTCGACCGCGTGGAAGATCGCCTCGGGTGACAGGCCTTTTTGCATTTTCAGTTCGATATTCACCAACACCTGCTCGGGGGCGAAATGCATTGTCAGAAGCCGTTTGACCTCCGCGACTTCGTCGAAACCGGTCGCGATCTCTCGGATCGATTTGCGCACGTCGCGGTCGGCGGCTTCGCCCATGATCAGCGCGCGAGTCTCGTAAACCAGAATGATGGCGACCACGATCAGGATGAGCCCGATCACGATCGAGGCTGCGCCGTCGAAGAACGGGTTCTCGAAGGTCACCGAGAGATAGACGCCAAGCGCTGCAGCGAGGATACCCAGAAGCGCCGCACTGTCTTCGGCGACGACGACGAAGATCGACGGATCCTTGGAGCGGCGGAACGCCTTGAAATAGCCTTCCCCCGGTTTGCGTTGCTTCAGGAGCTGGCGGATCGCGATCACCCAGGAGGTGCCCTCGGCAAAGAACGCCACGAGCAGGACGCCGTAGTTCCAGATCGGCTTCTCGATCGGCTCTGGATGCTGGATATGGACCATGCCCTCGTAGACAGACAGCCCGCCGCCGATCGCGAAGAGCAGCATCGCGACAACGAGCGACCAGAAATACAACTCTTTGCCATAGCCGAACGGATGTTTCTCGTCCGGCTCCTTGCGGCTGCGCTTGTGGCCCAGAAGCAGCAACCCCTCATTGCCGGTATCGACCACCGAGTGGAACGCCTCCGCCAGCATCGACGAACTGCCCGTGAACGCCGCGGCCACGAATTTCGCGATGGCGATCAGAAGGTTCGCTGCGAGCGCGCCATAGACGGCAATCGGCTTTTCTTCGGAGGCTTGGGCTTCGGCCATGAACGGAATCCTGGATCGGGGCGCGAGACGGGGAGGAACGACCTCGCGCCGGTGTCGTCGTGCTGGATCAACACGGTGCGGGCAGGCCGGTTCCCGAACCGCCCGCGTGCGAGGTCAGATGCCGCAGCCGATCGCCTTCGCGAAACGCGCGGGTGAGGTGTCGTCAGCGATGCGTCTCCATGCCACGGTTTGCTTGGGCGTGACCGAGAGAGACAGCAGATCCGACCAGTCGAAACTGGCGACGATCATCTCCGGCCCGGCGCCGCAATCGCGCAGGCCGCCCATGATCGTGTCCGAGCCGAAGTGGTGATTGGTGAATCTCCCGCCCGCGAAGCTCGGGTGCAGCGCGCCGTCGCGATATTCGAAAATCCGCAAGACGCCCAGCCGATGCGGCGCGTCGATCAGCGCGATGTCGAGATGTCCGTTGCCATCGAAATCCGCGACGCCGATGGGCGCGAGCCAATGGTTCGGCTCTCCCACGAAATCGGTCGCGGCGAGGAACTTCGGTTTGCCGGATTTTACCGTGAGCGCGAGGAGCCGCGAACCCAGCCGGAGATGCGATTGCACCACGATCACCTCGTCGATCCCGTCGCCGTCGAGATCGCTCAGGCGCGGTGCCGTGTCCTCATAGACGAGATCGGGATCGAGGCGCAGGTCGTAGGTCAGCGTGCTGTGGCCTGAGAACAGCCCCTTGGCGTCGCCTGCCTTGCGGGTCACGTCGATCTGGAGATTCGCGAATTCATGCTCGGGGCCGAGTGCGCGGTGACCGTAGCGATCCGTGGGCTCGGTGAACCGCGCGGCGACCGACATTTCGGCCCGCGCGGGCAGGGCGGCAGCGGTGACCAGCGCAAAGGCGAGGGTCACCGCGCTGCGCATCAGATCTGCTTTTCGGGAAGGTTGACGATCAAGCCGTCGAGTTCGTCTGTGACCTTGATCTGGCAGGTCAGGCGCGAGGTGACGGGATCGGGTTCGTACGCGAAATCAAGCATGTCTTCTTCCATCGGATCGCGCGGAGGCAGTTTCTCGATCCAGTCCTTGTCGACATAGACGTGGCAGGTGGAACAGGCGCAGGCGCCACCGCAATCGGCGTCGATGCCGGGCACGCCATTGTCGCGCGCGCCTTCCATCACGGTCATGCCGGGCTTCACGTCGATCTCGTGACGGGTGCCGTTGAATTCGACATAGGTGATTTTCGCCATAGCTCGGGGCCTCTTGTTCGTGATCAAAACGCGAATGCCGGCGGGGCCGGTCGCAAGTGATCTAAGCTGCTTTCGGCGATTTGGCCAGAGGTGGGCGGTCACGGGCAAGGGATTGCCGCGGCGTGGATATTGGCTACTCTGCGCGCCGAGGCAGGCGGAGACGAGAATGCGGCAGATCGCTGAAAACTTCGGCACGGCGCGTGCGATGCTGGTCGCGCTGGGTGTTGCGATGGGGCTGGCGGGCTGTCAGCCCGGCACGCAGGGGGCGTACGCTACTCCGAAGGACCCGCCCGCCAAGACGCTCGCCCATGTGCTGCAAAGCCGTCCGTCCGCTGATGATGCGCGGGGCTGCTTCACCGAACTCAAAGGCCCTGCCAAGGTCGAGACGGTGACTGGACAGGTAGAGGTGATCCCCGAACAGCGCGATCCGAAGACCGGCAAGGTCACGCAGCCCGCGATCTACCGCGAATTGAGCGGCCAGAAGCTCGTCGATAGCGGCAAGCCGCGCTATTTCGAATCCGTCTGCTCGGAGGATCTGACGCCCGCTTTCGTTGCGATGACCCAGCGTGCGTTGGCGCTGCGCGGGCTCTATTCCGGCCCCGCCGACGGCAAGCTGGACCCGGCGACGGGCCGCGCGATCGCGGCCTATCAGGCGCCGCGCGGCCTCGACAGCCCGACGCTCTCGGTGCGCGCAGCACAGGAACTCGGTCTCTATATCTGGTCGGACTGAGCCCTCTCACGCCGCCATCGCGGCGCCGCACAGCCCTCTGCGCAGGCGGCGGGGTTGTGCCGGTCGGCGGAACCGTCTCTAACCGGGGATCAAGGGATCAGGGGGCACCATGCGAAAGTTATTCGGCAGTAACCTGCGCTTCATGCGCGACAACGCCCGCTGGCTCGGCGCGGGTTTCCTGCTGACGCTGTTCTCGTCCTTCGGGCAGACTTTCTTCATCGGCCTGTCGGGCAATGACATCCGGGCGACATTCGGCCTGTCGGGCGGCACCTTCGGCGCGCTCTACATGGTGGCGACGCTGGCCTCGGCCTCGACGTTGCCCTTCCTCGGGCGCACGCTCGATCTGATGCCCGGCTGGAAGGTGGTGCGCTTCACCATCCCGCTGCTGGCGCTGGCCTGTGTCGGGATCACGCTCGCGCCGAACCTGATCTTCCTGACGCTCGCGATCTACATGCTGCGGCTCTTCGGGCAGGGCATGATGACCGAGATCGCTTTCACCGAGATCGGTCGCTGGTTCGTCGCGAGCCGTGGCAAGGCGATGTCGCTGGTCGTTCCGGGCCAACCCTTCGGCTCCGCGGTGCTGCCGGTTCTCGTGGTGTTGGTCGCGCAGGCGAGCGGCAACTGGCACCTCGCATGGTGGCTCTCGGCGGCGTTGCTGGTGGTGATCGCATGGCCGCTCCTGATGCACCTGATGCAGGTCGAGCGGGTGCCCAACGCCACCGAGGTGCAATCGAGCGCATCGGGCACAGCGCGCGACTGGACCCGCGCGGAGGTGATCCGCGATCCGGTCCTCTACATGCTGCTGGCAGGGCTGCTCGCACCGCCCTTCATCGGTACGGTGATTTTCTTCCATCAGGGCTACCTGACGGAGTTGCGCGGCTACTCCCCGCTCGCCTTCGCCGCGGCCTTTCCGGTGATGTCGGCGGCCACTGTGGGCTTCGGCTTTGTCTGCGGCGGGCTGATTGACCGGTTCGGCGCGCTGCGCCTGCTTCCATTTGTACTGGCGCCGCTGACGCTGGCCTCGCTGACGGTCGCGCTCGTGACGCCGGTCTGGGGCGTCTATGTCTTCATGGGCCTTCTGGGCATGTCGAACGGGTTCACAGGGACGCTGATGGGCGCGCTCTGGCCCGAGGTCTACGGCGTGAAAAACCTGGGCGGCATCCGCGCGATCATCGTGGCCTCGATGGTGCTCTCGACCGCAGTGGGGCCCGGGATCACCGGCGTGCTGATCGATATGGGGGTGGAGCTTCCGGCCCAGATGCTGGGCATGGCGCTGTGGTGCGTGATCGCCGCCGGAAGCCTGACCATTGCCGCCCGCCGGGTGCAGGCGCGCGAAGCGCAATGAAAAAGGCGCCCTGCGGGGCGCCTTCTCATTCGTCTTGAACGGTGCGGATCACTCCACGGGGAGTGCCACGAAACGCGGCTCGCCGGCGCGGCGGATCAAGAGCAGGATCGACTTGCGCCCGGCCTCTTTCGCCGCCTGCACGCGCTCTTCGAAATCGCCGACCGCGGAGACAGGTTTCTGTCCGACCTCGGTGATCAGGTCACCGACACGCAGGCCCTTCTCGAAGGCCGAGGAAGTCTCGTCGATCTGCTTGATGACGAGGCCGTTCGCTTCTTTGGTCAGGCCCATCTCGGTGCGCAGGTCATCGGTGAGCGGCGTCACGGTCAGGCCGAGCATGTCCTTCTCGACCTCCTGCGGGGCCTGAACGGCTTTCGGGGGCTGCTCGCCCTCGGCGGCCTCACGGCGGCCCAGCGTCACCAGAAGCGTCTTGGTCTCTCCATCGCGAAGCACGGTCACGCGGACTTTCTCGCCCACCGGAGCATCGGCCACGCGGCGCACCAGATCGCGGGTGTTCTTGACCTCGCCGCCATCAAACGAGGTGATCACGTCGCCCGACTGGATACCGGCTTCCTTGGCGGGGCCGTCCGGCACTTCCGAGACCATCGCGCCTTCCGGCTTGGGCAGGCCCATCGCCTCGGCCATGTCGGCGGTGACGTCCTGGATCTTCACGCCTAGCCAGCCGCGCCGCGTCTCGCCGTATTCCTTGAGCTGTTCAACAACCTTCTGGACCACGTTCGACGCCATCGAAAAGCCGATCCCGATCGAGCCGCCATTGGGCGACAGGATCGCGGTGTTCACGCCGACGACCTCACCTTCCATGTCGAAGAGCGGGCCGCCCGAGTTGCCGCGGTTGATCGCCGCATCGGTCTGCAGGTAGTCGTCATAGCTGCCCGAGAGCTCGCGGTTGCGCGCGGAGATGATCCCGGCCGAAGCGGAGAAGCCCTGGCCCAGCGGGTTGCCCATCGCCATCACCCAGTCGCCCACCCGCACGGCGTCGCTGTCGCCGAAGGCCACGAAGGGCAGGGGGGAGTCGCTCTCGACCTTCAGCAGAGCGATGTCGGTTTTCGGGTCGGTGCCTACGAGTTTCGCATCGAGCCGCTTGCCCGAAAAGAACTCGATCTCGATCTCGTCTGCATCTTCGATGACGTGGTTGTTGGTGACGATGTAGCCGTCTTCCGAGATCACGAAGCCCGAGCCGAGCGCGTTCGAGCGGCGCGGTGCGCCCCGCCCGTTCGGGCCATTTGGCCCGTTCGGGTTCGGCAGGCCGAAATCGCGGAACAGATCCTCGAAAGGCGAGCCGGGCGGAAAATTCGGCATGTTGCCGGTCGGTGCGGCCACCGTGGTCGAGGTGGTGATGTTTACCACCGAATTGGACACCTGATCGACAAGTTCTGCAAAGCTTTCGGGGGCGGCGCGGGCATAGGCCGGCGCGGCCAGCGGTGCGAAGGCGAGCGCGACGGCAAGCGTCGCGGCGCTGAATCCGGCGCGCAGAGTCGATCCGGGTCCGGTGAGGAAATTCATGTAGCTCTCCCTTGCTTCGCCGGTCCGGAGGCCGGCGCGATGCTCTCTTTGAGTTGAAATGTAGGAGCAGCGAGGGACGAAGGGAAGTTATTCGCCAAAATTCACGACAGGAAATTGCGTCGCAGGGGGGCGAGGCGGGCGCTCTCTTGCGCCTAAGATGCGGGGAACTGAGCGGTTATCCGAAGACGCGCAGCGCCCAGAGGATCGCCACGCCCGCTGCCAGAGCCGCAAGGCCAAGCGTCCGCCGCTGCCCCGCCGACATGGCGCGCAGCGCGTCCAGCGCCTGCTCGATACGTGAAGGGGCCAGCGCAAGCGCCAGCCCCTCGATCACAAGGACCAGTCCCAGACCGGTCAAAAGCATCGCCATCACTGGCCGACCTGGCTCGCAGATCCGTTGCCCCGGCTTGCACCGGTTTCGGGCCCCGGGTTCTCCCCGATCGAGCGCAGGAAGCGCCCGTAATCGAAGTAGAGGCTGTCGGGCTGCGTCACCAGCGACGAAGTCTGCGTCTTCATTGACTGCGCGTAGAATTGCAGCGCGCGGACGAATGCGAAGAACTGGCGATCCTTGCCATACGCATCCGCATAGACCTTGTTGGCCTGCGCATCGGCTTCGCCGCGCACGATCTCGGCCTGCTTCTTGGCCTCGGACGTGACCTCGACCGCAGTACGGTCGGCGGTTGCGCGGATGCGCTGTGCGGCCTCGGCGCCGCGGGCGCGCTCGTCTGCGGCCTCGCGCTCACGCTCTGCCCGCATCCGGCCATAGGTGGAGGCCAGGTTCTGCTCGGGCAGGTCGGTGCGGGTCAGACGCACGTCGATCACGTCGACGCCCAGCGAGAGCGCCTCGCGCCGTGCCAGATCGCGGATCCGGTTCATCAGCGGCGTCCGGTCGTCCGACAGCACCGCCGTCGAGGGGACCGAGCCCAGAACTTCGCGGATCGCGTTGTTCAGGATGCCATCGATGCGGCTCTTGGCGATCTGCTCGCCGCCCCCGCCCACGGCTTCGCGGAATTTCACCGCATCGACAATGCGCCAGCGCGCGAAGGCGTCGACAACGAGACGGCGGTCGTCCTCGGGTGTGACTTCGAGCGGCTGCGTGGTGAGGCTCAGGATGCGGTCGTCATATTTGACGATCGTATCCACGATCGGGATCTTGTAACCGAGACCCGGCTCCGTCTTCACCTGCTGCACCTCACCGAAGCGCAGCACGAGTGCTTTTTCACGCTCGTCCACCACGAAGACCGAGTTCAGCCCGAGGAAGATCAGAACAACGAGAACGGCAATTGCGATAGGTCCGCGCATCAGTTGCTTCCTCCATTGTTGGCGGTCGATTTGGTGGTGCTGGGCGCCGAGCTGTTCGACGTCGAGCTGGAGTTCTTGCGCAACTGGTCGAGCGGCAGGTAGGGCACGACCCCACCGGCGCCGTCCTTGGTGTCCACGACAACCTTGTCCACATTTTGCAACAGCTTGCCCATGGTCTCGTAGAACATCCGGCGCTTGGTAACTTCGGGCGCTTTCTCGTATTCCGTCAGGATCGAATTGAAGCGCGCGGCGTCACCTTCGGCTGCGTTCACGATCTGCGCGCGGTAGCCTTCGGCCTCTTCCTTGACTTGAGCGGCCTCACCACGGGCACCTGCCGTCACCTTGTTGGCATAGGCGTCGGCCTCTTTCTCGAGACGGTCCCGCTCCTGCTGCGCGGCCTGCACTTCGCGGAAGCTGTCGATCACCTCGCGCGGCGGATCGGCGCGGTTGAAGTTCACGCGGACGATGTTGATGCCCGCATCGTAGCTGTCGAGCGTCTTTTGCACCGCCGTGCGCAGATCGGCCGCGATCTCGCCACGCGCGGTCGACAGGATCGGCGCGAGGTTCGAGCGCGCGATGATGTCGCGCATCGCGGATTCGGAGACCGCGCGGATCGTGTCCTGCGGATCGCCGAGGTTGAACAGGTATTTCGCCGGATCGCTGATGTTCCAGACCACCTGGAACTCCAGATCGACGATGTTCTGGTCGCCAGTCAGCATGAGGCCGGTATCGTTCGTGCCGGCACGGCCGGAGCCGATATCAACGGTCTGTTCGCGGGTCACCGGAACCTTGGTGTAGGTGAGGAAGGGCCACGGCGCGAGATTCAGGCCGGGGCCCTTGGTCGCGTGGTAGCGCCCGAACATGAGCTCCACCGAGCGTTCTTCAGGGTTTACCTTGTAGAGCGAGGAGCCGAGCCAGATCGCCACCACGGCCACGAGGCCTATGATCACGGCGATCTTGGTCGGGAAGGGGGGCTTGCCGCCTCCGCCGCCATTGGGACGGTTGGGGCGATTGCCGCCGCCCTTGCCGCCCATCAGCACGCGGAGCTGCTCGGAGCCCTTGCGCATGAATTCCTCGATTTCGGGGATCTGGCCGCCCTCACCGGGACGTCGCTGACCGGGGCGTTTGTCTTCGCGGTCGTCATCGCGGTCGTCGCCGCCACCGCCTCCGCCGCCCCAGGGGCCTCCGTTGCTCATATGCTCCTCACCTTTCCGTTATCTTCTCGGACAGTTGGGTATCTTTTCCGTGATTTCAATAATGTCTTACCGGGTTCCGCATGGTCACGAGCTCTTCGCCCATCGTCGGGTGGACCGCGCAGGTCGCGTCGAACTGTTCCTTGGTCGCCCCCATCTTGACGGCGATGCCGACCATCTGGATCAATTCGCCCGCTTCGGGCGCGACGATATGGCAACCCAGCACGCGGCGCGTTTCGCGACACACGATCAGTTTCATCAACACACGCGCGTCGGAGCCCGCAAAGCTCGAGCGCATCGGCCGGAAACTGGAGACGTAGACCTCGGCATTGCCGCGCTCCTCGGCCTCTTCCTCAGTGATGCCGACGGTGCCGAATTCGGGCTGGGTGAAGACGGCGGAGGCGACCAGTTCGTGGTCCGAAGGCCGGGCGTTCGCGCCGAAGACGGTATCGGCGAAAGCGTGGCCCTCGCGGATCGCGACCGGGGTCAGGTTGATGCGGTCGGTCACATCGCCCACGGCGAAGATCGAGGGCACGTTGGTCTGCGACCATTGGTCGACCATGACCTCGCCGCGCTCGCCCAGTTCCACGCCTGCTGCTTCGAGGCCGAGCCCCTCGGTGTTCGGCGTGCGACCCGTCGCGTAGAGCACCGCGTCGAACTCGTCCTCGCGCCCGTCGCCGCAGGTCACTTTCAGGCAGTTCTCGGTCTTCTCGATCTCGGTGATGACGACATGGGTGTGAATTTCGATGCCGCTCGCCTGCATCTGGTCCACGATCAGATCGCGTGCCTCGCCGTCGAAGCCGCGCAGCAGCGGCGAGCGGTTGTATTGGGTGACCTGCACGCCCAATCCGTTGAGGATGCAGGCGAATTCGCAGGCGATATAACCGCCGCCGACGATCAGGATGCGCTCAGGCAAGGTGTCGAGCTTGAAGATGTCGTTCGAAGTCATCACCAGGTCGCAGCCCGGGAACTCGGGTACGAAGGGCCGTCCGCCGACCGCGACGAGAATGTGCTTGGTGGTGATCTTCGTGCCATCGGCCAGCGTGACCTCATGCGGGCCCGAAACCGTCGCGCGCTGGTCGAAGACCTTCACGCCCGCGTTTTCCTGTCCTCGGCGGTAGATCGCTTCGAGCCGGTCGAGCTCCGCATCCAGCTTGCCGCGGAACCCGGGCCAGTCGAATTGACCTGCATCGGCGCTCCAGCCATAGGCGCGCGCCTCCTCGATGGCCGCCGGCGCGGTGGAGGCGAAGACCATCAGTTTCTTCGGGACGCAGCCGCGAATGACGCAGGTGCCGCCCATCCGGTATTCCTCGGCCAGCGCGACGCGCGCACCGTGACCGGCGGAAATCCGGGCCGCTCGCACCCCGCCCGAGCCGCCGCCGATGACGAAGAGATCATAGTCGAAGCTCATGGGAGGCCTTCCTTCCTTGTGGTCCTTGCGCATTGGCTTAGCGGTCCATGCGCTCAGGAGCAAGGCGGGGGAGGGAGGGGGAGGCGCGCGGAACGGGGATGCGGCGCAGCTTTGCATCCCCGGGCGCGCGCCGCGCGGATCAATCCATGTCGCGGAAGATATTCTCGTCCTCGGCGAACTCGATGGTCTCGTTGGCGACCGTGCCCTCATTGATGTCGCGGATCTCGACCTTGCCGTCGGTGCCGCCGATGATGACCTTGTCGCAGATGTCGATGAAGAGGCCGTTCTCGACGACGCCGGGAATCTGGTTCAGCACCAGCGCCAGCTGACGCGGGTTGCCGATGCGGTTGAGATGCAGATCGACGATATAATTGCCCTCGTCGGTCACGAAGGGCTGCTGACCGTTCAGGCGAAGTGAAGTCTGGCGGCCCATTACATCCATCGAGTCCAGCAGTTCCTCGATCAGCGCGCGGGTGACCTGCCAGCCGAAGGGGACGACCTCGACGGGCAGGGGGAAGGCGCCCAGATGGTTCACTTCCTTGGAGGCGTCGGTGATGACGATCATCTGGTCCGACGCGGTGGCGACGATCTTTTCCTGCAGCAGCGCGCCGCCGCCGCCCTTCACGAGGTTCAGGTCGGGGTCGAATTCGTCTGCCCCGTCGATCGTGATGTCGAGCCATTTCGCCTCGTCGAGGGCCACGACCTTGATGCCGACCTGACGCGCGAGATCGGCGGTGCGGGTCGAGGTCGGAACCCCGATCAGTTGCAGGCCCTCATCGCGAATACGCTCGCCAAGGCAGCGCACCATCCAAGCGGCGGTCGAGCCGGTGCCGAGGCCCACGCGCATCCCGTCTTCGACGAAGTCAACGGCACGGCGGGCGGCGGCGAATTTCGCCTTGTCGATCGGGGAGAGGTCGGCAGCCATTTGGCACTCCATTCATGGGCAGTCTGAGTTGCGGATGCTTATAGGCAATCCGGGGCGTTCAGGCGAGGGCTTTGTCGATCCGTGCTAAGCGCAGGAGGAATTGTCGCATCCCGCCCGCCATCAGCCGCGCGGCATCGGATCGGGAGTCGGTGCCGTGCCTGAACCGCGAAGGCGTGGTCATTGCCGAGCGTCCTTTCGCCCGTCAGGTTGCGCGAAACTCCTCCATGTCGCGTCAACGATGTTGCTTTTGCGCGTGACGGGGTCGTTTTGGGGCTGTTGGTCGGCGGGCGAAACCGGCAGTCTGGGCCCAAATCAGGGCAGGGAGGTCGCATGTTTCTGAGCGTATTCGACATCTTCAAGATCGGCGTCGGGCCGTCCTCGTCGCATACGATGGGGCCGATGGTGGCGGGCGCGCGGTTTCTCGACGCGCTCCGGGCCTCGCCCTTCACCGCGCATGGGGTGCGGGTACGGCTGCACGGCTCGCTCGCCTTTACCGGCAAGGGCCATGCGACGGACCGCGCGGCGATCCTCGGGCTCGCGGGCGTGGTGCCCGAGAGCTACGATAACGATCTGGCCGAGAAATTGCTGGCCGCGAATGCGCGCGATCACCTGTTGAAGCCTGATGGGCTGCCGCCTTTGGCCTTCGACCCCGAGGCCGATCTGATCTTCGACTACGACACGTCGCTGCCCGGCCACGCCAACGGCATGGTGATCGAGGCGCGCGACGCGCAGGGCGACGTGTTGATGCACGAGGTCTATTACTCGATCGGCGGTGGCTTCGTGCGCACAGAAGCCGAACTGGCCGCGGTCGACGATGCGGCCCGCGACGCGCCGAGCCCGGTGCCGTTTCCCTTCAAGACCGCCGAGGAAATGCTGGCGATGGCCCATGCCTCCGGGCTGAGCATCGCGCAGATGAAGCGGCGCAACGAGGCGCGCTTCCGTGGTCCGAAGGAGATCGACGAGGGTCTCTCGAAAATCTGGGTCACGATGCGCGATTGCATGGAGCGCGGATTGACGAGCGAGGGCGAATTGCCAGGCGGGTTGCGGGTCAAGCGCCGTGCCAAGGCGATCCATGAGAGCCTGAAGGCGGATTGGGGCCAGAACCTCGCTCCGCCGCATCAGATCAACGACTGGATCTCGGCCTATGCGATGGCGGTGAACGAGGAAAATGCCGCCGGCGGGCAGGTGGTCACTGCACCTACGAACGGAGCGGCGGGTGTGTTGCCTTCGGTGATCCGCTACTGGCTCGATCATGTGCCTTCCGCATCCTCCGCGAAAATCCCCGATTTCCTGCTCACCGCGGCGGCGGTCGGCGGGCTGATCAAGACCAACGCGTCGATCTCGGGCGCCGAATGCGGCTGTCAGGCCGAAGTCGGATCGGCGGCGGCGATGGCGGCGGCGGGACTGGCCGCCGTGCTGGGAGGCACGCCTGAGCAGATCGAGAACGCGGCCGAAATCGCGCTGGAGCATCACCTCGGGATGACCTGCGATCCGGTAAAGGGGCTGGTGCAGGTGCCCTGTATCGAGCGCAACGGTCTGGGCGCGATCAAAGCAGTGTCGGCGGCTTCGCTGGCGCTGCGCGGGGACGGCACGCATTTCGTGCCGCTGGACGCGGCGATCGAAACGATGCGCCAGACGGGCCGCGACATGCACGAGCATTACAAGGAAACGAGCCTGGGTGGGCTAGCGGTGAACGTGCCGAACTGCTGAGGATGCATTATCCGTGCTGAGGGCCTCGCCCGATCGCGGGTGGGCGCTCACGCGATAGGTGGCGGGTACTTAATCGTGCCATTTCTCCCCAAGACCGAGCGCGCGCAGGTTGCGCGAAAGCGCCCTGGGGGGCGGTCGGGCGCGGCCCGGGGTGGTCGCCCGGGCGGGCCATCACTTCGAGGGAAGCCACCAAAACACGCTCCCCCTTGACTTTTAGCGCCATCACGCGCATTTAGCCCACATCGCCGCGCTGCCGCGTGAGCAAGCCGCGCCCGAGAGAGGCGCACCGGCGATACCTCCCGAGTTCCCATTCACGCAGGGTTCTGACACGCGAGACCGGACCACGCGGGACTAGCCCGCCTGTCCCGAGGTCTGCGTCAACCTGCGCTCCGGACACTCCCGTCCGGGCTGATCGCCGTGCGCATCCCCGCGTGGGAGCCTCGGCCATAAAGGATAGGCATTGTCCGATTTCTCTTCGCTGGGGCTCTCCCCGGCCATTCTCAAGTCGCTCGCACGCGCAAAATTCACCCAGCCGACCCCGATCCAGGAAAAGGCGATCCCGCTGGTTCTTGCAGGCCATGACGTGCTGGGCCTCGCCCAGACCGGCACCGGCAAGACGCTGGCATTCGGCCTGCCGCTCATCGACAAACTGATGGCGCAGCCGGGCAAACCTTCGCCCAAGACCTGCAAGGCGCTGATCCTCGCGCCGACCCGCGAACTGGTGAACCAGATCGCCGACAACCTCTCGGGGCTCGTTCAGGGTACCAAGATGAATGTCGCCACCGTCGTCGGCGGCCAGTCGATCAACCGTCAGATCACCATGATGCATCGCGGCAACGACATTCTCGTCGCGACCCCGGGCCGTCTGATCGACCTTATGGATCGCGGCGCGGTCGACCTGCGCTACACCCGCCATCTGGTGCTCGACGAGGCCGACCAGATGCTCGACCTCGGTTTCATCCACGCGCTTCGCAAGATCGCATCGCGCCTTGGCACCCCGCGCCAGACGCTGCTGTTCTCGGCCACGATGCCGAAGCAGATGGAGGAGATCTCGCAGGCCTACCTCACCGATCCGAAGCGTGTGCAGGTCTCGCCCCCCGGCAAGGCCGCCGACAAGATCACCCAATCGGTGCACTTCCTCGACAGCAAGGCCGAGAAGGCCCGCAAGCTGCGCGATATTCTCTCGGCCGACATGGGCGCGCTGACGCTCGTCTTCGCCCGCACCAAGCATGGCGCGGAAAAGCTGATGAAGAGCCTCCGCGCAGACGGCTACAACGCGGAATCGATCCACGGCAACAAATCGCAAGGCCAGCGTGACCGCGCGATCAAGGGCTTCCGCGATGGCAAGGTCAACGTGCTGGTCGCGACCGATGTGGCCGCGCGCGGGATCGACATTCCGGGCGTGTCCTATGTCGTGAACTTCGACCTGCCGGACGTGCCGGATGCCTATGTCCACCGTATCGGGCGCACCGCGCGCGCCGGTCGCGAGGGCGAGGCGATTGCCTTCTGCTCGCCGGACGAGGCGGATAACTTCCTGCAGATCGAAAAGCTGATGAAGATCGAGATCCCGACCGCGAGCGGCGAACGCCCGTCCGAGGCCGTGCGCCCCTCCGCGCGCGCAGGTCGTGGCCGCGGTCGCGGTGGTCCGCGCTCCGGCGGCAACAAGGGTCGCGGCGGCAAGCCCCAGGGTAAACCGCAGGGGCAGGGGCAAGGCCAGGGTCAAGCTCAGGCCCAAGCGCGCTCGAAACCGCGCGCGGAAGCCAAGCCCAAGGTCGACGCCGGCGGCAACGCTACGCCGAAGCGGCGTCGCCCGCGTCGGCGCAACGCAGGCGCCGCATGAAATTGACACCGGGCCGCATCGCAAGATGCGGCCCGTTTCAGTTCGACCGTCCGGTCTATGTGAGGCGCGTCCGAACGATCCAACCGAAACGCATCCACTGCCTTCACCTGCATCGCTTCAATGTGATGTCCAACGCCGCGGCGAAGCCGTTTGCAGAAAAATCGAAAACGCCCACTTTCGGAATGGAAACGTAGAAATTCGCCTTCCCGCCTGCCGCCTCGACTCGTTTTAGCGCGTTGATCGCAAGCTTGTCGGTCCGTTCATCCACCCAGGCATATTGTCCGGTCGAACGCAGACGGAATTTGCTCTGCCCGATGGTGATGGTCATTCCGCCAGAGCGCGGCAGCCGTCGGTCGGCATAAACGGACACCTCCGGTTGCCTCCCCGAATGCTTCGTAACCGCGACGTAGAGAAGCGAGCCATTCAGCAGAATGCGCCGATCATTCGCGGTCGCGACCCAGCAGGTCTTGATGGTTCCGTTTCTCTCTTCGAAAACGCTCCACTTCCCGACATTGCCGATGCTATCGGCGGCGTGGGATGGCGAGAGCGCACCGAGAGCAATCAGGGCGGCGCAGGAAAGTACTCTGAGAAGACGGCTCATGCGCGTTCCTCCGACCAACGCAATCTACCTCGCCCCATAAGGGCAAGGTAATGATAGGATAATTTTAGTTAGTTGCGCCGAGTTATGTGCCGGGGCGCCTAACGGGAGAACTGGTGTTCTCGCGGCTTGGAGGCTCACCCCACCTCGGCGAACACCTTCTTCAGCGCCGTCTCCAGCTTCTCAAACATCTCGTCCATCTGCGGCTCGGTCAGGATGAACGGCGGACACAGCACCACCGATTGCCCCAAGGGTCGGCAGATCAGCCCCTGATCGGTGCAGGCATTGGCGATGCGTTCCGAGGCCGAGAGCGACCCGTCGAACGGGGTCTTGCTCTCGCGATCCTTCACCGCCTCCAGCGCCCACATATAGCCCACACCGCGAAGTTCGCCGATATTGGGGTTTTGCGCGATCTGGGCGAGGCCCTCTTCCAGTCGCGGGCTCAGGCGGCGGACATTCTCGGCCAGCCCCTCGTTCATCACCACGTCGATCGCTTTTAATGCGATCGCGCAACCGACCGGGTGGCCCGAAGCGGTGAATCCGTGGGGGAATTCCTCGATCGCCTCGGAGGCGGCTTGCAGGCGGGCTGACAGTTCCGGGCCGAGGATCACCGCACCCATCGGGAAGAACCCAGCGGTGAGGTTTTTCGACGAGATTATCGCGTCGGGCTGGAAGTCATAGGTTTCGCAGCCCCATGTGTTGCCGGTGCGCCCGAAGCCGCAGATCACCTCGTCCGAGATCAGCGGGATGTCGTATTTCTTGAGAATCTTCGCGACCGCCTGGAAATAGCCCTTCGGCGGCGTGATCACCCCGCCCGCGCCCATCACCGGCTCCGCGAAGAAGCCCGCGATCGTGTCCGCGCCTTCCTTGATGATCGTCGCTTCCAGCTCGTTCGCGAGGCGCTGGGTGAATTGCTCCTCCGTCTCGCCGGGTTGCCCTTCGCGCCAGTAATGCGGGCAGGTGAGATGCAGAAACCCCGGCAGCGGCAGGCCGAAGACCGAATTATAGGGCTTGCCCGTCATCGAGGCCGAGACCGCCGTGACCCCGTGATAGGCGTTCTTGCGGGTCAGGATCTTGCGCTTCTGCGGCTTGCCCTCGGCGGCGTGCAGGAACCACAGCATCTTGACCATCGTGTCATTCGCCTCGGAGCCGGAATTGGTGCAGAACACCTTGCCGTCGCCGAAAGGCGAGACCTCGATCAGCTTCTCGGACAGCATCACCGTCTGGTCCGACATCCGCCCGAAGAACGCGTGATAGCCCGGGAAGCGCGCATATTGCGCCTGCGCCGCCGCGATCAGCCCGGGATGGTCGAACCCGGCGACCATGTTCCAGAGCCCGGAATTCGCATCGAGATATTTCCGCCCCTCGGTGTCGAAGATGTACGGCCCCTCGCCATGGGTCACGACGACCGCGCCGCGATCGTGGATCGTGGGCAGATCGGTGAAACCGTAGAAGCTATGCGCATCGGCGCGGGCCTGCCAGCTTTGGTCTTTCATCTCGCGACTCCTCCGGGATGGGCGATGGATGGAAGCGAGGCTATCCGCGGCGCGGTCGGCGTCAATGCTCTACGATGTCCCATGGTTGCGCGCGGCTTGCGTACCGGGGCGGGGCAGGGCAGTCTGCGCGGCAAGACTTATCGCCTCCCCGATCACGGAGCCTCCCATGCCCGCCGCCCATCCCCGCATCAGCCTCTGGGCGGTCGAGGTCTTCGTGGCCACTGCAGAGGAAGGCGCGACTACCGCCGCCGCGCGCCGCCTCGGCGTTTCGGCCTCGGCGGTCAGCCAGCAACTCGCAGGTCTGGAAAGCGCTTTGGGCGCGGAGCTTGTGGACCGTTCGGCCCGGCCGTTCGCGCTGACGGCTGCCGGGCGGGCTTTCCTGCCTCATGCCGAGGCGATGTTGGACGAATTGGCGCGGGGCCGCGCCGGGGTGGGCCAAGCCGATCCGGCGGGGCTCACGAGTTTCCGGCTGGGCATGATCGAGGATTTCGAGGCCGAGGTGACGCCGCTCCTGCTGGCGGGGATGGCGGATGAGCTCAGCACCTGCCGGTTCGAGCTGGAAACCGGGCCGAGCCACCGCCTGCTGTCGAAGCTCGAAGCGCGCGGTCTGGATGTCGCCGTCGCCGCCGAGCCGCAGGGCGCCGCGCTCGACGGGATCGAGCTGCATCCGCTTCTGACGGAACCGTTCCTCGCCATCCATCCCGCCGATGCGCCTGCGCAGAGCGATCCGCCGCTGCCGCTGATCCACTATTCCCAGCGCACGCTGATGGGCCGACAGATCGCCGCGCATCTCGCGCAAACGGGCAAGGCGCCGCCGCATCAACTGGAACTCGACAGCTACCCAGCGATCCTTGCGCTGGTCGCGGCAGGGCGGGGTTGGACGATCCTCACGCCCTCGGCAGTGCGCCACGCGCCGCGCGCGGGGCTGGCGCTCTCGCCGCTCGACGGGCCGCCTTTGACCCGGCGGATCGTGCTGGCGGCGCGCGACGGGATGATGGCGGATTGGCCTGCGAAAGTGGCGGGCCGACTGCGGACGCTGCTGCAAGAACGCGTGGTCGAACCGGCTCTGGCGGAAGCGCCGTGGCTGGAGGAGACGTTGCGGGTCGAGGCGGGCTAGGGCGGCTCAGCCGATCCCCAAACCGGCCAGCGCGGCAGCGAATTCCTCGCGCGGCAGCATCATCAGTGCCGGGCCGTCCATCACGATCCTCACGGAGCCCGTCGCGCGGTTCGAGGTGCCGACCCGCTCGGCGGGGGTAAAGCCGATCCCGTCGAGCGGCCAATAGAGCCCTTCCGAGCGCGCCTTTACCTCGCCGAAAGGAAACAGTGATACGCGCGTGCCTTCCGCCAGATCGAGCGAGAGCGACGGAGGGCAGCGGAAGATCACCTCCTCCTCAGCAAGCATCACCACCCGATGCGGCGTGCGGATCAGGTCGGTCATCGCGGCCAGCGTGTGATCCAGCCGCATCCCCGTGAAACCGAGCGCGAGGATGAACGGTGCCTCGATCCGTTGCAGGGATTTCGCGAAATCGGTGCTGTCCTGCTCGGCCACCTGATGGACGCGTGGGCCCAGCGATGCCCGTGCCGCATCCGACAGAGAATCCAGATCGCCGATCACCGCTTTCGGGGTCAGGCCCATCGCCAGCGCGCGATCTCCGCCACCATCGGCGGCCACGAGGCAGGGGGCGATTGTCAACGCTTCGTCAACATCCGCCTGTTTGATCGCGCCGGCGCCGAGAAGCGAAACCCCGGTTGACGAATGGACAATACTGCTAATCATGGATTGATTGATGACGATTGTGGCAAAGAAAGACAATCGAGACCGGTAAAAAACCTTTCAAATGCCTTCTTTCGTCCACGCGAA
Source organism: Thioclava sp. F1Mire-8 (assembly GCF_002213165.1). Lineage (NCBI taxonomy): Bacteria > Pseudomonadati > Pseudomonadota > Alphaproteobacteria > Rhodobacterales > Paracoccaceae > Thioclava > Thioclava sp. F1Mire-8. The sequence continues at coordinate 1,329,280 of NZ_NBNY01000001.1, read as the reverse complement.
AGAACCAGTTGGACAAGAATGTCGACGCATTGAGGTCCAATAGAAAGCGAGTGGTCCATGGTTGGTGCGAGCAAGATCCTGACCGTATCCTACGGCACCTTTTCGTGCACCTTGGAAGGATTTGACGAGCCTTTCAACACGATGAAGGCGATTGCGGAGTATTTCCGCGATCTGGCCGCCGACGACCGGTATTTCGGCGCAGAGCCGCCCCAACCCGATGCGGAGATGCTTCACCGTATCGCGGAGCGGGAGATTCAGCGCCGGGTCGAGGCAAAAATTCAGGAAAACGGCGTCGTGCTGCGCCAGCAAGACACGCTCCTGGGTGGCGAGGCTCCAGCCGACGAGGCGCCCGCGCCCGCTCAGGAAGAGCCGCTTGTGACGTCGGAAGCGCCGCAAGAAGCCGCGCCTGCCGCCGAAACGCCCGCGCAGCCGGAGGTCGCCGAGACGCCCGAGCCGGTGGCAGCGCCCGAACCGGTCGCAGAGCAGCCCGAAGCCGAGGTTGCGGCGCAGCACGCCGAGCCCGAAGCAGGCTTCGCGCAGCCGGAAACCGTTGCCGCCAAGCTGCAGCGTATCCGCGAAGCCGTCGCCCGTGCTCGCGAGGTTCAGGCCGACAGCTTCTCCGAGGAAGACGAACCCGTTTCCGCCCCCGAGGCGCTTCTGGGCCGCTTCGAGGCTGAACCGTCGAGCGAAGCCGAGGATTTCGGCTACGACCTTGACATCTCCGGCCCGCTGAGCGCCGAGGAAATCGAACCCGAAGCCTCCGAGCCTTCGCAGCCCGACGCCGAGATGCCCGAAGAAGACGTTGCAGAAGAAGCGGCAGAGGTCGCGCTCGAACAGGCCGCGGAAGACATCGAAGCGGCTGAAGCCGAAGAGCCCGTCGCCGAGCAGGATGAGGCTGACGCGGACGAAGACGAAGACGAGGAAGCCGACACGGACTTCAACACGAGCGACGATCAGATGCAGCGCCGTCAGGCGACCCGCCGCGCGCGCCGTTCGGCCAAGCGTGCCAAACGCATCGCGGCGCTCAAGGCCGCTGCGGACGAACTCGGCGCGACCGAAGAGACCGACGCCGATCAATCCGAGGACAGCGCCGAGGCGGCCTCGGCAGATGTCACCCTCGACACCGAAACGCCGGTCGACGCACCCGCCACGCCGCGCTTGCGTGCCCGCGTGATCAAGGTGCGCCGCCGCGAAACCATCGAGTCTGCGGAAGCAGCATCGGCCGCTACTGACGAGGGTTCGGAGCAGACCGAAGACGGTGCCACCGCCGAAGTCCAGGAAGATCAGGCGACCCCGGCCGAGGCGCAGGTCGAAGCCGAGGCCGATGCGGCGCAAGAACAGCCTGAAGTCGCCGCAGAGGCCGAGCAGGAGGTGGAAACCGAGGCAGAGCTGGAAGCAGAAGCCGAGGATGACGACCTCGCCGCGCGACTGGCTGCGGAACTGGGCGACGCCTCGTCGGAGGCAGGCCCGGCGCCGAAGGCAGAGCAGCCACGCGTCCGGGACGATGCCGATCACGGCAGCCGTGTGCCTGGCGGCCTGTCGCCGGAAGCCGAAGCCGATCTCATGCGCGAGCTCGCGGCACTGCAGATGGAGAACCTCTTCACCGGGTCCGAGATCGAGACCGACGACGAGGCTCCGCAAGAGGCCGTCGCGCAGGGCGAAGTGGCCGAAGACGACGCGATGCCGGAAATCGACCTGTCCGAACTGGAAGACGAGTCGGTCGACGCCCCGCTGGTTCTGACGCAGGACGAGGCCGAGGCGCCCGAGGCGGAAACGCCTGAGGCACACATGGAGACCGCGTCGCTCGACGCGCAGGACGTGCTGGTTCTGGGCAACACGATCATCGAGGCCGAGGAAGCCGAGGTCGAGGCGATGTCGGAAGATGACGCCATGGCGGAAGCGGAGGAAGATACCCGCGCCGACACTTTCGCTGCCGAGGCATCGGAAGAAGCCGAGGCATCGGAAGAAACCGAAGCCACCGGGACCGCAGACGCGGAAGACACGGAAGAAGCGCAGGCCCCGACCGAGCTCGCCGCGCGCGAGGTCGCGTCGCTTTCCGAAAGAGAGACCGACCGCGAGGCGGAGATGGATCGCCTCCTCGCCGAGGCCGACAAGCAGGCCGAAGGTGTCGAGACGCGCCGCCGCTTCTCCGCGATCGCGCATCTCAAGGCCGCCGTGGCTGCGACCGTCGCGGATCGTCTGGCCAAGGGGCAGGACACCGCGAAAGGCGGCGTCGAGGACGAGGACGGGTCCGAGCCCTATCGTGCCGACCTGACCCAAGCCGTGCGCCCGCGTCGCCCGGTCAGCTCGGGCGAGACGGGCTCGCGTCGCCCCGAACCGATGCGACCGGCGCCGCTGGTGCTGGTCTCGGAACAGCGCGTCGATGCGGAAGAAGAAGCCGCCGATGAGCAGCCCGCGCCTCAGCCCGCCGCCGCGATCCGCCCGCGCCGTGTCTCGGCAAGTCAGTTCGCCGCTGGCGGAGCGGACGAGGCCGAAGCCATGCCGATGAACCCCGAGCAGGCGACGAGCTTCGCCGAATTCGCCGAAAGCCTTGGTACGCAGGGTCTCTCCGACCTGCTGGAAGCCGCTGCGGCCTATACCTCGGCCGTCGAAGGGCGTCCGCATTTCTCGCCGCCGCAGATCATGCGCAAGCTGTCTTTCATGGACGATGCGGTTGATGTGCCGCGCGAGGAGCGGATGCGTGTCTTCGGGCGTCTGCTGCGTCAGGGCAAGATCACCAAGGTGAAGCGCGGCCAATACGCGATTACCGAAGCCTCGCGCTACTGGGACGAGGCGAAGATGGCCTCGGGGCAGTAACCCCGGCGAAAGATCAGAAAAGGGCGGTCCTTCGGGGCCGCCCTTTCTTATTGGATCAATAGAGCCGTGCGCGCAGGCATTGGATCAGCACGCGCGCGCCGGGGGCGATCAGCTCGTCGGGAAAGTCGTAATCGGGATTGTGCAGGGCCGGGCGGTCGCCTGCGCCCAGAAGCGCCATCGCCGCGGGTCCGTGATCGGCAAAACGACCGAAATCCTCGGAGGCGCGCATCGGTAGATCGGTCTCGGTGGTCTCGATCCCCTCGGCCTGAAGCGCCCCCCGCAGGATGCCATTCGCTTCGGGGGCGTTTTCGCAATGGCGAAAGATATCATGATAGGTGATCTCGCGCTCCAGCCCGAGCGCATCGGCGGCGTCACGCACCATCGCCTCGGCCTTGTCGACGAGCCCCGCCATCCCCGCATCGCGCTGGGTGCGCAGGGTCGCCCAAAGCTCCGCCGCGCCGGGGGCGACGCCGAAGGCAGGCTCACCGAGCCGCGCATGGGTGACGGTGACGCGCGCGAAATCGGGATCGCTTTGGTGCAACGCGTTGCCGAGCGCCGTTAGATCGGTCAGCAGCCGGGCCAGTGCCGGGGCAGGGGAGCGACCGCTTTCTGGTAACGAAGCATGAGCGGTCCAGCCGGTGAGCGTGATCTTCATGCCGCGCGAGGCGCAGTTCATTACCCCGTCCTGCAGCGCCGCCGTTCCGAGAGGGACACCCGGCATGTTGTGCAAGGCGAAGGACAGGTCGGGCGCGATCTCGACAAAGCGCGGATCGGCAATCACGGCTGCAGCCCCTGCGCCGGTCTCTTCGGCCGGTTGGAACAGCAAGACCGCGCGGCCACGGGCGGGACGATTGCGCGACAGCCAGCGTGCGACTCCCGCGAGAATCGCCATATGCCCGTCATGGCCGCACAGATGCCCTTTGCCGGGAAAGTTGGAGCGGTAGGGCGGGGCGCCGGTCTCATGGATCGGCAGCGCGTCCAGTTCGCAGCGCAACAGGATTGTGGGTCCGGGCTCCGCGCCGTCGTAGATTGCGGCGACCCCGTGCCCGCCAAGCTCGGTCAGCGTCCGGTCGGGTGCGGTTGGCAGCAGCATCGCGACGACCCGCGCGGCGGTGTCGCGTTCCTCGCCCGAAAGCTCGGGATCCTGATGCAGACGGTGCCGCCACGCGGTCAATTCCGTGATGTCGGAATTGGTTAGGCTGTCGGGCGGGAGGGGGAAAGGCGCGCTGGTCATGAGACTAACCTGCCCGTTTTCCGGCGCGCCCGCCAGAGGGTGTCACTCGCGCGGTGGATCATCCGGATCGTCCTTGCCGACACCTTTGAAGATCGGCTTGAGCGGCGCGATCCAAAGCACGCCGAGCACGACATAGACGCAGAACTCCGCCCAGATCGGCAGCCGTCCCCAGCGCGCGCCCGCCCAGTTCACCACCGTGACGGCGACGACGACATAGGCGGGCAACCCCACGACGAGGGCCAGAAGCGAGAGGCGGCGACGGGCCTTGTAGCTCAGCGCCATTGGATCAATCCGCGAAGGGGTCGGTCACGAGGATCGTGTCGTCGCGCTCGGGCGAGGTCGAAAGCATCGCGACCGGGCAGTCGATCAGCTCCTCGATCCGGCGAACATATTTGATCGCGGCGGCCGGAAGATCGGCCCAGCTGCGCGCGCCTTCGGTCGATTCGGCCCAGCCTTCGATCTCTTCATAGACGGGGATGCAGCGCTTTTGTTCTTCCGCGGCGGTTGGCAGATAGTCGAGCTTCTCGCCATCGAGTTCGTAGCCGGTGCAGATTTTGATCGTTTCGAACCCGTCGAGCACGTCGAGCTTGGTCAGCGCGATGCCGTTCACGCCCGAGATCGCGCAGGTCTGACGCACTAGGGCCGCGTCGAACCAGCCGCAGCGACGCTTGCGTCCGGTGACGGTGCCGAATTCATGGCCGCGCGTGCCGAGGCGGTTGCCGTCCTCGTCGTCCAGCTCGGTCGGGAAGGGGCCTTCGCCTACACGGGTGGTGTAGGCCTTGACGATCCCGAGCACGAAATCGATCGCGCCCGGACCCATGCCGGTGCCGGCCGCAGCCTGACCTGCAACCACGTTCGACGAAGTCACGAAGGGGTAAGTGCCGAAGTCGATATCCAACAGCGAGCCCTGGGCGCCTTCGAAGAGGATACGCTTGCCCTGCTTGCGCTGCTCGTTGAGCACTTTCCAGACGGGGGCCGCGTATTTAAGGATCTCGGGGGCGACTTCCTTGAGCTTGGCGATCAGCGCGTCGCGGTCGATCGCTTCGATACCGAGCCCCTTGCGCAACGGATCGTGGTGCTGCAGCGCGCGGTCGACGCGGGCCTCCAGCGTCGCGTCATCGGCGAGATCGGCCACGCGGACCGAACGGCGACCCACCTTGTCTTCGTAGGCCGGGCCGATACCGCGGCCGGTGGTGCCGATCTTGGTGCCTTTCGAGGCCGCTTCCTCGCGGGCGCGGTCGAGCTCGCCGTGAATCGGCAGGATCAGCGGGGTATTCTCCGCGATCATCAGCGTCTCGGGGGTGATCTCCACCCCCTGGTCGCGGATCTTCTCGATCTCGGCGAGCAGGTGGAACGGGTCGAGCACGACGCCGTTGCCGATCACCGAGAGTTTGCCGCCCCGCACCACGCCCGAAGGCAGTGCGTTGAGCTTGTATACCTTGCCGTCGATCACGAGCGTATGGCCCGCGTTATGACCGCCCTGAAACCGCGCGATCACGTCCGCGCGCTCGCTGAGCCAGTCCACGATCTTGCCTTTCCCCTCGTCACCCCATTGGGCGCCGACGACGACGACATTGGCCATTGCTCTCTCCTTGGCAGGTGTAAAACCGCGCGAGGTATAGCGGCTGAGCGCGCGGGGCGAAAGACCGCATTTGCGCGAGGCGATCGCTCTATCCATACGCCTCGCGCAGGCGGGCAGCGCAGGAGCCTCCGGCGGGGATATTTGGGCCAATACGAAAGTCAAAGCGCGCGTGTAGGCCGGGCGTGGGCCGATTTGACCCCGCGAAAGCCGAAAATCCGCCTATGCGGCCTTGCGCCCTCAGCCTCATCCGCCTAGATAGGCGCGTCGCAAGAAAGAAGGCCCGGACCCGTTCATGGAAAACGTCGTTCTCTCGATCCACCTGATCCTCGCGCTGCTGCTGATTGGCGTGGTGCTCCTGCAACGCTCCGAAGGGGGTGGTCTCGGCATGGGGTCGTCCAACAGCTCCGGCGGTGGCGTAGGCGGGTTGATGACCGGTCGGCAGGCCGCCAATGCGCTGACCCGCGTGACCTGGGTTCTGGCCGCCGGCTTCTTCGCGACCTCGGTGACGCTGACGGTTCTGGCCGCGCAGAAAGCGGGCACCGGCTCGGTGGTCGACACCGCTGCGCCCCAGCAAAGCGCGCCGGCGGATACCGCGCCGGCCAATGACACGACCGGTTCGACGCCCTCGCTCGACGTGGTGATGCCGCCGCCTGCCAGCGGTTCGGACGCCTCGAGCGGCGGAAACGCGGGCGAAACCACGACGGAGACGCAAAGCGGTCCGGTCACGCCGCCCGCCGCCAACTAAGCCGTCACTTCAGTCAACCATCGGTTCGCACCCACAAAAACTTGCGGGTGCGTCCTATCCAAACTCAATAGCTTGCGGTCTGGTTGCGGGCAGGCCGCGAATCGTGTAAGCATTAAATCCCGTGATCCTGGCCCGCTTGGGGCAGGGAAACCATTCGAATTTCGCAGATCACGGGGGTCTTCATGGCACGTTATGTCTTCATTACCGGCGGCGTCGTCTCGTCGCTCGGAAAGGGTTTGGCATCCGCCGCCCTGGGGGCATTGCTGCAAGCACGCGGCTTTTCGGTTCGGCTGCGCAAGCTCGATCCCTATCTGAACGTTGATCCTGGCACGATGAGCCCGTTCGAGCATGGCGAGGTTTTCGTCACCGATGACGGGGCGGAGACCGATCTCGACCTTGGTCACTACGAACGATTCACTGGGGTGTCGGCCCGCAAGACCGACTCGATCTCCTCGGGGCGGATCTACACCAACGTGCTCGAGAAGGAGCGCCGCGGGGAGTATCTGGGCAAGACGATTCAGGTGATCCCGCACGTGACCAACGAGATCAAGGATTTCCTCGATGTCGGCGATGACGAGGTCGATTTCATGCTGTGCGAGATCGGCGGCACGGTGGGCGATATCGAAGGTCTACCCTTCTTCGAAGCGATCCGTCAGTTCAGCCAGGACCGACCGCGCGGTCAGGTGATCTTCATGCATCTCACGCTGCTGCCCTATCTGGCGGCGTCCGGCGAGCTGAAGACCAAGCCGACGCAGCACTCGGTCAAGGAACTGCGCTCTATCGGCCTGCAGCCCGACGTGCTGGTCTGCCGCTCGGAGCAGCCGATCCCCGACAAGGAGCGCGGCAAGATCGCGCTGTTCTGTAACGTGCGCCCCGAGGCGGTGATCCCCGCCTACGATCTCAAGTCGATCTACGAGGCGCCGCTGGCCTATCACCGCGTCGGTCTCGATCAGGCGGTGCTGGACGCGTTCGGCATCTCTCCCGCGCCGAAGCCGGAGCTGAGCCGCTGGGAAGACGTGATGGACCGTCTCGATCATGCCGAGGGCGAGGTGCGCGTCGCGATCGTGGGCAAATACGTTCAGCTCGAAGACGCCTACAAGTCGATCGCCGAGGCGCTGACCCATGGCGGGATGGCGAACCGGGTGCGCGTGAAGGCCGAATGGATCGACGCCGAGATTTTCGAGAACGAAGATCCGGCACCTTATCTGGAAAACTACCACGCGATCCTTGTGCCCGGTGGCTTCGGTGAGCGCGGCACCGAGGGCAAGATCCGCGCCGCCCAATTCGCGCGCGAAAAGGGCGTTCCTTACCTGGGCATCTGTCTGGGTATGCAGATGGCCGTCATCGAGGCCGCGCGGAACCTCGCGGGCGTCAATGATGCGGGCTCGGAAGAGTTCGATCACGAGGCGGGCAAGAAGCGCTTCACCCCGGTCGTCTATCACCTCAAGGAATGGGTGCAGGGCAACCACAGGGTCGAGCGCAAGGTCACCGACGACAAGGGCGGCACCATGCGCCTGGGCGCCTACACGGCGGCGCTGAAGGAGGGCTCGAAGGTCGCCGAGGTCTATGGCGCGACCGATATCGAGGAGCGTCACCGCCACCGCTATGAGGTCGACATCAAGTATCGCGAGCCGTTGGAGAAATGCGGGATGACCTTCTCCGGCATGTCGCCCGATGGCCGCCTGCCCGAGATCGTCGAGCACAAGGATCACCCGTGGTTCATCGGCGTGCAGTTCCATCCCGAGCTGAAATCGAAGCCCTTCGCTCCGCATCCGCTGTTCGCGGGCTTCATCAAGGCCGCGTTGGATCAGAGCCGGTTGGTGTGATCCCGGCTTCCCCCTGAAATCGAGAAAGCCGCGCCTATCCCTGCGCGGCTTTTTTCTTTTTCTTCTTGGAGGTTTTCGGTGCGGGTTTCCCGGTCTGACCGCCGCCGCGTGCGGGGTCGATATGCCGGGCCAGTTCGGTCGGATCGAGGCGGATCAGCGCCTGTATATAGCCCGAGGCCGCGTCGAGGAGTTCACACAAGGCCGCCGCCCGCGGATCGGCGCTGCGGGCCTCCAGGGCGGATAGGTGATCACGTGCGGGGCCGATCACGCGACGTTCGCGCTCGGCCAGCATCAGCCGCGCCAGTTCCCACGGCTCGGTCGGGGCGACGAAGTAATCCTTGCGCGAGCCAGGGGACCGGGCCGCCTGCACGAGGCCCGCATCGCGCAATTCCTTCAACGCGGTCGAGACGTTGGAGCGCGACAACCCAAGCTGCGCGACCAAATCGTCGGCCGAGGGCGCTTGAGCCGCGCGCCAGATCGCGCCGAGGCAGCGGCCGGCGGGGCGGGAAAATCCGAAACGGGGGGCGAGTTCGGCGAAGGCTTCGGGCAGTTCGGTATCACTCATGCATTCATCCTCTGCCGCCTGTCTCTGCCGCCGGGTTACGCGCCGGGCCGGCGCGCCGCGGACAGTCCCGCGATCAGCGCGGCCTCTCCGTCGCCCAAAGTGACCTGCGCGCCCTGCGCTTGCAAGCCACGGGCGCAAATTTCCGACCAGCCGGGGGCGGAGGCGGAGGACAGCGCCAGCACGGTCTGGCCCAGCCACCACGGTTTCGCCGCGGCGAGTTCCGCGCCCAGCACGGCGCCGGCGGCGCGCGGGGTGTGGCGTCCAAGGCTGAGCGGGGCCAATTCGCGGGCGAGGCGTTCGGGGCGCGAAAGCGTATCGGCGAGAGCTGCGTCGAACCCGTCGCCGGCTTCGAGCGGTGCGCCGAGCGCGGCCAGCATCGCGGCGGAGCCTGCGCGCATCGCGCTGACGACTTCGCCCGCCGAGATATGCGCCCAGATCGCGCTTGCGCCGCAAATCCAGATCACGCCATCGAATTGCGGGATGCCTGCGAGGATACCGGCGATTCGGGCGGCCTCGGGGGCCGTGATCTCGGTGCCGTCGCTGTCTTGGATGAGGCCGGGCAGGGCGGGGTAGCTTTGCCCGCCGATCTCGGTTAGCGGCAGCGCTCCGTCGGGGCGAGGCGTGCAGGGAAGCGCGCGAAGGTCAGGGCCTGCAGTGGAGGTCGCTACGATGGCAGCAGCCCCTTCAGGCAAGAGCGGGCGCGCGGCGGGCCCGGTTTTGCGGTCGGTCACCGCCCCGTCCGACACATGTGCGGCGCGCCAGCGCCCGAATTCTTCCGTGAGTGCGATCCAATCAGCCATGGCGCATCAGATCGCATGGAGGTGGTGCGGGATCAACCCTGCGACAGGCAGGCGGTGATCGTGTCCGCCATTCCTTGCATCAGGTCCTCATAGAGACCGGGGCCATAGGTCAGCGCGGTGCCGGAAGGATCGAGCGATTTGCCGAGCCTCACCGGCGTCCCATCGACGAGGACTTCGACCATTTTCGGGTCGTGGTTCGCTTCCGGGAAGGCGCAGACGGCTTCCTTGGCCGACGCCTCTTCGCGCAGGCTCACCAGATGGGCGGCCCCCGGGGTGGAGGCATCGCTCGGGGAAAGCGCGCCCATGATGATCAGCCCGTAATGATCGGCGAGATAGCCGTACGCCGCGTGATAGACGAGGAAAGGCTTGTCCGCGATCGGCGCGAACTCGGCCTTGAGCTTGGCGTCGAGCGCCTCGATCCGCGCTTGCGCGGCTTCGGCGTTGGCCGCGTAAGTCTCGGCATGTTCGGGATCGGCCTTGGAGAGGTCTTCGGCGATCAGACCGAGCCAGAGCTTCGCATTGTCGGGGTCAAGCCAAGCATGCGGATCGGTCATCTGGTCGACTTCGGCGTGGTCCCCATTCCCGGCCTCGGCGTGATCCGCGTCGGCGTCGACGCTGTGATCATGCGGGTCCGGCACCGAGAAGCTGCGCAGGGTCGTGCCGGGCGCGTGAAGCAATTCGACCGACTGGCCCTTCACTCCCACGCCGTCGATCGCGCGTTCGAGCCACGGCGTCAGCCGCGGGCCGACCCAGAAGACGAGGTCCGCGTCTTGCAGATCGCGCGCCTGGCTGGGCTTCAGTTGATAGTGATGCGCGTCGGAATTCTGGCCGAGCAGAACCTCCGGCTGCCCCAGATCGCCCATCACCTGCGCGACGAGTGACTGCACCGGCGGAACATCGGTCACGACACTGGGCACCTCGGCTTGGGCGAGGGCGGGCAGTGCGGCAAGGGCGCTCACGAGAACGGGAAGGGTGGGGCGCATCTGATGTCTCCTGTCCAGCTTGATCTGAGGGGCGGAAAATGTATGTTATAAAATCACTCGTCAAGAAGAAATGTGATAAGGTAACATGCTCGTGGGTTCTTCGACCTCTTCCGCAAAGGCTTTCACGCCGCATGACCACAGCCGATGCGCCGGCGCGACGCTGGCGCGCGCCGAGGCTGTCGCCGCCGAAAAGGGCGCGCGGCTGACTCCTGTGCGTAAGCGTGCACTGGAAATACTGCTGGAAGAACATCGGGCTATGGGGGCCTACGAAGTGCTCGACCGGCTCGCGGCGGATGGGTACGGCAAGCAGCCGCCCGTCGCCTATCGCGCGCTGGAATTCCTTGTCGAGCACGGTCTCGCGCATCGCGTGCGTCGCCTCAACGCCTTCGCCGCCTGCATGAGCCCGGGCGAAAAACATGCGCCGGTTTTCCTGATCTGCCGCAACTGTGGCGAAGTCGCCGAGGCCGGCCCCGAAGAAGGGGCCGACGAGGTGCGTCACGCGTTGCAGGGCGCGGCCGAGCGGTTGAATTTCCATGTCGAGCGGGCCACCGTAGAGGCGCTGGGGCTCTGCCCCAACTGCGCCGCCGAGGAGGCGCAATGAGCGAGTTGATCACGGCGCAGGGTCTGAGCGTGCGCCATGGCGAGGTCGAGGTGCTTCACGGCGTCGACTTCACGATTTCCTCCGGCGAGATCGTTACCGTCGTCGGGCCCAACGGGTCGGGGAAATCGACGCTGATCCGCGCCCTGATTGGGTTGGAGCGTGCCGCGCGGGGCAAGGTGAACCGTCAGGCCGGGCTGCGGATCGGTTACGTCCCGCAAAAGCTGCATGTCGATGCGAGCCTGCCGCTGACCGTGAGCCGGTTCCTGTCGCTGCCCAAGCGCGTCTCGAACGCCCGCGCCGAGGCCGCTTTGGAGCGCACCGGCGTTCCGCATCTCGGTGGGCGGCAGATTTCGCGGCTCTCGGGCGGGCAGTTTCAACGTGTGCTTCTGGCGCGCGCCCTGCTGTCCGAGCCGCAGATCCTGATCCTCGACGAGCCGACGCAGGGGCTCGACCAGCCCGGCACGGCGGGGTTCTACAAGCTGATCGAGGAGGTCCGTCAGGAAACCGGCTGCGCGGTGCTGATGGTCAGTCACGATCTGCACGTCGTGATGTCGGCCTCGGACAGGGTGATCTGCCTCAACGGCCATGTCTGCTGTCAGGGGACGCCGAAGGTGGTGGCCGAGGCGCCGGAATATCGCGCGCTATTCGGGATGGGCACGCAAGGGGCCTTCGCGCTCTATCAGCACAGCCACGATCATGGCGAACATGCGGATCACGCAACCTGCAGCCACGATCACGCCGACGACGCGGCGAAGGACGGCACTCAAACGCACGGGCAGGCGCATGTTTGACGATTTTCTTTTCCGCGCGGCATTGGCCGGGATCGGCCTGACTTTCGCGACCGGGCCTCTGGGCTCTTTCGTTGTGTGGCGGCGCATGGCCTATTTCGGCGATGCGACCGCCCATGCGGCGATCCTCGGCGTGGCACTTAGCTTCGCCTTCGGCATCTCGGTCTATCTCGGCACGCTTGGCGTGGCGCTGGCGATGGCGCTCACCGTCGCGCGGCTCTCGGGGCGCGGCCATGCGATGGACACGCTCTTGGGGGTGCTCGCCCATTCCGCGCTCGCCTTCGGCCTCGTCGCGGCGTCGCTGCAATCGGGGCTGCGGGTCGATCTGTCGGCTTGGCTGTTCGGTGATATCCTCGCCGTGTCGCGCAGCGATCTGGCCGTAGTCTGGGGTGGGGCCGCAGTCGTCGCAGCGCTTCTGGCATGGCGCTGGCAGGGGCTGCTGACCGCGACGATCAATGACGAGCTGGCGATGTCTTCCGGGCTCGACCCGCGACGGGAGCAGATGGCATTGACCATCGCGCTGGCGCTGACCGTGGCGGTGGCGATCAAGATCGTCGGTGCGCTTCTGATCGCGGCGTTGCTGATCGTCCCGGCGGCTACGGCGCGGCAATTTGCGCGCGGGCCGGAGGCGATGGCGGCGGGCGCGACCGGGGTGGGGATCGCCTCGGTGCTGCTCGGGCTTTGGGGCTCGTTGCAGTTCGACACGCCTGCGGGTCCGACGATCGTGGCGGCCTCCGCTGTGCTCTTCGTGCTGTCCCTGCCGCTGCGTCGCGCGCGCTAAGCCGCGCTGCCGCTTGCCAATTCCCGTCCCGCGCGGTGAGATGCGCGACAAAGGAGCCTCGATGGATCATCGCAGTTTCAAGACCCCGGCGCAGATTTTCGTCGACCTAGCGGCGGGCAACCCGCAGCGTCGCATGGCTTTCGATCCGGCGCAACGGCGCGCGGCGCTGCAGGCGCTCTCGCGCGCGATCCATGATTGCGAGGCGGAGATCCTCGCCGCGCTGGCGGAGGATTTCGCCAAGCCCGAGGCCGAAATTCGCCTGACCGAGATCCTGCCCGTTCAGGCGGAGATTTCGCACGCGTTGCGCAATCTGAAAACGTGGACGAAAGTGCGTCGGGTGCGCCCGACCCGTGCGATGTTGGGCACCCGCGCGCGGATCGTGCCGGAGCCGAAGGGCACCGCGCTGATCATCGCGCCGTGGAACTACCCGCTGGCGCTGTCGCTCGGGCCGCTGGTTTCGGCCATCGCGGCGGGCTGTGCCGCGATCGTCAAACCCTCAGAGCTGGCCCCGGCCAGCGCCGCCGTGATCGCGCAAATCGTCGACGAGGCGCTACCTGCCGATCTCGTGCGTGTGGTGCAGGGCGGGGTCGAGGTCAGTCAGGAACTGCTAGAGCAACCTTTCGATCATATTTTCTTCACCGGCTCGCCGCGGGTGGGCAAGATCGTGATGGCGGCGGCGGCGAAGCATCTCACCTCCGTGACGCTGGAGCTGGGCGGCAAATCCCCGGTCATCGTCGGCCCCGGCGCCGACCTGAAAAAGGCCGCGCGGATGATCGCCTGGGGCAAGTTCGCGAATGCCGGTCAGACCTGCATCGCCCCCGATCACGTCTATGTCGCCAAGCAGATCGAAGCCCCGTTCCTGGCCGAGCTGAAAGCCGCGATTGCGCGGATGTATGGCAAGACGGAAGAGGCGCAGGCGGCCACGCGCGATCTCGCGCGGATCATCAACCCGGATCATTTCGCCCGGCTCATGGGCATGATCGAGAGCGCGCAGTCAGCGGGCGCAAAGGCGCTGACCGGCGCAACCGGTGAGGCGCAGAGCCGCTATATCGCGCCGACCGTCCTGATGGGCACCGATCCGTCGATGACGGTCGAGCAGGAAGAGATTTTCGGTCCCGTCCTGCCGGTCATTCCCTTCGACGATGCGGTGGATGTGGTGACGCGGATCGAGGCCGGGCCGAAGCCGCTCGCCCTTTACATCTTCGAGCGCGACCGCGGCTTGATCGACCGATTGCGCCGCGCAACCAGTTCCGGCGCGGTGGGCATCAATGTCGCGCTGGTTCATTACCTGCACCAGAACCTGCCCTTCGGCGGGATCGGCAATTCGGGCGTGGGTGCGGCGCATGGCCATTGGGGCTTCGAGGCATTCACTCATCTCAAACCCGTGCTCGAGAACCGTTTCGCGCCGCTTGCGATGCTGATGCCGCCCTATCGCAGCGGACGCATGGCGAAGCTCGCCCAGAAATTTCTGCGCTAAGGCTGACTGCGGATTTCACGCGTGATCGCGTTCCGCCACAAGCCCGTGTAATCGCTCCGGTTGGCGAGATCGCGCCCTAGTTGAACTCCTGTGATCAATAAGAAACAGGGGATTCACCAATGGCATCAACCGAAACGATGGCGGGAGGAGGCAAGCTGCGGCGGGACGCCGGGGTCATCGGGCTGCTCTTCGCCTCCACGACATCGATGATCGGCTCGGGCTGGCTCTTCGGGGCCTATCACGCCTCGAAAATCGCTGGGCCGCTCTCGGTCTGGTCCTGGGTGGTCGGGGCGGCGATCATCATGCTGATCGCGCTGTGCTTCGCCGAACTCTCCACGATGTTCTCCAAATCCGGCGCGCTGGTCCATATGAGCCACGCGAGCCACGGTGCGACCTTGGGCAGGCTCTGGGGCTGGATGCTGTTTCTCAGCTATGCGCCGGTGCCTGCGGTCGAGGCCGAGGGGATCGTGACCTATGCGAACAATTACCTGCCCTATTTTCTGCGCGGAGACGGGACGGGCACGCTGACGCTGGTGGGCTTCATCACCTCCGCGCTTCTCCTGAGCGTTCTGGCGTTGCTGAACCTGCTGGCGATCAAGGCGCTGCTGAAGGTTAACAATACGGTGACGTGGTGGAAGATCGCGGTGCCTCTGATCACCGTGGTCGGCCTGATCGCGGCTTCGTCCCATTGGGGCGTCTGGCATGCGGCTCCGGGCACCTACAAGGCGCAAGGCATGTTCACCGCGATTCCGGCCGCAGGGATCGTGTTCTCGTTCCTCGGCTTCCGCACGGCGATCGACTTGGGCGGCGAGAGCGCCAATCCCGGCCGCAATATCCCGATGGCGGTGATCGGCTCGGTCATTCTTGCCGCGATCGTCTATATCCTGCTGCAAGTGGCCTTCATCATGGCCCTCTCGAAGGGCGATCTGGCGAATGGCTGGTCGTCTCTGAGCTTCAAAGGTTCCGCGGGTCCCTTCGCCGGTCTCGCCGCGACGCTCGGCATGGGCTGGCTGGCGCTGCTCCTCTACGTGGACGCCTATATCTCGCCCGGCGGGACGGGGCTGATCTACGTCACTGGCGGCTCGCGCATCCTCTATGCCGTGGGAGATACCGATAGCGGGCCGAGCGCGCTGACGCATACCACCCGTCACGGCGTGCCGTGGCTAGCGGTTGCGGTGATGTGGGCCGTGGGCGTTTTCTTCCTGCTGCCCTTCCCGGCGTGGCAATTGCTGGTGGGCTATATCAGCTCGATCACGGTTCTGACTTATGGCCTTGGTCCGATCGTGCTGATGGTGCTGCGCCGTTCGCAGCCCGATGCCGAGCGTGCGTTCCGTCTGAAAGGGGCGGAGTTCCTTGCACCACTGGCCTTCATTGCCTCGAACCTCGTGATCTACTGGACCGGGTTCTACACCGACTCGATCCTGTTCGGGATGCTGCTCGTGGGCTTCGCCATCTACGCGCTCGTCTTCCACGCCGTGCAGAAGAAATCCGCCTCCGAGTTCGGCTGGCGCCATATCGGCTGGCTTGCGCTGTGGTTCGGCGGGCTCTGGATCATCACCGCGCTCGGCACTTCGGATCACGCGCTGGGGGTGCTGAACTTCTGGGGTGGGATGGCCCTCGTCGCGGTGTGGTCGCTGGTCGTGATCTGGTTCGCGCTGCGCGCGGCACTTCCGGCGGAAGAAACCGGCGCGCTGATGGAGCGGATCCAGCGCGGCAACTGAGCCGGTCCGAGAGGCCAAAAAGGCGCGCGAGAAAATCTCGCGCGCCTTTTCTTATTTGCGTTTCCCCTTCCAGCGGCGATGAATCCAGAGCCATTGCTCCATGTGCTTGAGGATCATCTCCTCCAGCCCGTCATTGAGGGTCTGGGTCATCGTTTCGGGGTCGGTATGTGGCACGGGCTTGTCAGCGTAGATCCTGAAGCTGAGTCCGTCGGGCTGGCGGATCGCGTAGATCGGCACCAGATCGGCCTTCATCTTCAGCGCCATTTCCGCCGCAGACAGAGGTGTGAAGGCGGGCAGGCCGAAGAAGCTCAATTCCGCGCCCTTGCTGAAATGCTGATCGAAGCCGAAGGCGACCATCCCGCCATCGCGCAGGAACTTTATCATGTCGCCCAAACCCCGGCGCGAGCGCGAGAACAGCGGCTCGGCGATGGCGGAAATGGTCGAGACATATTGTTCATTGAAGAGCGGGTTGTTCATCGGGCGGTAGATCGCGCCGACCCGGTAGCCGCGCCCTGCAAGCGCCGCGCGCCACGCGTCGTAATTGCCGAAATGGCCCGCAGCCAGAACGACCGGACGCCCCTCGCGATGGGCGGCTTCCAGCGTCTCGGCCCCGGGGCCTTCGATCGGCAGATCGCGCACGCGGGCCACGAATTCCTCGCCGGAATAGATCTCCGCCAACATGCGGCCCAGATTGTCGGGCATCTCGCGCTGCAGCCGCTTGATCTCGTCCTCGGACAGATCAGGACAGGCGATCGCCAGGTTCTCGCGGATTTTGCGGGTGAAGCCAAGGACCGGCGCGAGCCGCGCCACCATCCGCCCCGCCGCCGGGATGCGCCGCTCGTAGGGTAGCCGCTGGACCAGCCGCATCACCGCCACGAAAAGGGCATTCGAGACGCGGTCGGACAAGGTGGGTTCGCGGTACTTCATCGTGTCGTGTGTCAGGCTCTGGCTTGGCGCGCAGCTCGGCGCTCACGCGACCAGACATAGAGGCCAGCCCCCACGATCACAAGCGCCCCGGCGATCGTGAACCCGTCAGGAAACTGTCCGAACATCAACCAGCCCCAGAAGGACGCGAACAGCAGACCCGAATAGCCGAACGGTGCCAGCGTCGAGGCCTCGGCCAGCGCGAAGGCGCGGATCAGCAGAAATTGCGAGAGGCTACCCGCAAGCCCGAGGCCGAGGAAAACCCACAGATCGGAGAGCGCGATCGGCTGCCATATGAAGGGCAGGGCGAGCGAGGAAAGCGCAAGCCCGGTGTAGGCGGACCAGAGCTGCGAGGTGGCCGCGCTATCGCCGCGCAGGTAGCGCGTCAGCAGCACCGCGCCCGCGAAGCTGAAGGCGGCGAGTAGCGCCAACAGTGCTGCCGGATGAAAGCCCGCGAAACCCGGGCGCAGGATGATCATCGCGCCGATGAACGCGGCCGCGATGCCGAAGATGCGGTGTGGGCCCAGCCGCTCGCCCAGAAACAGGGCGGCGCCGAGCGTCACGATCACGGGGTTCAGATCGCCAAGCGCGGTCGCGGTGGCCAGCGGGACATGTTTCAGCGCGTAGAAGAACGAAACGATCGCACCCATCTGGAACAAGGCCCGGCCCAGTTGGAACTTCGGCTGTGCGCTGCGAAGCCTGCGCGGCAGGCTGCCGCGATAGATGACCGCCAGCACGGCGGCATTCACCGCGAAGCGCGCCCAGACGATCAGAAGCGGGTGGTAACCTTGCCCGAGAAGTTTCGCGAAAGCGTCCATCAGAGTCAGCATCGAGAACGCGCCGAGCATCAGCGCGATCCCCATCCCGGGGCGATCGCCCTCGGGAAGCAAAGAGGGGGCCACGCCGGGCCCCCTCGCTGTCGCTTTCAACCCGGGCAGAGCCATCAGAGGAGGCTCTTGACCTTCTCGGCCACGGCCTCGGGGGTGATCCCGAACTTCTCGTAAAGCTCGCCTGCCGGGGCGGAGGCGCCGAAGCCCTCCATGCCCACGAAGCCGGCTTTCGCCTCGCGGCCACGCTCGCCCAGAAGCCAGCGGTCCCACGGCTGGCGCACGGCGGCCTCGACCGCCACGCGGACCGAGTTCGGCGGCAGCACGCGCTTGCGGTAGGCCTCGTCCTGCTCGGCGAACAGCTCCATGCAGGGCATCGAGACGACGCGGGTACCGATCGCTTCCTTCTGCAGCATCTCGCGAGCTTTCAGCGCGATTTCCACTTCCGAGCCGGTCGCCATCAGGATCACCTGACGCTTGCCATCGGCTTCGGCCAGAACATAGGCGCCGCGCGCGGTGAGGTTCTGCGGCTTGTACTCGGTGCGCAGCGTCGGCAGACCCTGACGCGACAGCGCCAGAACCGAGGGCGTGCCCTCCTGGTTCATCGCGATTTCCCACGCCTCGGCGGTCTCGATGACATCGGCGGGGCGGAAGGTCAGCGTGTTCGGCGTCGCGCGGCAAATCGCGAGATGCTCGACCGGCTGGTGCGTCGGGCCGTCTTCGCCCAGACCGATCGAGTCATGGGTCATGACATAGACGGTCGGCACTTTCATCAGAGCCGAGAGACGCATCGCGCCGCGCGCGTAGTCGGTGAAGCAGAAGAACGTGCCGCCATAAGGGCGCACGCCGCCATGCAGCCACTGACCGTTCATCGCGGCGGCCATGCCATGCTCGCGGATGCCGTAGTGGATGTAGCGACCCTTGCGGTTCTCCGCGTTGAAGACCGTCATGTCCTTCGACTTCGTGAGGTTCGAGCCGGTGAGGTCGGCCGAGCCGCCGATGGTCTCGGGGCAGGCGGCGTTGATCACGCCCAGAACCATTTCGGACGCCTTGCGGGTCGCGACCTTCGGTTTGGCCTCGGCCTGTTCCTTCTTGAACTTGCGGATCGCGCCGGTCAGCTTCTTCGAGACGCCGCCTTCCATGATGCGCGTGAACTCGGCCTGCTTGGCCGCCGAGAGCTTGCCGAAGCGCTCCTCCCATTCGGCGCGCTCTGCTGCGCCGCGGGTGCCGATCGCTTCCCATTGCGACTTTACGTCGGCGGGGATTTCGAACGGGCCGTGATTCCAACCGTAGATCGCCTTGGTGCGCGCGATCTCCTCGTCGCCCAGCGGCGAGCCGTGGGCGGAGTAGCTGTCGGCCTTGGTGGGGGCGCCGAAGCCGATGATGGTCTTGCAGTCGACCAGAACCGGACCCTTGGCTTGCTTCGCCTTGGTCAGCGCCTCGTCGATGGCAACCGGATCGTGGCCGTCACAGGCGAAGACAGTCCAGCCCGACGCCTCGAAGCGCTTGCGCTGGTCGGTCTTGTCCGACATCGACACGCGGCCGTCGATGGTGATGTCGTTGTTGTCCCACAGCACGATCAGGTTCGACAGTTCCTGCATCCCGGCAAGGCCGATGGCCTCCTGGCTGATGCCTTCCATCAGGCAGCCGTCGCCTGCGATGACCCAGGTCCGGTGATCGACGAGCTTCTTGCCCCATTGCGCGCGCAGCGCCTCTTCGGCGATGGCCATGCCGACCGAGGTCGCGAGGCCCTGGCCGAGCGGCCCGGTGGTGGTTTCCACCGCGTCGAGCAGGAAATTCTCGGGGTGGCCCGCGGTCAGCGCGCCCGACTGGCGGAAGTTCTTGATCTGGTCGAGCGTGACCTGCTCATCGCCGCAGAGATAGAGCAGCGAATAGATCAGCATCGAGCCGTGGCCGGCCGAAAGGATGAAGCGGTCGCGGTCAGCCCATTTCGGGTTCTTCACGTCGAATTTCAGGTGGTTCTGGAACAGAACGGTCGCCACGTCGGCCATACCCATCGGCATGCCGGGGTGACCGGAATTGGCGGCCTGCACCGCATCCATCGCCAATGCGCGGATCGCGGAGGCAAGTTTCCAATGCTCAGGATGGGCGGCGCGCAGCTCTTCGATTTCCATGAAACGTCCTTTCGCGGGGCAGCAGTTGGATGGGTCCGCGCCCCTGATAGCAGGGATCGGCCCAAGATCAAGCGTGGCCCACAAGTGCTTGGGGCAAAAGGGTGGGCTTGCCCTGTCGCAAAGGGTTAGACTGATCGAAATCCGCAGCCGGGCCGCGATTCGGCCATGGCAAGCGAAAAACATGAGGACGAGGAGGCGTGCATGAGTGATATCGCCGAATACGAACGCCGCATCGCTTTCGCGCTCGAACGGATCGGGCGCGGGGTCGAAGCGCTCAAGCAGCGCGAGGCAATGCAGGCCAAGGCAGCGCAATCCGCAGCGCAGCAAACCGAGCCGGAGGCCGCCGAGGCGGAACTGCCCCCGGTACCGGAGCCGCCGCCCGAAGTTGTCGCAGATCCGGCGGAGGTGGCCGAACTGAAAGCCGCGCTCGCCGCGGAGCAGGAAGCGAACGCACAACTCTCCGAACGCGTCCGAGCGATCCGCGAGAAACAGGATACCACGCTGGGGGCGATGGAGCGCAAATACGGCGCCGCCGTCCGGGCGCAGGAATCTGCCTTCAAGGAGGTCGCTGCCCTCAAGCAAGCCAACGCGGCGCTGGTCGCGGCCAATCGCAAGCTGATGGACGAGGGCGTGGCCTTCTCCGACGAGGCGCTGATGGCCGAGTTGCAAAGCCTGCGCGCCGCGCGCGACGGCGAAAGCGCCGAGCTTGAGCAGATCATCGCGGGTCTCGACCCGATCATCGAAGCGGCGAACCGCGAGGAGGGGACCGATGCCTGAGGTGACGATTTCCGTCGGCGGCCGCGATTTTCAGGTCGCCTGCCAAGAGGGTGAAGAACATTTCCTGCGCTCGGCTGCCGGGATGCTCGACAGCGAGGCGCAGGTGCTTCTGGGCCAGATCGGGCGCGTGCCCGAGAACCGGATGCTCTTGATGTCGGGGCTGATGCTGGCCGACAAGGCTGCGGGTATCGAGGATCAGCTGCGCGACGCGATGAACCGTCTTGGCGAATTGCAGGCGAAGATCGACGAATTGCAGTCGAACCCGGCCCATGTCGAAGTGCCGATCCTGCCGCCCGAAGTGACCGAGACGCTGGCCGAGATCGCCGCACGCGCGGAGTCGCTCGCCGACCGGGTCGAGGACGACGCGTGAGACGTACGCTATTTGGGGCGCTGATCGCGGGCGCCGCGCTGACGGGGCCGGTGGAGGCGCAGGATGCGGCGGCGCCATCGGGGCAACACGACACGCCCGTCGAGCGGCTTGAGCCGCTCAACCCGACGGCCGGCGATACGGTAGAGCCGGTGGTGACCGTCACCTATCATTGCGAGCGCGGCGCGGAAGTGCACGCGGCCTACATCAACGACACCGATCCCCAGCGCGTCGCCCTGTTCCTGCAGGGACGGCTCGTCGTGATGAGCCATATCCGCTCTGCCGACGGCGCGAGATACGCCGAGGATGGCGAGGGCGAGGCGGGTTATGTGTGGTGGACAAAGGGCCACGGCGCGATGCTCGACTGGATCGCCGAGGATGGCGAGGCGCAACCGCTGTTCCGCGCCTGTCAGGAAGACTGAGGGCCGCAACGCGATACGCGCGGCGGCCCTGAAGAAATCGTATCAGACGAACGGAAAGCGCCGCGCGCTTACTCGGCCGCCTTCATCTCGAAACCCTTTTCCAGCTGATCCGAAGGCGTGATCGGATATTCGCCGGAGAAGCAGGCATCGCAATATTGCGGGCAGGAATTGTCGCGGCCCTTGGCCTCGCCCACCGCGCGATACAGCCCGTCGAGCGAGATGAACTTGAGGCTGTCCACGCCGACCCATTCGCGCATCTCTTCCTCGGTCATCTGCGCCGCCAGCAGCTTGTCGCGGTTCGGCGTGTCGACGCCGTAGAAGCACGGCCATGCGGTCGGCGGCGAGGCGATCCGGAAATGCACCGATTTCGCGCCCGCATCGAGGATCATGTCCTTGATCTTGCGCGAGGTGGTGCCGCGCACGACCGAGTCGTCGACAAGGACCACCCGTTTGCCGCGAATGAGCGACTTGTTGACGTTCAACTTGAGGCGCACACCCATGTTGCGGATCTGCTCGGTCGGCTCGATGAAGGTGCGGCCCATATACTGGTTGCGCGTGATCCCGAGCGCGAAGGGGATGCCGCTTTCCTGACTGTAGCCGATCGCGGCGGGGGTGCCGCTGTCGGGCACGGGGCAGACCAGATCGGCCTCGACCGGGGCTTCGCGGGCCAGCTCGACGCCGATGGCGCGACGGGTCTCGTAGACCGAGCGGCCGCCGATCATGCTGTCGGGGCGCGAGAAATAGACATGCTCGAAGATGCAGAAGCGCCCGGTCGAGGGGCCGAAGGGACGCGAGCTTTCGATATGGCCGTCCTGAATGACCACCATCTCGCCCGGATCGATCTCGCGGACGAATTCCGCGCCGATGATGTCGAGCGCACAGGTCTCGGAACTGAGCACATAGCCATGTTCGCCGAGCTTCCCCAGCACCAACGGGCGCACGCCCAGCGGGTCGCGCACACCGATCAGCTTGGTGCGCGTCATCGCGACGATGGAGAACGCGCCTTCCACGCGGCGCAGCGCGTCGGCGATCCGGTCGGCGTGCTTGCGCTGGATCGAGCGCGCCATCAAGTGGATGATGCATTCGCTGTCGGAAGACGACTGGAAGATCGCGCCGCGCTCGATCAGTTCGCGGCGCAGCGCGTCGGCATTGGTGAGGTTGCCGTTATGCGCGACCGCGCAGCCGCCCATCGAGAACTCGCCGAAGAAGGGTTGGATATCGCGGATCACCGCCCCCTTGGAGCCTGCGGTGGAGTAGCGCACATGGCCGATGGCGATATCGCCCGGCAGCGTTTCCATCAGGCTCGACTTGGTGAAATTGTCCCGGACGTAGCCGAAGCGGTGAGCGGAATTGAAGCCGGTTGCGGCATCATGCGCGACGATACCGCCCGCTTCCTGACCGCGGTGTTGCAGGGCGTGCAGACCAAGAGCCACGAAATTCGCGGCGTCGGAAATGCCGACCACACCAAAGACGCCGCATTCTTCCTTGAGCTTGTCGTCGTCGAAAGGATGGGCGAAGTGGGTCTTCTGGGCGGCGGGGCAGGACATGGCATCAGCTCCGTATGACGCAAGGGGAGGGCGCTTGCGCTCATTTATATGCAAACGCGAGAGGTGTTAACCCCTCGCGCCTGCAAAAACCGTCATGTGGCTGTCATCAATTCGCCGTTGCCGGGGGCAATTCGTCCGTCCGGGCCGGGGCATCGGCACCCGGAGGTGCGGGACAGGCGGCTACGAGTTGCTCGTAGCGTTGCACGATCCAGCCGGGCGCATCGGCGGGCATCGATTCGTCGAGCTGTCCGGAGGCGCGCGAGAACACCTTGGCCGAGCGCGAGTCGTCGACCACTGGCACGGGGTCGTTGCTCATCACGCGGTCGTAGACGACGAAGGCCACTGCGACGAGGATCACGCCGCGCACCACGCCGAACAGGAAGCCAAGCCCCTGGTCGATCCCGCCAAGGGCCGAGCGTTGCACGGCGGAGGCGAACAAGGGCGTCAGGATCGAGAACACGACGAGCGCCACGGCGAAGACCACCGCGAAGCCGCCGATCATGCCCAGCTCGCAGCTTTGGCCGATGAACTTGTCGAGGCCGGGGATCTGCTGCACCAGCGGGCGCGCCTCGTTGGCGAAAATGTAAGCGACGATCGCCGCCGCGATCCAGCCGACGATGGCCAGCGCCTCACGCACGAAGCCCCGCGAATAGGCGAGGATCGCCGAAAGAATGATGACGACCGCCACGATGGCATCGACAATGGTGAACCCGTCCATTTTCGCTCCTGTGTTCTCGGCGTTATCCGGCGCCGAACATCTCCCCGGTAAAAGTCACGAGATCGCCCAGCTTGCGCAGGGACATCCCGCTCGACCCTTCGGCTTTCGTTCCCGAGGGTGCGATCGCTTGTGAAAAACCAAGTTTCGCCGCTTCTTTCAACCTGTTTTCCGCTTGACCCACGGGACGCAGCGCGCCCGACAGGCTGATTTCCCCGAAAATCACCATGTCCGCTGGAAGCGCCACATCTTCGCGCGCACTGAGAAGCGCGGCGGCCGCGGCGAGGTCGGCTGCGGGCTCAACCACCCTCATCCCGCCCGCGACATTCAGGAACACGTCGAGCCCCGCGAAGGGGATGCCGCATCGCGATTCCAGCACCGCGAGAATGGTCGAGATCCGCCCGCTGTCGAGCCCGACTACGGTACGACGGGGCGAAGCAAGCGTTGAGGGTGCAACCAGCGCTTGAATCTCCGTCAGCACCGGTCGCGTGCCTTCAATTCCTGCGAAAACCGCCGATCCCGGCGCGGGTTGGCCGCGCTCCGACAGGAACAGCGCCGAGGGGTTGGCGACCTCGGCCAGACCCGCCCCGGTCATCTCGAAGACACCGATCTCGGAGGCCGGGCCGAAGCGGTTCTTCACCGCGCGCAGGATGCGGAACTGGTGGCCGCGCTCGCCCTCGAAATAGAGCACCGTGTCGACCATGTGCTCGATCACGCGCGGGCCCGCGATCTGGCCTTCCTTGGTGACGTGACCCACGAGGATGACGGCGGTGCCGCGCTTTTTTGCGAAGCTCACCAATTCGTGTGCGGCGGCGCGCAGCTGGCTTACCGAACCCGGTGCGCTGTCGACATTGTCCGACCACATGGTCTGGATCGAATCGATGATGACGAGGTCGGGGCGCTCGACTTCCAGCGTCGTCAGGATGTCGCGAAGCGAGGTTTCAGCGCCCAGCCCGACCGGCGCGTCCGCAAGGCCCAACCGTTGCGCGCGCATCCGCACCTGGCTCGCCGCTTCCTCTCCCGAGATATAGAGAGCCTTCACGCCCTCGCGGGCGAAGCTGGCGGTCGCCTGCAGCAGAAGCGTCGATTTCCCGATGCCCGGATCGCCACCCACGAGCACCGCCGAAGCCGCCACGAGACCGCCGCCCAGAACCCTGTCCAACTCCTCCATGCCCGATTTCACGCGGGCGGGCGGGGTTTCCTTGGTGTCGAGCGCGGTGAGCGGGATCACCTTGCCCTTAGCGCCTTTCATCCCGGAGCCGGGCGTGGTCGAGATCGGGGCTTCCTCGTGGATGGAGTTCCATGCGCCACAGGCGTCGCAACGCCCGGACCATTTGGCATGCGTCGCGCCGCACTCGGCGCAGCGGAAGATCGCGGATTGCTTGGCCATGAGGTCAGCTGCGTTCCAGATTGGCGGCGATCAGGCTCGCGCATTGTTCGGGATGAGTGGCTGGCAGCATATGGCCCGCGCCCTCGACGCAGGCGACGCCCACATCGGGCAGGCGCGCGGCAATCGCCTCGGCCACTTTCGGCATCGTCGGCGGCGAGCGGTCGCCATGGATGATCATTGCGGGCGCGTCGATCTGCTCGATCCCGTCGGGCCGTGCTATCTGTGCCGGATCCGCGAAATTGGCGCGAGAGATATTCTCGACCATCGGCATGCACGCGGTGAAACGTTCGCGCTGCGTTTCGGTATAGCTGTCCCACGGCTGGCCGGTGCCCCAGTCACGCATGAAGCCGCGTGCGGCCGGCTCGTAATCGCCCGCTTCCATCAGCGCTTCGAAATGGTCCTGCTTGGCGCGCAGGTCCTGCCAATCCGGGTCGTCCTCGGGCAGCGCCGCGAACAGCACCGGCTCGATCAGCGTCAGCGAGCGCACGGCCTCGGGCGCGCCGACCGCGATGCGCAGCGCGACCGAGGCGCCGAAACTATGCCCGATCAGATCGACAGGGCGCTCAATGAAGCTTGCAGCGATCCGTGTCACCTGCGTCTGGAAGCTCCCGGGCTCGCTCGCATCGCCGCGCCAGGGTGCGGATTGCCCGTGGCTCGGCTGATCGAAGGCGGTCGCCGTGATCTGCTGGCCCAACGGCATCAGCGCCTTCGCCCAGAGGTTCGAACTGCCGAGCGTGCAATGGATCGCGATAGCCGGACGTTCGCCCTGACCGAAGCTCTGCCAGAAGACTTCGGCCCCTTGTCGTTGGTCGCGCGGCATTCAGAGCGTCCCCAGGTAGTCGTCGAGCAACTCCAGGTGATCCTGCCCCCAGAACCGCTCATCGGTGTCGGTGACGATATAGAAGGGCGAGCCGAACACGCCGGCCTCGACCGCGTCCTCGAGGTTCTTCTCGTAGGTGACCGCGCCGTCGAAGAGGCCGGTGGTCGCCAGATCGCCGTCGAAACCGTTGGCTTCCAGCGCCTCGCGGATCACCTCGTCCGAGGCGATGTCCTTGTCCTCCGCCCAGCAGGCGCGCAGGATCGCGTTGACCAGCCCGCCGACATCGCCGCCGCCCGCTTTCTGCGCCGCGATGATCGCGTAAGACGACGGTGCGGGGTTCGGCGGATAGCCGGGAGGCGTGTAGTTCATCTCCATCCCGAGCCGCTTCGACCAGCGCTTGAGCTCCTGCATCCGGTATTCCATCCGGCTCTGGTGACGCTGCGCCGGGCGCACGCCGCCGGTGCGGTCGAACAGGCCCAGAAGGTCGAGCGGTTTGTAAGTCACGTCAGCGCCGTGACGCGCCGCGATCTCTTCGAATCGCGGGCCGCCGAGATAGGCCCACGGGCTGAACGTGCCGAAATAGTAGTCGATCCGTGCCATTCATAACACTTTCTTGACAGTCGAAATTGCCGCCACGCTACCCCGGTGCTAAGGCAGGCGCAATCAAGCGAATCCCGCCGGGGCTGCCCGGCGTCACGAAGGAACTGGCCCATGTCCGTCGTCACCGAACCGAAGCTCATCTCCGGAAATTCCAACAAACCGCTCGCGCAATCGATCGCGCGCCGCATGTCGATGCATCGCGGCATGTCCGTCGGTTTGGTGGATGCGCGGGTCGAGCGTTTCAACGACGGCGAGATTTTCGTCGAGGTTTTCGAGAACGTGCGCGGCGAGGATATGTTCATCATTCAGCCGACCTCGAACCCGGCCAATGACAACCTGATGGAGCTGCTGATCATCACCGACGCGCTCAAACGCTCCTCGGCAGATCGCATCACCGCCGTGATCCCCTATTTCGGCTATGCACGTCAGGACCGCCGCACCAAGGCCCGCACGCCGATCTCGGCCAAGTTGGTCGCGAACCTGCTGACCGAAGCGGGCGTTGACCGCATCCTGACGCTCGACCTGCACGCAGCCCAGATCCAGGGCTTCTTCGATATTCCGGTGGACAACCTCTACGCCTCGCCGGTCTTCGCGCTCGATATCCTGCACAACTTCAAGGGCCAGACCGACGATATCATGGTCGTCTCGCCCGACGTGGGCGGCGTGGCTCGCGCCCGTGAGCTGGCCAAGCGGATCGACGCGCCGCTCTCCATCGTCGACAAGCGCCGCGAAAAGGCGGGCGAGGTCGCGGGAATGACCGTGATCGGCGACGTGAAGGGCCAGAAATGCATCATCGTCGACGACATGGTCGACACGGCAGGCACGCTGTGCAAGGCCGCCGACCTGCTGATCGAGCACGGCGCGACAGAGGTTCACGCCTATATCTCGCACGGCGTGCTGTCGGGCCCGGCGGTCGAGCGGGTGACCAATTCGGCACTGAAGACGCTGGTCATCACCGACTCGATCGAGCCGACCGAGGCCGTGAAAGCCTGCCCGAATATCCGCATCGTGCCGACGGCGCCGATGTTCGCACAAGCGATCCTGAACACCTGGTCGGGCACCTCGGTGTCCTCGCTCTTCGAGACAGACACGCTCGTCCCGATCTACGAGGGCATGTACACTCGCGACTGAGCGGTCGCGCCGCTGGACGCGCCGCGCTCGCTTGTTTGGATCGACCCGGGGTACATGCTCCGGGTCATTTCATTTCGTCGGAAAGCCCGATGGACATCGGCGCATTCCGCGCCATTCTGGCGGCATGCGCCTTTTCGCTCTCACCGCTCTCGTCATGATCGCTTTCGCGGCCAATTCGGTGCTCAACCGGATGGCGGTGCATGATGCTGGTTGGGGGCCCGCTGCGACGGGCTTCGTGCGGCTCGCCTCGGGGGCGCTTGTTCTGCTGCTTCTCGCGATGCGGGCGAAAGGAGTGCGGGGCCTGCGTCTGCCAAGGGCGGTTCTGAGCGCCGGGGTCGCGACGCTCGCGCTCTATATCTTCGGGTTTTCCATCGCGAGCGGGCTGATCGACGCTGGCGTCGGCGCGCTGACGCTGTTCGGGATGGTGCAGATCACCATGTTCGCGGGGGCGCTGTGGCTGCGCGAGGCGATCTCGCTCTGGCGCTGGATCGGGGCGGGGCTGGCCTTCGCAGGGCTTATGGTTCTGCTCCTGCCCGCCTCGGGCGACGCCCATATCGATCCGCGCGGTTTCGCGATGATGGCGCTCGCCGGGATCGGATGGGGGCTCTATTCGCTCAACGGGCGGCGCACGCACGATCCGCTGGTCGCGACCGCGCTTAACTTCGCTCTGGCCATACCGCTGGCGCTGATCTGGATGCTCGGCGCGGGCGACTGGGGGCAGGGCGCAAGCTGGGGCTGGGCACCCGCGATCCTCTCGGGTGCTGTGACCTCGGGGCTGGGCTATGCGCTGTGGTATCGCGTGTTGCCGCAAATCCCTGCGAGCCTCGCCGCGATCGCACAACTTTCCGTGCCTCTGATCGCGGCGCTGGGCGGGGCGGTGCTTCTGGCCGAAATCCCGTCGGCGCGCTTCTGGCTGGCCGCGGCGCTGGTGATCGGCGGCATCGCGCTCTCGCTGCGGCGTAAAACCTGAACCCAACCGTCGGATGTTCGCCGCGGAAACGTCTTGACCTCGGAACCTCCAGCGCTTCTTTAGTGTTTGACGTACGAACCTTCGAACTCAAGAGAGGACATCATGGCTTTTGAACTTCCCGATCTTCCCTATGCCCACGACGCACTCGCGGATCTCGGCATGTCGAAGGAGACCCTCGAATATCACCACGACATTCACCACAAGGCCTATGTCGATAACGGCAACAAGGCGATTGCCGGCACCGAATGGGAAGGCAAGTCGGTCGAAGAGATCGTGAAAGGCACCTATCAGCCGAACGCCGTCGCGCAGAACGGCATCTTCAACAACGCCTCGCAGCACTGGAACCACACCCAGTTCTGGGAAATGATGGGCCCGGGCAACTCGGCCATGCCGAGCGAGCTGGAAAAGGCGCTGACCGAAAGCTTCGGCTCGGTCGACAAGTTCAAGGAAGACTTCGCTGCCGCGGGCGCTGGCCAGTTCGGCTCGGGCTGGGCATGGCTCGTGAAGGACGGCGACGGTTCGCTGAAAGTGACCAAGACCGAGAACGGCGTGAACCCGCTGTGCTTCGGCCAGACCGCGCTTCTGGGCTGCGACGTGTGGGAGCACTCCTATTACATCGACTTCCGCAACAAGCGCCCGGCCTATCTGTCGAACTTCCTCGACAAGCTGGTGAACTGGGAAAACGTCGCTTCGCGCATGTAATCTCCGCGAAACGAGCGAATTGGAAGGGCGTCCCGTGGGGCGCCCTTTTTCTTTGCGCGCTTCACGACGCCCGTTTGTGAGCACGTTTGTGTGCCGGGGCGATTGCCGGGACGGAAAGACCGCTAAGCAGGAACCGCGACGCCGCCGGATCGGTTTTCTTGACAGAAACCCGTAACCAAGAGGAGGATACGATGGCTGAACGCATTCGCTCCAATGACGGCAAGCGCGAAACCGAAGAGGTCCTCGGCGAGAAGCCCGAGAATATCGAGACGCCGGAAGGGCAAGGCAGCTCGGGCGGGAACCTGAACCGCAAGGTCGGCACCCGCGATGAGAAGAAGCAGCTCGACGAAACCTCCGCAGGCACGACGCGCCCGCTCGGTGGCGACGAGCGAGATAGCGGCGAAAAGGAGAAGATGTGATGAAGAAACTCTCCAAGGGTACTTGGGTCGTCATCGCGGATGGCGAGAAGGCGCTGTTTCTGGAAAACATGATGGATGACGAGGATCCGAACCTCGTCGTGCGGCGCGTCGACGAGCAGGACAACCCGCCCGATCACGAGCAGGGCACCGACAGCCCGGGTCGGATGGCTGATGACGGCCCCGGCCAGCGCTCGGCTTTTCAGGAGACGGACTGGCACGAACTGGCGAAGATGCGCTTCGCTGACGATCTGGCCGAACATCTTTACAAGATGGTCCACAAGGGTCGGATCGAGCGGCTGGTGATCGTCGCGGCACCCCGTGTTCTGGGGGAAATCCGTCACGCGCTGCACAAGGAAGTCGCCGACGTCGTGGTGGCCGAGATCGACAAGACGCTGACCAATCACCCCCGAGACGAGATCGAGAAGCTGGTGAAAGAAGAGCTTGCGACCGTCTGATCGCGCCTCGCTGCGATGACAGACAAAGCGCCGCGCGGTTGTCCGCGCGGCGCTTTTTTGATGGGGCTTTCCCGAAGGAGCGCTGCGGGGAAGCGGCGAGACCCGCGGGAGGTCAGTGACCGCACCTGTAATGCGGGCACATCGCGCGCGCATCGGCAGAGCGCAAGAAAACGCCGCGCGAGATGGGCGCGGCGTTCCGTCGACGGGGCAGGGCGCGCCTCAGTCGTCGCTCTCGAGGCTCTGCTTGAGCGTTTCGATGTCCGGGTCGCTGGCACGCGGCACGATCCGGTAGACCGCGTTGACGAAGCAGAATACGGCGAAGCCCAGCAATCCGACGCAGATCGCCCCGGTCAGGAATTGCCCGAACGGGTGGCCCCGCACCCAGTCAAAGACCTTGCCCAGACCACCCGCGCTCGACGGATCGTAGCGGTAGGCGGCATAAACGATAAGCGCGCCGATGATCGCGACCACCACGCCCTGCGCCGCAAGCCCCGCCTGCAGGACGAAATTGGCGCGACGGGTGACTTCGTTGGCCATCAGATGCTTCAGATAGGCCTTGGTGAGCCCCTTGTAGAGATAGTAACCGCCGGCCCCGATCACGATCAGGCCGATCACGCTGAGCGCGATACGACCCATCGGCGCGCTCAGGATCGTCGAGACCAGCTTGTTCGTCCCGCCATCGCTGCTCGCCCGCGCGACGAGCGCCGTGACCGCAATGCCGCCGATGCCGAGATGGACGAGACCGCTGACCACGAGGCCGATACGGGCGATCCACCCTTTCATCTCGGAGCCATAGGCCTCGAGATCCCAGACCGCGTCCACCACGCGCCAGATTGCGTAAGCCGCCATGCCAAGGGCGATGCCGACGAGCACCACGGCGCCCCAGCCGCTTGAGAGCTTCTCCATCACCTGTTTGGTGCCCTCGGCGCTGCCGCCATGAAACAGCGACCAGAGCGAGACACCCGCGACGACGAGATAGACCAGACCGCGCCCGCCGTAGCCTGTGCGCATTACGGGCACTGCCCAAGCGAAATCGTCGGGATCGTGGCTGTTGGTGGCGGACATTGGCGGTCTCTCTCGGCGTTGTGAATTGACGCAGACCCAATGCGTGGACAAGCGCACAGGTTCCGCCGCGCCGTGGTCTTTCCTTTCGCCCGCCGATCGGTCAGGGTCACGCGGTTGAGAGAAGGGAATTTCGATGAACGAGGCGGTCAAAGGCTTCTGGGCGATGGTGACGACCTGCGTCATCTGGGGGCTGTCGGGTCTCTATTACAAGATGCTCGACGGGATGCCGCCGATCGAAGTGCTCGCCCATCGCACCTTATGGTCCTTCCTGTTCTTCGCCGTGATCCTCGGGTTGAAAGGCCGCCTCGGCGAGCTTTGGGCCGCGCTGGCCGAACGTCGCGGGCGCGGGGCGTTAGTGATCGCGACCGCGGCGTTTATGATATCGGCCAACTGGTTCACCTTCATCTGGTCGGTCCATTTCGGCCACGCGGTTCAGGCGTCGCTCGGCTATTACATCTTCCCGCTCGTCGCCGTCGTTCTCGGGCTGATCGTCTATCGCGAGGCGCTGAGCACGCGGCAATGGATGGCGGTCGCGCTGGCCGCCACGGCGGTCATCGTCCTGACGATCGGGCTGGGTGTCGCGCCCTGGGTTTCGCTGATCCTTGCCGCGACCTTCGGCACCTATGGGCTGATCAAGAAGGGGTTGCGCGCGGGCGCGATGGTCTCGGTCTGCGCCGAGGTGCTGCTGCTCTCGCCAGTCGCGCTGATCGTGCTCTGGGGCTATCACGCGGGATGGTGGGGCAGCGCGCCCGGCGCGGGCCATTTCGGCGGCGATTGGAAGACCACGGTTCTTTTGATCTTCTCCGGCCCGCTCACCGGCACGCCCTTGCTGCTGTTCGCCTACGCGGCGCAGCGGGTGCGGATGGCAACCGTGGGTCTGGTGCAATATCTCAACCCGACGCTGCAATTCGCGGTGGCGACGCTGGCCTTCGGCGAGACGGTCACCATCTGGCACGCGATCGCGCTGGCGCTGATCTGGACGGCGCTCGCGCTCTATTCGAGCGCCAATCTGAAGATGCGCCGACCGCAGCCGGCGGCACAGCCCGCGACGCAGCGCGGTTTAGGCGAAAGCTGAGACGAGCGCGGTTTCCAGCTCCGCCACGCTATTGACCGTCACCAACAGCTCGCGCAGCGACGGATCCGCGAAGCCCTGCTCGATGATATGGTCGATCAGGGACCCGAGCGGCGCCCAGTAGCCCTCGGTGTTGAGCAGGAAGATCGGCTTCTCGTGCAGGCCGATCTGACGCCATGTCAGCACTTCGAACAGCTCGTCGAGCGAGCCCGCTCCGCCCGGCAGTACCACCACCGCATCGGCATTCATGAACATTACCTTCTTGCGCTCGTGCATCGTCTCGGTGACGACGAATGTGGTCAGGTCGCGTTTGCCGACCTCGCGGGGGAAGAGATGCTCGGGGATCACGCCGAAGGTGCGCCCGCCCGCGGTTTGCGCCGCGCGGGCGACCTCTCCCATCAGCCCGACATCGCCCGCCCCATAGACCAGCTGCCAGTCGCGCGTGGCCAGCATCTCGCCGGTGTCTCGCGCCGCTGCCGCATAAGCAGGCTTCGCGCCCGCACGCGAGCCGCAATAGACACAGACGGAACGGGGAATGGTCATGACGGTGTCTCCGGAAATGCATTGTTATTGAGCGGTGATACCGGGGTTGCTAAGTTCCCTCAAGGGATCGGGTCACCTAGCCGCAGATAACAACAGGCGGCAGGGCCCTGGGGATGACGTTAAGGCGGGACTTAGATGAATGAAAACGTAACGGATCAACCGGCCGGGGGCACCGGGCTCGGTGTGGTGAAAGGGGGGGCGGCGGCGCTGCTCCTCGTGATCTTGGGGCTGGTGCTTTGGGGCGTCCTGCGCCCGGTGGAGCGCGAAGGGGCGCAACCGTCGGGCACGGAGACGACTGCCGCGACCGGTTCGGCCGAGGCTGATAAGGAGGCCGGCGGTGTGAATGCGGCGGCGAACAACGCAGCGCAAACCGCGCAAACGGGGAGCGCCGATGCGACCTCCGGGACCGCTGCGCCGCAGACGCAAAGCGCGGAGACGGTGGCGCAGGAGGCTGAAGAAGCGGCGAGCGCCGCGGCGCCGCTGGCCCAGGAACCCACCGACAAGCTGGTTGAAACGGTCAAGGATCCGGGTGCGGAGGCCGCGTCGGGAAGCTCTGCCACGGGCGCGGATATGGCGACTGACGGCACCACCGCGAAGGCGGCACGTGACGGCAAGCCGCTCGCCCAGGTGCAATTCGACGCGCTGCGGGCCGCACCCGACGGCTCGGTGACGCTCGCCGGGCGGGCGGAGCCGGGCGCGAAGCTCGATATTCTCGTCGACGGCAAGGTCGTGGCGAGCACGCAGGCCGATGGCGGCGGCAGCTTCGCCTCGCTCTTCGATCTGCCGCCCGCTGACGGCCCGCGCGCGCTCTCGCTGCGGGTCACCGGCGCGGATGGCTCCGCGCGCGACAGCGCCGAGACGCTCGTGCTGCGCGGACAGCCGAAAACCGAGAAGATTGCCTCTGCAGAGCAGAGCGTACCCTCCCAGACGCCCGTTGGGCCGACTGCGGACGGTGCGACAGATAGTAGCGCCGATGCGACGGCCTCGGCGGCAGATGTTACGGCGATGAGCGGAAGCGCCGCGACCGGGACCGATGTTGGCACGTCCGCCGGAACTGCGACCACGACGACCACGACGCCCGCTACGGCGACCGAGGCGACACAATCGACGCCCACGCCGCCCGCAGCGCCGCTCATCGCCGATGCAGACGGTGCGCGGCTGCTCGCCCCGAAAAGCGATGACCTGGTGATCGACACGATCTCCTTCGGCTCGGGCGAGGTCGCACGCAGCGAAGGCCGTGGCGCACCCGAGGGCACGACGCTCAGCGCCTATCTCGACGACACGCTCGTCGCCGAGGCGCAGCCGGGCGCGGATGGGCGTTGGTCGCTCGACCTGCCGGGCTTGGGCACGGGTGAGCATAAATTGCGGATCGATGCGCAGGACGCCACGGGCAAGGTCGTCGCGCGGGCCGAGACCGGCTTCGACCAGCCCGACGAAATCCTCGTGGCGAATGCCGCCGATCCGACCGGTGCGCAGGCAGCTTCCGTGCGCGCGACCGGCGAGGTCGGCGACGCGGTGAAGGTCGTGCAGATCGTGAAGGGCAATACGCTTTGGGCGATCGCGCGCGAGGTCTATGGCGACGGGTTCCTCTATGTCCGAGTCTTCGACGCCAATCGCGACCAGATCCGCGACCCCGACCTGATCTATCCGGGGCAGGTCTTCAATATCCCGTCGCCCGAGACGGACGTCTCGGGGGCTGCGCAGTAGCGCACACACCGCTTGCATGGCTGGACTCCTGCGCGCCGCCGAGTAGGTTGCGCGCAGGTTTGACCCGTGGAGGGGCGCTGCCCCGCTCCCTGACGGGAGCCCCCGGGATATTTTCGTCAAGAGGAAGAGGAGGGCGCGATGCCTCCGGCACAGATCACGACCAAGGGTAAGATGAATGCCGAGGAGCGCGCCCGCGGTTGGCGCACGATCCGCGCGGTGCTGCCCTATCTCTGGGCGCATGAAGCCCCGTGGGTGAAGCGGCGTGTCGTCTTCGCAATGGTGATGCTGGTCTTCGCCAAGATCATCTCGGTCGCAACGCCCTTCGTCTATCGCGAGGCGGTCAACGCGCTCTCGGGCGAGGGAACCTCGGCGGCCTGGGCACTGGGCATGGGGGCGGTGGCGATCACCGTGGCCTATGGCGTCGCACGGCTGATGACGGTGGCCTTCGGCGAGCTGCGCGATGCGATCTTCGTGAAGGTGGCGCAACGCGCGCTGCGCCATCTGGCGCTGCAGACCTTCACCCATATGCATCAGCTCTCCTTACGCTATCACATCACCCGCAAGACCGGCGGCCTCAGCCGGATCATCGAGCGCGGGGTGAAAGGCGTCGAGTTCCTGCTGCGCTTCATGCTGTTCTCAGTCGGCCCGCTGATAGTCGAACTGACGCTGGTGGCGATCATCTTCGCGGTGGTGTTCGACTGGCGCTACGCGGCGGTCGTGCTGGTCACCATCGCGGCCTATATCAAGTTCACCTTCAAGGTCACCGAGTGGCGCGTGAACATCCGGCGCGAGATGAACAAGGCCGACACGGCGGCGAACCAGAAGGCGATCGACAGCCTGTTGAACTTCGAGACGGTCAAGTATTTCGGCGCGGCCAAGCGCGAGGCGGACCGCTACGACGAGTCGATGAAGGGCTACGAGACGATGGCGGTGAAGACCGGCCAGTCGCTCGCGGCGCTCAATGCCGGCCAGACGCTGATCATTACGATCGGGCTGGTTACGGTGATGGTCATGGCCGCGATGCAGGTGCAGGCGGGTACGCTGACGGTCGGCGATTTCGTCATGGTGCAGGCCTACATGATCCAGATCACCATGCCGCTGGGCTTCCTCGGCACGGTCTATCGCGAGATCCGGCAGGCGCTCGTCGATATGGGCGAAATGTTCGATTTGTTGCAGCAACCGGCCGAAATTCAGGACAAAGAGGGCGCCGATGTTCTGAAAGTGAAAGGCGGGCATATCAGTTTCGACCGGGTCGAATTCGCCTATGACCCGACGCGGCCGATCCTGAAGGGGATTTCCTTCGACGTGCCTGCGGGGCAGACCGTGGCGCTGGTCGGGCCCTCGGGCTCGGGCAAATCGACGATCGGGCGTTTGCTGTTCCGGTTCTACGAGGTGACTGGCGGGGCGATCCGCATTGACGGTCAGGACCTGCGCGATGTGACGCAGGAGAGCCTGCAGCAATCGATCGGCGTGGTGCCGCAGGATACCGTGCTGTTCAATGACACGATCCGCTACAACATCGCTTACGGTCGCGCCGATGCAACGGACGAGGAGATCGTGGCGGCTGCGAAAGCGGCGCGGATCCATGACTTCGTGACCAGCCTGCCGGAAGGCTATGACACGGCGGTGGGCGAGCGCGGTCTGAAGCTTTCGGGCGGTGAGAAACAGCGGGTTGGCATCGCGCGCACGATTCTGAAGAACCCGCCGATCTTGTTGCTCGATGAGGCGACCTCGGCGCTCGATACCCAGACCGAGCGCGACATCCAGATGAGCCTGAAGGCGATGGGCGAGGGGCGCTCGGTGATCACCATTGCGCACCGTTTGTCGACGGTGGCGGATGCCGATCAGATCCTCGTGCTCGACAAGGGCGAAATCGTCGAACGCGGGCGCCACGAGGAGCTTCTGGCGCAGCGCGGGCGGTATGCCTCGATGTGGGCGCGGCAATCGGCGGAAGAGGAAGACGAGGCGGAGCAGGGGGCGGCGTAACGCGTAAAGGGCGGCGCCTTACCCTTGGGTGGGCGCGGCCATCCCTGCAAGGCTTGGCGCTTTATCGCGAAAGTCCGTAGGTCGGTCGTGCCTGCGATGACCTTGCCAATGCGCCCGCCCGGGGGGAGGGTCGGGCGCGGCCCGGGCATTTTCGCAGCTTCACTCCGCCGCGTCGGGCCGTGTCACCAGATGCGGCTTCACGCCGCCTTCGGGCGCATCCTCGTCCCAGATGATCTCGCGGCCACGCATCTTGCGCATCGCGCGCTCCAGCGCCAGATCGCGCGCAGCCCGGCTGTCAGCCCCTTGCATCAGCGCCGAAAGCGCGCGCGTCGAGCGGTAGGCGCCGGTCTTGAACCAGACGCGAAGCGCAAGCAGCGCGGGCGTCAGCACAAGCGTCAGCACCGTCGCGGTGCCGAGCCCGAACACCACCGCCGTCGCCAGTTGCTTCCACCAAAGCGCGGTCGGGCTGTCGATCGAATAGCCGCCATTGAAGAAGTCGAGCGACAGGCCGAACATCATCGGCGCGAGCCCCGCCATCGTGGTGATGGTTGTCAGCAGTACCGGCCGCAGACGGGCTTCGGCGGTGCGGATGATCGCCTCGATCTCGGGCATGTAGCGCGAAAATTCCTGATAGGTGTCAATCAGGATGATGTTGTTGTTCACCACGATCCCGGCCAGCGCGACGATGCCCACGCCGGTCATGATGATCGAGAATTGCTGGCCCATCACAAGCATCCCGATCAGCACGCCCGCAGTCGACAGGATCACCGCCAGCAACACCAGCACCGAATTGTAGAAGCTGTTGAACTGCGCGAGCAGGATCACGAACATCAGCGCCAGCGCACCCCCGAAGGCGGTCATCAGGAAGTCCTGACTCTCGTTCTGCTCGACCAGATCGCCTGACCATTCGTAGCTGACGCCCGGCGGCAGCGCGGCCTCCGTCTCGAGCCACTTCCCAAGCGCCGCGATCCGCTCGTTGCTTGTGATCGGCTGCCCGTCTTCGTTGGTGAGCCCTTCCTGAACGCCGGCCTTGATGTCGTAGAAGCGGGTCTGGTCGATCCGGTCGATCTGCCCGATCTTCGGCTGCGGGGTTCGAGTGATGAAATTCGCAAGCGGTACCAGCCCCTCGGAGGTGCGCAGCTTCAGCGTATCAAGTGTCGACAGCACCCGGTCTTCCTCGGGCAGGCGCACGCGAATCTCGATCTCTTCGTCCGACGATGGTACGCGCATCGTGTCGAGCAGGATGCCGCGCGTGACCAGCTGCACCATGCCGCCGACGGTCGCCACATCCGCGCCGAAGCGGCCCGCGCGAGTGACGTCCACGTCGATCACCCAGTCGATACCGGGCAGGGGGCGCGTGTCTTCGATGTCGGTCACGCCTTTCATCTGCGCCATATGCGCCTCGACCTTCCGCACCGCTTGATCGAGCGCGGCGAAATCATCGCCCTCGAGCCGCAGCTGGATCGGCTTGCCCGAGGACGGCCCGCGATCCTGCGCGAGATATTCGGACTGGATCCCCGGGATGGTGGCGATCTTTGCCATGATCTTTTCCATCACCACATCGCCATCGAGCGAAGGATCGTTCTTGCGCTCTTCCCAGGGGATCATCTCGATCTGTATCTGGCCGATCGTATCGCGCGGGGTCTGCGCGCCGCCGGTGTTCTGGTTCAGCCCGCCTTCGCCCGCGAAGGAGAAGACCGCGCCGACGCCGGGCGTGCCGATCACCATGTTCTCGGCTTGCTGAAGGAGCGCGTCCTTCTCTGTCAGCGAGAGGTTGCCGCGACCGCGGATATAGACGATCGCCTGTTCCACCTCGCTATCGGTGAAGAATTGGGTGCCGTTATTGTTCTTGCCGTAATAGCCGAAGGTCATGAATACGCCCGCCACGATCACCGCGACCACGATCAGCGGCATCACCGGATTTCCTGCGATGGCGGCGGTGAAATGCCCGAAGGGGCGGCGGCGATACCCCGCATCGATGGGCTTCGGTTTGCCTTGGGGCTTGGCCGCCGTGAAGGTGATCGAGCTGAGCATCGCCGCGAGCACGAAGAGGATCACGCCGGGCAGCGAGGCCAGCAGATCGCCCGAGGCGGTATGCGTGCCCGTGAAGAAGGCCGGGTTGAGCGTCAGCAGCGCGCCGAGGAACACGAGTGCGGCGGAGACCACGGCCAGAAGCAGGCGCAGCCAATAGGGGCGCCCTTTGAGGTGCGCGGCCCCGTTATCCAGTCGTCGGCTCACGCGGCCCGCGACGCCGCCCACGACAGGAAGATAGATCAGCGCCACGACCAGCGAGGCCGAGAGCACGAAGATGATCGTGACCGGCAGCATGCCCATGAACTCGCCTGGCACGCCCGGCCAGAACAGCATTGGCAGGAAGGCGCAGAGCGTCGTCGCGGTGGAGGAAACGACCGGCCAGAACATGCGTTTCGCGGCTTCCGTATAGGCGGCCATCGGGCCGGAGCCCTCGGAAATACGCTTGTCGGCATATTCCACCACCACGATCGCACCATCGACCAGCATTCCCACGGCGAGGATCAGGCCGAACATCACGATATTCGAGATCGGCACGCCCATCGCGCCCAGCAGCAGGAAAGTCAGCAAAAACGACGTCGGGATCGCGAAGCCCACCAAGAGCGCAGAGCGCGTGCCCAGCGTTGCAAGCACCACGATCATCACCAGCGCGATCGCGGTCAGCACCGAGCCTTCGAGCTGGCTGACCATTGCGCCCACGGTTTTCGACTGATCGAGCGAGATGCCGACATCGACCGCGCGTTGCAGTGGCTCGGGCCACTGGCTTTCCGCCTCGGCCACGGTCTTTCGCAGCAGGTCCACCGTGTCGATGACGTTGTAGCCCTTGCGCTTGACGATCTGCAGCGCC
This sequence comes from Thioclava sp. F1Mire-8, assembly GCF_002213165.1. NCBI lineage: Bacteria > Pseudomonadati > Pseudomonadota > Alphaproteobacteria > Rhodobacterales > Paracoccaceae > Thioclava > Thioclava sp. F1Mire-8. The sequence goes on along the minus strand of NZ_NBNY01000001.1, from coordinate 1,289,908 downwards.
ACCGTCGGCTCGCCGTTGAAGCGCGCGGTGCCGGTGCGATCCTCGAAAGTCAGGCGGATATCGGCCAGATCGCCGAGCGTCACGACGCTTTCGCCGTTCTTCTTCACCGGCAGGGCGTAGACATCCTGCGCGGTCTCGAAGGTCGCAGGGATCTTCACCGAAAACGCGCCGCCATCGGTCTCGACCTCGCCCGCTGCGATCAGCTGGTTGTTGGCCTGGACGACATTGATCAACTCGGGCGCAGTGACGTTATAGGCCTCTAGCTTCAGCGGATCGATCACCACTTCCAGCATCTCGTCGCGCTGGCCTGCGATCTGGGCTTCCAGCACTGGCTCCAGCCCCTCGACCTCGTCCTGCAACTCGCGGGCGAGCTTTTGCAGGGTGCGCTCGGGCGCATTGCCCGACAGCGTCACCACGACGATCGGAAATTCCGAGAAGTTGATCTCGTTGATCGAATATTTCTCCGCGCCGTCGGGGAATTTCGCTTCGGCCGTGTTCATCGCGTCGCGGACATCGGCGAGGATTTTGGTCTTGTCCCAGCCGAAGTCGAATTCGAGCATGAGCCCCGCGTAATTCTCCTTCGCGATGCCGGTCATCTTGTCCAGACCGTCGAGCCCGGCCAGTTCGGTCTCCATCGGCTTGACCAGCAGCTTCTCGGAATCGGTGGCCGAGATGCCGGGGAAGGGGACCGAGATGAACAGCATCGGAATCTCGATATCCGGCTCGCCCTCCTTGGGCAGGCTCAGATAGGCGGTCAGCCCCGCGAGGATCGAGATCGCCACGAAGGCGATCACCATCCGCGCGCGCGCCGCGGCCCAATCGACGATGCCGGTCATTGCGCGGCCCCGTCGGTGGCGTCTGCGGCACCGCCATCGGTTTGCGGGGCGGGCGTCATGGGGTCGGGCGTGTCTTTGGCCGCATCGCCCGGCGCGTGATCGACGAGGGTCACGGCCACGGGCGAGCCCTCGGTGACGTAGTCCTGCCCGACCACGATCACCGTGGCGCTTTCCGGCAGGCCCGCCAGCCAGACGCCCTCGGGCGTGTCGCGCAGGAAGTCGACCGGGGCGAAATGGGCCAAGCCGTCCACCGCCAGCCGCACGCCCAGCTTGCCCTGATCGTTCAGTGTCATCGCGGAGGCGGGCAGGAAATGTGCCTTGGTCCCGTCGGCGGCGACGATCATCTCGACCGTCTGCCCTTCGCGGATTGAATGGTCGCCATTGGGCGCCTCGGCTTCGATCCGGAAGGTGCGCGTGGCGGCATCCGCCGATTGCGAGACAAAGGTGACCTTGCCCATCACCTCGCGCCCGGTCGCAAGCCGTGCGCCGACCATCGCGCCGGCCTTGACCCGGTCGATCTCTGTCTCAGGGACGTAGCCGACCAGCTTGATCGGATCGAGCTGGATCACGGTGGCGCAAAGCCCGCCCGCCGAGAGTAGCGAGCCAAGTTCGGCGGTATCTTCCTCGATCAGCCCGGCGAAGGGCGCCGTGATTTCGAGCCGCGCCAATTCGGTCTGCGCGGCCTCGACGGCGGCGGTAGCCGCTTCGAGCGCCGATTGCGCGGAAGCGGTTGCGGTTTCAGAGCGGTAGCCGCCTTCCTTCAGCCTCTCGGCGGCGGTGGCGTTCAGCCGGGCCTCGGTCAGCCGTGCCTGCGCCTCGGCCAGTGCGGCCGGGCGCGTGCCAGGATCGAGCTTGCACAGCAGTTGTCCCTTTTCGACCTGCGCGCCTTTGCCCAGCGGTTCGGAAATCACCTTGCCCGTCGTCTCGGCGCGCACTTCGACGCGGCGCGCAGCCTCGGTCTGCCCGCGCGTCAGAACGCCTTGGTCGAGCGGCTGCGCGGTCGAGACCATCGCCTGCACCGGCACGGCGGGGGTGCCGGTCTCCTCTACCTGCTGCGCTTTCTCGGCAGGCGTCGCGGCATCGCCGAGATAGCCCATCAGGCGGTCGCGCTCGAACACCAGAAGGTAGAGCGCGACAAGAACGAGGATCGCGTTGAGGATCGGGACCGGACGCATCGGCGGGCTCCTGTAAATGGGCGCGGCGTTCCGCCTTAATTGGGGACTGAACCGCAGAGTTCAACTTACCGAGAGCGAGGCGTGATCTCAAGGCTTGCATTCCTCAGCGATGCGCGGACCGGAGCGGTCCGTGCGGCCCTTGGCAGCGCCCGGGGAGCCGTGTAAGAGGGGCGCCAAAGCTACGAGGAGACCCGCGCGTGAGTGATACCGACAGTTTCATCGACGAAGTCACCGAGGCGGTGCGTCAGGACAAGCTCTGGGCGGCGTTCAAGAAATGGGGCTGGATCGGCGCGGTGATCATCATCGCGATCGTCGGCGGCACCGCCTGGAACGCGTGGCAGAAGGAAAAAACGCAAGCCGAGGCGCGCGCCTTCGGCGATAAGGTGATGGCTGCCGTCAACGGCGACACCACGGGCGCGGACCTCGCGAAGATTACCCCCGACGGTCCGGGCCGCGCAGCAGTTCTCAAGATCATGCAGGGCGACGCCGCTATCGAGGCGGGCAAGCCCGACGAGGCGATCAAGTTCTTCGATGCGGTCAGCGCCGAGCCGGGGCTGCCGGCTTCGATCAGCGATCTCGCCAAGCTCAAGGCGGTGATCGCGGCGGGCGACAAGATGGACGCCGCCAAACGCGACGCGACGCTGCAGGAACTGGCCACCCCCGGAGCGCCTTACCGCCTTCTGGCAATGGAGCAGCAGGCGGCGGCGGCCCTGTCCTCGGGCGACAAGGAGGGCGCAATCTCGATCGCTCAGCAGATTCTTGAGGACGCCGGCCTCACGCCGGGCTTGCAACAACGCGCGACAGAGTTGATTGTGGCGCTGGGTGGCGAAGTGCCGACCCAGCCGGGGCAGGGCGCTCCGGCACCGCAAGAGTAAAGGGTTGAACCGGCGCGCCTTTCGGATGCGCAGGAGCTGCAAGAGAGCCGAGACAGGCAGGGGGAACAGGCGTGAAGCTGAGCAAGACGATCTGCGTGCTGAGTGTGGCGGCTTTCGTGGCAGGCTGTACCAAGGAAACCATCCTCCCCGGCGAGCGTCTCTCGCCCCGCGACGCGCTGCGCGCCGAAGAAGGGCTGCCGCTGGCTGATGCGCCCGCCCAGCAGTCGCTGCCGATCTCGCTTCCACGTCAGGTGAGCAATGCAGAATGGCCGCAACGTGCGGGTTCCGCGACCCATAGCCTGTTCAACGCGGCGATCGGAAACGGCACGACGCCGGTCTGGTCCGCCGATATTGGTGCGGGCAATGCGCGCCGCTACCGCATCACCGCCGATCCGATCGTGGGCGGTGGCAAGATTTACACCCTAGACAGCCAGGCCCGCGTCACCGCAACCGCGACGAATGGCGGGCGCGTCTGGCAGGCCGACATCACGCCGCCCGGCGACCGCGAGGGCGACGCCTCGGGCGGCGGGATCGCCTATGCCAACGGCACGGTCTACGTGACGTCCGATTTCGCCGAGCTCGTCGCGATCGACGCGGCCACCGGCGGCATCAAGTGGCGGCAATATTTCGACGCAGGCATCGGCGGTGCGCCGACCGTGAAGAATGGCGTGGTCTACGTGGTCGCCCGCGACTCCTCAGCCTGGGCGATCCGCGCCAGCGACGGCAAGGAAATCTGGCAGGTGCCGGGTGCGCCGTCCGCTTCGGGCATGACCGGCGTCTCCTCGCCCGCGGTGACCGACCGCATGGTGATCTTCCCGTTCTCCTCGGGCTTCCTGAGCGGCGTTCTGCCGCAAAGCGGGATGCAGATGTGGAACTCCAAAGTGCCGGGCGCACGTCCGGGCGTGGGCTATGCCAATATCGTCGATCTGACGGGCGATCCGGTCGTGGTGGGCGATACCGTCTACGCGGGCTCCTCGGCGGGCAAGCTGGCGGCCTTCGACGTGAATTCCGGCGATCGTATCTGGACCGCGACCGAAGGGGCCAACAGCCCCGTGCAGGTTGCGGGCGGCTCGATCTTCCTCGTTTCGGATCAGGGCAAGATCGTGCGGCTTGATGCCAAGACCGGCGATCAGATCTGGTCGAAGGATCTGCCGTACTACACCAAGGACAAGCCGAAGCGTCAGCGCGACATCGTCGCGAGCTACGGGCCCGTTCTTGCCGGCAACAAGCTGTTCGTCGCGTCTTCCGACGGCGTTCTGCGCGTGTTCAGCCCGATCGACGGCAGCCTCATCGGCCAGGCGAAGATCCCGGGCGGGGCTGCGACCGATCCGGTCGTGGCGGGGCGCACCCTCTACGTCGTCGGCGGCGATGGGAAACTGCACGCTTTTCAGTGAGCCCTTTAGGGTGTAAGGGGGCCGCTTACGACCGCCCAAGGAGGGCATCATGAGCTTTACCCTGGCCATCGTGGGCCGCCCGAATGTCGGAAAATCGACGCTGTTCAACCGGCTTGTCGGCAAGCGACTCGCGCTTGTCGACAACATGCCCGGCGTCACGCGTGACCTTCGCGAGGGCGATGCGCGTCTGGGAGATCTGCGTTTCATCGTGATCGACTCGGCCGGTCTGGAACTGGCCGAAGACGACAGCCTTCAGGGCCGTATGCGGCGCCTGACTGAACGCGCCGTCGAAGAGGCCGATATCTGCCTGTTCATGGTCGACGCGCGCGTGGGCGTGACGCCGGCCGACGAGATTTTCGCCGATATCCTGCGCAAGAAGAACGCCAACGTGATCCTCGCGGCCAACAAGGCCGAAGGGGCGGCAGGCGATGCCGGCGCGATGGAGGCATGGAGCCTTGGTCTCGGCGAGCCGCTGCGGATCTCGGCCGAGCACGGCGAAGGTTTGGACGATCTTTACACCGCGCTGGTGCCGCTGGCGGACGAATTCGCCGAGCGCAATGCCGCCAACGCGCCGGTCACGGATGTGGTCATCGACGAGGAGCTTGAGGAAGGCGACATTCCCGCCTACCAGCCGCCCTCCGCCACGAAACCGCTGCAGCTTGCCGTGATCGGACGCCCCAATGCGGGCAAGTCTACGCTGATCAACAAGATTCTGAACGAAGACCGCCTGCTGACCGGCCCCGAGGCAGGCATCACCCGCGATGCGATTTCGGTCACGGCCGATTTCATGGGCACGCCTATGCGGATCTGGGACACGGCGGGGATGCGCAAGAAGGCGCGCGTCACCGACAAGGTCGAGAAGCTGAGCGTGGCCGATGGGTTGCGCGCCGTGCGCTTCGCCGAGGTGGTCGTGGTGCTGCTCGACGTCAATATTCCGTTCGAGACGCAGGATCTCCGGATCGCCGATTTCGCCGAGACCGAGGGCCGTGCGGTCGTGGTCGCCGCGAACAAGTGGGATCTCGAAGAAGACAAGCCCGAGAAGCTGAAGGAACTGCGCGAAGCGTTCGAACGCCTGCTGCCGCAGCTCAAGGGTGCGCCGCTGGTGACCGTCTCGGCCAAGACCGGCAAGGGACTCGACCGGCTGCACAATGCGATCCTGAAGGCCCATGAGGTCTGGAACCGCCGCGTGCCGACCGCGAAGCTGAACAACTGGCTGACCGCGATGACCGAGGCGCACCCGCCACCCGCGCCCGGCGGTCGCCGGATCAAGCTGCGCTACATAACCCAGGCGAAGACCCGTCCGCCGGGCTTCGTGGTGAAATCGACCCATACCGACAAGATCCCGGAGAGCTACGAGCGTTACCTGATCAACGGCCTGCGCGAGAGCTTCGACATGCCGGGTACGCCGATCCGCCTCTACATGCGCGATCAGGGCAAGACGAACCCTTACAAGGATCGCAAGAAGTCGATCCCGTCGCGTCTGAAAAAGCACGTCGATGCGAAGAAGCGCTCCGCCCACAAAGAATCGGCGCGTAAAGCGCGCGAGGCGAAGAAGGGCGAGTAAGCGACTGAGCTGGAATGAAAGCGCCCGCCGGAGGATATCGAGACTCCGGCGGGCGTTTCTAATTCGGGCGATGTGGACGCGGCTTAGAGAAAGCCCAGCCGATCGAGCGCCGCCCGGGCGCGCGCGCGCTCCTCGGTCGAGCCCGAGAGCGCACCCGCATTGATCTCCGCCATCAGTTTCGAGAGCGTCTTTTCCCGACGCATCGCAATGATCTGCTCGGGGATCTGGTCCTCGCCGATCTCAAGGATGCGGGTCATCAAGACGCTGTCCCGCTTACGCGTGATCGTTACCGACATATGCAGTTTCCCCTGCGACTCACTTCGTACACGGAAACGTTAACAACGTTCCCGCCCCGAGTCTCGCGTCGCCGCGTCGCAGCGTCAGACCAGTTTCCCGTCCACCAGCCGCGTCTTGCCGCCCAGATAAGGGTGCAGGCAGGCGGGCAGGGTGACCGAGCCGTCCTCTTCCTGACCGTTCTCCAGCACCGCGATCAGGCAGCGCCCGACCGCGAGGCCCGAGCCGTTGAGCGTCGCGATGAACTCGGGCTTGCCGCCGCCTTCGGGCTTGTAGCGCCCGTTCATCCGCCGCGCCTGGAAGGTGCCGCAGGTGGAGACCGAGGAAATTTCGCGATAGGTGTTCTGCCCCGGAAGCCAGACCTCGAGATCGTAAGTTTTCTGCGCGCCGAACCCCATGTCGCCGGTGCAGAGCACGATGCGGCGATAGGGCAGTTCCAGCGCCTCCAGCACCGCCTCGGCGCATTTGGTCATGCGCTCGTGCTCGTCGATGGCGGTCTCGGGGGTGCAGAGCGTGACCATCTCGACTTTCTCGAACTGGTGCTGACGCAGCATGCCCGAGGTATCCTTGCCTGCGGAGCCGGCCTCCGAACGGAAGCAGTTGGTATGGGCGCACATGCGCTGGGGCAGGGCGGAGGCCTCCATCACCTCGCCATTGGCGTAGTTCGTCAGAGTGACCTCGGCAGTGGGGATCAGCCACCAGCCATTGGTGGTCTGGTAGCTGTCCTCGGCGAATTTCGGGAGTTGGCCGGTGCCCATCATCGCCTCGTCGCGCACCAGCACGGGGGTGATGTTCTCTGACAGCTCGTGTTTGTCGACATGCAGGTCGAGCATGAATTGCGCGAGCGCCCGGTGGACGCGGGCGACTCCGCCCTTGAGTACAACGAAGCGCGAGCCCGACAGTTTCGCCGCCGTCTCGAAATCCATCTCGCCACCCACGGCGGACAGCTCGAAATGCTCCTTCGGGTCGAAGGCGAACGCGCGCGGCGTGCCCCAGCGGCTGACCTCGACATTCTCGTCCTCGTCCGCGCCGGTGGGCACGTCGGCCAGCGGCAGGTTCGGGATAGTCATCAGCAAATCGCGGACCTTCGCGTCAAGCTCGCCCGCCTCGGTCTGCATCTGCGCCACTTCGGCCTTCTTCTCGGCCACCAGCGCGCGCAGGCGCTCGAACTCGGCTTCGTCGCCCTTCGCCTTCGCGGCGCCGACCTGCTTCGACGCGGCGTTCTGATCGGCTTTCGCGGTCTCGGCTGCGTGGATCGCCGTGCGGCGTGCTTCGTCCATTGCGAGAATCTCGCGCGAGAGCGGCGAGAGCCCGCGCCGCGCCAGTTGCGCGTCGAATTCTTCGGGGTTTTCGCGGATTGCGCGGATATCGTGCATCTCACCATCTCCAAGACTGTTGCGGGAACGGCTTTAGCGCATGAAAGTGAAAGCGAAAACCCCCGGCGATGCGGCCATGACACAGGTCAAGGCAATAGAAACTGTGCGGTGCTTGTATTCTGTCGGGTGAATACATATTCAATAACCGGAATATAAAACCGCAGGCGCAGGGGCGCGCTGGTAAGGGAAGGGAACCCGAGATGACGTTGAAGCTTCTGCCATTGGCATTCGCCGCGTTGATCCTGCCGGGAATCGCGCTGGCGCAGGACGGGGCGATCACGGTCGAACCGCAGGTCGTGACCGATTGGAAATCTGTCTATGGGCAGGTCGAGGCGAAGAACACGATCGCGGCGCGTGCACGGATTTCCGGCACGATCACCGCGCTGGACGTGACCGAGGGCGACGAGGTGAAAGCCGGTCAGGAGATCGGCAAGATCACCGACCAGACGCTCGATTATCAGATCGGCGCGGTTGATGCGCAGATCAATGCGCTCGAAGCGCAGCTGGAGAATGCCAAGACCGAGCTCAAGCGCGGGCAGGAATTGCAGGCCCGCGGCGTGTCGACTTCGCAGAATGTCGATCAGTTGCAGACGCAGGTGAATGTCTACGAGGGCCAGATCGCGGCGCAGAAAGCGCAGCGCAAGGTCTATGAGCAGCAGCAGGAATTCGGCACCGTTACGGCGCCGATCGACGGCAAGGTCGTGACCGTTCCGGTCACCAAGGATGCCGTCATCATGGGCGGCGAGACGATCGCGACGATCGGCGGCGGCGGGTTTTTCCTGCGTCTGTCGATCCCCGAGCGCCACGCCGACACGCTGCACACCGGCGACACGATCCTGATCACCGATCCCGACGGGAAGGAGATCGAGGGCAAGCTCGCCAAGATTTACCCTGAGATCGAGGGTGGCCGGGTGCAGGCCGATGTGGAAGTGCCCGATCTGGATTCGCGCTTCGTCGGCGCGCGGCTTCTGGTGAAGCTGCCGATGGGCGAGCGAGAGGCGCTTCTCGTGCCGCAGGGATACGTCTTCAACCGCACGGGGCTCGATTTTGTCCGCGTGAAGGAAGAGGGGGGCACCTATCTGCGTACGGTCGTGCCGGGGGTGCATGTCACGAGCGATGGCAAGGACATGGTCGAAGTTCTTACCGGTCTGAACGCCGGCGACACGGTGGTGCCGAACGATGAGCAATAACCAAGGCACCGGGCCGGAGATGCCCGAGGACGACGAAATCCACGGCAAGCTGGGTATCGCGGGCGGTCTGACGAAATCCTTCATCCGCTCGGCGCTGACGCCGCTGATGATCCTCGCCGCCGTGGCGGTCGGTCTGGTCGCGCTGATCTCTCTGCCGCGCGAGGAAGAGCCGCAGATCTCCGTGCCGATGGTGGATATCCACCTGCAGGCCCCGGGTCTGAAGGCGCAGGACGCGATGAAGCTGGTGACCGAGCCGATGGAAACCATCGTGCAGGGAATCAACGAGGTCGAACACGTCTATTCGCGCACTCAGGACGACTATTCGCTCGTGATGGCGCGCTTCAAGGTCGGCACCTCTTCGGATGCCGCCATCCTGCGCGTGCATGAAAAAGTCCGCGCCAACATGGACAGGATCCCAAAGGGTATCCCCGATCCGGTGATCGTGGGTCGCGGGATCGACGATGTGGCGATCGTCTCGCTGACGCTGACCGGCAAGGACGGCGCGCAGGTCGACAGCGATGAACTCACCCGCGTCGCGCGCGAATTGCAGACCGAGGTCACGAAAATCGAGAATGTCGGCCTGACCTATCTGGTGGGCGACGCAACGAGCGAGATCCGTATCGAGCCCGAGCCCGACAAGCTCGCGCTCTACGGGGTCACGCTGCAGCAGCTGTCGAACAAGGTCACGCAGGCGAACCGCGCTTTCAACACCGGCAATATCCGCCATGAGGGCAAGCAGATCAGCCTCTCGGCTGGCGAGACGCTGACCGCGCCTTCCGAGATCGCGGGGCTCCTGCTGACCACCCGCGACAATCGCCCCGTCTATGTCGCCGATGTCGCGAAGGTCTCCTACGTGCCCGATGCCTCGGATCATATCGTCTCGAACGTCCAGCGCGACGCGGACGGCAAGATCGAGCGCACGCCGGCCGTCACCCTCGCCATCGCCAAGCGGGCGGGATCCAACGCCGTGGTCGTGGCCGAGCATATCCTCGACCGCATCCACGAGCTGCATGGCCAGCTGATCCCCGACAATGTCGAGGTGAAGGTCACCCGCGACTATGGCGAGACAGCGAACGAGAAGGCAAACGAGCTGCTGTTCCACCTTGGCCTCGCGACGATCTCTATCGTAGGTCTGGTGCTGCTGGCGATCGGCTGGCGCGAATCCATCGTGGTGGCGGTGGTCATCCCGGTGACGATCCTGCTGACGCTGTTTGCCGCCTATATCATGGGCTTCACCCTCAACCGCGTGTCGCTTTTCGCGCTGATCTTCGCGATCGGTATCCTCGTCGATGACGCCATCGTGGTGATCGAGAATATCGCGCGACACTGGGCGATGAAGACGCCGGGCTCGCGCGTGACCAAGGCGATCGAGGCCGTGGCCGAAGTGGGCAACCCCACCATTGTCGCGACCCTGACCGTTGTGGCCGCGCTGCTGCCGATGCTGTTCGTGTCGGGACTGATGGGGCCTTACATGTCGCCCATCCCGGCGGTGGCCTCGGCGGCGATGATCTTCTCCTTCTTCGTGGCGGTAATCATCACCCCGTGGCTGATGGTGAAGGTCGCGGGCAAGGCGCAGCTGCATGGCCATCACGGCGATGACGACACCTATGGCGGTGAACATGCCGGCGGCAGGCTCGGCCGGATGTACAGCGTCGTGGCGCGCCCGATCCTGAAAACGAAAGCGCGCTCGGGGCTGTTCCTGCTGGTCGTGTCGGTGCTGTCCTTCGGCTCGCTGGGGCTTCTCTACACCAAGCATGTCACGGTGAAGCTGCTGCCCTTCGACAACAAGTCCGAACTCTCGGTCGTGGTCGATATGCCTGCGGGCACCTCGGTCGAGGGTACGGATGCGGTCGCCCAGCAGGTGGCCGAGATCGTGACCAAACTGCCCGAGGTGCTCTCGGTGCAAACCCATGCGGGTACCTCCGCGCCGTTCAACTTCAACGGGCTCGTGCGCCACTACTACCTGCGTGCGCAGCCCAATCAGGGCGATGTCGAACTTCAACTCGCGCCGAAAGGGGAACGCGATCGCACCAGCCACGAGATCGCTCTGGAGATCCGCGACAAGATCAAGGCGATCAAGCTGCCCGAAGGCGCGAGCCTGAAGACGGTCGAACCGCCGCCCGGTCCGCCGGTGATCGCGACGCTTCTGGCCGAGGTCTATGGCCCCACGCCCGAGGCGCGCCGTGACGCGGCCCGCCGGATCGAGGACGCCTTCAAGCAGGTGCCCTATATCGTCGACGTGGATAACAGCTTCGGCATCCAGCCCGACAAGCTGCGCGCCACGGTCAATTCCGACGATCTGGAGTTCTATTCGGTCTCCGAAGGCGATGTCTGGGACACGCTCGGGATGCTGAACGGTTCGACCACCGTGGGCTATTCCCATCGCGGGCAGGAGCGCCAGCCGATCCCGATCGTGATGGAGCGTTCGAAATCGAACAAGGTGATGAACGAGGAAACGCTCTCGACGCCGATCCCGGCCAACGTCCTGCCCGGCGCGCGCGGCGTCGTGGAGCTTGGCGACGTGGTCAGCGTGGACAAGGAGAAGGCGTCCTATCCGATCTTCCGCCATAACGGGCGCGAGGCCGAGATGGTCACCGCGGAACTCGCCGGCAAGTTCGAGGCTCCGCTCTACGGGATGCTTGCCGTCGATGACGCAATCAACAACATGGATTGGCCGAAAGGCGAGAAGCCTGTCGTGTCGCTGCATGGCCAGCCGCAGGACGAGAGCCACGTGACGCTTCTGTGGGACGGCGAATGGGAGGTGACCTGGGTGACCTTCCGCGATATGGGCGCGGCCTTCGCCGTGGCGCTGCTGGGGATCTACATCCTCGTCGTCGCGCAGTTCGGCTCGTTCCGGCTACCGCTGGTGATCCTGACGCCGGTGCCGCTGACCTTCCTCGGTATCATGCTGGGCCACTGGATCTTCCACGCGCCGTTCTCGGCCACGTCGATGATCGGTTTCATCGCGCTGGCGGGGATCATCGTGCGCAACTCGATCCTGCTGGTGGACTTCATCCGCCACGGCAGCCACGAGGGCAAATCGCCGACCGAGGTGCTGATCGAGGCGGGGGCCATCCGCTTCAAGCCGATCCTGCTGACCGCGATCGCGGCGATGATCGGTGCGGTGGTGATCTTGGCCGACCCGATCTTCCAGGGTCTTGCGATCTCGCTCTTGTTCGGCCTGCTCAGCTCGACCCTGCTGACGGTGCTCGTGATCCCGGCGATCTACCGGATCTTCAAGACCTGATCCGGTCACCGACCTGAAACACAAAGCCGCCCGCACGTCTCTCTCGTGCGGGCGGTTTTCTTTGTCGGATGGCGGAGCGGCACCTCCTTCGCCTTGGCGAAAATATCCCGGGGGTGAGGGCGAAGCCCGAGGGGGCAGAGCCCCTTAACCCGGTTGCCGCTCAGCCCAGCCTGCGAAGAACTTCTCCAGCGCGACGACGGCGTAGTAGAGAAGGATCCCGAGGAAGGCCAAGGCGATCAGCACTGCGAACATCAGCGGGTAATCCCCGTTGGTCTGGCCCGACAGGAACAGCGCGCCGAGGCCCTTGCCGTGGGGCGAGATGATCTCGACGAGGTTGGTGCCGATGAAGGCCAGCGTCACCGAGACTTTCAACGCGCCGAAGAACTCGGGCAGGGTTTTGGGCAGGGCGATCTTGCGGAAGATGGTGAATTTCGAGGCCCCCAGCGCGCCGAGGATATCGCGATATTCGGGCTCCAGCGTGGACAGGCCGATCCCTACTGACACGGCGATCGGGAAGAAGGAGATCATGAAGGCCATAAGCACGGTGTTGAAGTCATGCGCGCCGATGAACAGCAGCGCCAGCACCGGCACGACTGTCGCCTTCGGCACCGCATTGAAGCCTACCAGAAGCGGATAAAGTGCATCGCGCGCGGTGCGCGAAAAGCCCATGAGCATGCCGAGGAAGGTGCCAAACACGATCGAGATCGCAAGCCCTGCTACCGTCCGCCATAGCGTCTGCCAGCTATCGATCAGGAACAGGTTCCAGTAGCGCATATAGGCGGCGGGCAGGTCCGACGGTGAGGCCATGACGTAGTTCGGCCAGCCATTCGCCCAGACGATGAATTCCCAGATCGCGAGGAAAGCGACGATCGACAGGATCGGGGTGAAGATCTTCTTGGCGTCCATCAGTGTACCCCCTCGTCGCGGCCCTGCGCGATCCGGATTTGGTCGCGCAGGAGATGCAGCATTTCGACGGCTTTCGGCTCGTAGAGAACGTCGATCGTGCGATCCTTCGGCAGGTCCACATCCAGCACGTATTGCGTATGCGCCGGGCGGCCCGAGAGGACGATGACCTGATCGCCGAGGAACACGCTCTCGCGCAGGTCATGGGTGATCAGAACGGCGGTGAAAGGCTCGGCGGCGCGCAGGTCGCGCATCGTCTGCCACAGATCCTCGCGGGTGAAATTGTCGAGCGCGCCAAAGGGCTCGTCCATGATCAGCACATCCGGCTTGTGCACGATGGCGCGACAGAGCGAGGCGCGCTGGCGCATCCCGCCGGACAGTTCCGACGGGCGCTTGGTCTCGAACCCCTTCAGGCCCACCATCTCCAGCAAGTGCTCGGCGCGCGCGGCCTTCTCGGATTTCGCCATGCCCGGAGCCACGATCTCCAGAGGCAGCATCACGTTCTCGATGATCGAGCGCCATTCCAGCATCACCGGGTTCTGGAACGCCATGCCGACGGTCTTGCGCGGGCTGGTGACCTTCTCGCCATGAAGCCAGACCTCGCCCCGGTCGGGTTTCATCAGCCCCGCCACCAGACGGGTGAGGGTGGATTTGCCGCAGCCCGAGGGGCCGACCACGGCGCAGAACTCGCCCTGCGGTACGCGGATGTCCAGTTGGTCGAGCACGGGCAGGGGGCCATGCTTGGTTTGATAGGCGTGGGTCACGCCGCGAATGTCGATGAGATTTTCCATGAGGGTCCGGCGCGAGAAGGCAGAGAATAGGGACGGGTGCATCCGCGGCGCCCGCCCCTGAAGGATGTCGGATCAGTCGATCTTCCGCTCTGCCGCGTCGGGCAGGTACGTGCTGTCGAAATAGAGAGCCGCATCGGGCGCGTTCTGGAACTCGTAGACGGTTTTCGTCTGCTCGATCGCGGTGGCCATCCGGTCCGCGTCGATCCCACCCATGCCATTTTCCTTCACGTAATCGGTCAGGACATTGGCATCGATTGCCATTTGAAGTCGCTCGGTCTCCAGATCCTTGTCTGCGGCGGGGTTGCGCTTGAGAAGCGCGTCGATCGCCTTGCCCGGATCAGAGATAGCGGCTTTCCAGCCCTCGGCGGTCGCCTTGATGAAGCCGGTAATCTCTTCGGGATGCGCCTTCGCGTAATCCGTGTTCACGATGATCGCGTTGCCGTAAAGCGCCACGCCGTAATCGGCCATCAGCAGCACCGACTGGTCCTCCATGCCCACGCCCAGACGCTTGAGATTGAGCGTCGAGGAGAAGGAGAAGCCGGTGACTGCATCGACCTTGCCCTCGGCCAGCATCGGCTCGCGCGTGGGGAAGCCGACCGGTTCGACCTTGATCTTGTCCATGTCGAGGCTGGCTTCCTTGGCGAAGATCGGGAACTGTGCCCAGGCCCCATCCGGGGGCGGCGCGCCCAGCACTTTGCCTTCGAGGTCTTTGGGCTCGTTCACGCCCTGCGACTTGCGGCCGACCACCGCGAAGGGCGGCTTGTCATAAACCATCATCACGGCGGTGACGGGCGCGCCGGGGTTCTGGTCGAGGAATTTCATCAGTGAGTTGATATCGGCGAAGCCCACCGGATAGGCGCCGGTTGCCACTTTCGGGATCGCGTCGAGCGAGCCCTTGCCCTCGGAGATTTCGACCTCCAGCCCGGCCTCGCCGTAGAACCCCTCGTCGATAGCGAGGAAATAGGGCGCCGAGGGGCCTTCGAATTTCCAGTCCAGCGCGAAAGGCATCTTGGTTTCGGCCTGTGCCAGCGTGGCCGAGAGGCCGAGCGCGAGCGCCGCGAAAAGTCCCGGTTTGATGTGCAGCATGATATCCCTCACTTGGTTAATCCGTTTTCGCCCCGATCCTGACCGGCGGCGCGCGGCGGTAAACTCAAACCGCGTGTGCCATGTGAGTTGGCAGGTCGCTCACGGTTCCGTGATTAAGTTTTGTGCGGGGTGCTGCGCAAATGCAAGAAAATTAAGCGCGGCAGCGGCGCGCCCTCAGAGGGCGATCTCGAGTGGAAGGAACCCGTTCGCATCGACCGGTCCGGGTTCGGCTTGCAATCCGACTTGCGCGAGCTCCGACAGGTAGGCCGATGCGCCGGGGCCCGTATGATACAAGGCGCGCGCGCCGGGCAGGGGAGCGAACCGCCAGATCGGCGGCGCGTCGATGCGGAGCGGTCCTTGCTGCGCATCGATTTCCTGCAGCAGCAGGTCGCGCACGCGCATCGGCTCCGGAGCGAGGGAGACGGGGCGACCCCGCTGCTTGAACCCGCCGCCGCCGGAGAGGCGGAAATCGTTGCTCACGACGATGAACCGGTCTGTATCACTGACGCGGGCACCCTCGTGGCGCAGGTCGCGGATGCGTCCCCGTGCGGCCGTGTTCAGGCTGCCATCCGGGCGGAAGCGCGGTGGCTGCGACAGGTCAATCTCGTAGGTAAGCCCCGCGATCACGTCGAAATGGTAACTCGCGAAGGCGAAATCGCAGAGCATCCGCAACCGCCCGTCGGCGCGCTGCTGGTTGTAGATCGAGACCGCCTGTTCGAGCCAGTCGCGCAGTTCCGCGCCACTGAGTTCGACCGCGGCGACCATGTTGTTGAACAGGTAGATGTCGTCGAGATGGCTCATCCGCAGCGGGCCGGCAGGGATGTCGATGAAATGCGCAGAGCCTGCCGTACCGCCCGATTTGAAGCTCGACGCAGCGCCGAGTAGGGGCAGGTCCGCTTCGGGGCGTCCAGCGAGCTTTTCGCGGGCATATCGCCGTTTCGCCGCGATGGTCAGGGCGAGTGTCCGGTCCGGCGCGATCTGGGTGAAATAGCTGTGCAGCGGCTCCGCGGTGGTGCCGATGGGGCGGCGGATGTGATCGAGCGTGCGGCGATGGGCGCGGGCCGAGGAGGCAAGCACGGCCGCGCTGTCCGGCCCGCTCTCGCCCTGCGCTGGGCGCAACTCCGCCCGGTGCGCCGCGAGTGCCCAGCCTTCCTTCCGTTTTTCCAGAACGAGATCGAGCACTCCCAGATGCGTCCCGCCGGCCCCGGCGTTGAGCGCGGGCTTGCCGTGAAGCGTGCCCAGAACCGGATCGATCCCCGCGAAACTCGGACGAGAGGGATCGGGAAAGCGCAGGTGGTCATGCCCAGCCAGCACGATGTCGATCCCGTCGAGCTGCGCGATCGTGACTGCCGCCCGCTCGGCGGCGGGGGCCGAGCCTTGCGGCGCGTTCTGATCCAGCGGCAGCGGAGAAATCCCCGTATGGGCGAGGGCGACGACCAGATCGGCCCCGGCTGCACGGATCAGACGCAGCTGCGCCTTCATCGCCTCCAGAAGTGAGGAGGTCGAAAGCTCGGCCTCGGGTCGCGTCTCGAGCCACGCAAGGCTGGGCGGCGGCAGCACGCCAATCACTGCGACCCGCAGATGTCGCTCGGTACCGTGACTGTCGGCAAAGCGGCGTTCGATCATCGCCCAAGGCCGGATCGGCGTATCCGACGAGGCATGCAGATTGGCGCAGACGGTGGGAAAATCCGCGGTTTCCAGAGCGCGCTCGAGCGACGCCAGCCCGAAATCGAATTCGTGATTTCCAAGCGCGGCCGCGTCGTAGCCCAAAGCGTTCATTGCCGCGATCATCGGATTTTCGCCTTCGTGGCTGTCCGCCGTCTCTCCCGGCTCGCTCCAGAGCTGGGTCAGGGGCGTGCCTTGAAGGAAGTCGCCGCAATCGAACAGCAGGCAGTTCGGGGCTTCGCTGCGCGCTTGCGCAATCTCCGAGGCCAGCGCTGCCAAGCCTCTGCGCGGGGCCGGGCGGTCATTGAAGTAATCGTAGCCCCGCGCTTGACCATGCAAATCGGTCGTCTCAAGAACCCTCAGCGCGAGTGTGACGCGCTGATCCGAAAACTGGCCGGGCCAATCCCGGTCAGACAGTTTCCCCATGTGATCCCCTTGGCCCGTAATTGACCTTTTATCGTTTAAATGCCGCCCCTTGGCGGTCGTGTGTCCCACACGCAAGCTAGAGTAGAGGTCGGTCGTTTGCCAAGTTTTAAATTGACGTAACGCGTTTGCGAGGTCCGGGCACGTGGCGGCTCTGGCTTGCGCGTCACCTGATCGGCACTGGTCTCCGGCTGGCGGCCCGTGGCATGGGTAGGGCGATCCGCAGGAGTTTTTCATGCCGCCCGATTCCCTCGCCGACGCGCTACCGCCGATTTCTCAACCCGCCCGGTTGTCTCAAGGACGCGTGCTCGATCCGCGGGGGCTGGCCTTTGCGGAAGCGCCGGGTGCGCTCGAGCGGGCGGCCCATCTGCGGGGCGATGCAGAGCGGCTCGCGGAGCTGCGCGCAGGCGAAGCGGCGCGGGTGGTTGCGCTTTGGCGCGGGCGTCCGCTGTTCGGGCCCGAGGGGCTGCGCCTTCTGCGCGCGGGCGAGGCGGCGCTCGAGGCGATGCCGGGACCGGAGATTTTCCTCGGGTGCCACGACGGGTGTGCTCTGTTTTCCCGCGATGTCTCGGCTTTCGAGCCCGATGGCGAACGGCCCGATGGGGCTGCATTCTTCGACGCCTCCGAGCAGCGCCATCCCGATCTGCCCGACGATATCGTCTTCGCCGAGCTGCGTGGCCGGATGGGGTTTCTGAGCCCGGTCGAGGCGGAGATCGCCGCCACCGCGCGCGGGCTCGTGGAATGGCACCGGACGCATCGTTTCTGCTCCACCTGCGGTGCCGAGAGCCAGTCCGAACAGGCGGGCTGGCATCGGCGCTGCCCGGTTTGCGAGCGGCACCATTTTCCGCGGACCGACCCGGTCGTGATCATGCTGATCACCGACGGCAACCGGCTCCTGCTGGGGCGCGGCCCGCATTGGCCCGAGACGATGTATTCCTGCCTCGCGGGCTTCATGGAACCGGGAGAGACGGTCGAGGCCGCCGTGCGCCGCGAGGTGTTCGAGGAAAGCGGCGTCGAAGTGGGGGAGGTCTCTCTCGTCGCTTCGCAGCCGTGGCCGTTCCCGGCCTCTTTGATGCTGGGGTGTCGCGGCGTGGCGACGACCACCGAGATCACCATCGACCCGGTCGAGATCGCCGATGCACGCTGGATCAACCGGGAGCGTCTGCTGCAGGTTGTGGCTGGGCGCGACCCTGAGATATCCGCGCCACGCCAGGGCGCGATCGCCGGTTGGCTGATGCGCGAGTGGCTTGCAGATCGGCTGGAATGAGGCCAGTTTGCCGCGCACGGCGCGCCGCTCCCCGGTGCCCTGACTGCTGATCCGAGGAATTCGTCTCATGAAATTGTCGACCCGCACCGATATTTCCGCGCCCGCCGGTTTCGTCTTCGGACGGCTCGCGGATTTCGGGAGCTTCGAGCGGGTGGCGATGCGCCGCGGGATCACGCTGAAACGGCTCGATACGCTGAACGAACCGGGTGCAGGCATGTCTTGGGATATCGGTTTCCGTTTTCGTGGCAAGCAGCGCCAGATGATCACCGATGTGACGCGTTTCGAAGTGCCGGAACTGATCGTCTACGAGGGCGTCTCGAACAGTTTCGAGGCGGTGATGGATTTCGATCTCACGGATCTGTCGCGAACCCGGACGCGGTTGCAGGTGGGGCTGGAGTTGAAGCCGCGCAGTCTCGGCGCGCGGCTGATGATCCAGTCGGCCAAGCTCGGCAAGGGCAACCTCGAACGCCGCTTCAAGGAACGGATCGAGCAATTCGCGCAGGATATCGAGCGTCAGCACGAGAAGATCGCCTGACGCCCGGCCCCCTCAGCTCTTGCGTTCCGGTGCGGCCGGGTAGACGCCCAGAATTTCCAGATAACTGGTGAAGTAATCCAGTTCCTCGAGCGCGCGCGCCAGCGCCGGATCGTCGGGATGGCCTTCGACATCGGCGTAGAACTGCGTCGCGGTGAAGTGCCCGCCGACCATGTAGCTTTCGAGCTTGGTCATGTTCACGCCATTGGTCGCGAACCCGCCCATTGCCTTGTAGAGGGCTGCCGGGATGTTGCGCACCCGGAAGACGAAAGTGGTCATCATCTTCTCGCCGCGCGGGCGGGTGTCGGGCTCGGTGCCCATGATCAGGAAGCGCGTGGTGTTATGCGCGTGATCCTCGATATGCCGGGCGAGGATGTTGAGGCCATACGTCTCGGCGGCCATGTCGGAGGCCAGCACGCCGACGCTGCGGGTCTGTGCCTGCACGAGTTCGGCGGCCGCGCCCGCACTGTCGGCGGCGGCCTCGCCCCGGATTCCGTAGCGCGCGAGGAAGCTTGCCGCCTGCGGCAGAAGCACCAGATGCGCGCGGACCTTTTCCAGCTCCTCGATCTCCACGCCGGGCAGGGCCATCAGGCTGATATGCACGCGCACGAAGGCCTCGTCGAGGATATGCAGCCCCGATTCCGGCAGCAGGCGGTGAATGTCGGCCACCCGCCCGTAGGTGGAGTTCTCCACCGGCAGCATCGCGAGATCGGCGTCGCCTTTCTTCACCGAGGCGATCACGTCCTCGAAGGTGCGGCAAGGGACCGGTTCGAGGTCCGGACGCGCGTCGCGGCAAGCCTGATGCGAGTACGCGCCCAACTCGCCCTGAAAAGCGATCCGTCCGGTTCTCGGCGTTTGTCCTTGGCTGCTCATGGGCAATCCCCCCGCACTGATCTCGTCTCGCGCCCCTGCCTAGCCCGTGCCTGCGCGGAAGGGAAGAGCCGGGGCGCAGAGGGCTCACGCTGCGTCATCCCCCGGTCACTCTTCGGAAATCCGATCACATCTGGTAAAGTTCGCTTGATCTAAAGGGCCCTGTGCGGATAGATGCGCGGGACGACGACGCATATCAGGGACGAGACATGTTCAACACGATGACCTTCACCAAGGCGGCGGGCGCGTTTCTGGGCGCGTTGCTGTTCTTCCTGCTTACGGCCTGGGCCTCGAGCGCGCTCTACACCGTCGGCGAAAGCCACGACGCTTCGGGCGGGAGCGAGCACGCGATGAAGGACATGATGTCCGCAGCGCCCGGCGATCTACTGGCCGCGCCGGAAGAAGGCGATGGCGCCGCGAAGGAAGAGCAAGTCGCACAGGTCGAACTGGGCACCGGCGATGCCGCCAAGGGCGAGAAGATCTTTGGCAAGTGCAAGGCCTGCCATTCGCTCGAAGGCAAGAACGGTGTCGGCCCGCATCTCGACGGTGTGGTCGGTCGCCCGATCGCTTCGGTCGCGGATTACTCCTATTCGGACGCGCTCAAGAGCCATGGCGGCGAATGGACGCTCGAAGCGCTCAACGAGTGGCTGACCAACCCGAAAGACTTCATCCCGGGCAACAAGATGTCCTTCGCCGGTCTCAAGAAGCCCGAAGACCGCAACGACGTGATTGCCTACCTGCAAGAGCATTCGAACTGAGGCAAGCCCTCTCGAAATCTCTCAAGGCCGCCTCTTTGGGCGGCCTTTTGCATTTCCCGCCGTGCTTTACAGATTCGTAACTTGCTCCCTGCGCGCTAAGGCTTTTAGCTAGGCAGACGCGAAAACGCTTTGGAGCAGGGAGCAGGAGTGCATGGCAAAAGCGCGAGTGGCGAGTAAAGCGATCGATCTGGATTTGACGCAGGTGGCGCCGCGCGCGCTGAGCGGGCTGGTTGCAGCGGGTCTGATCTGGGCGGGGCTGGCCTTCGGCGCACATGCACAGGATAGCACCCAGGGCAGCGACACGATCACCTCCTACGGGATCGCGACGCTGGGGCATCTGAAGTATCCCGCCGATTACGCCCATCTCGACTACGTCAATCCGGATGCGCCCAAGGGCGGGGAAATTTCGGAATGGGCGCCGGGCGGCTTCGACAACTACAATCCCTATTCGATCCAGGGCCGAGCGGCCGCACTGTCCTCGGTGCCGCTGGAGTCGTTGATGGAAGGTACCGCCGACACGGTTGGCGAGCTTTACTGCCTGCTCTGCAAAAGCCTCGAATATCCGCCGAGCAAGGATTGGGTCACCTTCACCCTGCGCGACGGGATCAAGTTCTCCGACGGCACGCCGCTGACTGCGCAGGATGTGGTCTTCTCCTACGAGCAGCTGCGCGACAAGGGGCTGAGCTCTTTCCGTGCGGTGATCGCCCAGCAGGTCAAATCCGCTAAGGCGATCGACGACAAGCACATCCGTTTCGACTTCCAGCCCGATTACCCGCGCCGCGATATCATCCAATCGGTTGCGTCGCTGCCGATCTTCTCCAAGGCGCAGTTCGAAAAGGAGAACATCGACCTGTCGCAGACCTCGCCGGTGCCCTTCATCGGCTCGGGCCCCTACATGTTCGACAGCGTCAAAAGCAATCGCGCGATCACCTGGAAGCGGAATCCCGACTATTGGGGCAAGGACCTTCCGATCAACAAGGGCCGCTCGAATTTCGACAAGATCCGCGTCGAGTATTTCGGCGATTACCAGTCGGCCTTCGAGGGCTTCAAATCGGGCACCTACACCTTCCGCAACGAAGCGAGTTCGATCATCTGGGCCACCGCCTACGACTTCCCGGCGATGCAGTCGGGCGAGGTCGTGAAGGCGGAGCTGCCCAACGGCAATATCGCCTCTGGGCAGGGCTTCGCGATCAACCTGCGCGAGCCGAAATTCGACGATATCCGCGTCCGCGAGGCGCTCGGTCTCGTCTTCAACTTCGAGTGGTCGAACGACACGCTTTTCTACGGGCTCTATGATCGGGTCGAGAGCTTCTGGGAAAACTCCAAGCTGCAGGCGCAGGGCAAGCCCTCGGCGGAGGAGAAGAAAATCCTCGAACCGCTCGCCAAGGATCTGCCTGACGGCATCCTGACCGACGACGCGGTGATCCAGCCGGTCTCGGGCAAGCGCCAACTCGACCGCAAGAACATGCGCAAGGCGGCGAAACTGCTCGAAGAGGCGGGCTGGACCGTCGGCGACGACGGGATGCGCCGCAACAACAAGGGCGAGAAGCTGACCGTCGCGATCCTCAACGACAGCCAGACCTTCGATCGTGTCATCAACCCTTATGTGCAGAACCTGCGCGCGCTCGGCATTGATGCCAGAATGGACCGCGTCGACGACAGCGAATACGAGAACCGCCGTCGCAGCCACGACTTCGACATGATCACCACCCATCTGGGGCAGGACGAAATCCCCGGCTCGAACCTGCAGCAGTATTTCGGCTCGGGCTCGACCGATGACGTGTTCAACGCGATGGGGCTGAAGAACCCGGCGATCGACAAGATGATCCGCATGGTCGAAGAGGCGAATACAGAAGAAGAGCTGTTGCCGCGTGTCCATGCGCTGGACCGCAGCTTGCGCGCCCTGCGCTTCTGGGTGCCGCAGTGGTTCAAGCCCACCTACACGGTTGCCTATTACGACATGTACGATCACCCGGAAAAACTGCCGCCCTACGCTCTGGGAGAACTGGATTTCTGGTGGTATGACGCCGACAAGGCCAAGAAACTGAAAGCGAGCGGAGCGCTCTGAGCGACCGCCGATAAACGAGCAGAGGGCCGGTCATGGGCGCCTATATCCTGCGGCGATTGCTGATGGTGATCCCCACCTTGTTGGGAATCATGATCATCAACTTCACGCTGACGCAATTCGTCCCCGGCGGGCCGATCGAACAGGTCATTGCCCGCGTTCAGGGCGAGGCGGATTCGATGCGCAACATCTCGGGCGGTGGGGATGCGGGCACGCAGAACCAGGGCGGCGTCGAGGATAGCGGCTATCAGGGGGCGCGCGGCATCTCTCCGGAGCTGCTCAATCAGCTCGAAGTGCAGATGGGCTTCGCGCGGATCGTCTGCGATGACGGGTTCACCGGCACGCCCGATCTGGCGGACCCGGCCTGCCACAAGGAGAAGATCCCGGCCTGGCAGCGCTTCGCGATCATGATGAAGGGCTACCTGACCTTCGATTTCGGCAACAGTTTCTTCCGCAACGAGAGCGTCGTGAACCTCGTGATCGACAAGATGCCGGTCTCGATCACGCTGGGCCTGTGGTCGACGATCCTCGCCTATATCATTTCGATCCCGCTGGGCATCCGCAAAGCGGTGCGCGATGGCACCCCGTTCGATACCTGGACCTCCGGTGCGATCATCGTGGGCTACGCGATCCCGGGGTTCCTGTTCGCGGTGATGCTGATGGTGCTGTTCGCGGGTGGCAGCTATTTCAAGATATTCCCGCTGCGTGGTCTGACATCGGACAATTTCGACCAGCTCTCGATGATCGGCAAGGCGCTCGATTACCTGTGGCACATCGCGCTGCCGGTGACGGCGACGACGATCGCGAGCTTCGCGACCATGACGCTGCTGACGAAGAACTCCTTCCTCGACGAGATCAACAAGCAATATGTGATGACTGCCCGCGCCAAGGGCTTGGCCGAGAAGAAGGTGCTTTACGGGCACGTCTTTCGCAACGCGATGCTGATCGTGATCGCGGGCTTCCCGGCGCAGTTCCTCGGCATCTTCTTCGGTGCCTCGATCATCGTGGAGACGATCTTCTCGCTCGACGGTCTTGGGCTGCTGGGCTTCCAGGCGGCAGTGGAGCGCGACTACCCGGTAATCTTCGGCACGCTCTACATGTTCGGGCTGATCTCGCTCGTCGTGAACATCATCTCCGACATGATGTATGTGTTCGTTGACCCGCGGATCGATTTCGAGAAGAGGTCCGGCTGATGGCATTGTCTCCTCTCAACCAACGCCGCTGGCGCAACTTCAAGGCCAATCGCCGCGCCTTCTGGTCGGCGATCATCTTCGCGATCCTGTTCGTGGCCTCGATCTTCGCGGAGTTCATCGCGAACGACAAACCCATTGTGGTCAGCTACCGCGGCGAGCTGTATTTCCCGATCTACAACTTCTACCCCGAGACCGCCTTCGGCGGCGATTTCCGCACCGAGGCGATCTATCGCGACCCGACCGTGCAATGCCTGATCGAGACCGGCGGCACCGAGGGTTGCTTCGACGCGGACGACCCGAAGGCTTTCGCCAACGAGGCGCTGAAGACGGGCAAGGTCGATGGTGAGAAGATCGAGAAGGGCTGGCTCCTGTGGCCGCCGATCCCCTACAGCTACAACACGATCAACGATGTGGGCACCGCGCCCTCGGCCCCCGATGCCGATCACTGGCTGGGCACGGATGACACCGCGCGCGACGTGCTGGCGCGGGTGATCTACGGCTTCCGCACCTCGGTGCTGTTCGCGCTGATCGTGACCGGGATCGGCTCGATCATCGGGATCGCTGCAGGCGCCGTGCAGGGCTATTTCGGTGGCAAGGTGGACCTGTTCTTCCAGCGTATTCTGGAGATCTGGTCCTCCACGCCCGCGCTCTACGTCATCATCATCCTCTTCGCGATCCTGGGCCGAAGTTTCTGGCTCCTTGTCATGGTCTCGATCCTCTTCGGCTGGCCCGCGCTGGTCGGCGTCGTCCGGGCCGAGTTCCTGCGCGCGCGCAATTTCGAATATGTCCGCGCTGCTCGGGCGCTCGGCGTGTCGGACCGGGTGATCATGTTCCGCCACATCCTGCCCAATGCGATGGTGGCCACGCTGACCATGCTGCCCTTCGTCATCACCGGCGCGATCGGTGCGCTCGCCTCGCTCGACTATCTGGGTTACGGCCTGCCGTCCTCTGCGCCGTCGCTTGGGGAGCTTGCGCTCCAAGGCAAGCAGCACCTGCAAGCGCCGTGGCTGGCCTTCTCGGCCTTCTTCACCTTCGCCATCATGCTCTCGCTTCTGGTCTTCGTCTTCGAGGGCATCCGTGACGCGTTCGATCCCAGAAAGGTGTTCCGATGAAACCGGTTCTCGAGGTCGAAAACCTGAAGGTCGCCTTCAGCTCCGAGGGCAAATTCACCCCGGCCGTGAAAGGCGTGAGCTTCACCGTGAACGCGGGCGAGACCGTCGCGCTGGTGGGCGAGTCCGGCTCGGGCAAATCCGTGACCGCGCTCTCGACCGTGGCGCTGGTCGGCGGCAATTCCAAGGTCGAAGGCTCGATCCGCTACGAGGGTCGCGAGATGGTCGGCGCCTCGGAACGTGAACTGATGCGGGTGCGCGGCAACGATATCAGCTTCATCTTTCAGGAGCCGATGACCTCGCTCAATCCGCTGCACACGCTGGAAAAGCAGATCGGCGAAAGCCTCGCGCTACACCAGGGCGTGACCGGCGAGCAGGCCAAGAAACGTATCATCGACCTGCTCGACAAGGTCGGCATCCAGAACCCGGCGGACCGGCTGCAGGACTATCCGCACCAGCTTTCGGGCGGGCAGCGCCAGCGCGTGATGATCGCGATGGCGCTCGCCAATGGGCCGGACCTGCTGATCGCTGACGAACCCACGACCGCGCTCGACGTGACGATTCAGGCGCAGATCCTCGAACTGCTGGCCGACCTGAAACGCGACATGGGGATGAGCCTTCTGTTCATCAGCCACGACCTCGGTGTGGTGCGCCGCATCGCGGACCGGGTCTGCGTCATGCAGCATGGCGAGATCGTGGAGCAGGGGAAGACCGAAGACATCTTCGCCAATCCCAAGCACCCCTATACGAAGAAACTGCTGGAGGCCGAACCCACCGGCCGCGCCGAACCGGTGCCCGAGAACGCGCCCGAACTGGTGCGGACCGAGCATCTGAAAATCTGGTTCCCGATCCAGCGCGGTTTGCTGCGCAAGACCATCGGTCACGTGAAGGCGGTCAACGACGCCTCGCTTTCGGTGAGGGCAGGGGAGACGCTGGGCATCGTGGGCGAATCCGGCTCGGGCAAGACCACGCTCGCGCTCGCGATCATGCGGCTCATTCCCTCCGAAGGGCCGATCATCTACGAGAACCAAGATATCTCCAGCTGGCAGGCGAACAAGCTGCGCGCGCTGCGCCGCGACATGCAGATCGTGTTCCAGGATCCCTTCGGCTCGCTCTCGCCGCGTATGACGGTAGAGCAGATCATCGGCGAAGGTCTGACCGTCCACGGCGTCGAGCCGGGCCGCAACCGCCGCGAGATGGTCGCCGAGATCATGGAGGAAACCGGGCTCGATCCATCGATGATGGAGCGCTACCCGCATGAATTCTCGGGCGGGCAGCGCCAGCGGATCGCCATCGCCCGCGCGATGATCCTGCGCCCCAAGGTGGTGGTGCTGGACGAGCCGACCTCCGCGCTCGACATGACGGTGCAGGTGCAGATCGTGGACCTGCTGCGCGACCTGCAGAAACGCCACGGGCTTGCCTATCTGTTCATCAGTCACGACCTGCGAGTGGTGCGCGCGCTCAGCCACAAGATCATGGTGATGAAGCGCGGCGACGTCGTCGAGGCGGGCAACGCGGCGGAGGTCTTCGCCAATCCGCAGACCGCCTATACGCGCCAGCTGATGGTGGCCGCTTTGGGGGAGAGTTCGCTGGCCCCCGAGATTGCATGAAGATCCTCTTCGTTCACCAGAACTTCCCGGGCCAGTTCGTACATCTGGCACCGGCTCTGGCCGCGCGCGGGCATGACGTTCTGGCTCTGACGGTCGAGACGAACCAGCGCCCCTCGCCGGTGAAGGTGGTGAAATACCGCAAGCCCGAGCCGGTCGAGATGTCCTCGCGGCTCACGCGCCTTTACGCCGAAAGCGCCGCGCGCGGGGCAAAGGTCGCGCTGGCCGCCCGGCAGCTGCGCGACAGGCACGGCTATGTGCCGGACGTGATCTTCGGCCATTCCGGCTGGGGCGAGACGCTGTTCCTGCGCGAGGTCTGGCCCGAGGCGAAACTGCTGGTCTATGCCGAGCTGATGTATCGCACGACCGGGATGGACACCGATTTCGACGCGGAATTCCAGAAGCCCGGCCTCGAGACCCGGATCTCCACCACCGCGCGCTCGGCCCATCTGGTCCAGTCGATGGTACAGGCCGATGCGGGGCTTGCCCCGACCGAGTTTCAGGCCGAGACCTTCCCGCCGGAGCTGCGCGCCAAGCTCACCATCTGCCATGACGGGGTGGACTGCGCCCGGCTCGCGCCGAACCCGCAGGCGCGTTTCACCGTGCCGGAAACCACGCTCACCTTCCGCCCCGGCGACGAGGTTCTGACCTTCGTGAACCGCTCGCTCGAGCCCTATCGCGGCTATCACTCCTTCATGCGCGCGCTGCCCGATGTGCTTGCGGCGCGGCCCGAGGCGCATGTGCTGATCGTGGGCGAGGAGGGGCAAAGCTATGGCGGCCCGCCGAAGGATGCCAAAAGCTGGAAACAGAAATTCCTGGGCGAGGTGCGCGACCGGCTGGATATGAACCGCGTGCATTTTCTGGGTCGCATCCCTTACGGCGATTACGTCGACATGCTCCATGTCAGCCGCACCCATGCCTATCTGACCTATCCCTTCGTGCTCAGCTGGTCGCTGATGGAATCGATGGCCGCGGGTTGCGCCATCGTGGCCTCGGATACCGCGCCGGTGCGCGAGGTGATCACCGATGGGCAGACCGGGCGGCTGGTGGATTTCTTCGATATCCCCGGTTGGTCGAGGGCACTGACCGAAGGGCTGGCGACCCCGCAGACATTCGCCCCGATGCGAGAGGCCGCCCGCACCCATATGTGCGAGCGTTACGATCTGCGCACCCATTGCCTGCCGCGCCTGATCGCCTTCGTCGAGGGCGCGATCGCCACCGCCTGATCGCGATGCCGACACCAGACGGACTCGACTCCGCATCCCGCGAGACATAAAAAGAACAAAGCGCGAACAAATGACTCGAACTCTAGGCTCAGCGACATGCTCGACGGGCGCACACGGCGTATTCTCACCCTCTGGTTTCCCCGGCTGGCGAGCGACCGGGTTCTTCGGGCACGGCCCATCGAGGGGCCCTTCGCGCTGGTCCTGCGCGAGGGCAATACCGACCGGCTGCACTGCCTGAACGCCGCGGCCGAGGGGCAGGGGCTGGCGCGCGGCATGGCGCTGTCCGAAGCCCGCGCCTTCTGCCCCACGCTGCAGACCGCGCCTGCCGATCCCGCCCGCGAGGCGCAATTCCTCGAGACGCTGCGCCGCTGGGCCACGCGCTATTGCCCTTGGGTGGGCTTGGATGGCGAGGACGGTCTGGTGCTCGACATCACCGGCTCGGATCACCTTTGGGGCGGTGAAGAGCCGATGATGGCCGAGATGATCGCCCGGCTGGAGCGCGCCCGGATCACCGCGCGGCTTGGCCTTGCCGACACCCGCGGCGCGGCTTGGGCGCTGGCGCATTTCGCGCCCGGTCGGGCCGCACCCGGCGCGCGGCTCTCGGCTCTGGGCAAGCTGCCGGTGGCCGCGCTGCGCCTGCCGCATGAGACGGTGACAGGGTTGCAGCGGCTGGGACTGCGCGAGATCGGCGATCTGACCCGCACGCCGCGCGCGCCGCTCGTGCGCCGTTTTGGCGCGGGGCTGATGGCGCGGCTCGATCAGGCCTTGGGCGATCTGCCCGAACAGGTCTCGCCCGTGGCCGATCCGCCCCATTACGGGACCCGCCTGACCCTGCCCGAACCGATCGGCCAGCAGGCCGATGTGATGGCGGGGATCGAACGACTGCTCGATCGGCTCTGCGCCAAACTCAAGGAAAACGAAGTTGGCGCACGGGTGCTCTGCCTTACCCTGCGCCGCGTCGATCAGGCCAGCCAGGAGGTCGAGCTGCGCTTGGCCACCCCGCTCAGCGACCCTAGCCGGATCGCGGCCCTCTTCGCGCGCGGCATCGAGGATATCGACGCGGGCTTCGGGATCGACCAGATGCGCCTCGCGGCCACGCAGGTCGAGGCGCTCCCCGCCCGCCAGATCGGCACCATCGCCACCGAGCGGCGCGACAGGCTGGGCGATCTGATCACCCGGATCGGGCTGCGCATCGGGCTGGAGAACGTCCAGCGCTACCTGCCCGCCGACAGCCATATCCCCGAGCGCAGCTTCCTGATTGCGCCTGCCGCCTTCACCGACCCCGAGGGCAACTGGCATCAGCCGCACCCTCGCCCGCTGCGGCTGTTCCCGCCGGAGCCGCTCATGTCCGACGCCCCCGATCCGCCGCGCCGCTTCCGCTGGCGCCGCCAGTCGCTCAGCGCGGAACGCATCGAGGGGCCGGAACGGCTGACCCCGGAATGGTGGTTCGACGATCCGAACTGGCGGCGCGGGATGCGCGACTATTGGCGCGTCGAGACCGGGCAGGGGCTGCGGCTCTGGATGTTCCACACGCCGCAGGATCCCGGCTGGTATGTCGAGGGGGTCTTCGCATGACCGCTCCCTTCGCCTTGGTCGAAATATCCCGGGGGGCGCCCGACGGGCGCGGGGGCAGCGCCCCCTCGGCGGTCGTGACCACCGCCAACACGCCCGCCATTCCGCTCGCCTATGCCGAGCTTTGCACCACCTCCAACTTCACCTTCCTCACCGGGGCCTCGCATCCCGAGGAGCTGATGGTGCGCGCCGCCGAACTGGGGCTGGAGGCCATCGCGATCACCGACCGCAACTCGCTCGCGGGCGTGGTTCGGGCGTTTTCGGCGCTCAAGGAACTCAAGCGCGAGATCGGTGAGGCGCTGCGTATCCGCTCGGAACTGCAGCGCGACGAAAGCTCTCGCCAGCCCATCGGCTCGCCACAGGATCTGGCCCGGCCGACAACCGCAAAACTGCCGAAGCTGATCGTCGGCGCGCGGCTGGTGCTGAGCGATTGCCCGGTCGAATGGGTGGCGCTGCCTACCGACCGCGCGGCCTATCACCGGTTGAGCCAGCTTCTTACCCGCGGCAAGCGCCGGGCGGGGAAGGGGGAGTGTCACCTGACCCGCGCGGATCTGCTGGAGGGCTGCGCGGGGATGATCCTGATCGCCCTGCCGCCCGCCGATCTGGCCCGTGCCTACCGCCCGCTACAAGAGATGCGGCGGCGCTATCCGGGGCAGGTCTTCCTTGGCGCGCCGCCGCGTTATGACGGCTCGGATCAGCGCTGGTTCGACGCTTGCGCAGCGCTCGCGCTGAGGGCCTCGACGCCGATGGTGGCGACTGGCGACGTGCTGATGCATCGTGGGTCGCGCCGGCAGCTGGCCGATGTGCTGACCTGCCTGCGCGAGGGCTGCACCATCGACGCGCTTGGTACCCGCGCGCTGCCCAATGCGGAACGCCGCCTGAAAGGGGCCGAGGACATGGCGCGGCTTTATCGCCGCCACCCCGCAGCCCTGCGTCGCAGTTGCGAGATCGCGGCGCGCTGCGGCTTCGATCTCGACGAACTCAGCTACGAATATCCGGACGAGGTGGCGCAGAACGAGCCCGCGCAGGACCGGCTCGACCGGCTCGCCCGCGAGGGGTTGGCCCGGCGCTCTCCGGGGGGCATCTCGGAACGGCACGCAGGCCTGCTGGAGAAGGAACTCCGCCTCGTCTCCGAACTGGGCTTCGCCGCCTATTTCCTCACCGTCTATGACATCGTGAGCTTCGCCCGCAGCCGGGGCATCCTGTGTCAGGGGCGCGGCTCGGCGGCCAATTCGATCATCTGCTGGGCGCTCGGGATCACCGATGTCAGCCCCGACCAGATCGGCATGGTCTTCGAGCGGTTCATCTCGAAATATCGCGGTGAGCCGCCCGATATCGACGTCGATTTCGAGCATGAGCGCCGCGAGGAAGTCATCCAGTGGATCTACGAACGCTACGGCCGCGACCGCGCGGGACTGTGCGCGACCGTGATCCATTTCCGCACCCGCGCCGCGATCCGCGAAGTGGGCAAGGTGATGGGGCTGAGCGCCGATGTCACGGCGAGCCTCGCAGGCCAGATCTGGGGGATTTCGGGCAAGGGGCCGGACCACGCGCGGATGGGTGAGCTGGGCCTCGACCCCACCGATCGGCGGCTGTCGCAGACGCTGAAGCTGATCGGCGAGATCATCGGGTTTCCGCGCCATCTCAGCCAGCATGTCGGTGGCTTCGTCATCACGAAAGGCCGCCTCGACGCGCTTTGTCCGATCGAGAATGCCGCGATGGAGGGGCGTACCTGCATCGAATGGGACAAGGATGACATCGACACGCTGGGCATCCTGAAGGTCGATATTCTCAGCCTCGGGATGCTCACCTGTATCCGCAAGAGCTTCGAGCTGCTGGCGGGGCACGAGAAGCTCGATATGTCGCTCGCCACCGTCCCGCAGGAGGACGCGCCGACCTATGAGATGCTGTGCCGCGCAGATGCGGTGGGGGTGTTTCAGGTGGAGAGCCGGGCGCAGATGAACTTTCTGCCGAGGATGCGCCCGCAGACGTTCTATGACCTCGTGATCGAGGTCGCCATCGTCCGTCCTGGCCCCATTCAGGGCGGCATGGTCCACCCCTATATCAACCGCCGTCAGGGCCGCGAAAAGGTCGATTTTCCCTCGAAGGAGCTGGAAGGCGTCTTGGGCAAAACCCTCGGCGTGCCGCTGTTTCAGGAACAGGCGATGCAGATCGCGGTGGTCGCTGCGGGCTTCACGCCCGAAGAGGCCGACCGCCTGCGGCGCTCGCTCGCGACCTTCCGCAAGATGGGCACGATCGGTACCTTTCGCGACCGGTTCGTGGAGGGGATGCTGGCGCGCGGCTACACGCCCGATTTTGCCGATCGCTGCTTTTCCCAGATCGAGGGGTTCGGCGAATACGGCTTCCCCGAGAGCCACGCGGCGGCCTTCGCGCATCTCACCTATGTCTCCTCCTGGCTGAAGTGCCACCACCCCGCAATCTTCGCCTGCGCGCTGCTGAACTCGCAGCCGATGGGCTTTTATGCGCCTGCCCAGATCGTGCGCGATGCGCGCGAACATGGGATCGAGGTGCGGCCCGTTTGCGTGAACCATTCGGGCTGGGACAGCTCGCTGGAACGCCGCGCGGACGGGGCCCTGGCGCTGCGTCTGGGCTTTCGTCAGATCAAGGGATTTCGCGAGGAGGATGCGGGCTGGATCGTCGCAGCCAGGGGCAATGGCTACCCCGATCCGGAGAGCCTGTGGCTGCGCGCGGGCACGCCTCCACATGTGCTCGAACGGCTCGCCGAGGCCGATGGATTTGCGGGAATCGGCCTCACGCGGCGCGATGCGCTTTGGGCCGTGAAGGCGATCCGGGCCCCCGCGCCGCTGCCGCTTTTCGCAGATCCGATGGACGGGGAAGGAGGACGCGAACCGGCCGTGGAGCTGCCCGCGATGCATCTGGGAGAGGAGGTCGTGGAGGATTACGTGGCCCTCAGATTGAGCCTCCGCGCCCATCCGATGGAGCTGCTGCGCCCCGCCATTCCCGGCCTCACGCCGCATTGCGAATTGATCGGCACGCCGCAAAAGCGGGTCACGGTTTGCGGCCTCGTGATCACCCGCCAGCGCCCCGGAACGGCTTCCGGCGTGATCTTCATCACGCTGGAAGACGAGACTGGCGTGAGCAATGTCGTGGTCTGGCCGAAGCTCTACGAACGGTTCCGCCGGGCGGTGATGGGCGGGCGTCTTCTGCGGGTCTCGGGGCGGCTCGAACGGGAGGGGGCCGTGGTCCATCTGATCGCCGAAAAGATCGAGGATCTCTCCCCGCGACTGGCCGATCTGGGGCACCCGCTCGACGACGTTCTGGGCCTCACCGCACCCCAAGCGGATGACGCCCCCAGACCCCGTCCGCAGACCACCGCACGTCATCCGCGAGAGCAGGCGAAACGACTTTTCCCGAGCCGGGATTTTCACTGAAATCTGGTCTCTATCGGCCGCCGCGCGACACATTTTCCGCTGCGGCGATTCGCCTCGCTTTGAACGCAATTGTTCCCGCTACGTCAGGAAAGTCTTGTGGATAAGTTTGATTGTTGACGCGGGGTAATGCGCGTAAGCATTTGAAGATATTTCAAAATGATCGGCTTTCGCGTCCTGTGGATACTATTTCCGTTGCAATATTTCTGCGTAGGTTCAGCCTAAAAGAGAACAAAATTTCGTCAGAAGGCGGAACCGCGTTCATATCGCAACTTTGGGAGGGAGCTTGCCGAAACCGGTGAGCTTCAGGCGCGTCTTGTCTTTGTTCGGCTTGACCAGTGTGACCAAATTCCTGCGTCGGACCCGCTCCGACGTGCAGGATGACGTCGGTCTGGCCAATGAAGGCGCGCTCCACGAAGCCGATAACACCCTTCACCGCGAAGAAAATTACCGCATCGAGGCCCTCGAGCCGCGGCTTTTGCTCTCGGCGGACCCGGTGTTCGGCGAATTGGCCCGCGTTGCGGCGACCGCACATCAAATCGACCCGATCGAAGGGCTTTCCGCCCTAGTTCAGACCGTCGATGACCTGCATCAGCAGGACGAATTGGCAGCCGATCACGATCCCGAGGAAGGCCCGCAAAGCGATGTGGCCTGGCCCGAGGATTGGGCGCATGAGCCGGAAGTGGCACCGCTCGAAGCGGTCGCCGAACCGGCACGCGAACAGGCTGCAGCGCTGCTGGAAACGGCAGCGGACCAGCTTCATTCCGGCGGTTTCCTGACTGCCGTTCAGGTGCAGCAGCTGCTGGAATCGGCGCTGTCGTGGCTGGAAGATATGCCCCATGCAGGGCAGGACCCGATTGGCAGTTCCGTGGCGGACCTGACGGGTCACGAGGCGACCGGCCCCCCTGCTGCGACCTCTAATACACTGGAAAATAACGAAAATACTGACAATCCGGACGCCGGGTCTGTCACTGCTGGCTCCGACGATACCAGCGAAAATCACGGGGATAGCCCGGCTGACGAGGGCGCAGAGCCGCAATATCTGCTTCTCGACGCCACCGCGGACAGCACCGATACCGGCGCTGCGGATATCACCGAGGCTCAGGTCGCCCCGATCTTCCAGGAAGCCCTCGCTCAGTGGGCCAGCCGCACCGACGCGGCGATCCTGTCGCAACTCACCTTTACCATCACCGATCTCGAGGACGGCGCACTCGCCCGTATCACCGGCACGCTGATCGAGATCGACGCCGACGCTGCCGGGGCCGGTTGGTTCATCGACGCGACGCCCGCCGACAGCTCCGAATTCGATCTGCTCGCAGGCGACCGTCTGGTGGCGACGGACGGTGCGACCTCCGAGGGCGTCGACCTCTACACGGTTCTGCTTCACGAGATCGGCCACGCACTCGGCCTAGACCATGATGCGGACGCTGCGGTGATGAGCGCGACGCTCGGCACCGGCGAGCGCATCGGTCTTCCCGACGCGGCCCCGAGCCTCGGCGCTCCGGTCGCCGGCGCGATCTCGGAAGCGGGTGGCGCGCTCGACGGCACCGCCGACAGCAACCTGACCTACACCGTGAACCTCGACGGCACCGTCACCGTCAACGGCACGACCTATGGCACGTCCGGCGCCCCGATCACCTCGATCGCGGCAGGGGCCGGCCTCAGCGACACGATCGAGGGGCCGGATGCCGCGACGGTCTGGACGATCACCGGCACCAACGAAGGGTCGCTGAGCTGGAACGGCCTCACAATCACCTTCACTGGGGTCGAGCGTCTCGAGGGTGGCACCGATGCCGATGCCTTCGCGATCGACGGGCCGGGCTTCGTCACTGCAGGCTTCGCGGGCAATGCCGGGCTGATGGAAATCTCGGTCGGCGATTTCGTGAGCCTCGCGACCAGTGACGGCGTCGGCGCGCCGATTGGCTATACCACCAATACTGGACTCGACGGTGTGCTCTACGAAGTGGGCACCGGCACGACGACCGCCGTCACCGGCGGTCTCGAGGTCACCACCATCGCGCTCACCAGCGGCTCGTTCTTCGCGGGCAGCGGTGCGAACGGCTACTTCACCCTCGGCCAGCCCAACAGCTCGGTCGGCTTCGCGGTCGACAACCTCAGCTTCTCGGTCAAGATGATCCGCGAGACCGCGACGGGCCGCCAGTGGGTGATCGCCAATGGCGCGGTCGATGCGCTGGGTCTGGTGAATGTCGACGGCGTGACCGCCACGCTCTCGAACGGCACGCTGGAACTGGTGACCTCGCAACTGACCGACCCCAACGATGCGCTGAGCGCCGAGCTCGTCGTTTCCGAGATCGACAGCGTAGCGACGGGCGCGACCGCGCCGCTCGCGAAAGTGTCGGGCAACGTGACGCTCGCCATCGGCGGCGAGGTTCTGATCGCGGGCGGCTTCAGCTTTACGAAGACGATCGTCAGCGGCCTGACCGGCGCGACCGACACGATCGGCGATCTGATGGTCTTCGGCTTCGACGCGGTCAAATTCTTCGCGGGCACCGGCGCGGTCTTCGACACGAGCGGCCCGGTCACCGTCGACACCACCAACGCCTTCGGTTTCTCGGTCACTGGCTTCACCGGCACCTTCGCGGTGCTGAGCGCGGGCGGCACCACCTATACCGGCATCGACTTCTCCTTTGCCAACGCGACCCCGGTCGGCATTACCGGGCTGACCGCCGAGGTGAGCAATGTCGCGGTGCAAGTGAACACCGCGTCGGGCGTCGCTACCCCGCTGAATTGGGATCAAGGCGCCCTGAGCGATGCCGGGCTGACGCTGAACGGTGCGCTCACCAAGGTCGAAGCCACCGCGACGCTGATCGTGAAGGACGCGGTCTATGTCAGCGGCACCTTCGCCCTGGAAAGCTCCGCCAAGACCGGCGTGACCTTCAATGGTGCATCTGAGGATGGCGATTACTTCACCCTCTCGATCATCGGCGGGCGCCTCTTCGCGGGCGTCGGCGCCGAAGTCTCGGGCGGCAGCTACGACCTGACCAATGCCACCGGCTTCGAAATCCCGACGCTCAATCTCACCCTGGCCATGTTCACCGTGACCTCGGCTGGGGCGAACCTAGGCCAGAAGGTCACCGCGCTGGAACTCTCGACCTCGGCGA
Source organism: Thioclava sp. F1Mire-8 (assembly GCF_002213165.1). Lineage (NCBI taxonomy): Bacteria > Pseudomonadati > Pseudomonadota > Alphaproteobacteria > Rhodobacterales > Paracoccaceae > Thioclava > Thioclava sp. F1Mire-8. The sequence continues at coordinate 1,254,358 of NZ_NBNY01000001.1, read as the reverse complement.
CGCTGCACGGGATCAGCAACGTGACCGCGACCGTCGATGCGCTCGACGTGACCTATGCCAGCATGGCGTTCGACTGGACGCAGGTCGGTGGGCCGAGCTTCAGCTTCGACAGCACCTTCTCGGGCTTCACGATCGATGTGCGCGCGGTCTTCGCGATCAAGAGCACCGTCCTGCTCGCAGGCGATATCGCGATCACGGTGACGAAGCAGACAATCGCCGCGGCGGATAATCCGCTTGGTACCGATCTGACCGATGCGCAGGTGATGACCTTCGCACTGGCGAACGGCTACATCTTCGCGGGCAGCGGCGGCAGCTTCACCACCGATATCGACGGCAAGGTCAACGGGCTGACCCGCGATGGCGACAGCAAGCTGGTCGGCACCGGCTTCGGCGCGGAAGGCGTGCTGTTCGAATTCGCCTCGGTGAAGAATGTCGATGGCACGACCGGCGCCGTTCTGAACGCCTGGAGCGCGATCAAGCTACATGTCGGCACGGTGGAAGTCGCGGGCATTCCGGGCGTCACGCTTGCAGTCAGCGATTTCGTGGTCGAAGTGAATGCGCCCGATACCAAGGGCGGGATGAACCCGACGGTGATGACCTGGAACGGGCTCGATCTGGGCACGACGCTTGCGCTGACCGACGCCACGGACGGCTTCGACAATACCGAGCGCTTCTTCATTGGCGCGACCATCGACGAGCTGAACATCTCGGACACCGTGTTGCTGACCGGCGGCTTCTCGGTCGAGAAGACCGCGGGCACCTCGGTCGGCGGCGTCACCGGCGATCTGCTCTACATCACGCTTACCGATCTGGACCTCTTCGCGGGCTCGGGCGCAACCATCGGCGCAAGCGGGCTCGACACCACGAATGCCATCGGCTTCTCGGCGATGGGTGGCAATTTCTACATCGGCATCCTGACCACCACCGACCCGACCCCGGTCAGCTATACCGGCGTGTCGGCGAGCCTCGCGAGCCTCGGTCTGGTGAATGTCGAAGGCGTGACGCTGGACCTTGCGAGCCTGAAAGTGCTCTACAACTCGGTCAGCGATAACACCCTCTCCACTCTCGACTGGTCGAGCCTGACCGGCCTCGAAGAGGTGACCGACACGGTAAGCCTCGCGGTCTCGGGCAAGCTGACGCTGGCGGTGAGCGATTTCGTCTATCTGCGCGCGACCTTCGGGCTGAAGGCGATCGACGTGACGGCGCAGGCGGGCAGCACCGAGACGCTCGATCTGCTCGATATCACCGCGGGCAAGCTGACCTTTGTGAAGCTCAGCGATGTCGAGTTCTTCGCGGGCACCGGTGCGTCGACCACCACCGATGAGGCGACCGGCACGACCACGCTCGCCCTCGCGAGCGATGCTGCGGGTCTCTATGCGGCGGGTGGTAATCTTGCGCTTGGCCTGCTGACCGACACGACGACTGGGGTGAAATACACTGGGGTGATCGGCTCGTTGAGCGCGCTGGAGGCCAAGGGCATCGACGCGGTTCAGATCAAGCTGTCGGGCATGGCACTGGCCTCGAACTCGACCACGGCGCTGACCGGCCCGCGCCTCGACTGGTCGACCGTGAACGATACCGACGTGACCACGGCGCTTGGCCATCTGGGCCCGGGTGATCAGCTGGCCGTGTCCGGCACGCTGTCCGTCGAGATTTCCGAGACGGTCTTAGCGCTCGCCACCTTCAACTTCTCAGCCTCGACCGAGACGATCGACGACACCATCCAGGCGGCGATCACCGATGCGCAGGTCACGCGGCTGACCCTGACGAATGTGAATTTCTTCGCCGGTGTCGGCGGTGCCTTCGATGACGCGAATGCGCCCACCGCGATTGCCGATCAGGGCACCGGCTTCCTTGCCTCGGGCGGCACGCTCGAGCTTATCGTCGTGAAAGAGCAAGTCGGCACCGCTACGCCCAAGAGCTGGAGCGCGCTGTCGCTCTCGGTCGATTACGTCGGGATGCGCGGACTGCCCACAGAATTCGCGCTCGGGGTCACCGGGCTCTACTTCCGCATGAACACGGCCTCGGTCGGCGCGACCAAGCTGGATTGGTCGGCCATTGTCGACGCAACCGAGAACCCCGGGATCGCTCAGATCAATGCCGATACCGGCATCGCCTTCGGCGGCACGCTCGATCTGGCGCTCGACGGCTTCGTGCTGGTCTATGGCACGGTCAAAGGCTCGATCTCGACCGCCGATATCAACGACGGCGAGATCACCCTGACCGCCGCAGATATCACCAGCTTCAAGATCACCGGCGCGCAGATATTCGTCGGTGCGGGCGGCGCATTCGACCGTGATGCGACCACGAACGAGGTCACGGGTCTGCTCGATCAGGGCACCGGCATTTATGCTTCGATGGCGGCGGGCGATGCCTTGGAATTCGCGCAGGTGACCCGCCTCGGCGTGCTGACCGATAATGCGGCGACCAACGACAACGACGCGACCACGCAATGGGATGATGAGAACGTCACCATCGGCTGGACCGCCTTGCGCGTCACCGTCGCGAGCCTTGGCCTGCGCGGCATCGACGCCTTCCAGATCGCGCTGGCCGATCTCGCGGTCGACGGGAATTTCGCGGCCATCGACGGCACCTTCCTGAACTGGGCGTCGCTGGGTGCAGTCACCGGGTTCGACATGCTGAGCCTCGCCGATGCCACCGACGGCCTGACCCGCGATGATGGCTTCTCGGTCTCCGGCACCGTGACGGAGCTGAACGTGGCGGGCGTGATCGTGGCCTCGGGTACCTTCGGCATCAAGAGCTTCACGAGCGACATCACAGTGCCCTCGGGCATGACGACCGAGACTGTGCTGGGTGCGAATATCCTGATCTTCACCTTGTCCGATCTGAACCTTTTCGCGGGTGTCGGTGGGGCGCTTCTGTCCGACGGCACGATCGATCCCGATCAGGGCACCGGCTTCGTGGCCGAGAACGCCTCGCTGCAACTGGTGCTGGTGAAGGAAGATCCGGCAGGCGTGACCCTCCCGGCCGTGCCGCGCAGCTGGACCGCCGTTGCGCTCGACGTAGCCACGGTGCGTCTGCAGGGGCTGCCGAACACGGTCACCGTGCAGGGCCTCGACCTCTATTTCGGCTTCAACGGCCCTGATGCGGTGAATGGCGAGCGGATCGACTGGGCCGCGACCGGTGTCACCGAGATCGGCAACCTCGCTTCGATCGATCTGTTCGACGTCACCGAGATGGGCGCAAGCTTCAACATCGCCTTCGGCGGCTATGTCGAGTTCACCGTGGACGGCTTCGTCACCGTCGCTGGCACGATGGCGGGCCAGATCCTGACCGAGACGCTCGACGACCAGAACGGGCTGATCGTCGAGGGCGCGTCGGTGATGACCTTCGCGCTGACCGGCGGCTATTTCTTCGCGGGGCAGGGCGGTGTCTTCACCCGCTCCGATGGCAAGATCACGGATGTGAGCACGACCGAGGGTACTGGCATCTATGCGAACAATGTGGGCATCGAGTTCGCCTCGGTCACCCAGACTGCCGACAACCCGCTGACGACAGGTGTGGTCGAGACCCGCACGGTCAAAAGTTGGTCGGCGATCCTCGTGACCTCGCAAAGCGTCGGCGTGACCGGCCTCGCAGGCTTCACGCTGAAAATCTCGGATGTCGCGGTCGAAGCCAACTTCGGCTACACCGACCCGCTGAACGCGGCCAACAACTCGGTGATGAACTGGAAGGGCCTCGATCTGGGCCTGACAATCACCGACAGCACGGATGGCTATGACGCGACCGCGATCCTGTCGGTGACCGGCACGGTGTCGGAGCTGAACGTGGCAGGCGTCGTGATCGCGACGGGCACCTTCTCGATCAAGAGCCTGCTGGCCGATGTGGCGGTCGCCACCGGCATCGATGCGGATGGCACGCTGACCGGGGCGAAGGTTCTGATCTTCACCCTGAGCGATCTGAACTTCTTCGCCGGTGTGGACGGTGCGCTCAAGAATGATGGCACGATCGATCCCGATCAGGGCATGGGCTTCGTGGCGCAGGGCGGCTCGATCGAGCTGGTGATGGTGTCAGAAGACCCGGCCACCGTGACCTCGCCCGCCGTGGCCCGCAGCTGGATGGCCCTGTCGCTGCGCGTCGATCAACTGGGTCTGCAGGGCCTGCCGCTGACCGCGACGGTGAAGGATCTCTACTTCGCGATGAACGGCGCCGATGCGGACGGAAACAAGCTCGACTGGGGCGCGACCGGCGTCGATCAAATCAACGCGCTGGCCGACATCACCAATCTCGATGCGGGCTTCGGCATCGAATTCGGCGCCTATGTCGAATTGCAGATCGAAGGGGCGATCCTGCTGGCGGGTGGCCTGTCGGGTGTGATCCGCGATCTCACCGTCGACGATCCGCAGGGCGGCACGATCAGCGCCAAGGCCTTCTCCTTCTCGATCGACGGCGCCTATGTCTTCGTGGGCGCGGGCGGCGAGTTCACCTATGACGAATTCGACCGGGTCGACGCGGTCGCCAATGCGGGCACGGGCTTCGCGGCCGAAGGGCTCGCCTTCGACCTGATCTCGGTGACCGAGGTGGTCGATCTGGTCGCAAACCCGAGCGCCGTCGCGCGCAGCTGGACCGCGATGTCCGCCCATGCCGACACGATCTCGCCGCGCGGCCTGCCGCAGGGGCTGGACCTGACGGTGACCTCGCTCGACTTCACGGTGAACGGGCGCGACGCCACCAATAGCGACCAACTCGACTGGGCACCGATCATTCAGGATCTGGGCGTCGACGCGGTTGCGCCCGAAGACGGCACGGATCTGGTGATCTCGGGCGGTCTGGATTTGGATATCTTCGGCTTCGTCACCGGCTCGGCCACCTTCGACATCGTGATGCGAAACCAGATCGAGGCAGAGCTGGATAGCACCAATGCGGGTCTCGAAAACGCGAGCCTCATGCTGATCGGCCTGCATGTGCAGGACCTCTTCGTCGGCCAGCCCGGCGGTGTGGGCCTGTCGGTGGCTTCCGCCGATATCGCGCTCGCGCTCATCAAGGCGACCCCGCCTGCGAACAGCACGCTGCCCGTGACCGCCACGCCTTCGGCGACGGCGGTACTGGGCAATATCCAGGGCGGCACGCTCGCCGGTCTGCCCGAGGGAATGGAGCTGACGGTCAACGCCTTCTCGCTCGACTATTACGCAACGAAGCCTGCCGGGAACGGTATCACCACCTTCTTCGACTGGAACTCGATCGATCTGGACGGCACGCCCGCGCAGGGGGATCCCGCGAACGATCCGCCCGCCGCTGTCACGTTCACCTATGGCCCGAATGACGAGGTGGCCACGTTCGACGCCAGCGCCGACCGCACGCAGGTCGTGGGCTACCTGACGCTCAACGCCTTCGGCTTCGTCGATGTGGGCGCGAAGTTCACTCTGTCGCAGGATATCGTCGATGTGGACGTGAACCACGATGGCACCTTCGATATCGCGACCGACATGAACGATGCGGTGCTGACCCGGATCAGCCTGAGGATTAATCCTGCGGACGAGGGTGGCGACGCCCCGGCCGATTACGAGGCCAAGTTCTTCATCGGCATCCCGGACGGTCCCGGCATCACCATCGAAAGCGCCGATATCCTGCTCGCCTCGATCAAGGCGGCCAATCCGCTCACCGACACCCGGGCCTTCACCGCGCTCAAGGCCGATATCGCCTCGGCCTCGCTGACCGGGGTCGATCTGGTGGACATCACGCTCGACACGCTGTCGCTCGAGATGAACAAGGCCAATGATGCGATCGGCGTGATCGGCGTGCTCGACTGGGGCCAGTCGATCAATCTCGACTCGACCGAATGGACCGATGGCGACACCGGCATCACCGGTCAGGACCTGCTCGCCGCGACGAATGGCAATGACGTCGATCCGGCCACCACTGACACGGTCCTCGATATGAGCCAGTCGGGCTTCTCGCTCTTCGCGGGTGCGACGATCGTGATCGAGGACTTCGTCTTCATCCAGGGCCAGATCACGCTGACCAAGACCGACAAGGTCGCAGCCCGCATGGTCGGTTCGACCACCTCCTTCGAGGCTTCGGTGCTGTCGATCGGTATCTCGGATGCCGTGGTCTTCGCCGGGGTCGGCACGCCGACGATCACCAATGGCGAAGTCGATGCCACCTCCGATGCGACGGGCGTCGCGCTCTCGCTGCAGCGCATGGGCCTGCATATCGTCAAGGAAATGCCGCTCGATCCGGCGAACCCGACAGCCACTCCGCTCAAGAGCTGGATGGTCGTGAAGGCGACGGGCGGGGCCTCGTTGATCGGCGTCGACAATGTCACGGTCGATGGCTCGCTCACGCTGATCATGAACCGCGGCGGCAACGAAACGACGCCCTACAATACGCTCGACTTCACCTATGGCGGGGTGGGCGGCACCTGGGACATCACGGTCGGCGCCGAGACGATCACCTTCGACGAACTGACCGTGGCGACGCTGGAAGTGTCGGGCTCCCTGACCATCGGCTTCGACTCCTATGTCTGCATCCAGGGCGAGTTCGCCTTCACCCAGTCGAGCGAGATTTATTCCGCCCTCGTCGCGGGCACGAGCACGAGCCGCAATCTCAAGGCGGTGACGGTCGGCGCACAGCATGTGAACATTTTCGTCGGCACCGGCTACGACCTGACCAAGGCCTTCGGCGATCAGGGCGATGCGGTCGGCCTGAAGATCACCGATGCTTATCTCGCGCTCGCCATGTTCAAGACGGTCGACGCAAATGGCGTGGCGCTGGCCGCGACCGATCCGGCGGCGGCTTCGTACATGGCGCTGAAGGCGGGCGGCACGGTCGAGTTGGTGGGCATCGACGGGTTGACGCTCTCGGGCTACGGGCTCGAGGTCGAGCTGAACCAGGGCAAACTTCTGAGCACGCAGGCCAAGGAAGCGCTGAACCTCGCAAGCTTCGATGGCGGCGGTTTCGACGTGAAGGTGAGCGACACCGATACCGTGACGCTCGATGCCAATGGCGCGATCCTTGCAGCGTCCGGCTTCGTCGTGCTGGGCTTCGAGGATTACGTCTTCCTCGCCGGGCAGGTGGCCTTCCAGAAGGGCGCGACCCTGACCGTGGGGACGGTATCGGACCAGAAGTTTGCCGCCACCGAAATCTCTGGCAATGGCATCAGCGCCTTTGTCGGCACCGGCGGGCCGTATTTCGAGGTCGATACCTCGGGCGCCACCCCGGTCGTCCAGCCGATGGCCGATACTTCGGGGGCACAGGGTCTGGTCCTGACCAACTTCTCCTTCCGCCTCGCCATGCTGAGCCAGGTCGATGCCAATGGCGTCGCGGTCGTGGGCGGCGAGAAATACACCGCGCTCTATGCCTCGATAGCAGAGGTGGCGCTTGCCGGTATTCCGGGCGTCGCGATCAGTGCGAGCGGCGTCGAGCTCAAGCTCAACCAAGGCAAGTCGGGCACCGCAGGAGCGGGCGCCCAGACGATCCTCACGGGCTTCGACTTTACGGAGGTGACGGGCCTCGACCCCGGTGCCACGGCCTTTGCAGATATGACCCCGCTGCAGGCGTTCTACGACCTCAGCTACAAGGGCACTTTCCTCTCGGTCTCGGCTTATGGAGATCCGGTGGGAACGGGGATCGAGCTTCTCGTAAACCTCTCGGGCGATACGCCCACCAGCGCAGACGATGCCGACTTTGCCTTCTCCGGCGATCTGTCCTTCGAAAAGACCACGAGCGCGACGGGCGCGGTCTACTCGAAAATCTCGCTGACCGACATCACCCTGACATTCGGCGATTATGAATTCACCGGCGACGCGCTGCTCTATCTGATGCCGCAGGGCATGGCTGGCAGCTTCTCGGTTACGCTTCCCGATATCGCGTTCGACGACGGCACCAATGCCTATCAGATCGGCAATGGCACGACGGCGACGCTCGAGATCAACACCTCCATTCAGGCGGTCTATGTCGACTTCGGGAACAACAATGTGCTCGACCTGCCGCGCGGCCAGTTCCTGCGGGTCGAAGTCGAGAACGCCGCCTTCTCTGTCGACTTCAACGCGACTGATAACGACAATGACGGCACGATCGACGTGGGCAACGCCCCCGAGATCAGCCTGAGCGGCACGCTGATGTTCTCGCAGCTGACGACCGGGGTTGCTCCGACCCAGACCAAGCGCATGACCATCGCCTTCACCGGGGTCTCGGGCGGCTATACGGACTCGAATGGCGACGGCTTCACCATCCAAGACGCGAAGGGCGTGATCCTGATCTATTCGGGCTCGGCCACCCTGTCGCAGAACGGGGTCGCCGCGCAGATCGAGGCGAGCGCGCAAGGCTCGGCGGCGGGCTTCTCTGCCTCGGCCAGCGCGATCATCCGCATCAACACCACGTCGCGCACCGACATCTACGAAGAGGTCGACGTGGGCGATGCGACCTACATTCTCGACTTCCGGGGTCAGGCCAATGTGAACCAGATCGCGCTGGCCGAGGTGAAGCTGAGCTACGAGCCTTACTTCACCATCGAAGGCAGCCTGAGCGACATACTCCCGGCCGAACTGCCTGCGGGCGCGACCAGCGGCAAGATTGGGCGCAACATCTCGATCTTCCTCGGCGACGCGGGCGATCCGAACGATCCCAATGACGATATCGGCCTGCTAATCTCGAACACCACGATCGCGATCTTCGAATTCGGCACCTCCGCCAACCGCAAATTCGCGGTCTATGCGAAGGGCGAGGTTCAGGCGCTGGGCATTCCGGGACTCAATATCTCGGGCACGGTCGAAGTGTGGCTCAACACCTCGGGCACCGCCTTCTCGACCACCGTGACCGGCTTCCCGCTGCTCGAAGGCGGCACCTCGGCCACTCCGGTCGCGATCACCTTCGTCGCCCCGCAGATGGAGCGCGTGAAGGGCTCGGTCGAGATCAGCTTCGGCGTGGCCGAGACCGGCGATCTGCTGGTGATCAGCTCCAACGACGTTCTGTTCAACAAGACGCCCGATGGCCGGATCTCGGTCGATGCGCCCGAGACCTCGATCACGGTGACGCCGCCGGGCGCCGACAGCTTCGGCATCGAAGGCGCGGCCCAGTTCAGCTTCGGCGGCGCGACCGGCTTCCAACTCACCGATATGCGGGTGACGGGCTACACGCTCTTTGGCGAGACCGTCTCGGTGACGCCGACGACGAACCTGCGCCCGCTGACCGCCGATATTGCCTCGCCGCTCAATGGCCAGATCATCAATCTCGACGGCTTCACCTATATCGACGTCACTTTCTACAACACCAACCGTCTGGACGCGGATGCCTACCCGGCCTATCCGCTGGGCATCGACCCGGACTCGATCACCGATATCGACCCGGAATTCACGATCACCGCACGCTACGGCGACACGACGGCGGCGATCACGGTCGATGGGGCAGGGGTGCTGGTCGAAGGCACGGCGCGCCCGACCTATCGCTACCAGATCACCACGCCTGTGAGCCTGTCCGCGAACACCACCTATGAAGTGCAGTTTCTCGCCAACTCCTGGCGCGATGCCGCCGGGGCCCAGAGCGCCGCCGAATACGAACGCTTCACGGTCCGCAAGACGCCGGTTCAGAATGCGCCCGCGGCGAACCCGGCGACCGATCCGCAGAATCTGACCACGATCACCGCCGCGCCCTCGATCGAGCTGGCCTCGCCCTTCAATGGCGCGGTGATCGACAAGTCGATGCTGAACTCGAAGGGCTATATCGACGTCACCTTTGTGCTGCCCAATGGCGAGATCCTCGATGGAAGCTCGATCAATGGCGACGAGATCCGCTTCGTGCGCACTGGCGGCGCGTCGAACGTCAATCTGCTGACGAACACCAACGGCACCTACACGGTCGAGAAGATCGGCAAGACGACCTATCGCTATTACGTCTTCGCCGAGCCGCCCGCTGCGACCGCCACCGGCACGGGTGTGGTCGGCACGCCGACCTCGACCTCGACCTCGCAGGCGAACCCGGCCTTCAATGTGGGCGATGTGCAGGTCGAGTTCATCACCGGCACCTGGAAATACACCGATCGCGGCGCCAATCTGGACAGCACCTCCGACGATGTCGTCTATTGGTTCGGCGGCGAGAACGGCTCGGTCGCGTCGCCCGCGAAGACCACCGCCTATGTGCAGATCTTCAAGGTGCAGGAACTGCCGGCGGCCGAGGCGGCGACCCCGATCAAGGTCGGTCCGGTTTCGATCCTCGCGCCGAAGGTCGGTCTTGCGAAGCTCGGCTTCAAGGACGGTCTGCTGGTCCTGACGATCTCGGTCGGAGCGGAAAGCGCTTCGCTCGCCTTCGGTGGCACCGCGACCCAGAATGCCGATGGCACCCAGACCAATAGCGGCGGCACCCAGATCACCCTGACCAACCTGCTGGTGAAGTTCGATATCGGCATCGATGTGATGGGCGTGATCTCGGGCGGCGGCGACGATCCGGTCGTCTCGCTCACCGGCAAATGGTCGATCACCGCCGACAAGCTGACGGGCTCGATCCCTGATGTGGTCCTCTTCGAGGCCGACCGCATCAAAGTCGAATACGATCCCTCTTGGACCGCGCCCGAAACTCCGGTCGCGGGCACGCCGGAGGGCGCAGGGCAGGAGATCATCAAGATCGACACGATCAAGGTCACCTTCCCGAAATTCGGCATCGCGGGCCAGATCACGACCTTTGAGGGCGTGCGCGGCCTCACGATCTACGACAACGGCTTCCGCATCGGGCGCGGCGAGATCATCTATTCGGGCACCGGCGCGGGCTCTGGTACCGGCACGGGCGCGGTCCAGCGCACCGATGGTGCTACCGGCAAGATCAAGTTCGGCTCGATCCTCGAATTCGACGACCTGCGCATCGGCGTCACCGACTTCTCGCTGATCTTCGGCCAGGACGTGACTTTCGACGGCACGATCTATGTCGGCTCTGGCGGGGCGACCTTCGCGCCGGGCAAGGCGATCAACGCCAAGGTCACCGACCGCGTCTCGGGCGAGGACGTGAACGACACGCTGGCCCTGAAGGCCGGGCTGACCTTCACCGATGGCGTGGTCGACGGCTTCATCTTCGAGCTCGACACCTTCGAGATCAATATCGGCTCGGTCCTCAAGCTGAAGGGGGTGGGCCTGTCGCTCGACACCGGTGCTGCCGATAACGAGGAGCTGATCAGCTTCGTGTCGATCGGCGCGGAACTGAAGATCGGTTCGCTGAACCTCTCGGGCGAGGCGCGCCAGTTCGCCTTCCTCGGCGACGGCACCTTCGTCACCAAGCAGGGCTTCGGCGTCTTCATCGGCGTCGGCGCTGCCTCGGGGGCGAGTTTCAAGTGGCCAAGCTGGTTGCCGATCAAGATCACCGAGATCGGCGTGCAATGGCCCGACATTCAGGCCGACCCGAGCGATTTCGTCCTGACCTTGTCGGCGTCGATCACCGGGCTGCAAGGCTATGACGGGCTGACCTTCGAGGGCACGGTCGAGGGTATCCGCATCGATGTGGGCCTTCTGCTGGAAGGCAAATTCCCGATAATCGGCATCGACTCGATCGGCGTGAAGATCGGCGGCAACGCGTTCGGCGGCGAAATCGAGGGGGCGCTGATCGGCGGCATCATCCGGATCGGCGAGGGCAATCAGGTGCTCTCCACCTTCGACCTGACGAGCCCGGTGAAAGATCGCATCTTCTTTATCGGGGTCGAGGCGGGCTTCTCGTTCTCGGGCCTGGGCGGCTTCACCATCCGCTTCGCGCTGTCGGAGCTGGGCCCGCTCGGGGTGCTGGTCTCGGGTTCGGTTCCCGGCGGTATCCTGCTCGAGCCGAATTCGGGCCTCGCGATCAACGACTTCACCGGCGGGGTGGACTTCTTCAAGTCGCTGCCCGACATCACCGATCCCGAAGAGCTCAACGGCCCCGATTTTGCGCTGCCGCTGAACGTCTCGGTCGATGACTGGCTGAACTCGGTGCAGCAGCAGGTGGTGAACCAGTATATCGCGATCCAGAACGGCTCGGCGGCCGGCGGCGGGTTTGCTGCGGCCTTCACCTCGCCGATGATCATCACCGGCTCGGCCAAGCTTTATTCGATCTACACCTCGCAGGCGGTGTTCAACGGTCAGGTCACGATCAAGATATCGACCGACGGCAAGATTCTCGTGATCGGCCAACTCAACTTCGCCGCCGACAACCTGTCGCTCTCGGCGCGGCTCTATGCGAACCTGTCGAAGATCGCGTCCGGCGAGGCGACGATCCTTCTGCTTGTGAAGATCCCAGATCAGCTGGATCTGCTGACGATCAAGGGTTCGCTGCAGTTCGGCTTCAAGGACATCCTTGGCGAGGCCACGCAATTCGCCGTGGTCGAAGAGCAGGCCGCGACGCCGACGCAGCGCCTTGACGGGCCGAGCGATGGTGGCGTCACCGGCGTCGGCAACTTCAACGAGCGCGCCTATATCGACATCACCTTCCCGACGGTGAACGGTGCGACGGTGGACGCCGCTTCGGTCTTCGACCTGACGCCGGAATTCGAGATCAAGGGTGGTGACTTCGCTCTCGACAACACGCAGGCGCCTGCGCAGGTCAGTGACGACACGTTCCGCTTCTGGCTGACCGGTTCGGGCAATGTGGACTCGGTAACGTATGAATTCCTGTTCCAGGCCTGGTCCTACACCGAGACCGCGACGAACCAGACGGTCTATGCGCCCGAGGACACCTCGATCCAGAGCGGCGTCCCGGCTGTCGCGGGCCCGTGGGTCGATATCAAATTCATCGCCGAGATCGGCGGCGAGATCTCCGCCGAGACTCTCGCCGCGATCGCGACCAATGCGGTGGCGCCGTTCAAGCTGTTCAATGACAATGGCGACGAGATCGACATCCTTGGCGCCATCGCGATCGGCGGCGGCAAGGTGCGTTACTTCATCGATACTTCCGATCCCGACCTGACGAACAAGCAGCTCGCCGTTGGCGACTACACCGTGCGCTTCACCGCGGACACCTGGGTCAGCCAGACCGGCAAGAACAACACCGCCACGCCCGATGCCGTGTTCTCGGTGGTCGAGCCCGAAGCCTCGCTCAGCGCGCCCTATCAGCTGGACGGCGACGGCTACACGGTCGATGTGAACCTCGCCAATGCCGATCAGCGCATCATCGTGACCTTCGATCCCGCGGGCAGCGGCTCGCTCGATTACGCCTCGATCCTCGATCCCGGAGCCGAGTTCACGCTGACCCGCACCGGTAATGCGGATGGCACGACGGCCAACACCGCGATCGATATCTCCAACGCGCCGGACCCGGTCGCTATGTTCATGAACGCCGACGGCACGGCTAGCCTGAAGAAGCTCGGTCTCGATGCCGAGGGCCGGATCGTCGCGTCCGACAGTGCGGATTATGACCACGCGTTGCCCGGCAATGGCGCCGAACTCTATGCGCTGCTCAAGAAAGAGGGCATCACGCAATTCGCCTATGCCATCACGACAGCGAATTTCGACTTCGCACCGGGCAGCTACACGCTCACCTTTAACGGCGAATGGAAGGATGCGGCGGGCAATGCAGGCGCCACCGGTGACAGCGTCATCACCGTCGAAGGCGCGACCGCGATCATGGTCGATCCGGGCGCGGGCGCCGCGATCGACGTGAACCTGCTCAACGGCCGCAACTATATAGACATCCAGTTCCCGGACGTGCCCGACAGCGATTTCGTCTATGACGCGGCCTCGATCACCGATGGCGGTGCGGAGTTCACGCTGAGCGGCGCGGGCCTCGGCACTGTGCAGATCGACGATGGTGTGGCCCCGGTCCGCGTGGGCGGCACCGACGCGGCCCCGGTCTATCGCTACTGGCTCACCGGCAGCTTCGACAGCAGCAAGACCTATGGCGATCTCACCATCTCCGCGGTCGAACAGGGTTGGTCCTACCGCTATTCCGACAGCGCGAACCCGACGACTGACCCCGAGATCAAGAGCGGTGAGGACGGTCTGGGCGTGGTGGCCAATCTCGAGATCACCGAGGGTTCGGTCGAGATCACCTTCACCAATATCCCGGCGGGCTATGTGCTCGACCCGGCTTCGGTGCTCGACCTCGCCGCCGAGTTCGCCGTGCAGACCGACACGGTAGAGACTTCGCGCCTGAGCGGCGGCACCTTCCGTGTCGAACTGGGCGAGGGGGCGCCGGCGCTGCTGCAAAACGATGCGAATGATCCGACGAAGATCTCCTTCATCTACTCGCTGCAGACCTTCATCGATGAGACCAACTCGGCGCAGCCCGCGTCGCTCACCGGCGATCTCTATCCGCAGACGATCACGCTGACGCTGGATATCACCTCGATCTCCTTCTTTGCGACGACAGCGCAAAGCGCTCCGACTATCGTGGTCAAGAGCGGTTCGACCTATCCTACGGCCGATAGCACCGCCAACCTGCCGGGCGACCGCACCTATTTCGATATCGCACTGAGCGGGGCTTACGGCGAGGACATCACCGATCAACTGGCGATCGGCGACGTCACCGTGACCGGCCTGACAATCGCCGAGCTGATGGATATGGGCGGCACGATCCGCGTCTTCGCAGACGGCTCGCTCGGGATCGGCAGCCATGACGTGACGCTGGCGGCGAACAGCTTTGGCGATGCGGCCAAGAACCGTGTCCAGACGCTGTCCTTCACCGTTTCGGGCCCGCAGGGCGATCTGGTCGATCCGGCGAACGAGGGCAGCACGGGGCTCGGTGACGTCAACGGGCGCGGCTATGTCGACCTGCATTTCGAGCGTCCGGTCGGCGGCGCGCTCGATGTGGGCTCGATCACCGATCTCGCGCCGGAATTCACCTTCGGCGGCAGCGGCTCGATCACCTTCGACGATACACTCGCCCCGGTCTGGCTGAACCCGCAGGCGACCTCGGGCGACTATATCTTCCGCTACTTCACCACCGGCGCGGCTGCGGCGGACACCACGATCTCGCGCATCGCGACGATCGAGGATCAGCCGACCGTTCTGCGCGCCGATGGCACGGCCGACGATGCGACCGGCCCGGTCTCCTTCGATGCCAGCACGCTTTCGGTGGCCTTCATCGACGTGCGCTACACGCCGACCTATGGCGACGAGATCGACTTCGGCACTCTGGGCGACGAGATCAGCTTCTCGGGCGCGGGTGCCAATGGCGTCACCGTTTCCTCGGCGCTGGTCGTGGGCGACGGACTGACCGTGCGCTACTTCCTCTCGGGCAAGTTCACCGCAGGCTCGGTGCAGGTCGACTTCGCCGCAGCGAGCTTCGGTTCGGGCAGCTATGACAATGACGCGAAGACCCAGAGCTTCCGTCTCGTCCAGCTCGGTGCGAGCCTGACCGACCCGGTCCAAGGCGCCTCGGTGGGGCAGGCGCCCTTGAACGAGCGCGGTTTCGTCGACGTCACCTTCGAGCTGCCGAGCTACGCCACCGGCATCGATCTCGAGAGCATCACCGATGCGGGCGCCGAGGTAATCCTGAGCGCGACGGGCTACACGATCGAAGTCGATGACAGCCAGGCGCCGACCTACATGGGCGACGACGCGAACGGCAACCCGATCTTCCGCATCTGGTACCTGGGCGACTTCGCGGGTTCGAACCTCGACGACAACGTCTCGGTCGAGTTCATCTCGGGTAGCTTCGACTGGCTCGGCGCCGATGGCGGCACCATCAAGGCGATCACCGCGACCAACAGCGAAGATCTGGTGGTGACGACCGGCAAGATCGGTCTGGGGGCCAGTGCGCCGACGGCGACCTATGTGGCGCTCTCGCTCGGCACGAGCCAGACGCTGACCGATAGCAGCCTTGCGATCACGGACTTCACGCTGACCGATATCGACGGCAACTCGATCACGATCACGGGGATCCAAGCCCGTGGTCCCCCAGGCGAGTTCGCTGTGACCTTCGACTCCGCCGACGCCGCCGACGGCGCGGTGCTGACCCTGACCTATGCGGCGGGCGCATGGACCTACGGGGCCGCTGCCTCCGAGGCGATCGATCCGACGACGCTCTCGATTAAGCCCACCGACACCGCTTCTTATATCGACATCACCTTCGACACGCTGGGCGATCCGAGCCTCAACGCGCTCTATGCGATTGACGCGGCCACGATCGACGGCGACGAGTTCACCTTCGGCGGGGCAGGCGGGGCCAATCTCGACCTGCTGGATCTCACCCCGACCGACATGGGTGACGGTACCTTCCGCTACTACGTCTCGCGCGAATTCGGCCTCGGCACGGTCACCGTCTCCTTCAACGAGGGCAGCTGGACCGACTTGCAGGGCAACGAAGGCGGCGCAAGCCAGCAGAGCTTCCGCGTCATCGATCAGATGCAGGAAGGCGGCCAGCCCGGCGCCGATGCCGACCCGGCCACCACCCGCGTCTTCTTCATCCGCGTCTCCGGCTCGATCACCCTGAATTCGGCGGGCATCGTCGACGAGCCGCTGATCAAGCTGAGCGCCCAGGCCGAACTGACCTTCGGCGATTACATCAAGGCCGACGGCTCCAAGGTCTTCCGCTTCGCGCTCGAAGCCTCGGGCACGATCGAGGTCTACAAGCTCGGTAATATCGGTTCGGCCGCGGCACGCTTCGTGCTGGAAACGGGCGGCCTGTCGAGCGGTCTGCCGCAGTTCTGGGGCGTGGCCACCATCCAGCCGAACTTCGAAGCGCTCAACGAATACGGCGTCTGGATCAAGGGCAACGCGACCCTGATGATCAACATGTCGGGCGAGGACAAGGTCGAGACCCTGTCGCTCGAAGGCATCCTCGGCGATCAGCTTGAGCGCACCGCTGGCGGTGATGACACGGTGGCCGTGGCGGATCTCGGCGCGCTGCCGAGCCAGGCCAACGAAGGCTTCTACCAGAAGCAGGCGATAAGCACGGAAGTGCGCACGACCTTCGCCCAGTTCGGCGTCACGCTCAGCTCGGAAGCCAAGATCGAACTGGTGCGCGAACTGAACACCCAGTCGCGCTGGCGGATCACCGACGGCGGGTCGATCTACTTCATCGAAAGCCTCGACGGCACCGCGACGCTGCATTCCGAAGACCAGACCTACGAGTTGTCGCGCAACTCGGTCGTCTTCTATATCGGCGGCGCGATCAAGCTGACCGATCAGAACGCGAACGACCCGGATGTCGACACGGGCGTCAACGTCTATGCCGAGCTGACCGGCGCCTTCTACCTGAAGATTTCGCAAGACCGGGTCGAGGTCTTCGTCGCGGCCGGCGCCAATGTCTTCAACGTGATTTCTGGTCAGGCGGTCGGTCTGCTTATCATCGACTTCGGCACCGCCCCGGGCAGCGCCTTCGGTGTCGCGGGCAGCCTGTCGCTCGAGGTGAATGTGGGCGATGTCGACGGCGGCAGCGGCACGGCTGCGGCGAACAATGCCGGCAGCTTCGGCAATATCGCGGCGGATATCTTCCGTTTCGAGGCCGAGGTGATCGTGCTCTTCAACACCACCGGCATCAACCAGGTCTTCGATGTGCCCGACGCGCTCGTGCCGTTCCTGCCCGCAAACGTGCCGACGACCTTCGAGATTTTCGACCGTCCGCCGATCCTGGGCCAGAACGAGCCGGATACGACGAAATCCGCGGGCGCCTATTTCGTGGTCCAGATCAGCGGCTCGGTGACGCTCTTCGATACGGTGACGCTGAACGGCTTCCTGTCGGTGACGGGCACCGGAGACTCCGTGACGATCCAGGGGACGGTCTCCGGCCGGATCGAGAACTTCGGCGCGGTCGAGGGGATGCTCTATCTCGAGGCGAACATCGGCGCGAGCGATCCGGGCGTGGTCGGGCGGGCGCAGCTGTCGCTGGTCGGCGGGCTGGAGCTTCCGGGCGTCAGCCTTGGCGGGTCGCTGTCGATCATGCTCGAATTCAACACCTACGCGACGACGCAGGATCGCTACACGATCGTCACGCAGGGCGAATATGACGCTCTGGTCGCTGCGGGCGATGCGACCGCCAACACGGATGGCACCTTCTATTACGGCACGATTTCGGTCGAGAACGGGCTGTTCCTGAAGGTCACCGGCACGCTGGTCGTCTCGGATGTGATCGAACTGACGGGCGTCTTCACCTTCCGCATCGGCACCGCACCCGATTTCGAACTGGTCGCGACGCTGGATGTGCAGGCGCGGCTCGTGGGCGTGGCCGAGTTCGGTCTGACCGGCGGTCTCGTGATCGCGGATGGCGGGCTGGTGATCTATGCCGAGATCGATCTCAACCTCGACCTCGCGGGCGTCATCACCGTGACTGGCGACGCGATCTTCCAGCTCAACACCTTCTCCAGCGCGCGCACCCTCGAGATCCCGACCATCAATACCAGCGGTCAGGAGAGCACGATCTCGGTCACCGTCGCTTCGGGCTTCAGCCTTGAGATCGTCGGCTCGGTCAACTTCATCAATCTCGCGACCGCATCGGGCCGCGTCTATATCGGCCTGAACGCGAGCGAGTTCCGCGTCGAGTTCGACGTGACCTTCGGTCTTGCGGGCCTCAACGTCTCGGCGGCGGGTGGCGCGGTGCTGTTCTTCAACTCCAGCACTGGCGAGCTCGACGGTCTCGCGTTGCTCCTCGATGTCAGCATCAACGCCAATATCGCGCTGGTGATCGACATCGAAGCCAACGGCAAGCTGATGCTCAACACGGTCGGCCGCGACGTGACGATCTCGGGCCGAGTGCTGCAGGCGAGCAGTTTCGTGCTCGATCTCAGCGGTAAGGTCGAGTTCCTGAAGGTCCTCAAGTTCGACGCGGGCTTCCGGATCGAAGTGGTGCAGAACGACTGGCGCGTGGACTTCTATGCCAGCATGGACTTCTTCGGCCTCGCCACGATGAGCGTGAACGGCTGGTTCAACTCGGATGGCTATTTCGACCTCTCGCTGAGCGGTCGCCTCGTGCTGGGCTCGAACAGCTTCGGCCTGACGGGCAACTTCTCGATCCGGGTCTATTACCTCTTCGACGATGCGGCGGACGTCTACAAGCTCGGTGTGTCGGGCTCGGCCTCGGTTTCGCTACGCGCCTTCAACATCAGCTGGGCCACGGTTTCGATCAGCTTCTCGGCCACCGCGACCGGCACCGGCCGCGTGCCGATCGTGATCTCGGCCAGTGCGAGCGTGAAGGTGCTCTTCGTGAAGGTCTCGGTAAGCATGTCCTTCACCGTGGGCTATGTCGAATTCCCGACCCCGATCTATCTCGCGGGGGATCTGAACGGCGCCACCAATTCGGGCACCTACAAGGATTGGGATGACACCTCCACGATCCTCGTGCTGAACATGGGCGACGCGAATACCAAGCGCGGCATCGGCGAAGCGACGGCGGGTGAGACCTATATCATCGAGGCCGTCACCCCGGTCGTGAACGGCGCGCAGACGATCCGCGTGATCTATTCGGGCCGCGAGCAGGTCTTCGAGCACGTCCATGAAATCCGCGGCTATGGTGGCTCCGGCGACGACCTGCTGGTCGTGCGCGACGGCGTCGCCGTGCCGATCCTCTTCGTGGGCGGCGCGGGTGTCGATACCGTGGCCTACGAGGGCGACGGTCAGGTTACGATCAACTCGGCCTCCGAAGGCGGCACTGCGGGCGATCTGGGCGATCAGATCAGCATCGGCAGCGGCGTCGCGGCTGGCTCGATCATCTACGGCTCGGGCGCGAATGACCGGATCGTCTCGGATGCGCTGGTGCCGATCACGATCTACGCGCTCGGTGGCGATGACGTGGTGCTGCAGAACGGCACGGGCGTCGCCACGATCTACGGTGGCACCGGCGCGGACCGCCTGATCGGTGGCGCGGCAGCGGATGTGATCGATGGCGAGGGCGGCGCGGACGAGATCGATGGTCGCGGCGGCGCGAACACGATCAACGGCGGCACTGGTAATGACCGCATCTTCCGCAATCTCGCCTCCGATGGCATCGAGGTGATCGACGGCGGCGGGGGCACCGATACAATACTGCTCTACGGCACGGCCAACCCCGACACGGTCACGGTCGGCCAGAAGCCCGCCAACTCCGGCATCCTGCAGGCGCTCGACGCTGATGGCAGCGGGTTTGAGGCCGACGGTGTCGAGGGGCTGATCATCCATCTGCTTGGCGGCACGGATACGCTGACGGTCAACCCCCTTGGCCAGACCGATCTGAACACGATGCGCATCGACGACGATCTGGTCGTGGAATCCGCCGATCCCTCGAAGGATGTGGCCGAGATCGACGGTGCGAGCGACGGTGTGGCCGATACGGTGATCTTCAACGGCACCGGTGGCGCCGATACCTTTACGCTGAAGGCGGGTGCGGTGGCCGATCAGGAATTCATCCTCGTCGCCGCCTGGTCGACCGGCACCGTGACCGTCACCTTCGACGACACGATCCGCGCCAAGGGCGACACGCTGCGGATTTCGGCGGGGGGCGGCAATGACAAGATCACCGCGGGCCCGGCCGTGGCTGCGGGCGACCCGGCCAATGCGACGCCGCTGACCAACGACCTGATCGCGCTCACGCTGGAAGGTGAGGGCGGCAACGACCGGATCATCGGCTCGATCTTCAACGACGTGATCGATGGCGGCGCGGGCTCGGACACCGTGACCGGCGGCGAGGGGCTCGACATCTTCCGCGACACCGAAGAGGCAAACGAGACCGACACGCTGATCGAGGTCTTCGCGGGCGAGGATATGGGCCTCTACGAGAACCTGTTCCTGGTGGGCAAGGTCTTCCAGGCTGATGGTTCCACGGCCTATGCGGACGGCACGACCGATGGCGCGATGGTGCCGGGCGACGCCGATCTGTGGAGCACCTCGGGCCTCGGTGCGGGTCAGACCACCGTCGAGCGTCTGAACGGCATCTTCGAGGCGGTCGATCTGACCGGCGGCGACGGCGTCAACAACACCTTCGTCGTCAACGACCTGAGCGGTTCGGTCACTGTGGGCGGTCTGGCCATCGGCGTCAGCGCCTTCAACGGCACGGTCACGCTCGACAACAAGGGGTCGGATGCGAGCGGCGATCTGGAGCATTACATCATCGCGGCCCCGCTCGGTTCGGGCTTCACCGTCCATATTACGGACAGCAGCACCACCGACGCCGACAAGCTGGTCTATCTGGGCTCGCAGGGGGACGACTACGTCGCGCTGTCGGTGGGCCTGATGACCGTGTCGCGCTACACCAACGCGGCGAACAAGGTGCTGGGCGCGGCGGCTGTCAGTATCGATCACAGCAATCTCGACGTGATCGAGGTGGATACCCGCGAGGGGTCCGACGTGATCGCCGTCACCGCGACCGATCTGCCGATCTACATCAACAGCGGCATCGGCGACGACGTGATCAACCTCGGCTCCGCCGCCTCGTCCGAGCCGGGCACGGCCCCGCTGGGCGGCACGCTCTCAGGGATCGCCGCGCTGATCCAGATCGACGCCTATGACACCTTTAGCGGCCCGATCCTCGCCGATCGCGGCAGTGACACGCTCAACATCGACGACAGCGGCAATACCGGCGCGACCACCGGGGTGATCGGGCTGGAAGATCGCACGGCGGTCGAAGGCTTCATCTTCGTGGACGGCTTCACCGCCGCGACCGCGGGCATCCGCTACATCGCGCTCGAAAACGTCAATGTCGATCTGGGCGACGGCGTGAACGACGTCACCCTCAAGTCGACCGGCAAGCGCGACGTGACGACGCTCGAGACCCGCGACGGCGCCGATATCATCAAGGTCTTCGCGATCAATGGCCCGACCACGATCGACACCGGCGCGGGCGACGATGCGGTCACCGTCACCGATGACGATCCCGACACGCCGCTGGCCAATGACGGCACGCTGAACGCGATCCTCTTCGGCTACCTGACGATCGATGCGGGCGCGAATGATCCGGTCACCTACACGGTCGACGGCACCATCGTGAACCATGGCGATACGCTGATCGTGTCCGATGCGGGCGACACGCTACCCGATCAGGGTGGCTATCTGAGCGGCACGGAGATCGTCGGCCTCGGCATGACGCTGGGCGTGGTCTATGCGGGCTTCGAGGAACTGGAGCTGTCGCTCAGCAACGGCAATAACGGCTTCCACGTCTCTGACACCCATGCGGGCATCACCACGCTGAACACCGGCGACGAGACCGCGACCGGAGATGCGACCTCGGATGCGATCACCATCGAGAAGATCTCGGGCCGCACCTTCCTCAACCTCGGCGCGGGTAACGATATGGTGCAGGTCAACTACTACGCCGACGGCACCCAGACCTTCCTAAACGGCATCGACGGGTTCGAGCTAGATATCGACGGTCAGGCGGGCAGCGACCTCTATGACATCGGTCTGGCGAGCGCGGGCAACTCCACGATCCGCATCCGCGACACCGGCACCGCCTTCGACGGCATCGACCGCGCCGAAATCCGCGGCACCGACGGGCGCGACCTGTTCCTGTTCCGCGCAAACCATGACCTCGATGTAGGCGTGGTCGCGGCGCTGCCGATCGCCGAGGATGGCACGATACTCAACACCGTGGTCGAGCGGGTGGAATACAACTCCGCCATCGACGCCGATCTGCGGGTCTTCGGGCGCGCGGGCAATGACCTCTTCGTCTTCGACGACACGCTCGCGGGCGTTCAGGCCTTCGGCGATGCGGGCGACGACACGTTCCAGATCGGCCAGCTCTTCGCCTCCTTCCGCGACGAGCAGAACCCCTATAACGGCCTGAGCGGCATCGACTATTACGAGACCACGCAGGTCACAGTCGGCTTCCTGTCGAACGGCGTCAGCTTCGATACCACGATCCGTGGCGGCGACGGCGAGGACAGCTTCACCGTCTATTCGAACAAGGCCGAGCTGTTCCTCTATGGCGAGGCTGACGACGACACGTTCCAGGTCCGCTCCTTCGTCCGCGTCGACCCGAACGACCCCGCCGCGCCCTTCACCAACATCAATGGCGGGCAGGGCGCCGACTTCATCCAATACGCGGTGAACGCGCCGGTCCGCATCGATGGCGGCGACGGCTTCGACACGATGACCGTGATCGGCACCGAGATGGGCGACGACTACGTCATCACCAAGAATGGCGTCTATGGCGGCGGGCTGTTCATCTCCTACACGGGTATGGAGAAGCTGGTGGTCGATGCGCTGCAGGGCAACGACACCTTCTTCATCGAGAGCACCTCCGAGGGCGTGCTGCTGGAGATCGTGGGTGGTCTGGGCTCGGATAGCGTGAACCTTGGCGGCTCGGATCTCGACGGTGTCACCGAGGGCGGCGCGATCACCGTCGTGTCGAACGGCCTCAACGGCCATAGCGGCCTGATCCAGACCACGGTCGACAGCACCGATCCGCGCTATCAGGCGATCTGGGCGCAGGATCCGGTTTCGCAGATCAAGGACAATGACGCGCCCGATCTGGTCTTCTTCAATGCCGATGGCGAGGCGGGCTCCAGCGTGCTGCGCGTCTTCGAGGCCGCAACCGCCGATCCGACCATGTCGGTCACCCGCTACGCGATCGCATTGTCGCGCGCGCCGGACGAAGACGTCTACATCACGATCTCGCCGACGCTGGGCACCGAGGGCGACGTGGCCGCCGGTGCCGAGGGTGTGCTGGTCAACGGCTCGGCCTCGGGCACGGTGCTGCACTTCACGGCGGCCAACTGGGATACGCCGCAATACGTGACCGTCACCGCGATCAACGATCTGGTGGCCGAGGGTCGCGGCATCGTCCAGCTGCGCCATACCGTGACCGAGGGCGACAGCCGCGCCGACGATACCGGCTTCGACAATCTCGCCGTGCCGAACATGCTGGTCGATGTGATCGACGACGAAGTGGCCGAGCTGCTGATCTTCCCGGTCGACAACTCCTCGGCCATCGATCTCGCGGGCGATACGATCGTGGCCGAGGCCGCTTTGCTTGCCGCAAATGACGGCTTTGCCGTGATGCTGAGCCGCGCGCCGACCGGTACGGTGCAAGTAAACTTCGCCGTCGATGGCAATGTGACCCTGTCCGACAATGTCGTGACTTTCACCGGCTCCGACTGGAACACCGCGAAATTCGTGACGATCGAGGCGGTGAACGACAGCGCCGATGAGGGCGTGCATTACGCGCGCATCCAGCCCTCGATCTTCGAAGATACGCGCGACGCCTTCCTTGGTGCGACCTATGCGGACGTGGCCGGCGGGGTCGCTGCCAATATCAACCGCGACATCAGCCAGCCGCGCAGCGCCGAGGTGCTTTATACCGCTGCCGATCTGACGATCCTGCGCCCGAATACCGCGGTGTCCGAGATCTACACGCTCACGCTGGGCGGGATCGACTACGTGGTCGGCGTCGGAATCGGCGAAGTGGTGGCCGATCTCTCGACCGTCACCGAAGGCACGATCGTGGTCGATGCACGCCTCGATCAGACCGCGACCGCTGTGGATATCGCAGATGCCTTCGCGACGCTGGTGAATGCCGACGCCGAGCAGGCTGCGGCGATGACGGGCACGGGTGCCACGCGCAGCATTTCGGCGGCGGATGGCGTCTCCTTCAAGCTGCTGATCGAAACCAGCGATCCCGCCTCCGGCTACCTCTTCACACCCACCGGCGACATCTATGTCTCGATCTCGGGCGACGCGTTCGAGTTCTCGAGCGATGAGCTGAGCGTCGATGCGGCCAGCAGCAAGCGCGCATACGACATCGTGGCCTTCCGCCTTGGCGCGTCGCTGGTGGACGGTACGCTGGCCGCCGATGGCACGCTGGTCGATGGCGCGACCTGGATCATCAAGCTCGACGGTCTGCAGGTGCAGGCAACCGCCGAATTCGGCGACACCATGAGCGACATCGTCAACAAGCTGGTCGCGCAGTTCGCGGGTGCCGATTACTCGGCCTCGGCGGGCTATCTGCAAGCGACGCTTCTGCCCTCGGTCGAAGGCGCGATCTATAGCCCGACCAGCGGCTCGAAGACCTGGACCATCCTCGTCGACGGGCAGCTCATCAGCTACACCTCGCAATCGGGCGACGAGCTGGGCGGCATCGCGGGCATCTCCGACGAGCTGGCGGCGCTGATCGACGCAGCCAATCTCGGGATCACGGCGGTGGTCGATGCCAATGGCGCGATCACGCTGACCTCGTCCATGGCCTTCTCGCTGCTGCCGCTCGACAGCGAAGATGCCTCGATCGCGATTGCGAGCGATGCCAGCCTCACGCCGCCGAGCTACGATCCGGGCGAGATCTTCATCTTCCGCACCCCGGGCGCGGGGGGCATCGAGGCTTTCTCTATCGAAGTGCTGCGCAAGTCGAGCCCCGACGCGGCGAGCACCACGATCGGCGGCGATTATGTCAGCGTGGACGCGGTTAAGTCGAAGACGCATTGGCAGCTTGCCCGCATCGCCTTCGCGGCGCCGCTGACCCCGATCGTCATCCCCGAGGGCACGAGCCTCGCCTATGAGATCGGGACCAACATCACCAATGCCGAACTCGCGCAGCAATTCACGCCCTACAGCTACGTCGTGGGCCGCAACGGCGACAATCTCGCGCCCGCGCCGCTCGACGTCACCGTGCTCGACGATGACGCGCCGACGGTGGAGATCATCCAGACGGGTGGCTCGACCGATCTGGCAGAACGCGCGCCGGGCGATGTGCAGGTCGTGGACAGCTTCTCGGTCGTGTTGACCGGTGCGCTGAGCGGCAACAACACGGTCCGCGTCGATGTCACCCCGCTGCCGACCCGCACCTACAATTCGCAAGAGGCGTTCAATGCGGATGCGAACTTCGGAGAGAACGAACTTGTGCAGGTTCAGGTCGCAGCCCCGCTCGCCGCGCTGTCGCTGGCAGGGGAGGCGGTCGAAGGTGAGACCTGGCAGGTCACGCTGTTCGACGATGTGGCCCTCCGCGCTGGCGCTCAGACGGTCGGCTACACGGTTCAGGCGGGCGACGATCTGGATGCGGTTGCTGCGGGCCTGATCGCAGCGATCAGCGGTGTGTCCGGCTACAGCGCCATGCTCACCGCCGATGGCGCGATCGAAATCGCGATAGCGAGCGGTCGCTTCTTCGTCGAGGTCGGTATCGCGGGGGACAGCCAGGGCAGCATCGACACCCGCACCGTGCAGGACTTCAACTTCGCCAATGTCCTCGAATTCGAGATGATGGGCGCGCCCGCGGCGGGCGAGGTCTGGACAGTCAACTTCGACGGCCAGACCTTCTCCCATACCGTGAGCGGCGGTCAGTCGCTGTCGAACATCGCTGCCGCACTGGGCGCGCAGATCAACCTCGCGAATGATGCGGCCACCGCGAATGGCGATCCGCGCGCCTATGAGGTGATCGTCGACGGTCGGGTTATCTCGATCCGCGAGCTGGCCGATCCGGAGGCGGATTACGCGGCCTCGGCCTCGGTCAGCGGCCAAAAGGCGGGCGAAATCGCGGCGCGTCAGTTCGTCGAGTTCGATAACACCAACTGGATGACCCCGCAGCAGGTCACCGTGATCGCGATTGACGACACCATCGTGGATGGCGGGGACGCGCAGGTCTTCGGCGCCTTCAACGACCGCGTGAACTCGATCCGCGGCCCGGTCTCGATCATCGGCGGCGAGAGCGATACCGACGTCTCGCTGCGCGTGCCGGTGCTGCTGCCGGGCGAGACGAACATTCCGCTGGCCGATGGCGTGACCGGGACGGTGACCGATGGCGGCACGGTGATCACCATCGATCCCGAAGAGCTGACCCATGTGAACGGCGATTACGGCGAGCGTCCCGGCTTCGATCCGCGCATCAACGACACCGCCACGATCTACGACATCGCGACCATCGATCCCGATGGCACGCTGAGCGGCCGTGTCGATGTCGCGAGCGTCTCGGAAGACATCCTCTCGCTCGTCAACGATGTGGGCATGACGCTCTCGCTGATGGTCGGCACGCAGGATGCGGTCGAAGAGGGCTATGTCTGGTTCTTCGGCACCCCCGATCAAAGCGATCTGTCGCTGATCGACTGGCTGACGGCTTCGGTCGATCTGGCGGGCGACGTGACCGCCTTCGAAACCGTGACCGTGACGCTCGACGGCACCGACTTCAGCTACACGCCGGACACCGAACACGCCTATCGCTCGATCGTGCTGCGCGAACTGGCTGCGCTGATCGACGCTTCGGCCGAATACGAGGCGGTGGCGACCGTGAACCTGCTGGGCGAGACCCGCTTGCATGTGAAGCGCGCGGATGCGGTCGCCTTCGATATCGCGGTCACCACCTATGCGGGCCTGACCTCGACCATCGGCGGCGCGCCGGTGCAGAGCCTCTACAACGACGCGAATATCCACTGGACCACGGCTGCGTTCCACCTGATCCAACCGCCGGTGAGCGGCGCGAGCTGGGCGCTGACGATCAACGGCGCGGCCACGCCGGCTTCGGTCAGTGCCGATGGCAGCTTCGGCTCGGTCACCCAAGGGTTGGCGGCGCGGATTTCCTCGGTCTATGCGCCGGTCGTCTCGGGCAGCCAGATGGTGCTGGAAAGCACGCCGCCCGAAGGGTTCGACACCGATCCGGGCGCGCTCATCACCTATGCGCCTGTCAATCCGAACCTGCGCGTGGACGAGGCCGAGCAGATCGACACGCTCACCGTCTTCAACAACGAGAGCCCGGCCATCGACAGCGGCGTGCTGACCGAGAACCATCTCTCGGGTCTGGGAATGGGCGGCGACACCTATATCGGCGGCGAGCTGATCGCGGGCGGCGTCAGCTATACCGGCCTCGAAGTGGTCGACATCCGTCTGGGTCGCAATGTGGATACCTTCACGGTCGAGAGCACCCATCGCGGCAAGACCATCATCGACAGCGCCGACGGCAATGACGTGATCTACGTGAAGACCACTGCCGGTCACACGATTATCCGCACCGGCAATGGCGACGATCAGGTCTATATCGGCTCCGATCAGGGCGTGGTCGACCAGATCACCGGCCTGCTGATCGTCGACATGGGCGCGGGCGAGAATGACCGTCTGCTCCTCGATGACAGCGCCGACCTGAACGACAACGTCCTCGTGCTGGACGGCGCGCGCGTGGCCGGGCTCGATATGCCCTCGGTGGCCGAGCGTATCCAGATCGAGACCCGCGGCACCGGCGGCAGCTTCACGCTGGCGCTGCCGGATGGCACCCCGGTCACGGTGGCCTTCGATGCGGATGCCGCAGCGATGAAGGCGGCGATCGACACGGTCTTTGCCGATTACGGCACCGATGCCGAGGTGAGCGTCGAGGCGACCGATAGCGGCTATATCTACACCGTCATCTTCGGCGGCCCGACCGGTGGCGTCGATCTGCCCGACCTGATCGTCGATGCGAGCGGCATCACCAGCGATGCGAACACCACCGCCAATATCGAGGTCACCGAAGTCATCAAGGGCACCACCGACCCGGGCCTGAACCAGATGCAGGCGATCACCATCGCGGCCGAGGGCGGCACCTTCACGCTGGCCTTCATCGTGCCGGGTGTGCTGGGCAACATGGATCTGCGGATCTCCGACCCGATCGCCTATGACGCGACGGCCGAAGAGATCGCCGCGATCCTCGAGCCGATCCTGAACCCGAATAACAGCCGTCCGTTCCTGCCCTACACCAAGAACTTCGCGGTCGACCGCTTCGGCGACACGATCTACCTGACCTTCCAAGGCGCGCTGGCCCAGACCACGGTCGAGGCTGTCGATACGCGCGGTCTGACGGGCGACGTGCTGGAGGCGCGCATCGATATCGCCGAGCCGAGCGCGGGCGACACCTTCACCATCGATCTGACCGATCTCGCGACGCCGCTGTTCGACGATGCCTTCCCGGGCGACTTCGCACTGTCCTCCTTCGCCTATACCGCGCTGGCGGGGGATACGGCGGCGGATGTGGCCACGGCGCTGGCAGCCCAGATCATGGATGCGCAGGGTCCGAACATCATCGCCCATGTCGAGGGCACGGTGCTTGTCATCACCTCGCGCTCGGGCGAGCGGATTTCGGTCGTGGTCAATGGCGGCGACCCGGCGCTCGACTATCTGCTCGGCCCGCTGGGGATCCAGACCGATCTGGCCACGCTCGAGACCCGGATGGACGGTGTCGATTACTACGGCGTCGAATATCTCGAGATCGGGATGGGTGCAGGCAATGACGTGATCAACGTGCGCGGCACCACCGCCCATACGACGCTGAACCTCGGTGCAGGCGACGAGCGGATCTATGTCTCCTCCGAGGCGGGCTTCGGGCTCGACACCGACACGACCTTCCTGACCGGGCATCTGCTGAACATCGAAGGCATGCTCAACATCGAAGCGGGCACCGGTCGCCACAAGCTGATGATCTCGGACGAGGCGACGGTGCAGGGCGACGGCACGACCGATCTGCGCGCCGAAATCACCGATGATCGCGATGCCGCGCTGGCCGCCGCCGCCGCATGGGGCGACGATACCGAGCTGTCGAGCGTCAACGAGATCTTCGTCGTCGGTATCGCGCCCGCGCCGATCACCTATGGCGCGGATGCGGCGGGCAACTTCCTGGGTGGCATCACCTACTGGACCGGCTTCGGCGCCGATGCGATCGCCATCGACGGCACCCATGCGCGTGACATTGAAGGCGGCCGCGAGCTGACGGTTCTGAACACCGGTCTGGGCAATGACGATGTGACCGTGGATCTGGAGGCGAGCGAGGACGGGGCCTTCGTGCTCAACACCCAAGGTCCGCATGACGCGAATTATGAGCCCGATTGGGGCTATGCCCGCGACTATCTGGAATTCGCCGATGACGATGTCGTCGATGCAGCACTCAGCACGCTGCCGCTGATCATCTTCGGCGGTCAGGGCGATGACCGCATCACCTCGGGTCTTGCGAATGACATCGTCTTCGGCGATCGCGGTCGGATCGACTATCTCACCGCGGATGGCACGGGCTATGCGCTGAAGCTTGGCTCGGGCGGCCCGGATCACGTCAATGACGGTACCGATGTCGCGCCCTCGCTGATCTACACGATCGACCCGACCATCGGCGGTGCGGACACGATCACCACGCTTGGCGGCGACGATATCGTGCTGGGCGGCGTCAATGGCGACACGATCACCACCGACGGCGCAACCGACAGCGGTACGGATATCGTGATCGGTGACAGCGGGTTTGTCGACTACGTTTCGGCTGACGGCGACCGCACCGATATCGACGAAATCGCCACCACCGCCGAGACCTATGGCGGCTCCGATCGGATCGTGACGGGCCTGGGCGACGATATCGTGCTCGCCGGTGAAGATGGCGAGACGATCATCGACGCGCTGATCGACGGCACCCGCTCGCGCTACCGCGAAACCATCGCCGCGACGATCCTCGTCGAAGGCGAAGAGATTTCGGGCGACTATGTCGACGCGGGGCAGGGCGACAATATCGTGCTGGGCGATAACGGCCGGATCGTGGCCGCCACGGATGACGCGCCGCGCTTCGGCACGCAGCCGATCACGCTGGGCCTGATCGAGACGACCGCGCCCGAGATCGGCGGCGATGACGTGATCCTTGCGGGCATCGGCTATGACATCGTGCTGGGCGGAGCTGGCGGCGACGCGATCAACGTGAAGGTCGGTGAGGTCTATGCCGCGACCGACACCGACGCCACGCTGCATGACGCGGGCAATATCGTGATCGGCGATACCGGCTTCATCGACTGGGTCGGCCTCGATGGAGACGCCTCCGATATCGACGAGATCGCGACCACCGAGGATCGCTATGCCGAAACCGGCGCGATGATCGGCGGCAACGATCTGATCGCTACCGGCGCGGGACGCGACTTCATCATCGGCGGTACGGCGGATGACACGATCTTCGCGGGTGCGGGCAATGATCTGGTCTTCGGCGATCATGGTCGGATCGTGGCGCAGCCGGGCGGCGGCGTGGATGCCGACCTTCTGCCGCTGAACCTGACCGAGCTCACCACGCAGTTCGACTTCTACTCGATCCTGCGGACCGAGAACGACGGCGGCGGGCGCGACATGATCTTCGCCGAGGATGGCGCTGATATCGTGCTGGGCCAGCAGGGCGCTGATGTGATCTATGGCGGCAATGGCGACGACGATCTGATCGGCGGCCATAATCGTCCGGGCGGCGATGACGGCGCGGACCGTATCGACGGCAACGGCGCGGTACTGTTCGAGGATCGCCCGGTGATCAGCGCCTGGTTCGATCTGGATGCGCAGGCGCTCGACCCGAATGCGACCGACAATGACGTGATCCTTGGCGACAATGGCATCGTGATCCGCACCGACGCGGCCGAGAGCCTGCGCTTCCGGATGCTCGCCGATGGCACGCTGACGATCTATGACGCTGCCGATGACGGCACCGGCTCGAATGCGGGCGATGCGGCCCAGACCAACCCGACCGGCGTGGAAGAGCGGCTGATCGCCCTCTTCGATCACACCGACGCGACCGAGACCAACCGGACTGATCTCTACGGCGCGGATTACCTCGCAGGCGGTGCGGATGACGATGTGATCTTCGGCCAGCTCGGCGACGATGCGATCCAGGGCGACGGCTCGGCCACGTTCCGTGGGCTGCTGCCGAATGACACCGCCTATGACGCGACCGACAACGGCTACGCCACGCGCCTTGCCGATGGCACGCTCAGCGTGAACCCGACCCGCAGCATCAATGCCGCACGCGACGGCGACGACTACATCGAGGCCAATGGCGGCAACGACATCGTCTTCGGCGGGCTCGGTCAGGACGACATCATCGGCGGCTCCTCGGATCTCTACATCCATGACGCGCGAGCGACCGGTGAGGGCTTCAGCCTCGATCTGCTGGCGACCGCGAATGTCACCGAGGCCTTCCGTCCCGACGGTGCCGATATGCTCTTCGGCGGTCAGGGCGATCCGGTGACGCTGAGCCGCAACGACTATGGTCAGAGCGGTGCCAACGCCCATGCCCGCGACGCGGATGTGATCCTTGGCGACAACGGCCGCATCCTGCGTCTGGTCGGTGCGAACGGCTTCCTCGGCTTCAACTACGATACGCTCGATCCGGCGCGGGCCTCGGGTATCGCGGTTGGCGGCGCGGATCACGCCGACGCCTGGCTGGTGGTGCGTGCGGTCGAGCTGCTCGACTATCACACCGGCGGCCCGGATGTCTGGGGCGCGGCTGCGCTGGCCGACAATGGCGGCGCGGATGAAATCCACGGCGAGGGCGGCGACGACGCGATCTACGGCATGACCGGCAATGACGTGCTGTATGGCGAAGGTCAGGACGACGATCTGATCGGCGGCTGGGGCCACGACTGGATTTCGGGCGGCACCGGTCAGGACGGCGTGCTGGGCGACGACGGTCGCATCTGGACCTCGCGCAATTCCTCGAGCTACGACGAGCCGCTTTACGCGATCGCAAGTGTCAGCAAGGAGACGATCTCGACCCCGGGTAAAATCCAGCAGGCCGATATCAACGTTCAGGGCGCGCTGAAGAAGACCGTGAACCTCACGCCCTTCTTCCTGACCGCCGATGGCGAAACCGACGATCCGTTGCTCGATCCGGCCTATGCGGACGACATCATCTATGGCGGTCTGGGCGACGACTTCCTGCATGGCGGCGCGGGCGACGATCTGGTCTCGGGCGCTGAGGCGCTGGCTGAGGCCTGGTATCTCGCCTATCCGAACGACGCGCTGGCGCCGGGTGTGGCCGGCGTGCTGGTCCGCTCGGATTACACGGTTCCGTTCTGGTCCGCCGATCCGACGGTCACGCAAGGAAATGCGCTGGGCTACAACGCCTTCTACGCGGGCGAGTTCGCGGCCTATGACGAATACAACCCGCGCGATGTGATCGTGATCGACGCCGCTGGCCATTACGTCTCGCTCTCCGAGGCGGTCGACGGTCTGACCTTCTTCGCGAGCTTCGATCCGGCCGATCCGGGCGCGCCGCAGGTCGGCACGCTCGAACAGGATGGCAGCCCGGTCTATAGCGATGGCAATGACGTGATCTTCGGCGATCTGGGCAATGACTGGCTCGTCGGTGGCACCGGGCGCGACCATGTCTATGGCGGCTGGGGCGACGATCTGATCGATGTCGATGACGACCATACCCGCGACGCGGATGGCTCGGCCCTGGGCGCGAACGACACGCCCGACACGTCGTCGAGCTATGAAGACATCGTCTATGGCGGTGCCGGTCGCGACATCATGATCGGCAACACTGGCGGTGATCGCCTGATCGACTGGGTGGGTGAGTTCAACAGCTACATCGTGCCCTTCGCGCCCTTCGGTGCCTTCACGATCTCCCGTGCGCTGGCACCGCAGATCCAGGAATATCTCTACGATCTCTCGGCCTCCGACGGCGCCGATCCCACCCGCGCGGCCGATACTGGCGATTACAATGCCGACCGCAACGGCGAGCCGTGGGGCGAGCTGGGGCTGGTGATGCAGAAGGACGACGCGTGGCAGGATCAGACCGGCGCGCCGAATGACCCGCAGCCGGGCAACATTCCGGGCGGTCGCCGCGACGTGCTGCGCTCGGCCGATTTCAACGGCAATGGCGGCGGTCAGGACGCGAAGGGTTTCGCAGCCGATAGCGGGATCTGGACAGTTCAGGGCGGCGCCTTTGCGGTGAGCCCGGAAACGCTCGGCGGCGATGCTGTCTCGGTCTTCTATATCGGCGACGCGCTACCCAGCTATTTCGAGATGAAGGCGACCATCGTCGGCGGCAAG
Source organism: Thioclava sp. F1Mire-8 (assembly GCF_002213165.1). Classification (NCBI taxonomy): domain Bacteria; kingdom Pseudomonadati; phylum Pseudomonadota; class Alphaproteobacteria; order Rhodobacterales; family Paracoccaceae; genus Thioclava; species Thioclava sp. F1Mire-8. The sequence goes on along the minus strand of NZ_NBNY01000001.1, from coordinate 1,220,819 downwards.
CCCACGGCGGGTCTGAAGTCGAACGCCTATCTGATCTTCGATTACCAGTCGCCGACCGACTTCAAATTCGCGGGCGTGAACATCTCGACCGACAAGTTCGAGATGGGTATCCGCACCGCCGATGGTTGGATCGTGCTGGAGCAGACCCCGGTGCAGGCCAAGCCCGACACGCCCTATAACCTGCTCCTTGCGATCAACGGGCTGACCGCGACGCTGGTGATCGACGGGCAGGAGTACTTCACCCATGTCTTCGACGCGCGGGTCGACCAATACGGCGTCACGCACGGGCTGAACTCGGGCTATGTCGGGATCGGCGCGCAGAACTCGGTGACGAAGCTCGACAATATCGCGGTGCAGGTGCTGCCACCGGAATTTACCCTTGATGAGACCGAGGACTTCACTGACGGCATCGCGGATCGCTTCGCCACTGACGCCGCTTGGCAGATCGATGCGGGCGCGCTGAATGCTCAGCCTGCAGGAGCCCCCGCCATCGCGATCGCCGATCTGGTGATCGCGGAGACCTCCGTCACGCGGCTTGCAGCGCAGATCGAGACCAACGGTCGCGCCGGCTTCGTCTTCGACAGCTACACGGACGGGCGCTACAAATACGCCATGATCGACACGGCCAACGACCGCGTCTCGATCGGCTATTACACGCAGCGCGACGGCTTCGTGGAAACTGCGAGCTACGACATCGCCATCGTGGGCGGCCATTCCAACAAGGTCGAGATCACGCTCGCCCGCAGCACCGTCAGCCTCTCGCTCAACGGCCACGAAGTTCTGGGCCACGCCTTCTACGCGCCCGTCGCCGACGGTGCAGTCGGGCTGATGGCCTTCGACGTGGCCAGCTTCGACGATGTGCGCCTTGCCACGAATGACCCGGCCTATTTCACGCCCGACACCGGCTCGCTGATCTACGACTATAATTCCGCAGGTCCGATCGCGATTGCGGATCAGGGCGTCACGACCCAGAGCCTCTATGTCGGCTCGGATGTGGTGATCGCCGATCTCGACGTGACCCTCAGCCTGATCCATGAGCGGCTGAGCGATCTGACCGTCACGCTGATCGCGCCGGATGGCACGCGGATCGAACTGTTCGCGGCGCTTGATGGTACGGCGATCGATACGCGCTTCGACGATGCGGCGGGAGAGAGCATCACCAGTGCCGCCGCGCCTTACGGCGTGACCTATCGCCCGGTGGGTGATCTGGCGGCGCTTGAGGGCAAGATGTCGGGCGGTGTCTGGACGCTGGAAATCGTCGACGGGGCGAAGCGCAAGACCGGCACGCTGGAAAGCTGGTCGCTGACCCTCGAGGCGGCGCAGGCGCTCCATGCAGAAACGGTTGCGACCGCGCCGGAGGGCGCAGTCCTCGATGAAGCCCTTCTGGCCGAGGCCCGGGCGCAGGCGCTGGAAGAGATCGCGCAGGAACTGGGGCTGAGCGCTGAGGATCTCGCCAAGCTCGAAGCGGTGCAGATTTCCATCGCCTCGCTCGACGGCACGCTGCTGGGCTACACGACCGCGGGCGCGATAACGCTCGACGCGGACGGGGCGGGGCATGGCTGGTCGCTCGACGGCAGCGAAGGGCTGAACCTCGTCGATGCGCTCAAGCACGAATTCGGCCATATCCTCGGGCTTGCCGACGATAGCGACGCGGCGGCGTGGATGGACCCGACCCTTGCCACGCAGGAGGCCGCCGCGCCAGCGCCTGCATCGGTGCCCGATAGTTCGACCGATACGGCAAGCGACACGGCGACGACTACCAGCACAGCGCAGGATACCGCGACCAGCGACACCACCTCGGCCCCAAGCGCTGCCCCCGTCACCGATCCCGCGCCAGCAACAACCACGTCCGCGCGGGGTAATTCAGGTAATTCGGGTAAACAATCGCGCGGTGCAAAAGGCTGACGCGGCGCCCAGTGCGTTCAACTGCCACGTTTTTTCTTGCTTGAATCGCGAACTAATCCTTTACTTAACGTAAGGGGCGATTTTGCCGTTCGGTCGGCCCTTGTCAGGGACAGGGACGGACAAAGGGCGCTGGGGAGCACCCTTGAGGGAGCCATTTTGCAGCAACACGCGGGGACAACCTCTGGCGAGGCGACGGGCTCGGTATTTCTGGATTCCGAAACCCTCGGCAGGCTGAAAGCGGGGACCGACCGGTCGCATGTGTCGCAGGCTTGGCTCGACGCTATGGCGCGGCAGGTTACGGGTCTGGAGCAGGGGCTGGTGGTGCTTGCGGGGATCGGGCGGAGCCGCTTTGAGCCTGCCGGGGTCTGGCCCGAGAATGCAAAACCGAAACGCGAATTGATGGCCGCCGTGGACGGCGCGATCCATGCCGAGCGGATGGTGATCGAAACGCTGAGCGAAGGCGGCGCGGCCATCGCGGTGCCGATCCGGATGGAGGGCCATCTGCGCGGCGCAGCGGCAATCCAGATCGGCGCGAACCCGGACGCGCGCACTGACCTGGCAATTGATCAGCTGCAATGGGGCACGGGCTGGCTCGAGGCCTTCTTGCGCCGGAAGCAGGGCGGCTCGGGCGACAGCCTCGCCTCGGTGATCGAACTGCTCGCCACCAGCCTGCATTACGACCGTTTCACCGAAGCCGCGACCGCGGTGGCCTCGGAACTTGCGGGTGTGCTGAATTGCGAACTGGTTGCGATCGGCCTGACGCGCGGGCGTCATGCGCGCGTGCGGGCGCTGTCGAACTCGGCGAGCTTCGGCAAGCGATCCAACCTCGTGCGCGCCATCGAAGCCGCGATGGACGAGGCGATCGATCAGCAGGCGGTGCTGAGCTATCCGCCACCCGAGGACGGGGGCGAACGGGTGCTGCGCGCCCATGCGACACTGTCGGAGATCGAAGGTGGGGCGACGCTCTGCACGGTGCCGCTGACCGAGGACAAGAAGCTGGTCGGCGCTCTGGTGCTGGAACGTCCGGCGGACGAGCCGTTCGGGCGCGACACGATCCAGATGGCGGAATATGCGGGGGTGTTGCTGGGCCCGGTTCTGGCGATCAAGCGCCGCGAGGATCGTTGGCTGCCCGCGAAGACATGGGATGCCAGCGTCAATACGTTCAAGGCGCTGTTCGGCCCCAATCACGCGGCCCTGAAGCTGGCCGCGATTGCGTTGGTCGCTTTGCTGGCTTTCGCGTGGTTCGCCAAGGGCATGTATCGCGTGACCGCCGATGCGACGGTCGAGGGCCGTATCCAGCGCGCGATCTCGGCACCCATCGAAGGCTATCTGGCCGAGGCCGATGCGCGCGCGGGCGATATCGTGAAGGCGGGCGAGGTGATGGCCAAGCTCGACGATCGCGACCTGCGGCTCGAGCGGCTGAAATGGGAAAGCCAGAAATCCAAACAGAGCCGCGAATATTCCCAAGCCATGGCCAAGCGCGAGCGCGCCAAGGCACTGATCCTGCAAAGCCAGATCGAACAGGCGGATGCGCAGATCGAACTGCTCGATCAGGAAATCGGACGGATGGTGATCAAGGCGCCCTTCGACGGGGTCGTGGTCTCGGGTGATCTGACGCAGGCGTTGGGAGCCCCGATCGGGCGCGGCGACGTGCTGTTTCAGGTCGCCCCGCTCAACGACTACCGCGTGATGCTGCGCGTGGACGAGCGCGACGTGAAGGACGTAAAGGCGGGCGAGAGCGGGGCGCTGGTGCTCGCCTCGCTGCCCGACACCCCGATCGAAGTGAAGGTCGACCGGGTCACGCCGATCTCCAATGCCGAAGCCGGGGCGAACAAGTTCCTCGTCGAGGCCTCCGTTACCGACGGGCCCATCAACGCGCTGCGCCCCGGTATGGAAGGGGTCGCAAAGATCGAGGTCGAGGAACACCGCCTGGTCTGGATCTGGACCCGGCGGATCGTTCTCTGGGTGCGCATGACGCTCTGGTCCTGGTGGCCGTGACATGGCCACCTCGCTCTTCTCTCCGTCCTGGTATCGGGTGAAGGATCTCAAACCGCGCCTGCGCAGGCATGTCGCGGTTCATCGGCATGACTATCGCGGGCGCGTCTGGTTCGTGATCCAGGACATCGCGACGGGGCGCTTCCATCGTATCTCGCCAGCCGCGTGGCGGCTGGTCGGGCTGATGAACGGCAAACGCTCGATGGACGAGCTGTGGAACACCACCAACGAGCAGCTTGGCGAGAAGGCCCCCACGCAGGACGAGGCGATCCGGCTGATGGGGCAGTTGCACGCCGCCGATGCGCTGATCTGTGACGTGCCGCCCGACGGGCGCGAGCTGTTCCGCCGCTACCAGCGCCACCAGTCGATGCAGATCAAGCAGAAGATCTGGTCGCCGCTCGCCGTCCGAATCCCGATCTGGGACCCGGACGCGTTTCTCACCCGCACCATGCCCTTCGTGCGCCCCTTCTTTACCCGCACCTTTGCGGTGATCTGGGTGCTGGTGGTGCTCGCGGGTTTCATCTTCGCCGCGATCAATTTCGGCGCGATCACCGACAACATCGCGGACCGGGTGCTGACGCCGAAGAACCTCTTCGTGCTCTGGCTGGTCTATCCGGTGGTGAAGGCGTTTCACGAATTGGGCCACGGATATGCGGTTAAGAAGAACGGCGGCGAGGTCCATGAAATCGGGATCATGCTGCTGGTTCTGGTGCCTGTGCCCTATGTCGACGCCTCCGCCGCCTCGGCACTGCGTGACAAGTATCAACGGATGCTGGTCGGAGGGATCGGGATCATGGTGGAGCTGTTCCTCGCCTCGATCGCGCTCTTCGTCTGGCTTAATGCCGAGACCGGCGCGGCCCATGCGGTCGCCTATAACGTGATGCTGATCGGGGGCGTCTCTACGCTTCTGTTCAACGGCAACCCGCTCTTGCGCTTCGATGGCTATTACGTCTTCGCCGATTGGCTGGAGATCCCCAATCTTGGCCAGCGCGCGAACCGCTACTACGCCTATCTCGCGCAGAAATACCTGTTCGGGATGAAAGAGGCGGAACCCGTCACCTCGCTGCCCGCCGAGAAACGCTGGTTCCTGTTCTACGGGATCGCCGCCTTCATCTATCGCCTCTTCATCATGTTCGCGATCATCACCTATATCGCCGGCCGCTTCTTCTTCATCGGGGTGCTGCTGGCAGCTTGGGCGATCACGACGCAGATCCTTGTGCCCATAGGCAAATCCATGTCCTTTCTGTCTTCCAGTCCGAAACTCCGCTCCAACAGGCCGCGTGCGATCCTCGTGACGAGCGGGCTCATCGCCGCGCTTTTCGTGATCCTTTTCGTGCTGCCAGCACCGTATAGATCCGTGGTGAGCGGGGTGACATGGCCTTCCGAACAGGCGCAGGTGCGTGTCGGAACCAGCGGCTTCGTGACGGAGGTACCGGTCGCGACCTATGACGCGGTCAAGCCGGGCGAGGTGATGATCAAGCTCGACGATCCGCTGCTGCGCGCGCGGCTCGAGGTGCTGGACTCGCAACTTGCGGGGCTGGAGCTGCAGCGTCAGGCGGCGGTGCGCACCGACAGGGTCGAGGCCGAGATGATCGCGGCGGAGATTTCCGCGACCCGCGAAGACCGCAACCGGCTGGCCCAGCAGCTGGACGAATTGTCGATCCGCGCACCGCGCGCAGGTCTGGCCGTGGTGCCCAATGGCGAGGATCTGCAGGGAAGGTTCGCCAAGCGCGGGCAGGTGATCTCCTACGTTCTGACCGAGGAAGACACGGCGGCGTTGCGCGTTGTCGTCGGTCAGGACGATGTCGATCTGGTGCGCAACGCGACGGGCCGCGTCGATGTGATGCCGGTCGAATATGGCGGCCAGAGCTATCCCGCGACCATCGTGCGCGAAGTGCCCGGCGGCATCCGCGACCTGCCGACGCCCGCGCTGGGGCTGCAGGGCGGCGGCACCGTTCCCGTCGATCCGGGCGACACCAAGGGGCTGCGCACGCTGCAACGGGTCTTCGAGTTCGAGCTGGAGATGGCCCCCGACGCCGCGCTGCCGCTGCTGGGTCGGCGCGTCGAGGTGCGTTTCTCTCACGGCAGTTTGCCGATCGGGTTTCAGGCCTATCGCGCGCTGCGCCAGCTGTTCCTGAGGCTCTACGATGTCTGAGATACTCGTCCAGCGCCCCGGCCTGCTGACCGCCTTCTACCCTGAGCGCGAGGATGAACGCCTCGGCACGCTCGACCGGATCATGGCGAGCGCGGTGGGGCGGGTCTCGCAATTCTTCTCGGTCAAATCGGCGGCGGGCGCGGGCTTTTTGCGCCGTGTCGCGAAGGAGGAGAAGACGCTGGCGAAGCTGGAGGCGCATGCCTTCAATGCAGCCCGTGTCGAGGTCGCGCAGAAGCTGCGGGTGAAGGGGTTGCGCGCCGATCTGGTGGCCCGTGCCTTCGCGCTGGTGCGCATCCAGTCCGAACGTTCGCTTCAGATGCGCCCCTTCGACGTGCAGCTTCTGGGCGGACGCGCGATGCTGCGGGGCCGGATCGCCGAGATGGACACCGGCGAGGGCAAGACGCTGACCGCGACGCTGCCCGCCGCGATCATGGCGCTGTCGGGCGTGCCGGTGCATATCGTGACGGTGAACGATTTCCTTGCCGCGCGCGATGCGGAATGGATGGGGCCGCTCTATCGGGCTTTGGGTCTCAGCGTCGGCGTTATCATCGAAGGGCTCAGCCCCGAGGAACGCCAGGCGGCCTATGCCTGCGATATTTGTTACTGCACGAACAAGCAGTTGGCCTTCGATTACCTCAAGGACCGGCTGGTGCTCGAAGGCGAGACCCGCGCGCTGCATATGGCGCTGGAGGGGCTGTCGAAGACCGATCCGAAACGGCAGCGGTTGCTGATGCGCGGGCTATGCTACGCGATCGTGGACGAAGCGGACAGCGTGCTGGTCGACGAGGCGCGCACGCCGCTGATCATCACCCGGGCGGGCGATCATTCGGGGCTGGAGCAGACCTATCAGCGCGCCGTCGAGATCGGGCGCAAACTGACCCGGCCGCGCGATTTCACCGTGCGCGAGAAGGAATGGAAGGTCGAACTGACCGATCTGGGCAAGGCGCGGCTGCGCCAGCTCAGCGCGCATTTCGGGGGCGTCTGGGCGACCGAGATTCACCGTGAGGAACTGGCGCGGCAGGCGCTCTCGGCGCTGCATCTTTATCACCGCGACAAGCATTACATCGTCGATGAGGCGGGCGTTCAGATCGTCGACGAATATACCGGCCGGGTGATGTCCGACCGCTCGTGGGAGCGCGGGCTACACCAGATGATCGAGGTGAAGGAAGGGTGCGAGATCACGGGGCGGCAAGAGACGCTGATCCGCATCTCCTATCAGCGTTTCTTCCGCCGCTATCTGACGCTGGCAGGCATGACGGGCACCGCGGCCGAAGTCTCCGGCGAGCTGCGCGCGGTCTACCGGCTACGCACGAAGCGCATCCCGACGAACCGCCGCTCGCGCCGTAAGAACTTGGGCGAGCGGCACTACGCGACTGCCGATCAGAAATGGCGCGCCGTGCTGGCCGAGGCCAAACGCGTTCACATGACGGGCCGCCCGATCCTGATCGGCACGCAATCCATCGCCGCCTCGGAAGAGATCAGCGCGCTCCTGACAGAAGAGGGGCTGACGCATCGCGTGCTCAACGCCCGCGAGACCGAGCACGAGGCCCATATCATCGCCGAAGCGGGCGGGCATGGGCGGATCACGGTCGCGACCAACATGGCCGGGCGCGGCACCGATATCCGCATCGATCAGCAGATGAGCGCCCTTGGCGGGCTGCATGTCATCGCGACGGGCCGCCATGACGCGCGCCGCATCGATCGTCAGCTTTTCGGGCGCTGCGGACGGCAAGGCGATCCGGGCAGTTTCATCACTTTCGTCTCGCTCGAGGACGATTTGCTGCGGGTCTTCTACGGCACACGGCTCTCCAGCCTGATCCGCACTTTTTCGGGCGGGAAGGGACGTGTGCCGTGGCTGATCGGCGCGCCCGTGACCCGGCTTGCGCAACGTGCGACCGAAGCGCGCCATTCGGGCGTGCGCAAAGCGCTTCTGCGCGCCGACGACAATCTCGAAGACCTGCTCGCCTTCAGCGGCAGGGGCAACTGAAAGGGACCACCCATGCGGCTTACTTCCATCACCCTTCTTTTGGCCCTCGGTCCCGGTGCGGCGCTCGCGCAGGATCAGGAGCGCTTCGATTGCCTGATCGACCCGGGGCAAGTGCTCGAGATCGGCTCGGCGGTGGACGGGGTGATCGATCAGGTTTTCGTCTCGCGCGGGGATACGGTGAAGAAGGGCGACCCGATCGCGAAGCTGGAATCGAAGGCGGAAGAGGCGCAGCTGACCTATGCGAGGGAACGCGCGCAGGATGAGGGGCCGATCGACATCGCGCGCTCCAAGGTGGCGCTGCTGCAAAAGGCCGCCGACCGCGCGACCGAGATGGGCAAGCGTAACGTGATGGCAGATGCGCAGGTGCAGGAGGCGCAGACCAATGCGGAGGTCGCGCAACTGGAGCTGCGCTCGGCCCAGATGGACCAGCATCTGGCGAAGCTCGATCTGCAGCGAGTGGAGGCGCAACTGGCGCGGCGCGAAATCCGCTCGCCGATCGACGGGCTGGTGATCACGCGGATGATGGGGCCGGGCGAATATGTCTATTCGCAAGCGCCGATCGCGCAGCTCGCGCAGATCGACCCGCTGCATGTCGAGGTCTTCCTGCCGACCGCGATGTATGACCGGGTCAAGAAGGGTCAGGTGTTGAAAGTCTATCCCGCAGCGCCCGTGGGCGGCGAATACGACGCAACGGTGAGCGTCGTCGACAAGGTCTTCGATGCGGCCTCGGACACGTTCGGGGTGCGTCTCGCGCTGCCCAATCCCGAGGGAAAACTGCCCGCCGGGATCGATTGCACCGTGGGGTTCCCCGCCGAATGAGCGCGAGGCGGCCCGGTTAGGACAGGGCCGTCATCCCATGCATGTGCGCGGCGCTCAGCGCTGGAAGCAGTTTGCTTTCTTGCCGAAACCCGCGGGCGAGCAAATCCACTTGCCCTTGCCGATGAACCGGGTCTGAACGACGCGCGGGGTCGCTTGCGATTTGCTGGTGCGCCCGGCGAGCCAGTCGAACTTGGCGCTGCCATGCCCGGCCGTGCTCTTGGCGGCGACGCGGATCGGTTTGAGATCCAGCATGCCGGCTTGTTGCGCATGGGCGCTGCTCAGCGGGGCAGCAAAGATCAGGCCGGCCACGACAAGGCGGGCCGCTTTCACGGATAAAAACGTCATCGGAACTGTAATCCTGTCTGCTCGTGTTGCGGTCTGGCCCTTCCCATCTGCGCGGAAGAGGGCCGATTGCGTCCTCATGCAGAAGGATTGGTCGATCCCAGCCTATGGGTCAAGTTGGTAGGTGACGTGGCGGGAAGCAGGCAAGATCATGGCAAATCGCAAAAGTGCCGCGCGGGAGGATTTCCCGCGCGGCATCAAGGTCTTGTCTAGAGGTGGTGTGATAGGCGAAAACTCGCCACTATCCGTGGTGGGTTACGTCAAAACCTGATTTTTGATTCGCCAATCCGGGGCGCCGAACCCTTCCGGCCACGGATAGACCTCGCGCTGGTTGAAGTAGCTGACGCCGACGAGGCTCGGATAATCCGACAATTCCTGACGGACGCGGTCGCGCCACATCGAAACATAGGACTGGTTTCCGACATAGCCGAGCTCGGCCACCGCGACCGGTTTGCCATAGGTCGCCGCCCGAGCGTAGCGGGGCGCGAAGATGTCGTCGAAGGTCTGATCGCGCCCGAACTTGGCCTGATCCCAGGCCTGCAGTCCGAAGACCGTGAGCCCGACGATATCGGCGTAGTCGTCGCCCGGGTAATAGTCGCCCATGTTCTCGTCGCCCAGCGGCGACCACATCAGGTTGATCTTGGGCGCCCGGTCGCGGGCGACGTCGGTCATCCGGCGATAGGCCGCGATGTAGTCGTCGGGGTTCCAGTCCGACCAGATGAACTGGCCGGACTTGTCGTCCATCTCATGGGCGAAGCGCAGGGTGACGGGGCTTTGCAGCGTCGCCAGCACATCGGCCACCGCGATCATGTTGGCGTCGTATTCGCCCCGCTCGATCCCGCGGCGCAGATATTGCGCGGTGTTGCGCTCCGAGCGCGACCATGTCCAGGGCTCCAGTGTCACCAGAAGTGCGCGGTTGCGTTCGAGCGCATAGCTATCGGCATCATTCAGCGACGGAAGGAAAACGTCCTCCCAGGGCAGGAACAGGTGTTCGATCACCACGCCCGACACATCCGCAAAATCACCATCGGGATCATAGACCCCGAACGGCAAGGAGCCGGGCGGCACACTGACATCCGCAGCGAATGCCGGTCGCGCCGATACGGTCAGTCCCAACGCCGCGGCACCGGCCATCACCTCGCGACGGGTCATCAGATCATAAGCCATTTCAGTCTCCTCCTTTTCAGTGCGAAGCCCCGTCACTTCCAGCTCGGTTTGACGTGGAACTTCGCTTGTCCCGGAGCGCCCATGCCGGCCCCCGAGACGATGTATTCGACCTTTGCGAGCTGAACCGATGTCAGCCCGATCATGAGCGCGTAGACGCTTTCGCCGCCGCGGAGCCAAAGGGCTCCGAAACTCAGCGAGACGATGACGCTCAGCGTGCCCATCTGAACCGCCATGTCGCGGGGCCAGCCGCGCCAATCGATCTGAACGCGGCGCGCGCGAGCGCCGAAGATCACGCTCAGCAAGACGAAATAGAACGCGGCGTTGAACATGGAGAGGAGGTAAAACCCGCGCGCCTCGATGACGTTGTCCACCAAAAGAACCGGCAGCAAGGCCCCCAGGGCCAGCCCGCCATAGACGGCGATGATCCGCTCGGGCAGCATCGTCGAGGCCGCTTCGCCCTTCGGTGTGATCCGAAAATCGACGAATTTTCCCGATAGCCTGTCATAGATGGCCATGATGCAGCCCCATAGCACCCAAGGCCATTGCATCATCACGAAGAGCGCTTTCTCCCACGCGATGATCTTGGCATCGCGCGGACGGAAGAACTGATCGCGCCGCAGCATGAAGGCGAAAATCAGCGTCACGATGCCGGTGGGCAGCACATGTCCGACGAAGGCGGGATAGGTAACGTCGGCAAAACGCATGTCGAAGCTGATCGCGATGATCGGGGCGATATACATCGTCGACATCGAAAGCGCGAAGAAGACATACCAGCTCTGGCAGAGTACGAAGAGGAACTTCAGCCGCCACGGCATCTTGCCGACATAGTCCGGCATGTAGCGCAGAAGGAGACTCAACAGCGAGCGCGACCACTGGAATTCCTGGGTGATCAGGTCGGTCACCGTGGCCGGACCGTCGCCGATCGCAATCGCATCGATCGCGTGAACGCCTCGCCAGCCAGCCGCGTTCATCAGGAGCGTCGTCGAGTGATCTTCGGCCAGTTCGGGGCCGAGCCCGCCAGCTTCCTTCAGCGCAGAGGTGCGCACCGCGTAGTGAGAGCCGATGCACATCGGCGCCAGAACCCCGGTATAGCCCGCCTGAAACACGCCGTGGAACGCCGCTTCGAAATAGAGCCTCGTGCGCGCGGCCCAGCTTTCCTTGGCATTGGCGGCACAGATGGAGGGCGCGCTGACATAGCCCACCGCCTCATCGGCGAAGGGGCGCAGCATCTCGCGCAGGTAGCCCGGTTGCGGGACGTGATCCGCGTCGAGCTGGCTCACGATATCATAATCGCGATAGCCCCAGTGGTCGTAGAAATAGGCGAGGTTGCCCTCTTTGCAGCGCGTCCGTCGCGGCCATTCCTTGCGATGGTACGCCTCGATGCCCTGGCGGCTGGACACCTTCACCCCGTGGATCTTGCACCATGCGAGCGTTTCGGGCGAGGGCGCCTCGTCGGCCAGCCACGTGTCATGCGGATAATTCTGTGCGAGCATCGCCTCCAGCGTGCGGCGGACAACCGAGAAGGGCTCAGACGGGGTTTTCGTGGTGATCATCGCGACGCGCCAGCGACCCGGCTCCGGCAGGGGGGAGACCGGTCGTAGCGCCTGCAGGAAGATCACGAAGAAATAGACCTGCATCGCCAGAAGCCAGATCAGCACCCCGGTGAGGATCAGATAAGGCACCGTCGCAAGGATATGCGACGGTGTGAGCCACCAGCTCCAGAAATAAACCGTGGCGAGCATCCACAGCGCGAACAGCACCCGGTAGCGCAGCGCCTGTCTCGGGGAGAGGATCGGTGCCAGATGCCCCGCCGCGATTGCGGCCCGTATGTCGGGGCGCTGGATCATTCCGCGGCCGTCGCGATCGGGGGGGCGGCTTCGGATGCCGCGCCCGTCATTTCGGCCCGGAAATAGGCGATGGTCGGCACTAGGCCGTCGCGCAATGCGATCTCGGGATGCCAGCCCAGGCGGGTCTCGGCGCGGGTGATGTCCGGGCAGCGTTGCGCCGGATCGTCGAGCGGCAGGTCCGAAACCACGAGTGGCGCCCGGCTATCGCACATGTCGCGCACGATATGGGCAAGCTCGGCGACGGTATATTCGCCCGGATTGCCCAGATTTACCGGATCGTGGCCGACCGTCTCGCTTTCCATCAGCGCGACCAGCCCGCTGATCAGATCGTCGACATAGCAAAGCGAGCGAGTCTGCGTGCCGCCGCCATAGAGTTGGAGCGGCGCGCCACGGATCGCCCGCGTGACGAAATTCGAGATCACGCGGCCGTCCTCGGGGTCCATCCGGGGCCCGTAGGTATTGAATATCCGCGCGATGCGGGTGTCGATGCCGCGGCTGGCCTGAAGGTCGTGGAACAGTGTTTCTGCCGCGCGCTTTCCCTCGTCGTAGCAGGCGCGGGGGCCGGTGGTGTTCACGCGTCCGCGATAGTCTTCGTGCTGGGGCGAGATGTCAGGATCGCCATAGACCTCGGAGGTCGAAGCCTGAAGAATGCGCGCGCCCTTCTCCTCGGCCAAGGTCAGAAGGTTCAGCGACCCGGCGATGCAGGTCTGGAACGTGTGCAGCGGATCGAGCTGGTATTTCGGCGGCGAGGCCGCGCAGGCGAGGTTGTAGATCCGGTCGATCTCGCCCTCGATCCGCAGCGGTGCGATGACGTCATGCCTGAAGAAAGTGAAATCGCGATGCCCCGACAGGTGGGCGATATTCTGTCGCCGCCCGGTCTGGAGGTTGTCGATGCAGATAACGTCGTGACCGGCCTCGATCAGCCGGTCGCACAGGTGCGATCCCAGAAACCCGGCCCCTCCGGCAACCAGACAACGCAACTGCCCCCGATGGCGGCGCGGCCGTGCCCAAGAGATATCTTGCGTCTCGAAACGTGGCAGATGCGTCATGTTCCCCCCCCACAGAAGAACGGCAGCGACTGCCCAGTCCGGTTTGATGTCGACTTAATCGCTTTGGGCCGGACCAGGCCCGTCGATCCCGATTACAGATACTTAAGAGGTTAGGGGGCGCCTTTCGCGCCTATCAAGCGAAAGCCAAGCTTTTCGACCGAAATTCGAATGGCCGACAAAAACCAACCTTCGGTTAGATGAAATTTACACGCCGAGGTTGAATTAGGTGCAGCGGCTTCGGCCAGTCGGAATTGCAGAGACCCGTTGATTCGATTTGCACAATCGGCGCGAGGCTGGTGCGAAAGGCCGCGTCTCAGAGGTCAGAGAGGCCCGCCGTAAGATTGTGTAGCTGCCCGGTCATCTCCAACAGCTCCTGCGCCTCGGCCTCAGAGAAAGGCTGGGTAGAGCGGGTGAAGCCCGAGATCGAACGAGAGCCGTTTTCCAGCACCGCGCAGGTCAACCCGTTCCGAAGGCCATGGGCTTTTGCCCCTTCCAAGACCCCTTTGGGGTCATCGAGATCCTCCCAACGCACGATACCCTCGTGTTGCATGCCCCACAGCACGACGGGATCATCCATCATCATGCCCTTCTCGCTATATTCCTCGATCCATGGCTCGGGGTAGGTGCGATACAGGATGTTCGGGCGGGTAAAGCGGATATGCAGGGCAAACGCGAAACCGGTGTCGCAGGTTTGACCGAGTTCCTTGAGAAGGTTATCGATTTCCTTGCGGTTTGCTGTTTCCATCACGGGATTTCGTCTTTAGGTTGTCGGAAGAGGGTCTCAGCGTCCCGCGCGACGGTAGGCTGAGACCGCATCGAGTGCAAGTGAATTGACCATCAGATCATGGAACTGAGGGACTGCGAAACGCGATTGAATCAAATCGCCCCTGCCGGGTTTTATCTCGCGCTAAGGGTTGGCTATTCTTTCCCTGAGGCCGAACTCAACCGTCTGAACAGTGACTGGGTGGACATCTACACTCAGCACGGTCTGGTGGTGCAGGACCCTTCGATGCACTGGGTCTATCACAATGTTGGGTACGTGCGCTGGGCCGATCTGAAAGACGATCCCCGCGACGTCGTCGGGATGGCGCGGCGCATGGGGCTTCTCTATGGCGCGACAATCTCGTTCAACACGCCGCGCGATGTCGGGCGACGCAGCCACGCCGCGCTGTTCCGGTCGGATCGGGACTTCACCGATGCCGAGCTGCAGGAAGCGTTCGAGATGCTCAAGACCTTGCATGTCGATGCCTCGCAACGCTCTCTCACGGCAGCCGAACTCGAGGCGATCCGCTACCGCGCGGATGGGCTCTTGATCAAGCAGATCGCCGCGAAACTCGCGATTTCCGAGAGCGGCGTGAAGGCCCGGCTTTCCTCTGCCAGCCGAAAGCTGGGTGCGCGAAATGCGATCGAGATGCTCGCAATCGCGACGTCGAGGCGACTCATCTAGGCTGGTACAACCTAAAAGGGTGAATTTTTTACAAATTCGTGGTTTCGATGGAGTTATCCAGAAGGAGGCTCCAATGCAAAACTGCACTTTCGAATTCTCGCAACTTCACCGCTTCGGCACCGCGTTTTATGACTTTCTGCGCCTGCGCAAGGAGGTCTTCGTCGACACGCTCGGTTGGGACGTGCCGCATAACGACGAAGTGGAGATGGATCAATATGATACGCCCCTAGCGCATTACTCGCTCGTGCTGAAGGAGGGGCAGGTGGTGGGCGGTGCGCGCGCGATGTCCACCGCGGCGATCTGGGGTGGCAATACCTACATGCTCCGCGACGCGCATCTGGGAAAGTTGCCGCATATTCCGCCGGAAATCCTGCCGACCGAAATTGCCAGCGAGACGGTCTGGGAATGTACGCGGCTGGTGATTTCCGACGCGCTGACCACGCAGGCCGAGCGCGCGACCTGCTTGCGGTTGATCGTCGACGGGCTGGTGGAGCGCGCCAAGGAGCGGGGCGCGGACGAGCTGATCTGTCTCTCCTCTCTCGCGCTGATGCGGGCGCTGCGCCAGCTTGGCTACGATGTGAGCCGGATGGGCCCGACCTATCGCAACGACGAGGACGGGCGGCAATACGCGGCGCTGCGGATGCCCGCGGAATATTCCACGCAGCGGCGTCGCGAGATGGCCGAAGCCTGCGTGCTGGCGGCCCGGTCGGCGCCGCGTCAGTTGCATACCGCTGCCTGAGCCGGTGCGGAACAAGAAAAAGGGCGCGCCCATCGCCTGGGCGCGCCCCTAAATCTTCGCCGTCGGTCGCGCGCTCAGCGCACGACGAAGACGCAGCAATTGGAGTGCCGCACGACCCGAGCGGCGTTCGGCCCGAGCAGATAATCGCTGAGATCGGGGCGATGCGCCCCGAGCACGATCATGTCCGCGCCGTCTTTCTCGGCCAGCGACAGGATCTCGTGATAGGCCGTGCCGACGCCCACGATGTGCCGCACCTTGGCGTTCACCTCGGGGCCCACGACCTCGGCGACGAAGTCATGCAGCAGCTCGCGCGCGTGCTCCTTCGCCTTCGCTGTGTGATCGTCCGAGAAAAAGGCCCCCACAACCGCCGAGCCGTAATCGGGCACCACGGTGATCACGTCGAGCTGTGCGTCTTCCATCTTGGCCAGCCGCGCCGCCCATTCGAGCACTTTGCGCTCGGTCTTGGGGCGGTTCATGTCGATCGCGCAGAGAATGGTATTGGTCATGCCGGTTCTCCTTCAGCAAAGGCCGCGTCATCGTCTTCCCTGCGCCGATATTGCAGGAAAGCGATGAGCGCGAGAAGCGCGAAAGCGGGGATGAACATCAGCTCTTTCGGAAGCTGGTCGTTCGGCACCTTCACGTTGGACAGTGTGACGGGCGTGTCGCCGTAAAAGTCGAAGCCCTGCAGTTTCTGCTGCAACTCCGAGCCGAACATCGGCTCGTCCGCGACCATCTTTCCGTCCGTTTCGGTGAAGCTCAGGCCGAGCTTGTCGAGCCGGTCCTGCCCCGTCGCGCCTTCGGGCACCTTGACCAGTACGGTCAGGTCCTTCGGTTCTTCGGTGGTGTAATCGGGACCCGAGAAGATCAGTCGCAGCTCACGCCCGACCGGTGCCTTGTCGAGGCGCTGCGTGATGTTCGCAGGCGGCACCTCGTTATAGGGCGGCTCGATCATGTTCATGAAATAGCCGGGACGGAACAGGGTGAAGGCGATCAGAAGAAGCGCCACCGTCTCCCAGATCTTCGAACGGGTGACGAACCACCCCATCGTGCCCGCGGTGAAGACGAGGATGCCGATCGTCGCGATGACGAAGACGAAGATCGCCTGGTACCACGTCACGTCGATCAGCAGCAGATCGGTGTTGAAGATGAACACGAAGGGCAGGGCGACCGTGCGCAGCGAATAGAAGAACGCCGTGAAGCCGGTCTTGATCGCGTCGCCTCCCGAGACTGCTGCCGCCGCGAAGGAGGCAAGGCCCACGG
The DNA here is from genome assembly GCF_002213165.1 of Thioclava sp. F1Mire-8. Taxonomy (NCBI): domain Bacteria; kingdom Pseudomonadati; phylum Pseudomonadota; class Alphaproteobacteria; order Rhodobacterales; family Paracoccaceae; genus Thioclava; species Thioclava sp. F1Mire-8. Next base: position 1,204,107 of record NZ_NBNY01000001.1, on the reverse strand, counting down.
GTGGCGTCACGTCCGCCATGATCCCGAAGTAGAACACGAACAGGTGCACCGCAATCAGCGGTACCACGAGGCCCGACTGCGCGCCCAGATGGACGACGACGCCCACCATCAGCGAGCTGACGACAATGTAGTTCGCCGTGGTCGGCAGGCCCATCCCGAGGATCAGCGACAGGATCGCCACGAAGATCAGCATCAGGATCAGGTTGCCACCCGAGAGGAACTCGACGAAATCGGCCATCACCTGACCGATCCCGGTCAGCGAGACGGTGCCTACGATGATCCCGGCGGTGGCGGTGGCCAGGCCGATCCCGATCATGTTGCGCGCGCCGTCGATCATGCCGCCGATCAGGTCGAGAACGCCTTCACGGAAGCGGCTCATCGGGGCGCTCTCGCCGCGGAAGGCGGCCTTGAGCGGTTTCTGGGTGAGCAGGATGAAGAACAGCAGGAACGAGGCCCAGAAGGCCGACAGGCCCGGCGACTTGCGCTCGATCATCAGGAAATAGACCAGAACGACGATCGGGAGCAGGTAGTAGAGGCCCGCCTTGTAGATGTCCTTGATCTCCGGAAGCTTCACGATCTCGGAGTTCGGATCGTCCGGCTCCAGATCGGGCGCTTTCGCGGCGACCCAGACGAGGCCGAGATAGACCACGACGACGAGCAGAGACAGAACCCAGCCTGCGCCTTCGGGTACCATCGAGGTGATGAGGCGCACCGGGAATTGGGTGGCGTAGCACAGGGCCGCGAAGCCCGCGAAGAAGGCGAACATGCCAAAGGCGGTGCGCCAGACCGAGACCACGCAATCGCCGATCGTCGGCATGCGGTTTTTCACGGCCTCCAGATGCACGATGTAGAACAGTGCGATGTAGGAGATGATCGCCGGGATAAAGGCGTGCTTGATGACCTCCAGATAGGAGATGCCGACATATTCGACCATCAGGAAGGCGGCGGCCCCCATCACCGGCGGCATGATCTGGCCGTTGACCGAAGAAGCCACCTCGACCGAGCCGGCTTTCTCTGCCGAGAAGCCTACGCGTTTCATCAGCGGAATGGTGAAGGTGCCGGTGGTGACCACGTTCGCGATCGACGAGCCCGAGATCAGGCCGGTCGCCGCAGAGCCCACGACGGCGGCTTTCGCAGGTCCGCCGCGCAGGTGGCCGAGCGCGCCGAAGGCCATCTGGATGAAGTAGTTGCCCGCGCCCGCTTTCTCGAGCAGCGCGCCGAACAGCACGAAGAGGAAGACGAACTTGGTCGAGACGCCGAGCGCGATCCCGAACACCCCCTCGGAGGTGATCCACATGTGGCTCATCGCCTTGCGCAGGCTCGCACCGGCCCAGCGGATCTGTTCGGGGAAGAACTCCGACGAGCCGAAGAACACATAACACAGGAACACGATCGCCAGCAGCACCATGACCGGGCCGAGCGTGCGATAGGCTGCGATGAAGAGGAAGATGATGCCCAGGACCGAGATATAGGAGTCCTGCATATCGGCGAGTCCGCCATTGTCGACGATCTTCTGGTAGAAGAAATAGCCGTACAGCGCGAGAAGCGCCCCGCCTACCGCGAGGATCCAGTCATACCACGGCACATGGTCCTTGGGTGAGGACTTGAACAGCGGATAGGCCATCGCCGAGAGGAAGATGGCATAGGCCAGATGGATCTGGCGGGCATTGTTGATTAGGTCGCCCGGCAGCACATAGGGCCCGATGGGCGAGGCCAGAAGCACCTGGAAGATCGACCAGCTCAGCGCCATCACGGCGACCATGAGCCCGACCCATCCCTTGGGGCTGCGCGCCCCGCTGTCAGAAGCTTGTACGAGCTCCTGCAATTCTTGTTCATTCAAGGCGCGATTTTCCGCCATCGTTCCCCCTTGCGACCCAACGGGCCGTCCGCCTGTTCCGGCATGATCTTAGTAGCTGAAACTGAAAAGGGCGGGCACGCAAGCGCGCCCGCCCGAATATGCGCAGGGATTACTTAATCCAGCCGCGTTCCTTGTAGTACTTCAGAGCGCCCGGATGGATCGGAGCCGAGAGACCGGCGGTGACCATTTCCTCGGGCTTCAGATGCGCGAAGGCCGGGTGCAGCTTCTTGAACTCGTCGAAGTTGTCGAAGACCGACTTCACCAGCGCATAGACGACATCATCGGGCTCGTCGGCCGAGGTCACGAGGGTCGCACGCACGCCGAAAGTCTTCGTGTCGTCGGGGTTGCCGCGATACATGCCGCCGGGGATCGTCGCGGTGGCGTAGTACGGGTTGTCGGCGACCAGCTTGTCGACCGCGTCGCCCGTGACGTTCACGAGGTTCGCGTCACAGGAGGTGGTCGCTTCCTGGATCGAACCGGAGGGGTGACCCACGGTGTAGACCATCGCGTCGATCTGGTTGTCGCAGAGCGCTTTCGACTGCTCGGCGGCCTTCAGCTCGGTCGCGAGCGCGAAGTCCGAGGTTTTCCAGCCCATCGCATCCATCAGCACTTCCATCGTGCCGCGCTGACCCGAACCGGGGTTGCCGATGTTCACGCGCTTGCCCTTGAGGTCTTGGAAGTTCTTGATGCCGCTATCGGCACGCGCGACGACGGTGAAGGGCTCGGGGTGGATCGAGAACACGGCGCGCAGCTTCTCGAACGGACCCTGATCGGAGAACTTCGAGTCGCCCTTGTAGGCATGGTACTGCCAATCCGACTGGGCGATGCCGAAGTCCAGCTCGCCCGAACGGATGGTGTTGATGTTGTAGACCGAACCGCCGGTGGACTCGACCGAGCAACGAACGCCGGTTTCCTTGTGGCTCTTGTTCATCAGGCGGCAGATCGCGCCGCCGGTCGGGTAGTAGACGCCGGTGACGCCGCCGGTCCCGATGGTGATGAAGGTCTCGTCGGCTGCGTTCGCCGCGGGCGCCATCAGCGCGCCGGCGACGGCCGCGACGGCCCCGAGTTTGAAGAACTGTTTCATGTAGTCACTCCCGTTGATCGTTTTTGGGTGTCGGTTCAGTGGTACGGTCCGCCTCGGTCAGCGTGCATAGACTTCGTCGAGAAGCCTGTTGCGCCGTTCGACCTCGGCGATCCGTTCGGTTGCGCGGGGTCCCGCGCGCTTCGCCACCAGCGCCAGAATTGCTTCGAGCAAGAACAGCGTGGCGACGTAACTCGTGTAGAAATGCGGGCTGTCGGTGGGCACGATGAAGGTCTCATCGGCCGCGTGCAGCGCCGGACAGCTGCGGCTGTCGGTAATCAGCGTGACATGGGCGCCCTGTTCATGGGCATGGATCGCGCTGCGGATGGTGGAGCGCGCGAAGGGCGGCTTGGTGATCACCAGAACCGCGTCGCGCTCGTCGAGTCCGGCGAGCGTCGCGCCCAGCGACGAGCCCGCGCGGGCGCCCAGCTCCCAGTTGTCGCCTAGGAAATTGGCGATATAGGCGGTGTATTCCGCAATCCCCGTCGAACCTAGCGCGCCCAGCAGCACCACCCGGCGGGCGGCGGCGATCTTGTCGGCCACGGCCTCGAGCCGTCCCGGTTCGATCGCGGCGGTCAGGGCCGCGATATTGTCCTGCGTGGCCGCGGCATACCGGTTGAGGAAGCTGTCCTGCGGATCGGCAGCGTCCTTCTGCAGCCGGTCGGCGCGGTCCGCGAAGGGTGAAACACGGCGACCGATCTGGTCGCGCATGGTCTCGCGCAGCTCTTCGAAATTCTCGTATTCGAGCGCATGGGCGAGGCGGGTGAAGGTCGCGGGCGCAAGGTTCGACTCGCTCGCCAGCATACGCAGCGAGCGCGTGGCGATGCTCACCGGGTTGTCCGCGATATAGTCGCCCGCCTCACGCAAACGCGTGGAGAGGCTGCCATATTGCGCAGCCAATCGCTGTTCGAAACTGCCGGACAATGCTCCTCCCCAGGTTCCATCACCAGTTATCGCGTCGCGGTGACCGTTTCATTTGTTTCATATATTGTCAATGCGTAAAACATATGTTTCATGGGGTGGTCAGCGACCCTCACGCAATCTTGTCCCGAAGGAGGGACCGATATGAGCCATGTATTCCCGCGCCACACGAAGTCCACTGCGCCCTTGGCAGTAAAGGGCGACGGTATCTACATCCTCGACTCCGAGGGCAAGCGGTATCTCGATGGCTCGGGCGGTGCGGCCGTGTCCTGTCTCGGTCACTCTGACGCGGACGTGATTGCCGCGATCAAGGATCAGATCGACAATATCGCCTTCGCGCATACCGGTTTCTTCTCCTCCGAACCCGCCGAGCGGCTTGCCGATCGCCTCATCGCTCACGCGCCGGGGAGCTTGGATCGCGTCTACTTCACATCCGGGGGATCGGAGGCGGTGGAAGGCGCGCTCAAGATGGCGCGGCAATATTTCGTCGAGAAGGGCGAGCCGAGCCGGTCGCATTTCATCGCGCGCCGCCAGTCCTATCACGGCAACACGCTGGGCGCGCTGGCCGCTGGCGGCAATGCGTGGCGCCGCGAGAAGTTCAACCCGCTGCTGATCGATGTGAGCCACATCGCGCCCGTGCATGAATACCGCTGGCGCGAGGACGGCGAGACCGCCGAGGAATACGGTCTGCGCGTCGCCAACGAGCTGGAGGCCGAAATTCAGCGTCTCGGTGCGGAGAACGTGATCGGCTTCATCGCCGAGCCGGTCGTGGGCGCCACGATGGGCGCGGTGCCGCCGGTAAAGGGCTATTTCAAGCGTATCCGCGAAATCTGCGATCAATACGGCATCCTGCTGATCCTCGACGAGGTGATGTGCGGGATGGGCCGGACCGGAACGTTGTTCGCCTGCGAGCAGGACGGGATCGCGCCCGATATCGTCACCATCGCGAAGGGGCTCGGCGCGGGCTATCAGCCCATCGGGGCGGCGATCTGCACGTCCGAGATTTATGACGCCTTCGTCAACGGCTCGGGCTTCTTCCAGCACGGACATACCTATATCGGCCACCCGACCGCGACCGCCGCGGGCGATGCCGTGGTCAAGAAGCTGACCGAGGGTGGCATGGTCGCGCGGGCGGCGCAGCAGGGCGAAGTGCTCGACGCGGCTTTGCGCGAGGCGTTCGGCCAGCATCCCCATATTGGCGACATCCGTGGGCGCGGCATGTTCAGCGGGCTGGAAATCGTGGCCGACCGCGCCACGAAAGAGCCGATGGATCCGGCGAAGGCCGTCAACAAGAAGCTCAAGGCTGCGGCTTTCGAGGCGGGGCTCGTCTGCTACCCGATGGGCGGCACGATCGACGGCCAGCGCGGCGACCACATCCTGCTCGCGCCGCCCTTCATTATCACCGAAGACCAGATCGGCGAATTGGTGGACAAGCTCGGCACCGCGATCCGCGAGGTTCTCGGGTGAGCCTGCCGCGTATCATGGTCGCGCCGAACGGGGCGACCAAGACCAAGACCGACCATCCGGCGCTGCCGGTCTCGCTCGACGAAATCACGCAGACTGCGCTCGCCTGCCGCGACGCCGGGGCAGGGGCGCTGCATCTGCACCTGCGCGACGATGCGGGCGGGCACCTGCTCGATAGTGGAGCCTATGCCGAGGCGTTGGCCCATCTGCGTCCGCGCTTGGGCGACATGGCGATCCAGATCACCACCGAGGCCGCGGGGCGCTACGCGCCGGGCCACCAGCGCTACGTCGCTCTGAACTCGGGCGCTCATATGGTCTCTGTCTCGGCGCGCGAGATGCTGCGCGATCATGAATTGCTGGCGATGAAGTTCTACGAGGAGGCGGCAGAGCGCGGGATCGCGATCCAACATATCCTCTATTCCCGCGAGGATGCCGAGGCGCTGGCGCGCGTTCTGCCCGACCGTTTGCTGCGCGATCCGGCACTGCAACTGATCTTCGTAATGGGCCGTTATGTCGCGGGGCAAGTCTCGACGCCTGAGATGCTCGACCCGTTCCTCGACTGGATGCAAGCCGAGGCGATCACCCCCGACTGGGCGATGTGTGCCTTCGGCCGGGGCGAGACCGCCTGCCTGAGAAACGCGCTCGCCAAGGGGGGCAAGGCGCGGGTCGGGTTCGAGAATTCGCTGGTGATGGAAGACGGGACGACCGCGCCCGACAACGCCGCGCGTGTGGCCGAGATCGCAGCTCTTTAGTCGAGCGTCGAATGCCCTTTCTCGGGGCAGTCGGCGAGGTCGGAGCGCTCCTCGTCGGGCAATTGCCGGGCGATCTCACGCAAGGCGCTGCGCAGCCCTTCCTCCATCACCGGATGATAGAAGGGCATCGCCAGCATGTCGTAGGTGCTCATCTCCGACTGGATCGCGAGGCCGAAGAGATGCGCGAAATGCTCGCCCTCGGGCAGCGCCATCTCGCAGCCCAGGAGCTTGCCGCTTCCCGGCTCGGCATAGATGCGGATCAGGCCATGCGCCTCTTCGGCCAGCCGGGCGCGCGATTGCGTCGCGAAATTGGCGTGTCCGATCAAGATGTCCTTCCCCTCCAGATCCGCGAAGCTCTGCCCGACACGCACCGCGTTGGGCGCGCAGAAGGCGATGGCCATCGAGGCCCGGCGGCGATAGCGGCGTGGGCTTTCGGCCAAGGCGTTGCGCCCCGCGATATGCCCCTCGTCCGCGGCTTCGTGCAGGATCGGGCGGATCGCGTTTGCGTCGCCCGCCATGAAGACCGGCAGATCGCCGATCTGCGTGGAAGAGGCGTCGACCTCGGGCATCCCGTGATCGTCGAGCGGCACGCCGAGCGTCTCTAGCCCGAGCCCCGCGATATTGGGGCGGCGTCCCATCGCGGCGAGCACGGCGTCGGCCTCGAATTCTGCGCCGCCTGCGCCTTTCACGATCAAACTGCCCGCATTGCCCTCGGAAATCTCAGCCGGGGCACCCAGATGCAGCGGCAGTTCCGCCGCGATGGCGTCGCGCAGGAGTGCAGTGACTTCCGGGTCGGTCATGCCAGCCACGCTTTCCAACGCATCGAAGCCCGCGACCTCGATACCCATCCGCGCCATCGCCTGTGCGAGTTCCACGCCGATCGCGCCCATGCCGATCATCGCGATCCGCTTGGGCAGGTCGTCGCGGTCGAACAGCGTGTCGGTGGTAAAGATACGATCGCCGAAGGTTTTCCACGGCCCCGGCAGCACTGGCGACGAACCGGTCGCGAGGATGATCGCATCGGCGGTCACTTCCCCGTGTCCCTCGATCTCGATCCGGTTCGGCCCGAGGAGCCTCGCGCGGCCCGAGATCGCCTTTTCGCCGAGTTTCTCGGGCACCGCGCGCGGCGATTTGGTGAAGTCGTCGCGCATCCGTTTCATTCGGGCCATCACGTCGGGCACGCGGATGCGCAGCGTCTCGGCGCCGGAAACCCCGAAGGCCTCGAAATCGTGGCGACGGTGGAAGGCGTTGGCGGCTTCGATCAGCGCCTTGGAAGGCATGCAGCCGCTTTCGGCGCAGGTCGTGCCCCAATGGCCGTCATTGATGATGAGGAAGTCATCTGTCGCATGGCGCACCTCGCGCAAGGCGGACAACCCGGCCGAGCCGGAGCCGATTATGACGACGCGCGCATGTTGTGACATGAAACCTCCGGTGAACTGTCGCGAACCGAACCGCCTAGCGAGCTATACGTTCCAAGCCTTTGCGCGGTAAAGTCTGCACCTGAGCTGGCACCCGCAGGCGGCGCATCGCCACGATCTGCCCCAACGCGCGATGCGGTGCGATGGTGCGGAAGATGTCGCGGATCATCCGCGCGTCGGCGGCGACACCGGCGCGCCAGTTGCCAAGCTTTGCGGATTTCATCGGGCTGTCGACGCCGGGCCACGCGACGACGGCGATCCGGGCGCGCGCGCCGATCCACAGGCGGTTCATGAACACCTCCAGCCCGAAGCGGGGAAGGGCGTTGAGAGCCTCCAGTCGTGTGCCCAGCATCTCGCGCGGGATCACACGCTCGCCCGAGATGTAATCGAGGCCGATCACCCGCCAGATGCGCGGAGCGTTGCGGCGCAGGCTGATCGTGACATCGGCCTCCCCATTCGCCACCGGCGCGATCAGCGCGCCCAGATCGGAATGGGTCAGCCCCAGCAGATCGCTGTCGAGCAGCATCAGGTGAGTGCCCGCGGCTTCTGCGATCCCCGCGGCCACGGCCGCCGTCTTGCCTCCGTTCTGTGTCTGGCGCAGCACCCGCAGATGCGGATGGGCGGCGCGATACCCCTCGGCGATTTCGGCGGTGCCGTCGCTCGAGCCGTCGTCGATCACGATCACCTCGGCGATCTGCGGATGGCCCAGCACGCGCTCCAGCACCGCGCCGATCCGCGGGGCCTCGTTATAGGCGGGCAGAATGCAGCTGATCTTCGTCATGAGTGCGACCTCTTGCGGCGATAGAACCAGATCGTGGCGCCGAGCGCGATCACGACGAGCAGGATCAGCGAGCCCGTCGACAGCCAGCTGTCGATCTTGCCGATATGCGAGCCGAGCCAATAGCCGAGTGCCACGAATGCCAGCGATTTCGGGATCGTGGCGATCAGATTGGTCAGCATGAACACCCAGAAATTCATCCGCGCGACCCCGGCTGCGACCAGCACCGGCGCGCCAGCCGAATGGGTCAGCTTGCCGAAGACCAGCGTCTTGATCCCCTTGCTCTGGAAGTGCCGCGCCGCGCTCACGAGCCGCGCGCGGCTCAGGCCCAGCCTGTCGCGCCATTTCTTGGGCATCCGGTTCAGCCCCCATCGGCCAAGCGAATAGAGCCCCAGATCGCCGACGAGATCGGCAAGGATCACGATGATCGCAACCGACCAGACGGAGAACAGGTTCTGGCTGGCAAGCCACGCCGCGATCACGGTCACGATCGGCCCTTCGAGTACCGCAATCGGCGCGATTACGGCCAAGCCGTGTTTCGCCATCAATGCGGAGATCGTCTCCAAGCCGAACATAAGGTTACTCCGTGACGGGGGTGTCGCGGCGCGCCACGTCCCGATGGGTCATGTCATTGCCGCGCCACGTGAAATCGCGCCCGAACCATGTCATCAGCCAAAGCGCGGGCAGCATCGCGTCGCGGATCGCGAACCCTGCGATGTCGCGCGCGGAGGCGGGCCAGCCCGCGATCCGCGCCAGCAGCACCTCGGCACCGTACCACAGCGCAACCAGAAGCGGCAGCGCGATCCAAGGCATCGCGCCCAAAGCGGCGAGGGCAAGCGCGGCGAGGAAGGGCAGGAAAGGGCCCTGCGCGATCTCTGCGGCGAAGATCACCACGAAGCCGTCGCGACGCACCTTGGACCAGCGCAGCTGGCGGTCCCAGACCGTGCGAGCCGCGCGCCTCCCGATCGGTTGCGCGAAGAGGTGCCGCGTCAGCCGCACCTTCAGCCCCTGCCGGCGCACGAGTTTCGTAGAGGCCACGTCCTCGGCCATGTTGCGCCCGAGCGCCGCGAAGCCGCCGCCTGCCATCAGGATGTCGCGCCGCCAGAACAGCGATTTGCCCTGTGCGAAGCCCAGGCCGATCATGTCGGCCGCCACCTGCCAGCGCGCCTGATTGGTGTTGAGGAACGCTGCCTCGACGGCGCCCCATAGATTGCCTGGACGCTCGGCCACCGGCGGAGCGGAGACCAGCCCCGTGCCGGGCCGCCATTCCGCCACCAACCGTTTCAGATAATCGCGCGGCAAAAGCAGATTGCTATCGGCCATCGCGAGCCACTCAGCGTCGGTCGCGGACAGCCCCTTGTGCAGGTTGTTCAGCTTCGGATTGCCCGACACCGCGTCGAGCCCGGTCAGAAGCCGCGCGCGCACATGCGGGTTCTCTTCGATCAGGCGACGGACCAGCGCGCAGGCCGGGTCGTGCTCGGACGGCGCGCAGAAGATCACCTCGTAATCCGGATAGTCGAGTTCGAAGGACGAGCCCAGCGTCTCCGCGTCGAACGGGTCGACCCCGCAGACCGGGCGCATCAGCGCGATGAAAGGCAGGTCGTCGGGCACCGGCTTCGGTGGTCGGGATTCGCGCCACGCGGTCATCGCGGCGCTGAGAAGATGCGCCGTTAGAGTGATGCCCAGAAGGGCTGCAAGGAAGAGCAGAACGATCGTCATGCACGAACCTTTGCGACGGCGGGGCGGGTGCCGGTCTCGGTGACCGCAGCGGGCTCCGCGCCCCATTGAAGAAGTTGCAATGCGCCTGAACTATCCTCGGCCAAGGCGGTCAGGCTGTCCACCCAGTCGCCGCAATTCGCGTAGGTCATTCCGCCGACCTCGCGCAGCGCGGGCTTGTGCGAGTGGCCGCAGATGATCCCGTCGACCCCGGCCTCGGAAGCCAGCGCGATCAGCCGATGCTCGTAACCCGAGCCACGTGCGATCAGGTGGTTAATCCCCTCGATCGCGAGCTGGATCAACGTGCGCTCCGTCTCGGAAACGTCACGGCGGCGGCGCAACCAGGCATCGATGCCGCGGAACAGCGCGTCCATCCGGCTTCCGAAACGGGTCATCGCGTGCCAGCGCAGGATGCGCGCATCGCATTGATCGCCATGCACGATAAGGTAGCGCTGCCCGTCCGCGCCGACATGGAGTGCCGTCTCGGCCAGCTCAAAGCTGAGGAAGTTCATACCCGGCGAGCGTAGTGCCGCATCGTGATTGCCGGGCAGGTAGACGATACGCGTTCCGGCCTCGGCATGGGCTTCGAGGGTCTCGATGATCTCGGCATGGATATCCCCCCACTGCACGGGGCCACCATGCCAGAGGTCGAGGATATCGCCGACGAGGTAGATCGCGTCGGCCCGGACGCTTTGCAGAAAGTCGAGTATCGGGCCGGGGCTGCACCCGCGCGAGCCAAGGTGAAAATCCGAGAGGAAGAGGCTGCGGTAGTGGTGCTTGTTGTGATGGCGCGATCGGCTCATGTCACATCTCCGGTGGATCTGCGGGGAGAGGCAGGCACCCGGCGCCTGCGCAGAGAAGCGATGCGGAGACAGTCCGGAAAATGGCAGACTGCAATTTATGGGCCATAGGATCCTTCCGCTCTTTGCTGCGCTGCCCATCGCCTTCCGACGTGACATCGATGTGACGGCTACGTGAACCTGTTATGTCACCTAGAGGCAGCTGTGCGGTGATCAACCATAAGGGTGTGAAATACCAAGCAACTTCCGGTGAGCGCACGATATCTTGCGGTTTGTTTCACCCGAAAGCATAGTGGTCGCGGTGACGAGGATTGGCGAAGGAGAACGCGATGGCAGGATATCTGACCACCCATGTGCTCGACACGGCGCGGGGATGCCCGGCGGACGGGCTCAAGATCACGCTCTTCGCTCTCAACGGAGACGATCGTGAGGTGCTGGCCGAGATGGTGACGAATGCCGACGGGCGCACCGACTCGCCGATCCTGCCGGCGGAGCGGTTTCGCACCGGGCAGTTCGAACTGGTCTTCGCTGCGGGGGATTATCTGCGGGCGAGCGGGCAGGGAGCGGAAGAGCCGCTGTTCCTCGACGATATCCCGATCCGCTTCGGGATGAATGATGCCGGGGCGCATTACCACGTGCCGCTGCTGCTCTCGCCCTACGGCTACTCAACCTATCGCGGCAGCTGAGCCCGGGGCGTCCATCTGCTCGTGATTTGAGCATCCGGACAAAAATCAGGCGGTTCCGCCGCGCCATCGCTTGCGCTCGGCCGTGGCTTCGGAAACTCTGGGCGCAAAACGAGGGACGACGGATGGATTACACTTTTTTTCTGGAATGGGTGCAGTTCGCGGTGCGCTGGCTGCACGTGATCACCGCGATTGCGTGGATCGGGTCGTCCTTCTATTTCATCGCGCTCGATCTGGGGCTGGTGCCCGAACCCGGCGCGCCTGAAGGGGTGCATGGGGCGGCGTGGCAGGTCCATGGCGGCGGCTTCTACCACATCCAGAAATATCTCGTGGCCCCGGCGCAGATGCCCGACCGTCTGACCTGGTTCAAATGGGAAAGCTACATGACGTGGCTTTCGGGCTTCGCGATGCTGGTGGTGCTCTACTGGACGCAGGCGCAGTTCTATCTGATTGATCCGCGGGTGATGGAGCTGCCGGTCTGGGGGGCAATTCTGATCTCGATCGGCTCGCTCGCGCTCGGCTGGCTCCTTTACGACCTGATCTGCAAATCGCGCTTCGGCGAAAACAATACCCGGCTCATGCTCGGCCTCTACGTCATTCTCGTCGCGATGGCCTGGGGCTATACGCAGGTCTTCTCGGGTCGCGCGGCGCTGCTGCATCTGGGGGCCTTCACCGCGACGATCATGACCGCAAACGTGTTCCTGATCATCATTCCGAACCAGAAGATCGTAGTGGCCGACCTCGTGGCGGGGCGCACGCCCGATCCGAAATACGGCAAGATCGCCAAGCAGCGTTCGACCCATAACAATTACCTGACGCTGCCGGTCATCTTCCTGATGTTGTCGAACCACTATCCGCTGGCTTTCGCGAGCGCCTATAACTGGCTTATCGCCTCCCTGGTGTTCCTGATGGGGGTGACGATCCGGCACTTCTTCAACACGCACCACGCCCATAAGGGTAAGCCGTGGTGGACCTGGGGCGCCACCGCGGCGTTGTTTATTGCGATCGTATGGCTGTCCTCGATCCCGAAGGCGGATGCCGGGGCGGACACCGAGGACAGCGCCATGTTGACGCCTTTCGAGCAGCGCTTCGCGGCGGCGCCCGGCTTCGACGAAGTGAGCGGTATCGTAATGGGGCGCTGTTCGATGTGTCATGCGAGCGAGCCCGGCTATGAAGGGATTGGCCATGCGCCCAAGAATATCAAGCTCGAGACGCCCCGCGAAATCGCCGCCGCCGCGCGGCAAATCTACGTGCAAGCCGGGCTGACCGACGCGATGCCGCCTGCGAATTTGAGCTATATGGAGCCGCAGGAGCGCGCCGCCATCCGGGCTTGGTTCCGAGCGGGCGAGGCCGGGACGCAAGCGGCAGGTCCAACGGATCGGGCCGAGGCCGGAATCGCGGTTCCCCATCCCGACGCGTCGTGATCGCTGCCGCATATCGGCGGGTTCAGGGATCATAGTGATGAGCTAGAAATCCTCCCAATCGTCATCCGTGGGCGGCGGCGGCAAAGCCAAGGCAGTATTGCCTGACACGCTGATAGGCGAAGCAGCATCGCGCGGGGCCGATTTCGGCGGCGCGGAGGCAATGCGCTCCGATTTCTCGGGCGCACGTCGCGGCGCCACAGCAGGTTTGTCCGCAGAGTCGACACGACTGAGGCTGGCACCCGATGCCTCGCCAAGTTTGAATTGTCCCATCGCCTCGCCGAGTTCCACGGCCTCGCGTTCGAGGACCTGGCTAGCGGCGAGGGCCTCTTCGAACATGGCGGCGTTGTGCTGGGTAACCTGATCGAGCTGCGTGACGGCGGAATTGATTTCCGTCAGGCCCGCGCTTTGCTCCTGCGTAGCATTCGCGCTGTCCGCGACATAGGCGAGAAGATCGGAAACGGAGGACTGGATGCCCCCGAGCGCATCGCCCGCTTGGCCCACCAAGCCGACGCCGCGTTTCACCTGTGCTGAGGAGTTCGCGATCAACTCGGCGATCTCGCGTGCAGCGTCAGAGGAGCGCTGCGCGAGCGCACGCACTTCCGACGCGACGACCGCGAAGCCTCGTCCGGCTTCGCCAGCGCGCGCGGCCTCCACCCCGGCGTTCAGAGCGAGCAGGTTGGTCTGAAAGGCGATCTCGTCGATGACGCTGGTGATCCGGCTGATCTGCTCCGAGCTTTGTTCGATTTCCGACATCGCCTGCACGGCTTCGGAAACGACTTGGCCGCTTTCTTCCGCGCTGCGCCGGGCGGTCTCGACAAGGTCATTCGCGCGGCCGGCGGCCTGGGCGGCCGCCTCGACCGAGGCGGTGATCTCGTTGAGCGCGGCGGCGGTCTCCTCGAGCGTGGCGGCCTGCCGTTCGGTGCGCCGCGCCATGTCATCGGAGTTTGACGAAATTTGCCGCGCCTCAGTGCGGATCGATCCGGCGTTGTCGAGCACCTTTCGCATCGCGTCGCGCAAATCGCTGATCGCGCTGTTGAAGTCGTCACGCAATGTCTTGGAATCGCCTTCGAATTCAGCGGTGATCTCGGCCATGAGATCCCCGGCGGAGAGCCCGGCCAAGGCCGATTTCAGGGTCTCGACAATGTGTTGTTGGGCGGCTTGCATCGCGTCGCGTTCTTTCCGGCGGGCGTCAGCCTCCAAATGCTGCTGGGTGCGGTCGCTCGCGAGCACGGTGAACATGACCATCGTGCCGTCCGAATCGAGGATCGGGTTGACCGAGCCTTCGAGCCAGGCCTGGCGGCCGTCGGCACAGCGCAGCATCAGCATACCCGCGAATGGCTGCGGATCGCGCCGGAGAATTTCGCAGACCGGCGTGCCCTCGAAGGTAATCTGGCCGGCTACGGACATCCCGGCCATATCTTCGCGGGGCGCGCCGTAGACTTCGGCAAACGCGTGATTGAGCGTGTCGATCGTTACATCGGGACGTAGGTCCACGCGCAGGAGGTTGGCGTCGATCGCAGAGATCAGCGAGGCATTGCGCCGTTCTTCCGTGGTGTTGCGCCATTGAGAGACATGGCCGATCTTTTCGCCCGCCTCGTCGGTCACTGGGCTGACGAGACAGAGAAGCGATCCGGCGCGCATTCGGCCTTCGAGGGTGAGGGTGTCGCGTGCCCCGCCGTCGAGCGCTGCGGCCGCGGTCGTCCCCGCTGGCAAAATCTGGTCCGCGCGGGTTCCGACAAGCTTATCGGGGTCGAAACTCGGGTTGTAGGATCGGATTTCTGGCGCGAAGGGGCGCAGCAGATCCGAAGCGGCCTCGTTGGCGAAGGTGATGACGTGATCGTTGCCGGTGAGAATGATCGCGACCGAGGCGCTTTCGAGTGCGGCGCTGTGGACCCGCGCTGCGCGGTTGCGCGATTCGGCGATCGCAAGCTCGGACGCGAAGGTTTGCAGCGCGCGGGCGATCGCGCCGATTTCGTCGTGGCGCTTGGTGGCGGGGATTTCGGCATCGAGCTGCCCCGCGACTACGGAGCGCATCGCCTGCGTCACGCGGGTGAGCGGGCGCGCGATAAGCCAGCGTACGCCGAGCATCGCGCCGCCGAGAATGCCCACAAAAATCAAGGCCGTGAAAGCGAGGTTGCGTATCATGTCCTCGGCAGCGCGCGCGATGGCGGGTGCCGGGCTCCATCGCAGTGCGAGCACGGCGAGCGGGTCGTCTTGCGGGGAAATGCGCAGGGGAATTGCTTCGCTCAGCCCGTCTGCCGATTTCTTCAGGCCCTGCGCCTCAATCGCGTTTTGCGCAAGCGTGACCAAGGCTGGGTCGGCCTCGCCCGCCTTAGCCAGAACGTCGCCGCGCAAGTTGAGCACCAGCGCGGACTGACCGGCGCCGTCGGAGCCCGCGAGCACCGCTTTGACCTCATGAGACGCGTCTGCGATCCGTCCCGTGATCAGCGCATCCGTTACCGAATCACCGAGCATAGGCAGGATCTGGTCGAGCTGCGTCCTCGCGGCCTCGTTGGCGCGGCGATGGTTCGAATTGATCGTGAGCAACGTCATCAGCGCCGCGAACATGATGCCGACGATCGCGATCAGGGCCAGCAATTTGACCATCACGGTGTGCCAGGCGCTTGCACCAGCCTCGGATTTGGACATCTCCGCCTCTTTTTCCACACGGGGGCATTCCCGCAAAATCGCGGACACGCTACGTCCATCCCCTTTCGATGCCCTTAACGCGGACCTGCTGCAGGTCAGCATTTGCGCCGCAAGCGCATTTTCCCCGCAGTCAGTGCCCTTGAAGGTCCCCGATGCGGTCACTAAGACTTCTGTAAAGATCACACGCTATGAAGAGCGTCGAACGACCAGGAAGGGCCGAGATGAAAGATCCCCACGAGTTTTACATGAACACGCTGGTGCCGATGGTGGTCGAGCAGACCTCGCGCGGCGAGCGTGCCTACGACATCTACTCGCGCCTGCTGAAGGAGCGCATCATCTTCCTGTCGGGCCCGGTCCATGACGGCATGTCGACGCTGATCTGCGCGCAGCTTCTGTTCCTCGAGGCCGAGAACCCGAAGAAAGAGATCGCGATGTACATCAACTCGCCGGGCGGCGTGGTGACGAGCGGTCTGTCGATCTACGACACGATGCAATACATCAAACCCAAGGTCTCGACGCTGGTGATCGGGCAGGCGGCCTCGATGGGCTCGCTGCTGCTGACCGCGGGCGAAAAGGGGATGCGCTTCTCGCTGCCCAACAGCCGTGTCATGGTCCACCAGCCCTCGGGCGGCTACCAGGGGCAGGCGACCGACATCATGATCCACGCCCGCGAGACCGAGAAGCTCAAGCGTCGCCTGAACGAAATCTACGTCAAGCATACCGGCAACGACTACGAGACCGTCGAAGCCGCGCTCGAGCGCGACAACTTCATGTCCGCCGAGGCCGCGAAGGAGTGGGGCCTGATCGACGAGATCCTTGAAAGCCGGGTCAGCGACGACGGAGAAAAGTGATCCTCCCGCTTAACTTCGGGACGATTTTGACATTGAGGTGACGGTTGGCCTGTCCTAGTCTTGAAGGGACAGGCCAATTCACGAAGCCCGGGGCGGCCCGGGCAGCAGAGGTAAGAGATGGCGAACTCGAACGGCTCCGACAGCAAGAACACGCTTTATTGCTCGTTCTGCGGCAAAAGCCAGCATGAGGTCCGCAAGCTGATCGCGGGTCCGACCGTGTTCATTTGCGACGAATGCGTCGAGCTGTGCATGGACATCATCCGCGAGGAGACGAAATCGGCCGGGCTGAAATCCACCGAAGGCGTGCCGACCCCGCGCGATATCTGCCAGGTGCTCGACGATTACGTGATCGGCCAGGAACATGCCAAGCGCGTGCTCTCGGTCGCGGTGCACAACCACTACAAGCGTCTCAACCACGGCACGAAGACCGACATCGAACTGGCGAAGTCGAACATCCTGCTGATCGGCCCGACGGGCTGCGGCAAGACACTTCTCGCCCAGACGCTGGCGCGCATCCTTGATGTGCCCTTCACGATGGCCGACGCGACGACCCTGACCGAAGCCGGTTATGTGGGCGAGGATGTCGAGAATATCATACTCAAGCTGCTGCAGGCGTCGGAATACAACGTCGAGCGGGCGCAGCGCGGCATCGTCTATATCGACGAGGTCGACAAGATCACCCGCAAGTCGGACAACCCGTCGATAACGCGCGACGTGTCGGGCGAGGGTGTGCAGCAAGCGTTGCTGAAGATCATGGAGGGCACCGTGGCCTCCGTGCCGCCGCAGGGCGGGCGCAAGCATCCGCAGCAGGAATTCCTGCAGGTCGACACGACGAACATCCTGTTCATCTGCGGCGGCGCCTTCGCGGGTCTCGACCGGATCATCGCGCAGCGGGGCAAGGGCTCGGCGATGGGCTTCGGCGCGGACGTAAAGGATAGCGAAGACCGCAATATCGGTGAGCTGTTCAAGGAGCTCGAGCCCGAGGATCTGCTGAAATTCGGCCTGATCCCGGAATTCGTCGGTCGTCTGCCGGTCATCGCGACGCTGACCGATCTCGACGCCGAGGCGCTGGTGACCATCCTGACCGAGCCGAAAAACGCGCTGGTGAAGCAGTACCAGCGTCTCTTCGAGATCGAGGGTGTGTCGCTGACCTTTACCGACGATGCGCTGACCGCCATCGCCAAGAAGGCAATCGAGCGGAAGACAGGTGCACGCGGCCTGCGGTCGATCATGGAAGACATCCTGCTCGACACGATGTTCGAACTGCCGGGCATGGAAGAGGTCGAAGAGGTCGTGGTCAACGAAGAGGCCGTGACCCAGAGCGACGCAAAACCGCTGCTGATCTATGCCGAAGCCAAGAAGGAAGGCAAATCGGCGAGCTGATCGCGACGTAAGCAACGATTCAACAAGGGGCGAGCTTCGGTTCGCCCCTTTGTTTTGCGACATGATTCTTCTCGTGCGGAAGGGTTTGCGCTAGTCCTTGGCGCATTCCCCTCGCAGAAGGGCAAGGACATGAGGCAGAGCTTTGCGCCGCTCGCAGCGGGGCAGAACAACAATCTCAACCTGATCCGCCTGATCGCAGCGTCCTGCGTGCTCGTGTCGCATGCTTGGCCGATCAGCCTCGGACCGGGAGCGCTGGAACCGCTCGAGGCCGCGACCGGCTTCAGCCTCGGTGCGCTTGCGGTATTCGTGTTCTTCGCGATTTCGGGCTTCCTGATCTCGGCGAGCTTCGAGCGTTCCAGCAGCCCATGGCGCTATGTCCGCGCCCGCGTGGCGCGGATTTACCCCGGGTTGATCGTCTCGATCTCGCTGGTCACCTTCGTCATCGGGCCGATTTTCAGCCGACTGTCCCCGGCCGACTACCTCGCCTCGGTCGAGACATGGCTGGCGTGGCTCGGCAATGTGAGTCTCGTCCGGCTCGATTACAATCTGCCTGGTGTTTTCGAGGGCAATCCCTATCCGACGGTTCAGGGCTCGCTGTGGACGCTGCCGGTCGAGATACGGCTCTACGTGGTCGTCGCACTGCTCGGCGTGCTTGGCTTGATGCGCAAGCCGCTCCTGCTGATGACCGCGGTTCTAGTAGGTCTAGCGGGCCTCAGCCAAGCCCCCGCATTCGATTTTCCCGGAGCCTATGCGCTTCGCTCGCTCTGGTATCCGGGGCTGCCCTTTTTCCTCGGCATGGGGGCCTACCTGATGCGTGCGCGCATCCCGGCCTCGCCGGTGGTAGCCCTTCCCCTCGCGGTTCTGGCGGCTATCAGTATGCACGGCCCTCTGGCGTATCCGTCGATGGCACTCGCTGTCTCCTACGCAACGCTCTGGCTGGCGGGGCTGCCTTCGGGAAGGTTGCGCGAGTTCAATCGGGTGGGCGACTACTCCTACGGTATCTATATCTACGCTTTCCCTGTGCAGGGGATGGTCGTGGCGCTCTTGGGCGAGATGGGCCCGCTTTCCAATATCGCCCTCGCAACGCCGATCACCGTCGCGCTCGCGATGCTGTCGTGGCACTGGGTCGAGCGTCCGGCGATGAAAATCCTTCGCCGCGGGCAGATTCCGCAGGCAAATTCCGCTTCGCAGGCGCCTTGAGCCCGCACGGGTACTGGACCTCGACGCCCCAGCGGATATAACAGGCGGGACGCATTGCGGAGGTTGCCCCATGAAGTTTCTGCTTCGAATTCTCACCTGGTGGAACGGCTCGACCGTCGGCACGCAGCTTTTCACCGCGCGCAAGGGCGTGAAAGTTGGCGAGGACGAGCAAGGCAACATCTATTACCGCACCAAGGACGCCAAGCGCCGCTGGGTGATCTATAACGGCGAGAGCGAAGCGAGCCGTATTCCTCCGGACTGGCATGGCTGGATCCACTTCACCTATGACGAGCCGCCGACCGACAAACCGCTGGCCCATAAGCCATGGGAAAAGCCGCATGAGCAGAACCACACCGGCACCGAAGCGGCCTATGTGCCGCCGGGGTCGATTCGCCTCGCGCACCCGGTCGAGCGCCGCGATTACGAGGCTTGGCAGCCCGAGTAAGGCCACCGCGCTATGAGCGAAAACCGCACCGAGATCATTACCGGCGCGATCGTGCTGGTCGTGGCACTGGGCTTTTTGCTCTGGGCGGGGCGTGGCATGGGAATCGGGGCCGATGGTGGTTCCTATCCGCTGCATGCCTCCTTCCGGTCGATCGGGGGCGTCGTGCCCGGCACCGATGTGCGACTTGCGGGCGTGAAGGTTGGGACGGTGACGGATGTCGCGCTGAACCCCAAGACGTTCTTCGCCGACACCACGATCTCGGTGAAGAAGGGCGTTGCGCTGCCCGAGGATACGGTGATCGCGGTGACGCAAGACGGGCTCTTGGGCGCGAACTATATCGAACTGATCCCCGGCGGAGCGATCGACGATCTCAAGCCGGGTGATGAAATTCTCGACACGCAGAGCGCGGTCTCGATGCTGAACCTGATGCTGAAATTCGCAGGTGGCGGCAGTGGCGACGGCGCAGGGGAGGGGGCGCAATGATCCGCGCTTTGGTTTTGATCGCAGCACTCGTTCCAGGGCTCGCTGTCGCACAGGACTTCACGCAAACGACGCCGGACGACCAGATCCCGCAGGATGAGCCCGCGAAAGGGCTGGCTGACGGTACGGGCGCGATGCTGCGCGGGCTCGACAAGGTGTCGGGCATCGCCTCGGACATCAATCTGAATGTCGGGCAGAGCGTGAAATACGGGTTCATCACGGTAACGCTACGCGAATGCCGCTACCCGGCCGACGATCCGTCCTCCGATGCCTATGCCTATGTGACGGTAACCGAAGAGGACAAGCCACAGCCCGATTTCGCAGGCTGGATGATTGCTTCGAGCCCGGCGCTCTCGGCACTCGATCACCCGCGTTACGACGTCTGGGTCATCCGATGCAAAAGTGACTGAGGCGCGGGGATCGCGCCTGAGGTGAAGTCGCACTCTCGGGGCAGCGCCTGCGCGAGCCGCGCGCGATATTCGTTTCGGGTCACCTCGACCGCGCCCATCGAAGCCAGATGCGGCGTGATGTATTGCGTATCGAGCAAGCTGAACCCCGTCTGACGCAGCCGGTCCACCAGGTAGGCGAGCGCCACTTTCGAGGCATTGGGACGGCGCGAGAACATGCTCTCTCCGAAGAACGCTCCGCCAAGGGTGATCCCGAAGATGCCGCCCGCGAGTCTCCCATCCTGCCAGACCTCCAGGCTATGCGCGAAGCCTGCGGCGTGGAGCTGATCGTAGAGCGCGAAGAGCGGTCCGTTGATCCATGTCTCGTCGCGGTCGGCACAGCCTTCGACCACGCCGCGAAACGCGGCATTTGTCGAAATACTGTAATCCCCGCGCCGGATGACTTTCGCGAGAGAGCGCGAAATGTGGAATTTGTCCAAGGGGACGATCCCGCGCAAGGCTGGGTCGAACCAGTGAAGCTGCGGATTGCCGCGGCTTTCAGCCATCGGGAAGATGCCCTGCGCATATCCGGCGAGAAGTAGTTCCGCGCTCAGTCTGTCCGTCATTGTCTTGCCCGGTTTTCCCGTTACGCCTAGGCTCGCCAACAAGATGAACCAGAGCGGGGCCGAGCGCAAATATGGGTTTCTACGATTTCCTCCCCGAGATCGATCGATATGCCGAGGATCCCGGTACGGTGGAGCGGATGAACCTGCGCCACAAGATGATCATCAAGCCGCTCGAGCAGGAGATCGCGGGCAAGCGTGTGCTCGATCTGGCGGCGCATGATGGTCGCTGGGCCTATGCCTTCGCCGCTGCGGGAGCCTCGGAAGTGGTGGGAATCGAAGGGCGGCAGGAGCTGATCGACCGCTTCGAGCAGTTCCCCCGCGCGCATCTGCGCGAGAAGGTGAAGCTGATCTGCGACGACATCTTCGACGGAATGCAGAAGCTGATCGACGCGGGCGAGCGCTTCGACGTGGTCGGTGTTCTCGGCATTCTCTACCACGTCATGGACCATTTCCGGTTGTTCCAGCTGGTGCGCCAGCTGGGGCCCGAACTGGTAATCGTGGACAGCGAATTCGCACAGCGCCCGGGGCCGATCATTCTGCTGATGCGCGAGCGCACCGATAACGAGCTGAACTCGATCCCGCAGATCGACGGGCAGGAGAAAGCGTTGATCGGAATTCCATCCTTCCCGGCGATGACCGCAATGGCAGATGTGCTCGATTACGACTGCCATTGGCTCGACTGGGAGCAGATCGGACAAGGCCAACGCAGCCATATCGGCGATTACTATCGCCCCAAGGATAAAGAGAAAAAGCGCGGCACCTGCCTGCTGACCCCGAAATGAAAAACGCCCCCGAAACCGGGGGCGTTTTCGTCAATGTCGACCCGCTCAGAGGTTTTTCTCGAGCCATTTCTCGAGCCAGTGGATCGAGTAGTTGCCGCTCTGGATGTCGGGCTCTTGCAGGAGCGCGTTGAACAACGGAACGGTCGTATCCACCCCGTCCACGATCAGCTCGCCAAGCGCGCGATGCAGGCGCTGCAGCGCCTCGTGGCGGTCGCGGCCATGCACGATCAGCTTCGCGATGAGGCTGTCGTAATAGGGCGGGATCGAATAGCCGTCATAAAGCGCGCTATCCATCCGCACGCCAAGGCCGCCCGGCGCGTGGTAATGGGTGATCTTGCCGGGGCAGGGCGCGAAGTTCGGCAGTTTCTCGGCATTGATCCGCACTTCGATCGCGTGACCCCGGATCGAGAGCTTGTCCTGATCGAACTCCATCGGCTCGCCGGCGGCGACCTTGATCTGCTGACGCACAAGATCGACGCCGAAGATCGCCTCGGTCACCGGGTGTTCGACCTGAAGGCGGGTGTTCATCTCGATGAAATAGAACTCGCCATCCTCGTAGAGGAACTCGATCGTGCCCGCACCGGAATAGCCCATCTCACCGATCGCGTTGGCGCAGATGCTGCCGATGCGGGCACGCTCTTCTGGCGTGATCGACGGGCCGGGGGCCTCTTCGAGCACCTTCTGGTGGCGGCGCTGGAGAGAGCAGTCGCGCTCGCCCAGATGGACGCCGCGGCCCTTGCCGTCGCCGAAGACCTGCACTTCGATATGGCGCGGCTTCTGAAGGTATTTCTCGATATAGACTTCGTCATTGCCGAAGGCGGCTTTCGCCTCGGAACGCGCGGTGCGGAACGCGACCTCAAGTTCTTCTTCGGATCTCGCGACCTTCATCCCGCGACCGCCGCCGCCGGCGGTGGCCTTGATGATGACCGGATAGCCCATATCGGCCGCGATCTGCTTCGCGGATTCGGTATCGGGAACACCGCCCGCCGAGCCCGGAACGACCGGAATGCCAAGATTTTTCGCGGTTTCCTTCGCGGTGATCTTGTCGCCCATGATGCGAATATGGGCGGCGGACGGGCCGATGAAGGTAATGCCGTGATCCTCGAGCACCTGCACGAAGGCGGCATTCTCGGACAGGAACCCGTAGCCCGGGTGGATCGCCTGAGCGCCGGTGATTTCGCAGGCCGCGACGATGGCGGGCACCGAAAGGTAGGATTGGCTCGAGGAGTTCGGGCCGATGCAGACCGATTCATCGGCCATGCGCACATGCATCGCGTCCGAATCCGCCGTCGAATGGACCGCGACCGAGGCGATCCCCATCTCGCGGCAGGCACGGATCACGCGCAGCGCGATCTCGCCCCGGTTGGCGATCAGGATCTTGTCGAACATACCGGCCCCCTTATTCGACGATCATCAGGGTCGAGCCATATTCGACCGGCTGACCGTCATCGACGAGGATGCGCTTCACGGTGCCCGACTTCGGGGCGGGGATATGGTTCATGGTTTTCATCGCCTCGACGATCATCAGCGTCTGGCCTTCCTTGACCTGGTCGCCGACCTTCACGAAGGCCGATGCGCCCGGCTCGGGCGAGAGATAGGCGGTGCCTACCATGGGCGAGGCCACGGCGCCGGGGTGATCGGCGGGGTCTTCGACGGGCGCGGATTGCTCTGCGGCCGCGGGTTGGGCAGCCGGGGCAGCAACGGGTGCCGGAGCGGGGGCTGCTGCGGGGGCAGGGGCGGCAGCGTGCACGATATTGGTCTGTTTCGACACCCGCACTTTCAGGCTGTCATCTTGCGCGTAATCGCGGGTCACGGCGATTTCGGTCAGCTCGTTCGCATTGAGCAGTTCGGCAAGGGCCTGAATGAAGGCCACGTCGTTGTCACGGGTATTTTTGGTCATGCGGTCCTCGAAGGGTGCTTTGAAATGGAGCCCATTCTGCGGGGCTCTTTGATGCTGAGGGCGGTTATACGCGAGGTAACGCGCGGTGAAAAGGCGCATCGGCCGTCCGGTTGTCAGGGGGTCGCGATCTCGTGATTGCCCGGTATTTGAGCATGCGTGGGGTAGAAACTGCTCAACAACCGGGCAATCGGACGGGAAATTGGCGGCCCGCCGCGCTGCGGCATATTTTACCACTTGATAAAATTCAATCCTGTGCGAGCGTAGGGAACAAGAAAAACTGACAGGGAGCCCGCAAGTGTCCAATAGCCAGCTCACCGAAGGGATCGCGCCAGCACGGCTCGACCCGGAAAGCTACTGCACCAATTTCGCCGATCACGCGCCGCCACTTGGGGCGCAAGAGGCCCGCATCGCGGCCGATCGCTGCTATTTCTGCTATGATGCGCCATGCATGGAGGCGTGCCCGACCGCGATCGACATCCCTCTGTTCATCCGGCAGATCTCGACCGGAACACCGGAAGCCGCAGCGAAGACGATCTTCGATCAGAACATCATGGGCGGTATGTGCGCCCGCGTCTGCCCGACGGAAAATCTCTGCGAAGGGTCCTGCGTTCGCATGGAGTCGGAGGGCGAGCCGGTCGAGATCGGCGCGCTGCAGCGCTACGCGACCGATACGCTGATGGCCAAGCAAAGCCACCCCTACACTCGCGCCGCGAGCACGGGCAAATCGGTCGCCGTCGTGGGCGCCGGGCCCGCAGGTCTCGCCTGTGCGCACCGTCTCGCGATGAAGGGCCACGAGGTCACCGTCTATGACGCGCGCTCGAAGCCAGGCGGCCTCAATGAATACGGTATCGCGAGCTACAAGACGCCGGGCGGGTTCGCGCAGGCGGAAGTTGACTGGCTGCTGCAGATCGGCGGCATCACCGTGGTCGAAAACTGGCAATTGGGCCGCGCCGGTGACGGCGATCTGGTCGAGCTGCTGGGCGATTTCGACGCTGTTTTCCTCGGGATGGGCCTGTCGGGCGTGAACGCGCTGCGCCTCGATGGCGAAGACAAGGACGGTATCCGCCCCGCGACCGAGTTCATCGCGGAGTTGCGTCAGGCCTCCGATTTGGCCGAACTGCCGATCGGGCGCGATGTGGTCGTGATCGGCGGCGGCATGACGGCGGTCGACGCCGCAGTGCAGTCGAAGCTGCTGGGTGCGCTCAACGTGACCCTCGTCTACCGTCGTTCGCGCGCCGAGATGCCCGCCAGCACGGTCGAGCAGGAGCACGCGCTGACCCATGGCGTGAACATCATCGAGAACGCCGCCCCCATCGCCATCCACGGCAACGGCGCGGTGCGTCAGGTCGAGTTTGCCTATACGAAGAAGGGCCCCGACGGTCTCGAGATGACCGACGCGACCTTCAAACTGCCCGCCGATCAGGTCTTCAAGGCGATCGGTCAGACGCTGGGCGACATGCCTCCGAAGATCGAGGTCGCGGGCGGCAAGATCAAGGTGGACGGCGCAGGCCGCACCTCGGTCGAACGGGTCTGGGCGGGGGGCGATTGCACCCATGCCGGCGAAGACCTGACCGTGACGGCGGTCGCGCAGGGGCGCGATGCAGCTGAAGAAATCCACCAATTCCTGATGGAGGGCTAAGAGATGGCCGATCTGACTTCTGAATTCATCGGTATCAAATCCCCCAATCCGTTCTGGCTCGCTTCCGCGCCGCCGACGGACAAGGAATACAATGTCCGCCGTGCCTTCGAAGCCGGTTGGGGTGGGGTCGTGTGGAAGACGCTGGGCTCGGAAGGTCCGCCAGTCGTCAACGTCAACGGCCCGCGTTATGGCGCGATCTACGGCGCGGATCGCCGTCTGCTCGGTCTCAACAATATCGAGCTGATCACCGACCGTCCGCTGCAGACAAACCTGCGCGAAATCAAGGCGGTGAAGCAGGACTACCCGGACCGCGCGATCATCGTCTCGCTGATGGTGCCCTGCGACGAGGAAAGCTGGAAGGCGATCCTGCCGCTGGTCGAGGAAACCGGCGCCGACGGGATCGAGCTGAACTTCGGTTGCCCGCATGGCATGGCCGAGCGCGGCATGGGGTCGGCTGTCGGTCAGGTCCCCGAATATATCGAGATGGTCACCCGCTGGTGTAAGCAATATTGCAGCCTGCCGGTGATCGTGAAGCTCACGCCGAACATCACCGATATCCGTCGCCCGGCGGAAGCCGCGAAGCGCGGTGGGGCCGATGCGGTCTCGCTGATCAACACGATCAATTCGATCACCTCGGTCGATCTGGACGACTTCGCGCCGGAGCCCACCATTGACGGCAAAGGCACCCATGGCGGCTATTGCGGTCCGGCGGTGAAGCCGATCGCGCTGAACATGGTGGCCGAGATCGCGCGCAATCCCGATACGGCCGGTCTGCCGATCTCGGGCATCGGTGGCGTGACCACCTGGCGCGATGCGGCAGAGTTCATGGCGCTCGGGGCTGGCAACGTGCAGGTCTGCACGGCGGCGATGACCTACGGCTTCAAAGTCGTGCAGGAGATGATTTCCGGCCTGTCGGAATACATGGATCGCAAGGGCTTTACCTCGACCTCCGAATTGGTGGGCCGCGCGGTGCCGAATGTGACCGATTGGCAGTATCTCAATCTCAACTACGTCACCAAGGCAGAGATCAATCAGGAAGATTGCATCAAATGCGGTCGCTGCTATGCCGCCTGCGAGGACACCTCGCACCAGGCGATCGCGGTGTCCGACGACCGTGTCTATTCGGTCAAGGACGAGGAATGCGTGGCCTGCAACCTCTGCGTCGAGGTCTGCCCGGTTGAGTGCATCACGATGCGCAAGATGGACAAGGGTGAGGTGGATCCACGCACTGGCGAGACGGTCGGCGATTATGCTAACTGGACGAGCCATCCCAACAACCCCTCCGCTGCGACCGCAGCCGAATAAGGGCAGGGGCTTAACGGGTCACGTCGAGGTTCGGCGCGACCTGCGGGGGCACCTGAGACCAACCCTCCTGAGGCGCGCTGTTCCGAGTATCGGGCGGCGCGTCTTTTTTCTCTGCCGTCTGTGGCGCAGTCTCCGGATGGATCTCGGCAGCGTGGTAGGTTTCGGCCTCTTTCTTCGCCGTCGATGTGTCGGCGAGCGGGGCGGTGACAATCCGTACCGGCTCAGGCTCAGGACCCTCCGGGGTTGGCATAAGATCCGGTGCCGCCCAGAGTGCTGCCGCCTGCGCTTCGAGCGGCGTGACCTCGAAGGTCGGGATCGGGCCGGTCAAGGCGTCGGGATCGGGACGCGCGCCCCCATCGCTCATGCCAATTGCGCGGGATGATTGGTTCAAATCCTCCGTGCCCCGATCCTGGCCTTCGTCTTTCGACGCATCTGCGCCGCGCGCCGCGCGCGCCTCCAAGGCCCGCACTTGCTTCGCGCGATCCTGCGACGTCTGGGTGTCTACATTCGCGCCGAGGCCGCCGTTGGTATTGGCCGCATCCGCAGGCGCCTCCACCTTGCTGGCAGGCGCTGTTTTCGGGGCCGCGACCGTCAATAGAGGCGACCACCCGATCTGAGGCATCAACCCCGAAATCCGGTCCATTCCGAGCTCCATTTTCTTGCGCCCCCACGCATGCTCAAACTGCGTCGAGGGTGTTACCAGACCGTTAAGATCCGGCGGAAACTTCGGAAATGGTTGCGGAAGGCTTAACCGCTCAGGGCGCCAGAAGCCGCGCGAAGAGCAGGTCTAGGAAGGGGGCGGCCCCTTCCAGCGGCTCCTTGCCCGGGCCGAGGACCGCGCGCACCTGCGTGTCGAAATCCGCGTAATGCTGGGTGAGCGCCCAGATCGAGAAGATCAGGTGGTGCGGATCGACGGGCGCGAGGCGGCCCTCAGCGATCCAGCCTTCGATGATCTGCGCCTTCTCGTCCACCAAGGTCTTGAGGTCGGTGGATAATTCCGCGCCCATACGCGGTGCGCCCTGCAGCACCTCGTTGGCGAACAGTCGACTTTCGCGCGGCATCTCGCGGCTCATCTCGAGCTTGCGACGCATGTAGCGCATTATTTCCTCACGCGGCTCGCCCTCGGCGGAGATCGCGCGCAGCGGCGCGAGCCAGATATCGAGAAGCCCTTCCAGAAGTGCCTCGTGGATCGCCTCCTTGGAGGGAAAGTAATAGAGCACGTTCGGCTTGCTCAGCCCCGCTTCCGCTGCGATCTGGTCGAGCGTCGCACCCCGGAAACCATGCGCGGAGAACACGTCCAGCGCCGCCTCGAGAATCTTGCCGCGATTGACCTTCTGAATCCGGGTCAGCGGGCGCTTGCCGTCGTCGTCGCCGGTGAAGTCGCGCGGTTCGAGGTCGTCTGCCAAGTATTCGTCTCCCAATGCGTCGTTTACGTTAACCGAAGCGTGACTGCAGGATCAATCGCTACAGGCAGGAGAGCGCGCTATAAACGCCAGGTGAAGGCCGCTTGACTGGTTCCCAAGCTGTGCTAGCGTGAGTCTGACCGTTCGGTCAAACTAGACATCCCGGCCGCGTTCCGACCCGGCCTTCCGACCGGAGTTTTCCCATGGCGCTCGACCGCAAGTCCCCCAATGATCTCAACGCTTTCTGGATGCCCTTCACGGCGAACCGCCAGTTCAAGAAGAACCCGCGCATGTTCGTCGGCGCGAAGGATATGCATTACACCACCTCCGACGGGCGCCAGGTGCTCGACGGCACGGCAGGCCTGTGGTGCTGCAACGCGGGCCATTGCCGCCCGAAGATCACCGAGGCGATCCAGAAACAGGCGGCCGAGCTCGATTACGCGCCCGCCTTCCAGATGGGCCACCCGATTGCGTTCGAGCTTGCGAACCGCATCCTCGACATCGCGCCCGACGAGATGGCGCATGTGTTCTATACCAACTCGGGCTCGGAATCGGTCGAGACCGCGCTGAAACTCGCCATCGGCTATCACCGTGCGCGCGGCGACGGGGCTCGCACGCGCCTGATCGGGCGCGAGCGCGGCTATCACGGCGTGAACTTCGGCGGTATCTCGGTGGGCGGCATCGTCACCAACCGCAAGACCTTCGGTCCGCTCGTGCCGGGGGTCGATCACCTGCCGCACACCCATCTGCCCGAGGAGAACCGTTGGTCGAAGGGCTGCCCCGAGCATGGCGCGCATCTGGCCGACGACCTCGAGCGGATCATCGCGCTGCATGGCGCCGAGACCATCGCTGCCGTCATCGTGGAGCCGGTGGCGGGCTCGACCGGCGTGCTGCTGCCGCCGAAGGGCTACCTGCAGAAGCTGCGCGACATCACCAAGAAGCACGGCATCCTGCTGATCTTCGACGAGGTGATCACCGGCTTCGGGCGCACGGGCGCGGCCTTCGCTGCCGAGAAATACGGCGTCGTGCCGGACATGATCACGACCGCAAAGGGCTTGACCAACGGCGTAATCCCGATGGGCGCGGTATTGACGACGGCCGAGGTCCACGACGCCTTCATGAACGGCCCCGAGCATATGATCGAGCTGTTCCATGGCTACACCTATTCGGGCAACCCGATCGCCGCCGCGGCCGGGATTGCGACGATCGAGACGTATCGCGAAGAGGGGCTGTTCGAGCGGGCCGCCGAGCTCGCTCCCTATTGGGAAGATGCGCTTCATTCGCTCAAGGGCGTGCGCAACGTGATCGACATCCGCAACGAGGGCCTGATCGGTGCGGTCGAGCTGGAGCCGATCGCGGGCGAACCCACGAAGCGCGCCTTCTCGGCCTTCCTGAAGGCCTATGAGAAAGGCATCCTGATCCGCACGACCGGCGACATCATCGCGATGAGCCCGCCGCTGATCATCTCGAAAGAGCAGATCGACCAGCTGGTCGGCACGCTCAAAGAGGTGCTCGAAGAGGTTGAGTGATCGGGCTCAAGCCGAGATGACAAGACGGCCGCGCAGGGATTGCGCGGCCGTTTCTCGTTGCGGGTTGATGCGCGGCCCGGGGCTAGTCGCCCCGCGCCATTCTGACGTCCGAGACGGCGCGTCGCTCAGTACGGGTTCTTCGCCCCGCGATCCTCGCTCAGCGATTGCTGCGAGCGCTCGACGATCATCTCGATCGCGTCGGCGAGATGTTCCTCACCGATGGCATTGTCGCCGCGCGCCACCCGGATGCGATGCGCCTCGATCATGACCTCGGCATGGGACGTTCCGCGCGGCGGTTCGAACTTGTAGGTGGCCAGCTCGATCAGGAGTCCCAGCGGATCCTTGAAATAGATCGAATCCATAAAGCCGCGATCCTTCACGCCGGAATGCGCGATCCCGCGCGCATCGAGTCTTGCCACGACCTGCCGATGCGTCGCCATCGAGACATTGAAGGCTAGATGATGCACGCAGCCCGGGTCGGTGGGCGTGCGGTCGTGAACAGGCTTGCGGGTCTCGTTCGTGAAGATCGTGATCAGCCGCCCGTCACCCGGATCGAAATAGAGATGCCCTTCGTCGGCATTGTCGAGATTGGGCTGATCGAAGATGAACGGCATCCCCAGGACACCCTCCCAGAAATCGATGGAGCTCTGCCGATCCGCGCCGGTCAGCGTGATGTGGTGAACCCCCTGAACCTGCATCTTGCGCATGTCGTCCTCTGCCTGAATTGCCTCTCGATCAAGATAACCCGTGCAGCGCTCAGGTCTAGGAACAGGATCTGTGCGGGGCCGCGCGAAACCCCGCCGAGCGTCGCCACGCAGCGCTGCGCGAGCTTGTCGCGGCGCGGGGGTGAGCTATGGTGCGCAGCGATGCCCGGAGACTCGCGATGCTGCGCCTGACCTTTGTTCTCGCCCTGATATGCCCGCTGCCGGCCATGGCCGAACTGGTGCCGTGTGAAACTTCCATTCGCGGCAAGACCTATTCCTACGTTTACGACGCGGACAATGCGGCGCTGAAGGAAAGCCGCTCGCTGCGGGAAAAGCTCTTCGGCGAGAAGGGGGAGGTAACCTGCCCGGCACTGGTCACGCTGCGGGCGCTGACGCCCGAAATGGACGACGAAAGCCGCGCCCCGTTCTGCCTGCAATGGGACAAGGAGGCCGAGACCTATCTGGGCTACGACCGCGGTGAGCGCGACGCCTACGGGCTCTGCCGCAAGCCGTCGAAAAGCATTTGCGAGCGCCTCAAGGGGACTGCAAAGGCCGCCGGCGATCTGCGCGACGAGGCCGAAAGCGCCGTGGGCGACGCGGCGAGCAAGGTTCTGGGCAAAAAAATCGGCGGTATGATCGTGTCGGATCAGGCCGGCAACCTGCAAAAGAAGCTGCGCGATGCGGGCCTCGGCGTGCTGGCCGGAGCCTCGGCGCCCGCTCTTGCGGCCACCGCGGTCGTCGTCGGTGGCGCGATTTACATTTGTTCGGATACCGGCGCGGAGGCGGTGGGACTCGAAGCCGACCCGGTCGAGCCGATCTCGGACGGGAAGGAGCTGCTGGGCTCGAAACTGCCCAAGACGCATCTGCCCGCAGGCGTGGCCGGTGCACCGATGCGCCCGGTCGAGACCGAGACGCTGCCAGCCGCGCCAGACGCAAATGCGCCGGATGCGTCGGAGGGGGCTTCGCAATCGCCCGCACCGGCGAACTCCAACGCGGCACCCGTCGGCGCGCCGGATATCACCGCCGATCCGGCAGCGAACTGAGCGATCAGCTCACGCCGATCCCGCGCAACACGATGCTTTTCACGCAGGTCTTCGCGTCTTCCCACTGAGCGTCGCTCAGCGGGGCGCCGCCGTTCAAGGTCTCGATCTGATGCGAGAAATCGGCATAGTGCTGGGTGGTGGCCCAGAGCATGTAGAGCAGGTGATGGGGATCGACCTTGGCCATTTTGCCTTCCGCGATCCAGCGCTCGATGATAACCGCGCGGCCCTCGGTCCAGTCGCGGAGCGTGGTCTCGAGGTAGTCCTGAATGACCGGCGCGCCATGCATCACCTCCGACGCCCAGACCTTCGAGCCGTTCGGGTGATTGCGCGAAATCTCCATTTTGGCGTCGATATAGGCACCGATCCCCTCGGCGGGGCCGCTTGCCGCGTCGAACACATCCGCCGCTTCCAGCCAGATGTTGAAAATGCGCTCTACGACCCGGCGATAGAGCGACTCCTTCGTCTCGAAATAGTAATGGAGATTGGCTTTCGGCAGCCCCGCCACATCCGCGATCAGTTGCATCGTGGCGCCGCCGAATCCGGCCTCCGCGAAGACCCGCTCGGCAGCTTTCAGGATCGACTCTTCGGTAGCGCGCCGGGCCTCGGCCCGACTGCCGCGGCTCGCTTGCCCATTTTTTGAGCGCTTGCCGCTCTCATCATCTTTCATTCGAACTGCGTCCTGATTTTTGTTGACCGAATGGTCAGACCGTGGCCCACTCAACCTGACCATACGGTCAGAAAAAGATTCGTCGCAAGAGGGGATAACCCCCACGCAGCCGACAGGGAGTAATGAAATGTCAGCACCCGGAGAAAACCTCCGCATCAATCCCGATCGCCTTTGGGACAGTCTCATGGAGATGGCCAAGATCGGTCCCGGCGTCGCCGGGGGCAATAATCGCCAAACCCTTACCGATGCGGATGCCGAAGGCCGCGCACTGTTCCAGAAATGGTGCGAAGAGGCCGGCATGACGATGGGCGTCGACACGATGGGCAACATGTTCGCCACCCGCGCAGGCGAAGACCCCGATGCGCTGCCGGTCTACATGGGCAGCCACCTCGACACGCAGCCCACGGGCGGTAAGTACGACGGCGTCCTCGGTGTGCTCGGCGCGCTGGAGGCGGTGCGCTCGATGAACGATCTGGGCATCAAGACCAAGCATCCGATCGTCGTGACCAACTGGACCAACGAAGAGGGCACGCGCTTCGCCCCGGCGATGCTGGCCTCGGGCGTTTTCGCGGGCGTTCACACGCAGGACTGGGCTTACGATCGCGAGGACGCGGAAGGCAAGAAGTTCGGCGACGAACTGAAACGCATCGGCTGGGTAGGCGACGAAGAGGTCGGTGCGCGCAAGATGCACGCGATGTTCGAACTGCATATCGAGCAGGGCCCGATCCTCGAGGCAGAGGGCAAGGATATCGGCGTCGTCACGCATGGGCAGGGCCTCAGCTGGACCCAAGTGACGATCACCGGCAAGGACGCGCATACCGGCTCCACCCCGATGCCGATGCGCAAGAATGCGGGTCTCGGAATGGCGCGCGTGCTGGAACTGGTCGACGAGATCGCCTGGTCGCACAAGCCCCACGCGGTGGGCGCCGCGGGCCATATCGACATCTACCCGAATTCGCGTAACGTGATACCGGGCAAAGCCGTGTTCACCGTCGATTTCCGCTCGCCCGATCTGAGCGTGATCCAGGATATGGAAAAGCGACTGCGCGAGGGAGCGAAGAAAATCTGCAACGAGATGGGCCTTGAGGTGGAGTTCGAGAAGACCGGCGGGTTCGACCCGGTCACGTTCGATCCGACCTGCGTGAGCGCCGTGCGCAGCGCAGCCGAGCGTCTGGGCTATTCGCATCGCGACATCATTTCGGGCGCGGGCCATGATGCCTGCTGGATCAACGCGGTCGCGCCGACGGCGATGGTGATGTGCCCCTGCGTCGACGGGCTGAGCCATAACGAGGCCGAGGATATCTCCAAGGACTGGGCGAGCGCGGGTGCCGATGTGCTGTTCCACGCAGTGCTGGAAACCGCGGAAATCGTAAGCTGAGACGGGCGGAGCAGGGGGCGCGGCCCCCTGAGGCGCTCGCGCGCCCAGCCCCCGGAATACTTGAAATAATCGAAGGCGGAAGACCTTCGTGGGAGGTAAAACATGACCAAAGTCATCAAGAACGGAACCATCGTCACCGCGGATCTGACCTATAAGGCGGATGTGCTGATCGACAGCGGCAAGATCATCGAGATCGGCCCGAACCTGAAAGGCGACGAAGAGATCGACGCGACCGGCTGCTATGTGATGCCGGGCGGGATCGATCCGCATACCCACCTGGAGATGCCCTTCATGGGCACCTATTCCAGCGACGATTTCGAGAGCGGTACCCGCGCCGCGCTGGCCGGCGGCACCACGATGGTCGTCGATTTCGCGCTGCCCGCACCGGGCGAGGGCTTGCTGGAAGCGCTCAAGCGCTGGGACAACAAATCGACGCGCGCGCATTGCGACTATTCTTTCCACATGGCGATCACCTGGTGGAGCGAGCAGGTCTTCAACGAGATGAAGCAGGTCACTGAGCGCGGCATCAATACCTTCAAGCACTTCATGGCCTATAAGGGCGCGCTGATGGTGAACGATGACGAGCTTTATTCGAGCTTCAAGCGCTGCGCCGAGCTGGGGGCGATCCCGTTGGTTCATGCCGAGAACGGCGACGTCGTGGCCGAACTGTCTGCGAAGCTGCTGGCCGAAGGGAATAACGGCCCCGAGGGACACGCCTATTCGCGCCCGCCGCAGGTCGAGGGCGAGGCCACCAATCGCGCGATCATGATCGCCGATATGGCAGGCGTGCCGCTCTATGTCGTGCACACCTCCTGCGAGGAAAGCCACGAAGCGATCCGCCGCGCCAAGATGCAGGGCAAGCGCGTCTGGGGCGAGCCGCTGATCCAGCACCTCACGCTCGACGAGTCCGAGTATTTCGACAAGGACTGGGATCACGCCGCGCGCCGCGTGATGTCGCCGCCCTTCCGCAACAAGCAGCATCAGGACAGCCTCTGGGCGGGTCTCGCCTCGGGCTCGCTCTCGGTTGTCGCGACCGATCACTGCGCCTTCTCGACCGAGCAGAAGCGCTATGGCGTGGGCGATTTCACCAAGATCCCGAACGGCACCGGCGGTCTGGAAGACCGGATGCCGATGCTCTGGACCTACGGGGTCGAGACCGGCCGGATCACGATGAACGAATTCGTGGCCGTCACCTCGACCAACATCGCGAAGATCCTCAACGTCTATCCCAAGAAGGGCGCAGTTCTCGTCGGCGCGGATGCCGACCTCGTGGTCTGGGATCCGGAGGCGACCAAGACGATCTCGGCCGAGACCCAGCAATCCGCCATCGATTACAACGTGTTCGAAGGCAAGGAGGTCAAGGGTCTGCCGCGCTACACGCTCAGCCGCGGTGTCGTCGCCTGGGCGGATGGCAAGATCCACACGCCCGAGGGCCACGGTGAATTCGTGGCCCGCGATCCGGGCATGCCGGTGACCAAGGCTCTGTCCACCTGGAAAGAGCTCACCGCGCCGCGTCCGGTGGAGCGCAGCGGTATCCCGGCGACCGGGGTATAAGGCGCTATGGCGGCCCCGGTCAGTTCCGGCGTCTTGGAGGCTGCGGTCTATGTCGAGGATCTCGACAAGACCGAAGCCTTCTACGGCGGGCTGCTGGGGCTTGATCGGATAACCCGTCGAGACGGGCGACATGTCTTTTTTCGCTGTGGCGACAGCGTGATCCTGACCTTCATCGCTCAGGCCACGCGTGAGCCACCCGATCCCGAGGCGGCGCTGCCGGTCCCCCCGCATGGTGCGGTCGGACCCGGGCATGTATGCCTCGCGGCGGACGCGGAACAACTCAACGAATGGGAACGACATTTGAGGGACAACAACGTGGAGATTGAGGCCGACTTCTATTGGCCGAACGGGGCGCGATCGATCTATCTGCGCGACCCGGCGGGAAATAGCGTCGAGATCGCGGACAAAACCCTGTGGAGGCGCGGATGACGGACGCACCGGTAATTCAGGCCCGCGGGCTCGACCTGACCTTCCAGACCAATGACGGTCCGGTTCACGCGCTCAAGGATATCGATCTCGATATCGAGAAGGGCGAATTCGTGAGCTTCATCGGCCCCTCGGGCTGCGGCAAGACCACCTTCCTGCGCTGCATCGCGGCGCTGGAAACGCCCACGGGCGGGGCGCTGACCGTGAACGGAATCTCGCCCGAGGAAGCCCGCAAGGCGCGCAGCTACGGCTACGTGTTCCAGGCGGCCGGGCTTTACCCTTGGCGCACGATTGCGGGAAATGTGAAACTTCCGCTGGAAATCATGGGCTATTCCAAGGCGCAGCAGCAAGAGCGCGTTGAAAAAGTGCTCTCTCTGGTGGATCTCGAAGGCTTCGGGAAGAAGTTCCCATGGCAGCTTTCGGGGGGGATGCAGCAGCGCGCCTCGATCGCGCGGGCGCTGGCCTTCGACGCCGAGATCCTGCTGATGGACGAACCTTTCGGCGCGCTGGACGAGATCGTGCGCGACAAGCTCAACGAGGAGCTTCTCAAGCTCTGGTCGGCCACGAACAAGACGATCGGGTTCGTGACCCACTCGATCCCGGAAGCGGTGTATCTCTCGACCAAGATCGTCGTGATGTCGCCCCGTCCGGGTCGCATCCACGAGGTGATCGAGAGCACGCTGCCGAACGGCCCGCGTCCGCTCGATATCCGCGACAGCGAGGAATTCCTGCATATCGCACACCGGGTGCGGGAAGGGCTGCGAGCGGGGCATGCCTATGATGAATGACGCTATGACCCCGACCCCGGAAGGGGGGCTGTCTGCCCCCCTCAGGCTGCGCCATTCACTCCCCGAGGATATTTCGGCCAAGCCGACGGGGAGGGCGGTCTCATGAAAATGGTGGCACCTGTTCTGACGGTTCTGGCCGCGATCCTGCTGCTTTGGTACGCCGCGACCGTCTGGATGAATTCGCAATGGACCTACGACCAGGCCGCACGGGCCGGAGAAGAGGTCACGTTCTCCGAGCTTGTCACCGACACGCTGACCCAGAAACGTCCCGTGCTGCCCGCCCCGCATCAGGTGGCTGTCGGCCTTTGGGAAGGCGTGGCCGGGCAGAAGATTACCTCCAAGCGGAGCCTCGTCTTCCACGGCTGGATCACGCTGTCGGCGACGCTTGCGGGCTTCGCACTCGGCACCGGTCTGGGCATTCTGCTGGCGGTGGGGATCACCCATAGCCGCGCGATGGACCTGAGCGTGATGCCCTGGGCGATCGCGAGCCAGACGATCCCGATCCTCGCCATTGCGCCGATGGTGATCGTGGTGCTGGCGAGCCTCGGGGTCACGGGGCTTCTGCCGAAGGCGATCATCGCGGCATATCTCAGTTTCTTCCCCGTGCTCGTCGGCATGGTGAAGGGACTGCGCGCGCCCGATCACATGCAACTCGACCTGCTGAAGACCTATAATGCGAGCCAAGGCGCAACCTTCTGGAAGCTGCGGTTGCCGTCGTCGATGCCTTACCTCTTCGCCTCGCTGAAAGTGGGCGTGGCGGCGAGCCTCGTCGGCACGATCGTGGCCGAACTGCCGGCGGGCGCGACCCGAGGGCTTGGCGCGCGGCTTCTGTCGGGCAGCTATTACGGGCAGACGGTGCAGATCTGGTCCGCTCTGTTCGCGGCGGCGGCGCTGGCTGCGATCCTCGTGGTGGTGGTCGGCATCATCGAACAGATCACGCTCAAGCGGATGGGGATGGTGCAATGAGCTGGCTTATTTTCGCAATCGTCTTCTGGCTGGCGGCCTGGGCGCTCAACACCTGGCTTGCCCGCCATCATGGCTCGGAGCGTTGGGCGCGTTTCCTGATCCCGGCCTTGTTCGGGATCACCCTCCTGCTTCTGTGGGAAGGTCTGGTTCGAGGTCTGAATATCAGCCCGGTGATCCTGCCCGCGCCGAGCCAGATCGCGGCGAGCCTGATGGCCTCGACTGCGGTGCTGCGCGAGGATTTCGTGCAGACCATCCTGAAAGGCGCGCTGTCGGGCTATGTCATCGGCTGTGGTGCCGCCGTGGTTGTGGCGATCCTGATCGACCGCTCGCCCTTCCTGCAACGCGGGCTTCTGCCGATCGGGAACTTCGTCGCGGCCCTGCCGATCGTCGGGATCGCGCCGATCCTCGTGATGTGGTTCGGCTTCGACTGGCAGTCCAAAGCGGCGGTCGTCGTGGTCATGGTCTTCTTCCCCGTCCTCGTGAACATGGTGGCGGGGCTGGCGGCCACGAATGCGCTACAGCGCGACCTGATGGCGACCTATTCCGCAAGCTATTGGCAGGGGCTTTTCAAGATGCGCCTGCCTGCGGCGATGCCCTTTCTCTTCAACGGGTTGAAGATCGCAACGACACTGGCTTTGATCGGTGCGATCGTTGCCGAATTTTTCGGCAGCCCGACGAAAGGAATGGGGTTTCGCATCTCGACCGCGGTGGGGCAGCTTGATCTGCCGCTCGTGTGGTCGGAAATTACCGTTGCGGCCCTCGCGGGCTCGGGCTTCTATGGGCTTGTCGCCCTGATCGAGAAGCTGGTGACTTTCTGGCACCCGTCGCAACGGGCCCGGACGTAAGGGCAAGGAAGAGCCTGAGAAAAACCCAAAATCCCGGGCGTAAAGATCCGGGGCCAACAGTGGAGTGAAAGATGAAGAAACTGATCGCAGGGGTGGCGGCTAGCCTCACCATGGCGGGGGCCGCCTGGGCCAACGAGGACGTGACGCTGC
The DNA here is from genome assembly GCF_002213165.1 of Thioclava sp. F1Mire-8. Taxonomy (NCBI): domain Bacteria; kingdom Pseudomonadati; phylum Pseudomonadota; class Alphaproteobacteria; order Rhodobacterales; family Paracoccaceae; genus Thioclava; species Thioclava sp. F1Mire-8. The sequence goes on along the minus strand of NZ_NBNY01000001.1, from coordinate 1,166,113 downwards.
AGCTCAAATGGGTCACGCAGGCCCAGTTCGCAGGCTACTATGTCGCGCAGGACAAGGGCTTCTACGACGATGCGGGTCTCAACGTGACCATCAAGCCGGGCGGCCCCGATATCGGCCCCGAGCAGGTGATCGCCGGCGGCGGCGCCGATGTCATCGTCGACTGGATGCCGGCGGCGCTGGCCGCGCGCGAGAAGGGGCTGCCGCTGGTGAACATCGCCCAGCCCTTCAAGAAGTCGGGCATGATGCTGACCTGCCTGAAGGAAAGCGGCATCAAGACCCCCGAGGACTTCCCCGGTCATACTTTGGGCGTCTGGTTCTTCGGGAACGAATACCCGTTCCTGAGCTGGATGAACCATCTGGGCATCTCCACAGAGGGTGGCGACGATGGCGTGACCGTTCTCAAGCAGGGCTTCAACGTCGATCCGCTGCTGCAAAAGCAGGCGGCCTGTATCTCGACCATGACCTATAACGAGTATCTGCAGGTGCTCGAAGCCGGGATCCAGCCGGACCAGCTCGTCACCTTCAAATACGAAGACGAGGGCGTGGCGACGCTCGAGGACGGTCTCTACGTGCTCGAAGACAACCTCAAGGACCCGGCCTTCGTCGACAAGATGGCGAAATTCGTGAAGGCTTCGATGGAAGGCTGGAAATACGCCGAGGCGCATCCGGAGGAAGCCGCGCAGATCGTGCTCGACAATGACGAGACCGGTGCGCAGACGATGGAGCACCAGCTGGGCATGATGAAAGAGGTCTCGAAGCTGACCGCAGGCTCGAACGGCACGCTCGATCCCGCGGATTACGATCGCACCGTCGATGTTCTGATGTCGGGCGGCTCGGACCCGGTTATCACCAAGAAGCCGGAAGGCGCCTGGACCCATGACGTGACCGACAAGGCTGGCCTCGAATAAACGCGGCCCTGTTGCTGATGACGAAGCCCTCCGGTGCGCCGGAGGGCTTTTCCATGTTCGCGGTTTCTTAAGGGGAATCGGCTTTGGTGAGCGGCAGGAGGCAGTCGCATGGCCGATCGATCAATCACTGCGCAACGTGCGCGGGCTCGCGCCCGGGCTCGCAAGCGCCAGCAGCGCACGCACCCGGCCCTGACGGCGCTCTACTCGATCTTCGTGATCGGGTTTGCGGGCGCGCTGTTCTACCTCGCATGGAAAAGCCAGTTCGCGGCCCCGCCGAGCTATCTCTTCGATACGCCCACACAGCCGATCGAGGCGGCCTATTGCCTCGCGGTGGTGCGGGGACTCTCGGGCGGGGGAAGCGGTGGCTATGTCGGAGAGGCGCAGGATTTCTGGCTGGAACGGTTGTTGGAATTCAGCGGCGACGTCGCAGGCAATATCGCGAAGGGGGAAGATGCGCTGGGACGTCATCTGGTCGGCAGGCCCGTACCGGATCGCCAATGGCTCGTCGATGCGATGGACAAATGTTCCAACCGCGCGGTGAATTACGGGGCGCATTTCGACGCGTTCGATTAGCGCGGAGATACGTGGTCTCGAAGGAAGGCGCTTGAGAAAACTGTTCAGGGAGAGGGCGCGTCACTTGGTGGCGCGTCAGCCGAGGACGCCTCACCTGCGGGCCCCCCGAGGAATGCAGCTTCGGCCGGGGACAGATCGGCCCGGGTTCGGGGCAGGGCGTGCGGCATCTCGGCCTGAATCCACGCCACCAGCTCCTCGCGGATATGGCAGCGCAGATCGAAGGTGCGCGGACCGTTGCGGGCGGAGGCCAGGATACGCACTTCCATTACCCGCTCGCGGAAATCGGTGACTTGCAGCGCGAAGACCTTGCCGTCCCACAATGGATCGGCGCGGGCTATCTCTTCGGCTTTCGCACGGATGGCGGCAATGTCGGCCGTGTGATCGAGGTAGATCATCACGGTGCCGATCAGTTCTGCGCTTTCGCGGGTCCAGTTCTGGAACGGCTGTTCGATGAAATAGCTCAGCGGCACCACCAGCCGCCGCCAATCCCAGACGCGGATGACGACATAGGTGGACGTGATTTCCTCCACATTGCCCCATTCGCCTTCGACGATCAGCGCGTCGTCGATCCGGATCGGTTGGGTCAGGGCAAGCTGGATGCCAGCGAAGAGGTTCTTCAGTACCGGTTGCAGCGCAAGGCCTACCACAAGGCCTGCCGCGCCACCCGCCGCGAGAAGCGACACGCCATATTGGCGTACGGCGGGGAAAGTCATCAGCGCCGTGGCGACCGCGATGATCACGATCATCACTTTGGCCACGCGCATCAGGATGCGGGTCTGGGTGACGTGCTTGCGCGCCAGCAGGTTGTCTTCCGCGTCGAGCTTGAAGCGCCGCAGATGGATCGTCGTCCAGATGTAGAGTGCGGTATAGGCAATCCATGCCAGACAGAGGATCAGCGCGACCAACAGGATATGCGTGATTGCACTGGTGACCGCAGCGCCGGCCGGGGCGACCCCGTTCGCGAGGCCGAGTGCCACGATCAGCAGTATCAGCCGCATCGGTCGCGCGCCGCGCGCCATCAGCGAGCGCCAGAACAGATCGCGGTCGGCCACCGCGCGATTGAGCGCCGTGAACACCACCCGGAACAGCAGCAGAGCGAGCAGCGCCGCCGCGACATAGGTGATCAACGCCACCGCCCAGTCCGGCAGGAATTTCTGCGCCGTATCGATGGCGCTGGCCAGTTCGGTCTCGATCGTATCGGGCTCCATCCGCGTCTCCGCAATGCCACGCCTTTTTGCTGCGTTGCCGCATTGATGATGGCGCTTCGATCTGCGCTGTCAAATCGGCCTGGACATTGACGCAGATCATCGAGGCCGAAAGGCGGGAATGTAGAATGACATTCGGGAAAACATCCCGTTTCGAGCACTGGAGGAAGCTATGAAACACCGCTTTTCTGCAACCATCGCGCAGCTTGCAGCCCTATTCGCGCTGGTCGCCTTCGCGGGCTGTACGCAGCTTGAGCGCGACATCGGGGAATGCGAGCCGGGCGTCGCGGGGATGTCCGGTATGGCCACGGTCGCCCCGTCGGGCGTGGGAACCTGCTGAGTGGCGTGTAAAACGCTGTAAAATGATTTTCTTCTCCTGCACTTGCCTGTAAAAGCGAGGGCAGGAGTATTGCATATGGCCCGTTCCGCACTCACTGGCACCCGCATTCGCGAGCGGCGCACTTCGCTCGGTTTGAAACAGGCTGACCTCGCGCGGGCCGCCGGAATTTCCGCCGCCTATCTCAACCTGATCGAGCACAACCGCCGCCGCGTCAGCGATGCCTTGATCGAGCGGATCGCGAGCGCGATGGGCATTGATCCGGTCACGCTGGGCGAGGGGGCGGAGGGGGCGCTGTTCGCAGGGTTGCGCGAGGCGGCGGCGTCGGTGGAACTGGCCGAGGCCGGCGAGGCTGGCAGCGCCGCGACTGTCAGCCAGCTTGCGCCCGACCTCGACCGGATCGAGGAATTCGTGGGCCGCTTTCCCGCCTGGGCCGCGCTTCTGGTGAACCGTCAGGCGCGGCTTGCCGAATTGGAGCGCGTCGTCGAGACCTATGCAGAGCGCATGGCCCAGGACCCGTTCCTGCTGACCTCGCTCCACGAGGTGCTCTCGGCTGTGACGTCGCTGCGCTCTACCGCTGCGATCCTTGTCGAGACCGAGGATATCGAGCCGGAATGGCGCGCGCGGTTTCTCAACACGATCCAGGAGGAAAGCCTGCGCCTTTCGGGGACGGCGGAGGCCTTGGTCGGCTATCTCGACGAGATGGAAACTGCCGAGACCGGTCTGTCCTCGCCGCAGGAACAGGTGGAGGCGTGGCTCGAGGCGCGCGGCTGGCATTTCCCGGAACTCGAGGGGGACGGGACCGATCCGGCCGAGCTGATCGCGGGCGCGCCGGAATTGGCCTCCGCGGCGGCTCGGGAATTGGCGCGCAACCATCTGCGGCGGCAGGCGGAGGATGCGCGTGCGCTGCCGCTCGATCCGCTGCTGGCGGCGCTCGCCGAGCTCGGGCCCGATCCGGGGGGCTTGGCCGCGCGCTTCGCGGTGCCGCTCGCGCAGGTGTTGCGGCGGCTCGCGGCGCTGCCGGCGGGCGCGCCGGGCTTGGGGCAGCCGGGGCTCGTGATCTGCGACGGCTCGGGCACGCTGACCTTCCGCCGCGCAGCGCCCGGCTTCCTGTTGCCGCGCTTCGCCGCCGCCTGTCCCCTCTGGCCGCTCTACGAGGCGCTCGCGCGTCCGATGCAGCCGATCCGGGCGCTGGTCGACATGGCCGGGCGGCTGCCGCAACGCTTCCTGACATATGCCGTCTCCGAACCGCGCCCGACCGGCTTCGACGGACCCGTGCTGATGCGCGCGACGATGCTGATCCTGCCCGCGCCGCCGCAGAGTTCCGATGCCCCGGCGCGCCCGATCGGTGCGTCGTGCCGTATTTGCCCGCGTGGCGACTGTCCGGGGCGGCGCGAGCCCTCGATCGTCGCGGATGCATCGGCGGAGCGGGCGTGAGGGTTTGACAGGGCGCGACACGGTGGCGATAGTCGGGTGAGGGGGATGGCTATGGCGCAAAGACAGGTGCTGTTGATCGAGGACGAGCCGCATATCGCGGAAGCGATCCGGTTCATCCTGACGCGTGCCGGCTGGACGGTGTCGGTGCTCGAAGACGGCGCGCGGGCAATGGCGCGCATCACCGGCGATCCGCCAGATGCAATCATCCTCGACCTGATGTTGCCGGGGCGGTCCGGTCTCGAAATCCTTGCCGATATGCGCGCGGATGCCGCGCTGCGTGATCTGCCGGTTCTGATGCTCAGCGCGCGCGGGCAGGGACGCGACCGCGATGCCGCGACCCGCGCCGGGGCGACGGCCTTCCTCGCCAAACCTTTTGCCAATGGCGACGTGCTCGATCAGCTCGAGGCGATCACCGGCGGGGGCGCGGCGCGCCGGGAGCCCGCCTGATGCCGCAGACGGGCCAGCCGCTCTTTCTTGCCCGCCGTTCCTATCGCCGCCGCCGCCTGATGGATGCGGCGCGGCTGTTGCCGCTCGTCGGGCTCGTGCTGATCCTGATCCCGGGCCTGTGGCATCCGGCGCAGACCCCGATGCCCGATACCGGTCGTGGAGGGCTCTACCTGTTCGGGGTCTGGATCGCCCTGATCGTCGCGGCCTTCGCGATCGCCCGCGGGCTTGGCCCGGTGCTCGATGCAGAGGATGTGGCCGAAGGCACGGCCAACGCGGACGACGACCGGATGGACGCCTCCTCCACACGCCGCGCGCCGGACGCGCCGCCGCCGGAGGGCTGAGATGCCCTTCAATAATCTCGTCGCGGTCTGCCTGACCTATGTGATCGTGCTCTTCTCGGTGGCCTTCGTCGCGGAACGCCGTGCAGAGCGCCGCCGTCTGCGATTTCTGCGCTCGCCGGTGATCTACACGCTCTCGCTCTCGATCTACTGTACCGCATGGACGTTCTACGGCGCCGTCGGCTACGCGGCGCGCTCGGGGCTGGAATTCCTGACCATCTACCTCGGCCCGACGCTTGTCTTCGTCGGCTGGTGGTGGGTGTTGCGCAAGCTCGTGCGGATCGGGCGCACCCATCGCGTGACTTCGATCGCGGACCTGATTTCCAGCCGCTACGGGAAATCGAACACGCTGGGCGTCATCGTCACGCTGATGTCGGTCGCCGCCGCCACGCCTTATATCGCGCTGCAGCTGCAATCGGTGACGCTGAGCTTCGGCGTCTTCGCCGCCGGGACGCCCGAGGGCTGGGCATTGCCCGATCAGGGGGCGACGGCGCTGTGGATCGCGGGCGGGCTTGCGATCTTCACAATTCTCTTCGGCACCCGAAACCTCGATGCGAACGAGCGTCACCATGGCGTCGTCACCGCCATCGCGCTGGAGGCGGTGGTGAAGCTGGTCGCGCTGGTCGCGGTGGGCGTTTTCGTCGTCTGGGGCCTGGGCGGCGGGCCGATGGACATGCTCGCCCGGATCGACGCGTCGAAAATCGCGGAGTGGAATCTCAACCCGGGGCGCTTCGCTGGGCTGACCTTCGTCTCCGCCGCCGCGATCCTGACCTTGCCGCGTATGTTTCAGGTGCTGGTCGTCGAGAACGTGGACGAGCGCCACCTCGCCACCGCAAGCTGGGCCTTTCCGGCCTATCTGATGCTGATGAGCCTCTTCGTCGTGCCGATCGCGGTGATGGGGCTGGAGCGTATGCCCGAGGGCGCGAACCCCGATCTGTTCGTCCTCACGCTGCCGCTGTCCGAAGGGCAGGGGAAGCTGGCGCTGCTGGCCTTCTTGGGTGGGTTTTCCTCGGCTACGTCGATGGTGATCGTCGCGGCGATTGCGCTCGCGACAATGGTCTCGAACCATATCGTGACGCCGCTTTGGCTCGCGCTGCGCCGGGAAGGGCCGCGCGCCCAAGGCGATGTGCGCGGGTTGGTTCTAGCGTCGCGCCGGGTCTCGATCATCGCTGTGCTGGCGATGGGCTATGCCTATTACCGGATGTCGGGGGGCTCCGAGGCGCTGGCGGCGATTGGCTTGATCGCATTCGTGGGCGCGGCGCAGGTTCTGCCAGCGTTGATCGGCGGCATCTTCTGGCGCGGCGCGACCCATGTGGGCGCGGCGGCGGGGCTGGTGATCGGCTTCGCGCTCTGGGCCTATACACTGTTCCTGCCGTCGGTGGGCGATGCCGGGCTGATACCGCAGATCGTTCTCGATCACGGCCTCTTCGGGTTCGAATGGCTGCGCCCGCATGCTTTGTTCGGGATCGCGGGGCTCGACCCGCTGCTGCATGCGCTGTTCTGGTCTCTGCTGTTCAACACGCTGGCCTTCCTGATCTTCTCGATGCTGTCCTTCCCCGGCCCGATGGAGCGGCTGCAGGGCGTGGCGTTTGTCAATATCTACGACCAGAGCCCCGCCGCGCGATCCTGGGTGCAAGGCGGTGCCGAGGCCGAGGACCTGCTGTCGATGTCGCAGCGCATTCTGGGCGCCGAGCCTGCGCAACATTTCTTTCAGGCGCAGGCGGCGGGGCAGGGCAAGGCCGGGTTCCTGCCCGACACTACGCCCGATTTCCTCGCCCGTCTGGAGCGGAAGCTGGCAGGCTCGGTCGGTGCCTCGACGGCGCATGCGATGATCGCGCAGCTCACCGGGGGCACCTCCGTGTCGATGCAAGATCTGATCGCGGTGGCGGGCGAGACGGCGGAAGCGAAGGAATACACCGCGCGGCTAGAGGCGAAATCCGAGGAGCTGGCCCGGGTTGCGCGTGCGCTGCGCGAGGCCAATGACAAGCTGCAGGATCTGTCGGTTCAGAAGGACAGCTTCCTCAGCCAGATCAGCCACGAGCTACGCACGCCCATGACCTCGATCCGGGCGTTTTCCGAGATTCTGATGGAGCCCGATCTGCCGGATTCGATGCGCGCGCAATATGCCGAGATCATCCATGAAGAAGCGCGCCGCCTGACGCGTCTGCTGGATGATCTGCTCGACCTGTCCGTGCTGGAAAACCGTCGCGCGCAGCTCAATGTCTCGGTCGCCAATCTGCACGACCTGATCAACCGCGCGGTGCAATCGGCCTCCTCGACGCGGCCCGAACGGACATTTCGCATCGAACGCGATTTCCCGACCGAGCATATGCCGATCTTCACCGATGCCGACCGGTTGGTTCAGGTCATGATCAACCTGATCTCGAACGCGCGGAAATATTGCGATGCCGAGAAGGCGGTGCTGCGGATCGAAGTGAAGCGCCGCGGCAAGCGGGTGCAGATCGATTTCATCGACAACGGCGCGGGGATTCCGAAAAAGAGCCAAAAGCTGATCTTCGAGAAATTCGCCCGCTTGACCGACCAAAGCCGCGCCGGTAGCGCGGGGCTCGGGCTCGCGATTTGCCGCGAGATCATGTCCAATCTGGGCGGCACGATTGACTATGTGCCGGGGCAGGGCGGGGCCGCGTTCCGCATAACCCTTCCACTCCGGCGCAGTGATCTGCGCGCACCCTCCGACGAGGCTTCCGAGAGCGCAACGCTTTCACGCTAAGACGCGATCGCCGTAGCATTTGAAACGGTTTGTAAACCTCGACCTGCCAAAGCTGGGAAAGAGACCCCGAAGGCGGGCGGATGGAGGTCATGGTTCACGAGCGCGAGACATCGGTGCTGCGGCGTAAGACCGAGGCGGCGAAGACGGGTGCGGGCACGGCCCCGATCACGCCTGCCCGTGCGGTGACGCTCGCGCTGTCCAAGGTCGCGCAGAACAGCCTCGATCTACCGTTGCAGGTCACTGCGATCGAAGAGGCGATGCGGTCGCTCGCCGATTTGCCGGAGATGCTCGAAGACCTGTCACTGCTTGCGGTGATCGAAGGGCCGGCGGAGGCGCTCGGCGTCCTCGCCCTTCCGCCCGCCACTTTGGCGACGCTGATCGAGATGCAGACGATGGGGCGGTTCGGCAAGACCATGCCCGCCCCGCGGAAACCCACCCGGATCGATGCTGCGATCGCCGCCGATTTCGTCGATGCGGTGCTGACCGAGATCGAGGAGGCCCTGATCAGCGAGCCGGCTATTTCATGGGCCGGGGGCTTCCGCTTCGCCTCGCATCTCGACGACCCCCGTCCGCTCGGCTTGCTGCTGGAAGATGTCAGCTATCGTGTCTGGACGGCAGAGCTCAGCTTCGGCGCGACGGGCGAACGCAGCGGCGGTTTCCTCTGGGCGGTTCCGCGCGAAGGGCGGGGCGCCGCAATGCGCCGCGTGGCCCCGGCGACGTGGGAGGATGCGAAGGGAACTGCGAGCCCGGAGGCTGCTTTCGTCCCCGACGACCCCGGGCGCGACTGGTCCGCCACGTTCGAACGCTCCATCCTCGCGGCTTCCGCGCAGCTTGAAGCGGTCCTGCACCGTGTGACCTTGCCGCTGTCCGCCGTGCTCACGCTGCGTCAGGGTGCCGAGATTCCGATCCCGCGAGACGCTCTGGAGCGGATCGCGCTCGAGGCGCAGGGGCGGCGCAAGCTCTCGCTCGCGCGGCTTGGGCAAAGCCACGGCATGCGGGCGCTGAGGCTGTGTGACGCGGAAGCCGCGCGGGCTGCTGGCGCGCAAGGGGTGGGGGCGTTCGATGCCGGAGTGTCACCCTATGCGGAGGCGCCGACGCCGGACGATCTGCCCGGCCTGTCCCGCCTCGGCGACCCGCTCGATCCTGCTTACGACGCGGAAGAAGGGGGGCATGCCGTTCACACCCCGGAGCCGCGCGGCTTGGTCGGGCTTGCCCCGGATAAGGATTTCGGCGAGCCGCTCGATCTCGACACGCTCGCGCCATCGCAAGACGAGGAGGAGCTAACACCGCTGAAGTTTCAGTCGGGCCTGTGACCACAGGCGCCCCGAAAGCTGCCGACGGAAGCGCGGTGTAGCCTTACGCGCCACGCGCCGCCGGGGGTGTGGCCGTCTCGTTGGTCCCGTTCTCGCAGGGCGGCACCTCCAGCGTGCTGCGATCCAGCATGCTCAGCCAGACTTTCGCCCGTGGCGCCAGCGCCATGCCGACCCCCATGGCGATCAGGAACAGCCAGCCTTCCCAGCCATTGAAGGAGAGCGAGCCCATCGCGGGGCCGGGGCACAGCCCGGCAAGGCCCCAACCCGCGCCGAACAGGAGCGAGCCGAGCACGAGGTTGCGGTCCACCAGCCGCGGGAACGGCCCCGGCATCGGCGAGCCCAGCATCGAGGTTTCGCGCCGCTTCGCGAAGATCCAGACGAAGGCCATCACGCTCACCGCGCCGCCCATCACGAAGGCCAGCGTCGGGTCCCAGTCGCCGAACACGTCGAGCCAGCCCTGCACCTTTTTCGTGTCGACCATGCCCGCCACGAGGAGACCCGCGCCGAACAATCCGCCCGACAGGAACGCGAAGACGTTGCGCATCAGATCACTCCCAGAAAATGCCGGAAGATCACGAGGACCAGCGCGCCTCCCAGCAGGTAGAAGGCGGTGGCGACGATGCCGCGCAGCGAAAATCGCGAGATCCCGCAGACGCCGTGGCCCGAGGTGCAGCCGTTCGCGATCCGCGTGCCAAGACCCACCATCAGGCCCGCCGCGACGATGACCCAGACCGATGTCGTCATATGGGTGTCGACCGTCTTGTAGAGCGGCACGAGCAGCGGCGGCACCGCGATCAGCCCGCCGAGGAAGGCTACGCGTTCAGACACGGTTTCGCGGCCCGACCCATCGACGAGCCCGCCGACGATGCCGCTCGCGCCCATGATCCGGCCGTTGACCAGCAGAAACAGGCCGGCGCCGGCGCCGATCATAAGGCCCCCGACGAGGCCCCAAATCCAATCTTGATGCATGAGCTCTCCCCGTGCTCCATTTCGGATCGAACGGGCTCTCCGTCCGGAACCCGTCACGGTCCGGATGCTAGCCCTCGCGCCCGCGAGGGCGCAAGCACGTTGATATCTGCATATGTGCGTGAATGCGACCGGTTGATTTGCGTCAAAGCGAAGGAACGCTTGCCCGATTAGCTGGTTGTATCGATCAAGGAGGACAGGATGAAGTCAACTGAAACGCGCAAGAACGAACTCGAAGCCCGGCGGGCCCAACTCTCGGAGCGGATGGCACAGGTCGAATCCGAACTTGAGGGGCACGAGGAAAAAGATTGGGACGACGCCGCGATCGAGCATGAGAGCGACGAGGTTCTCGAAGACCTCGGCCAGTCGGCGCAGTCCGAGATGCGCGCGATCGATGCGGCCCTGGCCCGGATCGAAGCGGGCGAATACGGCTATTGCGTCACCTGCGGCGAGCGTATCGACGAAGCGCGGCTTGATCTGCTGCCTGCGACGCCGTTCTGCCGCGAGCACGCGCCGGGCGCAAAGGCACCCCGCCAGTAACGTGAAGCGCAGTCTTTGGACGGTGCAGGAGGAGCTCGATGCCCCTGCACCTCCCCTGTGGGAATGCGCGTTTTCCCTTTTGTTTTGAACCTGCTTCGCTTTAAACTTCGCGCGGCGGCGCATCGCACGGGATGTCCCGTCACAAGTGGGGGACGATGGCGAAACGGGTTAAATTCCGTACACAGGACGGGCTGGCTTGGCTGACGCTTGCAGCGCTTGACGATCAGGGCGCGCGGGCGGGTATCACCGCCGAGATGCGCCAGGCGATCGGCGGTGTGCTGGACCGGGTCGCGGGCGACAGCAGCCTTCGCGGTCTGGTTTTGCAGGGTGGGGCGTCGGGCTGGCCCTGCGCGCCCGATCCGCTGGAGGATTTCGACGAAATCTCGCCGCGCGCCGGGAAGGGCGACGCGGTGCCGAGCCTGTCGGAGCTGTGCCGTCGGCTCGGAGCGCTCGACCTGCCTGTGCTGGCGCGGCTCTCGGGCCGGATCGCGGGCGGTGCGATGGCGCTGGCGCAGGCCGCCGATCTGCGCATCGCCGATCCCGATACCTGTTTCGCGGCACCGGAATTCGCGCTTGGCGGCTTCGTCGGCGCGGGCGGTCTCGTGCGGCTCGCGCGGCGGATTGGTGGCGCGCGAGCGCTCGCGATCGTGGCTGCCGGAGAAGAGGTAGAGGCTGAGCCCGCCCGGGCGCAGGGCCAATGCGACCTCGTGCTGGGCGCGACCGATCGCAGCCAGATAGCCGCCGCGCTCGATATGCTCATCGCCGAGGGCGTGCCGCGCACCGATACCGCGCTGGACGATCCCGCGGCCTATCTCAACGATCTCGCGCCGCTGCGTGCGCAGCTGGGGAAGGGGCCGCTTGCGCCAGTGGGTGCGCGGCTGTTCGAGGTGGTCGAGGGGGCGCTGTTGCTGCCGCTCGACGAGGCGCTCGATGTCGAGTCGGTGGCGTTGCAGGATTTGCTCGACGCGCCGCTGTCACGGGCCTTGCGTCACGCCGCCCGGGTCACGCGCCGCGCCGCTCATCTGCCCGGGGAAGGGCATCCCACTGCACCGCCGCCGTTGCGGATCGGTCTGTGGGATCAGCCCGCCGGGATGGCGGGGGGCTTGCTCGCCGCCGGGCACGAGGTGGTGTTCGGGGCAACCGATCCCGCCGCGATCGAGACCGCCTTCGCCGATATCGCGCGCAAGCAGGAAATCGCGGTGCAGAGCGGCAGCTTGTCGCCCGATACCCGCGAGGCCGATTGGGCGCGGCTTGGCGCGGCGATGACCCGCGAGGGACTATCTGGGTCGGATGCGATCATCGCGACGGGGACGGGGGCTTTCCCAGCCGCGCCGCTCAGCGCGCGCAATGCCGAGGACCTGCCCGAAGGCGCGGAGGAATTCGGGCTGCGCCGCACCGGCGATCTGTGCGAAATCGTGCCGCCCGACGGCGCGCTGCCTGCCGATCTCTACGCGATGGCAGGGTTGATGCGGCAGGGCGGGATGCAGGTTTTGCGCGGCGGTCCAGGCATAGGCGGCATCGCCGATCATCTGCGCCTGGCCTATATCGCCGCGGCAGAGCGGGCGGTGCTCGCAGGGGCTTCGGTCGCGCAGGTCGATGCCGCGATCCGCGAGGCAGGCGGCGCGCGTCCGCCGCTTGAACTGACCGACCGGCTGGGCATCGACGCCGTGCTAGAGGATTTCGCGCGGCTCCACCGTCCATTCGGTCCGCTGTTGAGTTTGCTCGCGCTCGATGCCGCGGCGAAAGGCGCGGGGCAAAAGGGCTTCTACGATTGGAGCGAGGGCTCGCCACGCCCGGTGCCCGATCAGGCAGAGGCGCTGGCAGCGTTGCGCGACGAGGCGGGGATCGTGCCGCGTCGCCTCTCGAATGCGCGCATCCGCGCGCGGATATTGGCCGAGCTTGCCAATTGTGGCGCGGAGCTGTTGCAGCACGCACAGGCGCATCGGGCCGGCGATATCGACGTCGCGGCGCGCCACGTGCTGGGCTTTGCGCCACAGATGGGCGGGGTGATGTTCGCCGCCGACCGCGCCGGGCTTCTCGCCACGCGCAAGCTGCTGCGCGAACTGGTCGAAGAGGGCGCCCCCGAGCCGGTCACGCTGTGGGATGTGTTGATCCGTAACGGGAAGTGCTTCGCCGATCTCGACGACGCGTGAGGCGAGGCGCCCGTCGGACGGGGCACCTCAGCCGAGGAAGATGCCTAGCACCACCATCATCAGCCCGATCACCGACACGAACAGCGCGCCCATATTGATCGCAATGATCTTTTGCAGCCGTGCGCGCAGTTCCTCGTCGGGCAGGCCCGCGCGTTTGGCGCTCGCCACTTTGACGATGCAATTGAGGATGCCGAACAGCCCGATCACCGAGACGACGGCCCCTGCCCAGATCAGATTTTCCATTGCGGCCTCCGAAAGTTGCGCGCGCCTGCCTAGCCCGTCGCGGGGGGTATGGCAAGAAAAACGCGGGCGCCTGTGTGATCGCGGGAAATCGCACAGGAAAAATCGGCTTGCGGAACCCGCCGATCCGCGCGCGCCGCCTCTTGATGCGCGCAGACGCTCGGGCTAGTCAGAGCGCCGACCCCCGATCGCAAGCAGGAGAGGCCCATGCCCAACGATGCCGCCTACAATGTCGCCGCCGACGAACTGCGCCAGTTCATCGAACAGTTCGAGAGCCTCGAAGCCGAGAAGAAAGACATCGCCGAGCAGCAGAAGGACATCATGTCCGAGGCCAAGGCCCGCGGTTACGACACCAAGGTGCTGAAGAAGATCGTCGCCCTGCGCAAACGCGACAAGGACGACGTGGCGGAGGAAGAAGCGATTCTCGACCTCTACAAATCCGCGCTGGGGATGGGCTGAGCGCCACCGCGCGCCGGGCGATGGTCCGGCGCGACCCGCCCTGTGCTCAGGGCGCGATGAATTCCACGCCGGGCATTCGCGCGATCGCGGCGACGTCGGCGTCGTATTGCGCGGTGATTTCCTCGACTAGTTCATCGGTCCAGCCCGGCAGCGGCGCCTCGATCTCGAGCGCTTCGGGCTTGGCGTATTTGTCGAGAAACGCCGCCACGATCTTGCGCCGATGCAGCACCGATTTCGGCGGGTTCGTGTCGAAATAGCTCCGCAACCGTTCGATGCCCTCTTCGGGCATGATCTGGCGCAGGACCATCATGTCGCCCTTGAGCGCCTGATCCTCCGGCAGCCCGCCGACAGAGCGCAGCACCTCGGGCCAGATCAGCGGCAGGTCCTCGTTGCACCAGATCACGAAGCGCCGGCCGCCCGCGGCCTCCACCATCTGTCGGATGAGCGGCTCCCAGCGCAGATCGCGCGGGTCGTGGCCTTCCATGATCTGCTCGTAGTTGCGCTTGGGTAGCCGCGCGACCAGTTGCGGGATCAGGCTCGCGGGGTTGATCAGCGCGAGGTGGAACTCGGTCTCCGCGTCGGGAAACAGGTTCGCCAGCGGCGCGAGCTTGCTCGGCGCCATCGCGTAGAACCCGCGCTTGGTGATCACCCGCTCGGGGATGCAGAGGAAGAATGCGTGGCTGAACACCAGCCGGTCGAGGACCGGCGCGTCGGTGCTCGCTTCGATGATCGCGTCCTGCACTTCCTGCGGGGCCGGTCCGCCTTTCAAAGAGACCAGCGCATCGCGCAGAACCATTCGGTAGCTGCGGGGCGCGGGCACGGCGATGCGATGAGATTCGAGAAGCCGATCATTGCTCGAAAGCGCGCCAACGATACGATCTTCATCGGTCGAATGCGCTCCGAGATGGAAAACGACTTTCATTCTGCGCGCCTCAATATCGTCTGCCGGGTCAAGCCCTTATTGTTGGCGCTCACTCTAGCCGCTCCGTTCTGGACAGGCAAACCCGTTTCGGGGTAGGAGGTCGGGACAATTCCGACAAAACTGATCGGGAAAGCCCGTGCCAAAATCCGCCCCATCCCTCCCGGCCCGCCCCATCTCTGCATCGCGCGGGCGCTTGCATCCGGCTGGTGGGCTGTGGTCGCTCGGGGCCGTAGTGATTGCGGTGCTGGTGCTTGCGCCGATCCTGGCCGTTGGATGGATGGCGCTCGATCCGCGCGACAATATCTGGCCGCATCTGATCGCGACCGTGCTGCCGCGCTACCTGATCAACACGGCAGTGCTGACGGGCGGCGTGGGGCTTCTGGCATCCGCCATCGGGGCGGGGGCCGCGTGGCTCGTGGTGATGTATCGCTTCCCGGGGCATCGCATATTGCAATGGTTGCTCCTGCTGCCGCTCGCGATCCCGGCCTATGTCGGAGCCTACGCCCTCACCGATTTCCTCGACTATTCCGGCCCGGTGCAGACCGCCATGCGCGGCGCTTTCGGCTGGGCCTCGGCGCGCGATTACTGGTTTCCCGAAATCCGCTCGCGCGAGGCGGCGGTCGTCGTGCTGTCTGCCGCGCTGTACCCCTATATCTATTTGATCACCCGTGCGGCCCTGCGCGAGCAATCCGGCGCCAGCTACGAGGTCGCCCGCGCGCTCGGCACCGGGCCGTGGGGGCTGGTCTGGCGCGTAGGCCTGCCGCTCGCCCGTCCAGCCATCGCCGCAGGGGCCGCGATCGCCATGATGGAGACGGTGGCGGATTTCGGCGTCGTGGATCATTTCGGCGTGCAGACCCTGACCACGGGCATCTTCTCGACATGGCTTTCGGGCGGCAATGCAGGCGGGGCGGCGCAGCTCGCGCTGGTGATCCTCGGGATCGTGCTCGCGCTCCTTATGGTCGAGAAACTCTCGCGCCGTCGTGTCCAGTATTACCAAAGCGCGCGTCAGGCCCGTCCGGTTCAGGCGCAGCGCCTGAAGGGTGCGGCTGGCTGGGTGGCGACGCTAGCCTGCGTGCTCCCGGTGGCTTTGGGCTTCGTGCTGCCGGTCGCAGTGATGGGCGGGCATGCGCTCGCCAATCCCGAGGCGTGGTTCGGCCGGGGGCTCGGGCTCGCGCTATGGCACACGATCCTGACCGGGGGCGCGGCCGCTGCGATCACTGTGACGCTCGCGCTGTTCATGGTCTATGGGGTGCGCCTCTCGGGGCAGTGCCTGCCGCGTGCCGTGCTGCCGCTGACGACACTCGGCTATGCCGCGCCGGGGGCTGTGCTGGCGGTCGGCATCCTGATGCCGCTCGCCGGTCTCGATCATGCGCTGGCCGACACCGTACTGGCGCTGACCGGCTATGATCCGGGCTTGCTGCTGACGGGCTCGGCCTTCGCGATCATCCTCGCCTATGTCGTGCGATTCTTCGCCATCGCCCAAGGCGCGAGCGACGCCGCCTTCGGCCGCGTGCCGCCCTCGTTGCCGATGGCCGCGCGGTCTCTGGGGCGCACGCCAGGGGGCGTTCTGCGTAGCCTCTACCTGCCCCTGATGCGCGGGTCGGTCGGCTCGGCGCTGCTTCTGGTCTTCGTGGATTGCGTGAAGGAGCTGCCCGCGACGCTGCTGCTGCGCCCGTTCAATTTCGAGACGCTGGCCACGCGCACGCAGGAAAAGGCGAGCCTCGAGAATCTGGGCGATGCCTCCCCCGCCGCGCTTCTGGTCTGCGCGGTGGGCCTTGTCGCCGTCGCGATTCTCGCCCGCGCGGATGCGGCGCGCGCAGATCTTGCGCGTTCCCGCTGAGCGGCGTCTTGCACGAATTTCTCAGCCGCGCTATTGCGGGCCGGTCACGCCGGCGTAGCTCAGTTGGTAGAGCGTCTGATTTGTAATCAGGGGGTCGGGGGTTCGAGTCCCTCCGCCGGCACCACCTCACCGCGCCCGCGGGCGCGAATTGGAGGGCGCGATGGACGGCACCGCTCAGATTTCCGGGGGGCTTCCGGGGCGCATGTTCGATGCGCTCGTGCTGGGAGGCCCGGCGATGTGGGCGATTGCGGCTCTGTCCGTGATCTCGCTCGCGGTGATTATCTGGAAAATCTGGGATTTGCTGGCCGCGGGTGCGTGGTCGGGCGGGGCGCATAGCCAGGCGGCGATCGCGGCCTGGGCGGCAGGCGATCCCGACGGGGCCCAGGCGGCTGTGGCCGGACGGCGATCGTTGCGCGCGCAGCTGGTCCGAGCGGCGATGGCGAGCCTGCGCGATCCGCAGCTCGATCGGGCCGGGGCCGAGGCCGAGACGGGCCGCGTCGCGCGCGATCTGCTGGCACGGGCGCGCTCGGGGCTTCGGGCACTGGAACTGGCCGTGGTGATCGGCCCGCTTCTGGGGCTTCTGGGCACGGTCGCGGGCATGATCGCGGCTTTCCGCGCGCTGCAGGAGGCGGGGGTCCAGGCCGATCCGGCGACGCTGGCGGGGGGCATCTGGGAGGCGCTTCTGACGACGGCGGCGGGCATGGCTGTGGCGATCCCGGCGCAGATCGCTCTGTCGGGGTTCGACGCCGTGGTGGACCGCCTGCGCCACGATATGGAGGACGCCGCGACCCGCATTTTCGCCCGCGCGCCCGCCACGCTCTCCGAGCGGCCACGCGCCGCCGCCGAGTGAGGCGCGCGATGTTCGCTTTCGGTCAGCCGCGCCCGCGCCGTCGTCCGGCCCTGACGCCGATGATCGACGTGGTCTTCCTGCTTCTGGTGTTCTTCATGCTCGCCTCGCGTTTCGGGGTGGAGCGCACATTGGACCTGACCTTGGGCGGCGGCACGGCGGGCGCTGAGTGGTCCGGGCCGCCGCGCCTGGTGGATGTGGGCGAAGGCGGCACGGTCAGTCTGAACGGGCAGAGGGTCGCGCTCTCCGAACTGGCAGGCGCGCTGCAGCCGCTGATGGATCAGCCCTCCGATCCGGTCGTGCTGCGTCCGAAAGAAGGCGATCTGAGCGCGCTGACGCAGGTGATCGAGGCGTTGCGCGGCGCGGGGCTCGGCAATCTGGTGCTGGTGCCATGAGGCTCTTCACCGATCCGCCCCGGCGCAGTCTGCCCGAGCCGCTTTTGCCGATGATCAACGTGGTCTTCCTGCTGCTGATCTTCTTTCTGCTGGCGGCGACGCTGGCGCAGCCGACGCCCTTCGAAGTGACCCCGCCCGAGGCTGCGGGTGAGGGAAAGACCGATCCCGGCGCGCTGGTCCTGTTTGCGAACTCCGAAGGCGAGATCGCCTATGGAGAGGCGCGGGGCGATGCGGCGCTGGCCGCGCTGGGGGCGGCAGCGCGGAACGCGCGAGCGGAGTGCGGCGCCTGCGCCGACGGCCTGACCCTGCGTGCGGACGGGCAGCTTCCCGGCGACGCGCTGGCGCGGCTGATGCCACAGCTGGCGGAGCTTGGCTTCACCGATCTCAAACTCGTGGTGCGGGGCAAATGACCGCGCGGAGGCTCGCTTTCGCAGGTGCGCTCGGCGCGGCGCTCGTGGTCCATGCGGGCGTGCTGTTGGTCTGGGAGCCTGCGCCTGCGGGCGGGGCGCAATCGGCGGGCGACGGGGGCGACGCGCTCGTCTCGCTCGCGCCGTCTTCCCCGTCCATGGCCGCGCGCGTAGCGGAGTGGGAGCGCCCGCCAGAGGTCGAAACGGAGGTCGCGGCGACGCAGCCTGAGGCTCCGACTGCGCCCAATGCGCCGAAGGCTCCGACCGAGCCAATCGAACTCGCCCCACAAGTCGCCGCGCCTACGATGACCGCGCCGCCTGCGCCCGATGCGGCGTTGCCCGAACAGGCCGATCCCGCGCCGCTAGACACTCCGCGACCGAAGGCTAAACCGACGCCGCCTGCGCCGAAGCCAGCGCAGCCGAAAGCGCCCGCGAAGCAACAGGCCTCGCAACCCGCCCCGGCACAGCCCAAGCAGCAGGCGAAGGGGCAGGGCGACAGAGGGGCCGCAGGCGACCGCCGCACGGCCCCCGCGGCGACGCTGTCGGCTGGGCAGATCCGCTCGCTGATGGGATCGTGGGGCGGAGACATTCGCGCCCGGATCGAGCGTGCCAAGCAAACGCCCAGCGGGGCAGGTGCGGGTCGCGTTATCGTAGCGCTGAATATAGCGCGCGACGGGCGGCTCATCGGCGCGTCGGTTGCGCAAAGCTCGGGCAATACGACGCTCGACCGGGCGGCGCTCGAGGCGGTGCGGCGCGCGGGCCGCTTCCCCGCAGCGCCGCAAGGCTTGGGCAAACCGAGCTACAGCTTCTCCTTGCCGATGGCCTTCCGCTGAGCGCGGCTTGCACCCGTGCGCGCCGCGAGGCAGGGTAGCGCCAACCAAGGAGCGAGCATGCCGATCAAGAACCGTTTTGCCGAGATGCACGCGGAAGCCACCGCATGGCGGCACGATTTTCACCGCAATCCCGAACTGCTTTACGATCTGCCGCGGACATCGGGCCGCGTGGCCGACCTACTGCGGGAATTTGGCTGCGATGAGGTGGTCGAGGGGATTGGGCGCTCTGGCGTCGTCGGCGTGATCGAAGGGCAGGGCGCGCGCCAGGGCGGGCTGCGCTGCGTTGGGCTGCGCGCCGATATGGATGCGCTGCCGATCCGCGAGAAGACCGGGGCCGAGCATGCCTCAGAGGTCGAGGGCAAGATGCATGCCTGCGGCCATGACGGGCACACGTCGACCCTGCTCGCTGCGGCGAAATACCTCTGCGAGACACGAAATTTCGCGGGGCGTGCGGTGGTGATCTTCCAGCCCGCCGAGGAGGGCGGGGCCGGGGCCAAGGCGATGATCGAGGACGGCCTGATGGAGCGCTTCGGCATCGAGGAGGTCTACGCGCTGCACAACATGCCGGGGATGGAACCGGGCAGTTTCGGCATCCGGCCAGATGCGATGATGGCGGCGGCGGATTTCTTCGACATCGTGGTGACCGGCAAGGGCGGCCATGCGGCGAAACCGCAGGAGGTGATAGATCCGGTGCCGATCTCCGCACATCTGATCCTCGCGTTGCAAAGCATCGTGTCGCGCGCGACCGATCCGCTGGAGGAGATCGTACTTTCGGTCACGACGCTGGAGACCGACTCGAAGGCGCTCAACGTGATCGGCAATTCGGTGAGCCTCGGCGGGACGGTGCGCACGATGAGCGCCGAGACCCGCGATCTGGCCGAGCGTCGCCTGCGCGAGATCGCGCAGGGCGTGGCTGCGACCCATGAGGCGACGGCAGAGGTCGACTACCGGCGCGGCTATCCGGTCACGCGCAACGACCCGGCGGCGGCCGAGGTCGCAGCAAAGGTGGCCGAGGCCGTGGCAGGCGCCTGCGACCGCAATGTCGATCCGATGATGGGGGCGGAGGATTTCGCCTATATGCTCGAGGTGCGCCCCGGGGCCTACGGCTTCATCGGCAACGGCCCCAGCGCGCCCCTTCATCACGCAGAATACGACTTCAACGACGCGATCCTTCCGGCTGGCGCAAGCTGGTTCGTCGGCATGATCGAGGCGCGGCTGCCTGCCGAGTGAGCGTCAGCGCATGACCATAACCGCGCATTTTGCATGGCGCACGACGCGCGAGGCGGTCGAGCCGATCAGGTAGTCGCCAAAGCCCGGACGGTGCGACGCGATCACGATGCAATCCGCCCCGATATGCTCGGCGTAGCTCAGGATTTCATGGCCAGGCTGGCCCTCGACGATCGCCCAGTCACCATTGTCGAACTCCGCTGCGCGCGTGGCGAGGTCGCGTTCCAGCGTCTTGCGCAGTTCCTCGGCATAGCCCTCCGGCATGTAATTGATCGCATAGGCGGGGACGTCTTCCATCACGTGCAGCAGGGTGACGCGCGCCCCGTCGCCAGCCAGCGCTCGCGCGACATTGAGCGCGGCGTCGGGGTTGTGATCTTCGTCGAAGGCGACGGGCACGAGAATGTTGGAATACATTGGTTTGGCTCCCTTTCTTTGTAGGGAGCCTGCCAGAAGGAGTGCCGTCGCGCATTGATTTGAGTCACGCCGGAGTTGGCCCCCGACACCAAATTCCCGTGAGTTGACCGAGACCTGCGCTGCGTGTGCGACGAACGTAGGCCGCTAACTGTCAACCGCCGGTATGGCTCATGTGGCGCGACATCTGGCCCGAGACGGTCTGGCGCGAATAGTCGAAATCATGGCCCTTGGGCTTGCGCGAGATTGCCTCGCGGATCGCCGCTTCCAGCGCCGCGTCGTCTTCGCTTGCCCGCAGGGGCGCGCGCAGATCGGCGTTGTCCTCCTGGCCGAGGCACATGAACAGCTCGCCCGTGCAGGTCACCCGCACACGGTTGCAGTTCTCACAGAAGTTATGCGTCAGCGGCGTGATGAAGCCGATCTTCTGGCCGCTTTCTTCCAGCCGGACGTAGCGCGCAGGCCCGCCGGTCGATTCCGCCAGATCGGTCAGGGTGAAGCGTTCGGCCATCGCCTTGCGCACATCTGACAGCGGCCAGTATTGATCGAGCCGCAGGTCTTCACCCATCTCGCCCATCGGCATCACTTCGATGAAGGTCAGGTCGAAGCCTTCCGCCGCGCACCAGTCGACGAGGGTGAACAGCTCGTCCTCGTTGAAGCCCTTCAGCGCGACGGTGTTGATCTTGACCTTGAGGCCCGCGCGTTTCGCGGCTTCCAGCCCCTTCAGAACCTGTTCGAGCCGCCCCCAGCGGGTGATCTTCGCGAATTTGTCGGCATCCAGCGTGTCGAGCGAGACGTTGATCCGCTTCATCCCCAAAGCCGCGAGATCATCGGCGAATTTCGCAAGCTGCGAGCCATTGGTGGTCAGCGTAAGCTCGCGCAAGTCGCCAGTGTCGAGATGGCGCGCGATCGAGCGGAAGAAGGTCATGATGTCACGCCGTACCAGCGGCTCGCCCCCGGTGATGCGCAGCTTCTTCACGCCGAGGCGGATGAAGGTAGAGCAGAGCCGGTCCAGTTCCTCGAGGGTCAGCAGTTCCTTTTTCGGCAGGAACTGCATGTGTTCGGCCATGCAATAGGTGCAGCGAAAATCGCAGCGATCGGTGACCGAGACCCGCAAATAGTCGATCGGGCGGGCGAAGGGGTCGATGAGGGGCGTGTTTTCCATGCTGCGGAAGGTAAGGCGCGTGACGGGGGGCGGCAAGGGCCGTCGCGCGGATCGAAGCGGATCGGTCGCCGGACAGGCGATTGTGCGAGGGGGTGACACCGGGCGCGGACTGGGCATAGGCTCGGTGAGATTTCAAGGAGATTTCGAATGCGCAAACCCCTCGCTCGCCCGATCCTCGCGCTCGTATTGATGATGCCGATTGCGGGCTGCGCCACGCTGGGGCTCAACGGTCCCAACATAGCCGCCCCGAATTCTGCGACAGCGCGCGGCCCCGCCGCCGCGCCGGATGCGGCCCCGATCCCGAAGCCCAGTGCGAAGACCGCCGATTCCCTCGACACCACCACGGCGGAACAGCGTGCCGAGGCTGCGAAGAAACCCGTGGGCGGCGAAACCAAGCTCGGCACAACCATCGCGAGCCTTGGCGATCCCGCCGATCCGGGCTTCTGGGTAAAGACCGGGCTGGTGAAAAGCGAGACCCCCGGCCGGATCGAGGACCCGAAGACCGGGAAGTCGGCGAAGGTCACGCTGATCCCGTCGGGCAAGGCGGCAGGCTCTGGCTCGGAAGTGTCGCTGCCTGCGCTGCGTCTGCTCGAGGTGCCGCTGACCGATCTGCCCGAACTCACCGTGTACAAGCTCTGAGCTGTTCGCGATGAACCCTCTGCGCGAGATCGATATCCCTCCGCTCTGGCTCGTACTGTTCGCGGCGCTGGTCTGGGCGCTGGGGCAGGTCGTGCCGATGCCTTTTCGATATGACCGCGCGCTCGGGCTGATCGCGATCGCGCTCGGGCTCGCGTTGATGCTGGTCGCGGTGGGTCAGATGCTGCTCCGCCGCACCACCTTCATTCCGCGCCGTGACCCGTCCGAGCTTGTGACCTCCGGCGTCTTCGCGCTGTCGCGCAACCCGATCTATCTGGGTGATGCGCTGGTGCTGGCCGGGCTTGCGCTGATCTGGCACGCGCCTTTGGGGCTTCCGCTGGTGCCAGTTTTCATGTGGTTCATCACACGGCGCTACATTCTTGGCGAAGAAGCAAGGATCGCGGCGCATTTCGGCGAAACCTACACCGCCTATCGTGCCCGGACCCGTCGCTGGCTCTGATCGGGCCGCGGCAAAGTGCTGCGGGCGCAAAAAAATCTGATGTTGCCGCAATCGCGCAGCAGCTGAAAAGGCGCGCCACAACACACTGATCTAAATAAATAAATTACCCCGAATTTCGGTATTCAATGGTATACACGAACCGGTGAGTGGCGCTGTGAGCGATTAAGAAGGTTTTACGAGCCATAGCTGCTTGTGAAACATTATTGCGCGATGCTAAGGAGTACGTCGCAAGATTCCGGGTGCGCAGGCCAGCGGCTAAACGCACCGCTATCCAAGGGGGAGTTAGAGTGAAAATCGGAGCTCCAAAGGAGATTTTCGAGGGCGAGGCGCGGGTCGCCATGACGCCCGACTCGGCTTTGCAGCTGCAAAAGCTGGGCCATGAGTGCTTCATCGAGACCGGAGCAGGCGTCCGTGCCGGCTTCACAGACGAGGCTTACGAGGCCGCGAATGTGACCGTCGTCAAAACCGCCGCCGCGCTGTTCAAGGACG
This sequence comes from Thioclava sp. F1Mire-8, assembly GCF_002213165.1. NCBI lineage: Bacteria > Pseudomonadati > Pseudomonadota > Alphaproteobacteria > Rhodobacterales > Paracoccaceae > Thioclava > Thioclava sp. F1Mire-8. The sequence goes on along the minus strand of NZ_NBNY01000001.1, from coordinate 1,142,837 downwards.
TGGATTTCGTCATCAAGGTTCGGCCGCCGAGCGATACGGAGGTCAAGCGCCTCAAGCCCGGCCAGACCCTGATCTCGTTCTTCTACCCGGCCCAGAACGAAGAGCTTCTGAAAGCCGCCGAGAAGACCGGTGCGAACGTGATCGCGATGGACATGGTCCCGCGGATTTCGCGCGCGCAGAAGATGGATGCGCTGTCCTCCATGGCCAATATCGCAGGCTACCGTGCGGTGCTCGAGGCAGGCAACAATTTCGGCCGCTTCTTCACCGGTCAGGTGACGGCGGCAGGTAAGGTTCCGCCGGCGAAAGTGCTCGTTGTTGGTGCCGGTGTGGCCGGTCTTGCCGCGATCGGGGCTTCGACCTCGCTGGGTGCGATCACCTATGCGTTCGACGTGCGTCCCGAAGTGGCCGAGCAGATCGAGTCGATGGGCGCGGAATTCGTCTATCTCGATTTCGAGGAAAGCCAGACCGACGGCGCGGAGACGGGCGGCTACGCCAAGCCTTCCAGTCCGGAATTCCGCGAAGCGCAGCTCGCGAAATTCCGCGAACTGGCGCCCGATATCGACATCGTCATCACCACCGCGCTGATCCCGGGCCGCGATGCGCCCGTGCTATGGACCAAGGACATGGTCGAGGCGATGAAGCCGGGCTCGGTGATCGTCGACCTCGCCGCCGAGCGTGGCGGCAACTGCGAACTGACCGTGCCGGACCAGAAGATCGTGAGCGACAATGGCGTGACCATCGTCGGCTACACCGATTTCCCGAGCCGCATGGCGACGCAGAGCTCGACGCTCTACGCGACCAATATCCGTCACATGATGACGGATCTGACGCCCGAGAAGGACGGTGTCGTCGTCCATGACATGGAAGACGACGTGATCCGCGGCGCGACCGTGGCCTATCAGGGCGAGATCACCTTCCCGCCGCCGAAACCCAAGGTGGCCGCGATTGCGGCGCAGAAGCCGAAGGAAAAGGCCAAGGAGCTGACGCCGGAGGAAAAGCGCGCCAATGAGGTCGCTGCGTTCAAGAAGCAGACCCGCAATCAGGTGACGCTGCTCGCCGTGGGCGCGATCGTGCTTCTGGGCGTGGGCCTCGTCGCACCGGCCAGCTTCATGCAGCACTTCATCGTCTTCGTGCTCAGCTGTTTCGTGGGCTTCCAGGTGATCTGGAACGTCTCGCACTCGCTGCACACGCCACTGATGGCTGTGACCAACGCGATCTCGTCGATCATCATCCTCGGCGCACTGTTGCAGATCGGTTCGGGCTCGTGGCTCGTGATCGTGCTCGCAGCGCTGTCGGTGTTCATGGCCGGGATCAACATCTTCGGTGGCTTCATGGTCACGCGGCGCATGCTCGCCATGTTCCAGAAGTCGTAAGAGGGGGAGAGCGTAATGGAAAACGGATTCTCGACCGCCGCCTATGTCGTCGCGGCAGTTCTCTTCATCCTCTCGCTGGGCGGCCTTTCGGGGCAGGAAAGCGCGAAACGGGCGGTGTGGTATGGCATCGTCGGCATGGGCCTTGCGGTTCTGGCGACGCTGATCGGCCCCGGCTCGGGTCTGTGGCTTCTCTCGGTCATCCTGATCGCGGCTGGTGGCATCATCGGCTGGTTCGTGGCGAACCGGGTGCAGATGACGGAAATGCCGCAGCTGGTTGCCGCGATGCACTCGCTGGTCGGTCTTGCCGCCGTCTTCGTGGGCTATAACGCCTATATCGAGATGGCGCGCGTCGGCGCGATGGGCGTGGAAGAGCAGCACGCGCTGAAGGGCTTCGCCGCTCTGATCGCGCACAAGTCGCCGGTCGAACTATCGATCCTGCGCGTCGAACTGTTCCTCGGCGTGTTCATCGGGGCCGTGACCTTCACCGGGTCTGTGGTCGCGTTCGGCAAGCTCGCGGGCAAGGTGACCTCGAAGGCCACCAAGCTGCCGGGCGGGCATATCCTCAATGCGACCGCCGCGATCCTCTCGGTGATCCTGCTGATCGCGTTCATCAACGGGGCAGGGGCCTGGGCGCTGATCCTGATGACCCTTCTGGCGTTCTTCATCGGCTACCACCTGATCATGGGCATCGGCGGCGCCGATATGCCGGTCGTGGTGTCGATGCTGAACTCCTATTCGGGCTGGGCCGCGGCGGCGATCGGCTTCTCGCTGGGCAACGATCTTCTGATCGTGGTCGGCGCGCTGGTCGGCTCCTCGGGTGCGATCCTGTCCTACATCATGTGCAAGGCGATGAACCGCTCGTTCATCAGCGTTATCCTCGGCGGCTTCGGCGGCACCTCCGGTCCCGCGATGGAAGTCGAGGGCGAGCAGATCGCGATCGACGCCGACGGCGTGGCCTCCGCTCTGCGCGACGCGGACAGCGTGATCATCGTGCCGGGCTACGGCATGGCGGTGGCGCAGGCTCAGCAGGCGGTGTCGGAACTGACCCGCAAGCTGCGCAGCCAGGGCAAGGAAGTCCGCTTCGCGATCCACCCGGTCGCGGGCCGTCTGCCGGGCCACATGAACGTGCTGCTGGCCGAGGCGAAAGTGCCTTACGACATCGTTCTGGAAATGGACGAGATCAACGAGGACTTCCCCGATACCGACGTGGTGATCGTCATCGGCTCGAACGACATCGTGAACCCCGCCGCACAGGAAGATCCGAACTCGCCGATCGCTGGCATGCCGGTTCTGGAGGTCTGGAGGGCCAAGCAGGTCTTCGTCTCGAAGCGCGGTCAGGGTACCGGTTATTCGGGCATCGAGAACCCGCTGTTCTACAAGGAGAACACCCGGATGTTCTATGGCGACGCCAAGGACTCGGTGAACCAGCTGCTGCCGCTGATCGACTGATCTGCGGGGCAGGGAAATGGGAAACGGTCGGTCGCTGGACCGGCCGTTTTCGTTTGGGGTGACTGGCTCGGGGCGTCCAGCCCCGGGCCGCGCCCGACCCTCCCCCCCCGGGAGGGCGCATTGGCGGTGGCATCGCGGGCATGGAAGTCGTGCGGGCTTGCGAGATAAACCGCCTAGCCACATGCGTTGCAACGCGCCCACCCGAGGCTCGGGCGCGTCCCTCTGTCGCTAAATAGAAAACCGAAGGCCCTACGTCCCCGCGGCCTCACCGGCCAGCTTGCGGATACGCTCCACCATTGCGCGCAACCCGTTCGAGCGCTGCGCCGATAGGTGGTCGTTGAGGCCCAGACGGCCCAGCTCGGCGGGAGCGTCGACCTCCAGCACCTCTTCGGCGGTCAGCCCCGAATAGAGCGCATGCAGGATCGCGATGAGGCCCTGCACGATCATCGCATCGCTCTCGCCCTGAAAGTCGAACACCGCATTCGGGCCGGTCCCCTCGATCCGGGGCAGCAGCCAGACCTGGCTCGCACAGCCCTCCACCTTGGTCGCAGGCACCTTCACCGCATCGTCGAGGGGCGGCAATTCGCGGCCCAGCTCGATCACGTGACGGTAGCGGTCCTCCCAGTCGTCGAGAAATTCGAAGGTCTCGGCAATCTCTTCAAAGGCTTCGCGCGCCATGGTCACTCGCTCCTTGGGACAGGGAATTGTCTCTTGGGTAACGGGTTCGCGCCCGAGGGTCCAGACGCGGCTTTTCAAAAGCGCCGCAATGGGCTACCACGAAATCGGGTCCAGACCCGGGACAGTATCGGAGCCATCATGAACAAAGCCCTGATCGCGGCACTTGCCCTGACGCTCACCACCGCAGGCTGCGGCACCATCCGTGACAGCAAGCTCAACCCGTTCAACTGGTTCGGGCGCGACACGGCCGCGCCGGTGCAGACACTCGCCCCGCGGGGCGGCTACCCCGTGAAGGTCGGCAAGCCGAACCAGCAGCAGGTCGCGCAGGTCTCCTCGCTCTCGGTCGAGAAGATCCCTTCGGGTGCGATCATCACCGCGATGGGGCTGCCGCCGACACAAGGCTACTGGGACACCGATCTGGTTCCGTTGAACAGCGGCGCACCGGATGAGAACGGCACGGTGACCTATGTCTTCATGGTCTCGCCGCCGCCCGCCGACAGCCCCGATGCGCGCCGCGTGATGAACCCGCAATCGCGCGAGGTCTCGGCGGCAGCGTTTCTCAACAATTACAAGCTGCAGGGCGTGCGGAAGATCGTGGTGCAGGGTGTGTCCAACGCGCGGTCCGTGGCACGCTGATCGTCACTTCAGTTGATTTAGATGAGGCTCGGGAGAACCCGGGCCTTTCTCTTGTCGCCTTGTCCGGATCAGCCGCTTCAGCGGCCCGGGCAGCTTGCGACCGCCCCCTTGGACGGGCGCTTTGGTGGTTTCAACGCGCGCATTGAATGCTTCCGAAACTTTCGAAGACTACCAAAGAAGTGGGCGCCCACCCGGCGTTCAGGTGCAGCGCCTCCGGTGCCCCTTAAACGTCGACCAGCTTTACCGCGCCGCTATCGGCGGTCAGGGCCACTTCGCCTTTGGCCAGACGCAGCGCGTCATGCCCGAAGACCTCGGCGCGCCAGCCCTGCAGGGCGGCCACGTCGCGCTTGCCAGCGGCGATGCGGTCGAGATCGGACGAGGTCGCGATCAGCTTCGCGGCGACGCCCGCCTGCTGCGATTTCGCCTTCAGCAGCACCCGCAGAAGATCGCCAAGCGCGGTGTCGACTTGCAGTTGTTGGGTCTGATTGTCGGGGCGGGGCAGCTTCTCGTTGGGCATCTCCAGCCCTTCGCGCACCGCCGTAAGGATGCCCTCGGCGATCTCGCCCTTGCGGGCCTCGCGCAGCAACAACCGCGACTTGCCCAACTCGTCGATCGATGTCGGCTTGGTCGAGGCCAGCTCCAGCAGCGCGTCATCCTTGAAGATACGGCTCCGCGGGATGTTGCGGTTCTGGGCGTAACCTTCACGGAACTGTGCCAGCTCGCGCACGATGGCGAGGAAACGGCCCGAATTGGTCCGCGTCTTCACGCGCTTCCACGCCTCTGCGGGGCGGTTGATATAGGTCTCGGGGTTCAGCAGAACCGCCTCTTCCTCTTCGACCCAGGCATCGCGTCCCGTTTTCTTCAGCTGTTCGTCGAGGAATTCGTAGATCACGCGCAGATGGGTGACATCGGCGATCGCGTATTTCTTCTGTGCCTCGGTCAGCGGACGGCGCGACCAGTCGGTGAAGCGCGAGGATTTGTCGAGCGACTGCTTGGCGATCTTGCGCACCAGCGTCTCGTAACCCACCTGCTCGCCAAAGCCGCAGACCATCGCGGCGATTTGCGTGTCGAACAGCGGATCGGGAAAGACCTGCGCGTCGGTGTAGAAAATCTCCAGATCCTGCCGGGCTGCGTGGAAGACCTTCACGGTCTCCTTGTGGCGGAAAAGATCGTAGAGCGGCTCGAGCGAGAGGTCGTCGGACAGCGGATCGACCAAAACGGCCTCGCCTTCGGTCTCGCCATGATCGGGGAGCGCCATCTGCACGAGGCAAAGCTTGGACCAGTAGGTCCGCTCGCGCAAAAATTCGGTGTCGACGGTGACGTAGGGCTCTTGCTTGGCCTTTTCGCAGAAGGCCGCGAGGGCCTCGGTCGTGGTGATGGTCTGCATATCGCGCTTTCAATTCGGTGCGGGCTCATCCCGCGCAGGTGCAAATTCCCTAGACCTTCATAGGACAAAAGGGAAGGGTCGGGCGCGTCGCGGCCCTGATAGCGTGGCAGAAGCGCAAGTTTCAGTGCTGCAGAAGGAACGCGGCCCAGGTCAGCCCGTAGAGGATGGGCTGGTGGATCAGATAGATCGGCAGGGTGTGGCGCCCCGCGAACAGCGCGACTTTCATCACCCCGCGGGTCTCCTCGGGCCGGTAGCGCGCGGCCCGTTTCCAATAGCCCAGACGGTCGAGCAGTTTCGCAACCCCCATCCCGACAAGGAACGGCCCGATCCACGGGAAGACCGGCTCGAAATCCATCGACGGGCGCCAGTGGGTCGAGAGACCCAGCCACCAGAGCCACGGCTGGTTGAACAACTCGAAGGCGTAGTTCAGATGCACCCAGACCGCGATCACGCCAAGCGCCGCGAGCAGGATCCACGGTAGGAACAGCAGCGCCGCGCCGATGAGCGAGCTGACCGCGATGGAATGAAGGATGCCGTAATAGATGAAATATTCCGGCATCATCACGTAGGTCGCCACGCTCACCAGCGCCGCCGCAACCACCACCTTTCCCAGCCGCCGCCAGAACGGGGCCGCACGGAAACCGTGGCGATGGGCGAGGACGAGGCTGACGCCGGCCATGAAGATGAACGTACTGGCAACGACACGCGCGAAATCGAGAAAGGCCGGATGGAAGACCGTGCCGCGCGGCACGAAGCCGAAATTCTCGAGATCGTATGTCAGGTGGAAGATCGCCATCCCGATCAGTGCTATGGCCCGGATCAGGTCTGGGGCGATCATGCGCCCGCGCGGGGCCGTATCCGGGGTCGATTCCATGTGCTTGTCATGCGCGAAGCGGCGGCTGCTCGCAAGCGGGTGCGGCGCATTTCGGCGTGAGCGTGCTTACCGGGAAACGCTTGGGACGCGTTCAGAGATAGACTGGGGTGCGGTCGCCCTCGGCGAAGCGACGCAGCACGGCCGGGTAGAGGCGATGTTCCTGCACCAGCACGCGGGCCGCGAGGTCGTCGGGGGTGTCGCCTGCCTCGATCGGAACGCGCGCCTGGCCGAGGATCGGCCCCTCGTCGAGCACCGGCGTCACCTCGTGCACCGTACAGCCCGCCACCGCATCGCCTGCCTCGATCGCGCGCTTATGGGTGTGCAGGCCGGGATATTTCGGCAAAAGCGAGGGGTGGATGTTCAGCATCCGACCCTCGAACCGCGCCACGAATTCCGGCGTCAGCACCCGCATGAAGCCCGCAAGGCAAAGCACATCGGGTTTCGCGGCGAGGATCGGCTTCAGCAGCTCGGCCTCGAAACCGGCGCGGTCCTTGCCATAGGGGCGGTGGTCGATGGCGGCGGTCGGCACGCCCATCCGCGCGGCCTTCTCCAGCCCCCCGGCTTTCGCATCGTTCGACGCGACCAGCACCGGGCGGGCAGGGTGGTCCTCTGCCATGCTCTCGACCAGACGGACCATGTTCGAGCCGCCGCCCGAGATCAGGATCGCGACACGGATCACAGCAGTGCGCCCTCGTAGGCGATGCCCTGTTCGGAGGTGACGGTGCCGATGCGGGTGACGGTTTCGCCTTCACTCGCCAGCAGGGTGGCGATCTCGTCGGCCTTGTCAGCTGCGACGACGACGATCATGCCGATGCCGCAATTGAAGGTCTTGAGCAGCTCACGCTCTTCCATCGAAGCGGTTTCGGCCAGCCAGCGGAACACGCCGGGCAGTTCCCAGGCATTGAGGTCGATCGTGGCGCCCATGCCCTCGGGCAGAACGCGGGGCAGGTTCTCGGTCAGACCGCCGCCGGTGATATGGGCGAGCGCATGAACGCCACCTGCGCGCACCGCGGCCAGGCATTGTTTGACGTAGAGGCGGGTTGGCGCCAGCAGTGCCTCGCCAAGCGAGCCCTCACCGAAGGGGCTGGCAGCGTCCCAGCCAAGGCCGGATATCTCGACCACCTTGCGTACGAAGGAATAGCCGTTGGAATGCACGCCGTTCGAGCCGAGGCCCAGAAGCACGTCACCCTCGGCCACGCCTGCGGGCAGGTCCGAGCCGCGTTCCATCGCGCCGACCGCGAAGCCCGCGAGGTCGAAATCGCCCTTGGAATACATGCCCGGCATTTCCGCCGTCTCACCGCCGATCAGCGCGCAACCCGATTGTGCGCAGCCTTCCGCGATGCCTTCGATGATGCGCGCAGCCTGATCGATCTCGAGCTTGCCGGTCGCGAAATAATCCAGGAAGAACAAAGGCTCGGCGCCTTGGCAGACCAGATCGTTGACGCACATCGCCACGAGGTCGATGCCGATCGTGTCGACATTTCCGGTGTCGATCGCGATGCGCAGCTTGGTGCCCACGCCATCGGTCGCGCCGACGAGGATCGGATCGTTGTAGCCCGCCGCCTTCAGGTCGAAGAGCGCCCCGAAGCCGCCCAGACCCGACATCGTGCCCGAGCGCTGCGTGCGCTTGGCCGCGGGTTTGATCCGGTCCACCAACGCATTGCCCGCGTCGATATCGACGCCCGCATCGGCATAGGTCAGGCCCTGTGTTTTCTCGGTCATCGCGGCGCACTCCGGCAAGTAAACTCTTGGCCGAAGCCCTAGCGTAACCGCACGCCCCCCGCAACGTCGAAGGGGCGGGGTGTTCGCGCTTTCTTGACGCCCGCGCGTCGTCTCACTAGAGGAAGATGCAATGGTGGGCCTGTAGCTCAATTGGTTAGAGCAGGGCGCTCATAACGCCTTGGTTGCGGGTTCAAGTCCTGCCGGGCCTACCAGTTTTCTCCCGAAGTTTCCGCGCCTTCACGGCCAGTGGCCGTGACTCTCCCTATACGTGTCGGCCTGCCCGGAAAGCCCTTGTTTCGCCCAATTTGCGCCCCGAGGCGTTCACGAACCCGCGCCAAATGAGGGCCGTGTCAGCGTACCAGTAACTATGAAAATCGAGCAGCCACGTCATAGGCCCCGATAGTTTTTGCACAGTCTTCGAGGGTTGGAGACCGGTCCCGCTTGGGCCCGGTTGACGGAAAACAAGGTAAAGCAGCGGCGACATGGCCACGACGTTCAACTGGATATATCTCGGGCAGGTTGTTGATCAAAATGGGACGCCCTTTGACCTCGATCCCGACGAGTCGAACTGGAAGGTCGAAAACTCGCGTGTCCTTGAAGGGATGACGATTGGGGATTCGACCGATCCTCTTTTCAGCAATATCACCGAAGCGACGCTAATAGATAACGGCGGGGCGTCCGGCGCTCTCGATACCCGAAACGCAACCTCGAACGATACGATCCGCACGGATATCGGTAACGGCGTGTCGAATTTCACCTTCGACAGCCTCGTCATCTACGAAACGACCCTCACCTATACGGACGGCACGACCGCGAGAGTCCAGTCGGTCCTCGTTCAGACCAACTCGGGCCACCTGTTCCTCGCACCCGAGATGTCCAACGATGCGACCACGGCGGCCTACGAGGCCAAGCCGATCCAGTCCATGGCCATAGGGCGCGTGATCAGCGACGACGGCGCGAACCTCGCGCAGGATCGCTACGTCACCGGCTTCGACGACGGCTATGTCGACGGCACCTCTGGGGCGGATCGGATCGACGTGAACTATGTCGAGCCGATCGCGAATGGCTCAGACCGCGTGGACAATAACGATGCGGGCCTCGCGGGCAGCAGCGGCAATGACGACTACATTCGCGCCTATGGCGGCAACGATACCGTGCTGGCCGGCCTCGGCAACGACACGGTCGATGGCGGCACGGGCGACGATTTGATCGACGGCGGGTCGGGCAACGACTCGCTGATCGGGGGCGCCGGCAATGACACGCTCCTCGGCGGTAGCGGAAACGACACGCTCACCGGGAACGACGGCAACGATTCCCTCGATGGCGGCGCGAATAACGACTGGCTCGACGGTGGTATCGGGAACGATACGCTGATTGGCGGGACGGGTAACGACCGACTGATCGGCGGCGCTGGCAGCGACTCGCTCGAGGGCGGAGCGGGGGCCGATACGCTCGAGGGCGGTACCGGGAATGACACGCTGCATGGCGGCGCGGGCGGCGACGTCCTGTCTGGCGGAACCGGCATGGACTATGTCGACTATTCCGACTCCGCGAGCGCTGTGAACATCAACCTCGGCGCCGGGACCGCTACGGGGGGCGATGCGACGGGCGACACGCTCAGCGGCGTCGACGGGATCTACGGCTCGGCGGGAAACGATACGCTGATCGGCTTCGACGGCGCCTCCTCGGACCCGACGGATGGCTACACCAACGTCTTCTATGGCAACGGCGGGGACGACTATATCGACGGCGCGGGCGCGGATGACATCCTCTACGGCGGCACCGGTAACGACACCATGCTGGGCGGGTCGGGCAATGACTCGCTCGATGGCGACGCAGGCAATGACAGCCTCACCGGCGGCACCGGCAATGACACGCTGTCCGGTGGCGACGGGAACGACGTCTTGCAAGGCGGCGTCGGCAGCGACCAACTCCACGGCGGAGCGGGCAACGATACGCTCTCGGGCGGTGGCGGCGACACCCTCGTCGGCGGCGCGGATGCCGACAGGTTCATCGATCTCATTCCCGGCGACACGATCGACGGCTCGGAGACGGGCGATGATTTCGACATCATCGACCTCAGCGACTGGGGTTGGAACAATGTCGCCGTGCATCGCGACGCGACGAACCCGGAGAACGGCACGATCGATTTCTTCGACGGCAATGGCGCGGTCGTCGGCACGGTCAGTTTCTCGAATATCGAAAAGGTCATCCCCTGCTTCACCCCGGGCACGCTGATCGCGACACATAGCGGTCCCCGCCCGGTCGAAAGCCTGCAGGTCGGTGATCGCATCCTGACTCGCGACAGCGGCTTCCAGCCCATCCGCTGGATCGGCATCCGCGCACTCAGCACTGCGGAACTGCTGGCCAAGCCGGAATTCCGCTCCATCAAGATCGCACCGGGCGCGCTGGGCGCGAACCAGCCCGAGCGCGAGATGCGCGTCTCGCCGCAGCACCGCATCCTGCTGACCGGGCCGCGCGCGCAGCTGATCGCAGGCGAGCCGGAGGTGCTGGCCGCGGCGCGCCATCTCGTCGGGCTGCCGGGGATCGAGATCGACGAAGAGGCCGAGGCGGTTACCTATATCCACGTGATGTTCGACAATCACGAGATCGTCTTCTCCGACGGACTCTGGACAGAAAGTTTTCAACCGGGGCAGGCGACGATGCAGGATATGGACCGCGCACAGCGGGACGAACTACTCGCGCTGTTCCCGGAATTGAGCTGTGGAACCGAAAGCTACCTCGCCGCGCGCCCCAGCTTGAAGCGCCACGAAGCCCGGATCATCGCGGCCGCCTGACTTGGCGCGCCCTTGCGTTTGCCCGCTCTGGATCGCTACAGGGTTGTTGACCCGTGGATCAATAAAAGGAGCGCGCCGCAATGTCTGACCTCGAAACCTCCCCCAAGGACGACAGCAGGCCGCGCCCGAACATCCTGATCCTGATGGTCGATCAGCTCAACGGGACGCTATTTCCCGATGGTCCGGCGGAATGGCTGCATACGCCCCACCTGCGCAAGCTGGCGGAACGTTCGGTGCGGTTCGAGAACGCCTATACCGGCTCGCCGCTCTGCGCGCCTGGACGCGCGGCCTTCATGTCGGGCCAGCTTCCCTCGCGCAACGGCGTCTATGACAACGCGGCCGAGTTCCGCTCGGACATTCCCACCTATGCCCACCACCTGCGCCGCGCGGGCTACCAGACCTGCCTCTCGGGCAAGATGCATTTCGTGGGCCCCGATCAGCTGCACGGCTTCGAGGAGCGACTGACCACGGATATCTACCCTGCCGATTTCGGCTGGACGCCGGATTACCGCAAGCCTGGCGAGCGGATCGACTGGTGGTATCACAACATGGGCTCGGTCACCGGGGCAGGGGTGGCCGAGATTTCTAACCAGATGGAATATGACGACAACGTCGCCCATGAGGCGAAGATGAAGCTCTACGATCTGGCGCGGGGTAACGACGCGCGGCCGTGGATGCTGACCGTCAGCTTCACCCATCCGCACGACCCTTACGTCGCGCGGAGGAAATACTGGGACCTCTACGAGGATTGCGCGCATCTCGAACCCGAGGTCGGGACGATCCCCTACGAGGAGCAGGACAACCATTCGAAGCGGATCTTCGACGCGAATGACTGGCGCGAGTTCGACATCACGACCGAGGATATCCGCCGGTCGCGCCGCGCCTATTTCGCGAACCTGTCCTATCTCGACGACAAGATCGGCGAGCTGCTGCAGGTGCTCGAAGACACGCGCCAGGAGGCCACGATCCTCTTCGTCTCCGATCACGGCGATATGCTGGGCGCGCGGGGGCTGTGGTTCAAGATGAGCTTCTACGAGGGCTCGGCCCGCGTGCCGCTGATGATCTCCGCGCCGGGCCTGGAGCCCGGGCTTATCTCCGATCCGGTCTCGACGATCGACGTCACGCCGACGCTCTGCGATCTGGCTGGCATCTCGATGGACGAGATCGCGCCCTGGATCGACGGGCAGACCCTGCTGCCGCAAGCCCGCCGCGAACCCCGGAAAGAGGCGGTGGCGATGGAATACGCGGCCGAAGCGTCCTACGCGCCGCTCGTGAGCCTGCGCAAGGGACGCTACAAGCTGAATCTGTGCAATCTCGATCCCGATCAGCTTTTCGATGTCGAGGCCGATCCGCATGAGTTGACCAACCTCGCGGGCGACCCTGCCCATGCCGAGGCCTATGCCGCGCTGAAAGCCGAGGCGGCTCAGCGCTGGGATCTGGATCGCTTCGACGCAGAGGTCCGGGCAAGTCAGGCCCGCCGCTGGGTCGTCTACGAGGCGCTCAGTCAGGGCGGCCAGTACCCGTGGGACTATCAACCGCTGAAAAAAGCCTCCGAGGCCTATATGCGCAATCACATGAACCTCAACGTTCTGGAAGAAAACAAGCGCTTCCCGCGCGGCGAATAAGGTATCGAGTGACCCCCGGGGCGGCTCGGTCCCGGGGCGCGGCGCTGCACCTCACCGCGCCGTGACAGCCTTTCCGGAACGCGGCGCCGCCCTAACCTGTTGCCCAACCGAATAGGCAATCAGGAGATCGACCATGAGCGTTCCGACCCTTACCCTCAACGACGGCATCAAGATCCCGCAACTTGGCCTCGGCGTCTGGAAGATGGAGGATGCCGAGACACCGCGCATCATCCGTAATGCGCTGGATGCGGGCTATCGCCACATCGACACCGCCGCGGCCTATGGCAACGAGGCGGGCGTGGGCCGTGGTGTCGCGGACAGCGACGTCGCACGAGAAGACATCTTCGTGACCTCAAAGCTCTGGAATGACCGGCAGGGTTATGACGAAACCAAGCGCGCCTTCGACGAGACGTTGGACAAGCTGGGCTTCGACTATCTCGATCTCTACCTGATCCACTGGCCGATGCCCGCCAAGGACAAATATGTCGAGACGTGGCGGGCCATGATCGAGTTGCGCGACGCCGGCCGCATCCGCGCGATCGGCGTGTCGAACTTCCTGCCCGACCATCTCGAGCGGCTGATCGAGGAGACCGGCGAGGCACCCGCGATCAACCAGATCGAGCTGCATCCACGCTTCCAGCAGGCCGACCAGCGCGCGGCGCATGAAAAGCTCGGCATTACCACCGAATGCTGGTCGCCGCTGGGTCAGGGCGAGGCGCTCGCGAACCCGATCCTCACCGAGATCGCCGCCCGCCACGGCGTCTCCGCCGCACAAGTCACCTTGCGTTGGCAGATCCAGCTGGGCCTCGTGACGATCCCCAAATCCGCCAATCACGAGCGGATGCGCGAGAATATCGACGTGTTCGATTTCGAGCTGAGCGAGCATGAGATGGCGCAGATCAAGCAGATCGACACTGCTGCGGGCCGGATCGGGCCGAACCCGGCGACGGCGGACTTCTGAGGGTGACTTAAATGTCACCCTTGCGCTGACCGCGCCGCTCGCGACGGGCCGCGAGAGTTGATCTTCACACGGCACTCACGGTTTAGTGAGTTTGTTTTGTGGAGGAAATCTAAATGCGTAAAGCTTTATTGTTGCTGCCATTTCTTGCCGGATGCGTGCCTGCGACGCCGATCGTGAGCGACTACAACGGGGATAGCGTCACCATCCAGACATCAATGCTTGCCGATCAGGCTGAGGTGAAGGTGAACGCCCAGGCCGAGGCGGACCGTATCTGTGCCAAGAAAGGCAAGAGAGCAGAATACGCCTCGTCGCGCCAAGTCGCGGAATACACCAACGCACACCTGTTTCTCTGTCTCTGAGGCGGTACGACACGAGGGGAGGCATGACGCCTCCCCTCAATGCCCCCCCACACCCTTGCGGATACGCCGGATCATCAGCCAGACCGCGAGGATCACGATCGGCGTCAGCCCTGCCATCATGATCTCTTTCGTCAGTCCGATCTTCTTCGAGAGCGGATAAGCCAGGTAGCCCGCGACCGAGATCGCGTAGTAGCTGATCGCGACCACCGACAGCCCTTCGACCGTGTGCTGCAGGCGCAGCTGCAGGTCCGACCGGCGATCCATGCTTTCCAGCACTTTCTGGTTTTGCGCCGAGCGCTCCACATCGACCCGCGTGCGCAGCAACTCGCCCGCCCGCGCCGCCCGCGTCACCATCTGCTGCAGCCGCGTCTCCGCCGATTTCACCGTGCGCACCGCCGGGTCGTAGCGCCGGGCGATGAACTCGCTGAGTTTCTGGCGCCCCTCGAAGCGGCTTTCGCGCAAGGACTCCACCCGCTCTCGGACGATCGCCTCATAGGCCCCGGTCGCCGAGAACCGGAAGGAATGCGCGACCGCGAGGCTCTCCAGCTCAGCCGAGATTTCCAGCAGGTCGTGCAGCGTTTCTTCTGCGGAGTGCGCGTCGTCGCCCATCCCGTCCACGATTTCGGTCAGCCTCGGGTCGAGCGCATTGAGCCGCTGCGACAGGTCGCGCGCCCGCGCCAATCCGAGCATCGACATCGCCCGGTAGGTCTCCAGCTCGCAGAGCCGCTGCACCGTGCGCCCGATCCGTCCCGGCCCGGTCCCGGGCCGCGCGAAGATAGCGAAGCGCATCTGCCCGTTCGGATCGATCCGGAAATCGCCCGCGACCACCGCAGCCCCGTCGAGCACCCAGGTGCAGACGAGGCTCTCGGTGACGAACCATTGCTCCAGAAGCGGCGCGATGTCGTCGGGATTCTCGGGCAGTTCCTCGATGCGGATCTGCACCGCGGCGATCCGCCCGCCGGGGCCCGCATCGATCCAGCTATCGGGGTAGATCTCGGTCTCCGCCGGGTCGAAGGCGCGCGACGACACGCCTTTGCCGAAAGCGAGATAAGTGGTGAATTCGGTATGGCTCTCCCACTTCACCTCGTGCCGCCCTATCTTGCCGGCGTAATGGGTGATCCCCGCCTGAGGCTGCGCCGCGCCGTTGCGCGTCAGAAGATCGACGAGGTGGTCGTGATCCTTGCTGCGGTCGCGATTGGCGGCGTCGCGCGGCTCCTTGAAGGCGACATAGACCGCGTGGCCCGGGACGCCGAGCTTCGGGTACGGTCGGGCGTGCAATTCGTTCACAAGCGCATAGCGCTGCGGATGGTCGGGCAGATGGGGTTTGGGATCGGCGGTCATCTCATAGGTCTCGCTCACGCGGGTGTGACCTTCTAGCTGCGGCGAAATTTCCCGCCGATCAAGCGTTTGACGGCATGCATCGGAATACCGGGTAAATCTGCCACAGCGCCACGCGAGCCACGAGGGGGAGGGGGCGCTGCCCCCTCTTGGCTGCGCCATTCACCCCCGGGATATTTCCGCCAAGAGGAAGGGCGCGTGGGATTGAACTTCGCCTTGGTCCAAATATCCCGGGGGAGCGCGTCAGCGCGGGGGGCGGAGCCCCCATCGCCGCGATTGCAAGGCGCGCGCGGGCAGGCTAAACGAGCGCGCATGATGAACCGTCCCGCGCTCCCGCCCGAAATCGCCCGTCGCCGCACCTTCGCGATCATCTCGCACCCGGATGCGGGCAAGACCACCTTGACCGAGAAGTTCCTGCTTTTCGGCGGCGCCATCCAGATGGCGGGGCAGGTGCGTGCCAAGGGCGAGGCGCGGCGGACTCGCTCGGACTTCATGAAGCTCGAACAGGATCGCGGGATTTCGGTCTCGGCCTCTGCGATGTCCTTCGAATATCGCGAGTTCCGCTACAACCTCGTCGACACGCCCGGCCACTCGGATTTCTCGGAAGATACTTACCGAACGCTGACGGCGGTGGATGCGGCGATCATGGTGATCGACGGCGCGAAGGGCGTGGAGAGCCAGACACGCAAGCTCTTCGAGGTCTGCCGCCTGCGCGATCTGCCGATCCTGACCTTCTGTAACAAGATGGACCGCGAGAGCCGCGACACGTTCGAGATCATCGACGAGATTCAGGAAAATCTCGCGATCGACGTGGCCCCGGCTTCTTGGCCGATCGGGATGGGCCGCGATTTCCTCGGTTGCTACGACATGCTGCACGACCGGCTGGAACTGATGGATCGCGCCGACCGCAACAAGGTGGCCGAGTCGATTAAGATCAGTGGTTTGGATGATCCCAAGCTGGCCGAACATGTTCCGGCCGATCTGCTTGAGAAACTGAAGGAAGAGGTCGAGATGGCGCGCGAACTGTTGCCCACCTTCGACCGCCAGAGTTTCCTCGAAGGTCACCTGACACCGATCTGGTTCGGCTCGGCGATCAACAGCTTCGGCGTGAAGGAGTTGATGGACGGGATCGGGGAATTCGGACCCGAGCCGGAGGTCTTCAAATCCGCCGAGCGTGACGTGGCGCCCGAGGAGAAGAAGGTCGCGGGTTTCGTCTTCAAGGTGCAGGCGAACATGGACCCCAAGCACCGCGACCGCGTGGCCTTCGTGCGCCTCGTCTCGGGTCATTTCACGCGCGGGCAGAAGCTGCTGCATGTGCGCTCGAAGAAACAGATGGCGGTGTCGAACCCGGTTCTGTTCCTCGCCGCCGACCGCGAACTGGCGGAAGAGGCCTGGGGCGGCGATATCATCGGTATTCCGAACCACGGGCAATTGCGCATCGGCGACGCGCTGACCGAGGGCGAGGCGCTGCGCTTCACCGGCATCCCGAGCTTCGCGCCGGAACTGCTGCAATCCGTGCGTGCGACCGACCCGATGAAGGGCAAGCACCTCGAGAAGGCGTTGATGCAATTCGCCGAAGAGGGCGCGGCCAAGGTGTTCAAGCCCGCGATCGGCTCGGGCTTCATCGTGGGCGTCGTCGGCGCGCTGCAATTCGACGTGCTGGCGAGCCGGATCGAGCTGGAATACGGCATCCCCGTGCGCTTCGAGGCCTCGCAGTTCACCTCCGCTCGCTGGGTGTTGGGCGACAAGGCGGCGGTCGAGAAGCTGGTCAACGCCAACAAGCAGCACATCTCCTATGATCATGACGGCGACGTGGTGTTCCTCACGCGCCTGCAATGGGACATCGACCGGGTCGAGCGCGACTACGAGGGCGTGACGCTCTCGGCGACCAAGGAAATGATGCAATGACAACCCCACTGCCCCCCGAACTCGTCTCGATCCTGTGCAACGAAGCGAGTGCCCCGGAAGACGTGCGCACGGTCGAGGCGCTGGTCGATCTGTGGCTGGCCGACAATGCCGAGGAGCCCGAGGGCGAGGACTTCCCTTGGTCGGTGCTGTGTGTTTTCGAGCTGCGCGAATATCCCGAGGTGCTCTGGACCTTCATCCGCAAGGCGCTGACCGGGGCGACGACGATCTGGCAGGTGGTAATGCTCGCCGCCGGGCCGCTGGAAGATCTGGTCGCGGAGCATGGCGACGAGTTCATCGACCGGATCGAGCGCGAGGCGCGCCATTCCGCGCGGTTCCGCTTTGCGCTGACAGGCGTTTGGCCGCAGCAGGGAGAGGGCAATACCGCGCTCTGGTCGCGTATCGAGAAGGCACGCGCCCCGGCGATGGATACCGGGCTCGACATGGGTGGACCGCTACCGCCGAAATGAGCGCAGGCGCATCGCGCATCAGGTAACGAAAATCACATCTTTGCGCCTGGGCTGTGCATCTGTGCGCGCCACACCTACCTCTGAACAAGGAGGAGATCATGGCGCATGTCTCTCGTCTGCCCGGCAAGGCAATCGCGCGGTTTTTGCAAAAGCAGACCCGCTTCTACCAGCCTTTCGGGGTCATCCCGACCCCTGCCTTGCGCGCGACGCTTCGGCCGGGCGATGTGCTGTTGGTGGAGGGCGACCGGCGGATTTCGGCGGCGATCAAGTATCTTACCCATTCCACTTGGTCCCATGCAGCCTTCTATTCCGGCGGCCCGCCCGGAGGCGAGCTGATCGAGGCGGACCTGGAGGAAGGCGTCAGGATCACCGGGCTTTCGGCCTATGCGCATCTCAACACACGCATCTGTCGGCCCGTCGGGCTTGGCCACGATCAGCTTGAGGTCGTGATTAACTACATGCAAGGCGCGGTCGGGCGGCAGTATGACCTGAGAAACGTGGTCGATCTCGCGCGGTACCTGCTGCCGCGCCCGCCCGTGCCGCATCGGTTCCGGCGGCGGATGCTGGCGCTCGGGTCGGGCGACCCGACGCGGGCGATCTGTTCGACCGTGATCGCCGAGGCGTTTCACGCGGTCCACTACCCGATCCTTCCGGATGTCGTGATGGGCAGCGCCGACAGCCAGGGGGAAATCCTGCATATCCGGCACTCGTCGCTGTTCACGCCGCGCGATTTCGATCTCTCGCCCTATTTCGCCGTGATCAAGCCGACGCTAGAAGGCGGGTTCGATTTTCGCCAATTGCAACTGGCGGAGTGACGCCGGAGGAAGGGCGTCCGGCGGGGATATTTATATCAAGAAGAAGCGAGAATGCGCGTTTCAGATAAGGCGCATCGCCTGCGTCGTTACATCGCGAAGGAGACGCCGCAGCCGCAGGAGCTCGACGCGTTCGGGTTCTCGATCACGAAACGCGCGCCGATCAGTTCTTCGGTGAAGTCGATCGTTGCGTTCTCGAGGAAGGGCAGGGAAACCGGGTCGATCAGCACCTTCTGGCCTGCGCCTTCAAGCACGATGTCGTCGCCCGCAGGCGCCTCTTCGAGCTTGATATCATACTGGAAACCAGAACAGCCGCCGCCCTCGACGGCCACGCGCAGCGCCTGTGGCGCCTCGCGACCTTCATTGATTTCCGCCAGTCGCGCAAAGGCGCGTTCGGTCACTTTCGGAGGGAGTTGCATCGGATTGGCCTTCCTGACCCCTCGGGGCCTGTATTTCCGTCACATCCGAGATATAGGAGGGCCGAAGCGTGCCGACAAGACGAGGTTTTACCAGTGCTCAAGCCCTATGCCTGCCAGCCCGGCGAGAGCCGCGGGCGGCTTCACCCCGAAAGCATGTCCACTTTCCGCTCGCCGTTCCAGCGCGATCGGGACCGGATCATCCATTCTTCGGCCTTCCGACGGCTCAAGCACAAGACGCAGGTTTTCGTCGAACACGAGGGCGATTACTACCGCACGCGCCTGACCCACACCATCGAGGTGGCGCAGGTCGCGCGCACGATTGCAGGGACATTGGGGCTGAACACCGATCTGGCCGAGGCGGTGGCGCTGGCCCATGATCTGGGCCATCCGCCCTTCGGGCATACCGGCGAGGACGCGCTGGCCGAGCTGATGAAGCCCTATGGGGGCTTCGATCACAATGCGCAGGCGCTCCGGATCGTGACCAAGCTGGAGAAGCATTACGCGGGCTTCGATGGGCTGAACCTGACATGGGAGACGCTGGAAGGCATCGCCAAGCACAACGGGCCCGCGATTTCCGACAAGGGCGGTTCGCACAGCTTCCCGAGCCGCGAGGAACTGCCCTATGCGCTGGCCGAGGTCGATGCGGCCTGGGACCTGGAGCTGGAGACCAACGCCAGCGCCGAGGCGCAGGTGGCGGCCGTGGCCGATGACGTGGCTTATAATCACCACGATCTGCACGACGGGCTGCGCGCGGGGCTCTTCGACGAGGACGACCTGTGCGAATTGCCGGTGATCGGGGCCTGTTTCGCCGAGGTCGACAAACTGCATCCCGGTCTCGACCGCACGCGGCGCCAGCACGAGGCGCTGCGCCGGGTCTTCGGCGTGATGGTGGAGGACGTGATCGCGGTGGCCGAGAACCGGTTGACCTCGCTCGGGCCGCAATCGGTCGATGATATCCGGCAGATGGACGGGCCGATCATCCGCTTCTCGAAGCCGCTCTATCAAAGCCTCAAGGTGCTCAAGCAGTTCCTGTTCGAGCGCATGTATCGCGCGCCCTCCGTCGTGGTGGAGCGCAAGCGCGTGACCGAGATGATCAACGCGCTCTTCCCGCTGTTCATGGAACGCCCGGAGCTTTTGCCCGAGGAATGGCAGGAAGAAGTCTCGCGGGCCCGTATCCTCGGCGGCGACTGCACGCGGCCGGAATCGAAGCAGGCTCTCGCGCGGGTCGTGCTCGATTACGTGGCGGGTATGACGGATCGTTTCGCCATCCAGGAATATGATAGGCTGGTCGGGCGCGGGCGCTGAGGCGGAACCACTGGCCCTCCGTCTCGTTGTGCTCGCGAATGCAACGCATAGGAGGGATTCATGATCCGCAAGCACGCATCGGCCCATTGGGAAGGCACCATCAAGGGCGGCAAAGGTACGATTTCGACCGAGAGTGGCGCGCTGAAGGCGCAGCCCTACGGCTTCAATACCCGGTTTGAGGGTGAGCCCGGATCGAACCCGGAAGAGCTGATCGGCGCGGCTCATGCGTCCTGTTTCTCGATGGCGCTGTCGCTTCAGCTCGAAGAGGCGGGCGTCTCGGACGTGGTGATCGACACCAAGGCGGAAATCTCGCTCGACAAGGAAGGCGACGGTTTCGCGGTTAAGAAATCCGCGCTGACCTCGACCGTGAAGGGAACCGGCGACGAGGAGGCGATCCGCAAGGCCGCCGAGGGCGCGAAAGAAGGCTGCCCGATCTCGAAGCTGTTGAATTGCGAGATCACGCTCGACCTGACGATCAACTGATCCGGTCCTGAGCGACCAAAGCAAAAGGGCGCCCGGTGAGGCGCCCTTTTCATGGTTCGGCGGACGTGCTCAGCGCTTGAAGAGGTGCTTCTGCGCGTCATGGCTCGAATTGTCGTTGCGCTTTTCGGCGGCCAGAGCGCGGCCCGCCTTGACGGCGGGGCGCTCGCCTAACTCATCGAGCCAGCGCTTGAGGTTCGGCTTGTCGTCTAGCGTCTGCTCCTGCCCTTCCCAGAGCGAGGCCCAACCCCAGGACGCCATATCCGCGATCGAGTAAAAATCGCCCGCGAGGTAGCGGTTCTCCGCCAGACGACGATCCATCACGCCATAGAGCCGTCCCGTCTCGGCGCGGTAACGGTCCTTGGCATAGGGTAGGTCCTGCGAGGGTTCGAGCTTGGGTGCATATTTCAGGAAGTGGTGCGCCTGACCGGCCATCGGGCCCAGCCCGCCGACCTGCCAAAACAGCCATTCGTCGACCGCGATCCGGTCGCGCTCGGTCTCGCCATAGAATTGGCCGGTCTTGCGGGCGACATATTGCAGGATCGCGCCGCTCTCGAAGATCGAGACGGGTTCGCCATCAGGGCCGTCGCGGTCGATGATCGCGGGCATCCGGTTGTTGGGCGAGATCTTCAGGAACTCTGGCTGGAATTGCTCCCCCTTGCCGATATCGACCAAGTGGGTCTCGTAGGGCAGGCCCATCTCTTCGAGGGCGATGGAAATCTTCCAGCCGTTCGGCGTGGGCCAAAAAAAGAGGTCGATCATGGGGTCTCCGTCGGGTTAGGCGGCAGGGTCCGCTCTACTTTGCCGTGCGCTGGAACGAGGGCAATGCGAAACCCGATGTGCGCGGGCGCGCAAACAGCCGCGACCAGCGGGGATCTTGCGCCTTGGGCAGCGCTTCGGCGAGGAACGGAAGCGGCAGCCGGTCGGGCTGACGCAGCACTTGACGGTAAAGGTCGAACAGCCCCTCGCGCATGTAGCAGGCGAAATGGCAGACGCGTTTTTCGGGGGGGGCGACGGGATAGCCCAGATCGTCGAGCACCTCGATCACCTCGGGCGCGTCGATCTGCAGATCGAGCCAGTTGCGCATGGGCTGCGACAGGCCATTTCCCAAAGACCGCTCGCGCCCGCAGGCTACACCCCACTCGAAGAGGAAGTCGAAAAGGTCGTTGTCGCGGCTCGTGACGTTGAGCACTTCGCAGGTCCGGCCCGCAGGGCTCGCCATCGCTTCCTCGGCGCGATTTTGAAATTCGGCGGCGGCCAGCAGAACCATCCGAGCTACTTGCCCGGCATGGGCGTGGCGGAGCGCCCGCAGGGCGACCCGCGCGCCCATCGAATGGCCGATGATCCCCACGGGACGCCCGGTCGCGGCATTCAGTGCGCCGATCAGGCGGGCAAGGCGCTGGGCGGCGATCTCGGCCATGTCGTAAATCCGGGTCAACCGTCCCGTCGATTGCCAACTGAACGCGATGCCGAGGCCCTCGCCGGGATTGGTCCCGTCGAAGCCAAGCGCACGCGGCCAGCTGATCGCGGTATGCAGATTGAAGGTCGGCTCCATCGCGAAGATGTGCTCGTAGGGATCGCGGCCCTCGACCCCTGCCGCGTAGCCGTAGCCGTGGATCATCACCACGATCGGGGCGCCCTCCGGCAGGGCGCGCGCCTGAGCGAGGACATCGGCGGGCAGCTCGGAGCTGGCATGGACCTTGAGAAGCGGCATTGGGGCCTCGGGGGAGGGGCGCAGGCGCGGGTTGATGTTTTAAATCGAACGCGGTTTTTCGCCCGAAAGTTCCCTTGCCTTCGCGTGAGCGCGCGGAGGCGGGGCATGGAACGCGACGCGCGCCGGGCCTCTTTTGGTGCGAACGGGACATCGCCGCTATGCGTTGACGCTACGCCCCCTGCGCGGTATCGCAGCCCCAAGTCGCGACAGACCGCCGCAGGAGGCACCGATGACCGAGCGCAAGACCCGCACCAAACTCGTCCATGACGGCATTCGCCGCAGCCAGTATGGCGAGATGGCCGAGGCGATGTTTCTGACGCAGGGCTTTGCCTACCCCTCGGCCGAAGCCGCAGAGGCACGGTTCCTCAATGCCTCCGACGACGAGTTCATCTATGCCCGTTACGGCAACCCCACGACGCGGATGTTCGAGGACAGGATGGCGTCGATCGAAGGCACCGAGGACGCCTTCGCCTGCGCCTCCGGCATGGCTGCGATCAACGGCGCGCTGACCTGCCTCGTGAAGGCGGGCGATCACATCGTGGCCGCGCGCCAGATGTTCGGATCCTGCCTGCATGTGCTGAAAGTGCTGCAGGGCTTCGGCGTGGATGTGACGCTGGTCGACGGGACCGATCTCGACGCCTGGCGCGCCGCGATGCGTCCCGAGACGAAGATCTGTTTCTTCGAGAGCGTCTCGAACCCCGGCCTCGAAGTGATGGATGTCGCGGGTATCGTGAAGATCGCTCATGAGGGCGGCGCGACGGTGGTGGTCGACAATGTCTTCGCCTCGCCGATCTTCTCGCGCGCGGTGGAGCTTGGCGCAGATGTGATCGTTTATTCCGCGACCAAGCATATCGATGGCGGCGGGCGCGTACTTGGCGGGGTCGTGCTGGGGTCGAAAGAGTATATCCGTGGCCCGCTGGAAACTTACGTCAAACACACCGGCGGCGCCATGAGCCCGTTCCACGCATGGGTTCTGCTGAGCGGGTTGCAGACGCTCGATCTGCGGGTGCGCGCGCAGGCCGCGAACGCCGCTGCGGTGGCGAGCGCCGTGGCCGGCCATGAGAAACTCGCCCGCACAGTCTATCCCGGTCTGATGGACCATCCACAACATGCATTGGCGATGGAGCAGATGGGCTCGGGCGGAACCATGCTCGCGCTCGACCTGAAGGGCGGCAAGGAGGCGGCGTTCCGCTTCCTCAACGCGCTGCAGATCGTGTCTATCTCGAACAACCTCGGCGACGCGAAATCCATCGCGACCCATCCGGCGACGACGACCCACAAGAATCTGTCTGAAGAGGAGCGGGCGGCGATCGCGATTACCCCCGGTCTGATCCGCGTTTCGATGGGGATCGAGGACGGGGGTGACCTGATCGCCGATATCAAGGAGGCGCTCGACGCCGCCTGATCGGGGTGAACCGATTTCCGCGAACCGGCGTATTGTCTTGGACATCAGCCCCAAAACCCCCATATCTGGCGGGACCGGGCATACCGGAGGACAGGATATGAACGTGCAAGGCAGGATCGAGACCCCCGACGATAACGACGCCCGCGCCGCGCTCGAGGTGCTGCGCGCATGGGCCGCGAAGGCCGATCCGGTCGAGGTGGCGCAGCTTGACCCGGCCATCGCGCGGCTCCTGCCGGACCGCGAGCTCTCGAACTACCCCGATCTGAGCCGCGAATATGACGAGGCTTTCGAAGCCGACGCGGCTTACAAGGCGACGCTGCCCGACCTGCAGAACGGTCCGTCCTCGCTGATCGTGGGTGCCCATACCCGGATCGAACATGTCGGTATCTCGAACTTTCGGCTGCCGGTGCGGTTTCATACCCGCGACAACGGCGATCTGACGCTGGAGGCGTCGGTCACGGGCACGGTGAGCCTCGAGGCGGAGAAGAAGGGCATCAACATGTCCCGCGTGATGCGCAGCTTCTACGCCCATGCGGAGAAGACCTTCTCCTTCGAAGTGATGGAATCCGCGCTCGACGACTACATGGACGATCTCGAAAGCTTCGACGCGCGCCTGATGATGCGCGTCTCCTTCCCGGTAAAGCGGCCGTCGCTGCGTTCGGGGCTGGAGGGCTGGCAGTATTACGACATCGCGCTGGAGCTGATCGAGACGGCTGGTGTGCGCACCAAGGTTATTCACCTCGATTACGTCTATTCCTCCACGTGCCCTTGCTCGCTGGAGCTGTCAGAGCATGCCCGTGCCAGCCGCGGCCAGCTGGCCACGCCGCATTCGCAGCGCTCTGTCGCGCGGATTTCGGCGGTGGTCGAGCCCGGCAACGTTCTCTGGTTCGAGGACATGATCGATCTCGCCCGTGCCGCCGTGCCGACCGAGACGCAGGTGATGGTCAAGCGTGAGGACGAACAAGCTTTCGCCGAATTGAACGCAGCCAACCCGATCTTCGTCGAGGATGCCGTGCGCGCCTTCGCCGAGCGCCTTCTGGCCGAACCGCGCGTCGGTGACTTCCGCATCGTGGCCAGTCATCAGGAAAGCCTGCACAGCCATGACGCCGTGGCCATGCTGACCGAGGGCGAGACCTTCGCATCGGCCAGCGTCGATCCGAAGCTCTTCGCCACACTGATCCATCAGGGCTGAAGACGGGTAGGGACGCTGCCCCAGGGGGCAGGGCGCATCGCTATTGGTGCAGGGGGGGGCTCTGCCCCCGCCCTTCGGGCTCCCGGTGAATATTTTCGCAAGAGCGACGCCGGGCGCAGGGGCGCACGTCAGGCGAACAGATGCTGAACATGCCCCTTTCCCTCAGGGGGCCGAACCGCTAGATTGCCTCCCATGAATTGGGCTGATGACGACGATCCGTATGAAGGGGCTGCGAGCCTGTCGCAACGTGCCATGGCGGGCGCCATGCAAGCGCGCTCGGCGCCGTATCTCGAGAAACTGAACCCCCAACAGCGGCAGGCCGTCGAGACGCTCGACGGGCCGGTGCTGATGCTGGCAGGCGCGGGCACGGGCAAGACCTCGGCGCTGACCGCGCGGATCGCGCATCTGATCCACACCGGCCGGGCACGCCCGAACGAGGTCTTGGCGGTGACCTTCACCAACAAGGCCGCGCGCGAGATGAAAGAGCGTGTGGGGCGCCACCTGGGCGGTGCGATCGAGGGGATGCCGTGGCTCGGCACCTTTCACTCGGTCTGCGTGAAGCTGTTGCGCCGCCATGCCGAGCTGGTGGGGCTCAAGTCGAATTTCACCATTCTTGACACGGACGACCAGATTCGGCTTCTCAAGCAGCTGATCGTCGCCGCGAATATGGACGAGAAACGCTGGCCGGCACGGCAACTGGCGGGGCTGATCGACGGCTGGAAGAACAAGGCGCTGACGCCCGAGAAGGTCTCGGGCCGCGAGACCGCCGCCTTCGACAATCGCGGATCCGAGCTTTACGCCGCCTATCAGGCACGGCTGAAGACGCTCAACGCGGTCGATTTCGGCGATCTGCTGCTGCATATGGTCACGATCTTCCAGACCCAGCCGGACGTATTGGCGCAATATCAACGCTGGTTCCGTTACATCCTCGTCGATGAGTATCAGGACACGAACGTCGCGCAATACCTGTGGCTGCGGCTTCTGGCGCAGGGGCATAAGAACATCTGCTGCGTGGGCGATGACGACCAGTCGATCTATGGCTGGCGCGGCGCCGAGGTCGGCAACATCCTGAAGTTCGAGAAGGATTTCCCGGGCGCGGCGGTGATCCGGCTGGAGCAGAATTACCGCTCTACCGAACATATCCTCTCCGCCGCGTCCGGGCTGATCAAGGCCAATGAGGGCCGTCTGGGCAAGGAGCTCTGGACCGAAGCCGAGGGCGGCGAAAAGGTGCGCCTGATCGGCCATTGGGACGGCGAGGAAGAGGCGCGCTGGATCGGCGAGGAGGTTGAGGCGATTCAGCGCGGCACCCGTGGCAATCCGCCGATCAGTCTGAATTCGCAGGCGATTCTCGTGCGCGCCTCGCATCAGATGCGGGCCTTCGAGGATCGCTTCCTGACCATTGGTTTGCCCTATCGCGTCATCGGCGGCCCGCGCTTCTACGAGCGGCTCGAAATTCGCGACGCGATGGCCTATTTCCGCCTCGTGACCTCGCCCGATGACGATCTGGCTTTCGAGCGGATCATCAACACGCCCAAGCGCGGCCTTGGCGACAAGGCGCAGCAGCGCATTCAGGTGGCTGCGCGCGAGAACGGGCTGAGCCTGCTTGACGGCGCGCGGATGCTGGTGGCCGAGGGTGCGCTTTCGGGCAAGGCGGCCGGGCAGCTGCGGCTCTTCGTCGAGAATGTCGCGCGCTGGCACGAGGAGGTCGTGCAGGCCTCGCCTGCGACCGCCGTGACACGGGCCGAGGATGACGAGCTGCTGATCGAGCCCGCCGAGGATGGTGTGGCGCCCGCAAATGACCTCAGCCATGTGCGTCTGGCCGAACGGATCCTCGAGGAATCCGGCTATGTCGAGATGTGGCAGAACGACAAGACGCCGGAAGCGCCGGGGCGGCTCGAGAACCTCAAGGAACTCGTCAAGGCGTTGGAGCAGTTCGACAATCTGCAGGGCTTCCTCGAACACGTCGCGCTGATCATGGACAATGACAAGGCCGAGACCGAGGAGAAAGTCTCGATCATGACACTGCATGCGGCTAAAGGTCTGGAATTCCCCGTGGTCTTTCTGCCGGGCTGGGAAGACGGACTCTTCCCCTCGCAGCGCTCGATGGACGAGAGCGGATTGAAGGGCCTCGAGGAAGAGCGCCGTCTGGCCTATGTCGGCATCACCCGCGCCGAGGAGCTGTGCACGATTTCCTTCGCTGGAAACCGGCGGGTCTACGGCCAATGGCAAAGCCAGATGCCCTCGCGCTTCATCGACGAACTACCGCCCGCCCATATCGACGTGCTGACCCCTCCGGGTCTCTATGGCGGCGGCATGAACGGGGGCGGCTTTGGTGGCTCCAGCGCGATGGAAGACCGCGTCTCGCGCGCCGATGTCTACAACTCGCCCGGCTGGCGGCGGCTGCAAAATGCGCAATCGCGCGGGGTCAGCCAGCCGCGCGAGGCCCGCCACATGGTGATCGACGCCAAGGGCGAGAGCGATTACGAGATCGGCGACCGGGTCTTCCACAAGAAATTCGGCTATGGCGAGGTAATGGGCTCGGAAGGCGACAAGCTCGTCGTCGAATTCGACAAGGCGGGCGAGAAACGTCTGCTGTCGAGCTTTGTCGTGCCCGCTGCGGATGCCGACGACGTGCCGTTTTAACTCTTCGCCGTGGCTAAAATATCCCCGGCGAACGCCCGAAGCGCAAGCGGAGGGCAGAGAAGAGCGGGGGCAGCGCCCCCTCGCTCCGTCTGGTTTAGCTCACCAGCCCCGGCACAGGCAGCCCGGCCGATTGCCAGAGCAGCACGAAGTTCAGCCCCAGCACCATGAGCGCGCCCAGCACGGCGAGCCAGAGAAGCGGCCCGCGCAGGGCGAACTTGCCCATGAGGTCGCTCCGCCGCGCGAAGATCAGGAGTGCCACCATGGGGACGGGCAGGGCGATCGACAGGACGACCTGGCTCATCACCAGCGCATCGGTCGTGTTCACCCCGAGCCATACTACGATGAAGGCAGGCGCCATCGTGATGACCCGGCGCAGCCAGACCGGGATGCGCCGGCGGATGAAGCCCTGCATGATCATCTGCCCCGCCATCGTACCGACGACCGAAGAGGATACTCCCGAGGCGATCAACGAGGTCAGGAAGGCGGCGGCGGCGAAACCGCCCAAGAGCGGCGTCAGCGTATGATAGGCGCTCTCGATCTCGGCCACTTCGGAATGGCCGCTATGGAAGGCCGAGGCCGCCATGATCACCATTGCCATGTTGACCATCCCCGCAATCGCGAGCGCGATGATCACCTCAAGGTTGGAGAATTTCACTAGCCGTGCCTTCTGCACCGGGTCGGGGGTCAGCGCGCGGTTCTGCGTCAGACCGGAATGCAGGAAGATCGCATGCGGCATAACGGTCGCGCCGATGATGCCCACCGCGATCGTGAGCGCTTTGGCGTCGGGCATCGCGGGTGTGATCAACCCTTGCACGGCCCCGGACCAGTCGACCGGCGCTACGAACATCTCCGCGAGGTAGCACGCCCCGATCAGCGCCACGAGCGCGCCGATCACGATCTCCATCGGGCGGAATCCGCCGCGCTCGAACAGCAAGATCGCATAGGTGACGACGGCGGTGACGCCCATTCCCCAGATCAGCGGCCAGCCGAACAGGAGCGAAAGCCCCAAGGCGCCGCCCAGAAACTCTGCCAGATCGGTGGCCATCGCCGCAATCTCCGAGACGATCCACATCGCGATCGTCACGGGTTTCGAGAAATTCTCGCGCGACAGTTCCGCGAGGTTCTTGCCGGTCACGATGCCGACGCGCGCCGAGATCGCCTGAAACAGCATCGCGATCAGGTTCGCGCCGAGAACGACCCACAAAAGCGCATAGCCGTAGCCCGCGCCCGCTTGGATGTTCGTCGCGTAGTTGCCCGGGTCCATATAGGCGACCGAGGCGATCACCGCCGGCCCGAAGAACAACAGAAACCCGCCGCGCCGGTTGCCCGACAGCACCGCTTCCATGGCCGCGCGGGTGCGGCTGGTCATGTTTTCCTTGCGGATAAGTTCGGTCATGGGGCTCCTCGTGGATACGTCTTCGGCGAAATGTAGCCTTGGCTACAAGATTCGCAAGTGGCTAATTTTCGTTGACAGCTCGACGCGCCTCGCGCGAAGCTTTGCTTGGCATATCGGGCGCGACAGGTTATCCGGTCCGCTCTGGAAATGGCGCCCGACTGGCCCCGACAGGCACTGAGACCGAGACCGTCAAGGCAGGCGAATGACTGACACCGATCCCTCCCAGATCAAGGGGTTCAACCGGGCCCGAGAGCGTGCGGCGCGCGCGCTGCTGGAAGACTATGTCGAGATGATCGCCGATCTGACGGCGGAATTCGGCGAGGCCCGTATCACCGAGATCGCCGCACGACTCGGGGTGGCCCATCCGACCGCGACCAAGGCGGTCGCGCGACTCAAGCGCGAAGGGCTCGCAGTGTCGCGGCCCTATCGCGGGGTGTTTCTGACGGAGACGGGGGAGGCGCTGGCCGCCCAGGTGCGCGAACGCCATCGCACCGTTGTGGCCCTGTTGCGCGCCGTGGGCGTGCCGGAAGAGGTCGCGGAGCTCGATGCCGAAGGGATCGAGCACCATGTCTCGTCCCGTACGCTGGAGGCGTTCGAGGCTTTCCTCGCTTCAAAGGCTGGCAAATAGAGCCGAGAGCCGCTCGGCCTCGCCGACGAGCCCCCAGGGCGGGTTCACGATGAACATGCCAGAGCCGATCATGCCGTGGCCTTCGCGGGCAGGGGGGAAACGTACCTCGTGGCTCAGCGCTTCGGGGAAATCGCGGCGCAGGGTGCGGACCATCGCCTCCTGCGCGCCCGAAGCCAGCATCGGATACCAAAGCGCGATGATGCCGACGTTCCATTTCTTCGCGATATGACCGATCAGCTTTGGCATTGCCGTGTAATCGGCTTTCTCCTCGAAGCTCGGATCGATCAGCATCATCCCGCGGCGCGGGGTGGGGGGCGTCAGCGCCAGCGCCATCTCGCGCCCGTCTGCCTTGTGCAGGACCGCTCCGATGCGTCGTGTTGCGCTTCGCAGGGCGGAAAACTCCTGCGGGTGCAATTCACATAGTTGAATCGTGTCCATCGGGCGCAACAGCGCCTCTGCCACCAATGGCGAGCCCGGATAGGCCTGCGCCCCGTGTTGCGCCCGCACCGCTGCCAGCGCGCGCATGTAGGGATGATCGGGGGCGAACCAGCCCAAGCCTTCCACCCGGGCGATCCCGGCGGCGGCCTCGCCCGTCTTCGCCGCTTCCGCCCCGTCAAGCGCGTAAAGCCCGCGCCCGGCATGGGTTTCGAGGTAGCTCAGCGGCTTGTCCTTGCGCGTGAGGTAATCGAGCGCAGACGCAAGCAGCGCATGCTTGTGCACATCGGCCAGATTTCCGGCGTGATAGGCGTGTTGGTAAGACAGCATCGGTTCGGTCTCCTTGGGCCCTTCCTGCCGGTCAGCGCGCGCGAGGGCAATGCTCTTCTTCTCGGGAGACGTATCCCGGGGGTGCGCGAGGAGTGCGGGGCGGAGCCTCTCCGAAGGTTCATCTGGCAGGGGGACAAAAGAAAACGACGGCGCCCAGGGAGGAGGAGGGGCGCCGCCGTCTCTTTTCTGCCGTCAGGTCTCAGGGAGGAGGAGAGAGACCCTTCGGCACTGTCGACACCGCTTCAGGGAGGAGGAGGAAGCGGCGTCACACCCTCGGGTCCAGGGAGGAGGAGAGGACCCTCGGTATCTGGTTGGCGGCACCCTCAGGGAGGAGGAGGAGGGCGCCGCCGAAACGATTGGCCCAGGGAGGAGGAGAGGGCCTTTCGTATCAAATTGGACCTGCCGGTCCGGATATCAAGTGCTGCACTGCAGCATGCGACAGCCTGTCGCATATTTCCGCCGATGATAGGCGGCGACCTCAGGGAGGAGGAGAGAGGTCGCCGCCTGCTCGGCGCGGATCCCTCAGGGAGGAGGAGGAGAGATCCGGGCAGCTTTGGTCCGGCATCGCGGCGTCTCGCCGCTTGGGGCCGGTATGTCTTGGTGTGGCGGCGCTCTCAGGGAGGAGGAGAGAGAGCGCCGCCCAAGTTCCGAGCCCCAGGGAGGAGGAGAGGGGCTCAGGAAGAGAATTACTTGCCGTATGCGGCCTCATAGGCCACGCGGGTGATCATCGAGCTGTGCAGCCCGAGGTCGTTCAGTTCGCGGCTGCTGAGCGAGCGAAGCTCGTTGAGCGTCTGGCGATACACCTTGCGGCGGGCCAGGGCTTCGAACAGTTTCGATTTCAGTGCGGCGAAGCCGCTGTCGTTCAGTTGGATGTCTTGTGCGAGTGCCATCGTATCAGCCTCATCTATCTACTTGCGAGGGTCGCTGCTGGTTCCAGCTTGTCGACCCATTTCGTTACTTCGTGTTCCGTCGTCGTTGGAGCAAAGATGGCGCTAATGCTGCGGTTGCACAATGCCGGGAAGCCTCAATGCCGCCATGCAGAAAATGCATGAATGATTCTGACCTATTTTCGGGAGAGAGGCGCAAGATATTTGCGCTCCTCTCGCGGAGCATGGGGGATTCCTGACCGTATGGGCAGTTCTCGACTTGAACTGCGCGGCAAAAACGCCACAGTTCCGGCCAAATCACGAGTATGCGGGCGGATAATGGACCCGGGAATGGAGGAATCTGCATGGCTCTGAGCAAGGAAACGGTTCTTGCGACGTTGCAAACGGTGGAAGTGCCGGGCGGCGGGACCGCTGTGAGCCGCGATCTCGTGCGCGCGCTCGCGGTGCAAGACGGCGTGGTGCGCTTCGTGCTCGAAGGCGCGCCGCAACCCGAACTGGAGGCGATGCGCCCCACGCTGGAGGCGGCGATCAAGGCGCTCCCAGAGGTGACGAGCGTGACGGTCGTCGTGCCTTCGGGCCCTCCGCGCGGCCTCGGCGGCACGGCGCAACAGTCGCAACAGCGTGGTCCCGCGATCGGAGGGCATCCCAAGCCCCAGCAGGGGCCGCAAAAGGTGCCGGGTGTGAAGAAGATCATCGCCGTGGGGTCGGGCAAGGGGGGCGTGGGCAAATCTACCGTCGCCTCTAACCTCGCCGTGGCGCTGACGCGCGCGGGCAAGCGGGTTGGGCTGCTGGATGCCGATATCTATGGTCCCTCGCTGCCGCGCATGATGGGGGCGAGCAAGCGGCCGGCCTCGCCGGATGGCCAGACGATCCTGCCGTTGCAGGCGCATGGCGTCACGCTGATGTCGGTCGGCCTCATGCTGAAAGAGAGCGAAGCGGTGATCTGGCGCGGCCCGATGCTGATGGGTGCGATGCAGCAGATGCTGTTCCAGGTGAAATGGGACGAATATGGTCCGCTCGACGTGCTTTTGATCGATCTGCCGCCGGGGACGGGGGATGTGCAGCTCACGCTGTGTCAGAAAACCGAGCTGGACGGGGCGATC
The DNA here is from genome assembly GCF_002213165.1 of Thioclava sp. F1Mire-8. Taxonomy (NCBI): domain Bacteria; kingdom Pseudomonadati; phylum Pseudomonadota; class Alphaproteobacteria; order Rhodobacterales; family Paracoccaceae; genus Thioclava; species Thioclava sp. F1Mire-8. The sequence continues at coordinate 1,110,513 of NZ_NBNY01000001.1, read as the reverse complement.
ATCGTCTCGACCCCGCAGGACGTGGCACTCCTCGATGCGAAGAAGGCGATCGACATGTTCCAGCGGCTGAAGACGCCGATCCATGGGCTGGTCGAGAATATGTCCTCTTACGTCTGTCCGAATTGTGGCCACGAGGCGCATCTCTTTGGTCATGGCGGCGTCGCAGCGGAGGCGAAATCGCTGGGGTTGCCGTTCCTCGGTGCGCTGCCCGTTGACCTGGACGTGCGGCTCGCGGGTGACGCGGGCACCCCGGTCGCCGCGAGCGAGGGGCCGGCAGCCGAAGGCTACGCCACTCTTGCGCGTGGGCTGATCGACCGCGATCTGATCTGATCTGGCGGCGAAGGTTGCTCTGGGAAAGGCGTCCTCAACGGACGCCTTTTTCATGTTCGCGGGAAGGTCATGGGAAATCATGGCACCTTCCATGGAACTTCACGAGGGCGTAGAGAGCGCGTGAGCCGGGATTCGCAGAGATCTTGGTGGAATCACGGCGTATTCACATCGGCTCGCGCAAAATCACGCCGCGGTGAGCGCGGAAAATGGTGCCTCAGGTGGCTCCAATTGCGGCTTAAAAATCACAGGTTCCATCTCGATTGAAATTTTTTGGGATTTCATGGGAAAGCTTGGTCTGCGTTCACAGCTACCAGATATGGTAAATTTTTTCTTCATAATGCCTAGGGATATGCGATAAGGCGCGCAGGGCCTTGGGGCGGGGTGCTGCTGCGGACAAGATCTGCCCAATCTTCGGCAAATTTTTTCTTGCGTGCCATGAATTCCCGTGGCATCCCTAATTCATCGGAAGCGAATGCAAATAGAGGCGCCAAGACCTCACGGCGAAAAGCAGGTTTCATACAGGCCATCGCTTCACGAAAACAAAGAGATCCGGCGCGCGAGCGAGCAGACATCCCATCCCCCCAGGTGGCGCGTGCAGTCGGACATACCCAGTGATGGGAACGAGGGCGGCGGATTGGGCAGTGGCAGCAGCCCAATCCGCCGTTTTCATTCCGGGCCCGGCCCGGCGGGACAGGTGATAGGAGCGCGCTTTGGCGGGCATGTTCATAGGCGAATACACCTTCAAGGTGGACAGTAAGGGTCGCGTGTCGATCCCCGCGCTGTTTCGTCGTGAGCTCGAAGAGGGTGACCCCGAGCGCCCGAACAAAGATCGCCCCCGGATGGTCATCGTCTACGGTGCCGATACTCAGAAAATGCTTCAGATCTACACGCAGGCCGCTTTCGAGGCGCTGGCTGCCGATATCGCGGCGCTGCCGCGCGGCTCGAAGCAGCGCACGATCCTCCAGCGGATGGTTCTGTCCAAATCGCATCCGACCGAAGTCGATCCCGACGGCCGCCTCGTTCTCCCGGCGGCCTTGCGTACGAAGATCGGTCTCGACAAGGAGGCCTATTTCTCCGGCGTAGGCGAGACCTTCGAAATCTGGAACCCCGAGACCTTCGCCGCTGCCGATGAAGCCAATATCGATCAGTGGATCGAAGAGCAGGGCGAAGATTTCGACCCTCTCAGCCTTTTGTCGCAGGGGTGAGCCATGACGGATCGGGACGCCCTGCCAGACGCCCCCCACGTCCCGGTTTTGCTGCGGCCGCTCCTTCGGGCGGTCGCGCCTGTCTCTGGGACCTGGCTTGACGGAACCTTCGGCGCGGGCGGCTATGCGCGCGGTTTGCTTGAGGCGGGTGCCGACAAGGTGATCGGCGTGGATCGCGATCCGGCGGTTTTCGAGATGGCCGAGGCGTGGCGCGGCGAATACGGCGATCGGCTGGAGTTGGTCGAAGGCACGTTCTCCGAACTCGATACCTATTCCGACGAATTGCTCGACGGGGTGGTGCTGGATCTCGGCGTCTCCTCGATGCAACTCGATCAGGCCGATCGTGGCTTTTCCTTCATGCGCGACGGGCCGCTCGACATGCGGATGTCGCAGGAAGGGCCGTCGGCTGCCGATCTGGTCAACGAGACGGATGAGGGCGAACTCGCTGATATCCTTTATCAATATGGCGAGGAGCGCGCCTCGCGCCGGATCGCCAAGGCCATCGTCGAGGCGCGCAAGGTTCAGCCATTCGAGACCACGCAACAGCTCGTCAAGGTGATCGAGCGCTGCCTGCCGCGCCCGAAACCGGGGCAAAGCCATCCCGCAACGCGCAGCTTTCAGGGCCTGCGCATCGCGGTGAACGACGAATTCGGCCAGTTGATCGAGGGGCTCGAGGCCGCGGAACGTGCGCTGAAACCCGGCGGGCTTCTGGCCGTGGTCAGCTTCCACTCGCTCGAAGACCGGGTTGTAAAGCGCTTCTTCGCTGCGCGCTCGTCGACGGGCGGGGGCGGTTCGCGCCACGCGCCGGTTCAGCAAACTCTTGATCCCGCGTTTGAAATTACCGTGAAAGGCGACGGGCCCGACGAAGAGGAACTGGCGGAAAACCCGCGTGCACGCTCGGCTCGGTTGCGGGTGGGGCGGCGCACGGATGCGCCCGCCGGCAAGGCCGATCGCACGCAACTGGGGCTTCCGAAGCTTGTCACCGGGGAAAAGAAGGGGAAACGCCGTTGAGACTGCTTGCCTATCTTGCCGCCTCTGCCTGTGTGCTCGCGCTCGCCTTCTGGGCCTATCACGTCAATTACGACACCCAGGACCGGATCGACGAGCTGCGCGACCTCAATCGGGAAATCGCCTCGCTGAACGAGGGCCTGACCGTGCTCAACGCCGAATGGGCTTATCTCAACCGCCCGCAGCGCCTGCGCGAACTGGTCAATCTCAACTTCACCTCGTTGCATCTTCTGCCGATGACGCCAGAGCAATTCGGAACCGTCGCCCAGATTGCCTACCCGACACCGCAGGCCGATGATACTGGCGCGTCCGGCACCGATCTGGCCGGCCTTTCCGATCCTGTCGAGGTCAAGGCCGATCCTGAGGGAGGGAACTGATGCGCACGCCCCTTCGCCCGCTCGCCCGTATCCTCGATGCCCGCGAAAAAGGTGAGAACCCCGACGCGATCGAACGCGAGAACCGCCGTCTGCGCGGCGAGGCCACCCGTGACAAGGCGCGTCAAAGCGCCGAAGGCCGTCTGCTGGTCATGTCGGTGATCTTCCTCGCGGCCTTCCTGACGGTGGGACTGCGCATGGGCTCTTTCGCCGCCGCGCGCCCCGAAGAGCCGCAGACCGATTCCACGACCGAGCAGATTCACGCCCAACGCGCCGATATCGTCGACCGCAAGGGCAGGGTGCTCGCGACGAACCTGCTGACCCACTCGCTCTACGCGCAGCCGCCGATGATGATCGACCCGCTGGGCACGGTGGACAAGCTGGTGAAGATTTTCCCCGATCTCGACCGCGACCGGCTGAAGAAGGACTTCACCGGCCATCGCAAGTTCGTCTGGATCAAGCGCCGCATCAGCCCGGAGCAGATGCAGGCTGTTCACGATATCGGCGATCCCGGCCTTCTGTTCGGCCCGCGGGAGATGCGGCTTTATCCCAACGGCCATCTCGCCTCGCATATTCTTGGCGGCGCGCGCTACGGCACAGAAGGCGTGAACTCCGCCGAGATTCTCGGCGTGGCAGGGATCGAGAAGGAATATGACAGCTGGCTGCGCGATCCGGCCAATGGCGGGCAGCCGCTCAAGCTCTCGCTCGATCTGACCGTGCAATCGGCGCTAGAGGATGTGCTGTCGGGCGGCATGAAGCTGATGAACGCCAAGGGCGCGACCGCGGTGCTGATGAAGGTCCACACCGGCGAGATCGTCGCGATGGCGAGCCTGCCCGATTTCGACCCGAACGACCGCCCCGCGCCGCTTCTGAAGGGCGACCCCTCCGACAGCCCGCTGTTCAACCGCGCGGTTCAGGGGATGTACGAGCTCGGCTCCACCTTCAAGATTTTCGCGGTGTCGCAGGCGATGCAGGATGGTCTGGTCACGCCCGAGACGATGATCGACACCAAGGGCCCGCTGCGCTGGGGCAAGTTCCGCATCCACGATTTCCACAATTACGGCAAGCAGTTGTCGGTCACGGACGTGATCGTGCACAGCTCGAATATCGGCACCGCGCGGATCGTCCAGAAGATCGGCCCCGAGAAGCAGCGCGAGTTCCTCGGCAAGCTGGGCCTTCTGGAGCCTTCGCCGGTGGAACTGATCGAGGCGCCGACGGGCCGTCCGATCCTGCCGAAGAACTGGTCGGAGCTGTCCGCGATGACAATCGGCTACGGGCACGGTCTCTCCGACAGCCCGCTGCAGCTTGCGACGGCCTATGCGACGATCGCCAATGACGGGCGGCGCGTGCTGCCGACGCTGATCGCCAATGGCGGCCCGCGCAAGCCGCACAAGCAGGAATTCGGCGCCCCGGAAGGCGCGCAGGTCGTGTCCCCGGAGGTCGCCCATAAGGCGCTCGCGATGATGCGCGCCGTTGTGACGCGCGGCACCGCAAGCTACGGCAATGTCGAGGGCTATCAGGTCGCTGGGAAGACTGGCACCGCCGACAAGCCCGATCCGCAGGGCGGCTATTACGACAAGAAGGTGATCTCGACCTTCGCGGGCGTCTTCCCGGTGACCAATCCCGAATATGTGCTGGTTCTGACGCTGGACGAGCCGACGGATACCTCCGGCGACACGCCGCGCCGTACCGCAGGCTGGACCGCCGTACCGGTTGCGGCCGAGACGATCCGCCGTGTCGCGCCGCTTCTGGGTCTGCGCCCCGAACCGACGACACCCGACACGCTCGACGGCATCAGTCTGGTCAAGAAAGACTGACGTTTTCGGGGTCGGAAGGCGGGTGTCACGCCACGTGCATGAACCCGCGCATAGAGATAGGGGGCAGGGCCTGTCGCCTTGACCTCGCAGACGTGTCGCCGGATAAGTGCGGCGAGCTGAATAAAGGACGGATACGATGGCTGCGGGCACCAAAATGCTGAGCGAATTGGGGCTGACGCCGCTGCAGGGCGCAGACTGCGCGATCTCGGGACTGTCGGTCGACAGTCGGCAGGTCAAACCGGGCCATCTTTTTGCGGCGCTGCCGGGCACGCAGATCCACGGGGCCGAGTTCATTCCTTACGCATTGCGCATGGGCGCAGCCGCGGTACTGACCGATCGCGCGGGCGAGCAAACCGCGCGCGAGGCGCTCGCGGGCACCGATACGGCCATTGTCGTCACGCAAGATCCGCGTCAGGCGCTCGCTTTCGCGGCAGCGCTGTGGTTCGAGCGCCAGCCCGAGACGATGATCGCGGTGACCGGCACCAACGGCAAGACTTCGGTCGCGACCTTTACCCGCCAGATCTGGCAGTTGCTGGGATTCGAGGCCGCGAATATCGGCACGACAGGCGTCGAGGGCAGCTATGCCGCACCTTCGCCGCATACGACGCCCGAGCCGATCACCCTGCATCGCTTGCTCTCGGACATGGCTGCCGTCGGCGTGACCCATGCCGCGATGGAGGCCTCGTCGCACGGGCTCGCGCAGCGTCGGTTGGATGGTGTGACGCTCTCGGCGGCCGCTTTCACCAACTTCTCGCAAGATCACCTCGATTACCACGCGAGCTTCGAGGAGTATTTCGCGGCCAAAGCTGGGCTCTTCACCCGGGTCCTGCCCGAAGACGGAGCGGCGGTGATCAATCTCGACGATCCCAAGGGGGAGGAGCTCGCGCGCTATATCACTGCGCGCGGTCAGGAGCTGATCGGGATCGGCCATACCGAACGCTGCGAGATGCAGATTCTCGGGCAGCGGTTCGATGCTACCGGTCAGGATGTGCGCTTCGCCTGGGAAGGCTGGACCCAGATGACTCGCCTGCCGCTGATCGGCGGGTTCCAGGCGATGAATGTGCTTACCGGCGCGGCGCTCGCCATCGCGTGCGGCGCCGACCCCGAGGAGGTCTTCGCGACACTGCCGAAGCTCTCCACCGTGCGCGGGCGGATGCAACTGGCTGCCACCCGCGACAACGGCGCGACGGTCTTCGTCGATTACGCCCACACGCCGGATGCGGTGCAGACCGCGCTGAAGGCGCTGCGCCCGCATGTGATGGGCCGCCTGATCGCCATCGTCGGCGCAGGCGGGGATCGGGACGCGACGAAGCGCCCGCTGATGGGCAAGGCCTCCGCCGAGAATGCCGACATTGTCATCGTGACCGACGACAATCCGCGCTCGGAAGATCCCGCAACGATCCGCGCTGCAGTGCTGGAAGGCGCGCCAAAGGCGCTCGAAGTGGGCGACCGGGCCGAGGCGATCCTGCGCGGCGTCGATCTGCTGCAGCCCGGCGATGCGCTGCTGGTAATGGGCAAGGGCCATGAGAGCGGACAGATCATCGGCTCGGACACCTACCCGTTCGACGACGCCGAGCAGGCCTCGGTCGCTGTTGCCGCGCTGGACGGGAAAATCTGATGGCCGTTCTCTGGACCTCGAGCGACGCGGCTGCCGCCACCGATGGTGAGGCCACGCAGGCTTTCGCCGCAACCGGAATTTCCATCGACACCCGGACCATACATCCGGGCGATCTTTTCGTCGCACTCAAAGATGTGCGAGACGGCCATGACTTCGTGCGACAGGCGCTCGACAAAGGCGCGGCGGCGGCGATGGTCAGTCGCATTCCCGTGGGCTGCTCGAAAGACGACCCGCTGCTGATCGTGGATGACGTCCTCGCGGGCCTAGAAGCATTGGGGCGGGCGGGGCGCGCAAGGGCGCGGGCCCGTGTGCTCGCCGTCACCGGCTCGGTCGGCAAGACGTCGAGCAAAGAGATGCTGCGCGCTGTCCTCTCCGCTCAAGGCAAGGTTCACGCGGCCGAGGCGAGCTTCAACAATCACTGGGGCGTCCCGATCACGCTGGCGCGCCTGCCGCAGGATGCCGATTTCGCCGTGATCGAGATCGGAATGAGCAATCCGGGCGAGATCGCGCCGCTGGCGAAACTGGCGCAGCCCCATGCCGCGATGATAACGACCGTCGCGCCCGCGCATCTCGCGGCCTTCGAGAGTATCGAAGGCATCGCGCATGAGAAGGCGTCGATCTTCCAGGGCCTCGTCGAGGGCGGCACCGCGATCGTGCCGACCGGGCTGGAGACCTCCGACATCCTGCGCGAGGCCGCCCAGCAGGCAGGAACAATGGTCACCTTCGGCCCCGAGCCGGGCTCGGACTACCGTCTTGTCGAGGCCCGCATCTCGGGCGACGCAACCGTCGTTCAGGCAGACCACCATGGCACGTCGATCCTGTTCAAGGTGATGACCCCGGGGCGGCATTTCGCGGCCAACGCGCTCGGCGTGCTGGCCTTGGCCGAAGCCGCGGGTTGCGATCCGACCATTGCCGCGATGGATCTGGGCAACTGGCAGCCCCCCGCCGGGCGCGGTCAGCGCGAGCGGGTCTATATGGATGTGGTGGACGAGGCCGAGAGCTTCGACCTCTTCGACGACGCGTTCAACGCGAACCCCGCCTCGATGGCCGCAGCGCTCGAAGTTCTGGCAGGCGCCAAGCCACGCGACGGTGTTGGGCGCACCGCGAAAGGGCGCCGCATCGCGATCCTTGGCGACATGCTGGAGCTGGGCGAGGACGAAACGGCGCTGCACGCGGCCATCGCCGATCACCCGGCTATGGCGAAGGTCGACCTCGTGCATCTCGCGGGACCGCGCATGGCGGCGCTTCGCGAAGCCCTGCCGCGCACCAAGCGGGGAGAATGGTATGAAACGGCGGACAAGCTGGCAGAGCGTGCCCGCCACCTGATCGACCCCGGCGACGTGGTGCTGGTCAAAGGCTCGAAGGGCTCCAAGGTGAGCCTCGTCGTGAGCGTATTGAGAAAACTCGGCCAGCCCGGAGCGGCCGAGGCCCATAAGGGAAAAGACTAATGTTGTATTGGCTGACCGACTTCTCCGATGGCGGGGGCGTCTTCAACCTGTTCCGCTACATCACCTTCCGTGCGGGGGCGGCGTTCTTCACGGCGCTGCTGGTGGGGTTCATTTTCGGACCCTGGCTGATCGGGATCCTGCGCCGCACTCAGGGCAAGGGGCAGCCGATCCGCGATGACGGGCCCGAGGGACATATCTCGAAGGCCGGGACGCCCACGATGGGCGGTATCCTGATCCTCACCGCGTTGTTGGTGTCGACGCTCCTCTGGGCGCGGCTCGACAACGGATATATCTGGGTCGTGCTGATGGTCACCTACGGCTACGCCGCAATCGGCTTCGCCGACGATTACGCCAAGGTATCCAAGCAGAACACCAAAGGGGTCAGCAGCAAGGCGCGGCTCGCGCTCGGCTTCCTGCTCGCGCTTCTCGCGTCGCTCCTGACCTGGTATCTGCACCCGTCCGATCTGGAAGGGCGGCTGTCGATCCCGTTCTTCAAGGATCTGGTGCTGAACCTAGGCTATTTCTACATCCCCTTCGCGATGATCGTGATCGTGGGCGCGGCCAATGCGGTGAACCTGACCGACGGGCTCGACGGGCTCGCGATCATGCCGGTGATGATCGCCGCGGGTACGCTGGGCGCGATCGCCTATGTCGTGGGCCGCACCGACTTCACCGATTATCTCGGCGTGCAATTCGTGCCCGGCACCGGGGAACTGGTGATCTTCACCGCGGCGCTGATGGGGGGCGGTCTGGGCTTTCTGTGGTACAACGCGCCGCCGGCGGCGGTCTTCATGGGCGACACCGGCAGCCTCGCGCTTGGCGGCGCGATCGGCGCGATCGCGGTCTGCACCCAGCACGAGATCGTCCTCGGCATCGTCGGCGGGCTCTTCGTGGTCGAGGCGCTCTCGGTGATCATCCAGGTCGCCTATTTCAAACGCACCGGCAAACGGGTCTTCCTGATGGCCCCGATCCACCACCATTTCGAAAAGAAGGGTTGGTCGGAGCCGCAGATCGTCATCCGTTTCTGGATCATCTCGCTGATCCTCGCGCTGATCGGTCTGGCGACACTGAAGATCCGCTGACCCGCACATCTTTTTCTCCGATCGCGCCCCGCGCGCGATCTCTTCCGGCGTGCTTTGGTTCCTCGAGGCGCGCCGTGGTTTTTCTCAAAATTATTTGAGCGAACCAGAGCGAAATTCGTTGGTTGTGTCCCCGAACCGCGACGCGAGATGTCGCAAAAGTTTTTTAGCGAGGAGACCCCGATGACCCGCAAGTTCAACATCATCCTTTCGACGACCGCTCTTGCCGCTACGCTCTCGCTCGGCGCCGTTGCCACCCACGCAAATGGCGTGACCCAGGGCAGCAACGCGGAGAACGGCCAGTACGGTCTCGTCGATTACAAGATGCAGGTCGTTCCGAACGATCAGACCTCCACGGGCAACCCGCCCGCCGTGAACGTCACCACGGGCAGCGATGTCAACAACACCGCCGGTGTCGCCGGCAAGAAGGTCGGCGCCGCGACGACCGAACAGACCTCGAACGGTGGTGAATCGATCCCGGCGCAGAACCAGCTGAAAAAGGACGCCGGCATCGTCGGTAACGAGGTTCAGGCAGGTGTGGACGATGCTGTCGTATCCTCGGACGGTGCTGCGGTCGGTACGATCACGAAGGTCATGAACATGGGCAAGACCGACCAGGTCTATGTCCGCACCGATGACACGCTCGACACGGCTGTCTCGATGTTCAAGATCACCGTTCCGGCGTCGGAAGTCGGCTCGGGCAAACTGACCCTCAACGCGAGCCTGTCGGATATCCTGACGGAGCTCGAAAAGCAGCAAGACCAGAAGTCGTAATCTAACGACCGGACCAAGAAGACCCTTTTCGGCGCGCACGGTTCCTCCCCCTCCGTGCGCGCCGTTTTTGCGTGTCTTACCCTCTCCGCGCCGTGTTCCCCCTTTCCCCTTCGTATCGGTTCAAATATCCCGGAGTTGCGGGGGCAGGCCCCTGCGGCGCTGAGCGCGACAGGTCTGAAGGGCGGGGCATTCCCGCGAGGCGACAGGAGACTTCCATGATCCCGGTGCAGGGCTTTGACGGACAGAAGGTGGCGGTGCTCGGGCTCGGGCGTTCGGGTCTGGCGACGGCGGCGGCGCTGCGCGCAGGCGGGGCCGAGCCGATCTGCTGGGATGACAGCCCCGAAGGCCGCGCGCGCGCCGAGGATGCAGGCTATAGCTGCCGCGACCTTACCCGCCACGGCGCTTTCGAGGGTGTCGCGGCGCTGATCGTCTCGCCAGGCATCCCGCATCTCTATCCCAAGCCGAACCAGGTGATCTCTGCGGCGATGGAGGCGGGCGTGCCCGTCGACAACGATATCGGCCTGTTCTTCGCCTCATGGGCCACCGACGATTTCATGCGCTACGATCAGGCACCGCGCACGATCTGCGTCACCGGCTCGAACGGGAAATCCACGACGACGGCGCTCATCCACCACATTCTGGAAGAGGCCGGGCGCCCGACCCAGATGGCGGGCAATATCGGGCGCGGCGTGCTCGATCTGGAACCGGCCGAAAATGGCGAGGTCGTGGTGCTGGAGCTGTCCTCCTATCAGACAGATCTGGCGCGGGCTCTGACGCCCGACATCGCGGTCTTTACCAATCTCTCTCCCGACCACCTCGACCGCCACGCCGGCATGGGCGGCTATTTCGCGGCCAAGCGTCGTCTTTTCGCCGAAGGCGGCCCGGATCGCGCGGTGATCGGCGTAGACGAGCCCGAAGGCATCTATCTTGCCAATCAGATCATGATGGGCCGCAACGATGACCGCCTGATCCGGGTCTCCGCGTCGCGCAAGCTGGGCGACTGGGGCTGGTCGGTCTTCGCCCGCAAGGGGTTCCTCAGCGAATGGCGCAAGGGCAAGCAGGTAGCATCGATCGATCTGCGCGAGGTGACCGGGCTGCCCGGCGCGCATAACCACCAGAACGCCTGCGCCGCCTATGCCGCCGTGCGCGCGCTCGGGATTTCGCCGCGCGTCATCGAAGAGGCGTTTCATTCCTTCGCCGGACTGCCGCATCGCAGCCAGACCGTCGCCGAAAAGGGCGGCGTGCGCTGGGTCAATGACTCCAAGGCGACCAATACCGACAGCGCTGCGAAAGCGTTGCAGGCCTTCCGGAATATCCGCTGGATTGCGGGTGGTCTGGGCAAGGAGGGCGGGGTGGCCTCGCTATCCGAGCATCTCGGTGCGGTGAAGAAAGCTTATTTCATCGGTCACTCGGCGCGCGATTTCGCGCTGGAACTGGCGGTCGAGCATGAGATTTGCGAGACGATGGAAGCCGCCGTCGCCGCCTGCGCCCGCGATGCCGAGGCGGGCGACACGGTCCTGCTGGCGCCCGCCGCGGCGAGCTTCGACCAATATCCGAATTTCGAGAAACGCGGCGATCATTTTGCGCAGCTCGTGGACGCATTGCCCGGCTGAGGCCGACCTTCGCAGAGCGGACCATCCGCCCATCTCGCGACGCCGGGTGTCCCGCTTCGGGGCAGCCGTCGATTTTGGCGCTTCTGTCACCGCATCGGCGCGCGGGCCCTAGCTCTAACGGCGCAGTAGCCTGAACGGCGTCATTCAGTGGCACGCGCCAAACCTCTGCAACAAGACGAGAATCGCGCCCGACCGACGAATCGCGGCTTGGGCGTTGCCGCGCATTCGCGGGCGCCATCGGCGTGTCCGGGGTCCAGATTTCGGCACCGCTGCCAAAAAATACAACTTTGAGTTGTTATATTGCGACGCCGCGCCGATGCCTCCGCGTCGAAACCCTCGCAATCTGAATCTTGGCTGCCCGGCTCAACAGGGGACACGGGGCCAGATTTAAACGCCGGGGTGGGCCGGCATCTCAAAACGGAGAAAGACCATGAAACTGTTCAAACTCGCTTCGCTGCGCCGTCTGAAGAATGACGAAGAGGGCGTCACCGTCGTCGAATACGGCATCGCACTGGCGATCGCTGTGGGGGTTGGTGCCACGATCTATGGCAGCCTCGGAGATTCCGTCTTCAACCAGTTGGCTGGCGCGACCAACATCATGACGCCGGACACTGCGACCGTCCGAACGGTAACGGCTGCTAAGTAAGCGCAACCCAAGCTGCATCTCACGCGTGCCTTTGCTACGGGGAGTTCGCAGAGGCCGCACAGGAATAAACGGGGCAGCTTTGGGGTAGCTGCCCCGCTTACACCGAAAATTCAAAACGGAGAGCGCCATGCGTATCGCATCTTTGCTGACCTTCACCGCAGGACTCGCCGTGGCAGGTGGCTCGGCTTACCTGGCGCGCGATTTCTTCGAGGCGAAATACAAACGCGAAGTCGCCGCCGAGCGCGAAGGGCTCGTCGAGGTGCTCGCCGCCGCACAGAACATTCCCTTCGGTCAGACCATCGAGGCGCAGAAGCTGACCTCGATCTCCTGGCCGAAAGACGCGCTGCCGCCGGGGGTCTTCACGGATTACGCAGCCCTCCTGCCGAAATCGGGCGGAGAGCCGCGCCGGGCCCGCGCCGAGATCGCGCAGGGCGAATTGATCCTCGCCTCCAAGGTCTCGAATTACGGCGAAAAGGTTACAATCGTCCAGACCCTTGGCCCGAACAGCCGCGCCATGGCGATCGAGGTCAACGCCTCGAGTGGGGTGGGTGGTTTCGTGACACCGGGCGACCGCGTCGATGTGATGATGACGCGCGGCAGCAATGAGACGCTCAAGACCGTGACGATCCTTCAGGACGTCCGCGTCATCGGGGTCGATCAGGAAGCCGATGAGAAGGTGAAGACCCCCGGCGTGGCGCGTACAGTCACGGTCGAGGTTTCGCCCGAACAGGGCCAGCGCCTCGCACTCGCGCAGAAGGCGGGCACGCTGAGCCTGACGCTGCGCACGCTGGACGACGCCGAGAGCGATCCGCTGCCCTCGATCGGTCTCGCGGACATTCTCAGCGAGCGCCCGAAGAACAAGCTCGAACCGACGCCGATCCGCACCGTGATCGTCCGGCGCGGCACCGAAGTCACCGAAACCGCGATCAAGTGAGGCTCGGGGGCGATGGGGCGCATCCAGAACAGCATCCGGCGTTTCGCCAGAGAGGAAGACGGGACGATCCTCGTCTTCTTCGGGATGAGCCTCGTTGTGCTGCTGGGGCTCGTCGCGCTGTCCTTCGACCTGGGGCGGCTCGGCAGCACCCGCTCGGAGCTGCAATCCTTCGCGGACTCGGTGGCCTTGGCGGCGGCAGGCGAACTTGACGGCAACAATGACGCGATCACGCGGGCCGATGCCGCGGCCCAACTCATCGTCGACAGCCAGAGCTTCGCGACTGGCTCGCGGGTGCTTGGGGCCGCGAATGACGTGACCCTGACCTATCTCAGCGCGCTCCCGGCAAACGACAATGACGCGACAGACGCGGTCACCACCGATCCGACAAAAGCCGCCTTCGTCCGAGTTGACGTCAACGAACGCGAAGTTCAGGGCGTCTTCGCCGCTGCCTTCACGACGATGGGCGGCTATGACGCTTTCGACGGCTCGGCCTCCGCGCAGGCGGTGGCGGGGCTCGAAATCCTGGCATGCGACGTCACACCATTGATGTTCTGCGTCCCGCCGGGCTTCGACGCGGAGAAAGACATCGGACAGATGATCCTGCTGCGCTCTGGCGGGGGCGGCGATGCAGCCTGGGGGCCCGGTGATTTCGGGTTTCTCGATCCGAAACGCGCCAAGGTCGACGAGGACGGGCCCTGCGCGAATAAATCCGGAGCCCAGCTCGACGCCTGCCTGCTCGGTGCGGTCAGCAAGATCACCCAATGCTTCAACCAGCGCGGCGTCGACCTCGAGCCGGGCCAGAAGGAAGGGCGCAACGCGGCGATCTTCAATGTGCGCTTCGACATATACCAGTCGATTATGAACGGCCTCAGCAAGGATCCCAATTACGCGCCCGCACCCAATGTCATCAAGGGGATCGTCGCCGCCAACCCGAGCGGGAAGGAAAACACCAGCAAGAACGCCTGCATCAAGGAGAACGAGGAGGTCTCGCCCGATACGGTCGGTCTGCCGCGTGACGATTGCTTCATGCCTGGCGCAGCTGAGCCATGCGGGCGCTTCGGCGATGGCGACTGGTCGCAGGGTCGCATCACCTACATGCAGAAGAATTACGGCATCGACATCACGGCAGAGGGTGCGACGGATCCCTTTGCCGACGCTGTGACCCGTTACGATCTCTACCTTGCCGAGATCGCGGCGGCGAATGGCGGCGATATACTGTCGAACCGGGCCGAGACGGGCCTGCCGAGCTGCGCGCCGGCGGCCGCCCCTAACGCCGACCGCCGCGTGCTGATCGTCGCGGGGATCGATTGCAGCGCCGAGACGGGCACCGTGATCAAGGGTGCGGCCTCGAACGTGCCGGTCAAGGAATTCGTCAAGGTCTTCCTGACCGAGCCGGTGGGCGAGGACGGATCGAGCCCGCCGACGATGGATATCTGGGGCGAGGTTATCGGCTCTGCCAGCAATGGCGATCAAGAGGAACTGGGCACGGGCGGCATGGTCCGCGACGTCGTCCAGCTTTACCGGTGAGCGCGATGCGGTGGTTTCGTGCATATCGCCTCCGCAGCCCGCGCCGGATCTGGCGCGATGATGAGGGTGCGCAGCTGGTGGAATTTGCGCTGGTGCTGCCGCTGATGCTGATCCTGTTTGCCGCGATCATAGAGAGCGGGCGGATGTTCCTCGCCTACCAGACGGTGATCGGCGGCGTGCGCGATGCGAGCCGCTACCTCGCCCGCATCACTCCGCGCAGCATCTGCGAAACCGGTGGCAGCGTCGACGGTCAGGCGGCGACGCTCGCGAATATCGTCGGCAACGCGATCACCGGCGGCAGCGTTCTGGGCGGCGGCGTGACAGTCACCAGCGTCGAACCGAGCCTCGACTGCATCGCAGGAAGCTATCGTTTCGGCGATGCGCCAATCGTCGAAGTTGCGGCGAATGTCACGATCACTTTCCCCTTTGCCGGTCTCTTCACCCTCGTGACGCCCTCCACGCTCGGCACCGTGACCACGGTCGTCGCCGACCAGAACCGGGTCTTCGGCTCATGAGCGCGCGTTTCGCATATCGGGCACATGGCTTCCGCCGCTTCCTGCGTGACGAAGAGGGCGCGACCCTTGTCGAGTTCACGCTGGTCTTCGGCCTCTACCTGCTGGTGTTCTTCGGGCTGCTGGA
Organism: Thioclava sp. F1Mire-8; assembly: GCF_002213165.1. Classification (NCBI taxonomy): domain Bacteria; kingdom Pseudomonadati; phylum Pseudomonadota; class Alphaproteobacteria; order Rhodobacterales; family Paracoccaceae; genus Thioclava; species Thioclava sp. F1Mire-8. The sequence goes on along the minus strand of NZ_NBNY01000001.1, from coordinate 1,095,501 downwards.
TTTCGGTCGTCTGGCCTATCACTACGTGAACATGCAGCGCGGGCTGCAGGTTGCGGCGCGGCTCGCCGCGGTGCGCCCGCCGGCCTGCGCCGGTGTGCCCGAGACAAATACGCGCGGCGTGACGCCGAAGGACCAGGCGGAGCCGCAATTCGGCACCAATTGCAGCGCCGAGAGCTGGGTCTGCTCCGCACCTGCGACGGTAAGCTGCTCGGGCGCGATGACGAATCCGACCGTGGCCGAGATCTGGCCGATCGTGGCCCCGGCGCTGCCCAATGGCTCGAGCGCGGCGAACCTGTCCTTCAGCTATTCCTACGATCCCGAACTCGGGTTCCTCGGCGGGCCCTATGTGCCGATGGTCACGGTCGAATTGCAGAATGTGAACTTCGTATTCGCGACGCCGCTGGGCGCGCTGGTGGGGCTCGTGACGGGCACCGCCGATGAAAATCTTGATGCAGATATCGCCTTCCCGAGCATGAGTACGTCGATGCCGGGCGAGGATCTCGCGCAGGGCGCGGGCAGCTAAAGCAAGGGGAGAGATGAAATGACTCGTAGAACCAATCCGATGGTCCTGGTGCCCGAGCCGAGCGCTCGCGACCTTGCCGCACCCGCCAAGCGCCGGCTGAGCTTTTCTGCCGAGACCGGGCGTATGGCGCAGACGGAGGCGCCCGACGATGAAGGCCAGGTGATCGCGGTTGCGCGCAGCCGTGGTGGCATCGGGGCGACGATGCTGGCGGTGAACCTCGCGCATCAGCTCTCGGCTCAGGGCGCCAAGAAAGGGCAGGCGCCGCGCCGCGTCGGCTTGATTGACCTCGACCTGCAATTCGGCATGGTCGCGGGGTTCCTGGACCTCGAGCCGAGCCCGGCGCTCTACGACATGGCGCGTAGCGGCGCGATGCCCGATGAGACCTTCCTCGACCAGTCGCTGCAATATTCGAAAGACGGGCTGGAAGTGCTCTGCGCTCCTGCCGCCTTCGCGCCGCTCGGCGCGCTCGGGGCCGATCAGGTGACCGAGCTGATCACGCTGATGCAGGCGCGCTGCGATTACGTCATCGTCGATCTGCCGCATGCGCTGATCGACTGGGTCTCGCCGGTGCTGGCGCGCGCCTCCTTGCTGTATCTGGTGACCGATCTCGCGGTGCCGTCGCTGCAGCAGGCACGCCGCCTGATCGACGCCTATCGCGAGGAAAACCTCGCGCTGGAGATCGAGGTGGTCGTGAACCATCAAAGCCGTCCGCTGATGCGCTCACGGCTGCAGCAGGAAGCGGCGAAGGCGCTCGATCGCGACCTCAGCCACTGGCTTCCCGACGACCCGCGCGCCGCACGGGAGGCCGCCGATCGCGGAGTGCCGCTGGCGCGGATCGGACGGCGCTCCGCCTTGTCGAAAGCGATCGCCGGTCTTGCGAAAGGGCGGCTCGCACAGAGCGCGGCCCGGTCGAACTGAGGGGGAACACGAGATGTTTCGCAATTTCACGGATCGCGGGTCCAAACGTACCGAGACCGAAAAGGTGATCCCGCTCGGCAAACCCTTCGCGGGAAGTCCGCCGAAAGAGGCGCGCGAGATGGTCGCGCAAAAGAACCCGCCGAAACCGGCGGCGCCATCGATCGACGAAGAAAGCCAGCGCCGCGCGCTGGAGTTGAAAAGCCGGTTGCACGATGCGCTTCTTGATCGGCTAAACCTGTCGATGCTCGACAAGGTCGTGCCTGAGGAACTCCGCCGCGAAGTGGCCGCACTGGTCAGCGAAGAACTGCGCGACGCGAAAACCCCGCTGCGCGCGGAGGAGTTCAAGACGCTGGTCGACGAGCTTCTCAACGAGGTGCTGGGCCTTGGCCCGCTCGAGCCGTTGCTGGCCGATCCCTCGATCAACGATATTCTCGTCAACGGCTGCAACCGCGTCTTCGTCGAACGTCACGGCGTGCTGGAGCGCACCGCGGTGCGCTTTCGCGACGAGCGTCATCTGCTCCGGATCATCGACAAGATCGTCTCGCGGGTGGGCCGCCGGATCGACGAGAGCAACCCTTGGGTCGATGCGCGGCTCGATGACGGCAGCCGCGTGAACGCGATCATCCGGCCTTGCGCGATCGACGGGCCGAGCCTCTCGATCCGCAAGTTCTCGCGCCAGCCCTATACGCTGGAACGGCTCGTCGAGACCGGGATGATGACCGGGGCGGCGGCGCGGTTCCTGCAGGGGCTGGTCCATGCCCGCAAGAACATCCTGATCTCCGGCGGCACCGGCTCGGGCAAGACGACGCTGCTGAACGCGATCTCTGCCGCCATCGACCCGCGCACGCGGATCGTGACGATCGAGGATGCAGCGGAACTGCAGCTGCAGCAGGAGCACGTCGTGCGGCTGGAAACCCGGGCGCCAAATCCGAACGGGCAGGGCGCGGTGCTCCAGCGCGATCTGGTGAAGAACGCGCTCCGGATGCGGCCCGACCGGATCATCGTGGGCGAGGTGCGCGGCTCGGAAGCCTTCGACATGTTGCAGGCGATGAACACCGGCCATGACGGCTCGATGACCACCGTCCACGCCAATTCCGCCCGTGATGCCCTGGGGCGGATCGAGCAGATGGTGACCATGATCGGCCTCGACATGCCGCTGACCGCGATCCGTTCGCAGATCGCCTCCGGACTCGACATCGTGGTGCAGATTGCGCGCCTCTCCGACGGCCGCCGCCGGGTGCTGTCAATCTCGGAAATCACCGGGCAGGAGGGCAATATCGTGATGATGCAGGACATCTTCACGTTCCGGAAGACCGGCACCACCGCAGATGGCGCGATCGAGGGCGAGTTCACCGCCACCGGCCTGCGCCCGCGCTGCCTCGAAGACCTGATCGCAGCGGGCGTCGCGGTCGATCCGACTGATTTCAAGATGCGGGGGCACTGAGCCATGTGGGAGATAATCGAAAAAGACCTTGCCGCCTATGTCGCCTATAGCGGCATCGCGCTTGGCGTGCTGCTGGCGCTGACCGGGGGGCTGCATCTGCTCAACCGGACGGAGACCAGCGGCGAGGCCAAGAGCCGCCGGATGAAGATGATCGCGAAGGGCCGCGACACCGAGGAGGTGCTTGCGCTGCTCAAGCCCGATCCGCGCAAAGGATGGATCGCGCGGCTCCCCAAGAGCTTCGACCTGCCGCGCCTGCTGCATCGTGCGGGCTTCCGGATCGGGCCGGACAAATTCCTGCTGCTCTGCGCCGCGCTTACGATCGGGAGTTTCGTACTCGCGCTTGCGCCGCTCGGCCCGTTGCGGGCGGCCCCGGCGGCACTGGTCATCGGGCTGGTTCTGCCTTTTCTGGTCCTGCGCTCGCGGGCGACGCAGCGGATGAAGGTGCTGACCGGCCAACTTCCCGACGCGCTCGACATGCTGGCGCGCGGTCTGAAGATCGGCCATCCGCTGAACATGTCGATCGGCGCCGTGGCCGAGGAAATGCCGGACCCGATCGGCACCGAGTTCGGCATCATCTTCGATCAGGTCACCTACGGTGAAGATCTTCCTGACGCGGTGCTGGAATTCGCCGAGAGGGTGGGGCTGGAAGACGCCGATTATCTCGCGGCCAGCATCGGCATCCAGCATGGCACGGGCGGCGATCTCGCCCGCGTCCTCGAAGTGCTGGCGGCGACGACGCGGGGCCGGATCTCGATGCGGCGCAAGATCCGCGCGATCTCGGCGGAGGGGCGCGCCTCGGCGTGGTTCCTGACCGCTCTGCCCTTCATCATGTTCGGCTTCACCTCGCTGATTTCGCCCAATTACTATGGCGAGGTCGCCGATCAGCCGATGTTCCGCACGATGGCGATCATCGTCATCACGCTGATTGTCCTGAATGCCGTGGTGCTGCGCCGCTTGGTGCAGTTCCGGATCTGAGCCGGGGAGAGAGACCATGTTGATGACACGGATCGAGGATTTTGCGCTTCGGATGGGCATCGCGCCCGAAACGCTTCTGGCCGCCGGGATCGGCTTCGGCCTGCTGCTGCTGATCGTCGGGCTTCAGGCCGCCTTCCAGCGCGACCGCGCCGCCGAGCGCATTGCGGCCATTGGCGGGCCGAAAACGGGGGGACGTGCCGAGCATGGCTATCTCAAGGCGCCGGAGGCCCGTCCGGGTCAGATCCTGAAGGCCTTCGTGCCCGCAGATCGCCAGACCCGCTCCAAGCTCGAACGCAAACTCGCGCAGGCCGGGCTGTCCGGGGCGAGCGCCTTGCGCCGCTTCACTCTGATCCGGATCGCGCTGGGGATCGGTCTGCCGGGGATTTTCATGGGGCTCCTGATCGCCGCGCGTAGCCCCGACATCGCGCTGCCGCTGGGGCTGGATGCCCGCCTCGGCAGCCTGAGCGGTATCGCGACCTACCAGATACTCACCGGCCTTGTCGCTAGCGGTTACCTGCTGCCGCTGATGTGGCTCAACGGCCGGATGCGTGAGCGGCGGTTGCGCATCGAGGAAAGCTTTCCGAACGCGCTCGACCTGATGCAAGTCGCCATCGAGAGCGGCATGGGGTTCGATGCGGCGATGACTCGCGTCGGCAACGAACTGGCCGAGACCTCGCCGGAGATCTCCTTCGAGTTCCTCTCGGTGCAGCGACAGGTCCAGGCCGGTCGCGAGCGCGAGGCGGCCCTGCGGGACATGGCCGACCGCACCGGGGTCGAGACCGTGCGCGCTTTCGCCAATGTCGCGAGCCAGTCGCTGCGCTTCGGGGCGTCCATGGCACAGGCCCTGACAACCTATGCCGCCGATCTGCGTGGCATCCGCGAGATGCGCGCGCAGGAAAAGGCCAATCGCCTGCCGGTGCAGATGTCCGGGGTTCTCGCTTCGCTGATGCTGCCGGCGCTGATCCTGATCGCGGTCGGCCCCGTGGTGATTCGATATTTTATGAACTACGCCCAGTAAATCGAATCGTTTCCAAATCGGCGCTTTTCCCAAGGCATTGTTTACGGGCAATTTTTACGGACGAAATTTCGACCTAAATGCCGAAATTGCAACCTTTGGGTGTATCGGTTGCCTGTGGATACATTCCTGGGTTCTGTGGATATAGTCCAAATGGCTAGCTTAGGAATTAAACCATTTAGGAGTTACGCTTAGAGATGGCCCACGCGCTGTCACGCTAAGAAAAGGGGCCACATATAATAGTTTCTGGGGATGGTGGGGACCATGCGAGACTATGGAACAGCCGGGGCACCGCCCGGGCAGGAGCGCGCTATCGAAGCGGGCATGATTGGGGCCGTTGCACAGTGGTGTGAGTGTCTGCACGGGACGAACCCGCTCCGCATGGCATTGAGATATCTGACCGACAGTATCGGGGCCGAGGCCATCATATTGGCGCGCTATCCGCGAGATGCGGGCGCACCGGCGCGGGCGCTGGTTCACGACAGGGCGAGATCGGGTTGCCGGATCCCCTTGGAGCAAAGCTTCGCGGGCGATCTGCTGGGCGATTACCTGGACAAGGCGAAGAAGGGCTCGACCTGGTATCGCTCGATGCAGGACGAGGACGTGCCGCCTGCGGTCGCCTCGGCGCTCGCCCGTCGCAACCTGATCGAGATGGTGGTCATCCCGCTCGAGATCAGCGATCGCTGGGTCGATACGCTGGAGCTGCATTTCACCGAGAAGTTGCGCCAGTATCAGCAGGCTGTGCTGACGACGCTCGGCGATACGCTTAGCCGCACCTGGCACAACCGCGCGCGAGGCATGTTCACCGAGAGCTTGCTGAAATCGGCCGCCAAGCAGGCCGCGCCGCTCATCGGCTCGCCGATCCTGAGCGCGGATAACCCGGCGCGCCTTAGCCGGTCGGAATATCGCGTCTGCCTGCTGCTGCGCCATGGCCAGTCGCCCGATCAGATGCTTGCGGAGCTGGGGATCAAGGAATCCACCCTGCGCACCCATCTAAGCAATCTCTATTCCAAGACCGGCGCGCGCAACCTGGCGGAATTGACCTTCCAGCTTGTCTCCGGACTGCCGTTCGAGCTGGGCGGCGCGAAATCCGGACGGGTGGCATGACTGCGCAACTCCTGCCGCTGGCGGCGCTAGCCCCGGTGTTGATCTGGGTCGCGCTCAGCGATCTGCGCGAGATGCGCATCCCGAACAGGATCGTGCTGATTACGCTGGGCTTCTTTGCGCTCTGCGCGCCGTTCCTGGCTCTGCACGAGCTGAGCCTGCGGCTGGCCGCGGCAGCGATCACTTTCGCGGTTGGCTACGTCTTCTTCGTGCTGCGCGCCTTCGGAGGCGGGGACGTGAAATTCCTCGCGGCCCTGATGCTGTTCGTGCCCTCTGCGGCGATGGGGGAGTTTCTGATCGCCTTTTCCGTCGCGCTTTTCGCAGGCTCGGCGCTGACGATGGGGCTGCAAAGCGCGCCAGTGGCGGCGCGCCTCGGGCCTCGCTTGGGTTGGAAGAGCTGTTACGCACGGGGAAAGCTCCCGATGGGCGTCTCGATCGCGCTTGCCGGTCTGGCTTTGCCTTATCTGGTCGGCGGGTAGGCCCCGCCAAGGGAGGACCTATGTCACGCAAGATTTGGACCGACACGTTGGGGGCTTTCGCCCTCGTGCTCTGCGTCGCAGGTGGCGCGGTGCAGGCAGAGGAGACGCAGCCCGACACGACGGCGCGTGCTCATGATTTGATCTGGGGGACACCGAAGGTTCCCGCCGATCCCGAGACGGGGCTCGCGATGCTGGAACGCGCGGCGTCGGAGGGTAATGCCCAGGCCGCGCGGATGGCCGGAGAGTTGCTCCTCTGGGGTGGTCCGGTCCCTACGGATCGCGCCCGCGCGATGGAGCTCCTGTCGCAAGCCGCGGATGCCGGCGATGCTGGCGCCGCGCGCGTGCTGGGCGAGCAATTGCTGGGCGGCTGGGTGCTGCCGCGCGACACCGACCGTGGCCGGGCCCTTCTCGAGGCGCAGGTGAAATCGGGAAGCCGGGATGCGGCGATCAAGCTGGGCGAAGCCTATCTCTATGGCATCGGCGTGCCCCGTAACCGCGAAAAGGCGCGAGACCTGTTCGAGACTGCGGCGGAGGCGGGCGACGCGACCGGCTTGTGGAAATTTGGCGAGGAGATGATGTGGTCGCAGCGCGATCCGGCCGCGGCTGAGACGATGTTGCAGCGCGCAGGGGCCGCGGGCATCGGCAGCGCTTATGCGACGCTGGCCGAGGGCGCGATGTATGGCTATCTCGGCAGCGGCAAGGTCTCGCGGGCCAAGTTCGACGGCTACGCCAAGGCCGCCCGTGCGGCCGGAAACGAGCGGATCGAAGTGCTCGACGCCACACGCCGCATCTGGGGCATCTCGATGCGCGGTGATGGCAAGATGGCGGTGGCGCAACTGCGTGAGGCCGCCGAAGCAGGCAACCGCACGGCGGCGCGCTATCTCGTCGGTCTCTTGCGCGATGGCAACGCCTACAACGTGCGGCGCGATCCCAAGGGGGCGTCGACGTTCCTAGAAGCGCATGCCGATCTGTTCACGCCGGAAGAGCGGGCGAATTACGAGATGACCATCCGCGCAGCGATGCATCGGCACGACGCAGATTTCGCGCCGCTCGCCGGAGAGATCGCGCCGGCCATGGCCAAGATGTCCGCCGCAGAGGCACGCGACCTTTTCAAGGCCAATCCGAGGCTCGCGGTCTATCTGATCCAGAAACATCTCGCCAAGCAGGGGCTGTACCGTGGCCCGCTCGACGGCTTCGCCGGGCGCGGAACGCTGCGCGCGATGGAGCGCGCCTGCGGCAAGATGCCGGGCGATATGGCCTGCCGTGACGGCGTTCTCGCGCCCGAGATCGTGGGGGCGATGCTGCGCGACGGGTCGGGCGCCTAAGTGACGTCGAAGGTTCTGGTCACCGGGGGCGCGGGCTTCATCGGGTCGCATTGCTGCAAGGCGCTCGCCGAGGCGGGGCACACCCCTGTGGTCTTTGACGATCTGTCGCGCGGCCATGCCGATGCGGTGCGCTGGGGGCCGCTCGTCGAAGGCGATCTGCGCGACCGAAAACTGGTCGAGGCGACGCTCGAGGACCACCGGATCGACGCCGTGATCCATTTCGCGGCGCTGGCCTATGTCGGTGAGAGCGTGGCCGAGCCCACCCGCTATTACGACGTCAATCTGGGCGGGATGACCGCCCTTCTGGGCGCGATGCAGGCGGTGGGGCTCGACAAGATCGTCTTCTCGTCGAGCTGCGCCACCTATGGCACGCCCGAGACGCTGCCGATCTCCGAGGACACGCCGCAGCATCCGATCAACCCCTATGGCCGCAGCAAGCTGATCTGCGAATGGATGCTGGAAGATGCCACCGCCGCGACCGATCTGCGTTTCGCGGCCCTGCGCTACTTCAACGCGAGCGGCGCCGATCCGAGCGGCGAGATCGGCGAGCGCCACGACCCGGAAACCCATCTGATCCCGCTGGTGCTGCGTGCGGCCTCGGGGCAGGGCCCGGCGGTGAAGGTCTTCGGCACGGATTATCCGACGCCCGACGGCACCTGCATCCGCGACTATATCCATGTCGACGATCTGGCCCGCGCGCATCTTCTGGCGCTCGATCACCTGGAGGGCGGCGGAGATAGCTTGAAACTGAACCTAGGGACCGGACGGGGCGCGTCGATCCGCGAGGTGATCGCCTCGGTCGAGCGGGTGACGGGGCGCAAGGTGCCCTTCGAGGACGCGCTGCGCCGCCCCGGCGATCCGGCGGAACTGGTGGCCGATCCGTCGCGGGCGCGCGACGCTCTGGGCTTTACCGCGCGCTACCGTGAACTTGACGAGATCGTGTCCCATGCCGCCCCGTGGTTCGGTCTCTGACCTCGGGTTCGCCCATCGCCGGGGTTGAGCCTGCCGCCCAGCCATCTATCTTGCGGCTCAACGCAATTCAGGAGGCTCTCATGGCAAGCGACGCAATCGATCCGCAACTTCTCGACCGGCTGGCCGAGGTTGCCGTGCAGGTGGGGCTGAACCTGCAAGACGGTCAGGATCTGGTGTTGACCGCGCCCGTCGAGGCGCTGCCGCTGGTGCGCCGGATCGCCGCCGAAGCCTATCGCGCGGGCGCTGGCACGTTCACCCCGATCCTCAGCGATGGCAAGATCACCTTGGCCCGGTTCGAGAACGCCAAGGATGCCAGCTTCGACCGTGCGCCCGACTGGCTCTATCAGGGCATGGCGAAAGCCTACGAAGGCGGCGCGGCCCGCATGGCGATCGTTGGCGAAGACCCAATGCTGCTGTCGGAACAGGACCCGGAAAAAGTCTCGCGCGCGGGCAAGGCCAACTCCATCGCCTACAAGCCGGCGCTGGAGAAAATCTCGAATTTCGAGATCAACTGGTCGATCGTGAGCTACCCGACCGTGGCCTGGGCCAAGCGCGTCTTCCCCGACCTGCCCGAAGAGGAGGCCGTGGGCAAACTGGCCGACGCGATCTTCGCGGCCTCGCGCGCCGACCAGCCCGATCCCGTCGCCGCTTGGGAGGCGCATAACGCCGCCCTGCGCAAGCGCCGCGACTGGCTCAACGAGCAGCGCTTCTCGGCGCTTCATTTCACCGGTGGTGGCACCGATCTGACCGTGGGTCTCGCGGACGATCACGAATGGAGCGGTGGTGCGTCGGAGGCCAATAACGGTGTCGTCTGCAACCCGAACATCCCGACCGAAGAGGTCTTCACCACGCCCCATGCCGAGCGCGTCGACGGGATCGTTCGCGCGACCAAACCGCTGTCGCATCAAGGCAGCCTGATCGAGAATATCGAGATGCGTTTCGAGGGCGGCAAAGTGGTCGAGGCGAAGGCCAGCCGCGGCGAGGCGGTGCTGCAAAAGCTGATCGACACCGACGAGGGCGCGCGCCGTCTGGGCGAGGTCGCGCTGGTGCCGAACGGCTCGCCGATCTCGGCCTCGGGGCTGTTGTTCTTCAACACGCTCTATGACGAGAACGCGGCCTGCCATATCGCGATGGGGCAGTGCTATTCGAAATGTTTCATCAACGGCGGTGAACTGAGCGAGGATGAGGTCGCGGCGAAAGGCGGCAACAGCTCGATGATCCATGTCGACTGGATGATCGGCGGTCCCGAGACCGATATCGACGGCATCAAGCCCGACGGCACCCGCGTCCCGGTCTTCCGCAAGGGCGAATGGGCGTGATCGCCCGCGGAACCTGACAAAGTATAGCGCCCGACACGCCGATTGGTGTGTCGGGCGCTTATTTTTTGTGCGGATGCAGGGAATTTCGCCCCGTTCTGCGCAGTTCGAAACGGCCGGGGTAGCAGGGCACCGCGCTACGCGGGTGCCGCTTGACGAAAACGGAAACTAGGCGAAATCTGAAAGCAAGGGTCGGGCTTGGCTGACCCTCTTGGGCAACCCGCGCATCTTGCGCCGTGTGAAGGGCCGCCCGGCCGACGCGGATTTTCGATCCTCCTCCCCGAAAACGCGTTCAGGCCGGGCGGTGCCCAGCCTGAGCGGAAAGAGCCCGAATTCCCGTATTGCTCACTGACCGGTATCGAGGCTCTTGGTAATGAGCGCCTCGCGGTTCTGCGCGAGCGAGGGATGCAGCAATGCGTTCTCGATCGCCGCGACTTGCGTGAAGCCGATATCTTCGAGCGACTTGCCTTTTGCGAATTTCGCGGCGCGCGTCTGATCGAGCATGCTGAGATGCGGATTGGCGGGCATGAAATAGGCCGGGTCGGGGCCGCTCGAGCTCTGCGGCTTGGGAGCTTGCGGACCGAGGCCGCCGGGCGGTTGCGACGCGGCGCCCGCTTGCGCAATGCCGGTGCCGAGGCCAAGAGCGACTGCCAGGCTGCAACCAAGCGCGGAAGCGGTAAGTCGAATGGTCATAAGCAGGTTCCTCATTTCTTCTCCAGCGCCATGCGGATCAGCGTCTCTTTCGCGGTGCGATCGACATTCTGAACCAGCGCGTCCTTGATCTGCACGATCTGGCGGTCGGTGAGGTTGGACAGGTCGACATTTCCGACCAGAGCGTGAACGCGCTGAATCTCAATCGCATTGAGCGGCTGCTGCTGCGCGGCGGCCAGCGACGGTATCGCGGCGCAGGCGAGGGCTGCGATCAGGGCAATAGCTTTCATCGTGAGTCTCCTCAGGCTGCTCTTCCCGACGGAAGATGCAGTTGCGCGGGCGCGGGGCAAGCTCGGGCGCGCGCAAGTTTCGGTGAATGCGGCTTGCCCCAAGCGTCAAGATGGGGATTCACATCGGAAATTCATCATGATACCGTTACAGTCAATAAGCAGGGGGCAGACATAAGTCCTCGCAAAAATACGGGCAGGATCAGAGCAATGAAGGCGGGCTATCAGGGCACCTTCGTCATTTCATGGGCGCAGACAGAGGTCGACGGCACGCCGGTGCCGCCGCTGGATGTCGTGACCGTTGGCGCGTGCTGGCGCTGGACGGGGCAGGCGATCTGCGTCGACGGGCCAAACGATCGGCTCATCCTGCATAATGCGCGCGGCGAGGCGGAGCGGCGCACGAAAGCCGCCCGCGCGGTGCGCCGCCTTTTGGGCGAGGCGGTGGGAAGTCCCCGCACGCTCGACGAGCCCGACGAGATCGAGACGTCCAATCAAAGCTTTACCGTGACTGATGGCTATCACGCCTATGTCGTCACCCTGATCGAACTGCCCGAAAGCGGCACCCGCATCTTGATGTTCGCAGGTCGGATGCCGCCGGTGGACAGCGATCTGTGGGTGGTTGATCGCGCCCTCGATCTGCGACCGAAAGCGGCGCGGCAGGGACCCGCGGGCGTCATCTGTTTCACGCCCGGCACGCTGATCGAAACCGACCGGGGCCGCCGCCCGGTCGAAGCTTTGCGCGAGGGCGACCGCGTGATGACCCGCGATGACGGGGCGCAGCCGATCTGCTGGATCGGGAAGCGCGACATCTCCGGCGCGCGGCTCCATGCGATGCCGCATCTGCGCCCGGTGCGCATCTCGGCCGGAGCGTTCGGCATCGCGCGGCCCGACCGCGATCTGATCGTGTCGCCGCAGCACCGGATGCTGGTGCGGGGCCGCGCCGCACAGGCGCTGTTCGCCGAGGACGAGGTTCTGGTGCGCGCATGCGATCTGGTGAATGGCCACGAGATCCGCTTCGAGGGCATGGTAAAAGGCCTGAGGTACATCCACCTGATGTTCGAGCGCCATCAGGTGCTGACCGCGAACGGGCTCGAGACGGAGAGTTTCCACCCCGCCTCGACCCGGCTCGAGATGATCGCTCGCGACCAGCGCGCAGGGCTCGAGGCACTGCTGCCCGAGGTCGAGGAAAACCCGCTTAGCTACGGCGCCTTCGCCCGTCGCGCGCTCAAGCCCTCCGAGGCCGCGATCCTGCGCCATGATCTGGCCGCGTGAACGGGCAAATCCGCGCGAGATCGCTGCAAGCTTGGGCTGTGCGTCAGATGCACGGCTTCGTGCGCATTTTGCGCCTTTTCTCCGCCCGAACGCCGCCTTAGCTTCGGGACAAAGGAGAATTCAATGACCAGACCCGTCGTCGGCATCATCGGCAATAGAGGCCTCGTAGGTGACCGCTACCCCGTCCATGAAGGCGGGCAGCTCAACTCGGAAGCGGTGAGCAAGGTCTCCGATTGCATCCCGCTGCTGATCCCCGCCGATCCCGAATATGTGTCCGTTCAGGAGTTGATGGAGGTCTGCGACGGCTTCCTGCTGACCGGCGGGCGGCCGAACGTCCATCCGCATGAATATGGCGAAGAGCCGACGGAAAAGCACGGCACCTTCGACCGCGCCCGCGACGCGATCACCCTGCCGCTGGTGCGGGCCTGCGTTGAAAACGGGCAGCCCTTCCTTGGCATCTGTCGGGGGTTTCAGGAGGTAAACGTCGCGATGGGGGGCACGCTGCACCCCGAGATCCGCGAGCTTCCGGGGCGATTGAACCACCGGATGCCCCCTGAGGGGACGCTCGAGGAAGGGTTCTCGAACCGTCACATGGTCACGCTTACACCCGGCGGCAGGTTTGCGCGTCTCTTCGGCGCGGATGAGGTCGAGACCAACACGCTGCACGGGCAGGGCGTTTGCACCGCTGGTACGCGGATCGTGATCGAGGGGCGCGCCCCCGATGGTACTCCCGAAGCGATCTATGTTAAGGACGCCCCCGGGTTTACCCTATCGGTGCAATGGCATCCCGAATGGCGTGCGGCGGAAGATCCGGTCTCGCGGCCTCTGTTCGAGGCATTCGGCGATGCGGTGCGCGCTTGGGCGCGCGGCGAACGGCCCGCCGCCTGCGTCGCCTGAGCCGCGAAGACAAAACGGAGAGACAGATGAAACGCTCGCGCGTGAACGAAATCATGGCCGCGGCCGAGGATATGATCCAGGAATTCGGCTTCCGCCTGCCGCCCTTCGCGTGGTGGAGCCCGGCCGAGTTCAAGGCGCGCCTGCCGCAGGCACAGCGCATCGTGGAAGCTGCGATGGGCTGGGACATCACCGATTACGGGCAGGGCGATTTCGACAAGCTGGGTCTGTTTCTCTTCACCCTGCGCAACGGCGATCTGCGCGATCTTCAGGCAGGCCACGGTATGGCGTACGCCGAAAAGCTGTTGATCTCGCGCAAGGACCAGATCAGCCCGATGCATACCCATATCATCAAGGCCGAGGACATCATCAACCGCGGCGGTGCGAACCTCGCGATCGAGCTCTACGGCTCTGATGTAGATGGCAAATTTGACGACACTGCGGGCGGGCAGGTGATGTGCGACGGTGTCCCGCGCCGCTACGAGCCCGGCGAAGTTCTGATCCTGCGTCCGGGCGAGAGCGTGACCCTGCGCCCCGGCGACTGGCATGCTTTCTGGGGCGAGGGCGGCGACGTGCTGATCGGCGAGGTCTCGACCGTCAACGACGACAACACCGACAATATCTTCCGCGAAGATATCGGGCGGTTCTCCGAGATCGAGGAAGACGAAGCGCCGCGCCACCTGCTGGTCAGCGACTACGACAAGTTCCTGACTTCATAAGTATTTACTGGCTTCCTTGCGGGCGAAGGGCTTCAGCCTTTCGCCATGCTCGGCCAGCCAGGCCTGTGCCCGCACCGGGTCTTTCTTGCTCAGCTCGCGTAGCCACCATGCGATGGCCTTCTGGATGAACCAATCGCGATCCTCTGCCAGTTGCGCGGCCCAGCCCAGAACTTCGTCGCGCACCGCCTCGTCCTCGGGCCTGGGATTGCGTTGCTTGGTCCAGGGCAGGGTGAAGACGAAGGCCGCGCGCCGCGTCCACATGTGATCCGAGCGCACCCAATCCGCCACTTCGTCAAGCCGCGCGGGCTCGGCCTGAAGCCGTTTCGAGCCCGCCTTGGCCGCGTGATCGGCAATCGCCCAAGCGTCGAATTGCGGCACCCAACTTGCGATCAACTCCCATGCGGCGTCGTCAGGGCGCAGCCGCGCTTGCGTCAGCAGCTTGGCCGCCGCGATCCGCGCCTCGTGAATGTCGCTGTCCCAAAGTCCCCGGGCGAGTTCGACCCGCCCCGGCACGTCGAGCTGGCCACGCCATAGTGCGACCATGTCCTCGATCGCGGGCACGGCCACGCCCAAATAGCGCCGCTCCGCCTTGTGATAGGCGGCCATTTCGGCGGCTTTCTCGGCATCCGCCCAGCTTTCCAGCGCGAAAAGCGCATCTTCCAGCGTGGGCGGCGGGCCGAGCGGCTCGTCGGCGTCTTCTGCCTCAGTGAAGCTCTCATATTCCGCATCTGAGGCCGCGTAGGCCTCGGCCTCGGCGCGCAGCTTTGCGTCCTCCGCCGGGTCGAGCGGAGCGTAATCCGCCGCGCTCGGCCGCGCGACGCGCTTCTTGCCCCTCTTGCGGCTCATTCGACCGTCACCGACTTGGCGAGGTTGCGCGGCTGATCGACGTCGGTGCCCTTCGCGACCGCCGTGTGATAGGCGAGCAGCTGCGCCGGGACCGCGTAAAGGATCGGCGCGAAAGGTTCAGCGATATCAGGAAGTTGCAGCGTACCCCAAGTGCCGTCCTGCGCCGCGCTGATGCCTTTGCTGTCGGAGATCAACAGCACCATCCCGTGGCGCGCCATCACCTCCTGCATGTTCGACACGGTCTTGTCGAAGAGCTTGTCATGTGGCGCCATCACGATCACCGGCACGGTGCGGTCGATCAGCGCGATCGGCCCGTGCTTCAGCTCGCCCGAGGCATAGCCTTCGGCATGGATGTAGCTGATTTCCTTGAGTTTCAGCGCGCCTTCCAGCGCCAGCGGATACATTGCGCCGCGTCCGAGGAAGAGAATGTCCTGCGCCTCGGCAAGTTGCTCGGCCAGATGCGAGATCGGCTCGGAAATCGCCAGCGCCTGATTGAGCAGGCCGGGCAGGGCGCGTAGCGTCTCGGCATGGGCGGCAAGCGTCGCCGCGTCCGTTTCGCCGCGATCGCGACCCGCCTTCAGCGCCATGACTGCGAGAACCAGAAGCTGCGCGGTGAAGGCCTTGGTCGAGGCCACGCCGACCTCGACGCCGGCGAAGATCGGCAACATGATGTCGGCTTCGCGCGCGATGGAAGAAGTGGGGACGTTCACCACGGCCACGGTCTTCGCGACGCGCTCGGAGCAATAGCGCAGCGCGGCCAACGTATCGGCTGTCTCCCCGGACTGGCTGACGAAGATGGCGAGGCTGCGCTTCGACAAGGGCGGTTCGCGGTAGCGGAATTCCGAGGCCACGTCGATTTCGACCGGGATACGGGCGAATTCCTCGAACCAGTATTTCGCCACCGCACAGGCGTAATGCGCCGTGCCGCAGGCGATCAGGACAATCCGGTCGATGTTGGAAAAGTCCAAGTCATCCGGCAGGTTCAGCCCGGATTCGGGCAGATAATGTCGCAAAGCGTCAGCAAGCACGACGGGCTGCTCGGCGATTTCCTTCGCCATGAAATGCTTGTAGCCACCCTTCTCGACCTGCGCCTGGCCTAGGTCGATGCGGCTCTCGTCGCGGTTCGCGCGGCGGCCCTCGGCGTCGAAAATCTCGGCACCCGCGCGGGTGACGAAGGCGTAATCGCCCTCTTCGAGATAGGTGATCCGGTCGGTCATCGGCGCGAGCGCGATCGCGTCCGAGCCCACGAACATCTCGCCGTCGCCATGCCCGATCGCGAGCGGAGAGCCCTTGCGCGCCGCGATCAACAGATCGTCCTCGCCGTCGAACAGCCACAGCAGGGCGAACGCCCCTTCGAGCTTGCCAAGCGTCGCGACTGCCGCCTCGCGCGCGTCCATGCCGCGATCCATAAACATCCGCGTCAGCAGCGCGACGGTTTCGGTATCCGTCTGCGTTTCCGGGGTGATCCCCGCCTCGGCCAGCTCGGCCCGCAACTCGCGGAAATTCTCGATAATGCCGTTATGCACGACCGCGACGGGCCCCGAGCGATGCGGATGCGCATTGCCCTGGGTTGCAGCGCCATGGGTCGCCCAGCGGGTATGGCCGATGCCCGACTTGCCCGGAAGCGGCTCATGCACCAGCAGATCGGACAGGTTCCACAGCTTGCCTACCGCCCGGCGGCGGTCCAGCTTGCCCTCGTTCACCGTCGCGATCCCGGCACTGTCATAGCCGCGATATTCCAACCGCTTGAGGCTCTCAACGAGCCAGGGGGAAACCTCGTGCTTCCCGAGAACGCCAATAATTCCGCACATTTATCAATCTTTCTTCATGCGCCGCGCTTTCTCCGCGCGCAGCTTCGCAAAGAGTTTCGTGGCGAGGCCCGGGCGGTTCACCTGCTCGGAGCGCTCGATCGCGATCGCCTCGGCCGGGACGTCCTTCGAGATTACCGATCCCGAGCCCGTCAGCGCGCCGTCGCCCACCGTCACCGGGGCCACCAACATCGTGTCGGAGCCGATGAAGGCGTTCGCGCCGATAGTCGTGCGATGCTTCATCACCCCGTCGTAATTGCAGGTCACCGTGCCCGCGCCGATATTCGTATGTTCACCGATATCGGCATCGCCCAGATAGGTCAGATGGCCGACTTTCACACCTTCGGCGAGGATCGCGTTCTTCACCTCGACGAAGTTCCCGATGTGCACGTCCTCGGCGAGCTCCGCGCCGGGGCGCAGGCGGGCGAAGGGACCGACGGTGGCGCCACGCGAGATGTGGCAGCCTTCGAGATGGCAGAAGGCCTCGATCACCGCGCCGGATTCGATGGTGACATCGGGGCCGAACACGACATTCGGTCCCAGCACGACATCGCGGCTGATATAGGTGTCGAGCGCGAACCAGACGCTGGCGGGCTCCACCATGGTCACGCCGTTTTCCATCGCCTCGGCGCGCATCCGTTCCTGGAAGAGGGCCTCGGCGCGGGCGAGTTCGGCGCGGGTGTTGATGCCCAGCGTCTCGGCTTCATCACAGGTCACGACCTTGGCCGAGAGACCTTTCTTGCGTGCGGCTTCGACGATGTCGGTGAGGTAGTATTCCCCCGAAGCGTTCTCGTTCGACAGCCCCGCAACGAGCTCGGTCAGAAGCACCGCGTCACAGGCGATAACGCCAGAGTTGCAGAGGGTTATGGCGCGTTCTTCATCCGTGGCATCCTTGAATTCCACGATCCGGTCCAGCGTGTCGCCTTGCGCCACCAAGCGCCCGTAGCGGCCCGGATCGGCGGCCTCGAAGCCCAGCACGGTCACCGCGGCCTCGGACGCCGCGAGCCGCTCCAGCGTCTCGGGGCGGATGAAGGGCGTGTCGCCGTAAAGCACGATTACGCGGCCGTCGAACCCGTCGAGCGCAGGCAGGGCCTGCGCCACCGCATGGCCGGTGCCGAGCTGCTCTTCCTGCAGCACGATCTGTGCCTCGGGATCAATCTTTGCGACGGCTTTCTTCACCTTCTCGGCACCGTGACCTGCGACGACGATCACGGTCTCGGGTTCGAGTGCCCGTCCGGCGGCCAGCGCATGGGCCACAAGCGGCGCGCGGCCCACCTGATGCAGCACCTTCGGCAGGTCGGAGTTCATTCGGGTGCCCTGGCCCGCCGCGAGGGTGATCAATGCAATCGCCATGAGATACCTTTTCTTCTGCTCGGCCCCGTTTTAACCATTGGCTTGCTTGCCGCAAGTGGTGCGTCTTCACGCTTCCTTTCGCGGTGTTACGGAAGGAGCAATGGGCAATGCGCACGGTGGTTTTCGACCTCGACGGGACTTTGGCCGACACCTCCGCCGATCTGATCGCGGCGGCCAACGCCTGCTTCACGGCGCGCGGCCACGCGCCGCTTCTCGATCCCGCGGGCGACGCGCTGATCGCCTTCCACGGTGGCCGCGCGATGCTCAAGGCGGGCTATGGCCGACTGGGCTTGGCGGAGGGCGAGATCGCAGCCTTGGTCGAGGCCGATTATTACCCGCTACTCGCGCATTACGGTGAGAATATCGACCGGCATACGCAGCTTTATCCCGGGGCTGAAGCGGCCGTGAAAACGCTGCGTGATCAGGGTTTTGCCACGGCTGTCTGCACCAACAAGCCCGAAGGTCTCGCACGTGTGCTGCTCGAGCGGCTCGGCGTCACCGGTCTCTTCGATGCGCTGATCGGTGCCGATACGCTGCCGCTGCGCAAACCTTCACCCGACCCATATCTCGCCGCCGTCGAGGGTGCGGGTGGTAAGGTCGAGACCTCTCTGCTGGTGGGCGACACCAATACCGATCGCGAGACCGCTCGTGCCGTCGGTGTGCCCTGCGTTCTGGTGACCTTCGGGCCCGAGGGGCGTGGCATCGAGCGTCTCGCGCCCGAGGCGATGCTCGACCATTTCGACGATCTGCCCGCGCTCGTGGCGCGGATGCTCGAATGAGGGGCGCGGCGGGGCTGTGCCGCCCCGGATGGCCCCTTAAACAGCCATGACCGCAGCGCCCATCGGTCCTTCGCGCTTTCACGCCACCGCCTTCGTTCTGATCGCGGTGTTTCTCGACATGGTGGGGTTCGGCCTGATCATTCCCGTGCTGCCCTCGCTGATCGCGGATGTGGGCCACGTCGATCTGGCGCAGGCGAGCCGGATCGGGGGCTGGATGTTCGCGGCCTTCAGCCTCGCGCAATTCCTGTTCGCGCCGCTGATGGGCAACCTTTCGGATCGCTTCGGGCGGCGTCCGCTCCTCTTGCTTGCGATCGGCGGACTGGGTGTCGATTACCTGTTTCACGCCTTCGCGCCGACGCTGCTCTGGCTCTTCGTGGGCCGGATCGTCGCTGGCATCTGCGGCGCGTCCTACGTCATCGCGAACGCCTATCTCGCCGATATCACCCCGCCGGCCGAGCGTGCCCGCGCCTTCGGACTGATCGGCGCGGCCTTCGGCTTCGGCTTCATCGCGGGGCCCGCGCTTGGCGGATTTCTGGGCGAGCTTGGCCCGCGCATTCCCTTCTTCGTCGCCGCCGCGCTCTCGGGGCTGAACCTGATCTACGGGCTGATCGTGCTGCCTGAAAGTCTGCCGCAGGGCTTGCGCCGTCCGGTGAACTGGCGCGCCTGCAATCCGCTGGGCACGCTGAAAGTCTTCGCGCGGTATCCGGGCGTGCTGCCTATGGGCACTGCCCTTGGCGTCTATCTGTTCGCCTCGGCGGTCTATCCCGCGATCTGGCCCTATTGGGGGATGGCGAAATTCGGCTGGTCCGAGGGAATGGTGGGGCTGACACTCGCAGGCTATGGCGTCGTCGCGGCGATCTTTCAGGGCGGGCTCGCTGGGCCGCTTGCGTCCCGACTGGGCGAGGCGCGGGTGGCGGCGATCGGGCTAATCGTCGGGATCGGCATGACCATTGCGCTGGGGCTGTCGACCTCGCTGGTGATGGTACTGATCGTCCTCTTGATCACCGGAATCGAGGGGCTGGTGCATCCGATGATCGCCTCGCTGATGTCCAACGCGGTGCCCGAGGATGCGCAGGGCGCGCTGCAGGGTGGCATTTCCGCGCTGATGAACCTCGCAATGCTGGCGGGCACCTTGTTCTTCACCCAAGTGTTCGGGATATTCCTCGCCGAGAACGCCCCGATCCGCACGCCGGACATGGCCTTTTTCGTGGCCTCCGTAATCCTGCTGGCGGCGTTGGCGCTGTTCGTGCGTGCAAGAAAGGTCGAGTGATGTCCGAGGTCTTCAACGGCAATTTCACCCAGCAGGAGCCGATCCCGGAGGAGGCGATCGAACGTGCCGTCGAGGTGATGCGCTCGGGACGTCTGCATCGCTACAATACGGTGCCGGGTGAACCGGGCGAGGTGGCGTTGCTGGAGGAGGAATTCGCGGGGCTGACCGGTGCGCCCTATTGCCTTGCGGTGGCCTCGGGCGGCTATGCCTTGGGCTGTGCACTGCGCGCCGTGGGCGTCGGTCCGGGCGATCCGGTGCTGACCAATGCCTTCACGCTTGCGCCCGTGCCCGGCGCCATCGCGGCGGTCGGCGGCAAGCCCGTGCTGGTCGAGGTCACCGACCAGCTGACCATCGATCTTGACGATCTGGCGGCGAAAGCCCCGCAGGCCCGAGTGCTGATGCTTTCCCATATGCGCGGCCATATCTGCGACATGGATGCGCTGATGGAGATCGCGCGCACCCATGATCTGACGGTGATCGAGGATTGCGCCCATACGATGGGGGCGGCTTGGGGCGGTGTCCCCTCGGGGCGGCATGGCGCGATCGGGTGCTATTCGACCCAGACCTACAAGCACATGAATTCGGGCGAGGGCGGTCTGATCGTAACCGACGACGCGGAACTGGCGGCGCGGATGATCCTGCTGTCGGGCAGCTACATGCTCTATGAGCGGCACCGCGCCGCGCCGCGGCCGGAGGTGTTCGAGGGGCTCAAATACGACACGCCCAATGTCTCGGGCCGAATGGACAATCTGCGCGCCGCGATCCTGCGCCCGCAGCTGCCGACGTTGGCGGATCGGGTGGCGCGCTGGAATGCGCTGTACCGAGAAATCGAGGCCGGGATTGACGGGGCAGAGGGTGTGGCGCTGATCGAACGCCCCGAGGCCGAGAGCTATGTCGGCTCGTCCTTCCAGTTCCGCCTGCCGGGGCGCTCCGCCCCCGAGATGCTGGATTTCGTCGCCCGGGCTGCGGCCCGCGGTGTTGAGCTGAAATGGTTCGGCGCGGATGAGCCCGTAGGGTTCACCTCGCGCCATGACAGCTGGCGCTACGCCGAAGCGCAGAACCTGCCGCGCACCGATGCGGTGCTGGCGACGCTGCTTGACCTGCGCCTGCCGCTGACTTTTTCGACGGACGATGCCGCCCAGATCGCGCGCATCCTGCGCGAAGAGGCCGAGGTTTGAAGAGGTGGAGCGCTGACACTCAGCCTGCGCGCGAGATCCAGTCGGCGATCATCAGGTCGAGATGTGCGCCACCGCCGTTCTTGTAGAGCGTGATCTCCTCGGCGCTTTCCCGCCCGCGTGCGCCGTCGATCAGGTCGTAGAGATCGGCCTTCACCGCCTCGGGCGTGATCACCCCTTCGCGGATCGGGATCAGCAGCTCGCCAATATGGCCCAATGTGGTCTCGCGACTGTCGACGAAGAGGCTCGCCGTCGAGATCAGCGCATCGTCGGCCTCGCGCATATCGGCCTTGTAGGCCCCGATCAGATCGACATGGGTGCCGGGTTTTACCCATTCGCCCTTCAGGACCGGCGCGCGCGCCATCGTGGCGCTGCTGACGATATCGGCCTCGGCCACCGCTTCGGCCAGATCGCTCACCGCACGCAGCGTGACGCCCTCGGGGGCAGGCCCAGCCGCCAGCTCCTGCGCCTGCTCGGGGCGGCGCGTCCAGAGCGTGATCTCCGTCAGCCCCGGAAAGCCCGCCGCATAGGCCGCGATCAGCGAGCGCGCGACCCGGCCCCCGCCCACGATCAGCAGTCGGCGGCTGTCCGGGCGGGCCAGAAGTTGCGCGCCCAGAACGGAATCGGCAGCCGTCTTGAACTCGGTCACCAGCGGGCAATCGACGATCGCGGTGGGCTGGCCATGCTCGGGCTCGAACACCACCATCGCGCCTTGCACCGTGGGAAGCCCCGCCTTCGCGTTGCCATCGCACACGGTGAAGGATTTCACCCCGTAACCCAGCCCCGGAATATAGGCCGCGCGGCTGAGCAGCACCGCATCCGAGGGTCCGAGAAACGTATCGCCCAACTCCGCCTTCGGGCGCGTATGGCCCGCGCGCAGTGCAGCTATCGCGCCGGGCCAGTCGAGCTTTTCCGCGATGTCATAGGGGATGATCTTCGGGCTCATGTCGTCTCCTTCATTGTTTCGGGCGTCACAGAGGCGCCAGCCAGCGCGCCGGGGCCGACACCTCGCGCGGGCCGTTGGCGGCACCGGTGATCGCATCGGCCAGAAGCGCGCCGCAGCCCGCCGAAAGCGTCCAGCCCAACTGCCCGTGGCCCGCATTGACCCACAGGTTGTCGTAAGCCTTCACCCGGCCAAGGAAGGGCGGGCCATGCGGGGTCGAGGGCCGCAGCCCGGTCCAGAGAACGGGCGGCGCATCGCTCACCGCATCGCCGAAGCGTGCGGCGACGTAATCGGTCAGCACCTTGGTGCGATCCTCGCGCAGCGTCCGGTCGCGCCCGGCGAATTCGGCGATCGCGGTCACCCGCAACACCCCGCCATAAGACGCCACGGCCAGCATCGCGGCCTCGTCGATATAGGGGTGGCGGGGCAGGCGGCTCTGGTCGCGCACATCCCATGTCCCAGAATACCCCTTAACCGGGTAGATATCCGGCGCAAAGCCCAGAGGCCGGGCCAGATCGGGCGTCTCTACCCCGGTGGCGAGGATCACCTGCGCCGCAGGCAGCGTCTCGTCGGCGAGGTTGACCCCGGTGATCTTGCCATGGGCATGGCTGAACCCGGTCACCGCGCTGTTGTAGCGAAACTGCACACCGTGCTTGGCGGAAAGCGCTTTGGCGGCGGCGCGGGTCACCTCGTGGCAATTGCCCGCGGCATCCATCGGCGAGAGGAACCCGCCCGCAAAACCCGCCCTGGCGAGCGGCGGATCGTTCTCGGCCAGCCAGTCCGGGTCGATCCGCGTCAACCGCCCGTCGTCATGGGCGTCGATCTCATTCGTCGCATTATAAAGATAAAGTCCGCCCTCGAAGCGGATCAGCGCTTCCAGCTCCAACTCCTGCGCCATCTCGGGCAGGGCGGCGCGCGCGGTCTCGGCGAGCTGCATCATTCGCGCGGTATTCCGGGCCTGCGCGGCGCCTGTGCAGTTGAGCAGGAAGCGCGTCCCCCAACGCCAAAGCTCCGGATCGAACGGCGCGGTCAGCTTCACACCGGGATTGCGCCCCGCCATCGCGCGCAGCAGCTGCGGCAAGGCCTCCGGCCCCGCCCATGCGCTCGAATGGCCGATCGAGACGATCCCGGCATTCGCGCGCGAACACAGCTCCGCGGGGCCGGGCAGGCGGTCGACCACCGTCACCGGCAGCCCGCGCCGCGCCAGAGCCCATGCGGTCATCATGCCGACGATGCCCGCTCCGATCACGATATGACGTGGCTGCCCCATCTCCGCTCCCGTGTTTCCATGTCCCAAGCCTCTTTGTGGCGGCAATCGGCGCGCCTTACCAGCCCCTGCGCCGCGGGTTCGTGCCGCTACGTCGTTTGCCCGGGGCCGGGGCCACGGCTCTTGACCCGACTCGGCAATTGGGCATAAATGAACGTGCGTTCAATAAACCGGGGGAGGAGATCCGATGTTCGCAGGTTCGATGGAGTTCGATCTGGGCGAGGATATCGCCGCACTGCGCGATATGGTGCGCCGTTGGGCGTCCGAGCGCGTGGCCCCGATCGCGGCCAAAACCGATCTGGACAATGAGTTTCCGAACGAGCTTTGGACCGAGATGGGCGAGCTTGGCCTCCTCGGGATCACCGTGTCTGAAGAATTCGGCGGGGCCGGGATGGGCTATCTCGCTCATGTCGTGGCCACCGAGGAAATCGCGCGGGCCTCGGCCTCGATCGCGCTCAGCTACGGCGCGCATTCCAATCTCTGCGTGAACCAGATCAAGCTGAACGGTTCGGACGAGCAGAAGAAGAAATATCTGCCCGGACTGATCTCGGGACAGTCGGTCGGCGCGCTCGCGATGTCGGAATCCGGCGCGGGCTCGGACGTGGTGGGCATGAAGCTAAAGGCCGAGAAGCGCAACGGCTATTACGTCCTGAATGGCCATAAATACTGGATCACCAACGGGCCCGATGCCGACACGCTCGTGGTCTATGCCAAGACCGATCCGGAGGCGGGCTCCAAGGGCATCACCGCCTTCATCGTCGAGAAGGATTTCAAGGGCTTCTCCACCTCCAAGCATTTTGACAAGCTCGGCATGCGCGGCTCGAACACGGCACAGCTGTTCTTCGAGGATTGCGAAGTGCCCTTCGAGAATGTGCTGGGCGAAGAGGGGCGTGGGGTGCGCGTTCTGATGTCGGGTCTCGATTACGAGCGCGTGGTGCTTTCCGGCATCGGCACCGGCATCATGATGGCCTGCCTCGACGAGGTCGTGCCCTATTGCAAGGAGCGCGAGCAGTTCGGCCAGCCGATCGGGAATTTCCAGCTAATGCAGGGCAAGATCGCCGATATGTATGTCGCTATGAACACCGCGCGCGCCTATACCTACGAGGTCGCGAAAGCCTGTGATCGCGGCGCCGTGACCCGTCAGGATGCTGCGGCGACCGTGCTTTACGCCTCCGAGCAGGCGATGGTGCAGGCGCATCAGGCGGTGCAAGCGCTTGGCGGCGCCGGGTTCCTCAACGACTCCAACGTCTCGCGCCTGTTCCGGGACGCGAAGTTGATGGAGATCGGCGCGGGCACCTCGGAAATCCGCCGAATGCTCATCGGTCGCGAGATCATGGGAGCCGCGTGATGCGCGCCGGCGCTCTCCTCCTGATCGGGCTTGCGGCGCCTTTGGCGGCGCAGGCCCAAGGGGCAGGGGCGGATTTCGATCCGGCCGCTTTGGAGAGCTGCCTTTCGGGCGCTGACGACCCTGCGTCCTGCATCGGCAAAGCGGCGCAGCAATGCATCGGTGACGCTGCGAGCGTCCAGGACCGCCGCGCCTGCTATGACGCCGAGCGCGCCCTCTGGTCCGATCGGGCGGCGACAGCCCTCGACAGCTTGCGGCGGGCGGCAGCGGCCAGCGACGCGGCAAAGATCGCGGCGGGCAAGTCTCCGTCCGGATTGCAAGGCGCGCAGCTGGGCGAGGCGGAAGCTGCCTGGGCGCGCTACCGCGATGGCGCCTGCGCCTATGGGGCCGCGCTGCAGAGCGAGGGCGCAGAGGCGGAGGAGGCAGGCTGCCTGATGCGCAAGACCGCCGAACATGCGCTCGAATTGCAGAGTTGGGCCGGGCTGCTGGCTGGCGAGGCGCGCCCATGACACGGACACTCCGCCTTCACGGGCGCTCTGAGAAAAGGAAACGCGCGATGAAATTGGCATGGTTGCTGGGCGGCCTGATGCTCGCGTCCCCCGCCTTGGCGCAGGAACCGAGCGTTGACCCGAACGCGGTGCGCGCCTGTTTCGACGGGGCGAAGGACACCCATCCCGCCTGTATCGGCGAGGCGGCTGCAGCCTGTCAGGATGAGCCGGGCGGCGATACGACTCTGGGTATTTCGGCGTGTCTTCAGGGCGAGGCGCAGGTCTGGGACGATATCGCGAAGTCGCAATACAAGGCGGCGCGCGCCCGTCTGCTCGAGCAGGGGGGCACCGACCTCGCCAACATGCTTCTCGATGCGCAAAGCGCGTGGGGGCAGTATCGCGACGCCGATTGCGGGCTGCTCTACGAGATTTGGAAGGACGGCACGATCCGCACGGTCGTGGCGTCGCAATGCTACCTCGAGCGTACGGCGCAACGCGCGCTGGAACTGCGCGATTTGGGGAGGATGGAATGAAACTGGTATCGCAGGCCCTGACCTCGTCGGAGGACTTTCAGGCCAATCGCAAGGCGCATCTCGACGCGCTGTCGCAGATCGAAGAGGCTGCCGCACAGGCGGCGGCAGGCGGTGGTCCCGCCGCGCTGGAGCGGCACCTCTCGCGCGGCAAGATGGCGCCGCGCGAACGGGTGGCGGGGCTCTTGGATCCCGGCTCGCCGTTTCTGGAAATCGGCGCGACGGCGGCGCATGACATGTATGGCAATGCCGCGCCTTGCGCGGGCGTGATCGCCGGAATCGGCCGGGTGCAGGGCCAGGAAGTCATGGTGGTCGCCAACGACGCCACCGTGAAGGGCGGCACCTATTACCCGTTGACGGTGAAGAAGCACCTGCGCGCACAGGAGATCGCCGAGGAAAACCATCTCCCCTGCATCTACCTCGTCGACTCGGGCGGCGCGAACCTGCCCAATCAGGACGAGGTCTTCCCCGATCGCGACCATTTCGGGCGCATCTTCTACAATCAGGCCCGGATGTCGGCGAAGGGCATCGCCCAGATCGCGGTGGTGATGGGGTCCTGCACGGCAGGTGGTGCCTATGTGCCCGCGATGTCTGATGTGACGATCATCGTGAAAGAGCAGGGCACGATCTTCCTCGCCGGGCCGCCTCTGGTGAAAGCGGCGACGGGGGAAGTGGTCACCGCCGAAGACCTCGGCGGCGGCGATGTGCATACGCGGCTCTCGGGCGTGGCCGATTATCTCGCCGAAGACGACGCCCATGCGCTAGCGCTAGCGCGCCGCGCGGTCGGCAATCTCAACTACACGAAACCTTCGACGGTGAATTGGCAATCGCCCGAGGAGCCTGTCTACGATCCCGAGGAAATCCTCGGCGTGGTCCCGGCAGACCTGCGCACCCCCTATGATATCCGCGAAGTCATCGCGCGTCTGGTGGACGGCTCGCGCTTCGACGAGTTCAAGCCGCGCTTCGGCGAGACGATCGTCACCGGCTTCGCCCATGTCAAAGGCTGCCCCGTCGGCATCGTCGCCAATAACGGCGTGCTGTTCTCGGAAGCCGCCCAGAAGGCTGCGCATTTCATCGAACTGTGCTCGCAACGCTCGATCCCGCTGGTCTTCCTGCAAAACATCACCGGCTTCATGGTCGGACGGAAATATGAAAACGAAGGCATCGCGCGTCACGGCGCGAAGATGGTCACCGCCGTCGCCACCACCTCGGTGCCGAAAATCACCATGCTGGTCGGCGGCTCCTTCGGGGCGGGCAATTACGGTATGGCGGGGCGCGCCTATTCCCCGCGCTTCCTCTGGACCTGGCCCAACTCGCGAATCTCCGTGATGGGCGGCGAACAGGCGGCGGGCGTGCTCGCCACCGTCAAACGCGACGGGATCGAGCGCAAGGGTGGCCAGTGGTCGGCCGAAGAAGAGGCCGAGTTCAAGCGCCCCACCATCGAGATGTTCGAGCGCCAGTCGCACCCGCTCTACGCCTCGGCGCGGCTTTGGGACGACGGCATCATCGACCCGCGCAAATCGCGCGACGTGCTGGCGCTCTCGCTCTCCGCCGCGCTGAACGCCCCGATCGAGCCGACCCGCTTCGGCCTGTTCCGGATGTAACTTTCATGCCTCCGGCGGGGATATTTCGGCCAAGGGGAAGTGCAAATCTTCGACTTGGCCGAAATATCCCGGGGGGCTCCGCAGGAGCGGGGGCAGCGCCCCCTCCGACGCTCTCAAAGGGGAGACCGACATGTTTTCCAAGATCCTGATCGCCAATCGCGGGGAGATCGCCTGTCGCGTGATCGAGACTGCACGCAAACTGGGCGTGGCGACCGTAGCCGTCTATTCCGAGGCCGACAGCGAGGCGCGCCATGTGGCGATGGCCGATGAGGCGGTGGCCATTGGCGGCCCCGCGCCCAAAGACAGCTATCTGCGCGGTGATGCGATCATCGAGGCCGCCAAACAGACCGGCGCGCAGGCGATCCATCCGGGCTACGGGTTCCTCTCGGAGAACCCAGATTTCGTCGACGCCGTCGAGGCGGCGGGGCTGGTTTTCATCGGCCCCTCGGCCAAGGCGATCCGCGCGATGGGGCTCAAGGACGCGGCCAAGGCGCTGATGGAAAAGGCGGGCGTGCCTGTCGTGCCGGGCTATCACGGCGACAATCAGGACCCCGAGCATCTTGCGGGCGCGGCTGACACGATCGGCTACCCGGTGCTGATCAAGGCGGTCGCGGGCGGCGGCGGCAAGGGGATGCGGCTGGTCGAGGCGCCGTCCGACTTCGCGGATGCACTGGCTTCCGCGCAGGGAGAGGCGCAGACCGCCTTCGGCAATCCCGCCGTGCTGATCGAGAAATTCATCGGCTCGCCGCGCCATATCGAGGTGCAGGTATTCGGCGATGGTGATAAAGCGGTGCATCTGTTCGAGCGCGACTGCTCGCTCCAGCGCCGCCACCAGAAGGTGATCGAGGAAGCCCCCGCGCCGGGCATGACGCCCGAGATGCGCGAGGCGATGGGGCAGGCGGCGACGCGGGCCGCCGAGGCCATCGGCTACAAGGGTGCGGGCACGGTGGAGTTCATCGTGGACGGCTCGGACGGTCTGCGCCCGGATCGGTTCTGGTTCATGGAGATGAACACTCGTCTGCAGGTCGAGCATCCCGTGACCGAGGCGATCACCGGCGTCGATCTGGTCGAATGGCAATTGCGCGTGGCCTCGGGCGAGCCGCTGCCCTGCGCGCAAGGCGATCTGACGATCACCGGCCATGCGTTCGAGGCGCGTCTTTATGCCGAAGACGTGCCTGCAGGCTTCCTGCCCGCGACGGGGACGCTATCGCATCTGCGTTTCGCCGATGGATGTCGCGCTGATACCGGGGTGCGTACGGGCGACACGATCAGCCCGTGGTACGATCCGATGATCGCGAAGGTCATCACCCACGGGCCGACGCGGGCGACCGCGCTGGGGCAACTCGCGCGAGCGCTGGAAGCGACGGAAGTCGCGGGCACGGTGACGAACCTCGCCTTCCTCGCGCGGCTCGCGCGGCACGAAGGTTTCGCTCGGGGCGAGGTCGATACCGGGCTGATCGGGCGCGAGATCGACGCGCTCGCCGCCCCGACCGAGACGCCGGTTGCCGCGAAGGCGCTGGCCGTGATCGCCGCTGCCGGGCTTTGGGACGGCGAGGCGAGCGGCTTCAGCCTCTGGCAGTCGCCGCGCCGCACCGTGCCTTTCGAGGAAGAGGCCGCGATCCGAGTGCACGGGCCGGGCCAAGTCACGGTCGAGCTGGGTGAGGAGGCCCATGCGTGCAAGCTGGCCGAGGATGGCTGGCGGGTGAACGGCGCGAAGACCGGCGCGCGGATGGCGCAGTCGGATGGCGCGATCACCATCTTCCTGCATGGTGCGCATCGTTTCGACATTCCTGATCCGCTGGCGCGCGGCGCGGATGCCGACGCCTCCGATCTGACGCTGGCGCCGATGCCGGGGCTGGTGAAGGCGGTCTTCGTCTCGGCCGGCGACACCGTGGCGGCGGGCGACCGGCTCGCCATCATGGAAGCGATGAAGATGGAACACACGATGCGCGCAGCCCGCGACGGTGTCGTGGCCGAGGTTCTGGTCGCAGAAGGCGCACAGGTCGAAGCGGGCGCTGCGCTGATCCGGCTTGAGGACGAGGCATGATCCGACTGCATCACATCCCCGGCGCGCGTTCGATGCGGGTGCTCTGGCTGCTGGAAGAGATGGGGCTCGACTACGAGCTTCAAACATGGTCGCTCACGGATGGTTCGCTGCGCAGTCCCGAGTTTCGCGAACTCTCGCCTGCGGGGCGCATCCCGGCGCTGGAGGTCGACGGGCGCTCGATCTTCGAGAGCGGCGCGATCGTCGAATACCTTACCGAGACGCGGCCCGAGGCTGGGCTTGCGCCTGTCACGGGCGAACCCACTCGCGCGGATTTCCTCGAATGGGTGCATTTCGCGGAGACGCAGGGCAACATCCTGCAAAGCCTTAACATTCAACACATCTTCCTGCGCCCGCCCGAGGCGCGCTCGCCCGCGATGATGGCGCTCGAGACGAAGCGGCTTGGCGTCACGATGAAGGCGCTGGAGGCGCATCTGGTCGGGCGCGATTGGATGATCGGGACGTTCTCGGCGGCCGATTGCATGATGGGGTTCAATATCGACGCGATGTTCCGCTTCGTGCCGCGCGAGGGCTTCCCGAACATCTCCGCCTATCGCGACCGGATCGAGGAGCGGCCTGCCTATCAGCGCGCGGTCGAGAAGGGCGGTGCGAGCATGTATGCGCAGGATTTCTACGAGCTGCCCCCGATGGAGCAAACCCATGGCTGAGAGTGTCGAAATCTTCGAGATGGCCCCGCGTGACGGGCTGCAGAACGAAAAGCGCCAGATCGCGCTTTCCGACAAGATCGCGCTGGTCGATTGCCTGAGCCGGGCCGGGTTCCGTCGGATCGAAGTAGGGTCTTTCGTCAGCCCGAAATGGGTGCCGCAAATGGCCGACTCGGCAGAGGTCTTCGCCGGGATCGCGCGCCGACCGGGCGTTTCCTACGCCGCGCTGACGCCGAACATGAAAGGTTATGAGGCAGCGAAAGCGGCCAAGGCCGATGAGGTGGCGATCTTCGCCTCTGCCTCCGAGGGCTTCTCGCGCGCGAACCTCAATTGTTCGATCAGTGAAAGTCTGGAGCGGTTCTTGCCGATCATGGAGGCCGCAAAAGCCGATAATGTGAAAGTCCGTGGCTACATCTCCGTCGTCACCGATTGTCCCTTCGACGGAAAGACGCCGCCGGAGAGTGTCGCCCGCGTCGCAGCGCAGCTGCGCGACATGGGCTGCTACGAGATCAGCCTTGGCGACACGATCGGGCAGGGCACACCCGAGAGCGTGACGGCCATGCTGCGCGCGGTGCTGAACGAAGTTCCGGCGGAAAAGCTCGCCGGGCATTTTCACGACACTTCCGGGCGGGCGCTGGAGAATATCGAAGCCTCGCTGGAGATGGGCTTGCGGGTGTTCGATGCCTGCGTCGGCGGTTTGGGCGGATGCCCCTATGCGCCCGGCGCGGCGGGCAATGTCGCGACGGAGACGGTGCAGGCGCGACTCGGGGCTTTAGGCTACGAGACTGGGCTGGATTCGGCCGTTCTGGCTGAGGCCGCCGCAATGGCGAAGAAAATGAAAGGGCAGGGCGATGTTTGACACGATCAAGACCGAGACCGATACGCGTGGCATCGCGCGGCTCACGCTGGCGCGTTCGGAGAAGCATAACGCGCTCTCCGAGCAGATGATGGAAGAGATCACCGCGGCCATCGGCCAGCTTGGCACCGATGACGCCGTGCGCGTGGTGATCCTCGCCGCTGAAGGCCGCAGCTTTTGCGCGGGCGGGGATCTGAAATGGATGCAGAGCCAGATCGCGGCGGGCGCGAAAGAGCGCGCGGCGGCAGCGCGCAAGCTCGCGGGGATGCTGCAGGCGCTCAACACGTGCCCGAAACCGGTGATCGGCGCGGTACAGGGCAATGCGTTCGGCGGCGGGATCGGCATGATGTCGGTCTGTGACGTGGCCATCGGCGTCGAGGGTGCGAAATTCGGCCTGACCGAGACGCGGTTGGGTCTGACGCCCGCGACGATCTCGCCTTACGTGGTCGCGCGCATGGGCGAGGCGCGGGCGCGCCGCGTTTTCATGTCCGCGCGACTCTTCGAGGCCGCCGAGGCGCGTGATCTAGGGTTGCTGGCCAAGGTTGTCCTGCCCGAGATGCTGGAGCGGGCCGTGATGGCCGAGGCCGAGCCCTATCTCGCCTGCGCACCGGGCGCGGTGGGCGAGGCCAAGGCCTTGGTCCGGTCGCTGGGGCCGCGGATCGACGAGAGCGTGATCGACATGACGATCGAGGCGCTGGTGACTCGCTGGGAATCCGCCGAGTCGGATGAAGGAATCACCGCGTTTTTCGAGAAGCGCGATCCGGCATGGAAAGCTTAAGGTGGCCTTAAGAAGCGCCCCACCACGCGCAAGGCAAATATTCCGAAAATTCAAACTCTGATTAAGTTTGTCAAAAGACTGCGTCGCGACAAAAGCGGCGCAGTCCAACGCGGGCAGGCTCTGAGCGGCTCTGCAAGCTCGCAGATTTCGCATACCTTCGTATGCAAAAAGCACCCGCGGCCCGCATTTGCATGATTTTCCGGCCTGCTCTCGGTTGACCCCAATGGGGCGCAAGGCTATTGCTCGCCTAGCCAGAACCTGCGCGACAAGTCGTCGCGATGTTAGGGAGCCAAGCCCATGCATGACATGCTGCGCGAATATCTTCCCATCCTCATCTTTCTCGCCATGGCGATCGTGTTGGGCCTTGTGCTCATGCTCGCAGCGGCGGTGGTGGCGGTCCGCAATCCCGACCCCGAGAAGGTGTCGGCCTATGAATGCGGTTTCAACGCCTTCGACGATGCCCGGATGAAGTTCGACGTTCGTTTCTACCTCGTTTCCATCCTCTTCATCATCTTCGACCTCGAAGTGGCCTTCCTGTTCCCCTGGGCGGTGGCCTTCGGCCAGATTTCCATGGTCGGTTTCTGGTCAATGATGGTCTTCCTCGCGGTTCTCACCGTAGGATTCGCATATGAGTGGAAGAAAGGGGCGCTGGAATGGGCGTGATGACCTCTGCCAATACCGCAGGTGCGGATCGCGAAGTTGCGACGCAGACGCTGAACAAGGAGCTGCAGGACAAAGGCTTCCTGCTGACCTCAACGGAAGACATCATCAACTGGGCGCGCAACGGCTCGCTGCATTGGATGACCTTCGGCCTTGCCTGCTGCGCCGTCGAAATGATGCAGGTCTCGATGCCGCGCTACGACCTCGAGCGGTTCGGCACCGCGCCGCGCGCCTCGCCGCGCCAGTCCGACCTGATGATCGTCGCCGGCACCCTGACCAACAAGATGGCGCCCGCTCTGCGCAAGGTCTACGACCAGATGCCCGAGCCGCGCTACGTGATCTCGATGGGCTCCTGCGCGAATGGCGGTGGGTATTATCACTACAGCTATTCGGTGGTGCGCGGCTGCGATCGCGTCGTGCCGGTCGATATCTACGTTCCGGGCTGCCCGCCCACGGCGGAGGCGCTGCTTTACGGCATCCTTCAGCTGCAACGCAAAATCCGCCGCACCGGCACGCTGGTGCGCTGAGGAGAGCGAGAGATGGACGATACTGCCCTTCGCGAACTGGCCGGCCATATCGAGCTGAAGCGCCCCGATGACGTGGTCTCGACCGAGATCGCCTTCGACGAGCTGACGGTTACGATCACCACCCAATCGGTTCCCGCCTTCACCGAGTTCCTGCGCGACGATCCGAATTGCCGCTTCACGAACCTCGTGGACATCACGGCTATCGACTGGCCCGAGCGTCCGCAGCGTTTCGATGTCGTCTGGCATTACCTTTCGATGTATCGCAACCAGCGCATCCGTGTGAAAACGGCGATCCGCGAAGAGGACATGGTGCCCTCGATCACCAAGCTGCACCCCTGTGCCGATTGGTTCGAGCGCGAGGTCTTCGACATGTTCGGCATCCTGTTCTCGGGCCACCCGGACCTGCGCCGTCTGCTGACCGATTACGGGTTCCGCGGCCATCCGCTGCGCAAGGATTTCCCGACGACGGGCTATGTCGAAGTTCGTTACGACGAAGTGCTCAAGCGCGTCGTCTATGAGCCGGTGAAACTGACGCAGGAATACCGGCAGTTCGATTTCCTCTCGCCATGGGAAGGGGCCAAATACATCCTTCCCGGTGACGAGAAGGGCGAGGAGGCGAAATGATGGACGGCGATATCCGCAACAATGTCTATGATGACGGCTCGAAGGACACGCTGACCGACGAGCAGCGCATCCGCAACTTCAACATCAACTTCGGTCCCCAACACCCGGCCGCCCACGGTGTGCTGCGCATGGTGCTGGAGCTGGACGGCGAGGTGGTGGAACGCGCCGACCCGCATATCGGCTTGCTGCACCGTGGCACCGAGAAGCTGATGGAAAGCCGCACCTACCTGCAGAACCTGCCTTACTTCAACCGGCTCGACTACGTTGCGCCGATGAACCAGGAACATGCGTGGTGCTTGGCGATCGAGAAGCTGACCGGCGTGGAAGTGCCGCGTCGCGGCTCTTTGATCCGCGTGCTCTATTCCGAAATCGGGCGCATCCTGAACCACCTGCTGAACGTGACGACGCAGGCGATGGATGTCGGCGCGCTGACGCCGCCGCTCTGGGGCTTCGAAGAGCGCGAGAAGCTGATGGTCTTCTACGAGCGGGCATGCGGCGCGCGTCTGCACTCGGCCTATTTCCGGCCCGGTGGCGTGCACCAGGATCTGCCGCCGAAGCTGCTCGACGATATCGAGGAATGGGCGCATCACTTCCCGAAAGTGCTCGACGACATCGAAGGGCTGCTGACCGAGAACCGCATCTTCAAGCAGCGCAACGTCGATATCTGCGTCATCTCCGAGGAAGAAATCCAACAATGGGGCTATTCCGGCGTGAT
The DNA here is from genome assembly GCF_002213165.1 of Thioclava sp. F1Mire-8. Taxonomy (NCBI): domain Bacteria; kingdom Pseudomonadati; phylum Pseudomonadota; class Alphaproteobacteria; order Rhodobacterales; family Paracoccaceae; genus Thioclava; species Thioclava sp. F1Mire-8. The sequence continues at coordinate 1,061,330 of NZ_NBNY01000001.1, read as the reverse complement.
GGTGCGCGGCTCCGGCCTTGCATGGGATCTGCGTCGTGCGCAGCCCTACGAATGCTATGACGAGTTCGACTTCCAGATTCCGATCGGCAAGAACGGCGACTGCTACGACCGCTACCTCTGCCGGATGGCCGAGATGCGCGAGTCGACCAAGATTGTCCTGCAGGCGATCGAGAAACTGCGGATGCCGGAAAATCAGGGCGACGTGCTTGCTCGCGGCAAGGTGACGCCCCCGAAGCGGTCGGAGATGAAGCGTTCGATGGAAGCGCTGATCCACCACTTCAAGCTTTATACCGAAGGTTTCCACGTCCCCGCGGGCGAGGTTTATGCCGCCGTCGAAGCGCCGAAGGGCGAGTTCGGCGTCTATCTGGTGGCCGACGGCACGAACAAGCCGTATCGCGCGAAGATCCGCGCTCCGGGTTACCTGCATCTGCAATCCATGGATCACGTCGCCAAGGGGCACATGCTCGCCGACGTTTCTGCAATCATCGGCACGATGGATATCGTGTTCGGGGAGGTTGACCGCTAATGCTTCGCCGTCTTTACCCGGAACAACCCGATAGTTTCGAGTTCACGCCCGAGAACCTCGCATGGGCCAAGGCCCAGATGACCAAGTTCCCGGTCGGCCGTCAGGCCTCGGCGATCATCCCGCTGCTGTTCCGCGCGCAGGAACAGGAAGGCTGGCTGAGCCGTCCGGCAATCGAATACGTCGCCGAGATGCTCGACATGCCCTATATGCGGGCGCTCGAGGTCGCGACCTTCTACTTCATGTTCCAGCTGGCCCCGGTCGGCTCGGTCGCACACCTGCAGATTTGCGGCACCACGTCGTGCATGATCTGCGGCGCGGAAGACCTGATGAAGGTCTGCAAGGAGAAGATCGCCCCCGAGCCGTTCCAGCTCTCGGAAGACGGCAAGTTCTCGTGGGAAGAGGTCGAATGCCTCGGCGCCTGCGCGAACGCCCCGATGATGCAGGTCGGCAAGGATTACTACGAAGATCTGACCGAGGAGAGCCTCGCGAAGCTGATCGACGAGATGGGCAACGGCACCGTGCCGAAGCCCGGCTCGCAGACGGGTCGCTTCTCGTCGGAGCCCGCGTCGGGTCTGACCGCGCTCACCGAGACCAAGGGGGACAAGGAAGACTACAACTATTCCGTCGCCCGTGCGCTCGCGATCGGCGACACCATCAAGCGCATCGACGGCACCGAGGTGCCGCTGGAAGCGCCGTGGCAAAGCTCCGGCCAGCGCGGTCCGATCGGGACGATGGGGCAGGAGCGTCCGCGCTCCGCTGCGCAACAGGACGAGGCCCGCAAGGCGGCCAAGAAGACCGAGGCCAAGCCTGCCAAGGGCACGCCCGCGGACAAGACCGGCGTGACCGAGGCCGAGGCGCCCGCCACCTCGAAGTCCGTTCCGCGCTCGAAGCGCGAGCCCGTGGGCACCGAAGCCGATGCGAAGGCCGACACCGCCGTGTCCGAGGGTGAACAGCCCAAGCTTCTCGATGCGCCGCGCGACGGCGGGGCAGATGATCTGAAGATGATCAAGGGCGTCGGGCCGAAGCTGGAGACGCTCTTGCATTCGATGGGCATCTATCACTTCGACCAGATCGCGGCCTGGTCCGATGCGGAACTCGCATGGGTCGACGCAAATCTCGAAGGGTTCAAGGGTCGCGCGAGCCGCGACGACTGGAAAGGTCAGGCAGAGAAACTGGCCAGCGGGGCAGAGACCGAATTCTCGTCCCGCGCAAAGAAAGATGGCATTTACGAGTAAGCGCAACAGGGTAGAGACCGCCGTTAGGCGGCGTGAATGGAGAGACGGGAATGGGTGATCAGACACAGGGGTGCCGCGGCAAGGCAGGTATCTGGGCAGGCATTACGGGGATCGTGGTCACCGTTTTCCTGATGGTTGTGGCGCATGAGCCCTTCTTCGTGGCGCTCTTCCTTGGCCTGATGACCTTCCTGCTGTTCGGGGCCTTCCTGATCTGGGCGTTCTGCTCCGAGCATGGGGTTCAAGGCGAGGCGGACGGCACCGGGGCCTCGGACGAGGGCTCCGAGATCCCCGAAAGCCCCGTTGAGAGCTTCAACGCGTCGTCTCCCGAAGGCGTTGCCGCACAGGCGCAGGCGGCGGCGGCGTCTCCGACGCCCGTAGCCGAGCGCGAGGTGGAGCGCGCCGACGCGGTCGCGCCGAAAGACGAGGCGGCCACGCCCGAGGCCGACAGGCCCGAGCCCGGCCCGACAACCAAGCCCGCGACGGACGAAGCCGAGGCGGAAGAGCCGAAAGCTGAGCCTGCAGCGGAAGAGGCTGCGGCAGAGGCCGAAGCTGAGCCGAAAGCGGACGCGCCGGAGCCCGAGAGCGAGGATGCGACCCCGCTCTCCGCGATGTCGGCGCAGGTCGCGGACACGTCCTCTGCCGGTGCCGGGGGCCAACCCGAGGCCGCCGAAGGCGCCGGCAAGAAGCCGCGCGGGCTCAAGCAGCCGCGCAAGGCTGGGGCCGACGATCTAAAGAAGATCGAAGGCGTCGGGCCGAAGCTTGAAGAGACGCTGAACGGCTGGGGCATTTACCATTTCGACCAAATCGCAAAATGGGGCCCCGAAGAGATTGCCTATGCGGACCAGAACGTGCCGCGTTTCAAGGGCCGCTGCACCCGCGACAAGTGGGTCAGCCAGGCGAAAATCATCGTCGAGGAAGGCATGGATGCGTTCCTCGAACGGGCGAAGACGAACGATTACTGAGCGGGGGTGAATGAGCCAGATCGACGAGCACGACAGAGCGTTGGGGCGTAGGGCCGCCCTTATCATCGCCGTCGCCACGATCCTCTGGCTCCTCCTGCAATGGATCGGAAAACAACAGGGCTGGTCGGCGCAGGTCGCGCTGATCGGCGATCTCGCGGCAATAGCCGCCTATATCTACGCGCTGGCACTCGTCTGGCGCATCTGGCGCCGGAAAGCCGGCAAGTGAGGGAAGCGATATGCTGAAGGATCAAGACCGGATCTTCACCAATCTCTACGGGATGCATGACCGCTCTCTGCAGGGCGCGAAGATGCGCGGGCATTGGGACGGCACTGGCGAGATCCTGTCGAAAGGCAAGGATTGGATCATCGAGCAAGTGAAGGCCTCCGGCCTGCGCGGGCGCGGTGGGGCAGGCTTCCCGACAGGTCTCAAGTGGTCCTTCATGCCGAAGGAAAGCGACGGGCGTCCCGCCTTCCTCGCGATCAATGCCGACGAATCCGAGCCCGCGACCTGCAAGGACCGCGAAATCATGCGCCACGATCCGCATACGCTGGTCGAAGGCGCGCTGATCGCCGGTTTCGCGATGGGCGCCGCGGCGGCGTATATCTACATCCGCGGCGAATATGTGCGCGAGAAAGAGGCGCTGCAGCGCGCGATCGACGAAGCCTATGAAGACGGGCTGATCGGCAAGAACGCCTGCGGCTCCGGCTATGATTACGACGTCTACCTGTCGCACGGCGCGGGCGCTTATATCTGCGGCGAGGAAACGGCGCTGCTGGAGTCCCTCGAAGGCAAGAAGGGTATGCCCCGGATGAAGCCGCCTTTCCCGGCAGGCGCGGGCCTCTACGGTTGCCCGACCACGGTGAACAACGTGGAATCCATCGCCGTTGTCCCGACCATCCTGCGTCGCGGCGCGGAGTGGTATGCCTCCTTCGGTCGTCCGAACAACACCGGCGTGAAGCTGTTTGCGATGTCGGGCCACGTCAACACGCCCTGCGTCATCGAAGAGACCATGTCGATCTCGATGAAGGAACTGATCGAGAAGCATGGCGGCGGCGTCCGTGGCGGCTGGAAGAACCTCAAGGCGGTGATCCCGGGCGGCGCATCCTGCCCGATCCTGCCCGCCGAGCAATGCGAAGACGCGATCATGGACTATGACGGCATGCGCGAGCTGAAATCCAGCTTCGGCACCGCCTGCATGATCGTCATGGATCAGAACACCGACGTGATCAAAGCGGTCTGGCGCCTGTCCAAGTTCTTCAAGCACGAGAGCTGCGGCCAGTGTACGCCCTGCCGCGAAGGCACCGGCTGGATGATGCGCGTGATGGATCGCCTCGTGCGCGGCGAAGCCGAGATCGAAGAGATCGACATGCTGTTCGATGTGACGAAACAGGTCGAAGGCCACACGATCTGCGCGCTCGGCGACGCGGCCGCCTGGCCGATCCAGGGCCTGATCCGTCACTTCCGCGAAGAGATCGAAGACCGCATCAAGGCCCGCAAGACGGGCCGCATGGGCGCGATGGCTGCGGAGTGAGTATCGTGAAACGCCTGTCCCTTGCCAGTTTGACCCTTCTTTCGCTCGCCGGCGGTGCCGCCGCCGAGCCGGCGAAGCTGACGGTCGATTTCGGGTTCTTCCCGAAGGGGACGGCGTGCCAGGTGTTCAACACCACCGGCAAGGTCTCGCTGCGGACCGGGCGCGAGATCGAATACACGATCAAGGGCGATACCGGAAACGTGGTGTTCCGCTGCGCCCAGCCGGACGGCCGCTCTTTCGAGGTCGCGACCGGGGCGCTGCTTCCGCCGGGCAATCCCTCGCTCGTTGCGATCCAGATCAATCAGGACGATCACGCGCATATCTTGTGGGATCAGGGCGGATTGCGGCGCAGCACCGTCGCGGAGGTGCTCAGATGGAACTGAACCCTACCACGGCACAGGGCGGCATGATGCGGGCTGTGATCATATCGGGCTGCGCGCTGGCGCTTGGCGGCTGCATGGGCACGACGGGCGGTAACGAGGCCTCCAAAGGTCCGCGCCGTCTGGCGGCGGTTGAAGGTTACACAGCGGCTAATGATGCGAGCGGCGCGCTGGTCGTGATGCGGCAGGCCGCGCCCTTTGCGAACTACGAGGGCGCCGAGGCCAAGCGGGCCGCGAACGCCATCTGCGGCGGGGCTGTGGCCTCGTCGATCAATGACACTTACCGGGATGGCGCTTGGGTCTTCCCGATGGGCTGCGGCAACGCGGCGTGAAATAAACCCGCGCGGGGGCAACCTCGCGCCCGAAGAGACGAGACGGATAGCCATGGCTGACCTGAGAAAGATCATCATCGACGGGAACGAGGTCGAGGTCGATCCGAACCTCACGCTGATCCAGGCGTGCGAGCAGGCGGGGATCGAGATCCCGCGGTTCTGCTACCACGAGCGTCTGTCGATTGCGGGCAACTGCCGGATGTGTCTGGTGGAAGTCGTGGGCGGCCCGCCGAAGCCCGCCGCCTCCTGCGCGATGCAGGTGCGCGACATGCGCCCGGGGCCGGAAGGGGCGCCGCCGGTGATCAAGACAAATTCGCCGATGGTCAAGAAGGCCCGCGAGGGGGTGATGGAGTTCCTGCTCATCAACCACCCGCTCGACTGCCCGATCTGCGATCAGGGCGGCGAATGCGATTTGCAAGACCAGGCAATGGCTTACGGGGTGGACTTCAGCCGTTACCGCGAGCCCAAGCGCGCCGCGACCGAGCTGAACCTCGGCCCGCTGGTCGAGACGCACATGACGCGCTGCATCTCCTGCACCCGCTGCGTGCGCTTCACCACCGAAGTCGCGGGCATCACCCAGATGGGCCAGACCGGCCGGGGCGAGGATGCGGAGATCGCGAACTACCTGAACATGACGCTCGACTCCAACATGCAGGGCAACATCATCGACCTGTGCCCGGTGGGCGCGCTGGTCTCGAAGCCCTACGCCTTCACCGCGCGTCCGTGGGAACTGACCAAGACCGAGACCGTCGACGTGATGGACGCCGTGGGCTCCAACATCCGCGTCGATACCAAGGGACGCGAAGTGATGCGCATCCTGCCGCGCAACAATGACGACGTGAACGAGGAGTGGATCTCCGACAAGACCCGCTTCGTCTGGGACGGCCTGCGCCGCCAGCGTCTCGACCGGCCTTACGTCCGCGTCGACGGCAAGCTGAAGCCCGCAAGCTGGGGCGAGGCGCTGAGCGCCGCCGCCGAAGCGATGAAGGGCAAGAAAGTCGCTGGTCTCGTCGGCGATCTCGTCTCGACCGAGGCAGCCTTCTCTCTCAAGCAGCTGATCGAAGGTCTGGGTGGCAAAGTCGAATGCCGCACCGACGGAGCGCGTCTGCCGATCGGCAACCGCTACGGCTATGTGGGCAACGCGACAATCGCGGATCTCGACAACGCCGAGATGGTGCAGATCATCGGCGCGAACCCGGCCGTGGAAGCACCCGTTCTGAACGCGCGCATCCGCAAGGCCTGGGCCAAGGGCGCGACCGTCGGTCTCGTCGGTGAAGCCTGCGACCTGACCTATGACTATGAGCATGTCGGCACCGACCGCGCCGCGCTGGCCGAGCTGTCCTCCAAGACGATCTCCGACGAGACGAAGGCCAAGAACACCATCGTTATCATCGGGCAGGGCGCTCTGAACGAAGCCGATGGCGAGGCGGTTCTGGCCCTTGCGATGAAGCTGGCCGAGAACTCCAACGCCAAGTTCATGGTGCTGCATACCGCTGCGGCCCGTGTCGGCGCGATGGATGTGGGCGCAGTGACCGAGGGCGGTCTGCTCGCGGCCATCGACGGCGCAGAAGTCATCTACAACATGGGCGCCGACGAGGTGGAGATCACCCCGCGCGCCGAGGGCGGTCCCTTCGTGATCTATCAGGGCAGCCACGGCGACCGCGGAGCCAACCGCGCCGACGTTATCTTGCCGGGCGCGGCCTACACGGAAGAAAACGGCCTCTTCGTGAACACCGAAGGCCGTCCGCAGCTTGCCTTCCGCGCGGCTTTCCCGCCGGGCGAGGCGAAAGAGAACTGGGCGATCCTGCGCGCGCTTTCGGCTGAGCTGGACGCCAAGCAGCCCTGGGACACGCTTGCAGGTCTGCGCCGCGCGATGGTCGAGGCGGTGCCGCATCTGGCGCAGGTCGATCAGGTCGTGGAGAACGAAGTGCAGGCGATCGAGCCGCGCGACATGGGCAAAGCCACCTTCCGCCTGCCGATCCGCGAATTCTACCTGACCAATCCGATTGCACGGGCCTCCGTGGTGATGGGCGAATGCGCCAGCCTCGCGAAAGCGCGGGCCGAAGCGCCGGTGGCCGCCGAGTGAGATTGAGACGGATGATGCAGACCCTGCCCAATATCGCACCGCTCGCTCCCGGCCTTCTGGCCGGGCTGGCGGCGTGCACGCCGACCGGCGGGGCGCAGGGGGATAGCGCGGTCAAGCCGGTCTATCGGGGCACCGAAACGCGGCTCCTCGACAGCGATCTGGTGGAGATCCGCGCGCGTGTCTCGGGCGAGGGCGCCAGCGAGAAAGCGGCGACCGATTATGCCCAATGCGCAGCCGCGCAATACGCGCTGGTGCGTGGCTATGGATTTGCGCGCCATGTGCGCACGAATGTGACTGAAGAGGGTGGCATCTGGCGGGCAGATGCGGTCTACACCATCTCGCCCGCCTTGCCGCAGGGACTCAAGACGATCGACGCGGAAGTGACCGTCGCCGATTGCAAGGATCGCGGCATTCCGACCGTATGAAGAGAGTGGGACATCATGGCTGAATTCTTCACGACACCTTTCGGGATCTTCCTGCTGATCGTGCTGCAGAGCTTGGCGGTTATCGCCTTCGTGATGCTTTCGATGATCTGGCTGGTCTATGGCGACCGCAAGATCTGGGCTGCCGTGCAGATGCGGCGCGGGCCGAACGTCGTCGGGCCGTGGGGCCTGATGCAGACCTTCGCGGATGCGCTGAAATACGTGGTCAAGGAAATCGTCGTGCCGGCGGGCGCCGACAAGTTCGTCTATTTCCTCGCCCCGATCCTGAGCTTCGTGCTGGCGCTGCTGACCTTCACGGTGATCCCGTTTGCCGACGGTTGGGTGCTCGCCGATATCAACGTCGCACTTCTGTTCGTCTTCGCGGCTTCCTCGCTCGAGGTGTATGGCGTGATCATGGGCGGCTGGGCGTCGAACTCGAAATACCCGTTCCTCGGTTCGCTGCGTTCCGCGGCGCAGATGATCTCCTACGAAGTCTCGATCGGCCTGATCATCATCGGCGTCGTGATCTCGACCGGCTCGCTCAACCTGTCGAACATCGTGCGCGCGCAGGATACCGGCTGGGGCCTGCTGGGCTGGTACTGGCTGCCGCACCTGCCGATGGTGGCGCTGTTCTTCATCTCGGCGCTGGCCGAGACAAACCGCCCGCCCTTCGACCTTCCGGAAGCGGAATCCGAACTCGTCGCGGGCTTCATGGTTGAATACAGCTCGACCCCGTATCTGCTGTTCATGGCCGGCGAATATATCGCGATCTGGCTGATGTGCGCGCTGATGTCGATCCTGTTCTTCGGCGGCTGGCTGTCCCCGATCCCGGGGCTGCCCGACGGGGTGCTGTGGATGTTCGCCAAGATGGTGTTCTTCTTCTTCATGTTCGCGATGGTGAAGGCGATCGTGCCGCGCTACCGCTACGACCAGCTTATGCGGATTGGCTGGAAAGTATTCCTGCCGCTGTCGCTGGCCTGGGTGGTGATCATCGCCTTCCTCGCGAAATTCGAAATCTTCGGGCACTTCTGGGCCCGCTGGGCGATGGGGAGCTGATAGATGGCTTTCGACTATAACCGCGCTGCCAAGTATTTCCTGCTGGTGGACTTCATCAAAGGCTTCGGTCTGGGGATGCGCTATTTCTTCGCGCCGAAACCCACGCTGAACTACCCGCACGAGAAGGGCCCGCTTTCGCCGCGCTTCCGCGGCGAGCACGCCCTGCGCCGCTACCCCAACGGGGAAGAGCGCTGCATCGCGTGCAAACTGTGCGAGGCGATCTGCCCGGCGCAGGCGATCACGATCGACGCGGAACCCCGCGCCGACGGTTCGCGCCGCACGACGCGCTATGATATCGACATGACGAAATGCATCTATTGCGGCTTCTGTCAGGAAGCCTGCCCGGTCGATGCGATCGTCGAAGGTCCGAATTTCGAATTCTCGACCGAGACCCGCGAGGAGCTGTTCTACGACAAGCAGAAGCTCCTCGAGAACGGGGCCCGTTGGGAAGCCGAGATCGCACGCAACCTCGAACTGGATGCGCCTTACAGATGACCGACGATTTTTCGAAACTCTTCAGCACGATGATGGAGCAGTCGGCCGAGATGGCCCGGCTGTTCAATCCGGCGCTGGAAAGTTTCAACCCGGCTGCGATGGAGAAGCTCTTCCCCACCATGTCCAAGGACATGATGGAGATGTGGTTCGGCAAGACCTTCAACCGTGAAGGTCTCGACAGCCGGACCCGGCTTCTGGTGACGATTGCGGCGCTCACGGTGCTGGGCGCGCAGGCGGACTCGCAGCTGCGCCTGACGATCCGCCACGCGCTCGAGGCCGGGGCCACGCAACGCGAGATCGCCGAGGTGATCTTTCAGATGAGCATGTTCGGCGGGGTGCCCGCCATGACCCGCGCGCTCGAGATCGCGCAATCGGTCTTCGACGAGAATTCGGGAGAGAACGAATGACGGTGTTTGCTTTCGCCTTCTACCTTTTCGCCATTACGGCGTTGGTCGCGGGCTTCATGGTGGTGATTTCCAAGAACCCGGTCCACTCGGTGCTCTGGCTGATCCTGACCTTCCTGTCGGCGGCGGGGCTTTTCGTGCTTCTGGGCTCGGAATTCGTCGCAATGCTGCTGATCATCGTCTATGTCGGCGCGGTCGCGGTGCTCTTCCTCTTCGTGGTGATGATGCTCGACATCGATTTCGCCGCGCTCAAGGGAGAGTTGGCGCGCTACATGCCGCTGGGTCTTCTGATCGCGGTCATCATGCTGGTGCAGCTGGGCATCGCCTTCGGGGCGTGGCAGACCTCCGGCATGGCGGAAAACCTCCGTGCGGATCCGGTGCCCGAGGGCATGACCAACGCGCAGGCGATCGGTCTGCTCGTCTATGACAAATACCTCTACCTCTTCCAGACGGCGGGCCTGATCCTGCTGGTCGCGATGATCGGGGCGATCCTGCTGACGCTGCGCCATCGCACCAACGTCAAGCGCCAGAACGTGATCGCGCAGATGCATCGCGATCCGTCCAAGACGATGGAAATGGTGGACGTCAAACCGGGGCAGGGGCTGTGAGCGAACAAAAGCAAGCGAAAAACGCGAGTTCGGAAACGAGGGTGAACGCATGATCGGATTGGAACATTACCTTGGCGTGGCTGCCGCGCTGTTCGTGATCGGCATTTTCGGGATCTTCGTGAACCGCAAGAACGTGATCGTCATCATGATGTCGATCGAACTCATGCTGTTGGCGGTGAATATCAACCTGGTGGCCTTCGCGGCCTATCTGGATGACCTCGTCGGACAGATCTTCACTCTCTTCGTGCTGACCGTTGCGGCAGCCGAGGCCGCGATCGGCCTTGCGATCCTCGTGGTCTTCTTCCGCAACCGCGGCTCGATCGAGGTCGAAGACGTCAACGTGATGAAGGGATAAGGGACGATGGAAACGATCATTCTCTTTGCGCCGCTGGTCGGTGCGATCCTTGGTGGCTTCGGCTGGCGGGTGATCGGCGAAAAGGGCGCGATGGTCCTGACCACGGGCCTTCTGTTCCTCGCCGCCGCTCTCAGCTGGATCGTCTTTCTCACGCTGGGCGATCAGACGCAGCACATCCATGTTATGAACTGGATCACCTCGGGCGACCTCGACGTCGCATGGGCGATCCGGATGGACCGGCTGACCGCGATCATGCTGATCGTGGTGACGACGGTCTCCTCGCTCGTGCATCTCTACTCGTGGGGCTACATGGCCCATGACGAGAATTTCGACGAAGGGAAGGGCGAGAATTACAAGGCGCGCTTCTTCGCCTACCTGTCCTTCTTCACCTTCACCATGTTGATGCTGGTGACCTCGGACAACCTGCTGCAGATGTTCTTCGGCTGGGAAGGCGTGGGTCTCGCCTCGTATCTGCTGATCGGCTTCTACTACAAGAAGCCTTCGGCCAATGCGGCGGCGATGAAAGCCTTCATCATGAACCGTATCGGCGATTTCGGCTTCCTGCTCGGGCTGTTCGGTCTGTTCTACATGACCGGTTCGCTGAAGATGGACGACGTCTTCTCTGCGGCCCCGGCCTTGTCCGAAACGAGCCTGGACTTCCTCTGGGGGAACTGGAACGCGGTTGAGCTCTGTGCCTTCCTTCTGTTCATCGGTGCGATGGGCAAATCGGCGCAGCTCTTCCTGCACACATGGTTGCCGGACGCGATGGAAGGCCCGACGCCGGTGTCGGCGCTGATTCACGCCGCGACCATGGTGACCGCGGGTGTGTTCCTCGTCTGCCGGATGTCGCCGGTCTACGAATACGCGCCGCATACGCAGACCTTCATTGTCGTCATCGGTGCCTCGACCGCCTTCTTCGCAGCGACCGTGGGTCTGGTGCAGAACGACATCAAGCGCGTCATCGCCTATTCGACCTGTTCGCAGCTGGGCTACATGTTCGCGGCCGCGGGCGTCGGCGTCTATTCGGTGGCGATGTTTCACCTGCTGACCCACGCCTTCTTCAAGGCGCTGCTGTTCCTTTCGGCAGGCTCGGTGATCACCGCGATGCACCACGAGCAGGACATGCGCAACTACGGTGGCCTTCGCAAAAAGGTGCCGCTGACCTTCTGGGCGATGATCTTCGGCACGCTGGCGATCACCGGTGTCGGCGTTCCCTTCACCCATATCGGTTTCGCAGGCTTCCTGTCGAAAGACGCGATCATTGAGAGCGTCTGGGGCGGCTCGGGTGCTGGCTATGCCTTCTGGCTTCTGGTCATCGCGGCGGCCTTCACGTCCTTCTATTCGTGGCGCCTGATCTTCATGACCTTCTTCGGCAAGCCGCGCGGCGATCATCATGCGCATGATCACGCCAAAGAGAGCCCGTGGGTCATGACGGTGCCGCTGGTCGTACTGTCCTTCGGCGCGATCTTCGCCGGCATGATCTGGTACAACGTCTTCTTCGGCGATCACGCGAAGCTGGTGAAGTTCTTCGGCCTTCCCGCGCATGCCGAGCAGACGGCGGATGCCGGGCACGCGACGAGTGGCGAAGCCGCGCAGTCGGGCGAGGCAAGCCATGCCGCAGGGCAGGGTGAAACGCCGCCGGTGCCGGATCCGAACATGTCCGAACAGCAGGCTGAGGCCGAGCTGATGGACGAGGCCAAGACCTCGCCGAGCGTCGGCGCCTCGACCGCGGTCATCGAGTATCCGGGTGTCGCACCTCAGGGCTCCATCTACATGGGGCAGGAGAACGAGGTGATCGACAAGGCGCACCACGCGCCGGCCTGGGTCAAGGTCTCGCCCTTCGTGGCGATGCTGGCCGGGCTGCTTGTCGCCTGGATGTTCTACATCAAGGATGTGAGCCTGCCGCGGCGGATGGCTGAAGCCCAACCCGGGCTCTACAGCTTCCTGCTTAACAAGTGGTATTTCGACGAGCTGTACGAGCGTGTATTCATGCGCCCGGCGCTCTGGTTCGGCTATCAATTCTGGAAGAAAGGGGACGAGGGCTCGATTGACCGGGTCATCGACGGTATGGCCGTTGGCATCGTCCCGACATTCACGAGGTTCCTTAACAGGATGCAATCGGGCTATCTGTTCCACTACGCCTTCGCCATGGTGATCGGGATCGTCGGTCTCATGCTCTGGGTCGTCCTCAACGGGGGGGCGAACTGATGCAACACCTTCTTTCCATCGTCATCTTCACGCCCGCCGTGGCGGCGCTGATCCTCGCGCTGGTTCTGCGTGGCGGCTCGCCCGAGGCGGACCGCAACGCGAAATGGGTGGCGCTGACCGCGACTTCGGTCACTTTCCTGATCTCGCTGTTCCTGCTGGCCGGGTTCGACCCGTCCAACACCGGCTTCCAGTTCATGGAGAAATACTCCTGGATCATGGGCTTCCAGTACCGCGTGGGTGTCGACGGGCTGTCGATCCTCTTCGTGATGCTGACCACGTTCATGATGCCGCTCGTGATCATCGGCAGCTGGAACGTCACCGACCGCGTGAAGGAATACATGATCGCCTTCCTCGTCCTCGAGACGCTGATGGTGGGCACCTTCGTCACGCTCGATCTGGTGCTGTTCTACCTGTTCTTCGAAGCAGGCCTGATCCCGATGTTCCTGATCATCGGCATCTGGGGGGGCAAGCAGCGCGTCTACGCCGCGTTCAAGTTCTTCCTCTATACCTTCTTCGGCTCGGTCTTCATGCTGGTGTCGATCATCTACATCTACTTCCACACCGGAACGACGGACATGCCGGGGCTACTCGTCTACGAGTTCCCATACACACCGGTGGATGTTCTGGGGATATCGATCCCCGGCGGGGTGCAAACGCTGCTGTGGATCGGCTTCTTCATCTCCTTCGCGATCAAGATGCCGCTCTGGCCGGTGCATACCTGGCTTCCCGCAGCGCACGTTCAGGCCCCGACGGCCGGTTCGGTCGTGCTGGCCGCGATCCTGCTGAAACTGGCTGATTACGGCTTCCTGCGCTTCTCGCTGCCGATGTTCCCGGTGGGCAACATCGTGGTGGGCCCCTGGGCGATGTGGCTCGCGGTGATCGCGATCATCTGGACCTCGCTGGTGGCGCTGGTGCAGACCGATATCAAACGCGTCATCGCGTATAGCTCGGTCGCGCACATGGCCTATGTGCTGCTCGGGATCTTCTCGGGGACGCAGCAGGGCATCGAGGGCGGGATCTTCCTCGTCGTCTCGCACGGCTTCGTCTCGGGCGCGCTGTTCCTTCTGGTCGGCGTCATCTACGAACGAATGCACACCCGCGAGATCGACGCCTATGGCGGCCTCGTCAAGCGGATGCCGGCCTATGCGACGATATTCATGTTCTTCACCATGGCCAATGTGGGGCTGCCGGGTACCGGTAACTTCGTCGGGGAATTCCTGACGCTCGCCGGGACGTTCCAGGTCAACACCTGGGCCGCGATGTTCGCGACCTCCGGCGTGATCCTCTCGGCCGCCTACGCGCTCTGGCTCTATCGCCGGGTCGTCTTCGGCGACCTGATCAAGGAGAGCCTGCGCTCGATCACCGATCTCACCACGCGCGAGAAGTGGATCTTCGCGCCGCTGGTGGCGATGACCCTGATCCTTGGCGTCTACCCCGATCTGGTGACCAACATCATCGGGCCGTCGGTGACGCAACTCGTCCAGAACTATCACGATGCCTTGCCGGACACGTATCTGTCCGACCTGGTCGAACACTGAGGAGCTGAGGGATGACTTCTGCGGATTTCTCGATCGTCCTTCCGGAGTTTTTGCTCGCCGTCTACGCGATGGTGGCCCTGCTCGCGGGTGTGTGGTTCGGCAAGGACAAGCTTGCGCCGACGCTGCTGTGGATCACCTCCGGCGTCATGCTGGTGATCGCGGCCTGGATCGGCCTGGCCGAGGTGGGCTCGCATGAGGCCTTCGGCGGCCTCTTCATCGACGACGCGTTCTCGCGCTTCACCAAGGTGATGATCCTGATCGCGGCCGCGCTGGTGCTCGCGATGGGCACCGATTACATGCAGCGCCGCGGCCTGCTGCGCTTCGAATACCCGATCCTCGCGACGCTGGCCGTCATCGGCATGATGATGATGGTTTCGGCGGGCAACCTCATGTCGCTCTACATGGGGCTTGAGCTGCAATCGCTCGCGCTCTACATCGTGGCCGCGCTGCGACGCGAGAGCGAGAAGAGCTCGGAAGCGGGTCTGAAGTATTTCGTCCTTGGCGCGCTGTCCTCGGGCATCCTGCTCTACGGCGCTTCGCTGACCTACGGCTTCGCGGGCACCACGCAATTCGCGGGCATCATCGGGGTCGTGCAAGCCGGTCACCTGCCGATCGGCCTGCTGTTCGGCATGGTCTTCCTGATCGCCGGTCTCGCCTTCAAGGTCTCGGCAGTGCCGTTCCACATGTGGACGCCCGACGTCTACGAGGGCTCGCCCACGCCGGTCACCGCCTTCTTCGCAACGGCGCCGAAGATCGCCGCGATGGCGCTGATCGCCCGTCTCGTCTTCGACGCCTTCGGCCAGGTGCCGGCGGAGTGGGGCCAGATCCTCGCGCTGCTCGCGGGCCTGTCGATGGTCTGGGGCTCGGTCGCGGCGATCGGTCAGTCGAACATCAAGCGCCTGATGGCCTATTCCTCGATCACCCATATGGGCTACGTGTTGCTGGGCCTCTCGGCGGGCACGGTCGAGGGTGTGCAATCGATGCTGACCTACATGGCGATCTACGTGACGATGAATGTCGGCGTCTTCGCCTTCATGCTTTCGATGGAGCGTGACGGCCAGCCGGTGACTGAACTCAAGGCGCTCAATCAATACGCCCGTCAGGCCCCGGTCAAGGCGCTGGCGATGCTGGTGCTGCTGTTCTCGCTCGCCGGTGTGCCGCCGATGCTGGGCTTCTTCGCCAAGTTTGCGGTGCTCGAAGCGGCGCTGCACGCGGGCTATATCTGGCTCGTGCTGCTGGGCGTGATCGCGTCGGTCGTGGCGGCCTTCTACTACCTGCGGATCGTGTTCTACATGTATTTCGGCAAGGAGACGGATCCGCTCGACAATCGGATGCCCGCGATCCAGTGGGGCCTTCTGGTGGTCTCGGCGCTGGCAATGCTGATCGGCATCTTCAACCTCTTCGGCATCGAGGGCGCGGCCCAGGCTGCGGCGGCGGCTCTTGTCAACTGAGCGCGATGACTGGCCCGAGGGCGTGGCGCGACACGTCCTGCCCTCGGTCGATAGCACCATGGATGAAGCGGCCCGGCTAGCGCCGGGCCTCTCCGGTTCAGCCTGGATCTTCGCGCATGAGCAGACCGCCGCGCGCGGCAGGCGCGGGCGGGCGTGGCGCGCGCCATCCGGCAATTTCTCGGCGACCCTGGTGATGCGGCCCGAAGGCGGGCTGGCTCATGCCGCGCTCTATTCCTTCGTCGCGGCACTCGCGTTGGAGGCCGCGCTCGCGCATGTCGCGGGACCGCATGCGCGGCTGACCATCAAATGGCCCAATGACGTGCTGCTGAACGGCGGCAAAGTCGCGGGCATCCTGCTCGAGAGCCTGCAGGGCGCAGAGACAATCGCGATTGGTATCGGCGTGAACCTCGCAGTGGCCCCCGAGCGGTCCGAGATCGAGCCCGAGGCGATGGCGCCGGTCAGCCTGCTGGGCGAGACCGGGATGCAGATCGCTCCGGTCGACTTCCTGCCGATGCTGGCGCAGGCCTTCGATCATTATGATCGACAGTTCCGCGATTACGGCTTCGACGCGATCCGCAATGCGTGGCTCGCGCGGGCGGCGCGTCTGGGCGAAGAAATCACCGCACGCGTCGGCGGCGAAACCTATCGCGGCACCTTCGAGACGATTGACCAGACCGGCGCGCTGATCCTGACGACGCCCGAGGGCCGCCGTGCCATCTCGGCGGCGGATATCTTTTTCTGAGCGGAAGGGGGGAGCCATGCTTCTCTGCATCGACTGCGGCAACACCAACACCGTCTTCTCGGTCTGGAACGGGACGGATTTCGTCGCCACATGGCGGATGGAGACGAACCACCAGCGCACGGCGGACGAATATTTCCTCTGGCTGTCGGGCATGATGCGCGTGCAGGAGATCGCAGGCGCGATCACCGAGGTCATCATCTCCTCGACCGTGCCGCGGGTGGTCTTCAACCTGCGGGTTCTGTCCAACCGTTACTTCAACTGCCGCCCGTTGGTCGTCGGCAAGCCCGAATGCCGCCTGCCGGTGGAGCCCCGCGTCGATCCGGGCACGACCGTCGGGCCGGATCGCCTCGTGAACACGGTTGCGGGCTATGACCGGCATGGCGGCGATATCGTCGTCGTCGATTTCGGTACTGCGACCACTTTCGACGTGGTCGCCTCCGACGGGGCCTATATCGGCGGGGTGATCGCACCCGGCGTCAACCTGTCGCTCGAGGCGTTGCACGCCTCCGCGGCCGCCCTACCTCATGTCGATGTGACGATGCCCGAGAAGGCGATCGGCACCAACACCGTCGCCTGTATCCAATCGGGCGTTTTCTGGGGCTATATCGGCCTCGTCGAAGGCGTCGTGCGCCAAATCCGGCTCGAGCGGGACCGACCGATGAAGGTCATCGCGACCGGCGGTCTGGCAGAGCTGTTCAGCCAGGGGTTCGACCTGTTTGACAGTGTGGAATACGACCTTACCATGCACGGCCTTCGCCTCCTCAACGACTATAACAAGGACCTTCCCGCGTGAGTGACAGACTGATCTACCTCCCCCTCGGCGGTGCCGGCGAAATCGGCATGAACGCCTATGTCTACGGCTACGGCCCAGAGGGGAAAGAGCGGCTGATCGTTGTCGATCTGGGCGTGACTTTCCCGGATATGGACGGCACGCCCGGCGTCGACCTGATCTTCGCCGATCTCGAATGGCTGGAAGCGAATGCCGACCGCATCGACGCGATCTTCATCACCCACGCGCATGAGGACCACATCGGCGCGCTGCCGCATGTCTGGAACAAGCTGCGCAAGCCGGTCTACGCGCGCGCTTTCACCGGTCGGATCGGCCAGCTGAAGCTGGAAGAGGCGGGCATCCCGCCCGAGACGATCCAGATCGTCGAGCCGCGCCCGAAGGTGATCGAGGCCGGCCCGTTCAAGGTGCAATTCGTGCCGATCTCGCATTCGATCCCCGAAAGCTCCGGCCTCATCATCGACACACCTGCGGGCCGCGTCGTGCATACGGGCGATTTCAAGCTCGACGGCAACCCGATCGTCGGCGAGCCCTTCGACCCCGAAATGTGGCATGCCATTGCCAAGGAAGGCGAAGGCGTGAAGGTTCTGGTGAGCGATTCCACAAACGTCTTCTCCCCGCTGCCGGGCCGCTCGGAGGCCACTTTGGCCGAGCCGATCTCGGAACTCATCCGCGCGCAGACCGGCATGGTCGTCGCGACCACCTTCGCCTCGAACGTGGCGCGCCTGAAGACGCTTGCCGAAGCGGGCAAAGCCGCGGGTCGGTCAGTCTGCCTGCTGGGGCGTGCGATGAAGCGCATGGTCTCGGTCGCCGAGGAAACCGGCGTGCTGAAAGGCATGCCCGGCACGATCTCGGCGGAAGAGGCGACCGACGTGCCGCGCCAGAACCTGATGCTGATCGTGACCGGCTCCCAGGGCGAACGACGCGCTGCCTCGGCCCAGCTGAGCCGCGGCAAGTACCTGGGGCTCGAGATGAAGGAGGGGGACACGTTCCTGTTCTCCTCGAAGACGATCCCGGGCAACGAGCGCGGCGTGATCCGGATCATGAACGCGTTCTCCGAGATGGGAGTCGACGTGGTGGACGATCACGGCGGGCTCTATCACGTCTCGGGCCACGCCAACCGCCCCGATCTCGAAGCGGTACACGAACTGATCGCGCCGAAGATGCTGATCCCGATGCATGGCGAGCATCGCCACCTGCGCGAACATGCGAAGCTGGCCGCGGACAAGGGGATCGCGTCGGAAGTCGCGACGAACGGCACGATGATCGACCTGACCGGCGAGGTGCCGAAAGTCGTCGAATATATCGAAGCGGGCCGCACCTATCTCGACGGTTCGGTGCAGATCGGCGCGATGGACGGCGTGGTGCGCGACCGGATGCGCATGGCGCTGAACGGCTTGTGCCTCGTGACGGTGATCCTCGACGAGCAAGACCAGCCGCTGGGCGAGCCCTGGGTCGAGCTGAACGGCTTGCCGAAACTGGGCCGCTCCGGCGCGCCGCTGGCCGAGACGATCGAGGACGAGATGACCGAATATCTTGAGCGCGCGCCGGTCAAGATCCTGAGCAATGACGACAAGCTGGACGAGGGCCTGCGCCGCATCGCCCGTCAGGTCGCGATGGAAGAGATTGGCAAGAAGCCCGAAGTGATCGTCGTCACGAGCCGTCTGACCGAGTGAGCGCGAGTCCGCGCCGTCAATGGCGCGGATCGCGAAGGGGTAGGGCGTCGCTCCATCCTCAGAGACAAAGAAAAGCCCCACCGGAGGACGCCTCCGGCGGGGATACTTTTACCAATACGAAAGCGTCAGCTGTCCGCGCTGTCCTCGGCGGTCTCTTCGATCGCGCCGGGGCGGAAGGAAACGGTGAGGAAGTCCGGGACGTGGTCGCCCATGCCCACCACTTCGTTCTCACGCTCGCGACGGTTGCGGCCCCCGCGGGAGCGGCGTGCGTTGCCTTCGTCACTACCCTGATCGCGGGGCTGCGATTTCGGCGCGCTCGCGGTCTCCTGGGGCTCGCTGCGAGCCTCTTCGGGTTGAGCCTCGGTCTTGGAAACTTCTTTTTGCTCTTGCGGTGCGGCGATCTGCGGTTGCTGCGTCTCTTCGCTGCGCTCGCGTTTCGAGCCACGCCCGCCGCGATCGCGGCTGCGCCCGCCACGCGAGCGACCGCCCTTGGAGTCCTCGCGCTTGCGCGCGGGCTGCTTCGCACCTTCGGACAGCTCGAACCCTTCCGGCGGCTCGGCGCGCGGGATTTCCTGCTCGACGAGGCTTTCGATCTGGCCGAGGAATTTCTCGTCCGAGGGGACCGCGATCGAGATCGCCGTGCCCTTGCGGCCCGCGCGACCGGTGCGGCCGATCCGGTGGACATAGTCCTCGGCATGCATCGGCAGGTCGTAGTTGAACACGTGGCTCACCGAAGGCACGTCGAGGCCGCGCGCGGCGACGTCAGAGGCGATCAGCAGCTTCAGCTTGCCATCGCGGAAACTCTCGAGCGTGCGGGTGCGCTGGCTCTGGTCGAGATCGCCATGGATCGGGGCCGCGTCGAAGCCGTATTTCTGCAGGCTTTTCGCAACGATATCCACGTCGACCTTGCGGTTGCAGAAGACGATCGCATTGGTGCAGGCCTCGCCCTCGGCCTCGATCACCGCGCGCAGCAATTCGCGTTTGGCTTTCGCGGTCTGGTCGCGGCGCGCCGGTTCGATCTCGATCAGCTTCTGGGTGATATTCGCGCCCGTCGTCGCCTGACGCGCCACTTCGATGCGCACCGGCGCATGCAGGAAGGTGTTGGTGATCCGCTCGATCTCGGGCGCCATCGTGGCCGAGAAGAACAGAGTTTGGCGCGTGAAGGGCGTCAGCTGGAAGATGCGTTCGATATCGGGGATGAACCCCATGTCGAGCATCCGGTCGGCCTCGTCCACGACCATGACCTTCACGTCGGTCAGGATCAGCTTGCCGCGCTCGAAATGGTCGAGCAGGCGGCCCGGCGTCGCGATCAGCACGTCGACGCCCTTGTCGATCAGTTTGTCCTGCTCTCCGAACGATACGCCGCCGATCAGCAGCGCGCGGGTGAGCTTGGTGTTCTTGGCGTAGAGGTCGAAGTTCTCGGCGACCTGCGCTGCCAATTCGCGCGTCGGGCACAGCACGAGCGAGCGCGGCATCCGGGCGCGGGCGCGGCCCCGACGCAGCAGCGTCAGCATCGGCAGGGTGAAGCTGGCGGTCTTGCCGGTCCCGGTCTGCGCGATGCCGAGCACGTCCTTGCCCTCGAGTGCGGGCGGAATGGCGCCAGCCTGAATGGGCGTCGGCTCTTCGTAGCCAGCGTCGACAACGGCGGAAAGGACCTTCGGGTCCAGCTTCAGATCGGTGAATTTCGTCATGGGTATCCTTGGTTTACCTTTAATCGCGTCCTGTCGCGACCCGCATCGGGCGGGGCCGCTATCGGGCGCTTGAGGAACCGGGCGCCCAGGAAGAGCCCCGCCGGATTACGGAGCTTGGCTGCGGCGTACCGGATTGCGACGCAAAGGTCAATCTTTTCAGGGCAGGGCCACTAACCGGCGGGCGGGACGCTCCTATGGCAAGGGGCTCTTGCAAAGGGGCACGGAACCTGACCTTCTGAACGGGGTTTGATCCCGAAGTGTGACGAGGGACAGATATGGCAGTCGCGGAATCGGCGGGTCTCGGCCCGGTATTGGCCTTTGCGCTGGTAGGTGTTTGCGGTGTCGGCGCGCAATGGCTGGCATGGCGGATGCGCCTTCCGGCCATCGTGATCATGCTGGTCGCAGGGCTTATTGCGGGTCCAGCGACCGGGCTTTTGAACCCGAGCCGCGACTTCGGTGAGCTGCTGAGCCCGTTGATCGCGCTCGCGGTGGCGGTGATCCTGTTCGAGGGCGGGTTCTCGCTGGATTTCCACCGTCTGGGCGACGCGAAAACCGGGGTCAGGCGGCTTGTCTTCATCGGCGCGCCGCTTGGCTGGTTTCTCTCGGCACTCGCGCTCGTCTGGGGGGCGGGGCTGAGTTGGGAAAGCGCGGCGGTCTTCGGCGGCATCATGGTCGTTACCGGCCCGACGGTGATCGCGCCGCTTCTGCGCACGGCGAAACTTGCCCGCCGCCCCGCACGGTTGCTGCAATGGGAAGCCATCGTGAACGACCCGATCGGCGCGCTGGCGGCGGTTCTGGCCTTCGAGGTGGTGTTCACGCTGCGCTCCAACCTGCCGATGGGCGAGGCGGTCTGGCATCTCGCGCTCGGGATCGGCTTTGCCGCGGCGATCGGCGGCGCGGTCGGCTGGGGCATCGCGCGCAGCTTCTCGCGCGGATGGGTGCCGGAATTCATGAAAGTCCCGGTGCTGTTCGCGACCCTTTTGGCGACCTTCGCGGTGACCGATTACGTGCTGCATGAAAGCGGGCTGCTCGCAGTGACGGTGATGGGGCTGGTGATCGGAAATGCCGATTTGCCCTCCTACGAGGAACTGCGCCGGTTCAAGGAGCATGCGACGGTGCTTCTGGTCTCGGGCGTGTTCATCCTGCTCGCGGCGAATATCGAGATCGACCAGCTGGCCGCCCTCGACTGGCACGCGCTGTTGTTCGTCGTCCTGGTGGTGCTGGTGGCCCGCCCGATGACGGTGCTGATTTCGCTGATAGGGACGGGCCTGCCGCGCAACGAGCGCCTGCTGATCGCCTTCACCGGCCCGCGCGGGGTGGTGCTCGTGGCGGTTGCGGGCCTTTTCGGTCAGCGTCTGGCCGAGATCGGGGTGGCCGACGGGCTGCGTATCGGGCCGCTGGCCTTCGTACTGGTGCTGGTGACTGTGATCGTGCACGGCTTCACCTTGGCGCCGCTGGCGCGGAAGCTGGGACTGGCCAATGCCGACAAGCCGGGGCTGCTGATCGTGGGCGGCTCGCGCTTCACGTCGGCGCTGGCCGAGACGCTGAACAAGGCCGAGGTGCCTGTGCTTATCACCGATCCGAACCATGCGCACCTGATCAGGCCCCGCGCCAATGGGCTCAAGACTTTCTACGGCGACATTCTGGGCGAGGCGGCGGAGGACAAGGTCGAGCTGATGGCTTATTCGACCCTGCTCGCCGCGACCGACAACGACGCCTATAACACGCTTGTCGCGACCGATCTCGCGCCCGAGCTGGGCCGCGACAAAGTCTGGCAGGTGCCGCGCCAGAAGGACGATCGCGAACGCCACGCGCTGCCGACGCAGCTCGGTGGGCGCCGCTTTGGTGAGGGGCGCACGCTCGAGGGGTGGGAGACAC
Organism: Thioclava sp. F1Mire-8; assembly: GCF_002213165.1. Taxonomy (NCBI): domain Bacteria; kingdom Pseudomonadati; phylum Pseudomonadota; class Alphaproteobacteria; order Rhodobacterales; family Paracoccaceae; genus Thioclava; species Thioclava sp. F1Mire-8. The sequence goes on along the minus strand of NZ_NBNY01000001.1, from coordinate 1,038,966 downwards.
TGCTCGCCGAGGGCTGGCGCTTCCGCGTGACCCGGATCACCGAGGAATACACGCTGGCCCAGTGGCGCGAGAAGCGACCCAAGGCGAAGCCCGTGATGGTCGTGGCGAAGAGCGGTGACCTTCGCTTCGTGATCGACCCGGCCGAAATGAAGGTCGAGCCGGGCGGGCGGATCATCTCGCTGCTGCCGCCCGAGGCCTTCGAGGAAGAGACCGCGCAGAAGGCCAAGGCCGGGGAGAAACCCTCGGGCCAGCCTGGCCCCGCCGCGCGGATCCCTTGAGGTTCATTCGATCCGGGCGGTGGCTGATCGGCGGGCGATCACCGCGCCGTCGCGGCGCAGCGCGATCTGGCCCGCGTAGGGACCTTTGGGCCAGCCGTCAGGCGGGGTCTTTTTGCCGACATAGCGGAAGAACCGGGCCTTGGGTGCGTCGACCTCGCTGGTCGTACTGATGCTGATCCCATCCGGGCCGGTGATCTCGAAACTGATCGTGTCTCCCGCACGCAGGCCGAAGCCGTAGCCCCAGAAGATGAGGGCGGGTCCGGTTTCGCGGGGCGGCGGCAGGGGGTCGCCGGCGAGGATCGCGTTGAAGCGCGGCGGTGCGGCGGTGAACCCGGTCGCGAGCCAGCCGCTTGGTGTGTAGGGGAAAGGATCGGACCAGAGACTCTGCGATGCGGCAGCCGCGCAGGTGTCCTGCATCTCAGGGTCGAAGGGATCAACGACCGTGCCCTCATGGCGCAGCGACAGATGCAGATGCGGGAATTCCGCCTGACCCGATTGGCCGACGAGGCCGAGCGGGGTGCCCGCCTCGACCCGCGCGCCACGTGCAACGGAAATCGAGCCTTCGCGCAGATGGCAATACTGGGTCTGCCAGCCGCGTCCTAGATCGATGACGATCCCGTTGCCGCATTCCTTGCCCGCGACCATTCGTCCGCTGACATAAGCCCCGTCGGGCTCTCCATCGCGGGTGGCGACGACCCGGCCCGGCGCGGCGGCGATCACCTTCACGCCCTCCTGCATCTGCGCTTCGGTCAGGAGCGCGAAATCGGTGCCCTTGTGGCCGTCATAGGTCAGCCCGCCGCAACCCGCATCGCGCGCGCCGGGACCGGGGTCGCGGTCGACGTAATTCTGGATGTAGCAATCCTGGCCAAGGGTGCAGTCGACCGGCATTTGCAGCGTCGGCGCGTCAAATAGAAAAGTCCCGGCCATGCAGGGCACGGCCGGGACGAGAAGGCTTATCACTACCGCGCGGAGCACGGCCTAGATCATTCGGCGGTCAGCAGGCGCGGCTTGGAGCCGGAGATCCGCTTCTTGCCCGGTTCCTCGACCTTGATGACGATCTTGTCGTCCTTGATCGAGACCTTGGCGACACCGCCCTTCGTGAGCTTGCCGAAGAGCAGCTCTTCGGCGAGCGGCTTCTTGATATGCTCCTGAATGACCCGGCCCAGCGGACGCGCGCCCATCTTGTCGTCGTAGCCCTTCTCGGCGAGCCAATTTGCGGCGGCCGGGGTGAGCTCGATATGGACGTTGCGGTCGATGAGCTGCGCTTCGAGTTGCAGCACGAACTTGTCGACCACCTGCAAGATCACCTCGCGCGGCAGCGGCGCGAAGCTGACCACCGCGTCCAGACGGTTGCGGAACTCGGGCGTGAAGGTCCGCTCGATCGCGGCCATATCCTCGCCTTCGCGCCGATCGCGCCCGAAGCCGATTGCGGTCTTCGCCTGTTCGGCGGCGCCCGCATTCGAGGTCATGATCAGGATCACGTTGCGGAAGTCGACGGTCCGGCCGTTATGGTCGGTGAGCTTCCCGTGATCCATCACCTGCAGCAGGATGTTGTAGACATCCGGGTGGGCCTTTTCGATCTCGTCGAGCAGCAGCACGCAATGCGGGTGCTGGTCGACGCTGTCGGTCAGCATGCCCCCCTGATCGAAGCCGACATAGCCCGGAGGCGCACCGATCAGACGCGAGACCGCGTGCTTCTCCATGTATTCCGACATGTCGAAGCGCATCAGTTCCACGCCGAGCGTATCGGCGAGCTGCTTGGCGACCTCGGTCTTGCCGACACCGGTCGGACCCGCGAAGAGGTAGTTGCCGATCGGCTTCTCCGGCTCGCGCAGACCCGCACGGGCCAGCTTGATAGCGGAGGACAGCGTCTCGATCGCCTTGTCTTGGCCGAACACGACGCGCTTAAGGGACTTCTCGAGATCCTTGAGCACCTCGGCATCGTCCTTCGAGACCGATTTCGGCGGAATCCGCGCGATCTTGGCGACGACCGCCTCGATCTCTTTCGGACCGATGGTCTTGCGCCGCTTGCTTTCGGCCACGAGATGTTGGGCCGCGCCCGCCTCGTCGATCACGTCGATCGCCTTGTCGGGCAGCTTGCGGTCATGGACATATCGCGCCGACAGTTCCACCGCCGTCTTGATGGCGTCGTTGGTGTAGCGGATGTCGTGGTGCTTCTCGAAATAGGGCTTCAGACCCATCAGGATCTTGATGGAGTCCGGCACCGAGGGCTCGTTCACGTCGATCTTCTGGAACCGGCGGCTCAGCGCGCGGTCCTTTTCGAAGTGCTGGCGGAACTCCTTGTAGGTGGTAGAGCCCATTGTGCGCAGCTTGCCGCCCTGAAGCGCGGGCTTCAGGAGGTTCGAGGCATCCATGGCACCACCCGAGGTCGCGCCCGCACCGATCACGGTGTGGATCTCATCGATGAAGAGGATCGCGTCGGGATGCTCTTCAAGCTCCTTCACCACGGCCTTCAGGCGCTCTTCGAAGTCACCGCGATAGCGGGTGCCGGCGAGCAGTGCGCCCATATCCAGCGAGTAGATCGTCGAATTGGCGAGAATTTCCGGGGTCTCCCCGCGGGTGATCTTCAGCGCGAGGCCTTCCGCGATCGCGGTCTTGCCCACGCCGGGATCGCCCACCAGAAGCGGGTTGTTCTTGCGGCGGCGGCAGAGGACCTGAATGCAGCGCTCGACCTCATGCTCGCGCCCGATCAGCGGGTCGACATCGCCCTTCTCGGATTTCGCGTTGAGGTTCACGCAGTATTTCTCGAGCGCGGAATCCTTGGCTTCGGCCTGGGTCGCCCCTTCGGCCTTGGCCTCTTCCTCGGCACCCGACACCGGGCGCGTTTCGCCAAACTCCGGATCCTTCGCCACCCCATGCGCGATGAAGTTCACCGCGTCGTAGCGGGTCATGTCCTGCTCTTGCAGGAAGTAGGCGGCGTTGCTTTCGCGCTCGGCGAAGATCGCGACGAGCACATTCGCCCCGGTCACTTCCGAGCGGCCCGAGCTTTGGACATGGATGGCCGCGCGCTGGATCACGCGCTGGAAGGCGGCGGTCGGCACGGCTTCCGAGCCTTCGATTTCGGTCACGAGGGTGGACAGTTCATCATCGATGAACTCCACCAGGGTCTGGCGCAATTCGTCGGTATCGACGGCGCAGGCCTTCATCACCCGCGCGGCGTCCGGCTCGTCGATCAATGCGAGGAGCAGGTGTTCTAGCGTCGCGAGTTCATGCTTTCGGGCATTGGCGAGCGCCAGCGCCCCGTGGATTGCCTGTTCGAGCGTATTGGAAAACGACGGCATTATCTGCTCCTTTCCTCGAAGGGCGGCGCGGGAGGATACCCAGCCTAGTGTTGCCCTATAAGATTAAAGTTCGGTGGAATTCGTCGCGCTTCAAGTCTTTTCATGCCCAAAAACCGATCGGACTCCGATTCGTACGGAAAAAACGATCATTTAGCGGGCGCGACGGTGCAGGGATACCGATGAGGCGCGCAATATCTAGGGGAGTTGCGTTTGACCTCTCCCATATGGGGAGGGTTTTCGCGGGTTCAAGCGCCCTGACGGTTACTTGGGCGACTCGGCGCGGCTTTGCGCGGTGTCGTGCTGCGTGTCCTCGTGGACTGGCGGGCGGCGCGCCGCACTTTGGTGCAGTTCCGCCGCCAGTTCGGCGTCTTCGGGGTCGGTTTTGCCCTTGGATGCGGGCGCCTTGCCGGGGCGCTTGGTGGCTCTGGTTCCCGGGGAAGCATCCTCTCTCTTTTGGGGCGCGTCCTCCTCGTCCTCGTCGCCTTCCTCCTCGAGCTCCGCCTCGGAATGGGCGGCTGGCGAATGTTCCAGCAGCAGCGCGATGATGTCGGTCCGGGTCAGGATGCCGACGAGCCGCCCGCTTTCGGTCACCGGCACGACCCGCGCCTCGCGTCGGGCCAGCCGTTCGAGCAATTGGCCCACCGGCGTGTCGCCCTCGACGGTCTCGATATCGGTATGGAAGATCGCGCGCACCTCGGCTTCGGGCGGGGCGGCGCGGAACCGCAGGGGGCGGCGCAGGATGTCGAACTCCTTGAACAGCTCTTCGAGCGCGTCATGCTGATCGACCACACCCAGATAGTATCCCGAATTGTCGACCACAGGCAGTGTGTGAACGTTGAGCGCGGTCATCTTGCGCACGATCTCGGACAGCGGCGCTTCGGGGCTGACGGTCACCGGGTTCTGCGTCATCAGATCGCGCACATGCGTGTCGGCCAGAAGCGACTCGGCGGCGCGGTGTTCGGCCACCGCCATGAGCCGTGCCAGATCGGCGGGGTCCATGTTGGCCGACTGGTTGAACTCGACCAGCAGGTTCGACAGGTCGCGCTGACTGAGCGAGCGGGCCGGGCCGCGCGCACGTCCGACATGGGCCGGGGAATAGGCGAGAGGGCGCGTCGGGTAGGAAATCCCGAAGAGCCGGTTCCAGACCATTGCGAACCCGATCATCAGCACCGTCATCACCGCGATCGGGAAGATCGCGAAATCGAAGCCGAGACGCCGCCCCGCCTCGTGTTCCAAGATCACGAGCAGCGCGATCCCGGCGGCTGGCGGATGCAGCGCGCGCGCGGCCATCATCGCCGCGATCGACCCGCCCACTGCGAGCCCGTCCGCATAGGGTGGAGGGGTCACCATCAGCACCGCGACCGGCACCACGGCGGAGATCATCATCCCCATCATCGCGGACCACGGCTGCGCCAGCGGCGAGTTCGGCAGAACGAACAGGAGAACCGCCATCGAGGCGAAGCTGGACACGAGATAGATCCCGGCCTGTCGTGAATGGGGCAGGGTGGCCACGATGAAGGTCACGACGAGGATCGCCACTCCAGCGCCCACCGCGCCGCGCAGGATGTCGACCGCGGGCCTACGCCCCATGGAGGGGCCGAAGCGGCGCAGCTGGCGGCGGACATTCTTGGGCAGGCGTGAGATCGGCATCGGTTCGCTGGGGTTGAATTCGCGACAGGTATCGCGCCTGCCACGCGCGGATGCAAGCGCGGGGGCGGCGAGAGGCCGGGCGGTGGGGACGCCATCTCAGAGCTAAACGCTCCCCGAAGCCCGTCTGGCATCTTGCCATCAGGCGCGGCGCGTCTATGGTCGGGCGCGAATTCTCAGGCAGGACGAAAAACGGGGAGAGCGCGATGGCCGGACCGATAGACAAGACGCTGCGCGCGGCGAAGACCCATGCAAAAAGCGGAGCTTTCGCGGAGGCCGAGGCGCTCTATCGCGAGGTTCTCGCGCGATTTCCCGGCAACAAGCGCGCGCAGGCCGGGCTGGCCGAGATCTCGCAATCGCGCGCGAGCCGCCCGGTGAACCCGCCGCGCCCGGTGATCGACCAGCTCTTCGGCCTGAAGAAGGCGGGCCGCGATCGCGAGGCCGCCGAAGTCGCCTCCCGTGTCCTCAAGCAATTCCCGCGCGCCCCTGCCGCGATGGAAGTGCGGGCCGCGGCGCTCTCGACCCTGGGCGATCACGAGGGGGCCGCGGCGCTCTTTCGCGAACTGGTAGGTATGTTTCCCGACGCGCCCGATGCTCACGGCAGCTACGGCAACGAGTTGATGGCGCTGAATCGTGACGACGAAGCCGTGGTCGAATTCGAGCGCGTTCTGGAATTGCGCCCAGGCGACCCGGTTGCGCTCAACAATATCGGTAACGCCAAGCGCCGCGCGGGCGAGCAAAGCGAGGCGCTCGAGATGTATCGCGCCTCCCACGAGGCCGCACCCGATTTCGTCGAGGCACAGCTGAACCTCGCCAACGCGCTCGTCCTGAGCCATAAGGCGCAAGAGGCCGAGCCTCATCTGTTGGAAGTTCTTGCGAAGTTGCCCGACAATTTCCGCGCCTTGACGACGATGGGCGACGTGCGACGTGAACTCGGCGACAAACCGGGTGCGATCGACTATTACAAGCGTGCGCTCGCAATCAATCCAGACCATGTCGAAGCGCTGGCGTCGCTGATTATGGCGACGCGTATTTCCGAAGGCGATCCTCTCGTCGCACGTCTCGAAGGTCTGCTTGAGGCACCGCATCATTCGGAGAGGGAACGGGTCCGATACGAATTCGCCCTGGGCAAAGCCTATGAGGATATCGGCGACACCGACAAATCCTTCGCTTTCTATGCACGCGGCAATGCGCGTCGCAAAGAGCTGCTGGGCTACACGATCGAACAGGACGAGACTCTGTTCGCGCAGATCGAGCAGGCCTTCCCGGCCGTGCCTGCAGCCATTCCCGACGCCGCGCAAGATAGCCCGGAGCCGATCTTCATCGTCGGCCTGCCGCGCTCCGGCACGACGCTGAGCGAACAGATCGTGAGCGCCCATCCGATGGTCGCGCCGGGCGGCGAGTTGATTGAACTCGGCAGCCCATTGTCCCAAATCGACTGGTCGAATCCAGAGGACTTCCGCGCGAAGGCAGAGGAGATCCGCGCCGAATATCGCGAGGTTCTGCGCGCGCACGCCAAAGGCGCGCCTTTCGTGACCGACAAGATGCCGCTCAACTTCCGCTGGGTCGGGGCGATCCGGGCGCTGTTCCCCAAGGCAAAGATCATCCATCTTCAGCGCGATCCGCGCGCGGTGATCTGGTCGATCTATCGGTTGAATTTCGGCTCCGATGGCAACGCCTACGCGCATAGCCTCGATGATCTGGTGGCTTATCGGGCGTTGCATCAGGACCTGATGGCGCATTGGAAATCGCTCTTCGCCGAGACGATTTATGACCTGAACTACGAGCGTCTGGTGGAAAATCCGGAGACCGAAATTCGCGCGCTGCTCGACTATCTCGAATTGCCCTTCGACGAGGCTTGCCTTCGCCCGCAGGACAACAAGCGCATCGCCCGCACCGCATCGCGCGATCAGGTGGTCAAACCGATCTACAAGGGCAGTTCTCAGGCGTGGGAGAAATACGCCCCGTATCTGGAGGCGGCATTCGCGAAGCTCGACTGATGTTCGGTCTTCGGCCTAATTGCGCCCGCTCCTCTGCGGGCGCATTTCGCTGAGCGTTCCGTTCGGACGGTCTTCGTTCCCGTTTGTCGGCGCCCCTCCCGGTGGCGCTGCTGCCGTGCTTGTCATCGCGCGGCGGCTCGCTATGGTCGGGTCGATTTCGCGAAGGAGAGCCGATGGCCGGGTCCGTTGACAAGATGCTGCTCGCCGCACGTGGCCATGCCAAGCGCGGGGAATACCGGCAGGCCGAGGCGCTTTACCGTGACGTGCTCGGCCGTTTTCCGGGCAACAGGCGCGCCAAGGCGGGGCTAGAAGCGCTCGCGCAGGTCAGCAAGGCGATACCGGCCGCGGGGCCGCCGCGCGCGCTGCTGCAGCAGTTGATGGGGTTGATGCAGACGGGGCGCAACCGCGAGCTCGTCCAGCAGACGAAACGGGCGCTGAGAGAGTTTCCGGAGGCCATCCTCTTGCTCGAATTAAAAGCTGCGGGGGAGGGGGCCCTGGGCGATCACGACGCTGCAGCCGAGACCTATCGCCGCCTGATCTCCTTGCGGCCCGATCACGCCGACACCCACGGCAACCTGGGCAATGAACTGATGGAGCTGGGGCGCCATGAAGACGCGATCGCGTCGTTCGACCGCGTATTGGCGCTGCGCCCGGGTGACCCCGTGGCGCTGAACAATCAGGGCAATGCCTTCCTCGCGCTCGGCCGCGAGATCGAGGCGCGCAAACGGTTCGAGGCGGCGCTGGAGGCCGTAGCGGACGATAAGCTCACTGGCGATGCGATGTCTGGGGCCGCACAAGCGCGGTCGCCCGACCCGCGCCATGTCTTCGCGTTGAACAACCTTGGCAACATTCTACTCGCCGAAGGCGACATCGCCGGGGCACGGACGCGGTTCGAGGCGGCGCTCGGGGCCGATCCGAGCTATGCCGAGGCGTGGTGGAATCTCTCTCGCCTGCATGGCTTCGCGCCGGACGATCCACTGCTTTCGCAACTCGAGGCGCAGGTCGCGGCGGAGGCGCATTCCGAGCATGACCTGATGCTGCTCGAATTCGCGCTCGCCAAGGCGATGCACGATGTGGGCGGGACGGAGCGGGCCTTCGCGCTCTGGCAGTCGGCCAATGCGCGGCGCAAGGCTGAACTGGGCTATGACATCGCGCAGGATCGCAAGCTTTTTGCGCAGCTGCGCAAGCGTTTTGCCGCGCCCCATCCGCCAATCCCTGAGACAGAGACCGACAAGGCCGCACCGGTGCCGATCTTCCTGCTGGGCCTTCCGCGCTCGGGCACGACGCTGATCGAGCAGATCGTTACCCAGCACAGTCAGGTCGCGCCCGGAGATGAGATCGCCACGCTCGATCGCGAGATGAGTGCGCTCGACTGGAGCGACCCGGAGGCGCTTAACCGGGAGGCGGGGCGGATACGTTCCGCCTATTACGGGACGCTCACCAGACTGGCCGATGGCAAGCCGTTCGTGACCGACAAGATGCCGCTCAATTTCCGCTGGATCGGAGCGATCCGGGCGCTGTTTCCGCGCGCTTCGATCGTGCATGTCCATCGCGATCCGCGCGCGACCCTCTGGTCGATCTATCGCAACTTCTTTTCCAGCACGGGCAATGGCTACGCACATGATCTGGACGATCTCGTGGCCTATCACGGGCTCTATCGCGATCTGATGGCGCATTGGGCGGTGCAGCCCGGGGCGGTCGTCGATTGCGACTACGAGGCGCTGACGGAAGCCCCCGAGGCGCGCAGCCGCGCGCTGATCGATGCGCTCGGGCTGCGCTGGGAAGACGCCTGCCTGCGCCCGCAGGACAACGCCCGCACGGTCGCGACGACATCGGACACGCAGGTGCGCAAGCCCATCTACAAGGGCAGTTCGCAGGCATGGGAGAAATATGCGCCCTATCTGGAGGCCGCTTTCGCGAAGCTAGACTAAGCGCGGGCTTGTGGCGTGAGGAAGGCTCGCTAAGCTGACCGCACGCAACGGAAAGTTCCGCCATGCCCGAACTCTCACATATGCTCGCTTTCGGTGCCGTGGCGCTTGCGATGGTGCTGAGCCCCGGCCCGAACATGATCTATCTCGTCTCACGCACGATCTGCCAAGGGCGGCGCGGGGGGCTGATCTCGCTGGGCGGGGTGGCATTGGGGTTCGTCGTCTACATGCTCTGTGCCGCCTTCGGGATCACCGCAGTCGTTCTTGCCGTGCCTTATGCCTATGACGCGCTGCGGATTGCCGGGGCGCTCTATCTGTTCTGGCTGGCATGGCAGGCCGTGCGACCGGGCGGGCGCTCTGCCTTCGAGACGCGCGAGTTGCCGGTCGACGGGCCGCGCAAGCTGTTCTTGATGGGGTTCGTCACCAACCTGCTCAATCCCAAGATCGCGGTGATGTATCTGTCGCTGCTGCCGCAATTCATCGACCCCGCAGCCGGATCGGTGCTGGCGCAATCTCTGGCGCTTGGCGCGGTGCAGATCGTGATCTCGGTGAGCGTGAATGTCGCCATCGTGATCGGCGCAGGCGCAATGGCCCGGTTCCTCGCGACGCGCCCGCTCTGGATGCGGGTGCAATGCTGGGCGATGGGGACGGTGCTCGCCGCGTTGGCGCTGAGCGTGTTGCGCGATGCGCGGCGGTGAGGTTCAGAACCGGTCCTTGCGGGCGCGGGCTTCGGTGAAAACCTCGACGGGTGACGCGCTCTCGGGCAGGCCGAGCGCGTCGCGCAGTTGCGGATCGGTGCCGCGCAGGAACGGGTTGGTGGTCTTCTCAAGTGCCAGTTCGACCGGAACGGTGGGCCGGGACTGGGCGCGGGTGGCGCGAACATCTTCCATCCGCGCAAGAAGGTTCGGATTCTCCGGCTCGATCGAGAGCGCAAAGCGACCGTTCGCCTCGGTATATTCGTGCCCCGAACAGACCAGTGTATCGTCGGGCAGTTCGCAGAACCGGCTCAGCGTGTCGAACATCTGTTGCGCCGAGCCTTCGAAGAGCCTTCCGCAGCCCCAGCTCATCAGGCTGTCGCCGGAGAACAGCAGGCCGCCTTCGGGGAAGTAATAGGCGATATGGCCGACCGTGTGGCCGTCGGCGGCAAGAATTTCGACATGCTCCATCCCGATCGCGAGTTTCTCGCCCGGCGAGACCTCCTGATCGAGCTTGGGCAGGCGATGTGCGTCCGCCTTGGCACCGACGATTTTCGCCCCCGTCGCCGCCGACAACGCCTGAACACCGTCGATGTGATCGGCGTGGTGATGTGTCAGCAGGATGAGATTCGCTTTCCAGCCCCGTTCGTTCAGCGCCTTCAGGATCGGAGGCGCTTCTGGAACGTCGATCACGGTGGTTGTGTCCGTCGCCGCCTCATGCACGACATAGGCATAGTTGTCGGAGAGGCAGGGAATGATGAGAAGCTCAACGGCCATGGTGTTTTCTACCGCTTTGATTATCTTGGAACATAGCTAAGCCGAAGGAAGCGAAAGGCGCAATGCATCTCGACGTACTCGACCTGCGGAATTTCTACTACCGGACGCAGCTAGGCCGCGCGGCGCAGCGGGCAATCCGGGACCGGGTTGTTTCGATGTGGCCCGCGACGGGGCCGCAGATGGCGGGGCTCACGGTGGCGGGCTACGGCTTCGCGGTGCCGCTGCTGCGTCCTTACCTGGAGCCCGCGCGCCGGGTGATCGGCTTGATGCCGGCAGAGCAGGGCGTGATGCCGTGGCCAGCGGGCATGCCCAATGTCTCCGTCCTGTGCGACGAGGCGCGCTGGCCGCTGGAGACGGGCCGGGTGGATCGGCTGATCGTGATGCATGGGCTGGAGACCTCGGACAATTCCGAGGCCCTGATGCAGGAATGCTGGCGGGTGCTGGGCCCGGGGGGCAGGGCGATGTTCATCGTTCCGAACCGGGCCGGGCTCTGGGCGCCGCGCGAAGCCACGCCCTTCGGCTTCGGCAAGCCCTACACTCTGGGGCAACTCGACCAGCTCGCGCGCCGTTCCGGCTTCGTGCCCGAACGTCATACCGGTGCGCTCTATATCCCGCCGAGCCATCGCCGCTTCTGGCTGCGCTCGGCTGCTATGTGGGAACGCGTGGGCACCAAGGCCGCCGGCGTGCTGGCCGCCGGGGTGGTGATGCTCGAGGTCTCCAAGCAAGTCCATGCGCGCCGCGATTCAGGTCTGGGCGCGCGCGTGCGCAAGCCGCTTTCGATTCTCGAAGGGGCGGTGAAGCCGGCGACGGACCCGGTTTGAGCCAGAGTTAACGCCTCGCGCGCGGCAGAACGTCGCCGCGCAACACTCAGGTTCGCATACCGCCCCGGGGCGCAACTCTCGGTCGTCCGCCGCAGGTGCGGAATAATTATCCGACAGCCAACGCGCATTGAGGTGAATCACTTCCGCACAGCGATCCGTGACCGAGCGCTCCAAATTCCTGTTAGCGCCCACAAAATCCTCCTCTTCCTGTCACCTTCCCGCGACGAAGGGCATATTGGGGGGCTTCTGCTCACATTCTCGTGCTCAAGACGGTTGCGAGGGGGGGATTGCTCTGCTAGTGACCTCCCCGATAAGCGGCGCGGAGGGCATGTCTCAAGCGCGCCGGGGGAGCGCCCCAAGGCCTGTTCCGGGTCGGGGCAAAAAAGCATCGGAAGGGTGGACGTGTCCGAACCAGCTTCGATTTCCGCAAGCATCGCCGGCCGCTATGCGCTGGCCATTTTTGAACTCTCGCGCGAAGAAAATGCCCTCGCCGCGCTCGAAGCCGATGTCTCCGCGCTGTCGGAGGCGCTGGCGGGCTCTGCCGAGCTGCGTGAGGTGATCGCATCGCCGGTCTACACGCGCGACCAGCAGGCAGCCGCGATTGGCGCTCTGGCGGGGAAAATGGGTCTGTCGGACCCGATGTCTAATGGCCTGCAGCTGATGGGTGCCAAGCGTCGCCTCTTCGTGCTGCCGCAGCTTCTCAAGGCGCTGTCGGACCTGATCGCGGACGAGAAGGGCGAAGTGACCGCCGATGTCACCTCGGCCAACGAGCTCAGCGCCGCGCAGGCCAAGAAACTCGCCGAAGTGCTGAAGAACCAGACGGGCAAGACCGTCAAATTGAACACCGCCGTCGATGAAAGCCTCATCGGTGGCATGATCGTAAAGCTGGGCTCGCGCATGGTCGACACGTCGATCCGTTCGAAGCTCGCTTCTCTCAAGAACGCCATGAAAGAGGTCGGATAAATGGGCATCCAAGCAGCTGAGATTTCTGCGATCCTCAAGGAGCAGATCAAGAATTTCGGGCAGGACGCCCAAGTGGCCGAAGTCGGTCGCGTGCTGTCGGTTGGCGACGGTATCGCGCGCGTCTACGGGCTCGACAACGTCCAGGCCGGCGAGATGGTTGAATTCCCCGGTGGTATCCGCGGGATGGCACTGAACCTCGAAACCGACAACGTCGGCGTCGTGATCTTCGGTTCGGACCAGGACATCAAAGAAGGCGACACCGTCAAGCGCACGAACTCCATCGTGGACGTGCCGGTCGGTGAAGCGCTGCTCGGCCGCGTGGTCGACGGTCTCGGCAACGCGCTCGACGGCAAAGGCGCCATCGAAGCGAAAGAGCGTCGCGTCGCCGACGTGAAAGCCCCGGGCATCATCCCGCGTAAATCGGTTCACGAGCCGATGGCGACCGGCCTCAAGTCGGTTGACGCGATGATCCCGATCGGCCGTGGCCAGCGCGAGCTGATCATCGGCGACCGTCAGACCGGCAAGACCGCAATCGCGCTCGACACCATTCTGAACCAGAAGTCGTACAACGACGCCGATCCGTCCAACAAGCTGCACTGCTTCTACGTCGCGATCGGCCAGAAGCGCTCGACCGTGGCGCAGCTGGTGAAGAAGCTCGAAGAGACCGGTGCGATCGAATACACCACCGTGATCGCCGCGACCGCGTCGGACCCCGCGCCGATGCAGTACCTCGCGCCCTACACCGCGACCGCGATGGCCGAATATTTCCGCGACAACGGCATGCACGCGCTGATCATCTATGATGACCTCTCGAAGCAGGCTGTCGCTTATCGTCAGATGTCGCTGCTGCTGCGTCGCCCGCCGGGCCGCGAAGCTTACCCGGGCGACGTGTTCTACCTGCACTCCCGCCTGCTGGAGCGTTCGGCGAAGCTGAACGAAGACTTCGGCGCCGGTTCGCTGACCGCTCTGCCGGTCATCGAAACCCAGGGCGGCGACGTGTCGGCCTTCATTCCGACCAACGTGATCTCGATCACCGACGGTCAGATCTTCCTCGAGACGGAACTGTTCTACCAAGGTATCCGTCCCGCCGTGAACACCGGTCTGTCGGTGTCGCGCGTCGGCTCGTCGGCTCAGACGAACTCGATGAAGACCGTTGCAGGCCCGGTTAAGCTGGAACTCGCACAGTATCGCGAAATGGCGGCCTTCGCTCAGTTCGGCTCGGATCTCGACGCCGCAACCCAGAAGCTGCTGAACCGTGGTGCGCGCCTGACCGAGCTGATGAAGCAGCCGCAGTATTCGCCGCTCACCAACGCGGAAATCGTTGCGGTCATCTTCGCGGGGACCAACGGCTATCTCGATAACATCCCGGTGTCCGAGGTTGGCAAGTTCGAACAGGGTCTGCTGGATTACCTGCGCAACTCGCGCAAGGACATCCTCGACTGGCTCACGAACGAGGATCCGAAGATCAAGGGTGACGCGGCCGACAAGCTGAAAGCCGCTATCGACGAATTCGCCAAGACCTACGCGTGATTGGCCTGAAAGGACAGGGACATGCCCAGCCTTAAGGACCTCAAAAACCGGATCGGAAGCGTCAAGAACACGCGGAAGATCACCAAGGCGATGCAAATGGTCGCCGCCGCGAAACTCCGCCGCGCCCAAGAGGCGGCGGAGGCTGCGCGCCCCTATGCCGAGCGGATGCATTCCGTGATGGCCGGGCTCGCGGCCTCGGTGCAGGGATCGGACAATGCGCCGCGCCTGCTCTCGGGGACCGGTTCAGACCGGGTGCAGCTTCTGGTGGTCATGACCGCCGAACGCGGCCTGTGCGGTGGCTTCAACGCCAATATTGCGAAGCTCGCGCGCCAGACGGCTGACAAGCTGCTGGCCGAGGGCAAAGAGGTGAAGATCATCACCGTCGGCAAGAAAGGCCGCGATGCGCTGCGCCGTGAATACGGTCAGTACTTCATTGGCCATGTCGATCTGAGCGACGTCAAGCGCCTGAGCTATGACGACGCGCAGAAGATCGCCCGCGACCTGATCGGCCGCTTCGACAAGGGCGAGTTCGACGTTGCGACGATCTTCTTCTCGCTCTTCGAGAGCGTGATCGCGCAACGCCCGACCGCGAAGCAGATCATCCCCGCTTCCTACGAACCGGAAGAGGGCGAAGAAACGCCGAGCGTGAATTACGACTACGAACCCAGCGAGACGCAGATCCTCACCGACCTGCTGCCGCGTGGGGTCGCGACGCAGATCTTCACGGCTCTGCTGGAGAACGGTGCCTCGGAACAAGGTGCGCGGATGTCCGCGATGGACGCTGCGACGCGCAATGCGGGCGAAATGATCGACAAGCTGACGATCGAATACAACCGCACGCGCCAGGCCGCGATCACCAAGGAACTCATCGAAATCATTTCGGGCGCCGAGGCGCTCTGACGGAACCGGAGAAAAACAGACATGGCAAGCAATGGTAAAGTGACCCAGGTCATCGGCGCCGTCGTCGACGTGCAGTTCGACGGCGAGCTGCCTGCGATCCTCAACGCGCTGGAAACCGAGAACAACGGCAAGCGCCTCGTTCTCGAAGTGGCTCAGCACCTCGGCGAAAACTCGGTGCGCACCATCGCGATGGACGCGACCGAAGGTCTCGTGCGCGGCGCCGAAGTGAAGAACACCGGCAAGCCGATCTCGGTGCCGGTCGGCAATGCCACGCTCGGCCGCATCCTGAACGTGATCGGCGAGCCCGTCGACGAGAAGGGCCCCGTGGAAGCGGAAGAAACCCGTGCCATCCACCAGCCCGCGCCGAACTTCGAAGCTCAGGCGACGTCCTCGGAAATTCTCGTGACCGGCATCAAGGTCATCGACCTGCTCGCACCCTACTCCAAGGGCGGTAAGATCGGCCTGTTCGGCGGCGCTGGCGTCGGCAAGACCGTTCTGATCATGGAGCTGATCAACAACATCGCGAAGGTGCACTCGGGTTACTCCGTGTTCGCCGGTGTGGGCGAGCGGACCCGTGAAGGGAACGACCTCTATCACGAGATGATCGAATCCAACGTCATCAAGCCTGACGATCTGTCGAGCTCGCAGGTGGCACTGGTCTACGGCCAGATGAACGAGCCTCCGGGTGCGCGTGCGCGCGTCGCTCTGACCGGTCTGACCCTGGCAGAGCAGTTCCGCGACCAGTCGGGCACCGACGTTCTGTTCTTCGTGGACAACATCTTCCGCTTCACGCAGGCGGGTTCCGAGGTGTCGGCACTTCTGGGCCGCATCCCCTCGGCAGTGGGCTACCAGCCGACGCTGGCCACCGACATGGGCGCGATGCAGGAACGCATCACCTCGACCAAAGCCGGCTCGATCACCTCGATCCAGGCCGTCTACGTTCCGGCTGACGACCTTACCGACCCGGCTCCGGCGACCACCTTCGCCCACCTTGACGCCACGACCGTTCTGTCGCGTGCGATTTCGGAACTCGGCATCTACCCGGCCGTGGACCCGCTGGACTCGTCCTCGCGTATCCTCGATCCGGGCATCGTCGGCGAAGAGCACTACAAGGTCGCGCGTCAGGTGCAGGAGATCCTTCAGCGCTACAAGGCTCTGCAGGACATCATCGCCATCCTCGGCATGGACGAACTGTCCGAAGAGGATAAGCTGACCGTGGCACGTGCCCGTAAGATCCAGCGTTTCCTCTCGCAGCCCTTCGACGTTGCGAAAGTGTTCACCGGTTCGGACGGCGTTCAGGTTCCGCTCGAAGACACCATTGCGTCGTTCAAGGCGGTTGTTGCAGGCGAATACGATCACCTGCCCGAAGCGGCCTTCTACATGGTTGGCGGCATCGAGGACGTGAAAGCGAAAGCCGAGAAACTCGCCGCTGCGGCGTAAGGAGGCATTATGGCCGACACGATGCAATTCGATCTCGTTGCGCCCGAGCGCAAGCTGGCCTCGGAAGAGGCGGCGGTCGAGGTCATGGTGCCCGGCGCGGATGGTGACCTCACGGTCATGCCGGGCCACGCCCCGATGCTGACCACGCTGCGTCCGGGAAAGCTGACCATGGTGACGCGGTCGGCAACCCAGAGCTACGCGGTGACGGGTGGCTTCGCCGAGATCACCCCCGAGGGGATCACGGTTCTGGCCGAACGTTCGCTGCCTGCGGAAGAGTTCACCAAGGAAGTGCACGAGCGCCTCATCGAGGAAGCCCGTCGCGTCCATGACGAGGCGCATCCTTCGGTGGCCGACATGACCGCGAAGCTTCTGGCCGACATGGAGGCCCTCGGCTCGCATATGCTGGGCTGAGAGCTTTCGCGATAAGATTTAGGAAGCCCCGGTTTTTCCGGGGCTTTTTATTGCCTGCAGTTCGGGTAAGCTCTGCCTCAGGTTGAAAGGGAAAGGCCCTCTCGCGATGATCACTATCGAAAGCCACCGTCTGGGAATGCAACGCGGCTCGCTCGTGCTGTTCTCCGATTTTCAGGATGGCGGCGCCATGTGGACGGGCGAGGGCCCGCGCGAGTTGCGCAAGAAGGTCGCCTTTCCCCAGCCGTTCCGCGCGACCCCGATGGTGCAGGTCTCCCTGTCGATGTGGGACGTGGACAGCAAGCACAATTCGCGGATGGATATCTCGAGCGACGGCGTCACGCCCGAGGGCTTCGTGATCGTCTTTCGCACTTGGGGGGACAGCCGCGTGGCACGTGTGCGTGCCGACTGGCTGGCCTTGGGCGGGGTCTCGCATGAGGATGATTGGGATATCGACTGAGCCGCGTCGATAAGGCCGATGAAAAACGCCCCGCCGATCGGCGGGGCGTTTTCCTATGTGTGGGGGAGGGCGGTTCGCAAACCGCCCGTCTCAAGATCAGTCGAGCGCCTTGAAGTTGAGCGCTGCGCCTTCGTCCTTGATGCCCGAGAACCAGCGCGCCGTGACGGTCTTGGTCTTGGTGTAGAAGCGGAAGGCGTCCGGGCCGTACTGGTTGAGGTCGCCGAAAGCCGACTTCTTCCAGCCGCCGAAGGTGTAATAGCTCAGCGGAACCGGGATCGGGAAGTTGATGCCGACCATGCCGACATTGACGTTCGCCGCGAAGTCGCGAGCCACGTCGCCATCGGCGGTGTAGATCGCGGTGCCGTTGCCATAGGGGTTGTCGACCACCAGATCGAGCGCCTCGTCATAGGACTTCGTGCGCACCATCGAAAGGACCGGGCCAAAGATTTCCTCTTTGTAGATGTCCATGTCGGGGGTGACGTTGTCGAAGAGCGACGGGCCGACGAAGAAGCCGTCCTCATAACCCTGCAACGAGAAGTCGCGGCCATCGACCACGAGGTTCGCACCCTGCTCGACACCCGAATTGATGAGCGACTTGATCCGCTCCTGCGCCTGCTTGGTGATGACCGGACCGTAGTCCACGTCGTCGCCGCCGGTATAGGGGCCGACTTTCAGCTTCTCGATCTTCGGCACGAGACGCTCGACCAGCGCATCCGCCGTGCCGTCACCCACCGGAACCGCAACCGAAATCGCCATGCAGCGCTCGCCAGCGGCGCCGTAGCCCGCGCCGATCAGCGCGTCGGCGGCCTTGTCCATGTCCGCATCGGGCATGATGATCATGTGGTTCTTCGCACCGCCGAAGCACTGCGCGCGCTTGCCGTTGGTGGCGGCGCGACCGTAGATGTATTGCGCGATCGGGGTCGAGCCCACGAAGCCAACGCCTTGGATCGTCTCGTGATCGAGGATCGTGTCCACGGCTTCCTTGTCGCCGTTGACGACCTGCAGCACGCCATCGGGAAGACCGGCTTCCTGCGCCAGTTCAGCGAGCATGATCGCGGTGGTCGGCACGCGCTCGGACGGCTTTAGGATCATCGCGTTACCGGCCGACAGCGCCGGCCCCATTTTCCAAAGCGGGATCATGGCGGGGAAGTTGAACGGCGTGATACCGGCCACGACGCCCAGCGGCTGACGCATCGAGTAGAGGTCGATACCGGGGCCTGCGTCGCCCGTGTATTCGCC
The DNA here is from genome assembly GCF_002213165.1 of Thioclava sp. F1Mire-8. NCBI lineage: Bacteria > Pseudomonadati > Pseudomonadota > Alphaproteobacteria > Rhodobacterales > Paracoccaceae > Thioclava > Thioclava sp. F1Mire-8. The sequence goes on along the minus strand of NZ_NBNY01000001.1, from coordinate 1,020,578 downwards.
CTTGAGCATCGCCGGCGCGCCCATGCAGACCTCGATCACTTCGAGGCCACGCTGCACGTCGCCCTTCGCGTCGGGGATGGTCTTGCCGTGCTCTTTCGACAGAGCTTCGGCGAGCTTGTCCATGTCGCGCTCGATCAGCTGACCGAATTTCATCATCACGCGGGCGCGGCGCTGCGGGTTGACCTTCTGCCATTCCAGCTGCGCTTTCGCGGCGTCGGCGATCGCGGCGTCGAGCTCGGCCGGGGTGGCCAGTGCGACCTTGGCGATCTGCTCGCCGGTAGCGGGGTTGAAGACTTCGCCGAAGCGGCCCGAAGTGCCCGCAACGCGCTTGCCGTTGATCCAGTGACCGATTTCTTCCATGAGACGCTCCTCCTACAGATAATCTTGGCTTGAGCGCACTCTAGCCTTGCGAAAATGAGCATAAAAGAGGAAGTAGCTCAAAAGCGTTTTGCGTTTTTGCAAAGAAGGGCGTGGTATGGATTGGGACGATCTGCGGATTTTCCTTGCCGTCGCGCGGGCCGAGAGCCTGTCCGGTGCGGGGCGGCGATTGAAGCTGGACGCGGCCACCGTGGGGCGTCGGATCGCGCGGCTCGAAGAGGGGATGGGCGCGAAGCTTTTCGTGAAGTCGCCGCAGGGCTATGCGCTTTCCGAGTCCGGGGATCGGCTCCTGCCGCATGCCGAAGCGGCGGAGCAGGTCTTTGCGGGCGCGGACGAGGAAATGTCCGGGATCGCGGGCCAGTTGACCGGCCAGCTGAGGATCGGCGCGCCCGATGGCTGCGCGAATTACCTTCTGCCGCAGGTCTGCGCGAAGATCGCCGAAGAAAATCCGGGGCTGGAGATTCAGGTCGTCGCCCTGCCGCGCGTCTTCAACCTCTCGAAGCGTGAGGCGGATATGGCGATCGCGGTGTCGCGCCCGACGGCGGGCCGTCTGACCGTGCAAAAATTGAGCGATTATCATCTCAGCCTCGCCGCCCATCGCGACTATCTCGCGAAAGCGCCGCCAATTACCTGCAAGGAGGATCTCCGTCATCACCGGATGATCGGCTACATCCCCGACATGATCTTCGACAAGGAACTGGACTACTTCGCCGAGACCGAGGCAGAGGTGATGGGGCTCGCCTCGAACTCGGCGGCGGTGCAGACGCGGATGATCGAGGCAGGTGCGGGTGTTGGGATCGTGCATGATTTCGCGCTTCCCTTCGCCCCCGGGGTGCAGCGGGTGCTGGGTGGCGAGATCCGGCTCAACCGCGCCTTTTGGTTGATCCGCCACGCCGACGATCGCCGTTCCGAGCGATTGACGCGCTTCGCGGAGGCGCTGGGGCAGGGGCTTCGCGACGAGGTCGCACGGCTCGAACACGTTGCGGTTGAAATATAACTGTTGGCCCCGTGAACCGCAAAGCCGTTGACAAATCTATGAAAGCAGTGGGACGCTCGAGTCTACACGACCTTTTCAGGGAGACGTCGATGCAGGTGATGCAGATTCTCAAGAACAAGGGCGAGATGGAAATTTTTACCGTCGCCCCGGATATGAAGCTGAGCGAGGTAATCGCCAAGCTTGCCTCGAAACGCATCGGTGCGGTGATCGTCTCGCAGGATGGCGAAACCGTGGACGGGATCGTCTCGGAGCGCGATGTCGTGCGCGAGATCGCCAAGCGCGGTGCGGAGTGTCTGGTGATGACGGCCGCGGATGTCATGACCCGTGACGTCAAGCACTGCGCCCCAATGGACAGCACCGAAGAGGTGATGAGCCTGATGACCGAGGGCCGTTTCCGCCACATGCCGGTGCGCGAAAATGGCAAGATGGTCGGTGTGATCTCGATCGGCGACGTGGTCAAGGCGCGCCTGAACGAGCTTCACATGGAGAAAGAGTCGCTTCAGGGCATGATCATGGGCAACTGATGCCGCATTGCAGCACCTTCCCGCTTGCATTTGATCGCGCAATATAGTTGCGTGCGCTGAGCTTTTTGGCGGGCGACGAGGGAGGATGCCATGCGGATCGGTCTTTACCCCGGAACTTTCGATCCGGTCACGCTGGGTCACCTCGATATTATCGAGCGCGCGATGGCTCTGGTGGATCGGCTCGTGATCGGGGTCGCGATCAACCGTGACAAGGGGCCGCTTTTCCCGCTCGAGGAACGCGTCGCCATGCTCCAGGAAGAATGCGCCAAGATCACCGACCGCCGCGGCGGCGAAATCGTCGTGCATCCTTTCGAAAACCTGCTGATCGATTGCGCCAAGGATGTCGGTGCGTCCGTGATCGTGCGCGGGCTGCGTGCGGTGGCCGATTTCGAATACGAGTTCCAGATGGTCGGAATGAACCGCGCGCTCGATTCCTCGGTCGAGACGGTGTTCCTGATGGCCGATGCGCGGCGGCAGGCGATTGCTTCGAAACTGGTGAAGGAAATTGCGCGGCTCGACGGGGATGTTTCGAAATTCGTTACCCCCGCCGTGCGCGATGCCTTGATCAAGGCTTACGCCAACCGCTGATCAGCCTTTCGAGGCTGACTTGCCGGATTGCTGCGATTTCTGCTGCATCTGGGTGCTGCCGCTCGCATTCGCCGAGGCTTTGGCGGCGTTGCCCGCCTGCTGCGGCAGGTTGTCGAGCCCCCATTGATCGATCACGACGGAATCCTCGACGCCTTTCAGCGCGAGGTTCGCCTCGTAGTAATTGCCCGATTTGATCAGCTTGGACGCATCCTGCAGATGGGTGAGCGAAGACTTCGCGGGCACCAACGCCGCCGAGATCGACACATCGATATCGTTATCCTTCAGCGTCTTGGCCGCCGCCTTCGCATTGCCTTTCGCCATCTGCTGATTGGCCTTGCCGACTGCCTTCTGGTTCTCCGGCGTCACGGTGAAGCTCTCGCCAAGCGCGATGGAGCTGTCGAAGGGCAGGTAGGTCACGCCTTTCGTGCCAGCCTTCGAGGGCACGCCCCATTGGCTCTCGGCTTTCTCGGCGGCCTGCATTTTCGCAGTGGCGTCCTTGGTCATCTTCGTCGCCATGTCGGTATTGCCGTCGAAGATCGCCAGCCGCGCGGCGCGTACTTCGCGCATCGCGGTGTAGGCGTCGTCGACCGTGGTCAGCAACTCCTTGTCGGTAGAACTCGCCGTGGTCTGCGAAACCGCGTCATTACTTTGGCTCTGGCTGCTCTTGATCGCGCTCCCCCCGGAATTGCTGTTGGAATTCGTCGTGGCCGCGGAGGCCATCTCGAAGCCCGCGGGACCCGCGATCAGCGCGGAGGAGAGGGCGAGGGCGAGGAATTTCTTGCTGCGTTCCATGGGATATTCCCTTTCGTGATGGGGTTCAGCTAAGGCGGAGCCGCCGGGCGGCGCGCTCCATGACCCTGAAACGTCCCCGATTTCAAAGGGTTCTATCACCACGCATCAAGGCTCACGGCGCGCCCGAGAGGGGCCGTGCGCCCTCTGTGAGCCGTGTGTGAGAGGTGAACGCGAAAAGGGCGGCCCAACTTGGACCGCCCTTCGTCATCTTCGCCTTGCCGGGGCAGCGCCCCGATCACGTCAGATCAGCTTGCCCATCGCGACGGCGGTATCCGCCATGCGGTTGGAGAAGCCCCATTCGTTGTCGTACCAGCTCAGGATGCGGACCATGCGGCCCTCCATCACCTTCGTCTGGTCCATATGGAAGATCGACGAATGCGAGTCGTGGTTGAAGTCGCTGGAGACGTTGGGCTTCTCGGTATAGCCGAGGATTCCCTTCAGCTGGCCGTCCGCTGCTGCCTTGATCGCGGCATTGATCTCTTCGACACTGGTGTCTTTCGCAGCTTCGAAGACCAGATCGACGACCGAGACATTCGGCGTCGGCACGCGGATCGCGACGCCGTCAAGCTTGCCGTTGAGCTCCGGCAGCACGAGGCCCACGGCCTTGGCCGCGCCGGTCGAGGTCGGGATCATCGACAGTGCCGCGGCGCGGGCGCGGTAGAGATCCTTGTGCATCGTGTCCAGCGTCGGCTGGTCGCCGGTGTAGCTATGGATCGTGGTCATGAAGCCCTTCTCGATCCCGATCGCATCGTTCAGAACCTTGGCGACCGGCGAGAGGCAGTTCGTGGTGCAGGACGCGTTCGAGACCACGAGGTCGTCCGCGGTCAGTGCACCGTCGTTGACACCGAACACGATCGTCTTGTCAGCGCCGCTGGCCGGGGCCGAGACCAGAACCCGCTTCGAGCCGTTCTCGAGGTGGAAGGCTGCCTTTTCGCGCGCGGTGAAGATACCGGTGCATTCCAGCGCGACATCGACATCGCCCCAGGGCAGTTCTTTCGGGTCGCGGATCGCGGTGACCTTGATCTTGCCGCGGCCGGCATCGATCCAGTCTTCGCCGGTCGTGACTTCCTGCGGGAATTTGCCGTGCACGGAGTCGAATTGCAGCAGATGCGCGTTCGTCTCGACCGGGCCGAGATCGTTGATCGCGATCACCTCGATATCGGTGCGACCCGACTCGATGATCCCGCGCAGCACGTTGCGGCCGATGCGACCGAACCCGTTGATGGCAACTTTAACCGTCATATCCGTCTCCTCTGGCTGGCTGCCCGGCAGGGAGTTGCACGGGCAGGTCTTCCGTTAACGCTAACAAGCGCGTTCAGCGCCAAAGGTCAACGGGGTTACACCCTGAAGCTAGCGCCAGAACGCGACATATTGAACGAGATCGACGATTTTTTTCGCCAGAAAGAGCAGGATCCGGCCGTCATCGGCCAATACATCCGCCAGAATGAGAAATATGAGGAGGCCCCCAAGCCAGAGCGCGATCCGATTGGTCATCTATTCCCTTCGCGCGCCCTTGCCCGGCGCGTCAATGCACAAGTCGCCCCATCGCCCCGGCCACATCGGCCATCCGGCAGGAGAACCCCCACTCGTTATCGTACCAGGCAAGGACGCGGACAAGCTTGCCCACGACCTTGGTCTGGTCCGGCGCGAAGATAGAGGATTGCTGGGTGTGGTTGAAGTCGATCGAGACTTTCGGCTCGGGGTCGTAGCCCAGCACCATGCCCATGTAGCCGGCGGCGGCTTCGCGGACGATCTCGTTCACCTCCTCGCGGGTCACGGACTTGCGGGCCTCGAAGGTCAAATCAACTGCGGAAACATTGGGGGTCGGAACGCGCAGCGCGGTGCCGTCGAGTCGGCCCTTCAGCTCGGGCAGCACTTCTCCCAAGGCTTTGGCAGCGCCGGTCGAGGTCGGGATCATCGCCATCGCGGCGGCGCGGGCGCGGTAGAGATCCTTGTGGCGGCGGTCGAGCGTGGGTTGATCGCCGGTATAGGAGTGGATCGTCGTCATCACGCCCGATTCGATGCCGATCGCGTCGTTGAGCACCTTGGCGAGCGGGGCGAGGCAGTTCGTGGTGCACGACCCGTTCGAAACGACGTGATGCGCCTGAGTCAGTTCGCGATGGTTGACGCCGTAGACGACGGTCTTGTCGGCATCGGTCGCGGGCGCGGAGACCAGCACCCGCTTCGCGCCGCGACCCAGGTGGACTGCGGCCTTGTCGCGGGCGTTGAACTTGCCGGTACATTCGAGGACGACATCGACGCCGTCCCAGTCGAGTTCTTCCGGATCATAGGTCGACATCACGTCGATCGGGCCGCGCCCGAGGTCGAGCGTGTTGCCCGCGACTTTCACCTGTCCGCCGAACCGGCCGTGGACGGAGTCGTATTTCAGGAGATGCGCGTTGGTCTCGATCGGGCCGGTGGCGTTGATCTTGACGACCTGCACGTCGTTGCGTGCGGCTTCCGCGATATGCGCGAGCGTGCAGCGCCCGATGCGGCCGAAGCCGTTGATGCCGATGGTGACGGTCATGATGATCTCTCCGAAGCGCGTGATTTCGGCGCTGGATACCATTGCATGCAGAGTGAGAAAAGGTTTTGAAACAGTATGTTAGCGTAAACACGCGGTGTTTGCGATAACATTGCGGGGCAGGGCAGGACTTTGAGGTGAAGGGCTTCGCCAGACGGGACTCTGCGACAGAATCTTTCGTTCAATCCTCATCCTCCGCGACGAGGAATATCTCGCCCGCCGCTTCCATCTCCCGAATGGCGGCGACGACCGCGCTCATCGCCTCTTCGGCGTCTTTCTCCTTCACCTTGCCGAGATTCGCCATTTCGTCGCGCAGCGATTGCGCCATGCGTTGGGACATGTTCGTGAGAATGAACTCTGCCGAGGGTTTAAGCGACCCGGTCGCCCCGGCAAGTGCGACGGTCAGCTGCGCCTGATCGACAACTCGAAGCACTTTCGGGATATCGCGCGCGTCGATGCGGGCGGGGATGTTGGCAAAGGTGAAGATTGCCTTCTTCACCTCGTCGGCGAATGTCTTGTCCTCCTCCTCGAGCCCCTTGAGCACCGCGTCGCGGGTCGCAGATGCGGAGTAGTTCAGGATCGCGCCGACCCTTTCCACAGGACCGGAATCGAAGGCTTTCGGTGGGGCGGCATCGAGTTGCGCGGCAAGCGCCTGCCCGATGCGCAGCACCGTTTCCGGCGCGACATTCCCGGTCAGCGAGACGGCATAGGCGATCCGGCGCGCCTTCTCTCCCGGCAGGAGACCAAGCAGCTCCGCCGATTTCGCGACCGAGAGCTTCGATAGCATCACGGCGCCCACCTCGACGCTTTCGCCTTCCAGCACGGGTAGAAGTACCTCTGCCGAGAGGCCCGCGATCCGCTGCCACGGGTCGCCCCGGGAGGAGCCGAGGGCCAGTCGGCGCAGTCGGTTCGAGGCTGAGGGCGAAAGCTGCCCATCGAGCAGCGACAGCGCCCCTTCCAGCCCACCGGGGAAGGCGAGGCCGACCGCCTCCAGTTCTTCGCAGAACTCCTCGACCACGCTGACGACGGTGTCGCGATCGACGAGGCGCAACTGCGCCACGGTCTCGGTCAATTCGGTCTGTTGATCTTCGCTCAACTCCGTCAGCGGAAGTTTCAGCCCTTCGGAGGCGAGCAGCCGCACGATGATCGCAGCTTTCTGGCGCCGCGACAGCGGCCCGGGGCGGGCAGCTTTGTCGCCAGCCGAGTCGGACCCGGGGATATGGCCGAGCGCCATGGGCGCGATCGCATTCACCGCGAGAACCTCCGTGCTGGGCATCGGCCGCGCGGGCGGCCAATGCGGTTTCGCGGTCAGCTTTGCACGGAGGACGTTAAGACGGACTTACCGTCTCAGCGGTCAGCTGGATTGCAGGACGCAGGCATTCGCGTCCTTATCCCAGACCTTGCCCTGCGGGCAGGACATGGAGGCCTGATGATCGCCGTAGCATTCGGCGGAAGCCACGAGCGGGGCGAAGATCAGCACGGTGGCTGCAAGGATGGTTCGGATCATCTGCAATCTCCCTTTGCCAGATGCCCTAGGGTAAGCCCGAATCACGCGCGCCGCCTATAGTCTGTCGACATAGGCGGCGCGAAACGGGCTTGGGTCTCGATTATTCGCCGAAAACGCGGGCAAAAATCGTGTCGACATGCTTGGTATGGTAGCCCATGTCGAATTTTTCGTTGATGCCGTCCACGCCGAGCGCGGCCACGACGTCCTTGTCGGCCAGCAGCTGCTCGCGGAAATCGACGCGGTCTTCCCAGACCTTCAGCGCATTGCGCTGCACCATCGCATAGGCGTCTTCGCGCGATACGCCAGCCTGGGTCAGCGCCAGCAGGACGCGCTGGCTCATCACGAGGCCGGGGAACTTGTTCATGTTCTCCAGCATGTTCTCGGGGTAGATAATCATCTTGTCGACGACACCGGCGAGACGGTTCAGCGCGAAGTCCAGCGTCACGGTGGCGTCGGGGGCGATCCCGCGCTCGACCGAGCTGTGCGAGATGTCACGCTCGTGCCAGAGCGCCACGTTCTCCATCGCCGGGATCACTGTCATCCGCACGAGGCGGGCGAGGCCGGTGAGGTTCTCGGTCAGGACCGGGTTCTTCTTGTGCGGCATCGCCGAAGATCCCTTCTGGCCCATCGAGAAGAATTCCGCGCCTTCGAGCACTTCAGTGCGCTGCATGTGGCGGATTTCGATCGCGACGTTCTCGATCGACGAGGCGATGACGCCCAGCGTCGCGAAGAACATCGCGTGACGGTCGCGCGGGATCACCTGCGTCGAGATCGGCTCGGGGCGCAGACCCAGCATCTTGCAGACATGTTCTTCGACGCGCGGGTCGATATTGGCGAAGGTGCCGACAGCGCCCGAGATCGCGCCGGTGGCGACTTCTTCGCGGGCGGCCGCGAGGCGCGCCTTGTTGCGGTCCATCTCGGCGTAGAAGCGCGCGAAGGTCAGGCCCATCGTGGTGGGCTCGGCATGGATGCCGTGCGAGCGGCCCACGCGCACCGTGTCCTTGTGCTCGTAGGCGCGCTTCTTCAGCGCCGCCAGAACCTTGTCGAGATCGGCCAAGAGGATATCGGCGGCGCGTACCAGCTGCACGTTGAGGCAGGTGTCGAGCACATCCGACGAGGTCATGCCCTGGTGGACGAAGCGCGCTTCGTCGCTGCCCACGTGCTCGGCCAGATGGGTGAGGAAAGCGATCACGTCATGCTTGGTGACGGCTTCGATCTCGTCGATGCGGTCGACGTCGAATTCGACATCCTTGGCCTTCCAGACGGCCTCGGCATTCTCTTTCGGGATCACGCCCAGCTCGGCCTGAGCGTCGCAGGCATGCGCCTCGATCTCGTACCAGATCTTGAACTTGGTGGCGGGTTCCCAGATGTCGACCATCTCTTTGCGGGCATAACGCGGGATCATCGGCGGCCTCTTGATTGCGTGTGGTTGCGCGCTTGTTAGACTGCACCTGCCTTTGGGGCAAGGGAGAGCCAATGCCGCAGCTGTCGGATTTCGAGGGGGACTGGGTGCTGACGCGCCGTATTCTGCATGCGGATGGCACCGAGGCCCGGTTCAAGGGCCGCGCCAGTTTCGCGCCCGAAGGGGTCGGGTTGCATTATCGCGAGAGCGGCGAGTTGATGATGCCGGGCGGCCAGAGCTTTCATGCCGAGCGCAGCTATTTCTGGCGGCTGGAGGCGGGGCAGATCGCGGTCGCGTTCGAGGATGGGCGGCCTTTCCACAGCTTCGATCCGCTGAAGCCCACCGCAAGCCATTGGTGCGATCCCGATGACTACCGCGTCAGCTACGATTTCGAGGCCTGGCCCGCATGGCGGGCGATCTGGCGGGTGCAGGGGCCGCGCAAGGATTACCAGATGATCTCGGATTATGTGCGCAGCGCGGGGCAGCCCTGACGAGGGCCTCTTGTCGAGGGCCGCGGCGCGCGGCAATCTGCGGGGATGAAAGACCTTGTCGCCACACCGATCCTGCAAAACCGCCTGAGCTTCGCGCCTTGGGCCGATCCGCGCACGCGGCGGCTGCCAGGTGTGATCCCGGTGACATATGAGGACTGGCTGGAGGTCGATGATGCCTACGCCGCCCAGATGGGCCTGCGCGACCGGCTGATCGGGGAGGCGCGCGATCTGGTGCTGGGCCTGTCGGAGCACGGACGACCTGCGGCGGAGGAGCTCTACGATCTGATCCTGCCGATGCTTCCGGCGCTGGGATTTGCCTGCAGTGCGGAGACGGTCACGCGGCCCGATGGGGCGGTGGTCGCGCTGGATCGCACGGACCCGCTCGCGACGCTCGGGCGGCTGCTGCAATGCGATCTATGCCTGATGGAAGCCGACCCCGACGCGTTCGGCCATCCCGAGCATGTGCTAACCGGCGGTGTGCTGTGTTTCCCGTCGGGCTGGACGCTGCGCGAGAAATTCATGCGCCCGATGATGCGCATTCACGAACCGATCGAGCTCTACACCGACGATCTCGGCAAGCGGGTGCAGCGCTTGCTCGATGGCGTGCGTGAGGGCAGGGGGCTGATGCGCGGGACCGCCTCGCGCTCGGCGGCACATCTGCATGATCCACGCTCGGAATACGAATTCGCCCACGCGCCCGCCGACGCCCCTTATATTAGGGTGGAGCGGCAATGCCTGTTCCGGCTGCCGCGCACAAATGCCGTGGTCTTCTCGATCCACACGCAGGTCGTGCGACCGGAAAGCCTGAGCCCGGATCAGGCGCAGGCCTTGGCCGAGCACCCGATCCGGCAGGCGGATTAAGCTTCCTGCATCAGCCGCCAGCGCGTCTCTGCCATATCCTGCGAGACCATGCCGGGGATCAGCAGCGCGTCGATCAGCCACCACAGGCCTGCAAGGCCGAGCGGGATGAAGCCGATCAGGATGGGCGACAGAAGCGTGCCGATCCCGGTCAGCGCCAGCATCACCACGCCGGAGAAGACGCGCCCCATATACATCCGGTGCACGCCAAGCATGGGCAGCATGAACCACAGCACATAGCCCAGCAGGGCCGACTTCTTCTCATTCGCGACGCGCTGCTCGATATAGAGCGCGCGGGCATCGTCTCGAGTCATGTTAATCTCCATAACATCTTCCCAGCCGATATGGGCAGTTGTGCCGCGCGATCAAGAGGGGCGCGATCAGGAGGGGGCGAAAATCCACCATATCGAGAGCGTGCGATGCTGTCCGGTTTCATGCCGATTTAACCAAAGATTACCTAGGGTCAATTTTGCGCTAGTCGCCTTATGCGCGAGTGCAGAGAGGCTGCGGATTACCGCAGTCAGGAAGAAATGTAACATATAAAACAACAAGATAAAAAACGGTGATCAACGACTTGTGATTTTTTATCGAGATCCGTTTATGGGCCGGAGCCGCAACAATTGGCGGCTTTCGTCACAATTATGGACGAATCAAAGGTAAAAACCGGGTTAAAGAAAAGCGGGCTCGAAGGTTCGCACTTTGAGGCAGTCAATAGGGAAGAAAATGTCGGATCTCTCGACCAACTTCGAACTGGCGAATGCGACGGGCGCGACCCGGACAGGAGCGCGTATTCTGCGCTACGAAGGCATGGGAAAGCGCCTGTTCGACATTCTCGCCGTGGTCGCGATCCTTCCGGTTCTGCTGCCGCTGATCGCGCTTCTGGCGCTCGCAGTGCGCGCCGATGGCGGTCCCGCCTTCTATTCGCAGATACGCGTCGGGCAGGGCGGCAAGCGGTTCCGCTGCTACAAGCTGCGCACCATGCATGTCGATGCCGAGGCGCAGCTCGTGCGTATGTGCAACGAAAACCCGGCGCTCGCGCTGGAATGGTCGGTGAACCAGAAGCTCGACGACGATCCGCGTATCACGCGTATCGGCCGCTTCCTGCGCCGCACCAGCCTCGATGAGCTGCCGCAGTTTTTCAACGTGCTCTTCGGTTCGATGAGCCTCGTGGGGCCGCGCCCCTTCATGCTCGATCAGGAGGCTAGCTACAAAGGCGCCATGGGCCGGGCCTATTACAAGATGCGCCCCGGCATCACCGGGCTGTGGCAGGTCGCCGGGCGTTCGACCACCGCCTTCGTGGACCGTGTGCGCTTCGACGAACGCTATTACGCGAAACTGTCGCTGCTGACCGATCTGTGGCTCTGCGTGATGACCGTCGCCGTGGTGCTGCGCCAGACGGGAAAGTAATTCCGACACCGGTTGCGAGAGAGAGACGGCTTGTAACCTGCCAACGGGCGCTCCCATCGGGGCGCCCGTCTTGGTTCAATTCGCGACTTGCAGGAAGCGCAGCCCGCCCTTGTCGAGCCATGCTGCGCTCAGGAGCCCGGTTTCATAGGCGCCGGTATCGACCGCGATGCGGCCCTGATCGGCCATGGGTTGATCGACGACCCAATGGCCGAATGCGATCCAGACCCCGTCGCGCCGGGTCATCTGTCCGAAACGGGGATGGCCCCAGAGCAGCGCATCGCGGCTTTGGCGTTCCATCGGGTGATAGGGATCGGCCCCGGCATGGGTCGCGGCGAACCGCCCCTCGCGCCACATCGCGGGCCGCGCATCGAGCCAGGCCAGCAGATCGGGCCCCAGCGCACGCGCGAGATTCATCCGCACCGCGTCGAGCACCTCGAGGTCGGTCTCGTTGGGATCGGGCGGCGCGATGCCATAGCTTTGCAGCGTCTGCGCCCCACCGACGCGCAGCCAGCCGGCCGTGCGTGCGTCGGGCGCGAGCAGGAAATCGAGCATCATCCGCTCGTGATTGCCCATCAGACAGATCATCCGCGAGGGGTTCGCAAGCTGCGCCGCATGGAGTGTCGCCAGCACCCGCGCCGAATTCGGGCCGCGGTCGATCATGTCGCCGAGCGTGATGATCCGGGCCTTCGCGCCTTCCGGTTCCTGCCCGATCCGCTCGAACATCTTGGCCAAGAGATCTGCGCGGCCGTGAAGGTCCCCGATCACGCAGATCGGCGCCTCCGGACGGGGCAGACCATTGGGTGCCGAGGAGGGAGCGGTCTCTGGTTTGAGACGGGAGAGTAGAGAGCGCAACATATGGGGAAATCCGGAGTTATGCGGGGTGGAAACCAACGCGTGGCTGGGACATAACCGTCGCAAGACGTGAGCGAAAGGGGCTCACATAAAAATGGGCGGCAAACCGCCCCCGTGGCAAGGGCGGGTCTTAAGCGGCATGGCGAGACGCATTCTGATCGTGGTGGAGAACCTGCCGGTGCCGCTGGATCGCAGGGTCTGGCTGGAGGCCACGACATTGCGCGCCGCGGGCTACGAGGTCTCGGTGATCTGTCCGATGGGGCGCGGCTGGGACGCGGCTTATGAAGAGATCGAGGGCATCCATATCTACCGCCATCCCGCACCACCCGAAGCCCATTCCGGCGCGGTCGCCTATGCGCGGGAATACTGGCACGCGATCAAGGCGTGGTTCCGGCTGGCGAAACAGGTGAAGCGCGAGCGCGGCTTCGACGTGATCCAAGGCTGCAACCCGCCCGACCTGATCTGGCTTCTGGCGTGGCGCTACCGGCTGTCGGGCGTGCGCTACATGTTCGACCATCACGACGTCTGCCCTGAGCTGTTCGAGGCCAAGTTTGGCAAGAAGGGGCTCCTCTGGGCCGTGATGCGCATCTGGGAGCGGATCACCTTCGCCAGCGCCTCGGTGTCGATGGCCACCAATGAGAGCTTCCGCAAGATCGCGATCACCCGCGGTGGCATGGCCCCCGAGGACGTCTTCGTCGTCCGCTCCGCCCCGCGCGTCGAGACCTTCCTGCCCGGGCCCGGCGATCCCGCCTACCGCAGGGGCGCGAAGACCGTGCTTGGCTATATCGGCGTGATCGGGCAGCAGGAGGGGATGGACCTTCTGGTTCAGGCGGTGGAGCATCTGGTGCGCAAACTCGGCCATACCGATCTACATGTGGTGATCGTGGGCTTCGGCCCCGAACTGCCTAACGTGGAGGCCGACGTCGCCGCGCGGGGCCTGAGCGAGTCTTTCACCTTCACCGGCCCGCTTTACGGCGAAGAGATGCTCGCGGCGATGAATGCGATCGATATCGGCGTCGCGCCCGATCCGAAAAACGCGATGAACGACATTTCCACCATGAACAAGGTCATGGAATACATGACGCTCGAGAAGCCTTTGGTGCAGTTCGACCTGACCGAAGGGCGGGCCTCTGCAGGGGAGGCCGCGCTTTATGCACGTGCCAATGATCCGAAGGACTTCGCCGCCCGGATCGCGGCGCTGATCGAGGCGCCCGAGCGCGCGCGTTCGATGGGTCGGCTGGGCCGGGCGCGGGTGCTCGATGCGCTGTCCTGGGATTTCTCGGCGCGACAGCTCCTTTCGGCCTATGACCGGATATTCTCCAAGATGGAGAAATAAAGCCTGAGATCAGGCTAAACTGTTTCTCCTAAATCGTTACTTTCGCTTGATTTTCGCCAAGATTCCAGTTGCGCGCGGCCCCAATTGCGCCACAAACTCAAGGGGCGAGCAGCGTTGCGGTTCGCGCTGTTTCATTCGGCATTCGGCTTGGAACCTGTATGGCGCATTGGAGGACATCGGCGGTGGCGTTTGCCGCACTGGTTGTGACCGGTGTGGCCAGCTCTTCTTTCGCGGGTGATTTGCGCGAAACCGCTCCGACTTCGATGCCCGGTCAGACGGGCCGCTCGCTTTACGATCCGGTGGCCCATGCGCTCGCGATCGGGCTGACGCCTGCGATGGCAGATGCGCGCGTGGACCGCGCGATCAAAGCCGTGGAAACATGTCCGCTCGTCTTCGACACCCGTAAACCGATCCCGGGCTGCTGGGGCGGGACCGTCGCGCTGGGCTCGTAAGCCCGTCACTCTGGAATCGAGGTGCTCAGCCTGGGCAGCGACTGTCCGATGAAACGTGTAAGGCGCCGGTCGGCCGCGCGGATATCCTCGTCGCGGCGGATCGGCGTGACATAGCGTACCAGCGCGCCATCGGTTCGTCCGCGCGTGAGGCCATCCGCGATCACCGACAGCTTCGCGCGCCAGTCACTCGTCATCGCGCGGCCACGTCCGTCGAACCAGTAATACACCAGTTGCCTGTTGAGCCCCTTGGTGATGATCGCGCGGTTGATCTCGAAGGGCGCGCGGTGGGGCAGGGCGATGCGATGCGGGCGGAAGGCGCTGACCTCCCAGCCACCGACGGGCAGGCACACCTCGGGCGAATGGATGCCGTCGCCTTGGCTCTGATCGGCATACCAGGCGACGAACAGGTTCACCGGCGCGTTCTGAGCGGGATCGGCATAGACCGCGTTGAGATAATCGCTCGCCGCTAGGACTTGCTCGGTCGCAGGCTCCAGCGGGCGGCGCGTGCCCTGCCAGCTATCGATCTGCGTCGGGAAGGACGACAGGGGCGCGCGCTCCGGCGGGAGCGTCGTCATCTGCGGCAGGCCCGACCAGAGCACCAGCGCGCCCCCCGTGAGGATGACCGCCAACCCCAGATCGCGCGACGGTGCGAGATTGCGCAAGCGGCGTGCCTCAGGCGCAAAGCGGCGATAGTCCAGATCGAGCGCCTCGGAGAGCGGTTTCGGCTCGGACACGAGCCGCTGCAGCCCGATCGCGGTGAGGCTGAGGATGGCGATCGCCGCGCCGAAGATCACCCAACCCTCGAAGACATGCAGAAAGCCCTCGGCCTGCTCGATGCCGTAAGCGTCGACGAGGATCGCGACCATACCGATGCGCAGGGAATTGAGCCCCACCGTCAGCGGCGCGGCCATCGCGAAGAGCACCGCCTTATGCCAGAACGGCCCGCGATAGAGAATTCCGAACAGGTAGGAAAAGCTGAGGATCGGGAAGAGATAGCGCAGCCCCGAACAGGCATCGGCCACCTGCAGCTTGTAGACGCCGAGGTCGATGACGTTGCCGCTCAGATGCACTGGAATGTCAGCGGCGCGCACCAGCATCACACCCAGCTCGGACGAGACGAGCTGGAGGGCGATGGTGAGTTTCCAGTAGAGAATCTGCGGCAGCGGCAGCATGAAGATCAGATGCAGCACCGGCTTCCAATGGCGCTTGCCCGCCTGCCAGCCCATGCTCAGCAGCACCACGCCCATCGTCCAGATAATCAGCGCATAGGTCACGAGGTCGGCGATCTGCGCGCGCGCGCCGAAGACAGCGAGGGAGAGCGCCACTGCGATCACCGTGACGCCTTGCCAGCGCTGCGGGCGGGCGTCCAGTTGCAGCGGCGCGTGGTGCAGTTCGCGCGCGAAAAGATAGAGCGAAATCAGCGGGATCAGCGGCCCGTGGCTGTATTCCGGCGTGGACCACGCAGCCCCGAGGCTGGCCAGCCCCAGTGCGAAGAACGGATAGGAAAGGACGGCCAGCGAAAGCAGGCCGAGCGTGCCCCATGGCAGGGCACGCACCTCGCGCAGAGGGGGGCTCGTGGTGATCATCTCGACTGCTCGCTCATAGGCCGTCTGACGCGGCGCTTTCACATGAGCTTACCCTGCGAGAGCTTTGATCCAAAGACAAAATCAGCGCTGGTCCGGGGCCCGGCGCGGGGTGTTGCCCGACGAGCCCGCCCGCGCGGTCCCGGTCAGCGCTGCAAGCTGCTCCTGCGCGCCTTGCATGGCGGGCGGCAGTGGCGCGCCGGCCAAGCGCAGCGCATCGCGCAAGGCGGCCTCGGCGAGGTCGGTCTCTTCCAGCGCTATCAGCACGGCAGCGTAGTGATATTGCGCCAGCGCGTTCTCCGGGAGCCCGGCCGCGGCAGCGGCAAGAAGGGGGCGCGCGGCGCCGTAATTTCCCAGCCGGTATTCTGTCCAGCCATAGGTGTCCTTGAAGGCAGGTTCAGGTCGCTCGCGGAAGCGTTTCGCGATCCGGGCCGCGCGCTCGAGGCTGGGCCGGTCGTCGCGATGGCTGCTCAGCAGGCTCGCAAGGTTATTGGCGACAATCAGGTCGCTGCTGTCGCGCGTGTAGAGATCGTCATAGGTCGCGATCGCCGCGTCGAACCGGCCCGATTTCTCTTCCGACCGTGCCCGGTAGAGCAGTAGCACCGGATCGGCCTGCGGAGCCTTCTCCAGAGCGGTCTGGATCACCGCAAGCGCGTCGCCTTCGCGCCCTTGGGACGCAAGCAGGCGATAGAGCTGGCGCGCGGGACGCGGATCGGCGGGGGTTTCATGCATCAGTGTGCGCAGCGCCGCCTCCGCCTGATCGGTGTCGCCCCGGATCGCGGAGAGATTGGCCGCCAGCAGGCGCAAGCCGCGATTACCGGGCTGTTGCTCCAGTTGAGCGTCGAGATAGGCGCGGGCCTCGGCCCCACGTCCGGAGGCCAGTTGCGCCTGCACCACCGCCGAGACCGCCGCTGCGGAGACTGCCGTGGCCGTGGTGATGCCGTCGTCGCCGGGGCCGGACGCCTGCACCAGAGTTTTCAACGTCTCTATCGCGCTCTCGCTTCGCCCGCGCCCGAGGAGGATCGCGGCACGGATCGACTGCGCCAACCCCTCTGTGCCCGGCGCGGCAAGCGCGGCGAGCCGGTCGGCACTGCGATGGGCGAGTGCCCAGTCGTGATCGGCCAGCGCCAGATCGGCCTGTCGCTTGAGCAGGCCCGGGCTGTTCGGAGTGACCTCCACGGCCTCGGCCAGAACCGTCCGCGCGGCACTGGCGCGGTCGTGCGCGAAGAGGAAATCGACATAGCGGATCGCCTCCGGCGCGGCGCGGCCCGCCGCGTCATAGGCTTGGCTGAACTGCCCCAGCGCAAGATCGGGGGCACCGTCGCGCAGATAGGTCTCGCCCAGCAGGGTGAGGGTCTGCGGGTTGTCGGGGGACTGTTGCAAGGCGCTGCGCAGATCGGTGATCGCGAGATCGGTGCGATCCTCCTCGATCCGCCAAGTCGCGCGCTGTTGCAGGGCAGGGACGTTTGTCGGGTCGGTCTTCAGGATAGCCGCAATCTCGGCCTTCGCCTTTTCGCGTTGCCCGTCGTGGTCGAGCATCCGGGCGTAAGCGGTGCGGACCTGACGCATCTCCTCGCTGTCGGGATGGCGGGTGATAAGTGCCTGCATCCGCGCAAGCGCCGCTGCCCGGTCACCCGCCTGAAAATCCAGATCGGCGCGCATCGCGGTGAAGATCGCCTCGTTCGGCTCGCCCTGCGACTGCGCGATCAAAGAGTCGAGTTCCGCCCGCGCAGCGTCGGCCCCTTTTGCGCGGGCCAGAAAGCGCACCAGTTCCAGATAGCCGCTCGTCTGCCGGTCGCGATCGGTCGCGAGCTTGTGCAGGAAGCGCGCGGCCCCCGCCGGATCGTCGCGCAGCACATACCATGCGATCAGCGCGGTGCGGGTCTTCGTATCCTCGGGGAACAGCCTCTGCATCGCTTCGAGCTGCGCGCCGATCTCGGCGCTTGAGCCGTGTTTCGAGATCAGCTCCAGCCTAAGGACCTGCAAACGGTATTGCGCCGGGTCGCGGGTCAGCGCGGCATCGAGGGCTGTAAGCGTCGCCGTGTCATCGCCTTCCGCGTTTCGCGCGTCGATCAGTACGTGCCAGCCGGTCAGGATCTCCGGATGCGCTTCGGTCAGTGCTTCGGCCGTCGCTGCGATCTCGGAGCGGCGCGCGGTATCGCGCGACAGGCTGGCGTCCCGCAGGTCGAGCGCAAGCTGCACCGCCTGCGCGCCGGGATCGTCGGGCGCGAGTTCCTTGACCGCGTCCACCTCTTCCTGCGCGCGGGGCAGGTTGCCTGTGCGCAGCGACAGCTCCGCAAGGATGCGATGGACGTCGACGGTCTCTGGATATTGTTCGAGAAGGCGCAGATACTGGCTGAAGGCTTCCTGCAGCCGTCCCTGCGCCAGCAGCAGATCGGCATAGGCGCGCCGCGCGGCCTTATGCGTGCCGTCATATTCGAAGACATTGCGCAGCTCGACCATCGCGCGGACCGGATCGCCTTCGGCCAGAAGCGTCTGGGCCGATTGGTAATGGGCCTCGGCCTTGTCTTCGTCACTCTTGCAACCGCTCAATGCGAGCGCTGCGCAAAGCGCGAGACAGCTCGCGCGCGCATACTGGTATCGGGGCATCTGTCTTGCCTGTCTGCTGCTGCGCTCTGATCGGCGCTTGGCAAGAAGGCTAGCTGCTGCGACGTCAACTATAAAGAGATTTGAACATCCTACCCCTGTCTAAAAGGCCAGTTTTTCGAGGGATAGACGCGTTTTTGCGACAGTTTGGCTGTAACTTCTCACGATTTCCTCACGAATTCTTGCGAAGTGCGGGGGGATGCCGCTTACTGGCGCAAATCCAAGAGGCCAAAGGCCCGGTACAGGCATGAACGAAATCTACACCGAATTCTTCGGACTGGCGGTGCGACCTTTTTCGCTGCTGCCCGATCCCGACTTCCTGTTCTGGTCGCCAGAGCACAAGCACGCGGCGACGATGCTCGAATACGGGCTTTTCTCGCGCGCGCCGATCACGCTCATCACGGGAGAGGTGGGGGCGGGCAAGACGACGTTGCTGCGTCACCTGATGGCGACCATCTCCGAGGATGTAACGATCGCTCTGGTCTCCAACGCGCGGGGCTCGCGCGATGACGTGATCCGCTGGATCATGCTCTCGCTCGGCCAGCGGGTGGAGGCGGGCGAGGATTACGTCCTGATCTACGATCGGTTCCAGCAGCTTCTGATCCAGGAATATGCTGCCGGGCGGCGCGTGGTGGTGGTGATCGACGAGGCGCAGAACCTCGATGCGGGCGTGCTCGAAGAGCTGCGCATGATCACCAATATCAACGCCGACAAAGACGAGCTGGTGCAGCTGATCCTGATGGGGCAGCCGGAACTGCGCGACCTGATCGCGCGGCCAGAGCTGCGCCAGTTCGCGCAGCGTGTGTCTTCCGGCTTCCATCTCGGGCCGATGCCCGCCGATTGCGCGCAGCCCTATGTCACCCATCGCCTGCGGGTTGCAGGTGCGACGCGGGAGATATTCACCCCCGAGGCCGCACAGAAACTGCACGCCCATTGCGGCGGCCTGCCGCGGCTGATGAACCAGCTGGCCGATCTGGGCATGGTCTATGCCTATTCGGCGCGTTCGGAGATCGTCACCGGCGAGATCATCGACAGGGTGATCGAGGACAATGTCTTCTATCTCCCGGTCGAGACGCAGCGCGCCAAGCCGCGCGTGATCGCACCCGCGCCGATCTCTGCTGCAAGCGCTGGGCATGCCGGCCTTGCGCCCGGTCCCTCACAGCCGGAGCCCGCGCCCGCCTTTCTGCACAGGGGAGGGCGCTGATGCGGGAGCTCCGCTTCTACGCGGCCCTGTTCGCCCGGCGGATCCACTGGCTCTTGCTGGCGGTGCTGCTGGGGGCGCTTGTCGGGCTGGCGGCTGGACGGATGATCACACCGATCTACGAGGCCAGGGCGCTTCTGGTTGTCGAAGGCGATCGCATCCCCGACCGTCTCGCCGCCTCGACCGCGCACACCGATACCAACGCCAAGCTGCAGGTGATCCGCAAGCGCGTGCTCTCGCGTGAGAGCCTTCTCGACATGGCGCGTCGGATGGCGCTGTTTCCGGACCTGCGCACCGAGACCGGCGCGCGCGATGCCGACGCAGTGTTCGAGGCGCTGAAGAATTCGGTCGCGATCGAAATTTCCGAGCAGAGCAGATCGCGCTCCGCCCCCAAGGACGCGACTTTCATGACGGTGTCTTTTCGCGCCGGCGCTCCGGCTCGCGCCGCGCGGGTCGCGAACGAGCTGGTGACGCGCATTCTGAAGGAAGACGCCGATATTCGCACCAAGGCCGCGCGCGATACGCTCGATTTCTTCTCGCGCGAGGTGGATCGGCTGGAGGCGGAGCTGTCGAAATCCTCCGCGGCGATCTTGCAGTTCAAGCAGGAGAATGGCGACGCGCTGCCCGAGGAGCTGCCGCTGCTGCGCGACCGTCTCGCCGCGGTGCAGGCGGACGCGGAGACCCGGCTCGCGCATGTGAACGAGACCGAAACGGAGATCGACCGGCTGGTGCGCCTGCGCGAGGCGGCAGGGCGCAAGGTCGACCGCGACGCGATCTACCCGCCCGCAGCCCGCGAACTGTCCCGGCTGGAAGCGCAGCGCGACGCGCTCAAACCTCTTCTGCCCGCTGATGACGCGCGCCTCGCGGCGCTGGGGGCGCAAATTCAGGAGTTGTCGCAGCAGGCACAGCTACCGCTGCCGAAAGCGAAGTCGGCCTTCGAGAACCGTCTGCGCGAGTTGACCGATGCGCTTTTCGTGGCGCAGGCTGCGGGCGAGGCCGCTGACTTGAAGATGGCGCAGCTTCGCGAAGCCATGGCGAAGGTGCCCGCCAATGCATCGGCGCTCGAAGCGCTGCGCCGCGATCACGACAATCTCGCCGATCAGTACGACAGCGCCGTGCAAGCGCGCGCGGTGGCCGAGACGGGCGACACGATCGAGTCGCTGGCCAAGGGCGAGAAGCTGACCGTGATCGATCAGGCGGTGGCACCGGGCGAGCCGGTGAAACCCAACCGCAAGACGCTGGCGCTGGCCGGGGTCGGAGTGGGGCTACTGCTCGGCCTCGTCGCGATCGCGCTGAAGGAATTGCTCAGCACCGGTATCCGTCGCCCCGAAGACCTGCAGCGCCATTTGGGCATCGCG
The DNA here is from genome assembly GCF_002213165.1 of Thioclava sp. F1Mire-8. Classification (NCBI taxonomy): domain Bacteria; kingdom Pseudomonadati; phylum Pseudomonadota; class Alphaproteobacteria; order Rhodobacterales; family Paracoccaceae; genus Thioclava; species Thioclava sp. F1Mire-8. The sequence goes on along the minus strand of NZ_NBNY01000001.1, from coordinate 999,721 downwards.
GCTTTCGCGACGCTGCCTTATCTGAGCGCGCCCGAAGACGCGCGCCGCCGTCGCCGCAAGGTGGCGGTCTCCGGCTCGATGGTCGGCGCAGCGTTCATCGCGGTCGTGGTGCTGTTCAGCGCGTTCTACATGCCGCTCGACCGGCTGTTCTGAGGCAAGGAGAGCGAGATGGCCGAAAGACTTCGAGATGCGATTGCCAAGGCCCGGGCCGCCCGCACCGGGCGTACGGCGTTCGAGCCTGCCGCGCGCGCGCCAGCGTATCAGGGCAGTGACAGTCTCACCGCGGACGCGTGGCAGGCGCTGACGCCGATTGCCCCGAACCTCGGGCGACTGCGCGGCAAGCGCATCGTCAGTCCCGACAGCAGCGCCGAGAGCGCCCCGATCGACCTGATGCGCACCAAGATCGTGCAGCAGATGCGGGCCAATGGCTGGCGGCGGCTGGCGATCACCTCGCCCTCGGCAGGCTGCGGGAAATCCACCGTCGCACTCAATCTTGCGCTGAGCCTCGCACGGCAAGAAGAGCGGCGCACCCTGCTCATCGAGGCCGATTTCCGCAAGCCCTCGCTTCTTAAACTGCTCGACGCGCCGCGCGGCCCGCAGGTTTCCGACGTCTTCGCAGGGGAAGCCGAGTTCGCCGATCACGCGCTGCGTCTGGGCGCCAACCTCGCGATCGGAGCAAACAGCAAACCGGTGGCGACCCCGGCCGAGCTGATCCAGTCGCGCCGCGCGACCGAGGCGCTGGAGCGGATCGAGGCTATCTACGCCCCCGACCTCATGATCTTCGACACCGCGCCCGTGCTGGTCAGCGACGATACGCTCTCGCTCGCCGGCCATGTCGATTGCGTGCTGATCATCGCCGCGACCGAAGAGACCACGATCCGGGAAATCGACATCTGCGAGCGCGAGCTGGCCGAGCGCACCAACGTGATGGGCGTGGTGGTCAACAAGTTCCGCTTCGCGGCCCCCGAATATGGCTATGCCTATGGTTACGGTTACGGGGTCGTCTCGGACGCGAACTGAGCGGTGCCGCCGCTTTGCCTTCCGTCACGCCCGTGCCATATAGCCTCGGTAAGCGAGCGAGGTCCCGCAGGCCGAGGCTTCGGACCGCGCCAAACCCTGCTGACGAAAGGCCGATATGACCCGCATCATCTCTTCTCTCTCCGAGATTTCCGACTCGTATGACGCGCTGTTCTGCGATCTGTGGGGCTGCCTGCATAACGGGGTCGAGGCTTTCCCCGGGGCTGTCGCGGCGCTGCAGGCGTTTCGCGCGAAGGGCGGCAAGGTCGTCCTCCTGACCAACGCGCCGCGTCCGTCGAAGTTCGTGATGGAGTCACTCGACAAGCTGGGCTGTCCGCGCGACGCCTATGACCTCGTCGTCTCTTCCGGCGATGCCGCGCAGGATGCGATGTTCGCGGGCGCCGTTGGCAAGAAGGTCTGGCATCTGGGGCCATCCAAGGATGACGGCTTCTTCACCGAGGTGCCGGAAGAATGGCAGGGGCAAGCCGAGATCACTCGCGTCGATTTCGACGATGCAGAGGGTATCGTCTGCACCGGTCCCTTCGACGAGGTGAACGAAGTTCCCGAGGATTACCGCCCGAAATTCCTGCTGGCGAAGATGCGCGAGTTGCCGATGCTCTGCGCGAACCCCGATATCGTCGTGGATCTGGGCGACAAGCGCATCTATTGCGCTGGCGCTTTGGCCGCGCTCTACGAGGAAATGGGCGGCGAGGCGATGTATTTCGGAAAGCCCCATCCGCCGATCTACGATCTCGCGCGGCGCAAGTTGAGCCGTCTGGGCGGCGCGGAGGATGCGCGCATCCTCGCCATCGGCGACGGGATCAATACCGATGTGGCCGGCGCCGCGGGGGAGGGGATGGATTGCCTCTTCATCACCGGCGGTCTGGCGCATGACCAGTTCGGCGCCGATCCGCAGAACCCCAATCCGGAGCTGCTGCGCACCTGGCTGGAGGCGCGTCAGCGCGATCCACTCTACAGCATGGGGCAACTGACCTGAGGGGAGCATCAAATTCTCTACGTAACTTTGTTGCGACTTTTGTCTCGGTAGGGTAAAAAAGTTGCGCAGGCGCCTTGCCTGCGCTCTGCCGCTTGTGCTATGCCGCAGTGCAACATGAACTTCCGGCTGGGACCTATGGATATGCTCGACAACCTGCCCCGTGGTACGATCTGCATCGAAGATCTGGAAATCGGCATGGTGCGCTACCTCCGCAAGGAGGTCACCGACCGCGACATCGAGATGTTCGCGGAGGTTTCCACCGACCATAACCCGGTCCATCTGGACGATGCCTATGCGCAAGACACCATTTTCGAGGGTCGAATCGCGCATGGCATGCTGACCGCGGGTCTGATCTCGGCGGTGATCGGCGAGCAGCTTCCCGGTCACGGCACGGTCTATCTCGGCCAGTCGCTCAAATTCATGGCTCCCGTGCGCCCCGGCGATGTGGTCTATGCCGAGGTCAAGGTCACGGCGATCGACCATTCGCGTCGCCGTGTCACGCTTGAAACCCACTGCGCGGTGGGCGATACGGTGGTCGTGAAAGGCGAGGCGCTGGTTCTGGCGCCCTCGCGCAAGTTCGACTGACCCGGCGACCTCGCCGGAGGGCGGGGTGGATGAAACGCTTGACCACTTGGAAATCGCTGGAGAAATCCTCGCGCGGGGCCTCCGTCGCGATGGGCAATTTCGACGGCATCCATCTCGGCCATCAATCGGTGATCGATCAGGCGCGCGGGAAAGATGCGCCGCTGGGCGTCATCACCTTCGAACCCCATCCGCGCGAATTCTTCGCAGCGCGCGCCGGCAAGACCCTGCCGCCGTTCCGGCTGATGAACCCCGAGGCGCGCGCCAACCGGCTCGCCAAGCTCGGCGTCGATCGCCTCTATGAGCTGCCCTTCAACGACGAACTGGCCGATATGAGCGCCGACATGTTCGCCCGCGAAGTGCTGGCCGAAGGGCTGGGCGTGACCCATGTCGCGGTTGGCGGCGATTTCCGCTTCGGCAAGGGGCGCGAGGGCGACGTGGCGATGCTGACGGAGCTGGGCGCGAAATACGGCTTCGAGGTCACCGTCGCGCCGCTTCTGCATGTCGAGGGGGTCGAGGCGTCCTCGACCGCCATCCGCACCGCGCTGGCCGAGGGCCGTCCCGAGGATGCCGCCGCGATGCTGGGTCACCTGCACCGGATCGAGGGCGAAGTGCTCCACGGTGACAAGCGCGGACGCGATCTGGGTTATCCGACCGCGAACATGTCGATGGCCGGGCTGCATCTGCCCAAGCTTGGCGTCTATGCGGTGAAGTTCGACGTGCTGACCGGTCCCTACAAGGGTAGCTATCTGGGGGCGGCGAGCCTCGGAGTGCGTCCGATGTTCGGCGAGAACACCCCGAACCTCGAAACCTATGTCTTCGATTTCAAAGGCGACCTTTATGGCGAGCATGTCTCGGTCGCGCTGGTCGAATTCCTGCGTCCCGAGATGAAGTTCGACGGGCTCGAGGCGCTGGTCGCGCAGATGGATGCCGATTGCGTCCGCGCGCGGGAGATTCTGGCGGAGCGCTGAGAGGCGAACGCCGACCTCAACTCCCGCCCGGGCGACCAGCCCGGGCCGCGCCCGACCTCCCAGCGGGAGGGCGCTTTGCGTCGCCAGCGCGCGCATCGACGTCGCTCGGTGACGGGACCATAAAGCTCAGACCACGAGAGTCGCGAACGCCCGCCCGAGGTCGGGCGCAGCCCGTCCCGCCATGTCCAAATCGCAGATCCGCTCACGATACGCCGATCTGCCCTTTCCATTTCCCCGCCGCTGCCCCATTTTCCGCGCCATGACCAAATTGCGCCCCGAGTTCTGGAAACTGCCGCTGAAGAAGCTCACCGCCCCCGAATGGGAGGCGCTTTGCGATGGCTGCGGCAAATGTTGCCTGAACAAGCTCGAATACGAGGATACGGGCGAGGTCGTCTTCACCCGCGTCGCCTGTCGGCTGCTCGATGGCGAGAGCTGCAGCTGCACGCAATATGACATTCGCCACCAGTTCGTCCCCGAATGCGTGACGCTGAGCCCCAAGACGATCCACAAGATCGCCTATTGGATGCCCGCTACCTGCGCCTACCGGCTGCGCTTCGAAGACAAACCTCTACACGACTGGCACTACCTGATCTCGGGGTCGCGCGAGACGGTCCATGAGGCCGGGGAGAGCGTGCGCGGCTGGACCGTGCCCGAGTTCGAAGTGCCCGAAGACGAGTGGGACGAATACACGATCGAGGATCTCTCATGAATTTTGCCTCCGACAACACGTCCGGCGCCCATCCCGCCATTCTCGAGGGCCTCACGGCCGCGAATGAGGGTCATCTGCATTCCTATGGCGACGATCCGATCACCGAGGGCGTTCAGGCGAAGATCCGCGAGATCTTCGAGGCACCCGAAGCGCGTGTCTATCTGGTCGCGACCGGGACGGCGGCCAATGCGCTCTCCTGTGCGGTGCTGACCGATCCCTGGGGCGCGATCTTCTGCCACCGCAACGCCCATATCGAGGAAGACGAGTGCGGCGCGCCGGAATTCTACACCAACGGCTCGAAACTGGTTCTCGTCGACGGGCCGGATGCGAAGATGGACCCCGACGCGCTGGCGCGCACCATCGCGCACACGGGCCGCGGCGGTATCCATAACGTGCAGCGCGGCATGGTCTCGATCACCAACTCGACTGAGGCAGGCGCGGTCTATTCGCCCGAGGACGTGAAGGCGCTGACCGATGTCGCACGCCGCTACCATCTGCCGGTGCATATGGACGGCGCGCGTTTTGCCAATGCGCTGGTCGCTGCGGGTTGCACTCCTGCGGAGATGACGTGGAAGGCGGGCGTCGACGTGCTCAGCTTCGGCGGCACCAAGAACGGCTGCATGGCGGTTGAGGCGGTGGTGATCTTCGATCCCAAACGCGCCTGGGAGTTCGAGCTGCGCCGCAAGCGCGGTGGCCATCTTTTCTCGAAACACCGCTTCCTCGCGGCCCAGATGCAGGCCTATCTGGCCGATGATCTGTGGTTGAAGACCGCGCGGCATGCAAATGAAATGGCACGCAAACTCTCGGAAGGCATCGGCCAGATCGAGGGCGCAAAGCTGATCCACCCGACGCAGGCCAATGCGGTCTTCGCCGCCTTGCCGCGCGGGGCGCATAAGCGCGCGAATGCGGCCGGGGCCTATTACTATCTCTGGCCTTTCGATCAGTCGCTGGAAGGCCCTGAAGACGAGCTTCTGGCCGCGCGTCTGGTCTGTTCCTGGGCCACAACGCCCGAGGAAATCGACGCCTTCCTCAGCCACCTGGCGTAATCGGCGCCGAAGTTCAGCGCCGCCCGGGCAGCTCGCGAAAGGCGATCTTCTCGGGCGGGCCATCCCATTCCGGATGCTCTTTCTGCGCGGCTCTCAGGGCCGCGCGAAACCGGCGGATCGCACCAAGGCCCGGAATGCGCGGGATATGTGCGAGCTCCCAGTGAATGCCGTTGATCGGATCATCGAAGAACACCGCGTAATAGCCCGGCGCATAGACGGGATATTCCCGCGGGGCGTCTGTCACCGACAGCTCGCGCGGGATCAGGAAATCTCGGTGAAACGCATCCACTTCGGCGCGTGACTTCGCCCAGAGCGCGATGTGATGTATGCCCACCGCCCGCGCGTCATGATCCAGCTTCTTGCCGGAATGCGCGGGCTGGATGCCGATATAGGAATGCGGCATCGGGAAGCGCGCCATGTAATAGGTCGACCGATATCCGATATCGAGCGTCCAGAAGCTCTTATATCCAAGCCATCCGAACATCGCATCGTAGAAGGCGATCGACTTTTCATAGTCGAGCACCGAAAATTCGACGTGATTGACCCCGCGCCAACGCATGAGAGGCCTCCTTTCGGTTGCCTTCACACTAGACGAGGCAGGCGACCATGCAATGACGCTTCACGCAGACGGGATAGGGTAGGGCGGCTGCCAGACCTTTGCGGGGGCAAGCTGCGGGACCGTCGCGGGGGTAACCTCGAACAGCACGAGATGGCTCAGATCGGGGCGCGAGCGCGACGCATAGAGCATCGCTTGCGCGCCGCTGTTCCGCGCTCGATCCGAGAAGTGCCAAGTGGACGAGGGCGCGCCGCTCGCCCTCTCATCCTGCCAGACCGCCGATGCCGCCGCCTGATCGGGCGTGCCTCGCAGGTCGTCCACCGCCTGCGCTGTGATCTCCAACGGAACGATCACCCGCGGTGGATCGCTGGCCCGCACGTAACGCCGCAGGGCTACGCCAGCGCCTTCGGCACTCAGCGAGGCATAAAGGGCTACCTGCCCGGAATGATGAAACCGGCCCTCCGGATGGCGGGCCGGTTCGCAAGCATCTTCGGCACGATCGGCAGAGAGGATCCGCCAGACCGTGCCGTGGAAAGAGATCACTCGGCTTCGCCCTGCTCGGCGAGGAATTTCTCGGCGTCGAGCGCGGCCATGCAGCCCATGCCGGCGGAGGTGACCGCCTGACGATAAGTGTGATCGGTCAGGTCGCCTGCCGCGAAAATGCCCGGCTGAGAGGTCCGGGTCGAGCCCGGTTCCACCCAGACATAGCCGCCCGATTGCATCTTCAGGCTGTCCTTGACCAGTTCCGACGAAGGCGCGTGGCCGATCGCCACGAAGAACCCGTCGCAGGGGATCACCTTCTCCGAGCCGTCCGCGGTGGATTTCACGCGCACGCCGGTCACGCCCAGCGGATTTTCGTCGCCGAGGATTTCCTCGACCGTGTGATTCCACTCGATCTCGACCTTGGGGTTCTTGAACAGGCGCTCCTGCAGGATCTTCTCCGAACGCAGCGTGTCGCGGCGGTGGATCAGCGTCACCTTGGACGCGAAGTTGGTCAGGAACAGCGCCTCTTCGACCGCGGTGTTGCCGCCGCCGATCACCACGACCTCCTTGCCGCGATAGAAGAACCCGTCACAGGTCGCGCAGGCCGAGACGCCGAAGCCCTTGAACTTCTCTTCCGAGGGGAGCCCAAGCCATTTCGCCTGCGCGCCGGTGGCGAGGATCACCGCCGAAGCCTCGTAGGTCGTACCCGAATCGCCTTTTGCAACGAAGGGGCGCTTCGACGTGTCGAGTTCGGTGATCATATCCATGATGATCTCGGTGCCCATCGCGCGGGCATGCTCTTCCATCTTCACCATCAGCTCGGGGCCCTGGATCTCGCTCTCGCCGGGCCAGTTCTCGACCTCGGTGGTGATGGTCAGCTGGCCGCCCGGCTGCATGCCCTGCACCAGAACCGGCTCGAGCATCGCACGCGACGCATAGACCGCCGCCGTGTAGCCGGCAGGGCCGGAACCGATGATCAGAACCTTGGTTTTCTTCGTCTCGGACATGCCCGCCTCCTTGGAAATCTGCCCGACGGATATAGTCGGAGCGAAGCGCGCCGAAAAGCCCCTGCATGCCGCGACAAATAGCACTTGCGGAGCGTGTCGCGAAATATTATTGCGCCTCCTCTCTTCCGGCGGTAAGTTCTGCCGCAACGCACGAAGGATTATTTCAACATGGCCACCTCTCGGCTCGACGATATCGACCGCAAAATCCTTGCTGAACTGCAGGCGGACGGGCGGATGACGAATGTCGAATTGGCGAAACGCGTGGGGATTTCGGCCCCGCCGTGCCTGCGCCGCGTGCGCACGCTCGAAGAGGCGGGTTACATTCGTGGCTACCATGCCGATGTAAACCCGCGCGAACTGGGATTCGAGGTGCAGGTCTTCGCGATGGTGCGCCTGCACAGCCAGGCCGAGGCGGACCTGTCGAATTTCGAGGCGCGCTGCCGGGAATGGCCGCTCGTGCGCGAGTGCCACATGCTCAACGGCGAGATCGATTTCGTGCTGAAATGCGTGGCGCCCGACCTGTCGAGCTTCCAGAGCTTCCTGACCGGGCAACTTACCGCCGCCGAGAACGTCGCCAGCGTGAAAACCTCGCTGGTAATCCGCTGTGCCAAGGACGAGCCGGGCGTGCCCTTTGACGTGCTCGAAGAGCGTATCGCCAAACTGGCCTGAGCCTTGCCCTGAACCCATCCGTTGCCAGAGGGGCGCTGCCCCTCCCTTCGCTGTCGCGAATTCCCGCCCCAGGATATTTTCGCCAAGCCGAAGGGGCGGGTGGCCGCTTCGCTCGTGAGAAATATCCCGAGGGGGCCGTAGGCCCGGGGGCAGAGCCCACTTCTTTTTTTTTGATATATGTCGCCGTCCGGCGACGGGGCGGCGCCCCTCAGCGCGTCTCTTTCGGGCGCAGCACCAGCCAGATCAGCGCGGCGCCGGCCAGCGTCAGAAACGGGATCATCGCGAGGTTGACTGCCTGCCAGCCCGCCTGGGCATTGCCGCTCTGGGTGCAGTTCATCAGCCCGCCCGAGGCGAGCGAGGCGAGGAAGACGCCGCCGAACACCACGAAATCGTTCATCCCCTGCACATGCCCGCGCTCTTCCGGGCTATGGGCAGAGGCGAGCATCGCGGTCGCCCCGATGAAGCCGAAGTTCCAGCCGAGCCCGAGGAGGATGAGCGTGGCGTAGAACTGTGCGAGATCGACGCCGCTCAGCGCCATCGCACCCGCTGCGGCGAGAATGGCCAGTCCTGTGCCCACGATCGCCTCTTTGCCGAAACGGGCGATCAGGTGGCCGGTGAAAAAGCTGGGCACATACATGGCGAGCACATGCGCCGAGACGATATTGGCCGCGTCCGCTTGCTCGAACCCGCAGCCGACGACCGCGAGCGGCGTCGAGGTCATCACGAGGTTCATCAACGCGTAGGAGACCATGGCGCAGATCATCGCGACGAGGATGACCGGATCTTTCAGCAACTCGTGGCGGCTGCGGCCCTCGTGACGTTCGTGCTTCTTGCGCCGTCCCGGGGCGGGGATGTCGAGGAAGGAAAACAGGATCGGCCCGAGCGCATTGATCGCGATGATCGCGAGATATGTCGCCATGAAGGGTACGACCATCGCCTCGCTCGTGACTTTCACCAACTGCGGCCCGATGATCGCAGCCACCAACCCGCCCGCCATCACGTATGATATCGCCTTGGGCTGAAACTCCGCGCTGGCGGTATCGGTCGCCGCGAAGCGGTAGAAGCCCTGCGCCGACATGTATGTACCGGTGAAGAACGACCCCAGCATGAAGAGCGCGAAGGAGCCGTGGAACAGCGCATAGGCCGCGGTCGCCGCCCCCAGCGCGCCCATCGCATTGGCGAGGATGAATCCCGCGCGGCGACCCTTTGCTGCCATGAATTCCGACATCGGCTGTGCCGAGAGGACCGAGCCAAGAATGATCAGCGACAGGGGCAGCGTCGCGAAGCAGGGGTTGGGCGAGAGCATCTGGCCCGCGAGCCCGCCCACGGTGAAGATCATCGGCATCTGCGCGCCAAGCAGCGCCTGTGCCAGGACCAGCACGATCGTGTTGCGCATTTCGCGCGTGGCGGGAGGGGCGGGAATGTCACTCATGACAGCTTGCTAGCGTGGCGATTGGGGGCTGGCAAGCGGGCGCGGCATGAGGCAGGGTGTCGCGCATGGTTGGACGTATCATTACCTGCGAAGACGACATTGCCGAAGGCACCGAATTTCTCTGCCGCGCCGAGCCGCGTTTTGCGGAGGTCTGTGCGCTGACGGGGCCTTGGCCCTTACGCCGCCGCGAGGACGGGTTCGAGGCGCTGCGCGACGCGATCATCGGCCAGCAGGTCTCGGTCGCCGCCGCGAATTCGATCCGCAACAAGGTTATCGGCGCGGGCTTCGGCGATCCGGTCTCGATCGCCGGCGCCTCGGAAGAGGACCTGCGCGCCTGTGGCCTTTCGCGCCAGAAGGTGCGCTACCTGCAGGCGCTCTCCAATTCCGGTGTCGATTTCGAGGGGCTGCGCGCGATGCCCGACGAGGAGGTGGTCGCGCAGCTCCTGCCGATCCCCGGCATCGGGCGTTGGACCGTGGAGATGTACCTGATCTTCGCTCTGGGCCGCGCCGATGTTTTCGCGGTCGACGATCTGGCGCTCGCCGAAGGGGCGCGGCTGCTATTCGATCTACCCGAGCGGCCCAAGCGCAAGCAATTCAATGAGCTATCGGCGGCCTGGTCGCCGTGGCGCGCGGTTGCGGCGCGTGGCCTCTGGGCCTATTACGCGGCGTGTAAAGATCGTGAAGGAGTTGCCCCATGACCCGCAAGCTGGACGCCGGACGCAGAGAGCCGCAATCCGGTACGGTGAAATCCGCCGTGGTGTTTCTGCATGGCTACGGTGCGGACGGGGCGGACCTTCTGGGCCTCGCCGATCCGCTGGGCCAGCATTTGCCCGACACGCTGTTTCTCGCGCCCGACGCGCCCGAGCCCTGCCGCGCGGCCCCTTACGGTCGTCAATGGTTCCCGATTCCGTGGATCGACAATTCCAGCGAAGCGGAATCCGCTCAAGGTCTCAAGGATGCTGCAGCCGACTTGGATGCGTTCCTCGACTCCGTGCTGGAAGAGCAGGGGCTGACGCCCGCGCAGCTCGCCGTGATTGGCTTCTCGCAAGGCACGATGACCGCGCTCGAAGTGCTGCCGCGCCGCGCCGAACCGGTCGCGGGTCTGGTGGCCTTCTCGGGGCGTCTGCTGCGCCCGGAAGCCCTGGGCACTGAGGCGATCTCGAAGCCGCCGGTGCTGCTGATCCATGGCGATCAGGATCCGGTCGTGCCCTTTGCCGATATGGGCAAGGCTGGCGATGCGCTGGTCTCGGCGGGTTTCGACACTTATGCCCATGTAATGAAGGGCACCGGGCACGGAATCGCACCGGACGGCCTCTCGGTGGCGCTGGCCTTCCTGCAGGACAAGCTGCCCGGCTGATCGGCGGGGCATGCCGCAGCGCCGCGACGCCGGGCTCCATTCTCCGTCTTGGGCCGTCATTTCCCTGTCATGGCAGTTTGCTACCCATGCCGCATGGCAGCAATCGCGAGATCAAGAGGCTTGCCAGATCGCGAACGCCATATATAGTCATGGATAAGGCAGGGGCGGACCCCGCCCCTGAGCCGAGGCAGGCGACAGGGCGAGGACGGAGTCACCCATGCTGGACGAATGCGACAGGACCGATTTTCGAACGCAATTCACCCGTGAACCGGCGGCGCTGAGACAGCATCCGGCACTGGTGCTCAACGCTGATTTCCGGCCGCTCTCCTATTACCCGCTCTCGCTATGGCCTTGGCAGGAGGCGATAAAGGCGGTCTTCCTCGACAGGGTGACGATCCTCGCCGAATACGAAGAGGTGGTGCGCAGCCAGAGGCAGGCCTTCAAAATCCCCTCCGTCGTCGTCCTCAAAGAATATGTCCGACCTCAGAAGCGCGTGGCTTTCACGCGCTTCAATCTTTTTCTGAGGGACGAATTCAAGTGCCAGTATTGCGGCAAGAAGGGCGATCTGACCTTCGACCACGTGATTCCGCGCTCGCGCGGTGGAATCACCAGCTGGGAGAATGTCGTGGCCGCCTGCGCGCCGTGCAATCTGCGCAAGGCCAACAAGCCGCTGGAACGCTCGGGGATGCAGCTTCTCAAGCCCGCGCGCCAGCCCCAGCCCGAGGACATGCTCCGCATCGGGCGGCGCTTCCCGCCGGGCTATCTGCATGAAAGCTGGATGGACTTCCTCTACTGGGACACCGAGCTGGAAGCCTGAGAAAAAGGGCGCGCCTTATCCGACACGCCCTTCGTATTGGGGAAATATCCCAGGGGGCTTGCGCAGCAAGCGGGGGCAGAGCCCCCTCTGAGCCCCTTAGTGCCCTACTGCGACCTGACCGCCATTCGACAGCTTGTCGATGATCGTCTCGGTCGCCTGGTTCATCCCCACGACCTTCACATCCGTTCCGGACATCCGGAACTTACCCACCGCTCGGTCGAGCGCCGATACCGAGGAAATGTCCCAGATATGCGCGTGGGTCAGGTCGATCACCACGCGGTCGAGCTTCTCCTGGAAGTCGAAGGCGCGATTGAACTCTTCGACGGTCGCGAAGAAGATCTGGCCCTTGATGTAATAGGTCCGCAGGTGATGCGCCTCGTTGTAGCGCGAGGTGATCTCGGTCATCCGCGCGATCTTGCCCGCGAAGAAGATGCCCGAGAGCAGCACGCCCACCAGCACGCCGATCGCGAGGTTATGGGTGGCGACGACGAAGGCGACGGTGGCCAGCATCACCACGTTGGACGACATCGGCATGGTGCGCAGCTGACCCAGCGAGGCCCAGCTGAACGTGCCGATCGAGACCATGATCATGATCGCCACCAGCGCGGGCATAGGAATGCGGCCCACCCATTCGCCCAGAACCACACAGAAGATCAGCAGCGCGATCCCCGCGGTCAGGGTCGACAGGCGCGTGCGCCCGCCCGAGGTGACGTTGATCACCGACTGGCCAATCATCGCGCAGCCCGCCATGCCGCCGATGAAGCCGGTGCAGAAGTTGGCGATGCCCTGACCGAAGCATTCCTGACGACGGTCCGAGCGAGTGTCGGTCATCTCGTCGACGATGTTCTGGGTCATCAGGCTTTCCAGCAGGCCCACGACCGCCACGCCCACCGAATAGGGCAGGATGATCTGCAGCGTCTCGAAATTGAACGGCACGTTCGGAATCAGGAGCGAGGGCAGCTGATCGGGCAGGGCCCCCATGTCGGACACCGTGTGCACGTCGTCGAGCCCAAGCCCCATCGAGACCGCGCTGAGAACGAGGATCGCGATCAGCGGCGAGGGGATGGCGCGGAAGAAGCGCGGCAGCAGATAGATGATCGCAAGGCCAAGCGCGACGAGCGCATAGGTCGCCACCACCGGCACGTTGGCCGGGTTCAGCTCAGGCCATTGCGCCATGAAGATCAGGATGGCGAGCGCGTTCACGAAGCCGGTCATCACCGATTTCGATACGAAGCGCATCACCGTCCCGAGGTTGAGCGCCCCCGCGATCACCTGGATCACGCCCGCCAGCACCGTCGCGGCCAGCAGGTAATCCAACCCGTAGCTGCGCACGAGCGTGCCCATCAGCACCGCGGTCGCGGCGGTCGCGGCCGAGATCATGCCGGGGCGGCCGCCGAAGAAGGCGGTGATCGTTGCGATCATGAAGGAGGCGTAGAGGCCCACTTTCGGGTCGACGCCCGCGATGATCGAGAAAGCGATGGCCTCGGGGATCAGCGCCAACGCCACCACGAGACCGGAAAGGATGTCAGCGCGGAAGTTGCCAGTCCACTGGCTGCGCCATTGCGACAGGGTCATAAGATCGTCCTGCAATTAGAAAGGCCCGCGACCGGGGAGGGGCGGGCCGGAGGATGTGAGATTTGGCGCAGCCAATACCCGGCTGACGTCGCGATGCCAAGCCCCGTAGGCCGGGTTTTAAGAAAAATTCAAAGAAGATCAGGCCGGATTGCCCGATTTCGCGGCAAATTTCGCGAGACTGGTGGCCAGATCGCCATAGCCGGTAAAACGCCGCTCATAGCGCAGTCCGAGCCGCTCCGCCGCCTCGCGCGCCTTCGCATCTAGCGCCGGATCGTCGGTCTGGGCCTGATAGATCAGCCGGTCGTAATTGCCGAACATCATCGGGATCAGTTCCGGATGACGGTCGAAGCCCATCGGCTTCCAGACGAAAGCGTCGAACTGCCGCGTCAGGAAATCAGTGAGGTAGAAGGCCGTGATCTCCTCTTCCGCCGTTTCGGCGAAGGCGGCATTGCCTTCGAAAAACGAATAACAATGCGGGCCTTCGACCATCTCGACGCCCAGGGACTTGCACTTTTCCGACAATTGCCCGCCCGTGCCGCAATCGGCATAGACCACGAAGATATCGTCGTATTGGTCGCGATAATGCAGCACCGCCTCTTCGACGGCGGCGGTGATCTTCTCGGGGTATAGGTGCAGATTGGCGGGCAGGCAGGTCAGGTCGATATGATCCCAGCCATTGATCCGCTTGAGCGCGAGGATCTCCCGCGCGAGCGCCCCGCAGGCGATCAGCAGAAGCCGTCCCGACCCCGCGGGAGCTAAGCCATTTTTCGTTAAGGTCGTGTCGCCGGGAAGCGAGGCACCTGTCCGGGCGGTCATTCCACCCGGGCCATCATCCGGGCAACGCCTGCTGCGACGAGAACCATCAGCCCGAGCATCGCCATCGGGAACCCCGATGCGGCGAAGGCCCAGATCGTCAGGCCGGCCAGAACGATCACGAACAGGATCAGCAGCAGAAAATGTGGCAGCGGCATTTCGCGTTTCCCCCTTCCTTTCAAGTATGGGGCGGGGAAGGGCACATGAAAAGGCCCCGATGAAAAAATCGGGGCCTTCTCCATGTATGTCAGGCGTGATGCGGCCGCGATCGGCGATCAGGCGCTCATCTGGTTGTGCTTGCGAGCGATGAAATCCTTCGCCGTCTCGACCGCCACGGCGGCGTCGCGGCAATAGGCATCGGCACCGATCGCCCTTCCGAATTCCTCGTTGAGCGGCGCACCGCCAACCAGAACGATGTAATCGTCGCGGATGCCCTGTTCCTTCATCGTGTCGATCACGACCTTCATATAGGGCATAGTGGTGGTCAGCAGCGCGGACATGCCGAGGATATCGGCCTCTTCGCGGGCGATCGCCTCGAGATAGTTCTCGACCGGGTTGTTGATGCCCAGATCGACGATCTCGAACCCTGCCCCTTCCATCATCATTGCAACGAGGTTCTTGCCGATATCGTGGATATCGCCCTTCACCGTGCCGATCACCATCTTGCCCATGCGCGGCGCGCCGGTCTCGACCAGCAGCGGCTTGAGAATGGCCATGCCGCCCTTCATCGCGTTCGCCGCCAGCAGAACTTCCGGCACGAACAGGATACCGTCGCGGAAGTCGTTGCCCACGATGGTCATGCCCGCGACGAGGGCCTTGGTCAGAATGTCATACGGCGTCCAGCCGCGGTCGAGCAGGATGCGGGTGGCCTCTTCGATCTCTTCCTTGAGACCGTCATAGAGGTCATCCATCATCTGCGCGGTAAGCTCGTCATCGTCGAGTTCCGAGAGGATGATATCGTCGTCGTCTTCGGCCATGTCCAATAGTCTCCTGCTAGCCGGTGTTACCCTGTGGTGGGGCCGTGGCCCCGTCAAGTCTTGGCGAATTGCGACATGCGCGGTGTTTTGTCCGACCTCGCATGGTGTTGCCGGGCGGATGCCCGGACTCTACTTGGCAAATGTTCTTATTTCGTTCTAAATTCCAGGCATGAGTCTGCCATTCGACCTTCCCCCCGCGAACCCGTCCGAGCGTCTGCGCGCGCGCGGCGCCGCGGCGCGCCCCGTGGGCCGGTTCGAGCCCTTCTCCCGCGCGCCCGAGCATGACGGCTGGGACATTCCCGAAGAGGAGCGCCTGACCCGTACCGAAGTCTCGGTAGAGCGACCGCGCTCCGTCATCACCCGCAACCAGTCGCCAGATGTGCCCTTCGAGCGCTCGCTCAACCCCTATCGCGGCTGCGAGCATGGCTGCATCTACTGCTTCGCGCGCCCCAGTCACGGCTATCTCGGTCTCTCGGCTGGCTTGGATTTCGAGACCCGGCTGATTGCGCGTCCCGAGGCGCCGCAGGTGCTCGAAGAAGAGTTGCGCAAGAAAAGCTATCGTCCGAACGTGCTCGCCATCGGCACGAATACCGATCCCTATCAGCCGCTCGAGCGCAAGATGGAGATCATGCGCGCCGTTCTGGAAGTGCTGCAGGCCTATCGCCATCCGGTCTCCATCGTCACCCGCGGCTCGACCATCCTGCGCGATCTCGACATCCTCGCGCCGATGGCCGAGGCGGGATTGGCGCAGGTCGGCGTGTCGGTCACGACGCTCGACGCCAAACTCGCCCGCGATCTGGAGCCCCGCGCCCCGAGCCCGCCGACCCGGATCCGCATGATCCGCGAACTGTCGCGCGCGGGCATCCCGGTGCGCGTCATGGCCGCCCCGATGATCCCGGGGCTCACCGATCACGAGCTCGAAGCGATCCTGACCGAGGCGCGCAGGGCAGGGGCCAAGGCCGCCTCGATGATGCCGGTGCGCCTGCCGCACGAGGTGGCGCCGCTTTTCGCCGACTGGATGGAGCGGCATCACCCCGGCAAGGTCGAGAAAGTGCTGGGCCGGATCCGCGACATGCGCGGCGGCAAGCTCAACGATCCGCGCTTCGGCGAGCGGATGAAGGGCGAGGGAGAGATGGCTGAATTGTTGCAGCAGCGGTTCAAGCTGAGCTGCAAGCGGCTGGGCTTCTCGCGTCATCTGCCCGATCTCGACGTGACGCAGTTCCGCGTGCCGCCCCGGCCGGGCGATCAGCTCGAACTGTTCTGATCTCGTCAGAGACGCGTGCATGCTCCATCCGCCGAGAAAAATCCCGGCCCTTCCTTCGTATTGGTTCAAATATCCCGGGGTGAGGCCGCAAGGCCGAGGGGCAGCGCCCCTCAATCCGCGCTTAGCTGCGCCGACGTCCCCGACGTTCGCGCTTGGGCGCATCGCCGCTCAGGCCGTCATCCTCCGACGAGAACCCACCCAGAACCGAGGAAATCTGATCCAGCGTCGGGCGTTCGCCGCGCGGACGCGTCTCCAGCGCCTCGCGCATCGCGACCAGATGCTCGGCCATCGTGCCGCAGCAGCCGCCGATGATCGTGGCGCCGCAATCGCGCGCCATCACCGCATATTCCGCCATCAGCTCGGGCGTGCCGTCGTAATGGATATGGCCGTCGACGTATTTCGGGATGCCCGCATTGCCCTTGGCGATGATCGGGCGCTCGGTCCCGGTTGCGGCAAAGCCAAGAACGGTGCGCAGAAGGTCCGATGCGCCGACCCCGCAATTCGCGCCGAAGGCCAGAGGCGGGTGGGCCAGCTTGTCGACCATCGAGACCATCGCCTGCGAGGTCAGGCCCATCATCGTGCGCCCTGCGGTGTCGAAGCTCATCGTGCCGCACCACGGCATCCCCGCAAGATGGCAGGCCTCGGCGGCGGCCTTGTATTCTTCCTGCGCCGAGATCGTCTCGACCCAGAGGATATCCGCGCCGCCTTCTTTCAGACCCTCGGCCTGTTCGTGGAACATCTCGACCGCGAGTTCGTGGGTCAGCGTACCCATCGGCGCGAAAATCTCACCCGTCGGGCCCATCGAACCCGCAACGACCACCGGGCGCGACTGCTTGTCGGCGACATCGCGGCCGATCTCGGCGGCGAGGCGGTTCAACTCGCGCACGCGGTTCTGGGAGTTGTGCAGTTTCAGTCGCGAGGCATTGCCGCCGAAGCTGTTTGTCAGGAACAGGTCCGAGCCCGCATCGACGGCGAGCGAATAGAGCTTCGCGATCTTCGCGGGCTCGTCGGCATTCCACAGTTCCGGCGCTTCGCCCGAGGCCAGCCCCATGTTGAACAGGTTGGTGCCGGTCGCGCCATCGGTCATCAGCCAATCGCGGGTTTCCAGAAGGCGGCTCAGCGCGTCGGTTTTCGGGGCGGTCATAAGGGCCTCGTCAAATGCAAAAGGGCCGCGTCTGGCGCGGCGGTTGGCTTTGTCCTGCCATGACAGGCGGGATTTGGCAAATTCGTTTCCTTCATGTTCTTGATGAAGGGGCTGCGATCTCGGCTCGATATGCAAAAGGCCGGACGCGCAGGGCATCCGGCCTTTCAATCCGTGTCATGGGCGAGGGCTCACTCGGCTTCGTCGACCACCTGACGGCGCGCCTCGGCCATGCATTCGGCCATCTTCGCGCGGATCGTTTGTTCATCGGCTTTGTCGCCTAGATCGCCCGAGAGCTTGCGATACACGTCTTCGTGGCCCGCTTCCTCGAAATCGGAGGTCACGACCTCGCGGACATAGGCATCGGCCTCGGGGCCGGTCTTGCCCAGAAGGCCCGCGGCCCATTGGCCCAGCATCTTGTTGCAGCGCGCATCGGCCTTGAACTGCAGTTCGGCATCATGCGCGAACTTGTTCTCATAAGCGTTTTCGCGATCGTCGAAGGTGGTCATGGCCCTCGTCCCTCCCGGTAAAGTCTCCGTTACCATCGATATGCACATGCACAGGGCGCGCCGCAAGAGGAAAGGGCCGCGATTTGGCCGGTTTGACGGGGCTGTGCATCCGCGTGAACGGCTGTGCGCTTTACCTTGCGAGACTCGCGGGCTTGTCCTATAGGGCGGGCGACACCCTTTCGCGGACGGCGCGCAGGGGCGGCGCGGTATTCCGTTCGGGATGTGGCGCAGGCTCCCACGACGTCCGCGCCAAGCGAGAACGGAGACGCGATGGCACCCCGGCGCAAGAAGATCTACGAAGGCAAGGCGAAGGTTCTGTATGAAGGCCCCGAGCCCGGAACGCTGGTCCAGTATTTCAAGGACGACGCGACCGCCTTCAACGCGCAGAAGCGCGATGTGATCGAGGGCAAGGGCGTGCTCAACAACCGCCTGTCCGAATACTTCATGACCGGCCTGACCAATATCGGCGTGCCGAACCACTTCATCAAACGTCTCAACATGCGCGAGCAACTGATCCGTCAGGTGGAGATCGTGCCGCTCGAGGTGATCGTGCGCAACTTCGCCGCCGGTTCGATCGCGAAGCGTCTGGGGCTGGAAGAGGGCACGCCGCTGCCGCGTCCGATCGTCGAATACAGCTACAAGAACGACGAGCTGGGCGATCCGCTCGTGCCCGAGGAATACATCATCGCATTTGGCTGGGCGAGCCAGCAGGATCTTGACGACATCGTGGCGCTGGCGCTGCGCGTGAACGACTTCCTGACCGGCGTGTTCTATGGCGTCGGCATCAAGCTGGTCGATTTCAAGATCGAGATTGGCCGGGTCTGGGACGGCGATTTCATGCGTCTGATCGTGGCCGACGAGATCAGCCCCGACAGCTGCCGCCTGTGGGACGTCAAGACGGGCCAGAAGCTCGACAAGGACGTGTTCCGCCGCGATCTGGGCAACCTGACCGATGCCTACACCGAAGTCGCCAAGCGCCTTGGCGTGCTACCGACGAATACCCAGCCGATCAAACCGACGCTGATCAACTGAAAGGACCGCTCGTGATGAAAGCCCGCGTTCATGTGATGCTGAAGGATGGGGTGCTCGACCCGCAGGGCGAGGCCGTGCGCCACGCATTGGGCCATATGGGCTTCGACGGCGTCGCAGGCGTGCGCCAGGGGAAGGTGATCGAGCTGGACCTGACCGCGACCGATGCAGCCTCCGCCGAGGCCGAGGTGAAGGAAATGTGCGAGAAGCTCCTCGCCAACACCGTGATCGAGAAATACACCATCGAGATCGCCTGATCCGGGCAGGGTGGGGGCGCTGCCCCCGTGGCCTGCCGGCCAATTCCCCCCCGGGATATTTGTACCAAGCCGAAGGCCGCACAGGCCTTACCCGACAGGTTCGACCCTCAAGGCCAGGAGTTTGCACCCATGAAAGCCGCCGTCATCACCTTCCCCGGTTCGAATTGCGACCGTGACCTGAGCATGGCCTTCGCGGCAGCCGGGGCGGATGTCGTCAAGGTCTGGCACAAGGAAACCGCATTGCCCGAAGGCATCGACATCATCGGTGTGCCGGGCGGCTTCTCCTATGGTGACTACCTGCGCTGCGGCGCCATCGCCTCGCGCTCGCCCATCGGGCAGGCCGTGGCGGATTTCGCGGGCAAGGGCGGCTATGTCATGGGGATCTGCAACGGCTTCCAGGTGCTGACCGAGATGCGGCTTCTGCCGGGCGCGCTGATGCGCAATGCGGGGCTGAAATTCGTATCGAAACCGCTGGCGCTGCGCGTGGCGACGACCGACAGCGCCTATACCTCGGGCTATGAGCTTGGGCAGGAGATCATGATCCCGGTCGCACACCATGACGGCAACTATCAGATCGACCCCGAGGGCCTCGCGCGTATCGAGGGCGAGGACCGCGTGGCGTTCCGCTATGTCGAGAACCCCAACGGGTCTGTCGACGATATCGCGGGCGTGCTAAGCGAGAACCGCCGGGTGCTGGGCATGATGCCCCACCCCGAACGCGCGATCGAGGCTGCGCAGGGCGGCGCCGACGGGGCGGCGCTTTTCCGCGCGTTGAGCGGGATGCTGGCAACCGCCTGATCTCGCGCGCTTGTTGCGCTCTGGGCCTTGGCTTAGACTTCGCGCATGACGCACGTGCAGACACGTTCGACGATTTTACCGGATGAGCCGCCCGAAGGTGAGGGCGGGCTCGGCGTTATGGCGCGCTCGCCGCGGGCCCGCTGGCTGCTGCGCATCGCGGTGGTGCTGATCCTCGCGCTGGCCGGGACGGTAATGTGGATCACCAACCAGTGGCTCACCCAGCGTTTCACCGAGACGACGCGCGTGCGCACCGAGCTGCGCCTCGCGCTCTACACCGGCAACATCATGTCGGAATTGCAGCGGACTTCCGTGGTGCCACTGTTGCTGGCGCGCGATCCGCAACTGACGCAAGCTCTTGATACGACTGATTATTCCACTGCCTCCGCGCAGCTGATCACGGCCAAGAAAGAGGTCGCTGTCGCCTCGATCCGACTTTTGGACATGCAGGGCCGCGTTGTGGCCTCGACCAATCGCACGCAGATCGGCACGCCCTTTCCGAACGCGCCCTTCTTCGTCGATGCGACCCGTTCGCGCGGGACGATCTTCTCGGTCAACGAGCCCGAGGCAGGCGGCACCGAGTTCGACTACTCGCGGGCGGTGATCCAGAACAACAAGCCCGTCGGCGTGATCGTCGTCGAAGCGGACCTGTCGAAATTCGAGCGTGCCTGGGCGGGGATTTCCGATGCGCTGGCCGTGGTCGACAGCGAGGGCAAGATTATCCTGACGACCGAGCCGCGCTGGCGCGGCGTGACGATGTCGGAGGCGCTGGCCGCACGCTCGGCCCCCTCCGCGATTGAGCGCGCGCTGCAGGCGACCGCGGACTGGGCGAATGATGCGCCCGACGCCTATCTGAAGGGCCGGGCGGTGATGCGGACCGAGGCGCGCATTCCGTTCCGCGGCTGGAAGATGATCGCCTTTACCAGCTACGATTCCGTGCGCGAACGGGTGAACGCCGTGCTCGCGCTCGAGATCATGGGCTTCGCGATCCTGCTGGCGCTGGTCTTTTATGCGCTATCACGCCGGGCGCGGCGGCAAAGCCAGGAATTGCGGGCGGAATCGGCGGAGCTGCGCCAGTTGAACGCGCGTCTGAGCCGCGAGATCGCCGAGCGTGAGAAGGCGCAGCAGGATCTGGCAGTGGCCGAGCAGACGATCGCGCAAAGCTCGAAGCTCGCCGCTCTGGGCGAGATGTCGGCTGCCGTCAGCCACGAGTTGAACCAGCCGCTGGCCGCGATGAAGACCTATCTAGCTGGCGCGAAACTGCTGTTGCAGCGCGCCCGGGTGGAGGAGGCTTTGTCCTCCTTCCAGCGCATCGACGACCTGATCGGTCGCATGGGCGCGATCACGCGGCAGCTTAAATCCTATGCCCGCAAGGGCGGCGAGGCGTTCGAGCCGGTGGACCTGCGGGTGGCGCTGTCGGAGGCGCTCTCGATGATGGAGCCGCAGCTGAAAATTCGCAAATTGCACATTTCCCGCACCATGCCGCGGAGTCCTGTTATGGTTATGGCGGACCGCATCCGGCTGGAGCAGGTGATCATCAACCTGTTGCGCAATGCACTCGACGCTACCAAGTCCGTTGAGGAACCGCAGGTGGAGTTGTTGCTTACCTCGGGGGAAACGGCCGTTCTGAGCGTGCGTGACAATGGTCCCGGAATCTCGGATCTCGACAAGCTGTTCGAGCCGTTCTGGACCACGAAGAAACCGGGGGAGGGGACGGGGCTGGGCCTCGCGATCTCGTCCTCCATCATCAGTGATTTCGGGGGGCGTCTGACCGCCCATAATTCCGAAAGCGGGGGCGCGGTGTTCGAAGTGCAGCTGCCCCTTCTGGCGGACAAGAACAGGGCCATAAAGGCCGCGGAGTAAGACATGGCAAGATTAATGAAGGTAGCGATCGTCGATGACGAGGAAGACATGCGGCAGTCGGTCAGCCAATGGCTGGCGCTGTCGGGCTTCGACGCCGAGACCTATGCCAGCGCCGAAGATGCGCTGAAAGTGATCGGCCCCGACTGGCCGGGCGTGGTGATCACCGATATCCGGATGCCCGGCATGGACGGGATGGCCTTCCTCAAGCGGCTGATGGGCATCGATAGCGGTCTGCCGGTCATCATGATCACCGGCCACGGCGATGTGCCGATGGCGGTCGAGGCGATGCGCCTTGGCGCGATGGACTTCATGGAAAAGCCGTTTTCGCCGGATCGGATGACCGAACTGGCCAAACGCGCCACGCAGGCGCGGCGCACCACGCTGGATAACCGCGCGCTGCGCCGCGATCTGGCCGAGGGCGAGAAGGTGATGGGCAAGCTGATCGGCACCTCCGAACCGATGGAACGCCTGCGCGAGGATATTCTCGATCTGTCTCAGGCTGATGGCCACGTTCTGATCGATGGCGAGACCGGCACCGGCAAGACGCTCGTGGCCCATGCATTGCACGCGACGGGTCCCCGCGCGGGAAAGAAATTCGTCATGGTCAGCTGCGCCGCGCTGACCGAGGAAGCCCTCTCTGCCAAGCTGTTCGGCCCGGTCGAGGAGGGCGGTCTGCCGCTGATGGAAGAGGCCCGCGGCGGCACGCTCTGTCTCGAGGATGTCGAGGCGCTGAGCCAGTCGCTGCAGGCGCGGCTTTTGCAATTCATCAACGATCAGGGCGCGCCGGCGGAGACCCGGATCGTCGCGATCTGCAACACCCATGGCGAGGGAAAGACGGTCGAGGACGCGCTGCGCCCCGATCTGTATTATCGTCTGGCCGCTCTGAAGATCACCCTGCCGCCGCTGCGTGCGCGCGGCGAGGATATCCTGACGCTGTTCAACCGCATGTCCGAGCAATTCGCGGACGAATACGGCTGCGACGTGCCCGAAGTGACGGCGCAGGAAGCGGCACAACTGCTGCAGGCTCCGTGGCCGGGCAATGTGCGCCAGCTGATCAACGTGGCCGAACGCGCGGTGCTGCAATCGCGCCGGGGTTCTGGCTCCATCGCGTCGCTCTTGATGACCGACGACGAAGAGGCGGGCCCGGCTGCGATCACCACCGAGGGCAAGCCGCTCAAGGAATATGTCGAGAGCTTCGAGAAGATGCTGATCGACAACACGATGCGGCGCCACAAGGGGTCGATCTCGGCGGTGATGGAAGAACTGTGCCTGCCGCGTCGGACGCTGAACGAGAAGATGGCGAAATACGGCCTCGCGCGCGCCGATTACCTGTGAAGCCTGCGCCCGCGCAGGCTCCCCTCGATGCGGGCGCGTGCAGGCAGCTTTCGAACAAGACGACGTGAGCGGCGCGGGCCCGGATGGCACCGCGCCGCGGCATTTTCAGGCCCAGGGCGAAAAATCCCCGGGACGGGCCTGCCCAATCGTTGATCTTTGCCCGGAATCGGGGCGCGATTAACCCTTCCGTTACGAAAATTCGATTGTGTTCCCGGTGGCTGTGCCGCTATGGTCGAAACCAGTCGGTTTCACGCCAAACGTGTGAACCCTCCGAAATTCGCTGATGCCTTGGCCGATCCGGCGCAGATGATGCGCAAGGGGCCCCGGCTCAACCGATTGGCCGAAAGGCCGCAAGTTTGTCTCCCTCTGCCGCATATGCCGGGATGGAGGCCGTTAATTGGGCGCCAAGCGGCTAAGGCCGACCGCGCCTTGGAAAGAACCGCGATGATGCGTGACGGGATTTCGCAGATGAAGACGGGCAGGCTCGACGCCACCGCCGTCTGCGCGCATGTCCGCAGCCTCGCCTCAAGGACAGTTTCAGCCCAAGACAGCGCCGCGCCCCCGGGCCGGTCGCAAAGGGCTGACCTATTGGAATTACATGGCAAAGAAGATGCTTATCGATGCCACCCACGCGGAAGAGACCCGCGTCGTGGTGGTGGACGGCAACAAGGTCGAGGAATTCGACTTTGAGACCATTAACAAACGGCAGCTCGCCGGCAATATCTATCTCGCGAAAGTAACGCGCGTCGAACCGTCGCTGCAGGCGGCATTCGTCGACTACGGCGGAAACCGGCACGGGTTCCTCGCCTTCGCGGAAATCCACCCCGATTACTACCAGATCCCTGTCGCCGACCGCGAAGCGCTCCTCGAAGAAGAGCGACAGCTTGCCGAGGCCGCTGCCGAGGAAGAGGAAAAGCCGAAATCACGCCGCCGCCGCTCGCGCCGGTCCTCGAACAAGGCGGAAAAGGCCAAGCAGGACGACGCGGTCGTCAGCTCGGACGAGATCCCGGGCATGGGCGTCGTCGATCCCGAGGCGGAAGACGAGAACGCCGATGCCGCCAGCGAAGAGGCGGAAGCGGACGCGCAGACGGAAACCTCCGAAGCTCCGGCCGAGGAAGCGCCCGCTTCGGAAGCTGCTGAGCAAACCGCGGCTGTGGAAGCTGCGCAATCCGACGAGGATGACAGCGACGACTCGGACGAGGATGACGACGACGCGGCCGAGGCCGATAGCGGCATCGAATCCGTCGCCGACGAGGATGTCGAGGAAGAGATCCGTCCGGCCCGCAAGCCGCGTCCGCGCCGCTACAAGATCCAGGAAGTGATCAAGGTCCGCCAGATCATGCTGGTGCAGGTCGTCAAGGAAGAGCGCGGCAACAAGGGCGCCGCTCTGACCACCTATCTCTCGCTGGCAGGCCGCTACTGCGTGCTCATGCCCAACACCGCGCGCGGTGGTGGCATCTCGCGCAAGATCACCAACGCCGCTGACCGCAAGAAGCTCAAGGAAATCGCGGGCGAGCTGGACGTGCCGAAAGGTGCCGGCCTGATCGTGCGTACAGCGGGCGCGCAGCGCACCAAGACCGAGATCAAGCGCGACTACGAATACCTGATGCGCCTGTGGGAGCAGATCCGCGACCTGACGATGAAATCCGTCGCGCCGGCGCCGATCTACGAGGAAGGCGATCTGATCAAGCGGTCGATCCGCGACCTCTACAACAAGGATATCGACGAGGTTCTCGTCGAGGGCGAGCGCGGCTACCGCGCGGCCAAGGCCTTCATGAAGATGATCATGCCGAGCCACGCCAAGAACGTGAAGCACTACTCGGAATCGCTGCCGCTCTTCGCGCGCCATCAGGTGGAAAGCTACCTCGCCTCGATGTTCAACCCGACGGTTCAGCTCAAGTCCGGCGGCTATATCGTGATCGGCGTGACCGAAGCGCTCGTCGCGATCGACGTGAACTCGGGCCGGGCCACCAAGGAAGGCTCGATCGAGGAAACCGCGCTCAAGACCAACCTTGAAGCCGCCGACGAAGTGGCCCGCCAGCTGCGCCTGCGCGACCTCGCCGGGCTGATCGTGATCGACTTCATCGACATGGACGAGCGCAAGAACAACTCGGCCGTCGAAAAGCGCATGAAAGAGCGCCTCAAGACCGACCGCGCGCGCATTCAGGTCGGACGCATCTCCGGCTTCGGCCTGCTCGAGATGAGCCGCCAGCGCCTGCGTCCGGGCATGATCGAATCCACGACGCAGCCCTGCGCCCATTGCCACGGCACCGGCCTGATCCGCTCCGACGACAGCCTCGCGCTGAGCGTTCTGCGCGCGATCGAGGAAGAGGGCACCCGCAAGCGGACCCGCGAGGTTCTGGTGCGTGCGCCCGTCGCGGTCGCCAATTACCTGATGAACGCCAAGCGCGAACATGTGGCAGTGATCGAGGCCCGCTACGGTATGTCCGTGCGCATCGAGGCCGCGCCCGAGCTAGTCTCGCCAGATTTCACCATCGAGAAGTTCAAGACCGCGACCCGCAATGTTGCGGAAGTGGACAGCCCCGTGGTGTCCGCGTCGGCAAGCCTGATGGCCGAAATCGACGAGGCGGAGGACGAGACCGAGGCCGAAGCCGAGGCGCAGACCCCGGAGGTCGAGACCGAGGCCGAGGAGCAGCCTAAGAAGAAGCGCCGCCGCCGTCGCCGTCGCAAGAAGTCGAATGGCGAGAACGGGGAGAATAACGACTCTTCGGAGAACGGCGATCAGTCGTCGGGCGACCACAAGTCGGACGATCAGAAGTCTGAACCGACCGGAGGTCAGGACGCGCCCGCCAAGGCCGAACCCGCGCAAGCGGCAGAGGCTCCGGCGGACGAGGCCAAGACCGAGGCGCAGACCGACGTCAAGACCGAGGCTCAGCCGGAGGAAGAAGCGCCGAAGCCGAAGCGCCGCTCGCGCGCCCGCAAGAAGGTCGAAGAACCGAAAGCGGACGCCGAGACCGCGGAAGCTGCGGTTGAGGGCACCGAGGCCAAGGCCGAGGAAGAAGCACCCAAGCCGAAGCGCCGCACGCGGTCGCGCAAGAAGGTGGATCCCGAGGCGGATGCGCAAGCCGCCGTCGAAGGCAGCGCCGCCGGCGCCAAGGTCGAGGCCGCAGCGGCGGAGGAAGAGGCGCCCAAACCCAAGCGCCGCTCCCGTGCGCGCAAGAAGGTCGAGGAGCCCGTAGCGGAGACGCCCGAGAGCCCTGAGCCGCCGGAAACCCCGCAGCCCGACGCGCCGACCGAGCCGCAGGAGACGCCGCAGCCCGACGCGCCCGTCGAGACGCCCGAGCCTACGCCGCAGGAAACCCCTGCCGACGTGCCGCAGGAAACGCCGCCCGCGCCCGAGCCGGAAACCCCGTTCGAGCAGCCTCCGGAAACGCCGCAGCCTGATGCTCCGGTCGAATTGCCCGGTGGTCCGGCCTTCGCGGAGACCGAAGCCGAGGGCGAAACCATGACCGAGGAGGCGCCCAAGCCCAAGAAACGGGGCTGGTGGAGCCGCTGAGGCAGCCTCAGATTTGAGAAAGGCCGGGCAGAGCGCCCGGCCTTTTTCGTTTTCATATCTGCTTATCCGCGCTCAGGCGGCCAGTTCCTGTGCATGGCGGGTCAGTTGCAGCGCCTCCCGCGCCGCCTCGCGGCCCTTCTCGACGAAATGGCTGCCAAAGATCGCCCGGTGGTGATCGGTCTCCTGGAACTGATGCGGTGTCAGCGAGACCGACAGCACGGGCACGCCCGTCTCCAGCCCCACCTGCATCAGGCCATTCACCACGGCCTGCGCCACGAAATCATGCCGGTAGATTCCGCCATCGACGACCAGAGCCGCGCCCGCGATCGCCGCGTAGCGGCCCGTTCGGGCCAGTTCCTGCGCCCTCAGCGGCAGCTCGAACGCGCCGGGCACGTCGAAGACATCGACCTGCGCCGCCGGGATCTCTTCGAGAAACCCCTCGAGCGCGCGGTCGATGATATCAGCGTGCCAATTGGCCTTGATAAAAGCGTAACGGGTGTGTGTCATCGTGATCTCCTTGCTAGCGACACGTCACCCAAGGCGATCACATACAGGCCGCGCCCGCGCGAGAAGGCGCGGGATCGGCTGCAAATTCTCTTCCATCCGGACTGTAACCGTCGGCTCAGGCCTCGCACCTGATCTGCTGACCCTTGCACGACGGCGAGGCGCTCGCGGGCTCGCGGATTTCGCCGCATACCGCCGGTGGGGAATTTCGCCCCGCCCTGAGAATGGCCGGAGATTGGCACGCGCTTGTGTCCTCGGCAAGTGGTTCAGTTCCTCGGCCAGCCATACCAGCATCGGGAGACTGATCATCAGCGGCGGGCCGACGCCGGGCAGGTGCGCAACGCGAGGGCCATCAGCCCTTGCGTACGAGATAGACCTTCACGCCTTCCCAATCCTCTGCCTCGACCAGCTCGTGCCCGCATTGCGCGCAAAAATGGGGCACGTCGATCCAGCTCGCCCCGTCGGTCGCGACCAGCTGGATTAGCGTGCCGGGCGCCGCCGCCTCCAACGCTTTGCGCAGGCGCAAGACGGGCAGGGGGCACAACAACCCCTTTGCATCGATTTCGACATCGGGTTTCATGCCGGAGGTTCTCGCGCGCCCGCGCTGATTTGTCCACGCTGTTGTTATCTCACGACCCGGTGACCGCGCGCGAGGAATGGGGTAGAGGAAGAACATGTTTGGAATCGATCTCGTCTCTGCCGCTTTCCTGCCCGCCGCTTTCGTGGCGCTCTTTGCGGGTCTGCTGTCATTCCTCAGCCCGTGCGTGCTGCCGATCGTGCCGCCCTATCTCGCCTATATGGGCGGGGTGAGCATGGGCGACCTGCGCGAGGGCAAACGCTCGGCGGCGGTGCCTGCGCTGTTCTTCGTTCTTGGCCTGTCGACGGTGTTCCTGTTCATGGGGTTCGCCGCCTCGACCTTCGGGCGGTTCTTCCTGACCAATCAGGTGCTGTTCGGACGGATCGCGGGCGGGGTGATCGTGATCCTCGGCCTGCATTTCCTCGGCGTATTCCGCATCCCGATCCTCGACCGCGAGGCGCGGCTGGACGCGGGCGACCGGGGCGGCTCGAGTTTGGGTGCCTATGTGCTGGGGCTCGCCTTCGCCTTCGGTTGGACGCCCTGCATCGGCCCGCAGCTGGGTGCGATCCTGTCGCTGGCCGCCCAAGGCGGCGATCAGGCGCGCGGCACCGCGCTGCTGGCGGTCTATGCGCTGGGTCTGGGCATTCCGTTCCTGCTGGCCGCGCTGTTCATCCAGCGTGCGATCGGGGTAATGAACCGGCTCAAGGCCTATATGGGCATCATCGAGAAGACGATGGGCGCGCTGCTGGTCGTCGTCGGGATTCTGCTGCTGACCAATGCGTTCTCGGCGATCAGTTTCTGGCTGCTGGAGACCTTCCCGAGCCTTGCAGTGCTGGGCTGACGCCTCACGCCACCATCTGCACCGCGCGGACCAGATCCGCCTCGAAAGCCCGCAGCATAGCGGGCTTTTCCATGTCGGGCAGGCGCAGCAGGTAGGACGGGTGCACGGTGATGAGCATCGGCGTGCCATCGTCGAGTACCTCCACCGTGCCGCGCCGCTTGAGAAGGCCGCGCCGATCCCCGGTGAGGCTCTCCAGCGCCGTCGCGCCCATCGCAAGGATCGCCTTCGGCTTCACCAGAGCGCGTTCCCGATCGAGCCACCAGCGGCAGGGATGAATTTCCTGCCGGTCGGGCGACTGGTGGATGCGCCGTTTGCCGCGCGGGGTGAATTTGAAATGCTTCACCGCATTGGTGATGAAGGCGCGATCGCGGGACAGGCCAGCCCGCGCCGCCACCTCGTCGAAAAGCTGCCCTGCAGGGCCGACGAAGGGGCGGCCCTCGAGATCCTCGAAATCGCCCGGCTGCTCGCCCACGATCATCAATGGCCCATCCAGCGGCCCTTCGCCCGGTACTGCCTGCGTTGCGTTCTCCCAAAGCGGGCAGCGGCGGCAAGCGTTCAGCGCGGCCAGCAGTTCCGCGCGGTCACCCGCGGGCTGCGGCCTGGCGCGGTCGCTCGCCAGCCGCTCGGTGATCTTGCCAGCTCGGGCCGGGGCCAGCGTGGGGGCACTCAAAGCCATCTCCTCTGCGCGGGCCTGCGCGGTGGCGATCATCTCGGGGATGAGGCTGGCTTCGGGGAGGTTATGCCAATATTTGCGCGGCATTTCGGATTGCATCGCGCCGACCTTCAGCCGCGCCGGGTTGAAGATGTTGCGGAAATAGGTGCGCCAGAGGTCTTCGGCGCCATCCTCGGGCAGATCGGGGCGCGGCTGCCCCTCGCTGAAGCGCAGTTTGCCCGCTTCGAAATGCGCCGTCAGATCGGGCGTGAAGATCGACCAGTCCATGTCGCCGAAACGTTTCACGAAGAACGGCGCGGTCAGCTCGCAGATGTAATGCGTGGGTTCGAACCACGCGGCAAAGCGACGACGTGGGGCGTCGGGCGCCCCGATTTCGCGGAAGCGCACGAAGGCCGTCATCTTGTGGCGGTCGCGCGAGACCTCCTTGGCCATGCGGTTCAGTCGGTCGATGCGCGGATCGGCGCGGTCTTCCAGCAGGCGCCTGTCGGATCGCAGCGCCCAGAGCACCGCGTAAGCCCGCGCGAAGCGTTCCGGGTCGCGATGACAGACCACGAGCCGGGCGAGGTCGACAAAGCCCTTTGGCACGCTCACAGCGCTGCCCGTGGGGGTAGGTGCGTCCTGCGCGAAGAGATCGGCCTCCGCCGCCCCGCGATGCCAGAGAAGCTCCTCGGGCGGGATGCCAGCGCCCAAGGCTGCGCGGGCCTCGTCTCGCCAGGCCTCGAACGTGCCGATCTCGGGCAGGCTTACAGTCCGCATCACAACAGCCGCAACTGCTGCGGTGGCGGGGCGAAGCGGGCGCGCAAATCGGCTGCATCGGTCAGTGCGCGCGGGTGCCAGTCCAGCAGCGTGATGAAGGGTTTCGCTTGCTTCAGATTCGCCCCCATGCGCCTCAGGTCCTCGTAGCGCAGCGTCCGGTAGCGGCGCGTCGCCAGCACCCGGTTCACCGTCTTCACCCCCAGCCCCGGCACGCGCAGCAGCATCTCGCGCTCGGCCCGGTTCACGTCGAGCGGAAACAGATGTCGGTTCGCCAGTGCCCAGGCGAGTTTCGGATCGACCGTCAGATCGAGATTGCCGTCGGTGGTGCCTTGCGAAATCTCGTCCACGTCGAAGCCGTAGAAGCGCAGCAGCCAATCCGCCTGATACAGGCGATGCTCGCGCATCAGTGGTGGCTTGATCAGGGGCAGAGCGGCGGAGCTGTCCGGGATCGGCGAGAAAGCGGAGTAATAGACACGCTTGAGCGCGTAGCTTGAATAGAGCCGCGTCGAGGTCTTCAGGATCGTCGTGTCATTCGCCCCGTCCGCGCCGACGATCATCTGCGTCGATTGCCCGGCGGGCGCGAATTTCGGAGGGCGCTTGCCGGTGAAGCTGCGTTCTTTCCGCGCCTCGCGCAGCACCCGCACGTCGCCCATCGCGCGGCGGATCTGCGCGGGGTCCTTTTCCGGCGCATAGTCCTGCACCGCGCGGTCGGTCGGCAGCTCGACATTGATCGAGAGGCGATCGGCGTAAAGGCCGGCCTCCTCGATCAGCTCGGGGGCTGCGTCGGGGATGGTCTTCAGATGGATATAGCCGCGGAAATTATGCTCGACCCGCAAGAGCTTCGCGATCCGCACCATGTCGGCCATCGTGTCATCGGGCGAGCGGATAATGCCGGAGGAGAGGAACAGCCCCTCGATATAGTTGCGGCGGTAGAATTCCAGCGTGAGGGTCACGACCTCCTCGGGAGAGAACCGCGCGCGGGTGACGTTGGAACTCACCCGGTTCACGCAATAGGCGCAGTCATAGATGCAGAAATTCGTCATCAGGATCTTCAGCAGGCTGATGCAGCGCCCGTCCGGCGTGTAGGCGTGACAGATGCCGGAGCCGGTGACCGAGCCGATCCCTTTGCCATCCTTCGAGTCGCGCCGCTGCCCGCCGCTCGACGCGCAGGAGGCATCGTATTTCGCCGCATCCGAGAGGATCGCCAGTTTCTGATCGAGGGTCATCCTTGCCATGTGTTCACTATATGTTCACGCCATCTGCCTTTCAATAATTCCATGACAAAGGGGCGCGAAATCTCGCGCCCCTCGGAAAACGGCGCCCGGACCTCAGGAAGTGAGGCGGCGATACATGTGCCAGCTGGCATGACCCAGAACCGGCAGCACGATGAAGAGGCCAAGGAACATCGGCAGCATCCCAACGAACAGGCTCGCCGCGATCACCAGTGCCCAGATCGCCATCGAGACCGGGTTGGCCGCGACTGCCCGCATCGAGGTGAGGATGGCGGTGATGATGTCGATCTCGCGATCCATGATCAGCGGCAGGCCGACCACGGTGAAGGAGAACAGCATCGCTGCGAAACCCGCCCCGATCAGGGTGCCGATGCTCAGCATCATCAGCCCGTTCCCGGTCAGAAGGATCTCAGGCGAGCTGGAGATGTTGGTGAAGGCCGACAGCCCCATGAACAGCGCGAAGGTGGTATGGGCGACGAAGACCCAGAACATGAACATCATCAGGATCAGCATCGCCATGGACGGCGTCTGGCGATCCTTCTCCGAGACGCAGCTGGCGATCACCTCGCGCCAGATCAGAGGCTCCTGCGCCTCCAGCTTGCGCGAGACGGTATAAAGCCCGATCGCCGCGAAGGGGGCGAGCAGCGGAAAGCCGAGCGCGAAGGGGATCAGCCACCATTCCTCGCCCTGCGCTGCGAACACCATCCAGAGCACGATGCCGCCGAGCACGTAAAAGCCCGAGAACATCAGACCGAAGGCCGGGGCGCGTTTGAAATCGTTCCATCCGGCGTTCAGGATGTCTGGTATGTCCGAGGCCTGAAGGTCGCGGATAGGCGGCACCTCGGAGGGCGGCGACACGATCGTTTGCATTGCTTTTCTCCCTGACTGAGGGCCTCTCCCAAAGGCCCGCAACTTCACGTTGCGTCACGCGGACGTGATCTGTCCAGAGAATTGCTCGCTGCGTCGCCGCAAGGCTCAGCCGCCCATCCGTTTCGTCAGCCGCAGGGAGAGCGCATAGGGCAGGCGTTTCAGCAGCTTGAGCTGCCATGTCAGGCGGCGGGGGAAGTGGGTTTCGAACCGGTCCTTGGCCAGCCCGTCGGCGATGCGGCAGGCGGCCTCGTCGGCTTCGATCATGAAGGGCATGGCGAAGTCGTTCTTCTCGGTCAGGCGAGTCTTCACGAAGCCGGGAGAGATCAGCCGCACGTCGATCTTGGGCGCATATTCGACCCGCAGGCTTTCCACTAGGTTTATCACGGCGGCTTTCGAGGCGGAGTAGAGCTGCCCTTTCGGCAGGCCGAAGATGCCCGCGACGGAGCCGAAGATCACCAACTGCCCACCTTCGCGTAGCAAGCCGGGAGCGGCCTGCGCGAACCATAGCGTGCCGAGCAGGTTCACCTCCACCAGCTTGCGCGCAGCCTCCCGTTCGATCTGCTCCACGCGGCCCGGATCGTAAAGCGCGGCGGTGATGATCATCGCATCCAGCGGCCCGTGGCTCAGAATTTCGCCGCGCGCATCGTCGAGGCTTTCGGGATCGGCGACGTCGCAGGGCACCACCTCGCCCTGACCCAGTTCTGCCTTCAATGCGTCCAGCGGCTCGACCGAGCGCGCAGACAGCACCAGCCGCGCCCCGCGGGCGGCCAGTTCGCGCGCCAGCGCCTGCCCGATGCCCGAGCTCGCGCCCATGATCCAGATGCGTTTGTCCTTGAACTCCACGGCGGTCATCCTTTCGCTAGTGGTGAGGATACGCGCCAAACCGGATCAGGGTTTCATTCCGAGGGCCTCGAGGCACTCCGCCAGCAGTTCATCCAGCGGCCGTGTGCCCGAGAGGTCCAGTATCGGTTCAGACCGGCCCGCCAGCCATTCGTGATGGCGGCTTAGCGAGCGACCCGAGAAATACGGATCGTCATAGCCCGCAGCCCAGGTCAGGAAGGAGCCGTGATTGCCCTCCATGTCGCCGCCCTTGCGGATACGCGCGCCGAAGCGCATCGCCTCGCGCTTGCGCAGGCGCGCGAGGCGGATCGGCGTCGGAGCGGTGAGAAAAACGATCAGGTCGGCGCCCGCGATCGCGGGTTCCCCCCAACCGTCGAGCGAGCCGGAGATCACCCAGCCTTCGGGCTTTTTCGCCGCCTCCATCAAGGCGAGCCGCTCTGCGGGGCGGCGTTTGACGGTATAGGGCGGGTCGCTCTCGGCCCAATAGAATTCGTCGGTATCGAGATGGGTGACGCCCAAGCGGTCAGCCAGGCGTTCCCCCAAAGATGATGTGCCCGATCCTGCGGCGCCGGTGATGTGAACCCGCGCCGTCATTCGCGATCAGCTATCCGCCTGCGCGTCGGCGCGGGATTTGCCTTCGAGGCCGAGCGCCAGCGTCGCTGCCATGAACCCGTCGAGATCGCCGTCGAGCACGCCCTGCGTGTCCGAAGTCTCGTATTGGGTGCGCAGGTCTTTCACCATCTGGTAGGGCTGCAGCACGTAGGAGCGGATCTGGTTGCCCCAGCCGGCCGAGCCCTTGTTCTCGTGGGCTTCGTTGATCGCCGCGGTGCGCTTTTCCAGCTCCATCTGATAGAGCCGCGATTTCAGCGCCTTCATCGCGATGTCGCGGTTCTGGTGCTGCGATTTCTCGGACGAGGTGACAACGATGCCGGTCGGGTGGTGGGTGATCCGCACCGCCGAGTCGGTCGTGTTGACGTGCTGACCGCCAGCCCCCGAGGAGCGGAACGTGTCGATGCGGATATCGGCGGGGTTCACCTCGATCTCGATATTGTCGTCAACGACCGGGTAGACCCAGACCGAGGCGAAAGAGGTCTCGCGCGTGCCCTTGCCGAAGGGTGAAATCCGCACGAGGCGGTGCACGCCCGATTCCGATTTCAGCCAGCCATAGGCATTGGGACCGGAAATCTTGTAGGCGCAGGACTTGATCCCGGCCTCGGCACCCGGTTCTTCGGATTGCAGTTCGACCTCGTAGCCGCGCTTTTCGGCCCAGCGGACATACATCCGTTGCAGCATCGAGGCCCAGTCGCAGGCCTCGGTGCCTCCCGCGCCCGCATTGATCTCGAGGAAGGTGTCGTTGCCGTCGGCCTCGCCGTCGAGAAGGGCTTCCAGCTCTTTCGACGCGGCGGTTTCCTTCAGCGCGGCGAGCGACGCTTCTGCCTCGGAGACGACTTCCTCGTCGTCTTCCATCTCGCCAAGTTCGATCAGTTCGACATTGTCCTCCAGATCCTGCTTGATCCGGTTATAGGTTTCGAACTTGTCCATCAGTTGCTGCCGGTCGCGCATCAGTTTCTGCGCGCGCGCCTGATCGTCCCACAGGGTGGGGTCTTCGATCATCGCGTTGAATTCCTCGATCCGGTGCGGCGCGGTCTCGAGGTCCATCCGCTGGCCGAGCAAGGTCAGGGACTTGCGGATCTGTTCGACGGTATTCTGCGTCTCGGCGCGCATCTGTCATCCTCTTGAAAGCTTGGTCCGCGTGATACGAGATCGGCGCGGCGCCCGCAAGGCGGGGCGGGGAAATTGCGTGGGCCACGCGGCGTTGGAAAGCCGCGTGGCCCTTGTGTTCGAGGCCCCCGGATGTCGAGCGGGATGCGGCTCAGCTCGCCTCCAGCGCGGCGATGATCGCGCCGAAATCGCTGGCTTTGAGCGAGGCCCCGCCCACCAACGCGCCGTCGACGTTGGAGGTCGCGAAGATCTCCTCGGCATTGCCGGGTTTGACCGAGCCGCCATAGAGCAGCCGCATGCCGTTGCCTGCGTCGGCGAAGCGCGCGATCAGCGTGTTGCGCATGAAGTCATGGACCTCCGCGATCTGATCCAGCGTCGGCGTGCGACCCGTGCCGATCGCCCAGACGGGCTCGTAGGCGATCACGCAATTGGCGGCCGTCGCACCGTCGGGGACGGAGCCGGCAAGCTGTTCGCCGATCACGTCGAGCGTCTGTTCGCCGTCGCGCTGCGCTTCCGTTTCGCCCACGCAGATCACCGCGATCAGGCCTGCGGCGATCGCAGCCTCGGCCTTGGCACGCACGATCAGATCGCTTTCATGATGATCGGCACGGCGTTCGGAATGGCCGACGATGACGTGAGAGCCACCCGCATCCGCGATCATCTGCGCCGAGATGTCGCCCGTATGTGCGCCGCTCTCGTTCATGTGGCAATCCTGCCCGCCGACCGCGAGCTTGCCACCCGCCGCCTCGGCCATCGCGCCGATCAGCGTCGCGGGCGGGCACAGGAGCACGTCACAGGCGGGCGAGGGATGCGCCTCGACAAGGGATTTCACCTCGCCCAGGTTGCTCTTGAGCCCGTTCATCTTCCAATTGCCGGCGGCCAGCTTCTTGCGCATGCCTGTCTCCCTTATGTCATTCGGGCCGACATTAGGGCAGGGGGATCGCACTCGCAAAGGGCAAATTGGCGCGGGAGCGGGGCTCAGCCGTTGGTCTGGGAGGCTTCCATATCGGCGAATTTGATCGACTCGCCGCAGCCGCATTCATCGACGACGTTCGGATTGCGGAACTTGAAGCCGCTTTCGAGAAGACCGGTCTCGTAGTCGATCTCGGTGCCCAGCATGAACATCTGCGCCATCGGTGCGATCAGAACCCGGGCGGGGCCCTTTTCCACGACGATATCCATCGGTCCGGCCTCGGCCGCGACCTCCATCGTGTATTCCATGCCCGCGCAGCCCCCTTTCTTCACGCCGATGCGGAAGCCAGCCGCGTCTTCGCGCGACATCAGCTTGGCGATCTGCGCGACGGCGGCGTCGGTCAGGGTTACGGGGTCTTGTCCGGGAACGTTGAACATGGGGGCTCTCCTTCACCGAGTAATTTAGTCGGGCACGGGCAGGATTCCAAGGGGCGGCAAATGTCCCAAAAGCGCGAGCGTGGCGTAAGAGGCGGCGAGCGCCCAGCCGAAGGAGGCCAGCGTGCCGATGATCACATATTCGGATTTCGGATTCGCGCCGTCTTTTGACACCGCCTCGAAGCGCAGGATCGACTTTGCCGCGATCAGGAAGCCGATGCCCGAGGGCTGTCCCGCCAGCACCAGCAGAAAGATCAGCCCGCGCTCGAGAAGCCCGATCATCCGCCCGCCCTGCGGCAACCCCTCGGGCGGTGCGTCCTCTTCGTAGCGCACCATCAGCATGCCCACCGCGAAGCCGCCGGCGCGGGTGGTGATCAAAAGGCCGGTGGCGAGCGTCAGGACGCCGGGGAGCCATGAGAGGCTCGCCCAGAGCGCGTTGGCCCAGAATGTCGGGAAGGCGGTGGCGATCAGCGCGGTCGCAGCCAGATGGGCGGCCTGATCGCCAAGGAAGGCGGCGAGGGGATGTTCGCGCGGTGCGAAGCTCTTGGCCACATCGATCACCAGATGGCTGAGCGCGACCAGCGCCAGCACCCCGATCAGCGTCCACGACAGTTGCAGCCCTGCCAACAGCGTCAGCCCCGTGAGGATCGCGATATGCGCGGCCAGCGCGGCCTCGTCCCGCCCGGCCTTCTTCGCCGCCATGCCGCTGCTTTGAAACGCGAAATCTGTGAAGGCATGGGCAAAGACAAGCGCCGCGAAAGTCTCGATCATTGGGTCTCCTCGATCATCGCCAGGGCCTCCACGATGGCGGGGCAGGCCGCGCTTGCCAAGGCCTGTGCCAGCGATTGCCGGGTGATGCCGATCTCGGAGGCTGCGGCGGTCTGGGTCGGAGGTTTGATGCGCAACATCGGCGCGATCGCGCGCGCCTGCGCCGGGGTCCACGCCTCCGAGATGTGATCGAACAGGCGGAACGCCGCGCCAAGCGCCCCGCCCGCAGCATGGGCAATGCGCGGCCCCTCCAAGCTATCCAGCAGCTGGCCCGAGGCGGTGAAGGCCGGGCCCGATGCCCCGTTCAGGTCGCCATCCGCAGGCAGCGTGCCGTCGCCCTCGGCAATCGCGATCCGGGTCGAGAACGCCTCGCCCAGGGCGCGCAACTCGGCCCGGATCAGCAGCGCGAGCCTAGCCTGAAGGCGCGGGCTGGGTATCGCGAATTGCCACCCATCTCCGCGATTGCGGGCAAAGTGACTTTCCCGCAGAAGCGGAGACAATGCCGCCGCCGCGCCCTCGATCGCATCGAGTGCCGCGCTCAGCTCGGAGGCCGAGAGCCCGGTCGAGGCGACTATATCGCCGGTGAGAACACAAAAATAAGCCATGCGCAGGTTTTAGCGCCTGCGCATGGCAATATGCAAGTAAAAACGCCTGCATCTAAAGTTTAGCAGGTAAAAATGCCTGCGTCACTCATCGAGGAACGGGTAATCCGTGTAGCCCTGAGCACCGCCGCCGTAGAACGTTTCCGAGTTCGGCTCGTTCAGCGGAGCGTCCTTCGCGAAACGCTTGGGCAGGTCCGGATTCGCGATGAAGAGCTTGCCGAAGGCCACCGCCGCCGCACCCTCTTTCAGCGCCGCTTCGGCCATCGCCTTGTCGTAGCCGTTATTCGCGATATAGGGCGCCTTCGACTTCGCGCGCAGCGTCTCTATCCCGTCCTCGGGCCACTCGCGCGGACCGCCGGTCTGACCTTCCACGAAATGGACATAGGCCATAGGCTTGGTGTTGAGGAAATCGACCACCGCGCCGAACAGCTCGGCCGTGTTGCTGTCGATGCCCACGTTATTCGCGTTCGACCACGGCGAGAGACGGATGCCCACACGCTCGGCGCCCAGCACCTCGGTGACCGCATCGACCACTTCGCGCAGGAAGCGGGTGCGGTTCTCGATCGAGCCGCCGTACTCGTCTTCTCGCTTGTTCGAGGTGTCGCGCAGGAACTGATCGATCAGATAGCCATTCGCGGCGTGAATCTCGACGCCATCGAAGCCCGCGGCCTGCGCATTGCGCGCGGCCTTGCGGTAATCTTCGACCGTCGCTGCGATTTCCTCGACCGTCAGCGCATGCGGTGTGGTAGTCGCCACGAAGCCTTCGCCGTCGAAGGTCTTGGCCTCGGCCGAGATCGCAGACGGCCCGACCGGATCACGCCCGTTCAGCAGCTGCGGCACCGAGATCCGGCCGACATGCCAGATTTGCGCGACGATCTTGCCGCCAGCCTCATGCACCGCGTCGGTGACTTTCCTCCAGCCCGCGACCTGCTCCTCGCTGTAGATGCCTGGCGTCCAGGCGTAGCCCTGACCCATCGGCGAAATCTGCGTGCCTTCGGTGACGATCAGCCCGGCGCCTGCACGCTGGCGATAATACTCGACCGTCATATCGGTCGGGTGCAGATCGGGGGCACGGTTGCGGGTCAGTGGCGCCATCACGAAGCGGTTGGCGATCTCGATCGCGCCGAGCTTCGTCGGGGAGAATAGCGTATCAGCCATGTCAGTCCTCTCATCGGGTTTGACGTTCGGCCAGATGACATGGGGCTGCGCGGGCGGGCGGCAAGTCCATCGCAGTGCGAAGGTTGTGTGCGCAAATGCAAGGAAACAAAAAGGGAGCCGCGCGGCTCCCTTCCTCTTGGTCGGAAATATCCCGGAAGCACCCGCAGGGTGCGGGGCAGAGCCCCTCCAAGCCTCACATGAAGCCTAGTTCCAGCCGCGCCTCGTCGGACATCATGTCCATGCCCCATTGCGGATCGAAGGTCATCTCGACATCGACATCGCGCAGACCACCGACGCAGGCCACGGCATCGTGAACCCAACCCGGCATCTCGCCCGCGACGGGGCAGCCCGGAGCGGTGAGCGTCATGATCACCTTCGCGTCATTCTCAGGGCTGATCTCGATCGTGTAGACGAGGCCGAGATCATAGATGTTCACCGGGATTTCCGGGTCATAGACGGTGCGGCACGCTTCCACGACATTTTCGTAGAGCGGATGGTCGGTCGTCGAGGGCTTGATCAGCGGCGTGCCTTCAAGCGGCTCTTCGGGCGTGGCGGTCATGGCGGCTTCTTCCATCGGCAGGGGCGCCGGCAGGGCGCCTATCGAATTACTCGACTGTTTATCTAGGTGATAGGACCCGAGCCGTAAAGGGAGCTGTGGGCAGTCTGCTGATATGTGATGTCTCAGCGCTGCGAAGCGGCAATGACGGAACGTTGTTTGTAAGGGGCGCGTCCGAACCCCGGGTGGCGCGTGGCTTTGTGTGGGGCCGGGCGCTCAATCTCGCAAGCCCGGCGGGCGCTTGAGCCTGCGATGACATCGACAACGCGCCTTCCCGGGAAAGTTGGGCGCGGCCCGGGGCTGGTCGCCCCGGACCAACGGGAGGAAGCGGCGCTCTCTCCACAACGCTCGCCGCTTGACGCCCCGCACGCTTCGCGCCAAACCGATCCCATGTTGCCCGAAGAGAAACTCGACCAGATCCTCGCGCGCTTCGAGTACCTCGAGGCGCTGCTCAACGCTGGCGCGGAACCCGCCAAGATCGCCGAGATCAGCCGTGAATATTCCGAATTGAAGCCGGTCGTCACCCAGATCGAGGCATGGCGTCAGGCCCGCGCCGATCTGGCCGAGGCGGAAGGCTGGATGACCGATCCGGAAATGCGTGATCTGGCCGAAGAGGAATTGCCGCGTCTCAAAGCCCGTATCCCCGAGATGGAGCAGGCCTTGCGCGTGGCGCTTCTGCCCAAGGATGCCGCCGACGCGCGCCCCGCGATCCTGGAAATCCGCCCCGGCACGGGCGGCGAGGAAGCGGCGCTGTTCGCGGGTAACCTGTTGCGTATGTATCAGAAATACGCCGAAAAACATGGCTGGCGTTTCGAGATGATGGAGTTGACCGAGACCGAGCTGGGCGGCGTCAAGGAAGCGGTGGCGCGCATCGAAGGTGAGGGCGTCTTCGCCCGGCTGAAATACGAATCCGGCGTTCACCGCGTGCAGCGCGTGCCGGAAACCGAGGCCGGTGGGCGCATCCACACGTCTGCCGCGACCGTCGCCGTTCTGCCCGAGGTCGAGGCTGTCGATATCGACATCCCCGCCAATGATATCCGGATCGACACGATGCGGGCTTCTGGGGCGGGCGGGCAGCACGTCAACACGACGGATTCCGCGGTGCGCATCACCCATATCCCGACCGGGATCGTCGTGACCTCGTCTGAGAAATCCCAGCACCAGAACCGCGCCAATGCGATGGCCGTTCTGCGCGCGCGGCTGTTCGAGGCCGAACGCGACCGCGCGGCTTCGGAACGTGCCGAGACGCGGAAATCCCAGGTGGGTTCCGGCGACCGCTCGGAGCGCATCCGCACCTATAATTTCCCGCAAGGGCGGCTGACCGATCACCGCATCAACCTCACGCTCTATTCCCTTGATAAGGTTATGGAAGGCGAGATCGACGAGGTGGTCGACGCGCTGATCGCCGACGATCAGGCGGCCAAGCTCGCGGAGATGGAGGCGTGAGGGCGCAGGATGCGCTGGTCGCTGCGTCCCGCCGTCTGCGCGAGGCCGGGATCGAGGGCGCGCAGACCGATGCGCGCAGGCTGCTGTCCCATGCGCTGCAGATCGCACCCGACCGGCTGACGCTCGCCTTGCAAGACCCGCTGCCAGACGAAGCGGCCGACCGGTTCGAGGCTGCGCTGACTGCCCGCGAGGCACGCCAGCCCGTCGCCCAGATTACCGGCAAGCGGCTGTTCTGGGGGCATGAATTCCGCGTCACCCGCGACACGCTCGATCCGCGCCCGGAGACGGAATTGCTGGTCGAGGTCGCGCTGGAGCGGCCCTTCGTTCACGCGCTCGACCTTGGAACGGGCACCGGCTGCATCCTGATCTCGCTGCTGAAATCCATGCCCTTCGCGGCAGGGACGGGGACAGACCTGTCTCAAGCCGCGCTCGAGGTCGCGAAAGCCAATGCCGAGGCGCTCGGTGTCGCCAAACGCGCCAAGTTCCTGATTTCAGACTGGTTTGCCAATGTGCCGGGGCGTTATGACCTCATCGTCTCGAATCCCCCTTATATTGCGGAAGACGAGATGGCGGGGCTCTCTCAGGACGTGCGTGACTGGGAGCCGCTCTCGGCGCTGACGCCGGGCGGGGACGGGCTCGACGCCTATCGCGCCATTGCCCGCGGCGCGGGGGGGCGGCTGATGGCGGGCGGACGCCTCGCCGTCGAGATCGGTCCGACGCAGGCGCAGGCGGTGAGCGATCTCTTCGCAGCGCAGGGCCTTGAGAACATCGAGACCCGCCGTGATCTCGACGGCCGCGACCGCGTCATTTTGGCGCATAAACCCGGTGATCCGGCGGATTGCGGCACGTCCTGAGCACGAAATCGCGCAAAAACTTGGGGAAAACCCCGCGAATCCATCGAAATCGCGGATTTGACCGATTTTCTGACTTGAAAGGTCGCCCCTCGCATGTTTAGTCAAGCCTGTGCAGGCGGGATATTGATCCCCCGCACGGCTCAGCTTCACAGCGCGGGTGTTTGGAACGAAACCGGGCAGGTATGCCCAGCGTGACAGTTCAGCCCGCAGGCCATGCATTAGCGGCCATTTCCGAAAAGCCCGTGACAACGGGCCAAGAAAACGAAAGCCATGAGATCTTCGAAATCCCGTTCGCGTAACAAGTCGAACCGTCAACGGTCGATGGGCAATATCGTTAACCGCGTCTTCGACAGCTCCGGCCCCGAAGGCAAGGTGCGCGGTACGCCGCAACAGATCATCGACAAATATCTGCAGCTCGCGCGCGACGCGCAGCTCGGCAACGACCGCGTGGCCGAACAGAACTTCCTGCAGCACGCAGAGCATTACACGCGAATGCTGGGCGAGGCGCAGAAAGAACAGGCCCGCGAGCAGGAAGCCCGCAACCAGCAGCGCCAGCAGAACAACCAGAATAACGGCAACCAGAACAATGGTGGCCAGAATAATGGTGGTCAGAGCCACGGCGGCCACGGGCAAAGCGGCGGCCAGAACAGCGGTCAGAACGACGGTCAGCAGAATGACGGTCAAAACGAGACCGGCTCGAAAGGCGAGGCTCAGGACAATGCGTCCGAGCGCCGCGACGAGCGCTCCGAGGGCAAGTCGTCCGGGCGCAAGCGGAGCGAAAGCTCCGAGATGATGCCGCCGATGCCGCAGCTGGACTCCGATGACGATTCCACCCTCGTCGATACGCCCGAAAGCCGTAGTCGCGGCGACGACGCGCCGAAGGCGGAAGAGCCCTCCGAAAAGCCGGAGAAGGCCGAGAAAGCTGAAAAGGCCGAGAAGCCCAAGCGTCCGCGCGCCCCGCGCAAGCCGCGCGCTCCGAAAGCCGAGAAGGCCGAAAAAGCCGAGGCGAGCGCCGAGCTGCCGAAGGCTTCAGGCGAGTAAAGCCTCCCAAGAGATAGCGCGAGGCCCGTCAAGTTGGCGGGCCTTTTTGCATCTTGGGAGCGGGGCGGGCGCTTAGCCCGTCTGGTCCGCGTGCGGATACACCCGGCCGCAGCTGCCATCCATCAGATGTGCCGCGTGCAAGCCGACACGCGCGAACCGCGCAGCTCTCTCTATCGCGGCAGTTCAGCGGTGTGACCGGTCAGCATCGACGTGGGCAACTGGCCAATCCCGGAAATGAGGGAAGCGAAGACG
Source organism: Thioclava sp. F1Mire-8 (assembly GCF_002213165.1). Lineage (NCBI taxonomy): Bacteria > Pseudomonadati > Pseudomonadota > Alphaproteobacteria > Rhodobacterales > Paracoccaceae > Thioclava > Thioclava sp. F1Mire-8. The sequence continues at coordinate 956,964 of NZ_NBNY01000001.1, read as the reverse complement.
ATCTCGGCACCGCGAGGCAAGTCGTCCTCGCGCGCGGCGCAGTTCATTCCTGTCCCGCGACGATGCGCGCGAGGCGGCAGAACTGCTCCAGCGTGACCCGTTCGGCGCGTTCGGTGGGCGCGATCCCAGCCTGCTCCAGCTTCGCCTCTATATCAGGGGCGACACCCTTGAGCGAAGCCCGCAGCATCTTGCGGCGCTGGTTGAAGCCCGCAGCCACGACCCGGCTGAGCGTTGCCGCATCGGCCGGATAGCGCGGCTCGGGCAGGGCGCGCAGATGCACCACCGCCGAATGCACCTTGGGTGCGGGCGTGAATGCCTCGGGCGGCAGGCTCATTACGATCTTCGCCTCGGCGCGCCATTGCGCGAGGATCGCGAGGCGGCCGTAATGCTTAGAGCCCGGCTTCGCCACGATCCGCTCAGCCACCTCGCGCTGGAACATCAGCGTCAGGCTTTCCCAGAAGGGCGGCCAGTCTTTCGGCGTCAGCCAGCGCACCAGCAACTCGGTGCCCACGTTATAGGGCAGGTTCGCGGCGATCTTGATCGGGGGCGTGAGATGCGCGAGCGGATCGACCTGCAGCGCATCGCCATTGATCACTTCGAGACGGCCCGGATAGGCCTCGGCGATCTCGGCCAAGGCGGGCAGACAGCGTGTGTCCTTCTCGATCGCGAGCACCTTGCGCGCGCCCTCGGCCAGCAGCCCGCGCGTGAGACCGCCGGGGCCGGGACCGACCTCCAGCACGTCGGCACCCGTCAGATCGCCCGCCGAGCGCGCGATCTTCGCGGTCAGGTTCAGGTCCAGCAGGAAGTTCTGCCCGAGGCTCTTCTTTGCCACCAGGTCATGCGTCTGCAGAACCTCGCGCAGCGGGGGCAGCCCGTCGATCGTGGCCATCACGCAGCCTCAGTCATGCCGGGCCGCTCCCATCCGGGCCGCCATCTCCAGCGCCGCGATCAGCGAGGCAGGGTTGGCGCGGCCCTGACCCGCGATGTCATAGGCGGTGCCATGATCGGGTGAGGTGCGCACGAAGGGCAGGCCGAGCGTGATATTCACCCCGCCGTCGAAATCGAGCGTCTTGATCGGGATCAGCGCCTGATCGTGATAGGCGCAGATCGCCGCGTCGTAATTCTGCCGGGCGCGCGCGTGGAACATCGTGTCGGCGGGCATCGGGCCCGCAACCGCGTAGCCCTCTTCGCGCAGACCGTCGAGCGTGTCGGCGATCCAGTCGCCTTCCTCGATGCCCATCGCCCCGCCTTCGCCTGCATGCGGGTTCAGCCCCGCGACCGCGATCCGTGGGGCCGAGAAGCCGAAATCGCGCCGCAACCCTTCATAGGTGATCCGCACCGTCTCGCGCAGAAGCTGCGGGGTCAGAAGTTTCGGTACTTCGGAGAGCGCGACATGGATCGTGGCGGGCACCACGCGCAGCGGCGGGTCGACTCGCGACGAGGCGAGCATCATCACTACCCGCTCGACGCCCGCGAGATGGGCCAGATATTCGGTATGGCCGGGGAAGGTGAACTTTGCCCCGTCTTTCAGCGCTTTCTTGTTGATCGGCGCGGTGGTGAGCGCAGCCCCTTCGCCGCGCATCACCAGATCGACGCCGCGCGCGATCACGTCGATCACGGCTTTCGCATTTGCGGGATCGGGCTCGCCCGGAAGGGCGGCGGCGGGAAACTGGTGGGGCAGCACCGGCAGCCCGGCGCTGGCGTGGCGCAGCGCGTCGGCGGGTCGGTCGATCTCTCGGATCTTTGTGCCGCGCGGCAGATGCGCGGGGTCACCGATCCAGACGAAGGGCAGTTTCGCGCCGCAATGTTCCCAGGCGCGGGCGGCGATCTCTGGGCCAATCCCCGAGGGGTCGCCGCAGCTGAGGATTACGGGGCGGTCGGGCGCACGGGCTGCGGTGCGATCGGTCGGCTGGGCGCTCATTTGCGCACGATGACCGCTTCGGCTTCCAGATCGGCCATGTAGCCATTGGCGTAGGATTCCAGCGCCTTGTTCTCGAGAGCCGCGCGGACCTGATCGCGGTCGGGAGCCGATTGGTCACCCTGGGGCGCAACCTTGCGATCGCAGAGCATCACGAGCACGTCGTTGGCGCCTTGCGGGATCACTTCGGTCTCGCCCACATCGAGATGCGCCAGCGCGAGACCGATATTGGTCGGAACCTGCGCCTGCGCCACGTCCTCATGCTTGGTGAGCGCGCTCGGCGGGAAGCCTTTGCCGATCGTGTAGAGCTGGTTACATTCGCGCGCCGCGGCCACCTGGCTCTGGATCTTGGCCGATTGCTGCGAGCCGGTCGGGCCGATCGCGAAGGTCATGTAGCTGAGCGTCTGCGGGCCCGACGGCGCATCGCCGTCGCCGATCGCGCGCAGCATGAAGACCGCGACCGCGCCCTGCAGCTCGATCGGCTGGGTCGCGGTGCCGGGCTTGAGCTTGAGCACCACGCCGCGCAGTTGCGGCGGCAGCTTGTCGATCGGCATCCAGTCCAGACGCCCACCGCGTGCACGCGACGGCGCGGCCGAATATTGACGCGCGAGCGCGGCGAAAGCGCCTTCGCCCTGCGCGGCCGACAGCTGACGCGCTTGCCCCATCGCGGCCCGGGCGCGGCCCTGCGGCGCGGGGATGATCGCCTCCGATATCAGCACCTTCACGCCCTTGCCGGTCTGGCTCTCGGGCATCATCGCGCGGTCGACGTCGGATTTCGTGATGTTCACCTGCGGCCCGAAGCGTGCGCGGATCACCTGGCGCCAGACAAGGCCGGCTTCGGTGAAGTTGCGGAACGTGTTCGGATCGACGCCTTCCTTCTGCAGTGCCTGCACGAATTCGTCGCCGGTCATGTTCGCGCGGCCAGCGAATTCATCCATGCCCTTCTGGATCGCGGCTTCGTCGAGCTTGATGCCGATGCGCTTGCCGGCCCAGATCCGCAGACGGTCCTCGATCAGCGCCTTCTCGGCGTCCTCGCGCGTGTTCGCGCCGGCGTTCAGCAGCTGCATGAAGCGCTGCCGCTGGTTGATTTCGTAGTCGGTCACGCCCATGCCGTTGACGGTGACGACGGGCGCGAAGCTACCGCCCGATTGCGCCTGCGCCGTTCCTGCGGCGAAGGGCAGGGCGAGCATCAGCGCCAGAAGGGTGAGCAGTCGGGTCATCATCGTCATGAGCGTGCCTGTCCGTTTCGTCTCGTTTAGTCCTGGCCCTTGGGGCCTCTTTGATCCTCTGGGCCCGCTGGGCCGCTTTGCGATCCCCGGCCTCAACTTCCGCACATTCGCCGCGCGGGCGCACCGTCGCTCGCGCCGAAGCCGACGAGTTGGACGGATAGGCCGAAATCGGTCTCAGGGGCTACACTAGTGGATGACGTGAAGCGGCGCGAGAGGGAAAGATCAACCGCGATGCATTCGGTCTGGTAGCGCAGGCCGAGCTTGGCGCGCGCGGCGCGCTCGGCGGTGAAATCGTAACGTGTGCTCATCGTGCCCGACCAGCCGGCGCCCCAGCGCCACGCCGTGTCCAGCATCAGCTCGGACATGTTGTCGTCGCGTCCTTCGGCGGGGTTCTTCTCGAGCCAGAGATAGCCCGCCGAGATGTCGAAGTCAGTTCCGACCCGCGATAGCCGCACCTCGTCGCGCGACACGGAGAAGTTATCGTCGAACAGCGCGCGGTTCGACAGCGTCAGCCCGTTCGCGGTTGCGAGATGGGTCGCGAGAAGCCAGTCGGATTTCGTGCCCGACAGCCCGGTGCCCTGCGAGAACTGGTTCAGGTCGCGCTGGCGGAACACACGGCCCGCCGCGACGCCAAGCGACCAGCCGGAGCTGTCATAACGCGTCCAGCCGAGCCCGACATTGGCGCGCAAACCCGTCTCGCGGGCATCCTCGCCCGGAAAGCGGGTCAGCGAGAACAGGTTGCCGCCGTCGAATTCAGGCAGCTGGCTGTCCTCGTTGGGAGCGTCCTTCAGGTGATCCGGTGCCCAGACGACCTGTGCCACCGGCTCGATCACATAGGCCGCGCGACCGCTCGTCTTGACCCAGGGCCAGCGGATCTCCGCGGCGACGGTAGGCTGGCCACGCAGGATCGTTTCGCTGAAGTCGGGGTCCTGGTTGGTCTCGATGATGTCGCCCGCGAATTGGGTCTCGATCGACCCGAGCATGCCCGGCCCGAACAGCCAGTTGCGCCGCCAATCGGCGGTGAGCGAGCCACGCACCATGTCGCGCCCGTCGGGGCGACCGTCGCCGTTCAGATCGACCGTCGCATTCGAAGCGCGCCGCGTGGCGAGGGTGGAAAACCGCACGCTGGCCTGTCCGCCGACCCCGGCGGGGCGGAAGGTGCGGAGCCATTCTCCGGTGCCGCTCAGCATTGGCTCGGTGGCGTTGCTCTCACCCGCGCGCAGCGAGTGGACATTGCCGACGCGGGCCCAGATCAATTCGTCGCTGCGTACCCGTTCGAGCGTGACGCCCGACCACAGGCGGTCATCGTCGCTGAGACCGTAATTGAGCAGGTAGCTGTCGTCGCTGACCAGCCGAAGCTGCGCGGTCAGGCGAAACTCGCGCGGAAGCTCCGCCTCGAGATCGCCGAAGAGATAGCCGCGCGTGCCGCTGCGAATGTCGTCATTGCTCAGCGCGCCGGACCATTCCATCTTGCCCCAGTTGAAGGCCTGCCGATAGCGCAGGTTCAGTGTCTCGGTGCGCGAAGTGGCGAAATAGGGCGTCACCGTCAGATCTCGGCTGGGTCCGAGCGCGATGAAATAGGGTACCAGAAGCCCCGGGCCGAGACCGCTCGTGGTGCGGAAACGCGGAGCGAGGAAGCCCGTCATCCGCTTCACGCCTGGCGCGGGCAGCCGCAGCCGAGGCAGGTAGGCGATCGGCACGCCCGCCGCGCGGAACTGGGCGTCCTCGAATACGATCTGGCGCGTCGTCGCGTTATGCACGACGCGGCTCGCGCGGATTTCCCAGAGCGGCGTCGGGTTGGTCCGGCATACCTCGCAAGACGACGCCACGACCTTGTCCATGATGGTGATCGCGCCCTCGCGCCGCTCGATCCGGGCGGCGGCGAGCTGCAATTCGCGCGCCATTACCATGCGCGCGCTCAGCAGGATGCCGTTTTGCAGGTCGGAGGACAGTTCTGCCTGCGAGGCGAGGATCACCGCCTGCGACTGGCCGGGCTGAACCAGCCGGATCGGACCTTCGAGGTAAAGCTTGTCGGCCTTCTGGTCATAGACCACGCGTTTTGCAGACAGCCGGTTCGACTTGTAGAAGACCTCGACATTCCCTTCCGCGACCAACTCGTTCTGGTTGCGGATCGCGACCCGATCGGCCAGCAGCGTCGCCAATTCGTCCGAGGAGGGGATCGCCGCACCCTGCGTTGCGGGGGCCGTATCGGTCGCTGTTTGGTCTTGCGCGCGCCCGGGCTGCGGCCCTGCCACGCCAAGCGCGACGATCAGCGCCAGAGCGCTCGCCCGTCCTGCCAAAGCGCCGAATTGCCGCCGCATCACCCATCCTCCCGGTGCAGAAGCCGCGCCAGCGGCAGCATCAACCCGATCACCGGCGGCGCCCAGGCCGCGAGTAGAACGGGAATCTGTCCGTTATCGCCCAGAACTTGCGCGATATTGCGCAGGAAGAACAAGCCCAGACCGGCGGCCAAGGCGAAAAGAACCTTCGCGCCGATGCCGCCGAAGCGCACATGGTCCATCGTGAAGCTCGCCGCAATCAGGACCATCGCAACGAAGAGCACCGGCAGCGCGAGCTCCATCTGCAGCCACACGATATGGCGGCGCGCGGAGAAGCCTGCGGCCTCCAGCGAGGCGATGAAGCCCGGCAATTGCCAGATCGGCACTGCGGAGGGCTTGCCGAAACTGTCGCGGATGCTCGCCACCGTCAGGTCGGAGGGCAGCGAGAGGCTGTCTTCGATCGTAGCGTCGCGCTCGGGGTTGGTGGAGTCGCCCAACGGCCAGTCTTTCACGTCCTGCAACTGCCACGCGCCCGGCACCAGCGTCGCGGTTTTCGCGTCGATCCGGCGCACCGGGCCGCGTTGAGGGTCGAAAATCAGGAAGGTCACTCCATGCAGCGTCGTTGCATCGCCATTCGCGCGATCGGCATGAATCACCGCCTGCGCGAGCGTTTTGCCGTCCGAGGAAAGCCCCGCGCTTTGTCGCATCCAGACGCCTTCGCGCCCGATCGACACGGTCGAGCCCCCATTGGAGGTGTAGTGATCCAGCAGGGTCTCATAGCGCTTCGACGTGGCCGAGACGAGCGGGTTGCCCACCAGCAGCGTCAGCAGCCCGAGCAACAGCGCCGCCGCGATCGGTGCGGCCAGCATACGCAGTGCAGACCGGCCCGCGGCCCGGATCACGACCAGTTCCGAACTGCGCGCGAGAGAGATGAACAGCGCCACGGAGGACAGCATCACGATCAGCGGCAGGATCGTGTAAAGCGTCTCCGGGATGTTTAGCGCGGAGAGCAACGAGACCTGCAAAAGGCTCAGCCCCTGATCGGAGAAGCGGCGGATTTCCTCGACCACGTCGATCAGGAACAGGATGCTCCAGAAGCTTGCCGCGACGATCAGGAAGCTGCGGAGAAACCGTTTCGCAAGATAGAGAGCAAGCGTCACGCGGCAGCCTCCCGCTTGGGCCGGATACGGCGCGGACGACCGGACCACCACAGCATGAACAGCACCATCACGATCCCGCCCAGCGTCGGCGCAATCAGGCTCGGCCAGAGCGAGGGGTCGCGCCCGGAACTGGTTTCTGCGGCGTTCTGAAGTACCTGCATCACGATCAGCCCGCCGATCGCGAGCGTCATCTGCCGCCACATGCCGAAGCGCGAGAAGGTACCCATCATCAGCGCCGAGAATCCGATCAGCGCCGCGATCGGGGCCAATAGCGGTTGCGTGATCCGCCGAGCAAGCTCCAGTCGTAGCGCGTCGCGGGCGGCCTTGGCGCTGTCGGCGCCCGGAGTCGCCTCGAGACCGCTCCCCGCCATCATCGCGGCGAGGCGCGGGGTCATCATCTCGTCGATCTTCGGCGCCCGCGCTTTCCCGGACTTGAGGAAGGAGCCGATGTCGTAGGTGAAATTGGCAAAGCGGGTGACAGACAGGTGATCGGAGGGTTTGCGCAGGGTCTGGGCCATACCCGAGAACATGATCAGTTTCGGCCCCGTCTCGGTCTTCACGATCACCCCCTTGTCGGCGGTATAAATCGTGCTGGTTTGTGCCGAGCGGCTGTCGGAGACGAAGATATCCTGCAACTCCCCCAGATCAGAAATGCGCCGTATATAGATCGAGATGCCCGGCGCGGGATGCTGGAACGTGCCTTCGGTGAGGAATTTCGCGGTCAGGTTCTGCGCGACCTCCTGCTGGCGCTCGGCCAGACGGGCCTTCGCGGCGGGGACGAGGAAGTTCACCAGCAACGCCATCATCACCGAGGCTATCAGCCCGAAGACCAGTACCGGACGCGCCAGCCGCCAGTTCGATGTTCCGGTGGCGCGCATCACCACCAGTTCGCTGTCCTGATCGAGCCGGTTGAACGCGTAGATCGTGGCGGCGAAGGCCGCGACCGGCAGCACGATGCGGATGACGTAAGGCAAGGTCAGCGCGGTGAATTCCAGCACCACCGTTGCGGTCTGGCCATCCGAAATCAGGCTGTCGAACATGATCACAGCCCGGTTGACCCAATAGACGGAGACCAGCACGAGCGCGAAAAACCCGAACAGCGCCATCAATTTGGACAAAACATATCTGTCCAGTCGCGTCACGACCCTTCAATACCCCCGAATATTTCCCTTTCTCTAGCCTGTCGGGCGAAGTGAGGGAAGGGCGCAGCGGGGGTGCTTTTCATTTTCCGGAGGCAGGGCTAGGCTCTCGCGCGAAATGATGCCAATCGCGACCGCGCGCCGCCGATCCGCGCGACGGTCCCATCTGCGGAGAGCCCCACATGACCCAACCCGTCGCCATCGCCTTCAAGGAAACCGATCCGGAGGGTTTCGCCACCCAAAGCGGGCGGATCGCTCTGATCGTGGGCGGGGACGGCAAGCTGGGCCAGGCCGGGCGCAAGCTGGACCGCGCGATGAAGGGCGCGATCAAACGCGCGGTGGAGTCGGAAGCCTTCGCGGGTTTGGGTGCGGGCGAGGCGATGGATCTGAGCTGGCCCGCCGCGATCGCCGCCGAAGCGGTGCAGCTGGTGCGGCTCGACCGGAAATCCAGTGCCGACGAGGCCCGCAAGGCGGGGGCCGCGATCGGGGCCAAGCTCGGCGAAGCCGGAGTTCTCGTGGTGGCGCAAGGCCATCCGCGCGCGGCTGATCTGTCGCTGGGGCTAGCGCTGCGCGCCTATCGCTTCGACTATCACACCGGCGAGGGCAAGAAGGGTTTCGGCCCGGTGACGATCATGGTCGACAAGCCCGAAGAAGTCGCCGCTGCCGCTGCCCCGCATGCAGCACTCGCCGAGGGGGTGTTCTTCACCCGCGATCTGGTAAACGAGCCCGCAAACATCCTCACCACCGACGACTTCGCCGCCCGCCTCGCCGCGATGCAGGAGCTGGGCCTCGATGTCGAAATCCTCGAGGAAGAGGACATGAAGAAGCTCGGCATGGGCGCGCTTCTGGGTGTCGGCATGGGCTCGGAAATGCCCTCCAAACTCGTCGTCATGCAGTGGAAGGGCGGCGAGGAAGGTGAGGCGCCCTTCGCGCTCGTCGGCAAGGGCGTCGTCTTCGATGCGGGCGGCATCTCGCTCAAGCCCGGCGCGGGCATGGAAGAGATGACGATGGATATGGGCGGCGCAGGCGTCGTCTCGGGCGTGATGCGCACGCTGGCGCTGCGCAAGGCCAAGGCGAATGTCGTGGGCCTCGTGGGTCTCGTCGAAAACATGCCCGACGGGCGCGCGCAACGCCCCGGCGATATCGTGACCTCGATGAAGGGCGACACGATCGAAGTCATCAACACCGATGCCGAAGGCCGCCTCGTTCTGGCAGATGTGCTCTGGTATGCGCAGGATCGGTTCAAGCCCAAGGCGATGGTCAATCTCGCCACGCTGACCGGCGCGGTGATCGTCGCGCTCGGTCACGAGAATGCGGGCCTTTTCTCCAATGATGACAAGTTTGTAGCCGACATTCTTAAAGCGGCGAAGGCCGAGGGCGAGGGCGCATGGCACATGCCGCTGCAGCCCGCCTATGACAAGGCGCTGAAATCGCGGCTCGCGGATATGCGCAATGTCGGAAACCGCTGGGGCGGCGCGATCACCGCGGCCGCTTTCCTGAAGCGCTTCGTCAAGGACGAGGTGCCGTGGTGCCATATCGACATCGCGGGCGTCGCGCTTCCGCCGAACGAGACCACGCTGGCCCCGAAAGGGCCGACCGGCTGGGGCGTGCGCATGCTCGACCGCCTTATCCGCGACAAGTTCGAAGCCTGAGATGGGGCAGGTCAATTTCTACCATCTGACCCGCTCCAGTCTCGAGGAGGTGGTGCTGAACCTCGCCTCCCGGGCGGTGGAGCAGGGTTGGAAGGTGGAGTTGCGCGGTACCGATTCCGCGCGCCTCGACTGGCTCGACCAGAGGCTCTGGCTGATGGGAAGCGAGGCGAGCTTTCTGCCGCACGGGCTCGCAGGCGGGCCACATGACGCTTTGCAGCCGATCTTGCTGGGCACCACGCCCGCAGGCGACGGGCGCGAGGCGATGATGGCCGTGGACGGTGCCGAGGTCGCGGCGGAGGAGACCGACGCCCATAAACGCGTCTGGATCCTGTTCGACGGCAACGACCCGCAGGCGGTGCAACATGCGCGCGGCCAGTGGAAGACACTCACCGGCGCGGGCGCGAAAGCGATCTACTGGTCGGAAGAGGGCGGCCGCTGGGAGAAGAAGGCGGAGAGCTGAGCCGGGTGGAGATCAGCGCAGGATATGCCGGAGATGCGGAGCGCTTCGCCGGTCTCTTCGCGGATAGCTTCGCAGCCTCCGAAGGCCCCGACGAAGGTACGCTGATCGGGTCGCTCGTGCGCGACATCCTCGCCCGAACCGACCCCGGCGATCTGTACTGTTTCGTCGCGCGCGACGGAGAGACCCTCATCGGCGCAGTCTGCTTCACCCGCCTGCGCTATGTCGAAGATCCACGCCGCGTCTTTCTGCTTTCGCCGGCGGCAGTCGCCCCGACGCAGCAACGCAAGGGCGTCGGGCAGAGGCTGATCCGTCATGCCCTCGCGGAGCTTTCAGCGGCGGGTTCGAGGCCGTGCTGACCTATGGCGATCCGGCCTATTACGGACGGGTGGGATTTGCTCCGATTGTCGAGGCCGCCATTGCTGCGCCCTATCCGCTGACGATCCCGCAGGGCTGGCTCGGCCAATCCCTGACGCCGACGCCGCTCGGCACCTTCGCGGGGAGGCCGCATTGCGTGGCAGCCTTCCAGAGACCTGAGATCTGGTGAGCGCTACCGCAGCCGGTCGGGCTCCAGCACCATCACGGTCGGCTCGCGCGGCAAGGTTCTGAGCGAGACGATCACCTCGCTCACGCCGGGCCGCTCCACCGCGAAGACACCCTTCATCCCGTCGAGAAAGCTCTGCAGGGTCGGCTCGCCGAACCAATGGACCGGGATCACGATGCGTGAGCGCAACCGGTTCAGGATGCGGATCATCGTCGGCTGATCGACCGTGTAGGACCCGTCCACCGCTGCCATCACGACGTCGAGCCGCCCGAGCGCCGCATATTGCGCGGGATCGGGTTCGTGATGCAGGTGGCCCAGATGGCCGATACACAGCCCCGCCACCTCGAAAACGAAGATCGAGTTGCCGTTCTCCTCGACCCCGCCCCAGCTGCGGATATCAGTGGGCACATTGCGGATCAGCATCTCGCCCAGATCGAGATGATGCTCGGCAGCGATGCCGAACTGATCCGACCAGCCCTTAAGCGCCACCGTCCCGTCCGGGATCATATCGGTCATATGGCTCGAATGGGCATGGTTCATCGTGACGTAATCGGGGGCAAACCGGGCCCCGCCGGTCCAGCCGTTGAAATCGGTAATGACCGACAGCCCGCCTTCGGTCTGCAACAGCACCATCGAATGGTCGATGTAATGCAGCCGCACCGATTGGTCCGGCACCGGGTCGGACCAACTGGCCTTGTGCAGATATTCGATCCCGGGCGCTGCATCGGCGATCGCGATGCAGTGGCTGATCCGCTGGTTCTGCGCGGCCGCGACGACCGGCGCAAGCGTGGTGAAGAGGGCGAGAAGTAGGGCGCGGAACATGGCGAGCCTCCTTTTGCCTTAGCGTAAAGCGAAAAGCTGATTCCGGTCTATGCCCCTACGTAAGATGCCGTGCGACCCCCGACGATTTCAAAGGGCTGACCGCGAAAAGATCGTCGCTTTGCCCAAGTTTGCGGCGTTTCTTCATAGGATCAAATTCAACGAAAGATCGATGATTGTTTCACTTGGGGCCGCCATGTCCCTCGCCACACTCGACCAAACCGCTTATCAGAGCGCGCGCGACAGTTCCTTCCAGAATCTTCTGGTTTACGCGGCCAAGAAGTCGGGCCGTTCGGTGTTGCAGGTGCTGCGCGACTATCGCCAACTTGCGAAGTCGGAGACGCGGATCAACCTCGTCGAATATGTGCGCTTCGGGCTTTACGACATTGCACGCCACGATCAGGCAGAGCGCGCGCGGTTCCTGTCCAACGACCTGCACTGGCCGATCGTCAATGTCGTGAACAACCGCGGCTGGTACAGCGCCGCAGAGGACAAGGCGCTGGCCTCAACGCTTCTTGGCGCCGCGGGGGTGCCGATCCCCGAGACTGTCGCTGTGCTCGACCCCTCGCAGCGCCTCTACCACGGGATGGGGGAGCGGATCAGCGATGCGAACCAGCTGAGGGCTTTCCTTCTCGCGCGCCCAGGGCAGCAATTCTTCGGCAAGATCGTGGATGGCATGGTCAGCTTCGGTGCGTTCCGGATCGAACACGCGGATGCCGAGATGATCCATTGCGCCGGCCAGGAGCCGATGAGCTACGACGATTTCGTCGAGCAGACCCTCGCCAAGAATGCCTATGTGCTTCAGCCGGTGCTCCAGAACCACGCCGCCTTGCAGCCTTATGCCTCTGCGCTGGCCACGGTGCGGATGGTGAACCTGCTTACGAATGACGGGCTGCGTGTGCCAATGGCGGCGATCAAGCTGCCGCAAGGCGATAATATCGCCGATGCGTTCTGGCGCCCCGGAAATCTCGCCTGCGGAATCGACGTCCCGACCGGTCGCATTCGCACCGTCGCGCGACGCGGGATCGAGGTCGAATTCCTCGAAGATCACCCCGACCGGCCTGGCCTGATGGGGATGGAATTGCCTTTCTGGAAAGAACTCCTCGAAATCAACGAGCGGGCCGCGCGCAGCTTCGCCCCCGTCCGGTATCAATCCACCGATATCGCCATCACTGCGGATGGCCCCGTTGTGGTAGAGATCAACGCAGGCGGCGGGTTCGATCTTCCGCAATATTCCAATGGTCGCGGCATGCTCACTCCGGAGGTGCGCGCCTTTTTCGAAAGCTGCGGTGTGAAGTTCCGCCCGAAAAAGAGCCTGCTGCCCTTCTGATCGCTCTTCGCTCTGCTGCCGCGCGCGGCCTTCCCTTTGCGCCGCTTTGGGTCTATCAGCCGGGGCCGAAGGAGAGCCCCAGATGACCAAGTTCAGCTTCACCCTCAAGGCCACCGACGGCGCGGCGCGCACCGGGACGATTTCGACTCCGCGCGGCGAGATCCGTACGCCGGCTTTCATGCCCGTGGGTACCGCCGCCACCGTGAAGGCGATGATGCCCGAAAGCGTGGCCGCGACCGGCGCGGATATTCTGCTGGGCAATACCTACCATCTGATGCTGCGCCCCGGTGCAGAGCGCGTGGCGCGTCTGGGCGGGCTGCATAAGTTCATGAACTGGGACAAGCCGATCCTGACCGACTCCGGCGGGTTCCAAGTGATGAGCCTGGCATCTCTGCGCAAGCTGACCGAGGAAGGCGTGACCTTTGCCTCCCATGTCGATGGCTCGAAACATATGCTCTCGCCCGAACGCTCGATGGAGATTCAGAAGCTCTTGGGCTCGGACATCGTGATGTGCTTCGACGAGTGTCCCGCGCTGCCTGCGACCGAGGAAGAAGTGGCCAAATCCATGCGCCTCTCGATGCGGTGGGCGCAGCGCTCACGTGACGCCTTCGGCGACCGTCCGGGCCATGCGCTGTTCGGCATCCAGCAGGGCGGCGTGACGCGTGAGCTTCGTGAGGAAAGTGCCGAGAAACTCAAGGAAATCGGCTTCGAGGGCTACGCGGTCGGCGGCCTCGCCGTGGGCGAGGGGCAGGAGGCGATGTTCGGCGTGCTCGACTATGCGCCCGGCATGCTGCCGCAAGACAAACCCCGCTACCTGATGGGCGTCGGCAAACCCGATGATATCGTGGGCGCGGTCGAGCGCGGCATCGACATGATGGATTGCGTGCTGCCGTCGCGCTCGGGGCGCACGGGTCAGGCCTGGACCCGGCGCGGTCAGGTGAACATCAAGAACGCCCGCCATGCCGACGACCCGCGCCCCTTGGACGAGGCCTGCACATGCCCGGCCTGCTCGAACTACTCGCGCGCCTATTTGCACCACGTCTTCCGCTCCGGCGAGATGATCTCGGGGATGCTGCTCACCTGGCACAACCTGCATTATTATCAGGAACTGATGGCGGGCCTGCGCGCGGCGATCGACGAGGGGGCGCTGGCGCGCTTCGTCTCGGAATTCCACGAGACCCGCGCGATGGGCGATATCGAGCCGCTCTGAACCCCGCTCAGTGCGAGATCACGATCACCGCGGCGTAATGCGTCGCGGCTGCGGCCAGCACATGGCCGTGCCAGATCGCGCGCGAGAAGGGGATGCGTTCGGTCTGGTAGAAGATCACGCCGACCGTATAGGTCAGCCCGCCCACGACCAGCAGGATCAGCGCGGGCAAGGGCAGGGCCACGATCAACGGCCACATCGCGATCATCCCGAGCCAGCCCATCGCCAGATAGAGCCAGAACCCCGTGCGCTCCGCGCGGTGGAAGAAGCCGAGCTTCATCACGATGCCGAAGGTCGCGAGCGCCCAGACCGTCGCGGTCAGCGCCCAGCCCGCGATCCCGCCGAGGCCGATCAGCGCCATCGGCGTGTATGTGCCTGCAATCAGTAGATAAATCGCCGCGTGGTCGAAGCGCCGCAACACCGCACGCGTCGGTGCATGCAGCGTCAGGTTATAGGCGGCCGAGAGCGAGAAAGAGGCGATCAGCCCCACAGAATAGACCGCAAGAGGCCAGACGCGCCCCGCAGGTGCTGCGAGCGAGGCCCAGACGATCAGCGCGCTGACGCCTGCCACGGCGAAAACGACGCCCAGCACATGGACGACGCCATCGGCGACATGTTCGCGAAAGCTGTGGCTCAATTGGTGGCGCGTCATCGTGGTGATCCCCTCGGTCATCCTTTCAAGATAGCAACGATGAGGCGATCTCCCAAGCCGTGACGGAAAAAACGCTGGGTCACGAAGGGGCGCTGCGCCCGCGCGCTGGCGTGCCCCCCATGAGGATATATGCGCAAACCCGAAGGCATTAACGAGAATTCAACTAATTCGCGGCGATAAACGAAGCACGGTACAGGCGGGGACGCCGATGACCGTCAAGACCGACGGCACCCGGCGCGACCGGTTCGGCCGCGCGTCGGGTGTTCCCATCGGGCTTGTTCAAATATCCCGGGGGTGAGGGCGAAGCCCGAGGGGGCAGAGCCCCCTCATTCTCTGACGTTTGCCGCGGTCCGCCGCCGGCGAGGGCAGCGCCCCCAGATATGCTCAGATGCCGTCGCCGACGAAGGCCTTCTCGACCACATATTCGCGGGGCTCGGAATTCGCGCCTTCGCGCAGGCCGAACCCTTCGAGCACCGCCATCACGTCCTTGTTGAAGGCGAGCGAGCCGCAGACCATCGCGCGGTCGGTCTCGGGGTTCATCGGCTCGAGGCCGAGATCCTTGAACACCTTGCCGTTCTCGAGATTGTCGGTGATCCGGCCCATATGGGGGGATTCCTCGCGGGTCGTGGTCGGGTAATATTTCAGCTTGCCCTCGACCATCTCGCCGATCAGCGGATCGTTGATCAGGTTCTCGACCAGCTGCCGGCCATATTCCAGTTCGGCGACGGTCCGGCAGGTATGCATCATGATGACCTCGTCGAACTTGTCGTAGGTCTCGGGGTCGCGCATCAGCGAGGCGAAGGGCGCGATGCCGGTGCCGGTGGCGAGGAACCACACGCGCTTGCCGGGCAGCAGCGCGTCATGGACCAGCGTGCCCACGGGCTTCGGACGCAGGATGATCTGGTCGCCCACATTGATATGCTGCAGCTTCGAGGTCAGCGGGCCATCGGGCACCTTGATCGAGTAGAATTCCAGCTCCTCGTCCCAGTTCGGCGAGGCGATGGAATAGGCGCGCAGCAGCGGTTTGCCATTGTCGCCCATCAGTCCGATCATCACGAATTCACCCGAGCGGAAGCGCAGGGATTGCGGCCGCGTCACGCGGAAGGAAAACAGCCGGTCCGTCCAGTGGGTCACTTCGGTCACGGTCTGCGCGTCGGGCAGGGTTTTCACCTTGGGGATCTCGGTCACGGCGCTCTCGTTCATTGTCATATCTCTCTCGGGCCGGGGCAGGCGCCTCGGTCTGGCAAATATGCAGATCGGATACAGCTTGCGTCAGCGCTGGCCCTTGATCTGGCTCAATTGCCGGTCACGGGTGGGGTTTATCGGATATCGGATGCGGGCGAAAGCCTCAGCCGGCAAGCCGCGCGCGGTAGTCATGCGCGGCCCAGTCGGCGCGGAATAGCCATTGCGCCTGCGGTTGGCGCTCGGCCAGCTCCGGTGGGATTTCGACCTCGTCAAAGCCGACGCGCCGCGCCATCGCGTATTGATCCGCGATCAGCGGGCCCGCCGCGCGCAGCCGGCCGGAATAGCCGAGCGCACGGATGCGGCGCGCCAGCGAGAAGCCACGCCCGTCCGAGAAGGTCGGGAACAGGACGCGGATCATCTCGGCGCCGTCGATCAGCGCGGGCAGATATCCCGCATCGGTCTCCGGCGCGATATCGAGGCTCGCCCCGGTGAAGTCATCCTCGTGGAAGCCGTCGTCGCGAACGATCACGCTCATGCCACATTCTCCTTGTTCTCAATCACTTGGCCCTCACTGTTCACACGTACGGCCTTGCCGCCGATGAAGTGGATGCCGCATTCGGTCTTGGCGGCGCCGCGCCAGCGGCCCGCGCGTTCGTCCTCGCCCGGTTTCACAGGCGAGGTGCAGGGCGCGCAGCCGATCGAGGGATAGCCTTGCGCCACGAGCGGATGGCGCGGCAGGCGGTTCTCGACCATGTAATCCTGCACATCCTGCTTGTCCCAATGGGCGAGCGGGTTGATCTTCATCCGCGCCTCGGTCTCGACCTCAAAGAAGTCGAGCGCCGCGCGCTGGCCGCCCTGAAAGCGTTTGCGCCCGGTGATCCAGGCGTCATAGCCCGAGAGCGCGTTTTCCAGCGGCACCGTCTTGCGCAGTGTGCAGCAGGCATCGGTGCTGTACTGGTGCAAAGTTCCATCCGGATCGTCGCGGGCGATCGCGGCCCGATCGGCCTGGATCACCTGCACATTCGTCAGGCCCAGCTTGTGCGCGACGTCGCGCTGATAGGCGAGCGTCTCAGGAAACAGCATCTGCGTGTCGATGAACAGCACCGGCGTGCCGGGCGCGATCACCGAGACCATATGCAAGAGCACCACCGACTCCGCCCCGAAGGAGGAGACCAGCGCGACTTCGCCCACGTCAGCGTCCCGCAACGCCCGCTCCATCACCGCGGTCGCGGCGTGGTGGCGGTAGCGTTCGTTCAGCCCGGCGACGCGCGTTGCGATATCCGGGCGATCATTGAGCGGCATGGCGTTGAGCCTCTGCATAGAGCGCCTCTTTGAACGGGTCCGGGCCAAGGCGACGCAGCGCTTCGAGGAAGCTCTCGGTCGCGTTTTCGCGCAGTTCGAGATAGGCACGCAGCAGACGCTCCAGCGCGGGGATCACCTCCGTATAGGCAAAGCCGGGGCCAGCGCGCTCGCCAAGCGCCATCGTCTCGGTCGCGTCGCCGCCAAGCGTGATCTGGTAGTTCTCCACGCCCGCGCGGTCGAGACCGAGGATGCCGATATGGCCCAGATGGTGGTGACCGCAGGCGTTGATGCAGCCCGAAATCTTGATCTTGAGCGCACCGATCTCCTGCTCCAGCCCGAGGTCGCGGAAATGGGTCGCAATCTGCTGTGCCAGCGGGATCGAGCGGGCCGTGGCCAGCGCGCAGTAATCCATGCCGGGGCAGGCGATGATATCCGAGGTCAGGCCGATATTCGCAGTAGCGAGGCCGCCCTTGCGCAGGGCCTCGAACAGCGCGGGCAGATCAGCCTTCGCGATATGCGGCAGGATCACGTTCTGCTCGTGGCTGATGCGCAGCTCCGACTGGCCGTAGCGTTCGGCAAGCTCCGCCAACAGGCGCATCTGGTCCGAGG
Organism: Thioclava sp. F1Mire-8; assembly: GCF_002213165.1. NCBI lineage: Bacteria > Pseudomonadati > Pseudomonadota > Alphaproteobacteria > Rhodobacterales > Paracoccaceae > Thioclava > Thioclava sp. F1Mire-8. The sequence goes on along the minus strand of NZ_NBNY01000001.1, from coordinate 939,482 downwards.
TGGCATCGCCCGGAGGCGCGCCGTGATCCTTCAGGCTGACCGTGACGACTCCGTAATCGGGGTTGTGGTGGGGCGAGACCGAGCGTGCGGCCCAGTCGCGCAGTAGCGCATCGACATTGAGCGCGGCTTCGAAGCTCTTGCTCTCCCGCGCAGGCAAAACGGGCGGCGCGAATTGCGCCTTGAGATCGGCGAGGATCGCCTGATCTGCGCCCTTGAACGCCGCGCGGCGGGCCGGGAATTCGGCCTCGACCATCTCGGAAAACGTCTCGATTCCAAGCTCGTGCACGGTGATCTTGATGCGTGCCTTATACTTGTTGTCGCGCCGGCCTGCGAGGTTCCAGGCCGCTACGATCGACTCCAGATAGGGCAGCAGATCGGCCACTGGCAGGAAGCTGCGCAGTTCCTTCGCGATCATCGGGGTGCGGCCCAGACCGCCGCCCACGAAGACCTGGAAACCGATCTCGCCATCGCGCTCGACCAGTTGCAGGCCGACATCGTGGCCGCGGATCGCGGCGCGGTCGGCGCGCGCGCCATTGATCGCGATCTTGAACTTGCGCGGCAGGAACTGGAATTCCGGATGGTCGGTGGACCATTGACGGATCAACTCTGCATAGGGGCGCGGATCGGCGATCTCGTCGGCGGCGGCGCCCGCGAAGGCGTCCGTCGTCGTGTTGCGGATCGCGTTGCCCGAGGTCTGGATCGCGTGCATGCCGACATCGGCCAGCGCGTCGATCATGTCCGGCACATCGACCAGCTTCGGCCAGTTGAACTGGATGTTCTGGCGCGTCGTGAAATGCCCATAGCCGCGATCCCAGACATCTGCGATCTTGGCGAGCTGGCGCATTTGCCGCGCGTTGATCGTGCCATAGGGGATCGCCACGCGCAGCATGTAGGCGTGCAGCTGAAGATAGAGCCCGTTCATCAGGCGCAGCGGCTTGAACTCGTCTTCGGTCAGGCTGCCGTCGAGGCGGCGCGCGACCTGATGGCGAAACTGCTCGGCGCGCGCGCGGACGGCGGCGCGGTCGAAATCGCTGGGTTGGAACATGGATCAGCTCCCGGGTAGCTCAATGGAAGGGCCGGAGGCGCGGAAGGCCTCGCGGAAATGCGCGGGCTCGGGGCCATTCGGGCCAAGCGTGGCGGGCGCGAGATAGGCGCCGACGACTTTGTCGGGCTGCGCATTGGCCAGATCGAGCCACATCTCGGCAATCACCGGATCGTCGAGGAAAGCGGCGTCGCTCAGGCGCAGAACCCATTGGCCCGCGTCGTTCATGTACACGACATGGCCTTCGCGCAGATCGTTGGCGCTGATCACGCCGGGGATGAATTTCTTGCTCATAGCGCGACCTCCTTCAGGGCGATGCGGGCGTCGCGCGGGGCGAGGCCCAGCAGGATCACGGCGGGGCCCTTGGCCTCGGCGGTAACGGTGGGCAGGGTGGCGAGCGTCGCGGGGCGGATCACCTGATCGGCGCGCGAAGCGTTCTCGACCACGCAGGCCGGGGTCGCGGGGGAGGCGCCATGCATCATCAGGCGCCCTTGCACGTAGCGGGCCGCGCGCTTGCCCATGTAGATCGCCGCGACCGCGCCGGGACGAGCGAGCGCCGTCCAATCCTGTTCGGCGAGCCCGTCGGCGTCATGGCCGGTGAGCAGGCGCAGCTCGCGATTGCGGCCGCGTTCGGTCAGGCTCTGGCCGAGCGATGCGGCGGCGGCGGAAGCGGCGGTGATGCCCGGCAGCACGCGATAGGCGATTCCGGCCGCGTCGAGCGCGTCCAACTCTTCGCCCAGCCGCCCGAACACACCCGGATCGCCGGATTTCAGGCGGAGCACCCGCTGACCCTCGCGCGCGAGGCGGACGATCAGGTTCGAGATGTCGCTTTGCTTCATCGAGGGGCCGAAACCGGTCTTGCCGGTCTCGATCAACGTCGCCTGCGGACCTGCAAGTGCGAGCACCTCGGCGCTCACCAGCGTGTCGTGCAGGATGACATCGGCGCACGTCATCTCGCGCAGCACCGCCACGGTCAGCAGGTCCGGGTCGCCCGGACCTGCGCCGGCAAGGGTCACCTGGGTCTGAGTTTCGAGAGTTTCCATGTCACGCTCCTCGTCTGCGTCTTGAGCGTTAATATAGGAAAATGTTCTCGTTTTTGGCTATATGCCCTTGCCAATAAGGACATTTGTTCCTTAAGGATTTGATGGGAGTAACAATCTTCTTTCTATCGGAGGGAAATCGGAATGGCGGTGCAGATCGACGAGCTGGATCGGAAAATCCTCGCGGAGCTACAGGACGATGCGAGCCAGTCGCTCGACGAAATCGCGCGGAAAACAGGCTCTTCCAAGACCCCGGTCTGGAACCGGATTCGCAAATTGCGCACGGCGGGGGTGATCGGAAAGCAGACCGCGATCCTCGATCCCGAGGCGCTTGGGTTCGACGCCTGCTTCTTCGTGCTGATCCGAACGTCCGAGCACGAGGCCGAATGGCAGGACAAGTTCCTCGCCACCCTGCGCGCGCGCCCCGAGGTGATGGAAGCGCACCGCCTTGCCGGCGATATCGACTACATCCTGAAAGTGCGGGTCGAGAATGCGCGCGCCTATGACCGCTTCTATCAGGCGCTGATCTCGGAAGTGAAAATTCACAACGTCACGGCGCTTCTGTCGATGGAAGAGCTGAAATCCACCACCGCACTGCCGCTGTGAGCGATCAGCGCTTGGTGTAGGTGGTCTCCAGCTTCTCCAGCCCGTGGAAATGGTAGAGATCGGCGTAATAGGGGCGGCGCGGCAGATCGAGCCCCTGTAGCCGCTCCATCAGAATCGGCAGCGCGAGTTTCAACTCCAGCCGGGCCAGCGGCGCGCCGATGCAGAAATGCGCCCCCGCGCCGAAACTGAAATTGATGCGTACCGCGCGGGACGGGTCGAAGGCGCTCGGATCGTCCCAAGCCGACGGGTCGCGGTTCGCACCGGCGAGTAGCAGCCCGATCCGTTCGCCTTTCCGCAGCATTTGCCCCTGAAACTCCATGTCCTCGTAGAGCCATCGCGTGAACAAGTGCAGCGGCGGATCGAAACGCAGAAGTTCCTCTACCGTGCCGTCGATCCGCTCTGACTCCAGCCAATGCGGCGCGACGGTCTGCTCGACGAGGGTCTTCACGCTGTTGCCGATCTGGTGGACGGTCGCCTCGTGACCCGCGTTCAGGAGCAGGATCACGGTGGAAATCAGCTCGTCGCGGCTCAGGTGAACGCCTTCCTCCTCGACCGCGATCAGTTCCGAGATCAGATCGTCGCCGGGCGCTTTGCGGCGGGTCTCGATCAGATCCCCGAGATACTCCGCGAATTCCGCTGAGGCCCGCGCCGCGTCTTCTTCGAGGCTGATGTCGCGGCGGGCCTGATACATCTGCACCATGGCGTTCGACCATGCCAGAAGCTTGTCGGCATCCTTCTCCGGCACGCCCAGAAGCCGAGCAATCACGATCACCGGAAGGGGTTTCGCGAAATGCTCCAGCAGGTCGCAGCCGCCCTCGGGCAGTTCGTCGACCAGCCGGTGGCAGAGTGTCGCGATCTCGTCCTCCATGCCTGCGATCCGGCGCGGGGTGAAGGCCTTCGTCACCAGCTTGCGCAGGCGGGTGTGGGTCGGCGCCTCCAACTCCAGCATCGAATGACGTTCGATCGCATAGAAGGGCTCGAGATGCTTCGGAACCTCCACCGCGTGTTCTGGCGGGGCTTCGCGCCCCAACCGCCGGTCCCGCAGCGCCGCGCCGACGATCGCGGCGCGCGCAGTCACGTGAAACCCGTATTCGGGCCATTGAACGAGAGGCGCGCCTTGACGCACGCGGTCATAGAACGGGTAAGGGTTCTGCACGAAATCTGGGTCGAGCGGGGATTGGGAAAGGGTCTGCATCGGCGCTCCGTTTGGTCGGAGGCCAGATTGGGCAGAAGGCGCCGCGCGATGCAAGACCAAGCGAACACGCCGCCTTGCATTGCCGCGCCGTTGGTCGCAAGGAAAGGGCGGGAGAGTGCTGATGCTGGGCCGTGTCGCCATATTGCTCATCTGGATCGCGCTGACGCTCGCCGCCTCGATCGGGGTGTGGCGGGTCTCGGCGCGCGAGGGTCTGGCGCGGATCGAGGCGCAGGGGCAGTCCGACCTGCGGCTGGCCTCGGATCGTCTGGTGGCGGCCCTTCTGCAGTTTCGCGAAGTGGCCGTTCTGGCCGCCGATCATCCCGACGTGGTCGCGCTGGCGGGGCGTTTTGCCGAAGGGGGCAAGGCGGTCGGCACGTGGCGCGATGACGCGGTGAGCCTGACCTTGCAGCGCTTGGCCGACCACGCGGGCGCGCGCGACATCTGGCTGATCGCGCCGGGAGGCACGGTGCTCGCGGGCCCTGCGGACAGTCCCGATCGGGTCACGATGAACCGGGCGCTGGCCCGCGCCGCGCAAGGCGCGACTGGGTCAGAACATTTCGTCGATCCCGATACCGGCGACCGGCTGTTCGTCTTCGCCGCCCCTGTCTTCGCCTCTGGCGGCCGCGTCTCGGGGATCGTGCTGCTGCGGCTGAATGCCGAGGATGTCGAGGCCGAGGGGCGCGGCAACCCGGTGCCCGTCTGGTTTACCGATGCCGACGGGGTGAGCTTCCTGACCAATCGGACCGATCTGGTGCTGCAGTCCGAACCGGGCGCACGCCCCGATCCCGCGACCTATCCGGCGGGCTCGCTCGCCGGGGTGCTTCACTTGCGCGAACGCAATCTGGCGGGCCATCGTCTGGTGTCGGGGGATGGCTCGCTCGCCGGTCCCGCGCTGGATGTGTCGCGCGAATTGCCGGTGATCCAGATGGAGGGTCACGCGCTCGCCGCCGCCGATCCGGTGCTGCGCGCGGCGCGGCTTGCCGCGCTCTCGACGGCGGCCGGGTTTCTGGCCGTGGGGGCGGTGATCTTCGCATTGTGGGAGCGCAGGCGCGCGTTGGCAGAGGCAAATGCCGCGCTTGAGGTTCGCGTGGCGGAGCGCACGGCGGAGCTGTCGACCGCGAACGAGGAATTGCGCCGCACGCAGGCCGAGCTGGTGCAGGCGGGCAAGCTTTCGGCGCTGGGGCAGATGTCGGCGGGGATCAGTCACGAGCTGAACCAGCCGCTGATGGCGATCTCGTCTTATGCAGAGAATGCTGAATTGCTGCTCGATCGCGGTCGGACAGAAGAGGCGGGCGAAACGCTAGGCAAGATCGGGGCGATGGCGCACCGTATGGCGCGCATCATCCGCAACCTGCGCGCCTTTGCGCGGCAGGAGAGCGAGCCCGCGACCCGCGTCGGTCTCGCGGCGGTGGTGGAAAGCGCGCTCGAGATGCTCGACGAACGGCTGAAGCGCGCGGGCGTCACCGTCGACTGGCAGCGTCCTGATTTCCCCGCGATCGTCATGGGTGGCGAGGTGCGGCTCAGCCAGGTCGTCATCAACCTGATCTCGAACGCGATCGAGGCGATGGAGGGCCAGCCCGAGCGTCGCCTGACGATCCGCATGGCGCGCGCGGATGGCATGATCCGCCTCAGCCTGCGCGACACCGGACCGGGCATCCGCGACCCCGAGCGTATCTTCGATCCGTTCTACTCGACCAAGGAGGCGGGATCGGCAGAGGGGCTTGGCCTCGGCCTTTCGATCTCTTACGGGCTTGTGCAAGGGTTCGGAGGCAACCTGCGCGGCGAGAATGTGCCCGGCGGCGGCGCGCGTTTCACCATCGATCTGCGCGAAGCTGCGAGCCAACCCAGACCAATCGAGGTGGAGACATGATGCGCCGGGTTCTCTTTGTCGATGACGACCGCGCGGTGCGCGAGGCGCTAGGCCAGACGCTGGAACTGGCTGGGCTGAAGCCGACGCTCGCAGGGAGCTATATCGAAGCGAAGGACCATATCTCGACCGAGTTCGAGGGGATCGTGGTCACCGATATCCGGATGCCCGGGAAGGACGGGTTCGCGCTGCTGGACCTCGTGCAGAAGGCCGATGCGGAGCTGCCCGTCGTCCTGCTGACCGGCGAGGCCGATGTGCCGATGGCAGTGCGCGCGATGGCAGCGGGCGCGTTCGACTTTCTGGAAAAGCCTTGCGCAGGGAAAGACTTGCTGGCCGTTGTCGAGAAGGCGCTGGAAACGCGCGCGCGCGTGATGGAAGCGCGGTTCTCGCGGGCCGCCGGCAAGCGTGGCGATGCCGCGGCACGGATGCTGGTTGGCGACTCTCCGGTGGCGGAGGGCCTGCGCGAAGCGGCCCGTCGCGCGGCGCGCTCGGGCGCCGAGGTGCTGATCACCGGCGCGCCGGGTGCGGGCAATTCCAAGCTCGCCGAGGTGATCCATCTGCTCTCTACCAATGCGCGCCGTCCCTTCGTTAAACTCGCCGCGGCGGGCCTCGACGTGGAGGCGCTGGAGGCCGGTTTCGCGCAGGCCGAGGGCGGCACGCTTTACCTAGACGAGGTGGCCGACCTGCCGCGCCCGGCGCAATTCGCGCTGATCGAGCTCTTGGAGACCCGGCCTGCCACGCGCCTTATCGCGGGCACCTATCGCGACCTGCCAGGCGAGGCGCGGGCAGGGCGCTTCCACCCCGATCTCTACTGGCGGCTGGAGGCGTTGAAGGTGCGTATCCCCTCGCTGTCGGAACGCCCCGAGGACATTCCCGCGCTGTTTCGCCACTATGTCGCCACCGCCTGCGAACAGGCCAACCTGCGCGCGCCCGAAATCCCGGCCGAGATGACCGCACAGCTGATGGCCCGCGACTGGCCCGGCAATGCCCGCGCACTTATGTCCGAGGCGATGCGCTTCGCGATGGGGCTGGAGGCGGGCGAGCCGCCGGCGGAGCTGGGCCTGTCCGAGCGGATGGCGGCGGTCGAGAAGTCGCTGCTGGCCGAGGCGCTGACCCGCGCGGGCGGCAACGCGACCGAGGCGGCGGCCGCGCTGAAGCTGCCGCGCAAGACCTTCTACGACAAGCTCGCACGCCATGGGCTGCGGCCCGACGATTACCGCGACTAGGGGCGGGCGAGGATTCGCACGCAGCCGCCTGTATCTGTGCGGGATTTCGCACACCCCTCGTCGGCGCGGGATCGGGGCTTTCTCGTAAGGCTTTGACTTAGATTGGTTAATCGGCCTTGTCACAAGAGCTTCACGAAACAGTTGATCGGATCTCTCGGCGCCTTTCTGCTTGCCCCGATGCCGGGGAGGACCGGCGTGACATGAATACCGGGAGGACATTATGAAGAAATTTACCGCCGCCGTTTCGGCGCTCGCCCTCATGGCTTCGGCCTCGGTCGCAATGGCCGATCCGACGGGCTGCGACGAAGGCGAAATGGTCATCAAGTTCAGCCACGTCACCAATACCGACAAGCACCCGAAAGGGATCGCGGCGGCGCTGTTCGCCAAGCGCGTGAACGAAGAGATGGACGGCAAGGCCTGCGTCGAAGTCTACCCGAACTCCACCCTCTACAACGATGATCAGGTGCTGGAAGCGATGCTGCAGGGCGACGTGCAGATGGCTGCGCCCTCGCTGTCGAAATTCGAGACCTTCACCAAGAAATACCGCATCTTCGATCTGCCCTTCATGTTCAAAAACATGGAAGCCGTGGACGAATTCCAGAATTCCGAAGTCGGCCAGTCGATGAAAGAGGCGATGGTGCGTCGCGGTCTGCTGGGCCTCGATTTCTGGCATAACGGCCTCAAGCAGTTCTCGGCCAACAAGCCGCTGCTGGTGCCGGGCGACGCCAAGGGTCTGAAGTTCCGCGTGCAGCCCTCCGACGTGCTGATCGCGCAGATGGAAGCGCTGGGGGCGTCGCCGCAGCCGATGGCCTTCTCGGAAGTCTATGGCGCGCTGCAGACCGGCGTGGTCGACGGGCAGGAAAACACCTGGTCGAACATCTACGGCCAGAAGTTCTACGAAGTGCAGGACGGCATCACCGAAACCAACCACGGCCTGCTCGACTACATGGTCGTGACCTCGGTCGACTGGTGGGACAGCCTCGATCCGGCGATGCGTGACCAGATCAAGTCGATCCTCGACGAGGTCACGCAGGAGCGCAACGCCGCCGTGAACCAGGTCAACGAAGAGAACCGTCAGGCGATCCTCGATGCCGGTGCGACGATCCGCGAACTGACGCCCGAGCAGCGCCAGCAATGGGTCGATGCGATGAAACCGGTCTGGGACCAGTTCAAGGATGACGTCGGTCAGGAAAACATCGACGCAGCGCAGGCGATCAACGCCAAGCACTGATCCGGAACGGACGGGCGACGGACCCCACCCGTCGCCCGATCTCACGGCGCGCGCGGCCCCCACATCACCCGCGCGCGCCACTTTCACCTCTCGACCTCAGACCGGAGTGAGCCATGAGCCAGCGCTATGAGCCGCGTAACGGGTTTTCGCGGGCGATCCACAACCTCGAGGAGACGCTGATCGCGTTGATCCTCGGCGTCATGACGGTGATCACCTTCGTCAATGTCGTACTGCGCTACGTCTTCAACTCCTCGCTGATCTGGGGGCTGGAAACGACGCTGATCCTGTTTGCCTGGCTGGTACTTCTGGGCATGAGCTATGCGGTGAAAGTGACCGCGCATCTGGGTGTCGATGCAATTATCAACATGCTGCGCCCCGGACCGCGCAAGGCCATGAGCCTCGTCGCGGCGGGCTTGTGCATTCTCTACGCGGTCCTGCTGCTGAAAGGGGCTTGGGATTACTGGGCGCCGTTCGCCGGGTTCGAGCAGACCTCGGGGCGCTGGTTCCCGACCGGCTTCCAGGAGACGCGCGACCGCGCCTTCTACGAGACCGACCAGGTACCGATCGCGGATTGGCTCGCCGTCTGGCTCGGCGACCGGTTCAACATGGGCGAGGCCTATGACAAGTTGCCGCGTTTCATCCCCTATCTGATCCTGCCGATCGGCGTGACGCTTTTGCTGATCCGCTTCGTACAGGCGGCGATCGGGGTCGCCACGGGCACGCGTGCGGCGCTGATCGTGAGCCACGAAGCCGAAGACCAAGTGGCCGACGTGGCCCATTTCAACAAGGGTGACTGAGGCATGGATATTCTGTTCCTTTTCGTGATGGTGATCGGCTTCATGCTGATCGGCGTGCCGATCGCGGTCTCTCTTGGCCTGGCCTCGACGCTGTTCCTGCTGATCTTTTCGGACGCCTCGCTCGCCTCCATCGCGCAGTCGCTCTACGACGCGATGGACAATCACGCGACGCTGCTGGCGATTCCGTTCTTCATCCTTGCCTCGAGCTTCATGTCGACCGGGGGGGTGGCGCAACGGATCATCCGCTTCGCCATCGCCGTGGTAGGGCACCTGCCGGGCGGACTGGCCATCGCGGGCGTATTCGCCTGTATGCTGTTCGCGGCGCTCTCGGGCTCGTCGCCCGCAACCGTGGTCGCCATCGGCTCCATCGTCATCGCGGCGATGCGTCAGGTGGGCTACTCCAAGGATTTCGCCGCTGGCGTTATTTGTAACGCCGGCACGCTCGGCATCCTGATCCCGCCGTCGATCGTGATGGTCGTCTATGCTTCGGCGACCGACGTGTCGGTGGGGCGGATGTTCCTTGCGGGCGTCATTCCGGGCCTGCTGGCGGGCGTGATGCTGATGGCCACGATCCTGTTCTTCGCGATCAAGCGCAACCTGCCGAAAGGCGAGTGGCAGGGCTGGGGCGAAGTCGCTGCAAGCTTCGTCGACGCGTTCTGGGGCCTGATGCTGATCGCGATCATCATGGTGGGTCTCTACGGTATCCCCGGCATCACGGGTGGTATCTTCACCCCCACCGAGGCCGCTGCCGTCGCCGCCGTCTATGCATGGTTCGTCGCGAACTTCATCTATCGCGACATGGGCCCGCTCGACGAGGGCGAGCGAAAAACCTCACTTCTGAAGAAGCCGCAGGCACTGATCACCGCCATTTGGCACAAGGGCACGCGCGATACGCTGTTCGAAGCGGGCAAGCTGACAATCACACTGATGTTCATCATCGCCAACGCGCTGATCCTCAAGCACGTCCTGACCGACGAGCAAATTCCGCAGAAGATCACCGAGGCGCTCCTCGGCGCAGGTCTCGGCAAGATCATGTTCCTCGTGATCGTCAACGTCATCCTGCTGATCGGCGGTCAGTTCATGGAGCCTTCAGGCCTCATCCTGATCGTCGCCCCGCTGGTCTTCCCGATCGCGATGGAGCTGGGCGTCGATCCGATCCATCTCGGCATCATCATGGTTGTGAACATGGAGATCGGGATGATCACGCCGCCGGTGGGTCTGAACCTTTTCGTAACCTCAGGCGTGGCAGGAATGCCGATCATGCGGGTCGTGAAGGCGGCCGCGCCCTTCCTCGCCGTGCTCTTCGTCTTCCTGATCCTGGTCACCTACGTGCCGTTCCTGTCGACATGGCTGCCGACGATGGCGATGGGACCGGAGACGGTCGTGAAATAACCCGAGCGGGGCAGGGGCTGCTTCCGGCCCGATGTCCCGCCATTCCAACTAGGCGCGCCCGTGGCATCCCCACGCGGCGCGCTTTTCTGTGGGGTCGCTCTAGGGGGCTCTGCCCCCGCGCTGCGCGCGCGCCCCGGGATATTTCCGCCAGGGCGAGAAAACTGGATATTCTTTCGGCTTTGCGCAAATATCCCGGGGTGAATTCGCGAATGCGAAGAGGGGCAGCGCCCCTGCTGCCCGCTCGGAAATGGCACCGGCGCAAAATAAAAGGGCGACCCGATCGGCCGCCCCTCCTGCTCTGGCTATCGCCTGATTTTATTTCTGTTCGGAACCCGTCGGAGCCGCAGCGGCTGCAGCAGCCTCGGAGGCCGGCGGCGCGAGCTTCGGCGTGCCCTGACCGGTCTGCAGCGGGTCGTCCTGACGCTGCACCGAGCCTTCGAAATGCGCGCCGCTCTCGATCGCGATGGTTTTGTGAATGATGTCGCCTTCGACGCGTGCGGTCGAGGTCAGGCGCACCTTCAGGCCGCGCACACGGCCCACGACGCGGCCATTGACCACGACGTCGTCTGCCATGATCTCACCCTTGATCGTGGCGCTTTCGCCGACGGTCAGCAGGTGGGCGCGGATGTCGCCTTCGACGGTGCCTTCGATCTGGATGTCGCCGGTCGTCTTGACGTTGCCGGTGATGGTCAGGTCCGAGGAGAGAACCGAGGGCGCGGGCTTGGAGCGCGGCGCGGAGCTCGGCGTGTAGTCGCTCGAGCTGGACGTGGGGCGGCTCGGAGCGGTCGCGCTTTCAGCGGATTTGGGCTTGTCGCCGTCGGCCTTGGGGCCCGGTTCATGGATTTTCGATTTAGAAAACATTCTTACCAGCCTTGATGAAGGTCATCGGGTTAATTGGCTTGCCTCCGAGCCGGACCTCGTAGTGCAGATGCGGTCCCGTGGAGTGTCCGGTATTGCCCATATCAGCAATCCACTCGCCTTGCGACACCTTTTGCCCGACTTTCACGTGGAATTTGTTCAGGTGACCGTAGCGGGTGGTGATGCCGAAGTCGTGGCGGATCTTGATGATGTTGCCGTAGCCGCGCTCGTGCTCGGCCGCGATCACGACGCCATCGGCGGGCGCGTAGACCTTGGTGCCGATCGGAGCCGCCATATCGACGCCCTCATGCATCCGGCCCCAGCGCCAACCGAAGGGCGAGGAGAACCGGAAATGCGCCTTCACGGGCATCGAGAGCGGCAGCTTGTCGACGGCGATGCGATACATGTTCATCTCGTCGAGCTTGCGCAGGATGTTCTCGGCGCGGGCGGTGTCGCCGTCGAGATCGGCTGTGCCCTTGGTCGAGAGCGAGATCGGCGAGAGCGGCCCGCCGGTGCCCGAATAGCCGCGCTTGATCTCCTTGAGGACGTGATCGGGGTCCATGCCGGCCTGCTTGAACACCTTGTCGAGCGGCTCCATCGAGATTTTCACGGCGCCTTCGAGCGTGGTGAAGATCTCGTCGTTGCGCTGTTCGAGAAGCCGCTTCTGCAGCGCGATCTTGTCCATCTGCAGCTGCGCGGTCTTGGCGTCGGCATTCGCTGTGTCGCGTTCCTTGGCTGTCTCTCCGAGTGCGCTGGTCAGCATGTCGACCGTTTTCGCCATGTCCTCCGCGCGGGCTGCCGGGGTGGGGCCGGCATCGGGGCCTTTGCCCTCGGCCTTGGCGAGTGCGAGGCGGGCGTTGTCGCGCTCTTCCATGGTGCGGCGCAGAGTCGCCTGAATCACGCCGATCCCGGTTTCCAGCTCGCGCTTGCGCTCTTCCGAGGCGAGCAGCGTGGATTGCATCTTCGAGACCTGCTCGAGGGCGGTCTGGAAGCGGTCTTGAGCGGCGAGAGCTTCGGCCGCGCGGGCGTCGCGCTCTTGCGAGAGCGCGTCGAGGCGTCGCTCGAAAGCGATTTTCGCAACCTTGTCGTTCTGCGCGGCCCCGCCAGAGGAAATCCCGTCGATGAAGAGCATCGAGGTCGCGACCATCGACCACACGAATACGCCAGCGCCAATCGCCAAGACGCTCGCCTGCGTGAGGGGGCGCAGTCGGACGAACCGCGTGGCGCTGTCTGATTTCAGAAACAGCCGCTGTTCGGGCAGGATGCGCTCGAGACGGGTGTTCAGGCGGTCGAGAATGCGTCTAGGCAAGCCGGTCGGTCCTGTGTTTGTTTCGGATCAAGGGCGACCACGAAGGGGCCGCGCGTCGCTCGCGGCGGTGCACCCGTCCTGCTTGTGGATAAGTCCTCCGCCCTTGGCCAAAGGGATTACCAAGGGGGGCAGGTCCGGGCAACCTCTTTCCCGGGCACATTCGGTCACGGTTCCCTCGCGCGCGCGGTATGAGCGGTTTCTTGCCCAAAAGACGGGGTTTTCCGGCGGTTTAGGTCCTGCAGGTCATGCGGGCGTCACGTTGGTGTGATCCGCGCTTGCCGCTGGCGGTCGCCGTGCGACAGGCGCCGCGTCGCGAGGGTGGACGCCCGGGAAAGCGCCTTTTCGGGGTTCGATCAGCCGAGGTCTCGGACGGCGCCGAGCACCTCTTCTGCGTGGCCTTTGACCTTCACCTTCGGCCAGACCTTCGCCACCTTGCCGTCTGCGTCGATCAGGAAGGTCGCGCGAACAATGCCCCAGAAGGTCTTGCCATACATCGATTTTTCGGCCCAGACACCGTAAGCTTCGCAGGTTTCCGCATCATCGTCGGAGGCCAGATATATGCCCAGGTCATGCTTGGCGCAGAAATTCTCGTGCTTCTTCAGGCTGTCCTTGGAGATGCCGACAACGACCGCGCCTGCGGCGGCGAAATCCGGGGCGAGCCGGGTGAAATCGAGCGCCTCGGTGGTGCAGCCGGGCGTGTTGTCCTTGGGGTAGAAATACAGCACGACCGGACGGCCGGCGAAGGCCGACAGCGTCAGGTTACCCTCCTCCGTGATCGGATTTCCGAGTGTTTCGAAGCTTTTGCCACCCGTGGCGGGCAGAGTGAAGTCCGGCGCTTTTTCGCCTGTCTCGATCATTGGGGAACCTCCTTGCAAGTTCGGGGCTTACTTTCCACGCCCGCTTGCGCGAGACTTAACCACGAGGCAGGAGACCCGGGCAAGACCGCGCGCGGTGGGCCCGGCAGATGAGACGGGGTCGGCACGCGCCGCTTCCGAGGGAGAAACGGCCCCGAGCCAACGGGCGCAAGACGAACGGTATGGAGAGAGAGCGTCCCGATAGCCGCGAAACGTCTGGCACGCCCGATAGGGCGGGCAAAGCGTCGACGGGCGATGCCGAGACGGTCGCCACCGGGGCGGAAACGTCGGCAGGTCGCGGCCGCAGGGCGCGCACCGGGCTCTTGCTGGTTCTCAGCTTCCTGTTTCTCGGAATCGTGGCCGCCGGGGCCTTTCTCGTCATCACGCATCGCGCGGTCGCCGTACCGCAATGGGTTGTTTCCCGCATCGAGACACGCGCCAATGACGCGTTGCAGGGGCAGATGCGGGTTCGGCTATCCGGCGGGATCGATCTCTATATCGATGACGGAATCCGGCCCCGGATCCGGCTGAACACGGTGCGGCTCGAGCGGCCTTCGGGCCTGCCGATCGCGGTGTTGCCCGAGCTGCGCATGACGCTCTGGGCGGAGCCGCTGCTGCGCGGGCGGGTGGAGCCGCGTTCGTTCCGGCTGCGCGGGGCGAGCCTTTCGCTGCATCGCCTGCCCGATGGCAAGCTCGATCTCGATTTCGGCGGCGGCAATCGCTTCGCCAATATCGACCTGAACAATGCCTCCGATCTCATTGAGACCTTTGAAAAAACGCTCGAGGTTCCAGCGCTGTCCAACCTGCAGCAGATCAGCGCCGAAGACTTGCAACTCCGGCTGATGGACGAGCGTCTCGACCGGCTCTGGAAGGTCAGCGACGGCAGGTTCAAACTGACGCAGAGCGATAGCGAAATCTCTGTCGCGCTTGGGTTCGATCTGGGTAGTGGTCGGGCGAAGCCGGCGCAGGTCGCGCTGTCGATGACCACGCAGAAGGCCAGCCGCGAAGCGAGTTTCGGGGCTGCCGTGACCGCGCTTCCGGCGCGCGATCTCGCGGTGCAGGCGCCGGCGCTCGCGGCGCTCGGCGTGCTCGATGCGCCGATCTCGGGGGCGCTGCGCTCCGGGCTGAACGACAAGGGCGAACTGACCGGGATGAACGCGATGCTCGAGATCGGGCGCGGCGCGATCCGGCCCAACGAGGGCGTGAAGCCGATCCCGATCGAGAACGGCAAGCTCTATCTCAGCTATGACCCGAAGCGGCAGCGCGTCGAGGTCTCGACGCTTTCGCTCAACAGCAGGGCATTGCGGCTGCGGGCGGCAGGCCACACCTATCTGCACGATCTCGAGGGCGGCGTGCCGAAGGAGATCCTCGGCCAAATCGCGATTTCCGATCTGCAGCTCGACCCCGCGGGTCTGTTCGAGAGCCCCGTGCAATTCGCGCAAGGCGCGGTCGACTTCCGGCTCAACCTTGATCCGTTCCGCGTCGATATCGGGCAGCTGGAGCTGAACGATCAGGGCGACACAACGATTTCGGCGCGCGGCAAGGTTAGCGCCGAGAAGGACGGTTGGAAAGTCGCGCTCGATGCCGGGATCGACCAGATCGACCAGACCAAGCTGCTCGCGCTCTGGCCGCCGGCGGTGGTGCCGAAGACCCGCGAATGGCTCGAGAAGAACGTGACCACCGGCCAACTGCGCAATGCCCGCGTCGCGCTACGGCTGGTGCCGGGGGCGCAGCCGAAACTGGCGCTTGGCTACGAGTTCCGGGGTGCGGATGTGCGGATCATCAACACCTTGCCGCCCGTTCAGCAGGGCCGAGGCTTCGCCACGATCATCGACACGCGTCAGGCGCTCAAGGTCGAGGAGGGGCATGTGACCGCGCCGTCGGGCGGCCGGATCGAGGTGACGGGCTCGTCGCTCATCGTGCCCGATATCCGCATCAAACCAGCCCCGGCGGAGGTCACGCTGATGACCCGCTCGCCGATCCCGGCGGCGCTGTCGCTGCTCGATCAGCCGCCTTTCGAGTTTCTCAGCAAGGCAGGCATGAGCACCGATATCGCGCAGGGTTGGGCCGAGGCGCGTTCGGTAATCCGGCTACCGCTTAAACCCAAGGTGCCGCAGGACGAGATCGGTTTCGATGTCACCGCCCGGCTGACCGAGGTGAAGACCGACACGCTGGTGCCCAACCGGACGCTGCGCGCCGATTTGCTGACGCTGAAGGCCGATCCCAAGGGGATGACGATTTCCGGCAAGGGGACACTGTCCGGTGTCGGGTTCGATGCAGCCTGGACGCAGAAATTCGGGCCGGAGCACAAGGGCCGCTCGGAGGTTGCGGGCACGGTCGATGTAAGCGCCGACGGGCTGGATCGTCTTGGGATTGCCTTGCCGAACGGTATGGTGGGTGGCGCGGGCAAAGGTCGTATCGCGCTCGATCTGCGCAAGGATCAGCCGACCGCCTTCACCTTCACCAGTGCGCTGCAGGGGGTTCGGTTGTCGATCCCGGAAATCGGGTGGAGCAAACCTGCGGGCAGCGCGGGCGATCTGAAGATTTCCGGCACGCTCGGCGCGCCACCCGAGATCGACAGCTTGTCGCTGAGCGCGGCGGGGCTGAAGGCGCAGGGCGGGATCACGCTGAACAAGGGCGGCGGGCTGAACCGGGCGCGGTTCTCGAGCCTCAGTGTCGGCAACTGGTTCGATGGTAGCGTCGATCTGATAGGCCAGGGCAAGGCGCGCCCGCCGAAGGTGAATGTCACCTCCGGCGATCTGAACCTCGCACAGGCGGATCTGGGCGGCAGCGGCGGCGCCGGCGCAGGCGGTGGGGGCAGCACGTCGATTAATGCAGCCCTCGACCGGGTGCAGATAACGGACGGCATCGCGCTCACCGGGTTTCGCGGCGATTTCAGTACGCGGGGCGGTCTGTCGGGCCGGTTCCAGGGACAGTTGAACGGCAGCGCGCCGATCGACGGCACGGTGATCCCCGCCGCGGGCGGGCGCGTCGCAGTCCGGGCGCAAACGCAAGATGCGGGACAGGCGCTGGCGGCAACCGGAATATTCACCAAGGCGCGCGGCGGGCAGGGCACGCTGGTGCTGACGCCGGTTGGGCAGAAAAGCTATGACGGCAAGCTCACCGTCGCGAACTTGCGGGTGAAGGACGCGCCGGTTCTGGCCTCGCTGCTGTCGGCGGCCTCGGGCGTGGGGCTGCTGGAACAGCTTAGCGGCGAGGGCATCCTGTTCAGTTCCGTCGATGGCGCCTTCCGCTTGACGCCCAACGGGGTGAGTGTCACACGGGGCGCCGCCGTAGGGGCCTCCATGGGGGTGACGATGACGGGCAACTACTACCCGCAATCGAAGACGCTGAACATGAAGGGCGTGATCTCGCCTTTCTATCTCGTGAACGGGATCGGTCAGGTCATCTCGAAGGCGGGGGAAGGGCTCTTCGGCTTCAACTACTCGCTGCGCGGAAGCGCCGACGCGCCGAAGGTCTCGATCAACCCGCTGTCGGTTCTGGCGCCCGGCGGATTGCGTGAGTTGTTCCGGGCGGCGCCGCCCAAGGTGCTGAGCGAATAAGGCTGAAGATGAAGCTAGACGATTTTGATTTCGAGCTCCCCGAGGGGCTGATTGCGACGCGACCTGCGCGCCCGCGCGATGCGGCACGATTGTTGTTAGCCCAAGCTGATACAATTCACGATCGCCACGTGCGCGATCTGGTCGACATCTTCCGCCCCGGCGACCGGCTGGTGCTCAACAATACCAAGGTGATCCCGGCGCGGCTGGCGGGCACACGGACCCGGCAGAGCGCCCAGGGCGAGGTGGTCGCGAAGGTCGAGGTGACGCTTCTGGAGCCCGCACCGGGCGGCGAATGGTCCGCGCTGGCGAAGCCTTTGCGCAAGGTGAAGGAGGGCGAGGAGATCGTCTTCTCCGACGCGCTTTCGGCCAAGGTCGAGGCGATCGAGGACGGCCAGCTGCGGCTCAGCTTCAACCTCACGGGCGAGGATTTCGACGCGGCTCTGGCCGAGGCCGGAGCGATGCCGCTGCCGCCCTATATCGCGGCGCTGCGCGCCCCCGATGACGAGGACAAGCGCGACTATCAGACCGTCTTCGCCCGCCATTCCGGCGCGGTCGCGGCGCCCACGGCCAGCCTCCATTTCACCCGCGAGTTGCTGGAGGCGCTGGCCGCCAAGGGCGTGGAGTTCACCGAAGTGACGCTGCATGTCGGCGCGGGCACCTTCCTGCCGGTGAAGGTCGAGGACGTCACCACGCACAAGATGCATTCCGAATGGGGCGAGGTGAGCGAGCAGGCAGCGGCCGAGATCAACGCGACCAAGGCCGCAGGCGGCCGCGTCATTCCCGTCGGCACCACCGCGCTGCGCCTGATCGAGAGCGCCGCACGCGCCGAGGGCGGCGCGAAAGGCCATATCGTGCCCTTCCGCGATGCCACAGACATCTTCATATATCCCGGCTTCGAGTTTCGCATCACCG
Source organism: Thioclava sp. F1Mire-8 (assembly GCF_002213165.1). Classification (NCBI taxonomy): domain Bacteria; kingdom Pseudomonadati; phylum Pseudomonadota; class Alphaproteobacteria; order Rhodobacterales; family Paracoccaceae; genus Thioclava; species Thioclava sp. F1Mire-8. The sequence continues at coordinate 921,590 of NZ_NBNY01000001.1, read as the reverse complement.
ACGCGCTGATGACGAATTTCCACCTGCCGAAATCGACGCTGCTGATGCTCGTCTCGGCCTTGATGGGGCAAGATCGCATACGCAAAATTTACGATCATGCGGTTAAGACGGGCTACCGTTTTTTCTCTTACGGCGATGCGTCGCTTCTAATTCCCTAGAGTTGCTTTCAGGGCTTGGAAATGTTGTCGCCGCGGACTAGATGCCGCGGGACGACGCAATCCAATTCAGGCCCCCGGGAGACCGATATGCTGTTAGTGCTGCGCCAGACATGGCCGCTTTTGCTGGGCATCATGCTCTTGATGGTCGGCAACGGGATGCAGGGCACGCTGCTCGGTATCCGCGGCAAGATCGAGGGCATCAACACCTTCTACATGTCGCTCGTGATGTCGGCCTATTTCGCGGGCTTCCTGTTCGGGTCGCGCATGGTGCCCGAGATGATCGCGCGCGTCGGTCACGTCCGCGTCTTCGCGGCGCTCGGCTCGCTGATCTCGGCGGTGCTGATCCTCTACGCGGCTTTCCCGAACTGGCCTGCCTGGGTCGCTATGCGCGTGCTGATCGGCTTCTCCTTCTCGGGCGTTTATATCACGGCGGAAAGCTGGCTGAACGCGGGCTCGACCAACGAGACGCGCGGCCAGGCGCTGTCGCTCTACATGATCATGCAGATGTTCGGCATCGTCACGGCGCAGGCGCTGCTGAACGTGGGCGACCCGGCGGGGTATCTCCTCTTCGTGATCCCCTCGGTTCTGGTGTCGCTGTCCTTCACGCCGATTCTGCTCGCAGCCTCGCCCGCGCCCAGCTTCGAGACGATCCAGCGCATGACCTTCAAGCGGCTCTGGGAAGCCTCGCCGCTGGGCATGGTGGGGCTCTTCCTGCTGGGTGGAATTATCTCGGCGATGTTCGGCATGGCCTCGGTCTGGGGTACCGCCGAAGGGCTCGACGTGAAGCAGATTTCGGCCTTCGTGGCGGCGATCTACGTTGGCGGCCTCGTGCTGCAATATCCGATCGGCTGGGCTTCGGACCGAATGGACCGGCGCCGCGTGATCATGGGGGCGGCACTCGCGGGCGCGGTGGTGACGTTCACGATCTTCGCGCTCAACCCACCCTTCTGGGTGCTGCTGATCGGAGCGACGCTGATCGGCGGTGTGGCCAATCCGCTCTATTCGCTCTTGATCGCCTATACCAACGACTATCTCGATTCCTCCGACATGGCGGCCGCCTCTGCGGGGCTGATGTTCGTAAACGGGCTTGGCGCGGTGGCGGGGCCGCTGGTGACCGGCTGGCTGATGAGCGTCATGGGTCCGGGCGGGTTCTTCCTCTATATCGGTGTGCTCTGCGCCGCGATCGCTGGCTATGCAGTGTGGCGGATGACGCGCCGCGAAGCGCCTTCGGTGGACGAGACCGGCTCCTACACGCTGCTCTCGCCGACGGCGACCGCGGTGGCGGTCGAGGCGCGTCTGGAAGTCGCGCAGGAGGAGGCCGAAGCGGCCAGCGAAGAGGAAGCCGAGACCGAGGCCGCGAAGAACGAGGATGCCGCCGCCTGATGCAAGGGCCTTTGCCTGCCTCTGCGCTTGCCCTACCATGATCTGATGACAGCGGGGCAGGCACGGCAGGGGAGGGCCGTCACCATGGATCGCATCAACGAGATTATACGCTTCTGGCGTATCGAGGTCGGCGAGAAATACTGGTACCAGTCGAGCGAGCAGATCGACGCCGCGATCCGGCGCCGTTACGCGCCGCTCTGGCAGGTAGGCGCGCAAGGCGCGCTGACCGAATGGGAGCGCAACGCGCAGGGCGCGCTGGCGCTTCTGCTGCTACTCGACCAGTTCCCGCGCAACATGTTCCGAGACGATCCGCGCGCCTTCCAGACCGACCCGATGGCACGGCGCCATGCCGATCGCGCCATCGCCGAAGGGTTCGACCTGCAGATCGGGCCGCCGCTGCAGCAATTCTTCTACCTTCCTTTCATGCATTCCGAAGAGCTTGCCGATCAGGACCGGGCGGTGACCCTGTTCTCCGAGCGCTGGCGCTCGGAAGATAACCTGCGCCACGCGCTCGCACATCGTTCAGTGATCGAACGGTTCGGGCGCTTCCCTTGGCGCAATTCCGCGCTAGATCGCGAGACAACGCCCGAGGAACAGGCATTCATGGAGCAGGGCGGCTACCGCAAGGCGCTTGCGGATGCGGATGAGTTGAAGCTGTCCGCAAAATAGTTTAATGCCAAACCAGTTTCTGACCGGAGGGAAGACATGGCATCGAAAACCTACGACATGATCGTGATCGGGGCAGGGCCGGGGGGCTATGTCAGCGCCATCCGGGGCGCACAGCTGGGCCTCAAGGTCGCGATCGTGGAGCGCGAGCATCTGGGCGGCATCTGCCTGAACTGGGGCTGTATTCCCACAAAGGCGCTTCTGCGCTCGGCCGAGGTGTTCCACCTGATGGAGCGCGCGAAGGATTTCGGTCTCAGCGCCGAGAAGTTCGGCTACGATCTCGACGCTGTGGTGAAACGCTCGCGCGGGGTGGCCAAGCAGCTCGCTTCGGGCGTCGGCCACTTGCTCAAGAAGAACAAGGTCGATGTCGTGATGGGCACCGCGAAACTTGCCGGCAAGGGCAAGGTTTCGGTGAAAACCGACAAGGGTAGCGAAGAGTTGACCGCCAAGAATATCGTGCTGGCCACCGGCGCGCGGGCGCGCAACCTGCCGGGGCTCGAGGCCGACGGCAAGCGCGTCTGGTCCTACAAGCACGCGCTCAATCCGCCGCATGAGCCGAAGAAACTGCTGGTCATCGGCTCGGGCGCGATCGGTATCGAATTCGCCAGCTTCTTCAATACGCTCGGCGCCGAGACGACGGTCGTCGAGGTGATGGATCGCGTGCTGCCCGTCGAGGACGAGGAAATCTCGAAATTCGCCAAGAAGCAGTTCGAAAAACAGGGCATGACGATCCGCGAGAAGACCACGGTAACCAAGCTCGACCGCAAGGCCGACAAGGTGATCGCCACGCTCGACAAGGGCGGCAAGACCGAGACGCTGGAAGTCGACACCGTGATCTCCGCAGTCGGTATCGTCGGCAATGTCGAGGATCTGGGCCTTGAAGAGGCGGGCGTGAAGATCGACCGCACCCATGTCGTGACCGATGAATACTGCCGCACCGGCGTCGACGGGCTCTATGCAATCGGCGATATCGCGGGCGCACCGTGGCTCGCGCACAAGGCGAGCCATGAGGGCGTGATGGTGGCCGAACTGATCGCGGGCAAGCACGCCCATCCGGTCAAGCCGGGCTCGATCGCGGGCTGCACCTATTGCCAGCCTCAGGTCGCCTCGGTCGGCATGACGGAAGCGAAGGCGAAAGAGGCGGGCTACGACATCAAGGTTGGCCGCTTCCCCTTCATCGGCAACGGCAAGGCGATTGCCTTGGGCGAGAGCGAGGGGCTGGTGAAGACCGTGTTTGACGCGAAGACCGGCGAATTGCTGGGCGCGCATATGGTCGGCGCGGAAGTGACCGAACTGATCCAGGGCTATGTCGTGGGGCGCCAGCTGGAGACCACCGAGGAAGACCTGATGAACACCGTCTTCCCGCACCCGACCCTGTCGGAGATGATGCACGAGTCGGTGCTCGACGCTTACGGGCGCGCGATCCACTTCTGATCGGATGTGCCGAGAGATTCGAAAGGCCGGGGGAGACCCCGGCTTTTTTTTGGGGGGGTGATAAGGGGCGCGCCCGAGCCTCGGGTGGGCGCTGCGCGTCGCCTGTGGCCGGGCGGTTTATCCTGCAAGTCCGCAAGTCGGATGCGCCTGCGCTGACATCGTCAATGCGCCCTCCCGGGGGGAGGGTCGGGCGCGGCCCGGGGCTGGTCGCCCCGTGCTGGTCATGACCAAGGTCCGTTCTTGCCTTTCCGGCGCACCTTCGGCATCGAGCGCGCACCGCTCCAATCGCCCGTAGCCGGCGCGGGGGCCGCGCGTTCCCGACGCGCACCCGCACCGCCCGCCATCTGCCGCAGCGCTGCAACGCGGTTCTCGGTAGAGGGGTGGGTGGCGAACAGGTTATCCGCGCCGTGCCCGCTCAGCGGGTTGATGATGAACATATGCGCGGTCGCAGGATTGCGCTCGGCGGCGACATTCTCGACCCGACGCGCGCCAGCCTCGATCCGCTGCAGCGCCGAGGCCAGCCAGAGAGGGTTGCCGCAGATCGCAGCCCCTTCCTTGTCGGCCGCATATTCGCGTGTGCGCGAGATCGCCATCTGGACCAGCGCCGCCGCCATCGGGGCGAGGAACATCATCGCCAGCGTGCCCATGATCCCCATCCGCTCGCGCGAGCCGCCGAAGAACAGGGCGAAATTTGCCAGCATCGAAATCGCACCGGCGAAGCTCGCCGTCACGGTCATGATCGCGGTGTCGCGGTGTTTGATATGGGCCAACTCGTGAGCGATCACGCCAGACAACTCCTCGCGCGACAGGCTCTGCATCAGCCCGGCGGTTACCGCCACGGCGGCGTTCTCGGGGTTGCGGCCAGTGGCGAAGGCATTGGGCTGCGGCGTGTCGATCAGGTAAACGGCGGGCATCGGCAGGTCGGCATTCTTGGCCAGTTGCCCGACCAGCGCGTTCAGCCCCGCGCGGTCGCCCGGCGCCACCAGATGCGCGTTATGCATCCGCAGCACCATCTTGTCCGAATTCCACCACGAATAGACATTCATCCCGGCGGCGAAGATCAGCGCGATCACCATGCCGGTCGCACCACCCATCAGGTAGCCCAGCCCCATGAACAGCGCCGTCATCGCCGCCATCAGCATCGCAGTCTTGGCATAACCCATTGTCGGTCTCACCCTTTGATCGTTACGCATCCGATATAGGCACGCGCCACGCCCACGCAATTCCATCGGCTGCGCAAAACAAAAGGGGCCCCGGCGGGACCCCTTCAAAATCATGCGACACAGTGCGCGATCAGCGCTCGATCTCGCCGCCACCTGCGTGCCAGTCGCCCAGACCGCCGATGTTGTAGACTTCGGCGTAGCCCATCTGGACGAGCATCTGCGCCGCACCTGCCGAGCGCCCGCCCGAGGCGCAATAGAGCGCGACCGGCTTCGCGGGGTCGAGGTCGGGATGCTTCTCCGGGCTCGACGGGTCGGCCTTCATGCGGATCGTCGCGAGCGGGATATGAAGCGCGCCCTTGGCCTTGCCCGAGCTTTTCACTTCCATGCCCTCACGCACGTCGATCACGGTCAGCGCACCGGCTTTCGCCTTGGCGACGGCGTCCTGCGGGGCAATGCGCTCGACCCGGTTGCCACCGGAAGGGCGAAGAAAATTCAGCATGTCGTTACCTCTTGTATTCGCGTGACCCGCAGGCCCGTTTCCCGGTTCATGTGGCAAATACCGGACCGCTTTCAAGAGTGATAGCGCGAAACCCGTCGAAAATACATTCAAGAAATGGAATTTAATGCCCAATTGCCGCAATTTTGATCGGGCTGCGAGGCGTGCAAGCGGCACGACGGATACGCGCGACATTGCCGCCATGCAGAAAGTTCACATTTCGTTCGCAGATTTGGATTGGAGACTCGCGGGGAAACACCTATCTAGGGCTGGTGATAAAGGGGGCGTGGATGGCTGAACTGAAGTTCATCGAAGTGCGCGGCGCGCGCGAGCACAATCTCAAGGGCGTGGATGTCGATATTCCGCGCGACCAGTTCGTGGTGATCACGGGGCTGTCGGGCTCCGGGAAATCCTCGCTGGCCTTCGACACGATCTATGCCGAAGGGCAGCGCCGCTATGTCGAAAGTCTGAGCGCCTATGCGCGCCAGTTCCTCGACATGATGGGCAAACCCGACGTCGATCACATCTCGGGTCTGTCGCCTGCGATCTCGATCGAGCAGAAGACGACATCGAAGAACCCGCGCTCCACCGTCGGCACCGTGACCGAAATCTACGACTACCTGCGTCTGCTCTACGCCCGCGCGGGCACGCCCTATTCGCCCGCCACCGGCGAGCCGATCGAGGCGCAGCAGGTGCAGGATATGGTCGATATCGTGATGCAGATGGAGGAGGGCACGCGCGGCTATCTGCTCGCCCCGATCGTGCGCGACCGCAAAGGCGAATATCGCAAGGAATTCATCGAGCTGCGCAAGCAAGGTTTTCAGCGCGTGAAGGTGAATGGCGAGTTCTACGAGCTGGAAGAACCGCCGACGCTCGACAAGAAATTCCGCCACAACATCGACGTGGTCGTGGATCGCGTCGTCGTGCGCGAGGGGATGGAGACGCGGCTGGCCGACAGTTTCCGCACCGCGCTCGACCTCGCCGACGGCATCGCGATCTTCGAGAGCGCGCCGCGCGAAGGCGAGGGGGAGCCCGAACGCACGACCTTCTCGGAAAACTTCGCCTGTCCGGTGTCGGGCTTCACGATCCCCGAGATCGAACCGCGCCTGTTCTCGTTTAATGCGCCGTTCGGGGCCTGTCCGGTCTGTGACGGCCTCGGCGTCGAACTGTTCTTCGACGAGCGCCTGATGGTGCCCGACGTGACGCTCTCGGTGCAGGGCGGGGCGCTGGCCCCCTGGGCGCGGACGAAATCGCCCTATTACACCCAGACGATCGAGGCGCTGTCGAAACATTACGGCTTCGATCCGAAAAAGCCGTGGAAGGATCTGCCGGAAAACGTGCAGGAGCTGTTCCTGCGCGGCTCGGGCGATGAAGAGATCAAGTTCCGCTTCGACGAGGGCGGCCGCGTCTACGAGGTCAGCCGCACCTTCGAGGGGATCATCCCGAACATGGAGCGCCGCTACCGCGAGACCGACTCTGCCTGGTCGCGCGAGGAGATGGAGCGCTATCAGAACAACCGTCCCTGCCACGCCTGCGGCGGCTACCGCCTGCGGCCCGAAGCGCTCGCCGTGAAGATCGGCGGCAAGCATGTGGGCCACGTGGTCGAGATGTCGATCAAGGAGGCCCATGAGTGGGTCGCCACCGTGCCGGGCAGCCTCTCGCACCAGAAGAACGAAATCGCGACGGCGATCCTCAAGGAAATCCGCGAACGCCTCGGCTTCCTCGTGAATGTGGGTCTCGATTACCTGACCATGAGCCGTGCGGCGGGCACTCTGTCGGGCGGCGAGAGCCAGCGGATCCGGCTGGCCTCGCAGATCGGTTCGGGCCTGACGGGCGTGCTCTACGTGCTCGACGAGCCGTCGATCGGCCTGCACCAGCGCGACAACGACCGCCTCCTCCAGACGCTGAAAAACCTGCGCGATCAGGGCAATACGGTGATCGTTGTGGAGCATGACGAGGATGCGATCCGCCATGCCGATTACGTCTTCGATATCGGCCCGGGCGCCGGCGTGCATGGCGGTCAGGTCGTTTCGCGCGGCACGCCCGAAGAGATTGCCGCCGATCCGGCGTCGTTGACCGGGCAATACCTGTCCGGCACGCGCGAGATCGCGGTCCCGACCGAGCGGCGCAAGGGCAACAAGAAGAAGCTCAAGGTCGTGGGTGCGACCGGCAACAACCTCAAGAACGTCACGGCCGAGTTCCCGCTCGGCAAGTTCGTCTGCGTCACCGGCGTTTCGGGCGGGGGCAAGTCCACGCTCACCATCGAGACCCTGTTCAAGACCGCCTCGATGCGGCTCAATGGTGCGCGTCAGACGCCCGCGCCCTGCGATACGATCAAGGGGTTGGAGCATCTCGACAAGGTCATCGACATCGACCAGCGCCCGATCGGGCGCACGCCGCGCTCGAACCCGGCGACCTATACCGGCGCCTTCACCCCGATCCGCGACTGGTTCGCCGGTCTGCCGGAGGCGAAGGCGCGCGGCTACAAGCCGGGGCGGTTCTCCTTCAACGTGAAGGGCGGGCGCTGCGAGGCCTGTCAGGGCGACGGCGTGATCAAGATCGAGATGCACTTCCTGCCCGACGTCTATGTCGAATGCGAGACCTGCAAGGGCAAGCGCTACAACCGCGAGACGCTTGAAATCCAGTATAAGGGCAAGTCCATCGCGGATGTGCTCGACATGACGGTCGAGGACGCGCAGGAGTTCTTCAAGGCGGTGCCTTCGATCCGCGAGAAGATGGACGCGCTGATGGAGGTGGGCCTTGGCTATATCAAGGTCGGCCAACAGGCAACGACGCTGTCAGGCGGCGAGGCGCAGCGGGTGAAGCTGTCCAAGGAACTGTCGAAACGCGCCACAGGTCGCACTTTGTACATTCTCGACGAGCCGACGACCGGTCTGCACTTCGAAGATGTTCGAAAACTGCTGGAGGTGCTGCACAGCCTCGTGGAGCAGGGTAACACCGTCGTGGTGATCGAGCACAATCTCGACGTCATCAAGACGGCCGATCATATCATCGATATCGGCCCCGAGGGCGGCGATGGCGGCGGCGAGATCGTGGCGGTCGGCACGCCGGAAGAAGTGGCCACCAACCCGCGCAGCCATACCGGCCATTACCTTGCGCAGATGCTGGGAGTGAAGGTCGCGGCGGAGTGATCCGCCGCGCACTGGGCGCGGGCGCGCGGGCTCAGCGCCGCGCGGTGCGGCCGATGACTTCCATGACCTTGTGGTCTTCCGCGCCGACTTTGTAGATCACGCCGCGCACGTTGTAGTAGCGCCAGGCGCCGGTCACGATCGGCAGATCGTAGCGGCGCAGGTTCAGGATCATCGAGTGCTGATAGACTGGAAACACATCGCCGACGCTGAACTCGGGCTCCATCTGACCCTGCAGTACCCAGCGTGACGTGCCATTGGTCGTGGCGACCTTGCAGAACGTGTCGCCCGTCGTGAGCGTCTTGCACTCCGGCGCGGCCTTTGCGGAAGCTTTGGCTTCCTGCGCTGCGGGGCTACCCATGTCGATCTTTCCACCGCGCATTACCTGAACCCCTTGCGCCGATCCTTCGGCAGAGGCGAGGGCGGGCAGGGCGCAGGTCAGCGCAATCAGGGCGAGTGGGCGCATCACGATCCTCATCTTGAAAGCCTATCCACGCGCGTGTCATCGGGCAACGAAATTGAGAATCGATACATCTTTCTGTCCTCCAACCTTTCGAGGACAATAAAAAACGGGCGGAGTGGTTCCGCCCGTTTTTCAATTTCCGTCTGGACTGTGGCTCAGAAGCCGACAATGTCCGTGGCCTTGCCGACCTGGGCGAGCACTTCGCCGCTCTCGGGGCTGACTTCGTAGATGTAGCCGAACGAGCGCCAGTAGGTCGCGTCAGCCTTCAGGCCGAACGCGGCGGGCTGGCGGAGGCGAACGTGGTTCTCGGTGATCTGCTGGCCAACTTGCCAAAGCAGGTCGTTGCGAACCGAGGGCTTCTGATCATGCGACTGGTTCGCGACCGAGACGCTTGCTGCCATTTTCGAACCTGCGGCGCTCATCGGACCATCTGCGAGAGCTGCCATCGGGGTAAAAGCTGCGCCGATCACCGCGATCAGCGCGACACGGGGGAGATAAGTCATGCGCGTTTTCCTTTCGTCTTGAGGGACCAAATGCCGCATTGCGGCGAAAAGGTCCATTGCAGATTCCGCATTGCCGCCATGCGTAGAAGCGAAAGCTGTTGCGCGCTGTAAGCTGCTGTTATTGCTTAATAAAAAATTACGATATTTTCGTGTCAAATCACAAAGGCCTCCACTTTACGTGAAGGCCTCGTGTTCAGATGCGGCGCTATGTCGCGGGTGACGCTGCGTCTGCGAAGTCAGTAGCCGAGGATCGAACGCGCGAGTCCGATCAGAGCGAGCACTTCGCCGGTCTGGCGGTCGACCTGATAGACGTAGCCGTTGGAGCGCCAATAGGTGCGATTGTCGTTCAGGCCGTAGCGGTTCGGGTCGCGGATCAGGACGTAGTCGCCGGTGATCCGGTCACCGCGGCGCCAACGGCGCTCCGCGTCCCGCCATTCGTCGTCGCGCTCGTCGTCGTGGCGATAGCTCTTCTTGGCGAGACCGGGCGGACGGCAGCCATTGTTCTTCTTGGCCAGTCCGGGCGGGCAGCCCCTGTAATCGCGCTCTGCGTGGCCGCGGTCGTTCTTCCATTTGCCGTGGCCATGCCCGTCAGCAAGGGCGGCCCCGGGCAGAAGGCTCGCCCCGAGGGCAGCAGCGAGGGTAAGCTGGGTCAGGTGTTTCATGTGACCTCTCCTTTCCTGACGCGCCTCATGCGCGTGTTGGGATATAAATGAACGTAGCTGGCCAGCCGTTCCATCGCGAAATCGGGCTTTATCCACGCGCAACCCTCTCACAAGCAAGACCCCGCCGAAGACGCGTGGTCATTCGGCGGGGTCCGGCTCGCCCTCGGGGCGAAATCAGGCTTCTGGGGTTACTTCTTACAGGTATTGACGCCAAGCATCGAGTAGAGCGGGCAGGTGCCCAGCAACCCGGTCCCGAGCGGAATCAGCCCCACCCAGAAAAGCCAGCGATAGGGGCCGGGCGGGGTCATGAAGAAGGCGATGATCAGGGCCAGCCCGATCACGATGCGCAGAGTGCGGTCGATGCCGCCGACATTGTTCTTGAACATTCAAAGCCCTTTCCGTGGCGCAGCTTCCTTGCAACTTGATACTGTTACGCGAACTCAGGCGGCAAGGATTAACTGCGGGAGGCGCGGTGACGCGCCTCCGCTCGGAATTCAGGTGCGGCTGCGCTTTTCGAAACGCGGCAGCATGGCCGAGAAGTCACGGCCCTTGCCGCCTTCGGTTTCCACGAAGGCCGAATAGAGCGCGGCGGCCAGCTTGCCCATCGGCGTGTCGGCATCGGCGCTCTCGGCGGCCTGCTGGCTCAGCCGCAGGTCCTTGAGCATCAGCTCGGCGGCGAAGCCCGGCTTGTAATCGTTGTCGGCGGGCGATTGCGGGCCGACGCCCGGCGCCGGGCAATAGGTGTTCATCGACCAGCTCTGACCCGAGGAGGTCGAGACCACGTCGAACATCTTCTCGCGGTCGAGGCCCAGCTTGTCGGCCAACGCGAAGGCTTCGCAGGTCGCGATCATCGTCACGCCGAGGATCATGTTGTTGCAGATCTTGGCCGCCTGACCCGCGCCCGCTTCGCCGCAATGCACGGCCTTCTGGCCCATCACGTCGAAGAGGGGCTTCACGATCTCGAAGCTTTTCGCGTCACCACCCACCATGAAGGTCAGCGTGCCGTTGGTCGCGCCGCCCACGCCACCGGAGACAGGCGCGTCGAGCGAACCGAGGCCGCGCTCTGCCGCCATCGCCGCGACCGCTTTCGCGCTGTCGACATCGACGGTCGAGCAATCGCACAGCACCGCATCTTCCTGCATCGCCGGGATCACTTCCTTCGCGACGTCGCGCAGGATCTGGCCGTTGGGGAGCATGGTGATGACGACCTCGGCCTCCTGCGCCGCCGCCGCTGCGGTCGTCGCCCGACCCACGCCCTCGGGCGGCGGGGCGGTGAGGTCGAAGCCGATCACTTTGTGACCCGCGGCGACCAGATTGGCCGCCATCGGCCCACCCATGTTTCCAAGCCCGATGAATGCGATTTTCATGTCGTCTCCTCCCAGATGGCCCATTCGGGGCCGAGCGGCTCCAGCATCTGCGCGACCGCCTCTTCCGGCAGCGCATCCAGAGCATATTTCCATTGCGGATTGCGATCCTTGTCGATGATCTGCGCCCGCACGCCCTCAAGAAAATCACCTAGCTCCGCCGCACGCCAGGTAAAGCGGAACTCATGGGTGAGGGCGGCGCGGATCGTGTTCTCGGCGCGGGTCATGCGGATCAGGCGCAGCGTCGCCTCCATCGACAGCGCGGAGTTGCGCAGCACCGTCTTGTAGGTCTTCTCGGCGAACTCGCTGCCCGAAGTCTCGAGCTTGGCGACGATCGCGCTGAGGTTCTCGGCCCAGAAGATGCGGTCGATCTCGGGGCGCAGGCCCTCGAGCTTGCCAGATTCGGGCGGGGTGCGCGGATGGGGCAGGGTGTCGATATTGCCGGTCTCGATGAGCCGGGTCTTCAACTCCTCCCAATCGGCCTCGGGCACGAACATATCGGCGAACCCGGCATAGAGCGCGTCGGTTGCGTTCATTCGCGCCCCCGTGAGGCCGAGATATTCGCCCACGTGGCCCGGCGCGCGCGCCAGCAAGAGCGTGCCGCCCACGTCCGGGATCAGCCCGATCCCGCTTTCCGGCATCGCGACCTGCGTGCTTTCGCCCACGATCCGGTGGCTGGCATGGCCGCCGACGCCGACGCCGCCGCCCATCACGAAGCCCTGCATGAAGGCGACGATGGGCTTGGGATATTCCGCGATCTTTGCGTTCATCCGGTATTCGTCGCGCCAGAAGTCGCGTCCCGGTGCATAATCGCCAGCGATCCCGGCCCGGTAGACGGCGGCGATGTCGCCGCCCGAGCAGAAGGCGCGATCACCCGCTGCGTCGATCACGACAAGATCGACCTCCGGGTCGTCGCGCCATGCGTCGAGCGCCGCCTCGATCGCCATGGCCATCTCGTGATCGAGCGCGTTGAGCGCCTTGGGTCGATTGAAGGTCAGCCGTCCGGCGTGGCCTTCCTTTCTCGCGATCATCGTTTCTTCGGTCATCCACGCTCCGCCAGCATCGCGCGGCTGACGATCAGCCGCATGATTTCATTCGTGCCTTCAAGGATCTGGTGCACGCGCAGGTCGCGCACGATCTTCTCGATCCCGTAATCGGCAAGATAGCCGTAACCACCATGCAATTGCAGGCATTGGTTTGCCACATCGAATGAGGCATCCGTCACATAGAGTTTAGCCATGGCGCAGAACTTCGTCGCATCGTGGGTCTTGTTGTCGAGCTTCCATGCCGCCTGACGCAGGAAGGTGCGCGCGGATTCCAGCTTCACCTCCATATCGGCGAGGCGGAATTGCAGCGCCTGGAACTGGTCGAGCGATTTACCGAAGGCCTTGCGCTCGCCCATATAGGCCAGCGTCTTGTTGAGCGCGGCCTGCGCGCCGCCCAGGGCGGAGGCCGCGATATTCAGACGCCCGCCATCGAGACCCGCCATCGCATAAGTGAAGCCTTTGCCCTCTTCGCCCAGCAGGTTCTCCGCCGGAATGTGGCAATCGTCGAATTGCACCTGCGCGGTCGGCTGGGCTTTCCAGCCCATCTTGCGCTCCAGCCCGCCGAAGCTGAGCCCCTTTGCACCGTCCTCGACCACGACCGTCGAGATGCCCTTAGGCCCCGGATCGCCGGTGCGGACCATGGTCACATAGACATCCGAATAGCCGCCGCCCGAGATGAACGCCTTGGTGCCGTTCAGGACCCAGCCCTCGTTCGAGCGCTCGGCCTTGGTCCGCAGCGCCGCTGCGTCCGAGCCTGAACCCGGCTCGGTCAGGCAGTAGGAGAAGACCTTTTTCATGCTGACCAGATCGGGCAGCCAGCGCGCCTTGTCCTCGTCCGAGCCGAACTTGTCGATCATGCCGCCGCACATGTTGTGGATCGACAGGAACGAGCCCACGGCGGGGCAGGACATCGCGAGCGCCTCGAAGACGAGCGTGGCATCGAGGCGCGACAGGCCCGATCCGCCATAGTCTTCGGAGACGTAGATGCCGCCCAGACCCAGCTCGGCCACTTTCGGCCAGAGCTCTTTCGGGATCGTGCCAGCCTCTTCCCACGCGTCCGCATGGGGGGCGATCTCGTCCTGCCCGAAGGCGAAAGCCATGTCGAAAATGGCCTGCTGTTCCTCGCTGAGCGCGTAATCCATGAAACTCCTCCCCGAGCTCACTTTCGGCAAAGGCTCGACCTCAACCGGATGAATTGAACACCCGTTTAATTTCGAATCCTTGCGAGAGTTTTGCAAGGGGGAGCTTGTGCAAGTGCAAGCGTGCCGTCAGCCCGTCAGATAATCCGCGATCACCGAGTGCGACCCGCGTGCCCAGACGTCGTTAAGAAGCGCGGTGAATTTCGCCACGACCTCGGCATTCTCGGCCAGATCGCCGTAGATTTCGGACATCTCCAGCCACGCGGCGGGACGCTCCTTCGCCAGCTTCGACTGCGCGACGAGGCGATCCCAATTCGGATCGTTCGGCGCGATCTCGGCGCCGGTCTCGCTGGTGCCGTAGCAATAGCGGCACCAGAGCGCGCTCTCGAGGATCAGCCCGGTGCAATCCCGGCCCTGAGCGAGGCAATCGCTGATCGAGGTGATGATGAACTTCGGCTGCCGGTTCGAGCCGTCATGGCACAGGCGGCGGATCGTGTCGGCCACTTCCGGGTTCGAGAAGCGGCTCAAGATCAGCTGCTTGTAATCGTTCAGGTCGGTGTCGGGCACCGGCGGCACGATGGGCAGGATCTCGGTCGTCTCGATCTTGTCGAGATAGGCGCGGATCTGATCATCTGCCATCGCCTCATGCGCGTATTCGATGTCCCGCAGGCCTGCGGCATATGCGATGATCGCGTGCCCGCCATTGAGGATACGGATCTTCATCGTCTCGAACCGGTCGACCGCATCGGTGAAGGTCACGCCGACTTTCTCCAGCGCGGGGCGGCCCGCAGGGAAATTGTCCTCCATCACCCATTGCCGGAAGGGCTCGCAGGTGACGGGGGCGGCGTCCTCGATCCCGAAGCTTTGGGCCAGCGCACGCTCGCGCGGGCCGGTGGCGGGGGTGATCCGGTCCACCATCGAGTTCGGAAAGGCGACATTGGTCTTGATCCAGGCGGCCAGTTCCGGGTCCGAAAGTTCCGCCAGCCCGCAGACCGCGTCGCGCGTGACATGGCCGTTATGGGGCACGTTATCGCAACACATCACGGTGAAGGGCGGCACGCCCGAGGCTCGGCGCGCCTTCAGCGCGGCGATGATCGCGCCGAACGCGGTCTCGGGATGGTCCGGATTGGCCGCATCGGCCTGAATGTCGGGATGGGTCGGGCTGAACGTGCCGGTCTTCGGGTCGATGTAATAGCCGCCCTCGGTCACGGTAAGCGACACGATCCGAACGCTGGGCTGCGACATGGCTGCGATCAGCGGCGCATTTCCGGAGGCCACTTCGGCAAAACCAACCATCGAGCCTATCACGCGGGCCGATTTCGCCGCCGGGTCCAGTTCGATCACGCTATAGAGCCCGTCCTGTGCTAGAACCGCATCGCGCATCTTCGCATCGCCCGGTCGAACGCCCGCGCCCATGAGCGCCCAGTCATGGCCTTCGCCCAAATTGAACAGATCGTCGAGATAGACCGCCTGATGCGCCCGGTGGAAATTGCCGCAGCCGATATGAACGATGCCGGGGGTGAGCGCCGCGCGGTCGTAACCGGGGCGCGCCACGTCTGCGGGAAGCTCGGAGAGGGTGTCGTTGGAAAGTGTCATGTCAGCTCATCCAGTTTCCGCCGTCGACATTGTAGGTCTGGGCGACGATGTATTCGGCCTCGTCCGAGGCGAGGAAAACGGCCATGCCGGTCAGGTCGGCGGCGGTCCCCATGCGGCCATAGGGGACGGACTCGCCGACCTCTTTCTTCTTCTGGCCCAGGGGTTTGTTCTCGTATTTCGCGAAGAAGGCATCGACGCCGTCCCAATGCTCGCCATCGACCACGCCGGGCGCGATCGCGTTCACGTTGATGCCATGTTCGATCAGGTTCAGCCCCGCCGATTGCGTAAGGCTGATGACGGCGGCCTTGGAGGCGCAATATACCGCGACCAATGCCTCGCCCCGACGTCCGGCCTGAGACGCCATGTTGATGATCTTGCCGCCACGGGCCTGCGCGATCATCTCCTTCGCCGCCGCCTGCATCATGAAGAGCGTGCCTTCGACATTGATCTTGAAGACGCGGGCGTAATCCTCGCGGGTGATTTCCACGAGCGGCGCGGCGGTGAAGATCGCGGCGTTGTTGATCAGGATGTCGATCCCGCCCGAGGCGCGCATCTTCTCCATCGCGGCGTCGATGCTCGCCGCGTCGGTCACGTCGAGCTTGAGCGCGACCGCGCCGATCTCGGCCGCGGTGTCCTCGGCCCGCGCGATGTCGATATCGCCGATCACGACCTCCGCGCCTTCCGCGATGTATTTCTCCGCGAAAGCGCGGCCGATCCCACGGGCTGCCCCGGTGATCAGAGCGCGTTTGCCATTCAGTCGCATCAGATTGCCTGTCCTTGCGCGTCGAATTTGTGGAGTTGATTGAGGTCGGGGGTCAGGTAGACCTTGTCGCCCGAATGCAGCCCGATCTCGCCGCCGCCGCGCACGTTGATCACGCCATGCTTCGTTTCGACATGCAGGAACGTGTCGGAGCCCAAGTGCTCGGACACGCCGACCGTGCCCTCCCACGCGCCTTCGGTCGTCGAGACCTCGATATGCTCCGGGCGGATGCCGATGCTGTCGGCGCCGTATTTCGCAGCTTCGTCGCCCTCGATGAAGTTCATCTTCGGCGAGCCGATGAAGCCCGCGACGAACTTGTTGCGCGGTGAGCGATACAGTTCCAGCGGCGAGCCAACCTGTTCGATCCGGCCGGCCTGCAGCACGACGATCTTGTCGGCCATGGTCATCGCCTCGACCTGATCGTGGGTGACGTAGATCATCGTGGTCTTGAGCTTCTGGTGCAGTTCCGAGATCTCCAGCCGCATGTTCACCCGCAGCGCCGCATCGAGGTTCGACAGCGGTTCGTCGAAAAGGAACGCCGCCGGTTCGCGCACGATGGCCCGACCGATCGCGACGCGCTGGCGCTGACCGCCCGAAAGCTGGCCGGGGCGACGGTCGAGATAGTCGGTCAGGTTGAGGATGCGCGCGGCATTGTCGACCTTCTCTTTGGCCGCCGCCGCGTCCAGCTTTGCCATCTTCAGCGGGAAGGCGATGTTCTTGCGCACCGACATATGCGGGTAGAGCGCGTAGCTCTGGAACACCATCGCCAGACCGCGCTTGGCGGGGGGCAGGTCGCTCGAAGGTTGACCGTTGATCTCGATTTCGCCGCCCGAGACGTCTTCCAGACCCGCGATCAGGCGCAGAAGGGTGGATTTGCCGCAGCCCGAGGGGCCGACGAAGACGACGAACTCGCCTTCGTTGATTTCCAGATCGAGCGGCGGGATGACCTCGACATCGCCGAAGGCCTTGCGGACGCCCTTGAGGGTAATCTGTCCCATGGGTTTAGCTCCTTATTTCACGGCGCCGAAGGTCAGGCCACGCACCAGCTGTTTCTGGCTGAACCAGCCGAGGATCAGGATCGGTGCGATAGCCAGCGTCGAGGCGGCAGAGAGTTTCGCGTAGAACAGCCCTTCGGGGCTGGAATAGGCGGCAATGAAAGCGGTGAGGGGGGCGGCATTCGCCGCCGTCAGGTTCAGCGTCCAGAAGGCTTCGTTCCAGGCGAGGATCACGTTGAGCAGAAGCGTCGAGGCGATGCCGGGCACGGCCATCGGGGTCAGCACGTAGAGGATCTCGCCGCTCAAGGTCGCGCCATCCATACGGGCGGCCTCGAGGATGTCCTTCGGAATTTCCTTGAAATAGGTGAAGAGCATCCAGATCACGATCGGCAGGTTCATCAGGCACAGCACGATGACCAGACCGGTCCGGGTATCCAGCAGGCCCCAGTCGCGGAACATCAGGTAGATCGGGACGAGCACCCCCACGGCGGGCATCATCTTGGTGGACAGCATCCACATCAGCACGTCCTTGGTGCGCTTGCCCGGCACGAAGG
Source organism: Thioclava sp. F1Mire-8 (assembly GCF_002213165.1). Classification (NCBI taxonomy): domain Bacteria; kingdom Pseudomonadati; phylum Pseudomonadota; class Alphaproteobacteria; order Rhodobacterales; family Paracoccaceae; genus Thioclava; species Thioclava sp. F1Mire-8. Next base: position 904,059 of record NZ_NBNY01000001.1, on the reverse strand, counting down.
CCATGGCCCAGGCCGAGGGGATCGCGACGATTAACGCCAGCAGGGTGGAGCCGAACGAGATCACCACCGAATTCATGAAGTGGCGGAAGTAGTTCGAGCGCTCCTGAACGAGATGGTAGCTATCGACGGTCCAGGCCGAGGTCAGCACGTCCCACGGGGCCTTGATCGCGTCGCCCTCGGTCTTGAACGACAGGATGATCGTCCAGAGGATCGGGAAGAAGATCACGAAGGCCAGCGCCCATGCGATCACGGACATGATCGTGCGGCGGCGGTTGGAGATTTTGCGCGCCATTGGATTACGCCTCCAGGTTCTTGCCGATCATCCGCATCAGGAAGATCGCGACGATATTTGCGAGGATCACGGCGATCACACCGCCCGCGGCGCCTCCGCCCACGTCGAATTGCAGCAGCGACTGGACATAGACGAGGTAGGTCAGCGTGGTGGACGCGTTGCCCGGCCCGCCATTCGTGGTCACTAGGATTTCCGCGAAGGTCGAGAGCAGGAAGATCGTCTGGATGAGGATCACCACGGTCGCGGCGCGCGCGAGGTGCGGCAGCATGATGTAGAAGAACCGCGACAGGGCGCCCGCGCCGTCCATCTCGGCGGCTTCCAGCTGCTCGGAATCCAGCGATTGCAGCGCGGTCAGCAGGATCAGCGTCGCGAAGGGCAGCCACTGCCATGCCACGATTATGGTGATCGAAAGCATCGGCGCATGGGCGAGAAAGTCATATGGCTGTAGCCCTATCGCCTTGGCGATATAGGCGAAAATGCCGTTCACCGGATTGTAGAGCATGTTCTTCCAGACCAGTGCGGACACGGTCGGCATGACGAAGAAGGGCGCGATCACGAGAACCCGTACGATGCCCTGGCCGAAGATCGGCTGATCGAGGAGCAGCGCCAGCAGGATGCCCCCGATCACGGTGATCAGCAGCACGCCCCCCACCAGCACCAAAGTGTTCTTGAGCGCAGTGAAGAAGGCGGGATCGGTGAGGAAGTAATAGTAATTGTCCCAGCCCACGAAGCCGCCCTGACCGGGCATCAGCAGGTTGTAGCGCTGGAACGAGAACCAGATCGTCATGCCCAGCGGCACGGCCATCCACATGAACAGCAGGATGACGGATGGCGAAATCATGAGACGCGCGGCAGAGCGCGAGGCTTGCGTGGACATCGGTCCGGCTCCGGTTATCGGAAGTTGAAAAAAAGAGGCACGGGGCGGTCAGACCCAAAATGACCGCCCCGGCCGGGGAGGGGCCTGGTTACTTGATGTAACCGGCCTTCTTCATCTCGCGCTCGGTCAGGCTCTGTGCGTTTTGCAGTGCCTGATCGCCGGAGATTTGCCCCGCGAGCGCAGCCGAGAACTGCTGGCCGACGGCGGTGCCGATCGCCTGGAACTCGGGGATCGCGACGAACTGGACGCCGGTGTAGGGAACCGGGTCGACCGTCGGATTGGTCGGGTCAGCCGCGTTGATCGAGTCCAGCGTCAGCTTCGCGAAGGGGGCCGCTTCGAGATATTTCGGGTTCTCGTAGAGCGAGGTACGGGTGCCCGGGGGCACGTTCGCCCAGCCCTCTTTCTCGGCCACGAGCTCGGTATAGTGCTTCGAGGTCGCCCATTCGATGAAGGTCTTCGCGGCGTCTTCCTTCTGGGTGCCCGCCGGGATCGCCAGCGACCAGGCCCAGAGCCAGTTCGCGCGCTTGTCGACGCCTTCCTTGTTCGGCGCGAGCGCGAAGCCGACCTTGTCGGCCACGGTCGAGTCCTTGGGGTTGGTCACGAAGGACGCAGCCACCGTGGCGTCGATCCACATGCCGCATTTGCCCTGCTGGAACAGTGCGAGGTTCTCGTTGAAGCCGTTGGCCGACGCGCCGGGCGGGCCGTATTTGTTCATCATGTCGAGGTAACGCGACATGGTCTCTTTCCACGGGGCCGTGTTGAATTGCGGCTGCCAGTTCTCGTCGAACCAACGTCCGCCCATCGAGTTGTCCATCGTGGTCAGGAAGGCGGCGTTCTCGCCCCAACCGGCCTTGCCGCGCAGACAGATGCCGTAGACTTCATTGTCCTTGTCGGTCATCGCGGCAGCGGCTTTTTCGATGTCGGACCAGGTCGGCTTCTCGGGCATTTCCATCCCGGCCTTTTCCATCAGGTCCTTGCGATACATCACGAAGGAGCTTTCGCCGTAGAAGGGCGCTGCATAGAGCTTGCCATCCACGGTGAGGCCTTTGCGGATCTGCGGCAGCAGGTCGTTCACGTCATAGCTGTCGGGCATGCCGTCGAGCGGCACGAGCCAGCCCTGCTTGCCCCAGATCGGAACCTCGTAGGTGCCGATAGTCAGCACGTCGAACTGGCCGCCTTTGGTGGCGATGTCGGTGGTGACCTTCTGGCGCAGGACGTTCTCTTCCAGCGTGACCCATTCCACCTTGATGTCGGGATGCTCGGCATAGAAGTCGTCCATCAGGCCCTGCATGCGGACCATATCGCCGTTGTTCACGGTTGCGACGGTGATGGTGGTCTCGGCTGCCGCAGCAGTCGCAAGCGCGCCGAGAGCACAGGCGCCCATGAGCGCCCGGATCGTATAAGTCATAGATTTCCTCCCTTGCGGTCTGAGCATATGCCCAAACTGTGAGAAAATATTCACAAACAGAACCCAAGCTGTCAATCAAGAATTACTGCGATGTCTTGATTTATTATGAACGCCGTCTCTAACGCCTTGTTTCGGCGTCAGTCTTCCAACAGGGCCTGAGCCGTCGGCTCGTCGGTCACGAGCCCGTTGAGAAGCCGGCCTTCCAGAGCGGCACGAATCGCGACCAGTTTCGAGCTGCCAGCGGCGATGCCGATCACCGGGGCGTCGCGCTTGGGCTCGATCCGGAACGAGCCGAAACGCGTCGTGGTGGGAGTGGTGATGTAGTTGCCCTGCGCATCGTAGAACGAGCCCACGAGCTCGCCCACGCCGCCAGCCGCGCGCAGCTCCTCGAGTTCGGCGAGGGTGACGAAGCCGTCCTTGTGCACCGGCGCGTCCTCGCCCAGCTGGCCGACGCCGACGAAGGTCGCATCCGCCTCCGCCGCGAGCCGCTTCACGGCCTGCACCGGCTTGAGCCGGTCGAACATCGCACGTTCCTCCACCGTTTCCGAGATCACCGGAACCAGCATCGGATAATGCGGCAGGCGCAGCTTGTCGGCCATCCGCATGATGACGTCATAGAACGAGGCAGAACCGTCCGGGGCGATGTTGCCGATCAGCGAGACGATCTTGTGCTCGGTCGCGGGGCGCTGCATCACCTCGTTCACCATCGCAGAGAGCGAGCGGCCTGTCCCGAAGGCGATCACCTGCGGCTCGGACCGTGCGAGGATCCGTTCGAGAAGCGTGGCGGCAAAAGCGGCGGTGGCCGTGGCCGGGTCGCCGCGTTCACCCAGCGACGGCGCGACGCGCACCGTCTGCAGCCCGAAGCGACGCATCAGCGCCGCTTCCAGTTCCAGACAGGCGCCGATCTTGTGCTCGATCCGCACCCGCACCAGTCCTTCTGAAACCGCGCGGCTCACCAGCCGCTGCGCGCGCTGGCGCGACACGCCAAGTTCGGCGGCGATCTGGTCCTGCGTCATGCCGCCGACGTAATAGAGCCATCCGGCCCGTGCCGCCTCGTCATCGCGCGAAGTTTCGGCCTCATTCATACGGCTCACGACTCTTTCTCCCTGATGAGTCCATTCTGGAAGAACTCGGTGAAATGCGCAAATTCGCGATGCGGACGGGCATCCTCGGGCGGCGTCAGGTCGCGCCCGGCCAGATGGCTGCCGCCGGTGAAACGCCAGACTTCCATCCCCGCCGCAAGCCCTGCACGAATGCCGTTGAGGCTGTCCTCGATCACCAGCGTGCGGGCAGGGGCCGCGCCCATCTTCTCCGCCGCGTGCAGGAACAGGTCGGGTGCGGGCTTTCCATGGGCGACCTCGCTCGCGGTGAACAGCCGATCGCCCACCCGGTCGCGCAGGCCTGCGATTTCGAGCGAGCGTTCGGCGCGCGGCAGGCTCGACGACGTGGCCACGCACCATGGCACGTCGAGTGCCTCCAGCACATCGGCCACGCCCTGAGTCACCCGCAGGTCCCGCTCGAACGCGTCGAGCAGACGCGCGCGATACTGCGCCTCGAACTCCTCCGGAAGATCAAGCCCGAACTCGGAGCGGATCTGCTTCATCACCGTGGGATAGGACCGGCCGAGGAAATGGCGCGCGACGTAATCGAGGTCGATATTCACCTGCAGCGTGGCCAGCTCGTCGATCAGCATCTGCGCCGAAATGATCTCGGAATCGATCAGCACCCCGTCGCAGTCGAAAATCACCAGATCGGTCATGGTTCCTCCCCCTGTCATTCGCGCAGCGATAGCGTGCGAAACCGGGGATGGCCAGAGGCGGGAACGGTCTGTCAGACCATGGCCTCCTGCGCACCGATCCCGGTCACCCGAAGCGCGATCGCGCCCGCGCCGAACAGGAAGATCGCCATCACGCCGAGCCAACCGACCCACGGGATGATCCAGATCAGCGCGCCGATCGCCGCGCCACCGAACGCCGCGAGGGCGCATTCGCCCGGCGTGACCGGCTGGCCGCGCCCGATCAGATCATGCAACCACGCGCCGATGACCCAGATCCCCACGATATAGCCGCCGAAGCCCAGCACCAGCACTCCGAGCAGCGAGAACGGCACCAGCACCAGCCCGATCACGGTCATCGCAAGCAGCAAGATCGATCCCACGAGCGCCGAGAGCCCGACGAACCCCGCAAGGCCCGCGCGCAAGGGATGGGCGAGGCTGCGCCGGCGCATGCGGTCCATCAAGCCCGGCGCGAAGACCGCGAGAAGCGTGGCCACGATCCCGACCACGAGCACGCCGCCCAGCCAGTCGCGGATCTCGATCAGGTAATTGCGCGCCGGGGCAGGGCGTGCCTTCGCCTCTTCGAATTCCTTCGCCTGATGAATGCTCACCCGTTCGGCCGGGGCGACGCTGGAGGGGACGGTCACCTCACCGGGCGTGTCGGTATAGACCTGAACCTTGCCTGTGACCGTCGCGCCATCGCCCCAGGTGACGGTCTTTGTTCCCAGCACGAGATCGCCCGAAATTTCGGCGTCGATCAGCGCCTCGTCGGCGCCGATGACCGCGCTGCCCGCGACAGGAGCCTCGAGCCGAACCTGCTGCCCCATCGCGCGCAGGTTGCCCGAGATCGTCCCCTTGACGGTGAGCGCCTGACCCGCGAGCGTCGCCGCGCCTGCGACCGGGGCCGCGAGGTCGATATCCTGACCCGCCGCATAAAGGTCGCCGCCCACCCGTGCGCCGATCACGATATTCTGGCCCGCGAGATGCGCCGCGCCCGTGATCGGGCTACCCATAGTGACGTGCTGACCAGCGGCGAAAAGATCGTGGATGTTCTCACCCGTGGCACTCACGGTGCGGCCCGCGAGATAGGCGTCGCCGCCGAAGCGCCAGTCTTGAGTTTCCTCGGCCGCCGCGACCGAGGCGGCCAGAGCGACAGCGAGGCAGGCGAGGGATTTGACGAGGAAATTGCGCGACATAACCGGGCCTTCCAGCGAAATTGATGATGGGGAAGTGTAACACCAATCGTTCACGGCCACGTGACATAGCTCAATACGGGCATAAAAACCTGCGATTTACGCATGTGAAAAGGGGCGCCCCTTCCGGAGCGCCCCTTCCCATAGATCCCTGAAGCGGGAACGGCTGATTACATCATGCCGCCCATGCCGCCCATGCCGCCCATGTCGGGGGCACCGCCAGCGCCTTTCGGCTCCGGCTTCTCGGCGATCATCGCTTCGGTGGTGATCAGCAGGCCAGCAACCGAGGCCGCGTCTTCGAGCGCGGTGCGGGTCACTTTCGCCGGGTCGATCACGCCGAACTCGAACATGTTGCCGTACTCTTCGGTCTGCGCGTTGAAGCCGAAGTTCAGATCGTCGCTCTCGCGGACCTTGCCGGCCACGACAGCACCGTCCACACCGGCGTTCTCTGCGATCTGACGCAGCGGCGCTTCGAGGGCGCGCTTGACGATCGCGATACCGGCTTCCTGGTCGGAGTTCGCACCGGAGAGACCGGCGAGCACTTTCGCGCCCTGAACGAGGCTGACGCCACCGCCGACAACGATGCCTTCCTGAACGGCCGCACGGGTCGCGTTCAGAGCGTCGTCCACACGGTCCTTGCGCTCTTTCACTTCGACTTCGGTCATGCCGCCGACGCGGATGACAGCCACGCCACCGGCCAGTTTCGCGACGCGCTCTTGCAGCTTCTCGCGGTCGTAGTCCGAGGTGGTTTCCTCGATCTGGGTGCGGATCTGGCTGACGCGCGCTTCGATCTCGGCCTTGTCACCAGCGCCTTCGACGATGGTGGTGTCGTCCTTGGTGATGCTCACCTTCTTGGCGGTGCCCAGCATGTCCATGCCGACGTTCTCGAGCTTCATGCCGAGGTCTTCCGAGATCACCTGGCCGCCGGTCAGGATCGCGATGTCCTGCAGCATGGCCTTGCGGCGGTCGCCGAAGCCCGGTGCTTTCACGGCTGCGATCTTAAGGCCGCCGCGCAGCTTGTTGACCACGAGGGTCGCGAGCGCTTCGCCTTCGACGTCTTCGGCGATGATGAGGAGCGGCTTTTGCGACTGGATGACCTGCTCGAGCAGCGGGACCATCGGCTGCAGCGACGAGAGCTTCTTCTCGTGGAGCAGGATGTAGCAGTCTTCGAGTTCCGCGACCATCTTGTCGGGGTTGGTCACGAAGTAGGGCGACAGGTAGCCACGGTCGAACTGCATGCCTTCGACGACTTCGACTTCGGTCTCCATGCCGCGGGCTTCTTCAACGGTGATGACGCCGTCATTGCCGACTTTCTGCATCGCGTTGGCGATCATCTTGCCGATGGCTTCTTCGCCGTTCGCCGAGATGGTGCCGACCTGAGCGACTTCGTCCGAGTCCTTGACCGGGCGGGCCGCGCTCTTGATCGCGTCGACGACTTTCGAGGTCGCGAGATCGATGCCGCGCTTGAGGTCCATCGGGTTCATGCCAGCGGCCACGGCTTTCAGGCCGTCCTTGACGATCGCCTGAGCGAGCACGGTGGCGGTGGTGGTGCCGTCGCCAGCCTCGTCATTGGTGCGCGAGGCGACTTCTTTCACCATTTGCGCGCCCATGTTCTCGAACTTGTCCGAAAGTTCGATCTCTTTGGCGACCGACACACCGTCTTTGGTGATGCGCGGCGAGCCGAACGACTTTTCGATCACGACGTTGCGGCCTTTCGGGCCCAGCGTGACCTTCACCGCGTCGGCGAGGATGTTGACGCCGTCGAGCATACGATCGCGGGCGTCGGTGGAGAATTTCACGTCCTTGGCTGCCATGTTTGTTGGCTCCTTGACTGAGTTGTTCTTGGGATATCAGGGGATCTCGGTAAGGGCAGGGCGCCTTACGAGATGATGCCCATGATGTCGCTTTCTTTCATGATGAGCAGCTCTTCGCCGTCGAGGGTCACTTCCGTGCCCGACCACTTGCCGAAGAGAACGCGGTCGCCAGCTTTGACGCCCGGTGCGATCAGCTCGCCCGATTCCTTGCGCGCGCCGTCACCCACTGCGACGACTTCACCCTCTGCGGGCTTTTCTTTCGCGCTGTCGGGGATGATCAGGCCACCCTTGGTTTTTTCTTCGCTCTCCACGCGCTTGACCAGCACACGGTCATGAAGCGGTTTGAATGCCATCTGGGTCACTCCCTAAAGGTTCCAGGTTCGAAAACTTTTAGCACTCGTCATTGGTGAGTGCTAACGATGGCGGAGTTAGTCATTGAGGCGGGCGGCTGTCAATAACCGAAAAGCGAATTTTTTGCGTCAATTCGAACGATCGGGGCGCGGCGATTTCGCCTCTATGCGGAACGCATATCGCGTGGCACTCTCGCCCTCATGAAATTCGCCAAGCTCCTTCGGCCTTTGCTGGCCCCCGCGCTTTCTCTCTGCCTCGCACTGCCCGCATGGGCGGAGTGCCGCGGCACGAATATTTTTGACGCGCTGCCCAAGGCCGAGCAGGAGGCGCTGACCGCCGCTGCCGATTCCGCGCCCTTCTCTCGCGGATTGCTGTTTTCTGCAACCAAGGGCACGGAAAAGATCACACTGGCCGGCACCTACCATCTGCCCGATCCGCGTCATGACAAGCTGGTCGGGGCGCTCTCGAAGGCACTCGAGAAAGCGTCGCGGCTGCTGGTGGAGGCGGGCCCGGACGAGCAGGCGCGGCTGGAGCACGCGATCCAGACCGACCCGACGCTGATGTTCTCGACCGGCAAGACCCTGCCACAGATGATGTCCGAGCAGGACTGGAACATGACCAAGGCGGCGCTCGCGGCCCATGGGATGCCCGCTTTCCTCGCCGCGAAGATGCGGCCCGCTTTCGTCGCGATGACGCTGTCGCTGCCGCCCTGTGCCACGGCCGAGCTCGCCAAGGGAGAGGGCGGTCTGGACCTGCAGGTAATGACGCAGGCCGAGGCCGACGGCGTGCCGGTCGAGGCGCTGGAGCCGTGGGACACTGTCTTCAAGCTGTTCAACGGCATCACCGAGACCGAGGCGCTGGAAATGCTCCGCGCGGCAGTGATCGGCGCGCCCTTGGCTGACGATATGGGCGTGACGATGGGCGATCTCTATTTCCGGGGCGAACCGCGCCTGATCTGGGAACTGGCGCGCGAACAGGCCGTCACGGCAGGCATGAATGCCGATGAGGTCGAGCGCCAGATGAAGCTCTCCGAGGATCTGCTGATGGTCGCCCGCAACCGCAACTGGCTGCCCAAGATCGAAGCCGCGGCGAAGCAGGGGCCGGTCGTGGTCGCGGTGGGCGCGCTGCACCTTTCGGGTAAAGAGGGGTTGTTGCGGTTGCTCGAGAAGGACGGCTGGAGCATCGAGCGGCTCGATAGCTGAGACGTCGAAATGCAGTTTGCCCCGGGGCGACCCGCCCCGGTCCGCGCCTGTCCGGTTGCTCGCTTGCGGCTCTTTCCGCATCGCCAGACCCCTAGGTGACAAGCCCAGACACAGCGCCTATAACCTGCGCCGACAGTTGATTATCCGAGAGGATCTCCCCATGACGATTAAGGTTTTCGGCCACAAGGCCCCCGACACCGACTCGACCGGCTCGCCCATTGCCTGGGCGTGGTATCTCAACGAAGTCAAAGGCACCCCGGCCAAGCCCTGCCTGCTGGGCGAGCCCAATACCGAGGCGGCTTTCGTCATCGAGCATTGGGGCCTCGACAAGCCCGAGATCATCTCTGACGTGGAAGAAGGCGAGGACGTGGTCGTCGTCGACACCAACAACCCCGCCGAGCTGCCGAGCGGTATCAACGCTGCCAACGTCATCCAGATCATCGATCACCACAAGCTGACCGGCGGGATCGAGACCAAGGGACCGATCGACATCACGATGCGCCCGCTCGCCTGCACCGCGACCATCCTCTACGATCTGATGGGCGACGACGTGGCGAAAGCGCCGCGCGGCATCAAGGGCGCGATGCTCAGCTGCATCCTGTCGGATACGCTGGAATTCCGCTCGCCCACCACGACCGATCACGACCGCGCCGTCTGCGACGCGCTGGCGAGCGATCTGGGCATCGACATGCACGAGCTGGCCGAGAAGATGTTCGAAGCGAAATCGGACGTCTCCGCCTTCACCGATGCAGAACTGCTGCGGATGGATTCCAAGGAATACCCGGTCGACGGCACGACCTTCCGCGTTTCCGTGCTGGAGACCACCGCGCCGAAGATGGTGCTGGACCGGAAGGCCTCGCTGATGACCTCGATGGAAGAGGTCGCGAAGGAAGACGGCGTCGATCAGGTGCTCCTGTTCGTGATCGACATCCTGAAGGAAGAGGCGACGCTGCTGGTGCCGAACGATCTGGTGAAGGGCGTGGCCGAGAAGAGCTTCGACGCCACGGTCGAGGGCGACACGGTGGTGCTGCCCGGCGTGATGAGCCGCAAGAAGCAGATCATCCCGTCGCTCAAGGTCTGAGCTTTCGGGATTTGAGATAGGGAAGGGGCGTCCGGTCGGGCGCCCCTTTTTCTTATTTGGTCGCCCAGTTCGGGTGCAATCGCGAAGCGGGAGCATTTTGCTCCGGCGCGGGGCGACCAGCCCCGGGCCGCGCCCGAGCCTCCCCCCGGGAGGGCGCATTGGCGATGTCAGCGCGGGCTCGAACGTCATTCGGGCTTGCGAGATAAACTGCCAAGCCACCCGCCGATCGAAGCGCTCACCCGAGGCTCAGGCCCGCCCCTCAGTGCCTCATTCCTCCATCGTCCCCGTTTCCACGAAGCGCTGGTGCCAGCTCAGCGCCTCGCCCAGCAGGTTCGGGGCATGATTGGCGAAGCTGCCCTTCTTGGCGCGCTCGAAATAGTCCCGCAGCATCGGGCGATAGGCGGGATGGGCGCAGGTCTCGATGATCGTCTCGGCACGCTGCTTCGGAGACAGCCCGCGCAGATCGGCCAGACCCTGTTCGGTCACGATCACCTGCACATCCTGCGCGATGTGATCGACATGGGCGGCCATCGGCACGATCGCCGAAATCTTACCACCTTTGGCGACCGACGGAGTCATGAAGATCGAGACATAGCCGTTGCGCGCGAAATCGCCCGAACCGCCGATGCCGTTCTGGATCTTCGAGCCCATCACATGTGTCGAGTTCACGTTGCCATAGATATCCGCTTCGATCAGCCCGTTCATCGCGATGCAGCCCAATCGGCGCACCAGCTCTGGATGGTTCGAGATTTCCTGCGGACGCAGGATCAGCTTGTCGCGGAAATAGGCGGCGTTGTCGTTGAAATACTGCGCCTTCTCGGGCGAGAGCGAAAAGGCGGTGGCCGAGGCCATGCGCAGCTTGCCCGCCTCGATCATGTCGAGCATCCCGTCTTGAATGACCTCGGTGAAGGCGGTCATCTGGTCGAAGGGGGCCTCGATCAGCCCGGCCATCACCGCGTTCGGCACGTTGCCCACGCCGGATTGCAGCGGCAGCAGCCCGCGCGGCAGGCGGCCCTGTTTCACCTCGTTGCCGAGAAAGTCGAGGATATGGCCCGCAATCGCCTCGGCCACCGCATCGGGCGGGCTGAAGGGCGCGTTGCGGTCGGGCGCGTCGGTCTCGACCACGGCCACGACTTTCTCGGGATCGACCTCGAAATAGGTCTGGCCGATGCGGTCGTCAGGCTTCACCAGCGGGATCGGCACGCGGTTCGGGGGCAGGGCGGTGCCGTAATAGATGTCATGCATCCCCTCCAGCATCGGTGACTGCCAGCGGTTCACTTCGAGGATGATCTTGTCAGCGCAGTCGAGCCACGTCTTGTTGTTGCCGACCGAGCTCGACGGGATCAGCTTGCCATCCTCGGTGATGCCGCAGATCTCAATCACCGCCGTGTCGAGCTTGCCCATGAACCCCATCCACGCCATCGGGGCGACCTGGCTCAGGTGCATGTCGAAATATTTCATCTGACCCGCGTTGATCCGCTCGCGCGCGATCGGGTCGGAATTGTAGGGCAGGCGGAATTCGATCCCGTCGGCCTTGGCCAGAGCGCCGTCCAGCTCGGGGCCCGTCGAAGCACCCGACCAGATCTTCACCTTGAACGGGCGGCCCGCCGCGTGCTCGGCCTCGATCCGGGAAGCGAGCGCCATCGGCACCGCCTTGGGATAGCCCGAGCCGGTGAAACCCGACATGCCGATCGTCGCGCCATTGTCGATCAGGGCGGCGGCGTCTTCGGCGGACATCACCTTGGCGGCGAGCCCGGCATGGGCTTTGCGGATCGTGTGGTTCATGAGCAAGCGCCTCCTTCGCGATGGTTCGGTCGCGATGGCGCGGAGCGGGGCTCCTCTCTGCCTCGCATCGCCGCGCGACCTCGTGTTCCGCTGACGAGGAACGCGAGGTTGCGCGGGATGTCCATGTTTGGCCGGTATGCGATGGACGCATGACTCATGTCTCTGGGCGCATGGCGTAGAGTTTGCGGCGCCGGGAGCGTTGAGATCAGGCTTCGACAAACCCCATCGAAATCAGGGCTTGGGCGAAATCGTCGTCGGTGAAGGGCTTGATCAGTATTTTGCCTTCAGGGAAGCCATCCATCATCACGGATTTTTCATCATAGCCGGTCGAATAGAGGATTGGCACCGCGCGTTCGCGCAGCGCCTTGGCAGCTTCCAGCGAGGTTTCGTCGCCGAGATTGATGTCGAGCAGCGCCATCGAGATATCGTTGCCGCCAGCGATGTGCTGCAACGCTTCATCGACGGTGCCGAAGATGACCACGTCGCGCGCACCGAATTCGCTTAGCATCGCGGCCGCGTCATAGGCCACGATCATTGCGTCTTCGAGAACCAGCGCGGTGCCGTCGATCCGAGGTGGCGCACAAAGAGTCACGAGGACCGCCTAGCCGCGCGGCGGGCATCGCTTGCGCGATTCTCGCTTCGTTCGTGCTGGATATTCCGGGGCATCAGCATCCTGTCCTTGCAGATAACTGCGTTCGAAGGGGGAAGGGATCGTAGTTGATCCGGCGTCGCATCTGAAATTTAGGCGTCAGTCCCGGTCGACGGTGCGCTGAGAGGCCTCTTGAACCTTAATGCACGTCATAATCTTCGGGGTCATTTAACTATGACATACCTTCGCAATTCGTCTAGCCGCTTGTTTCCGGCTCTACAAAGCATCGTGAACGCCTGTCGGCGGAAACGTGAGGCAAATAACGGGAAACACTCGCTTCCTCCCGAAGATCGAAAGGAACCCGCCAAGGCCATCCGCGTTGCCTTATGACGCAAAAGTGAGCCAAGGCATGACAAGTAACTGTAGAAATTGCCCCTTCGTCGATAATCCCGCCTTCATGGCGCCGGATCCGGGTGAAGAAGCGATCACTGAAGCCGCCCGGGCGGGCGAGCTGCGGATGCCCTCGGGCCAGGCCGTGGTGATGGAAGGGAACGAGCCGCAGCGCTTTTTCACTCTGCTCGAGGGTCAGGCGATGCGCTACCGGATGCTGGAAGACGGACGGCGGCAGGTGCTCAATTTCCTCTTTCCCGGCGATCTGATCGGTCTCGACGCGATCATGATGGGCGTGGCCTCGCATACCACCGAGGCGCTGACGCCGGTGAAGCTCAGCGTATTCGACCGCAGACAGGTCTGGGAACTGTTCTCGAAAATGCCGCAGCGCGCGATGATGCTGACATGGCAGGTCGCGCGCGAGGAGCATTTCCTCGGCGATGCGCTGGTGACGGTTGGCCAGCGCTCGGCGCGCGAGGCGCTCGCATGGGCCTTCGTGACGCTCTACGAGCGCGGCATGCAGACCGGGCTGGTGCGCGATGGCAAGATGCCGTTCCCCGTCCGCCAGCAGGATCTTGCGGATGCGCTTGGGCTGTCACTGGTTCACACCAACAAGACCCTCGCCCGCCTGCGCAGCGAAGGGTTGGTTCAGTGGGCGCAGGGGATTCTCCAACTGCCAGATCTGGAAAAGCTCGCCGACATAGGAGTCGTCGAGCTCGGATCCGGGAAGCCACGCTACTATTTGTAGTGGCGTAATTCCCCAGCCCGACCGCAGCCGCACACCGATTCTCGAAGCTTTTCACATAGGCGAAAAGCGACTTTTCGCAGGGTGACGCAGAGGAATACCGGAAAAGATCTGCAGCGATGTCCTATGACGTAGCGCGTTCATCGGTTTCGCGGCAGATGCTGGCTTTCCTCGAATAACTTCACAAAACGGAACCGAGCAAGCTTGGAAGACCTGTCTCGAAAATCTGACTTCGCCAATCTGGCGGACGTTTCCCATTCGCAACGCGCGGTGCCCGTGGGCGCGGCGCTTCTGCCCGAGTCCACGCCGCTGATCGCGCGGATCGAGCGCGGCATCGCCATGCGCTATACTCTGATCGAAGACGGGCGTCGGCAGGTCGAGGCGCTGGTTTATCCCGGCGATCTCTGCGGCCTCACCAGTGTGCTGCACGGCCCCGGGGCGAGTTACTACGAGGCGCTCACGCCGGTGATACTGTCGAGCTTCGATCCGGCCGATCTGCGCCAACCCGCGATCAACGGCCCAGATCGCGACACTGCGCTTCTTTGGCTGATGACGCGCGAACTGACGCGGCTTTCGGGCTGGCTGGCCTCCGTCGGGCAGCGCAACGCCAACGAGGGCATCGCCTGGTTCGTGATGCACGCATGGGAGCGCGCCGAGGCGGTCGGTCTGATCGAGAAGGACAGCGCCCCGTTCCCCTTTGCCCAGCAGGTCGTGGCAGACTCGCTCGGGCTCTCGCTGGTGCATACCAACAAGACGATCCGCCGTCTGCGCGATCAGGGGCTCTTCCGCATCTCCGGCGGGCGCGTACGGATTTCCTCGCTTCCGGCGCTGCGTCGGGCGGCCGCTCTCTAAGCTCTTCCCTGTCGCCCAAACGACGCGCTGCGACCTTGTTTGGCGCCGGTCCGACACAGCGCCCAGGAGGGCCAGATCCGGCCTCCAAAGCGAGTCCCGCACCCGGCGACGCCCCTCACATCCGGCGTGACCTCAAGCGCGCGTGATCGGCTAAGTTGCTCATTTTGCTCACGGATCGCTCACCGCCGCATCACAAGCGCGAGAGATTGGCCCATTTGCCCCTGTGTTTCGATGCGCGCGTTCAAGCCCAACCCCCTTTATTTATTGGGAATTTTTTCGTGTGTCGCAGGACTGTGATGGAAATTGTGCATATATTTCATATGTTTGCGGCTGTTCCTGCGACAATTTGTCAAGACCGATTGACCTCAAGGGCGCTGCCCTAGAGTGGAAGGCAACGCGCGGGATGGGAGCCCTCGCGGCCTCCCCCGAGAGACCCCTATGCCCCCGCGCCAAGAAGAGGGAATAGGAAAGGTATTTCCGTGTTGTTTGAAAAAATCTACAAGCGGCCCAGCCGCCTCGCTGCCCCGGTCCTGTTGACCGTCGCGGCTGCATGGCTGTCAGGTTGCGCGGAGAACGGGGTGATGACCCCGCTCGGGCCGGTCGCGGCCGGAGAACGCGCGCACTTGATCAGCTTCTTTCTCTGGATGCTGCCCATCACGTTGCCGATCCTGATCGGTACGCCGTGGATCGCGATGCGCTATCGCCGCCATGGCGGCAAGGGCAAGTACGACCCGAACTGGGCACACTCGGTTGGGGCCGAAGTCGTGATCTGGGGCGGTGCCACGCTCACCTTCCTCATCGTCGGCTGGCTCACCTGGGGCCACGTGCAGGGCGAAGACCCCTACAAGCCGACGGGCAAGGACCCGATGCATGTGAAGGTCATCGGTTCCGAGTGGAAATGGATGTTCATCTATCCCGGCAAGGTCGCCGCCGTGAACCGGCTGGTTCTTCCCGAGAACACCCCGGTCGAGTTCGACCTGACCGCGACCGGCGCGATGCAGAGCTTCTGGATTCCGCGTCTCGCGGGCCAGATCTATGCGATGCCCGGCATGAAGACGAAGATGAACCTGACCACCTCGGAGAACCCGTCGCAGACCTATGGCTTCAACAGCCAGTTCAACGGCGCGGCTTTCCCGCTCAACAAGTTCGAAGTGGACGTGGTGAGCCAGGATCAGTTCAACGCCTTCCTGCAAGAGCCCAAGCACCCCTTCGCCCAGCTCGAGAAGCAGTTCAAGAAAACCGCGACCTGGTCGGGGCCTGAACTCTTCGAGCCGCCGGAGACCGGTTTCTGGGACAAGGTGGCTATGAACCCCGACATGCTGACCGATGGTGGCGCCGCCATCCTTCCCGACAACGCGCCCGAGCAGAAACAGATCGATGACGCGATCCGCGACGAGCTGCATGTCTCGCAAATTCAACCTCAAGGGGACGCGCAATGAGTATTCTTGGTAGTCTCGACTGGAACGATATCTTCATCGTTCCCTTCTTTACGGAGCCGTCTCTGTCCACCGGGATCGCGGCCGGCGCCGGCGGCGTCGTCGTGCTCGGCGCGCTCGCGGTCATGGTTCTGCTGACCGTCAAAGGCTGGTGGAAACCGCTCTGGTCCAACTGGATCACTACGCTCGATCACAAGAAGATCGGCGTCATCTACATCGTTCTTGCCCTGATCATGCTGATCCGCGGCGTGCTCGAGGCGGTCGTGATGCGCGCCCAGCAGGTCTCGCCCGCACCGGGCTTCCTGTCGGTCGAACACCACGCAGAGCTGTTCTCGACCCACGGCACGATCATGATCTTCTTCGTGGCGATGCCCTTCCTGACCGGCGTCATCAACGTCGTCATGCCGCTCCAGATCGGTGCGCGCGACATGGAGTTCCCCTTCATGAACGCGGTTTCGCTCTGGCTGTCGATCGGCGGTGCGGCGCTCGTGATGGCCTCGCTCGTCGTCGGTCACTTCGAGACCGGCGGTTGGACCGCTTACCCGCCCTACACGGGCATCAAGCTGTCGCCGAACGAGGGCGTGGATTACTGGATCTGGTCGCTGGGCCTGACATCGGTGGGCTCGACGCTTTCCGGCATCAACTTCCTCGTGACGATCTACAAGCAGCGTGCCCCCGGCATGAAACTGTTCGACATGTCGATCTTCGCCTGGGCGACGCTGTGCACCGCGATCCTGATGATCTTCGCGATGATGCCGCTGACGGTGGCCTCGCTGATGCTGGCGCTTGATCGTCAGGCGGGCTTCCACTTCTTCACCGCCACCCAAGGCGGCAACATGATGAACTTCGCCAACATGTTCTGGCTGTTCGGTCACCCGGAAGTCTACATCCTGATCCTGCCGGCCTTCGGTGTGTTCTCGGAAGTCATCCCGACCTTCTCGGGCAAGAAGATCTACGGCTACACCTCGCTGGTCTGGGCCACCATTGCCATCGCAGTGCTGTCCTTCACCGTCTGGGTGCACCACTTCTTCACGATGGGCCAGACGGCCAACCTGAACGCGATCTTCGGGATCGCCACGATGACGATCGGCGTGCCGACGGGCGTGAAGGTCTTCAACTGGATGCTGACGATGTGGCGCGGCAAGCTGCGGTTCTCGACCGCGATGCTGTTCTCCACCGGCTTCATCTTCACCTTCGTGATCGGCGGGATCACGGGCGTCATGCTCGCCAACCCGACGATCGACTTCGCAACCCACAACTCGCTGTTCCTGGTGGCGCACTTCCACAACATGCTCATCCCGGGCCTGCTGTTCGGTATGTTCGCGGCCGTGAACTTCTGGTTCCCGCTCTGCTTCGGCTTCCGCCTCGACGAGAAATGGGGCCGTCGCAGCTTCTGGCTGTGGATGATCGGCTTCTACGGGGCCTTCATGCCGCTCTACGCGATCGGCCTGATGGGCGCTCCGCGCCGCATGGCCTTCTTCACCGAGCCGGCCTACTTCCCGTGGCTGGTGATCGCGATGCTCGGCGCGCTCTGCGTGCTGGCGGGTCTGACCGCGCAGGTCATCCAGATCTGGGTCTCGGTCAAGAACCGTGAGAGCCTGATGGTGCCGGCGGGCGATCCGTGGGACGGTCGTGGTATCGAATGGTCGCTGGGCTGCCCGGTGCCGGAGTACGACTTCACCACCATTCCCGCGATGACCTCGCGCGAGCCGTGGGTCGATGCGAAGGAAGCGGGCAAGCGGATCATGGATCCGACCGAGTTCGTCGACATCCATCTGCCGAAGCCGACCGGTATGCCCTTCCTCGTGGGCCTCGTCGCGACGCTCTTCGCGTTCGCCATGATCTTCCAGATGTGGCTGATCGCGGCGGTGGGCTTCGTGGCCATGTGGGTGCTGGTGCTGATCCGCTCCTACGACACCGATTGGGAAGAAACCATCACTGCGGAAGAACTGCGTGAGGGCTATGAAGCCCATAAGCGCCTCGTCGAAACCACGCCGCAAATCCGGCTCGACGATGAGTTCACCACCAAGAACCGCGGCCTGATCATGGAGACGCAGGTATGAGTGCAACTATGAGCAACACGGGGGCAGCGCACGCTGCCTCCCACGATCACGGCCATCACGACAAGACGGGCACGGTGATCTTCGGCTTCTGGATCTTCCTGATGTCGGATCTCATCGCCTTCTCGCTGATGATCGCCAACTACGCCGATGCCGAATGGCACGGCATCGCGAACGGGCCGAGCCCGCATGAGCTGTTCAGCCTCGGCCTGCCCACGATCGAGACGATGGCGCTGCTGATCTCGACCTTCACCTTCGGCATCTGCACGCTGGGGATGAAATACGGCGCGTCGATGAAGCGCACCGTGGGCTGGCTCGTCCTGACGCTGGCACTCGGCGCGATCTTCCTCGGGATCGAACTCTACGAATTCCACGAGTTCTGGACCGAGGGAAACACGCCGCAAGTGTCGGGCTTCCTGACCGCCTATTACTCGCTGGTGGGTCTGCACGGTCTGCACGTCACCTCGGGTATCATCTGGGGCATCCTGCTGATGATTCAGATGAAGACCTTCGGGATGAACGACCTGATCAAGTCGCGCCTCGTGCGTCTGGGCCTGTTCTGGCACATGCTGGACATCGTCTGGATCGCGCTGTTCACGAAAGTCTACCTGATGGGGGTGCTGTGATGGATTATATCAACTCCGACGTCGGCATGGACTCGGCTGAGTACAAGCACGACATGGCGCGCTATGTCTGGGGCTTCGCCCTCTCGGTGGTCCTGACGCTCGCAGGCGTCGTGATCGTCGCGGGCGGCATGTTCTCGGTCGGTGTCGCATGGTCCCTCGTGGGGCTGCTCGGCATCGCGCAGCTGGTGATCCAGTTCTGGGCCTTCATGCACCTCGATTTCTCGAAAGAGGCGCGGCCGGACCTGTATCTGGTGCTGTTCACCTTCCTGCTCATCATCCTTATGGCCGCGGGCACCGTCTGGGTGCTGGCCGATCTGGCAAGCCGGATGGGTATGGGCGCCGGCAGCATGTGAGCCGAGGGGCCGGGGCCTTCGGTCCCGCGCCGCCAAGACAAAAAGAAACGCGGGCAGCGAAAACTGCCCGCGTTTTTTCATGTCCGCCTTTGCTGCGCGGTTACATCGGGAAAAGCTGGTAGCCTTGGCTCTCGAGCACCGGAACCGCCGCCAGCGCGGAGAGCGCCACATCCACATTCGGCCCGACCTGATCCTCGCTGAAGCCGTGATCGGCCAGCGCCTGCCCGCAGACGTAGAGCGTGACGCCTGCCTCCGCGAGCTCCTTCTTGAGCTTCGTGTCTGGATCATCGTTACCGAATTTCTTTTTATACGCTTCCGGCGAGAGGGCGAGCTTGGTCGCCGCGCCGTGCAGCACCACCGCGAACTTGCGATGCTCCTTGTCGACCCCCGCATTGCCGTAGACGTTGACCGCGCGCGCGACATGCCAGAGCGCCGCGTTCACGCCGTCTTCCATCGTCTTGTCGCCGCCGACGTCGAAGACGATCTTCCAGTCCTTTTTCGGGTCAGGGGTCAGCGCGCCATCGGGCACGGGATGCATCTTGCCGTAATCCTTCACGACCGGGTTGATCCATTCGGTCTGACCGGAGCCGGTTCCGGGATCGTCCGAGGCGGCGTAGGCCATGGTGCTGCCAAGCGCGATCGCGGCGAAATAGGGGATGACGAGGCGGGCGGGATAGCGCATCGGGAAACTCCTCGGATTGCAGGTGCCTTCGGGCTGCGAAATCGCAGCTCAGGGACAATCCGGAGACGGGGGCGCACGTTCCTCTACGATTTCTCACGCGCGATCCAGTTTTTGTGAGCGCAGGTTCGGGCGCGAGAACGCAAAGAAAAACGCCGCTCGAATAAGCGGCGTTCAGGGTGGTCTAGACGGTGAAGGGGGGGCTCAGGAGCCCCAGTGCCGCACCGGACCGCAATCCATATGCACGAAGTTCGAGCGCGAGTACTTGCCCACGCCGCCGGCATGGCAGGCGGTCGCTGCCTTGTACATCTGGCTGACCGAGCGCGACTTCAGCCGCAGGTCCATCGCCAGCCCCTTCATGTGCAGCGAGTTCTTCGCGACGCCTTTCGAGCGGGCGCGCAGCATCGCGTTGGTCTTGGGCGAGCGGTAGCCCGAGAGCAGCATGTAAGGTTCGTTCGATTCCATCAGGTTGTGTGCGGCCGCCGCGATGTCCACGGTGCGCGCGTCGATGTTTTTCAGCTGGTTGGTGCGCCAGTCGCGGGCGAAGTAGGTGATTTCCTTCAGCGCGTCCGGGATATACTCGCCTTCGATCCAGTAAACGGTGTCGAGCGTCTCGCCGGTACGACCGTTATACATCTTGATCCGTCGGATATCCCCAGCGCCCTTGAGTAGACCGAAAGCGTTACTCATGGTGGGGGCTGCCGTCACCATGGTCGCAGCAAATGCGCCCAGAAGGCCGCGCCGGGAAATCGTCGTCATAGCAAGTTCCTGTGTTCGCCTGTCTCTCGATTTACCCGCCCTGTTTCGGGCGGTTGAGGGATGGTAGCCCCAAACTTCTCACTTCTTATGGCATAGACCGATTAATCGATAAAGAACGGAACTGATGCATCTTTGCCATAACGAGGCGGGTCGGCAAAAATTCGCCTGCCGGTAGTAAAAATCTCCTCACAGCCATGTGGGAGCGGCGCGAGGCCGCGGCCCCGGGTGGAGGAAAGGCGCTGTTGCGCGCCTGCATCTTTCCTCGGGCCTCGGCTCAATTCGTTGCGCGCAGGCAACGCTTTGCTGGACAGTTGCGGGTAAGTTTGGAACATCTGGAACGAAGGGTCCGGGCAGGGGTTTAGACGCCATGACGCGCAATTTCCGTAAGATAGGGCTGGCCTTCGCGCTGGCTACGCTCGCCGCCGGCGCCCAGGCGCAAGGCACTGCCCAGATCGCCGCCCAAGGGGCCATGTCGCCATTGGCAGGGGTCGAACTCTCGGGATTCACCCAAGCTGTCGCCGAAGCCGCCGCCAAGACTCCCGCCCTCGCCGCCTTCTACGCCGCGCGCGATTACCGACCGATCTGGACCGCCGCCGGGGATGCCGATCGCCGCGCCGCCTTCATGCGAGCGCTCGACCTGTCGAGCCTGCAGGGGCTGCCGACCGCGCATTACGATCCCGCGGGCCTGCGTGTCGCCTTCGCCGCCGTCCAGTCCGAGCGCCAGCGCGGTCTGCTCGAAGTGAAGATGAGCCAGATCTTCCTCGATTACGCGCATGACCTGTCGCATGGCGTGCTCGATCCGCACAGCGTGATTTCCGATATCAAGCGCGAACCCAAGCGCGCCGATCCCGAGGCCCGGATCACTGCCTTCGCGGCCTCGACGAACCCCGCGCTGTTCCTGCGCGAACTCGCTCCGCAGATGCCGCAATATGCGCAGCTCGTGAAAGCGCGTCTCGATCTGGAGCATCAGATAGAAGCGGGTGGCTGGGGGCCGACGGTGCCCGGCTCCAAGCTCGAGCCCGGCGACAGCGGGCCGGACGTGATCGCGCTTCGGAACCGGCTGCAGAAGATGGGCTATCTGGGCCGCACCGCCAGCGCGAGTTACGACGCCGATATGCAGAAGGCGGTGCAGGCCTACCAGGCCGATCAGGGGCTCGCGACCGACGGCATCGCCGGGCCGAGCACGCTGGGCGAGTTGAACAAGAGCCCGGAGGCGCGGATGAAATCCATCCTCGTCGCGATGGAGCGTCTGCGCTGGATGAACGGCATCGATTTCTCGCAACGCTACGTCTGGGTCAACATCACCGATTTTTCGGTCCGCGTGGTCGATCATGGCAAGACCATTTTCCGCTCGGTCACCGTGGTCGGGCAGAACAGCTCGGATCGCCGCACGCCGGAGTTCTCCGACGAGATGGAGCGGATGGTCATCAACCCGGCATGGCATGTGCCGCGCTCGATCGTGACCAAGGAATATCTGCCGAAGATGCAGCGCAATCCGAACGCGGCGAGCCAGCTTCAGTTGATCGACAGCCAAGGCCGGGTCGTGCCGCGCTCGGCGGTGAATTTCGCGGCTTATAATGCGAGCAACTTCCCCTTCGCGATGAAAGAGCCGCCATCGAGCCGCAACGCGCTCGGGCTGGTGAAATTCCTGTTCCCGAACCGCTGGAATATCTACCTGCACGACACACCGTCGAAATCGCTCTTCCAGAAAGAGACGCGGGCGTTCAGCCACGGCTGCGTGCGCGTCGGCGACCCCTTCGATCTGGCATATACCCTTCTGAGCGCGCAAAGCGACAATCCCGAGGCGGAGTTCAAGCGCATCCTCAATTCGGGGCGCGAAACTGTGGTGCCGCTGGAAAAGCACGTTCCCGTGCACCTGACCTACTTCACCGCCTGGCCGACCGCGACCGGCCATGTCGAGTATCGCCGCGACGTCTACGGGCGTGACGCGATCCTCTTCGACGCGCTGCAAAAGGCCGGGGTGGAATTGGGTACGCAGGACAGCTAAATCTCTGGCAACGGGGGCGGTACTCCCGCCCCCAAGCGACCATGAGAGGATCGGCCATGTCCCAGACAATCGAGCAAATCGCGAAGGCGCTGGAGGCCCGCGCCGAAGGCGACCTGACGATCGAGGTGACGGGAGCTTCCGAGCCCGCCGCTGCGGGGCCCGACCAGATCGCGCTGGCGATGAGCGAGAAATACGCCGAAGGTCTGCAAGCCGGGAAGGCCCGCGCCGCGCTGGTATGGGAAGGCGCGGATTGGCGCGGCTACGGGCTGGAGGCCGCGGTTTTTGTGACCCGGCCCCGGCTCGCGATGGCGGGGCTGTCGAAAGCCTTCGACCCGGGCCCCTCGATCGCCTCCGGCGTTCACCCCTCCTGCGTGATCGACCCGACCGCCGTGATCGGCGCGGACGCGGCCATCGGTCCGTTCACCATCGTCGGGCCGGACGTGCGGATCGGCCCGGGCGCGCGCATCGTCGGGCAGGTCACGATCGGTGAGGGCGCCCGGATCGGGGCCGAGGCGCTGATCCATGCCGGCGTGCGCATCGGCGCGCAGGTGGTGATCGGCGACCGGTTCGTCTGCCAGCCCGGCGCGGTGATCGGCTCGGACGGGTTTTCCTTCGTCACGCCCGATCCCTCCGGCGTCGAGGAAATCCGCCAAACGCTCGAGCAGCGCGAAGAGATCACCGAGCAGAAATGGACCCGCATCCATTCTCTGGGAACGGTCGAGATCGGCGACGATGTCGAGATCGGCGCCAATACCTGCATCGACCGTGGCACCGTGCGCGCGACGGCCATCGGCTCGGGCAGCAAGCTCGATAACCTCGTCCATATCGGTCACAACGTGCAAGTCGGCGAGGATTGTCTGCTCTGCGGGCAGGTCGGTGTCGCGGGCTCCACCCGGATCGGGCACCGCGTGGTGCTCGCAGGCCAATGCGGCGTGTCGGACAATATCACCGTGGGCGACGACGTGATCGCGGCGGGCGGGACCAATATCTACACCAACGTGCCGAAGGGCCGCACGATCTGGGGCAGCCCGGCGGTGAAGATGGAAACGCAGCTCGAGATCAACAAATCTCTGCGCAGACTGCCGAGATTGTTTGCGCAAATGGCCGAGCTTCGAGAAACTGTTACGAAACTCACGCAAAAAGGCGGCACGGAGTAACGCCAGATATGAGGCCAGACGTGCAAGACCAGGTTTTCTCGATCATCGCCCGCGAAGCCCTTCGTGAGCCCTCCGAGCTTTCGCCCGAAATGACCCTCGACGAGTTGGGGCTCGACAGTCTCGGTCTGGTGGAGGTGATCTTCGCCATCGAAGAGACGTTCGACGTTTCGGTGCCTTTCAACGCCAACGAGCCCGCCGCCTCGCAATTCGACATGTCCTCGATCGGGGCGATCGTCGGCGCGGTGGAGCGTCTCGTCTCGGGTGGCAAACCCTCGACCGCCGTCGCCTGATGCGGCGCGTCGTCATCACGGGCGCGGGCACGATCAACGCGCTTGGAGAGGGCGTTGCGGCAACCAAGACGGCCATAGCGGAGGGGCGCAGCGGTATCGGGCCGCTCTCCTTCGCTGATGTGGAGCGGTTGAGCATTCGCATCGGCGGCCAGATCCACGGCTTCGATGCCACCAGCCGCTTCACCTCGGCGCAGCTCGCGCAATACGATCCTTTCACCCAATACGCGCTGGTCGCGGGGGCGGAGGCGATGGCTCAAGCCGGGCTGGAGCGCGCCCCCGATCCCGCGGCCTGGGGCTGCATCATCGGCACTGCGGGCGGGGGACACACCACCGCGAACAACGCCTATCGCGCTGTTTTTGCCGACCAAAAGAACCGCGTTCACCCGCTGACGGTGCCCAAGCTGATGGGCAATGCCGCGCCTTCACATCTCTCGATCCGCTACGGGCTGCAGGGGCCGAGCTTCGCCGTCGCCACCGCCTGCGCCAGTTCGAACCACGCGATCGGCCTAGCCTTCCAGATGGTGCGTTCCGGCATGGCCGAGGGGATGCTCGCGGGCGGCTCGGAAGCGATGCTCAATTTCGGTGGGCTGAAAGCGTGGGAAGGGCTGCGGGTGATGTCGCCCGATGGCTGCCGCCCGTTTTCGGCGGATCGCAACGGCATGGTGCAGGGCGAGGGCGCGGGCGTTTTCGTGATCGAGGCGCTGGAAAGCGCCGAGGCGCGCGGCGCGCGGCCCTTGGCCGAGATTGCGGGCTTCGCGATGAATTCCGATGCGCGTGACGTCGTAATGCCCTCGCGCGAGGGGGCGAGCGCGGCGATCTCAGGCGCGCTGCGCGATGCGGCTATGGCGCCTGAAGAGGTCGGCTATATCAACGCCCACGGTACCGGCACGGCGGCCAATGACCGGATCGAGACAGCCGCGATCCGCGCGGCGCTAGGCCCGACGGCCGATCAGGTTGCGGTTTCCTCGACCAAGGCGCTGCACGGCCACTGCATCGGCGGCACGGGGGCGGTGGAGCTGATCGCCTGCCTGATGGCGCTTGGCGACGGGGTGATCGCGCCCACGGCGAATTACACCACACCCGATCCCGACTGCGATCTCGATTACGTGCCCAATACCGCGCGCAAGGCACAGGTCGGCGCGGCGCTGTCCAATGCTTTCGCCTTCGGTGGGCTCAACGCGGTTCTCGCGCTGCGTGCGATATGAAAACGCCGCGCCCGGATCGGGCGCGGCGTCTTTGAACTCAAATGGTTATGAGCCAAAGCTCATCCCTCCAGCTTACTGCTGAACGCCATTTTCCTTGTTGGTTTTCACGGTTTCCTCGAAGGCCTTGGTGAAGCCCTTGAGCGAAATATCCGCTTTCACCTTCTGCTGCGGGTTGGACAGCGGCGTGATCGTGATCGTCGCCTTGCTGCCTTTCTTGAGCGAGTCCAGTTCGGCCTTGCTGACACCGAAACGGGCGAAGCAGCCCATCATCCGCGGGTCGCAGAAGGAATAGGGGTAGACCATCGGCTTGCCTCCATCGACCTGCATCACGAGGTTCTGCGACAGGAGCGTCTGGATCGGCACCATGATGGTGAGGCCGGCTGCGGCCTGGCTGCCATCGGGCAGGCCGATCACCGAGATGTCGGCCACGTTGCCGCCATTCTGGTCCTTGATCACCTGGTACATCTGGCAGGGATCCTTGCCGTCGGGCGACTTGGCGCATTGCAGCTCCCAGTCTTCGTAGGTCGCCTTGACGTAGGTCTGCGGCTCCTGCGGCTTCTGGGCCTGCTGGTCGGCGCCGGGCATGGTCGGGGCGTCCGCAGCCGCATCGGGCGCGGTCTGGCCGTCGGTCGCCTGATCGGTGTTGGTCGCATCCGCAGCCGGGGCCGTCGTGCCATCGGCGCTTGCGCCTGCGGTCGCATCCGCCGACGGGGTCGTGGAGGTGTCGCTCGACGTGGTGTCTTGTGCCCAAGCCCCGCTTGCAAGGCCGAGGGCCAGAGCGAGGGCGAGCGGTTTCGTCAGTTGAGACATATTACTCTTCTCCTGAAACGTATTGGGCGAAGGCTTAACACGGGTCCGCGGCGCTGTCAGTGATGAATTCGGCAGCCGCGCTCACGGATAGGCGGCATGCTGCCACAGTTTCGTGAGGTGCCGGGACGCGCGCGTCGGGCTGGCTGTGAGCGGGAAATGCCGAGAGGCTCAGAGGGGCGATTCATCCGCGACGGGCGCGGGTGTGACGGGGCGTTTCGGGGCCACGATAGCGGGGCTTTCCAAGCGAAAGGGGCCCGTTCAGGACCCCTTCCTTTTCCCCCTGTCGGACTGGCCGACTTCGTCATTGACGCCACGCTAGGCTGTAATTTTTCACAGGTCAACAGGCAAAGTTGAGGAAGTGTTACGCGCGGTGAGGGGATGAGGCGCGCGGCGCAATCCCTTGGCATGCAAGAAAAAGACCGCGCCGAGGAGGGCGCGGCCAGTCTGACAGGGAGGAAGTGCCCCCGTCTGCGCAAAAGCGTAACCCGAGGGCAGGATCACACTGGCGCAAAGGGGTTAAGATAGTATTGTCTGAGCCGGGATTTGTTTGGCGAGGGCGAAATGACAGGTGTTCTGACCGAAGAGGGCGTGTTCGTTGGTGGCGGCGGCGAAGGCTACGCGACGCCGCAGGAATTGAAGCTCCAATACGGCAACCGTCACGGGCTCGTGGCGGGCGCGACGGGCACCGGAAAGACGGTGACGCTGCAGATCCTCGCCGAGGGATTTTCGCAGGCGGGCGTGCCGGTCTTCATGGCCGATGTGAAGGGCGATCTTTCGGGTATCGCGGCCTCCGGCTCGACCGAGGCCAAGCTGCATGACGCCTTCATGGAGCGCGCGCAGACGATCGGCTTCGATCTGGACTACCGCGCCTATCCGACGGTCTTCTGGGACATGTTCGGCGAGAAGGGCCACCCGGTGCGCACGACCGTCTCCGAGATGGGGCCGCTGCTGCTGAGCCGGCTGCTGGGGTTGTCCGAGGCGCAGGAAGGCGCGCTTAACATCGCCTTCCATATCGCCGACAAGGAGGGGCTGGCGTTGCTCGATCTCGATGATCTGCGCGCGATGCTACGCCATATCGGCGAGCGCGCGGACGAGATCGCGCTGGAATACGGCAATGTCGGCACCGCGACGATCGGGGCGATCCAGCGCGACCTGCTGGTGCTGGAGAACCAGGGCGGCGGGCAATTCTTCGGCGAGCCGGCGCTTGACCTGACCGACCTGATCCGAACCGATGAGAACGGGATGGGCCAGATTAACATCCTTGCTGCCGACAAGCTGATGGGAAATCCGCAGCTCTACGCCACCTTCCTTTTGTGGCTGCTTTCGGAACTGTTCGAGGAACTGCCCGAGGTCGGCAACCCGGACAAGCCGAAGCTCGTGTTCTTCTTCGACGAGGCGCACCTGCTGTTCGACGACGCGCCCAAGGCGCTGGTCGACAAGGTAGAGCAAGTGGCGCGGCTGATCCGCTCTAAGGGGGTGGGCGTGTTCTTCATCACCCAGAACCCCGGTGACGTGCCCGACGGCATTCTCAGCCAACTCGGCAACCGGGTGCAGCATGCGCTCAGGGCCTTCACCGCGAAGGATCAGCGCGACCTGCACCGCGCGGCCGAAAACTACCGCGCCAATCCGAGCTTCGACACCGAAATTGCGATAAAGGAGGTCGGCACCGGCGAGGCTGTCACCTCTTTCCTCGAAAAGAAGGGCGTGCCGGGGATGGTCGAGCGCACGCTGATCCGGCCGCCGCAATCGCGCCTCGGCCCGCTTAGCGATACCGAGCGCGCCGCGGTAATTGCGGAAAGCGGTTTGGGCGACAAGTATGACACGCCGGTGGATCGCGAGTCGGCGCAGGAAATCCTTGCCAAGCGCGCCGAACTGGCCGCGCGCGAGGCGGCGGAGGCGGAAGCGCGCGAGAAGGCCGCCAAGACCGCCGCGGGCCGCTCCGAGCTCGATGCGGGGTTCGAGAATTTCAACAACGCGCGGCGCTACGATCCGACGGCGAAGTCGAAGCCGACGCGCAGATCCTCGAGCCGATCCGATACGATACTCGAGACCTTTGGCAAGAGCCTCGCGCGTCAGCTGGGCACCAAGACGGGCCAGACGATCGTGCGCGGGGTTCTCGGCTCGCTCTTCAAGTCACGCTGAGGCTGACATCGATTTTCGGGCCAGCCGGGCTTCGGCGAGCAGGGCGATCAGCACTTCAAGATGGCGGGCGACCGAGTAGGTGGCCTCGCCCGCGCGCCGCGCCTGATCGAGCGCCATTTCCTCCGCCATCAATGCGCGCAGCGCCGCGCCGGGGCGCGGCAGCTCGCTCATCCGCATCACACGCTTGAGGTCGCGTTTGCGGCTGTAATCGCTCAGTCCGAAGCGCGCGGCGCGGATCAGCAGGCGCGGGCGACGCATTCTCGCGACCCCGGCGACGGGTTCGGACGCGACGCTAGCGGGTTCCGTGGTTTCGACGAGATACAGTTGAGCGGAAGGGCGGAGAGCGGGCGTGTCTTTCTGGCGAAATGCGGCGGTCATCGGAAACTCCCTTGAGGTGAGATCCAGAGCGTGACGCAGCTTCACACGGTGTTGCGCAAATTTCGGCGTCAGCGCGCGCCCGGCAAAGCTTTGTTTAGGAAGTTTAAGGAATTCTTGCTGGCGTCCCGTTTGTTAACGAACGGGTAACCAAAGCAACTCACGGTTGTTACCGGACGGACTCGCCGAGCTTTGCCCGGCGTAATCTGGGGGACAGTATGAATTCGATCGCACAGGCCCCGGCGGAACTTCCCGCCTGGCTGCCCAAACATGCCCAACTCTATCTGCGCCATGTCGAAGACGGCATTCCGATCAGGGAGTTGGCACGGGCCGAAGGCTGTGCGGCCTCGACAATCCTGCGCCGCGTGCGCCGGATCGAGGCGCGGCGGGATGATCCGCTGGTCGATGAGGCGCTGGAACGTCTCGGGCGTGCGGCCGGATCGGGCGCTGCCAATCCCTCCATCGCTCCGGGACCGACCGTGCTCCAGAAGGACACGCCCATGACTGCAGCTTTCCGCCCTAGTGAAACTCCCGCCAACGAAGAGCAACTGCGCCGCGAGACGCGCCGCATCCTGCGCCGCCTGTCCGAGCCGGGCGCGCTGTTGATCGTGGGGCGCGAGATGGACAAGGCCGTGGTGCTGCGTGGCACGGTGCGCACGGCGGTGCTGGAGCGGGCGGTGGCGCAGGCCTTCGCACTGAAGGACTGGATCGAGGTGGCCCATGAGGGGCGCGTCACCAGCTACAAGATCACGCATGCGGGGCGCGCAGCGCTGAAGCGTGTGCTCGAAGAAGAGGCCGCCGCGCGCGGGGAGGCCGCCGCCAGTCCCTTCGCTGCGCAACATGGCGAGTTCGTCCAGGAGACGCGCGCCGACGCCGACGGGCACCAGCGCCGTGTGCGCGCCAATCTCGCCGAGAGCCCGCTCGCAGTGCTGGCGCGGCGGCGCGACAAGCAGGGACGGCCGTTCCTGAGCGCCGATCTGGTCGCCGCAGGCGAGCGGCTCCGCGAGGATTTCGAATTGGCGCAGATGGGCCCGCGGGTCGGGCAGAACTGGGAACGCTTCCTGACCGGCGGTGGCGGTCGCGGGCAGTATCGCCCCGAACTGGCGATGGGCGGCGGCTCCGACACCGCGCGGGAGCGGGTGGCGCTGGCGCTGCGCGATCTGGGGCCGGGTCTGGGCGACATGGCGCTGCGCTGCTGCTGTTTCCTCGAAGGGCTGGAGACGGCGGAGAAGCGGCTGGGCTGGTCGGCGCGGTCGGGCAAGATCGTCCTGCGGATCGCCCTGCAACGCCTCAAGCGGCATTACGACGAGACCTATGGCGGGGCCAGTCCGATGATTGGATGAGCGGTGACGCCGTGAACGCGCAATGCGCCACCCAATGCTCAAACCTAACGGGTCGCTAAAGTTAAGGTATCACTTCAATTAAGACCCGTAGGTGACTAGAAGATATAAGAAAAGGCGCGAAAAAACTTTGCGCCGTTTTCACTGTTCGCGGGCCAACGTCTTCGTCGCTGCGAGAATTTTAATTGGAGAGTGGCCTCTTCGTATGCTTCCTCCACCAACATTCGCATAAAGAGAAATTGTAAAAATATCCAAGTATCGATAATTGATGACTATGAATATAACGCTTCGCCAACTCACCTATCTGCGTGCGCTCGCCCAGGCGCGCTCGTTCTCGCGCGCCGCCGAACTGGTCCATGTCAGCCAACCCGCGCTCTCGGTCCAAATCCGCGAGCTGGAGGAGCAGGTCGGTCAGCCGCTGGTCGAGCGCCGCCCGCGCGACGTGCGGTTGACGCGGGCGGGTCGGCGGGTGCTGGAGACCGCCGAGCGGGTCGCGGGCGAGTTGCGCGATCTGCAGTCCGAGGCGCGGCGCGGGCTGGGGCAGATCAATCTCGGCGTGATCCCGACCATCGCGCCCTATCTGCTGCCCGCCGCCTTGCCCGGGCTGCGCGCGGAAGGGGCGCTGCGGCTGCGCGAGGCCACGACCGAGACGCTGCTGACCGAGATAGCCGAGGGCCGCCTCGATGCCGCGATCATCGCCACCCCGGCACCGGAACTGTTCGAGGCCTCGCTGTTCGAGGATCGCTTCCTGCTGGCGGGCACGCCGGACCAGCTGACGATGGTGCGCGGCCTCAGCCCGCAGGCGATCGACCCGGATCAGTTGCTGCTTCTTGATGAGGGGCATTGCCTTGCCGATCAGGCGCTCGCGCTGTGCGGGCTGACGCGGGCGGCGCAACGCATCGACCTTGGTGCGTCGTCGCTGAGCACGCTCTGTGCGCTGGCGGGGCAGGCGATGGGGCTGACGCTGGTGCCCGAGATCGCGAGCCTGCAGGAAACGCGCGCCGTCCCGACGCTCGCGCTAAGTCGTTTCGACGAGGAGCCCGCGCGGATGGTCCGGCTGGTGCGGGCCCGCGAGGTCTCCGATGCCGAGGCATGGTTCGATCCGCTGGTACGCGTGTTGCGAAAGGCGGGCGAGGGGCTGGTCGCGCAGGCGCGCAGACGGTTCTGACCGCCGCCGCGCGCCCCGTGGCTTAGAGCGCCGGCCCGAAACCGGGCCGGCAGTTGGTCACGCCGCCGCTTCGGCGTTGGCGTCGACCAGCCAGTTCAAGACGGTCTCGGGCGAGGACACGCCATAGGGATCTTCGCCGTGGTTGTCTTCGAGGCCGGGCTCCTCGAACCAGGCTTCGATCACGCCGTCATTGACGACGGCCGCATAGCGCCACGACCGCAGACCGAAGCCGAGATTGTCCTTGCGCACCAGCATGCCGACGCGGCGGGTGAACTCGCCCGAACCATCGGGGATCACCTGCACGTTCTCGAGGCCCTGCGCCTTGGCCCACTGGTTCATGACGAAGCTGTCATTGACCGACAGGCAATAGATCGCGTCGATGCCCTGTTCGGCGAAATCGTCGAAGCCCTTCTCGAAACCGGGCAACTGGTAGGTCGAGCAGGTCGGCGTGAAGGCGCCGGGCAGCGCAAACAGCACCACGCGCTTGCCCGCGAAGAAATCCGCGGTGGTCTTGTCCTGCCAGCGGAACGGGTTCGGCCCCTCGATGCTTTCGTCGCGCACGCGGGTGTGGAAGGTGACGTCGGGCAGTTTCGAACCGGGAAGCATAGGGAGGTCTCCTTGATCGGTTGGGAAGGTTGCGTTTTGGAGAGAGGCCTGACTAACGGATGTCGCTTTCGGTCGCAATCGCTGACTTTGCAGATGCAGCATTCGCCGCGCGACCTTCACAAGAGGCCGTTGGCGGATGTCGGCGTTGCGAATGTTCGTCCCCGCTCTGTCCGCTTGCCACGGCCTCGGGCAGATCGCGCAGCCTCGCGCGGTGTGCAATACTGCCTTTGGGCCTGCGCATTTGCATCCGGCACGCAATCGGCTTATGTGACGATCAACCGCACTCCGAAAGGATGGATCATGCGCGATCTCAAGATGCCCGGTGAACGCCACCCCGAAAAGGCGCATCGCGCCGACAATGCTCAGCCCAAGAAACCCGACTGGATCCGCGTGAAAGCGCCGGTCTCGGAAGGCTACAAGAAGACGCGTGACATTCTGAAGACCAACAAGCTGGTCACCGTCTGCGAAGAGGCGGGCTGCCCGAATGTCGGCGAATGCTGGAGCCAGGGCCACGCCACCATGATGATCATGGGCGAAATCTGTACCCGTGGCTGTTCCTTCTGCAACGTGGCCACCGGTCGCCCCGACGCGCTCGACGTGTTCGAGCCGGGCCGCGTCGCCCACGCGGTCGAGACGCTGGGCTTGAACCACGTCGTGATCACCTCGGTCGACCGCGACGATCTGGACGATGGCGGGGCGGAGCATTTCGCCCAGACGATCCGCGCGATCCGTCACCGCTCGCCCGACACCACGATCGAGATCCTGACGCCGGACTTCCTCAAATGCGAGCCCGCCGCGCTGGAGAAGGTTGTCGAGGCGCGCCCCGACGTGTTCAACCACAATCTCGAAACCGTGCCGGGCCTCTATCCCGGCGTGCGCCCCGGCGCGCGCTACTTCCACTCGCTGCGCCTGTTGCAGCGCGTGAAAGAGCTGGATCCGTCGATGTTCACCAAATCGGGCATCATGGTGGGTCTGGGTGAAGAGGCGCCGCAGGTCCGTCAGGTGATGGATGACATGCGCTCGGCCGATGTCGATTTCCTGACCATCGGGCAATATCTGCAGCCGACGCCGAAGCACCACGCCGTGATGCGTTTTGTCACGCCGGAAGAGTTTCGCGACTATGAGAAAGCGGCCTACGGCAAGGGCTTCCTGATGGTCTCGGCGACGCCGCTGACCCGCTCGAGCTATCACGCGGGCGACGACTTTGCGCGGCTGCGCGAGAACCGGCTGAAGAAGCTCGGCCTGAGCTGAGTGCGCCAGAAGCGATCTGAAAGAACCCGGCCCCGGTGGCCGGGTTTTTCATTTCGCGAGTCGGGTGAGTTTTTCTCCAAGCCGAACAGGTCGCGAAACTGCAGCGCATCGCGCGCGCCCTGTCTTGACGGTCTGCGACCTGCGGGCATCATCCGGGCCAAGTGATCCGGCGCGCCGATTGCCTGCGTAGCCCTGTCAGCCAAGCAAGAGGAGAGTGTCATGCGCCGCCTGTCGATCGCCTTTCTCGCATCAAGCTTCTGCGTGGGGCTGATGCCGGGCCTAGCCCCGGCCTCGATCTTCGGTGGCTGGACCGAGCAGCGGTTCTCGCTGTTTTCCTCGAATGACTGGGAACAATCGCCAAACGGCGTGGAGATGCGCTCGGACGGGGCGGTGTCGTTGATCTGGCGTGCGCTGCCTCAGGCAGATTGGGGCGCGCGCAAGGCCGCGTGGCAATGGTCGGTCAGCCAAAGCGTCCCGCCGACGAAGCTCGACCGAAAGGGCGGCGACGATCGCGACCTCTCGCTCTATTTCGTCTTCATGCCAGAGGCGGTCGCCCGGGCCAATCAGGGGGCGGGCATCCGCAAGCTTCTGGCGGTGAAGGAAGCGCGGGTGCTGATGTATGTCTGGGGTGGCGCGCATGGGCGCGGGGCGCTCTTGCCGTCGCCCTATCTCGGTGCGCGCGGCAAAACGGTGGTGCTGCGCCCGGCGGGCA
Organism: Thioclava sp. F1Mire-8; assembly: GCF_002213165.1. Classification (NCBI taxonomy): domain Bacteria; kingdom Pseudomonadati; phylum Pseudomonadota; class Alphaproteobacteria; order Rhodobacterales; family Paracoccaceae; genus Thioclava; species Thioclava sp. F1Mire-8. Next base: position 870,729 of record NZ_NBNY01000001.1, on the reverse strand, counting down.
CCGGATCGCATTCCGAGAGCGTCGATCTGGCGCGCGACTATCAGCGCGCCTTCGGGGGCCAGCCGACGCAGCTCGTGGGGCTGGCGCTGTCAGGGGACAGCGACGACACTGACAGCGCGATCCGTGCCCGGATCTCGGGGCTGAAGCTGAACTGACCGCGCCACACGGCTTCCGGTGATTTCACACAAAAACACTGCCAAGACATGACTTTGTCGGTAACCTGTGGCAGCAAGACCCAAAAGGGGGGCAGGATGGCGCTCAATTTCCGACAGTCCGAAATTCTCGAGATCGCGCGCGACGAGGGCCGTGTGGTGGTCGAAGCCTTGGCCGAACGCTTCAATGTGTCAGTCCAGACGATCCGGCGCGACCTGACGGAGCTCTCCGAAGCGGGGCATCTGGAACGCGTGCATGGCGGGGCGGTGATCCGCACCGGCGTGGTGAATTTCGCCTATGAAGAGCGCCGCCGGATGAACGAGGCGGCGAAGGCGGCGATCGGGCGGGCCTGTGCGCAGGCGATCCCCGACAACAGCTCCATCGTGCTGACGCTGGGCACCACGACCGAGGCGGTGGCGCGAGAGCTTCTGCATCACCGCAACATCACCGTGGTCACGAATAACATCAATGTCGCCAATATCCTGCTGGCCAATGAGAGCTGCGATATCCTCGTCGCGGGCGGCAATCTGCGCCGCTCGGATGGCGGGCTGGTGGGTGACCTGACGGCGGATTTCATGGGCGAATTCAAAGCCGATTTCGCGGTGATCGGGACCTCCGCGCTCGATTCCGACGGCGACATGCTCGATTACGATCTCGCCGAAGTGCGCGTCAGCCGCCGGATCTTGCGGCAGGCGCGGCAGAGCTTTCTGGTGACCGACGCGTCGAAGCTGGAACGCTCAGCGCCGGTGCGGCTCGCCTCGCTCTCCGACATCGACCGGGTTTTCATCGACAAGCCCTTGCCGGATGCGCTCACGGCGCTTTGCGCGCAATGGGACACCGAGATTACCGTGGCGGGGTGAGGCTCAGCGCAGCACGCGCCGCAGCCCCGTCTGCACCCGCGTGAGTTCCGGCAGATAGGTCTCGATCAGCGTCTCCGCCGGATCGGCGCTCGCCGCCATCCCGGTATTGAGCGCGGCCACGACCCGCCCATGGATGTCGTAAAGCGGCACCGCGATGGAGCGCAGCCCAATCTCCACCTCCTGATCGATCACCGCATAGCCGTCGCGGCGCACCTGATCGATGCGCGCGAGGATTTCGCCCGGATCTGTGAGGCTATAGGCCGTGCGCGGCGTCAGGTCCGAGGCCTCCACGGCTGCGCGGGCGTCCTCCGGGGGCAGGGCGGCCAGCAGCACGCGCCCCATCGAGGTGCAATGCGCCGGAAGGCGCGAGCCCGGCATCAACCCGATCGACATCACCCGCCTCTGCGCCGCCCGCGCGAGATAGACGATCTCCGTCCCGTCGAGGATCGAGACCGAACAGCTCTGCCCGATCCGATCGGTCAGCTGATCGAGCCAGGGCTGCACGATCTGCGGCAGCGGCAGCGAGGCCAGCGCCCCCATCCCGAGCCGCAGAACCTTCGGCGTCAGCGTGAAGAACTTGCCGTCGTATTCCGCGTAGCCTTCCGCATTCAGCGTCAGCAGACAGCGCCGCGCCGTGGCCCGGTCGAAGCCCGTCGCCTGCGCCACCTCGGCAATCGAGAGCCGCGGCGTCTCGGCCCCGAAACATTCGATGACGCGTAGCCCCTTGGCGAAAGAGGCGATGAAATCGGTCGGTTTGTTCAACATGCGAACAGGTTTTCGCGCGATGCGAACAAATGTCAAGATGCGCACGAAATCCGTGGAAAGCTGTGCGACGCAGGTCTAAATCCGAGGCCTCAGGAGGACCGCAAATGGACAAGAGACTTTCCTCGCTGACCGAGGCTGTGGCCGATATTCAAGACGGCGCCACGGTGATGGTCGGCGGTTTCGGCGGCTCGGGCGCGCCGATCGAACTGATCCACGCCCTGATCGACCGCTATCTGGAGACCGGATCGCCCAAGGGGCTGACCGTGATCAACAACAACGCAGGCAACGGCCACGTCGGCATCGCCGCGATGATCGAGCAGGGTATGGTCAAGAAGATGATCTGCTCTTTCCCGCGCTCGGCCGATCCGACGGTGTTTACCGAACGCTATCTGGCGGGCGAGATCGAGCTGGAACTGGTGCCCCAGGGCACGCTCGCCGAACGTATCCGCGCAGGCGGCGCGGGCATTCCGGCCTTCTTCACGCCGACCTCCGTGGGCACCGATCTGGCCGAGGGCAAGCCGGTGCAGCAATTCGACGGCCGCGACTACGTGATGGAGCGCTGGCTCAAGGCCGATCACGCGCTGATCAAGGCCGAGCAGGGCGACGCGCTTGGCAACCTGACCTACCGGATGGCCGCGCGGAACTTCTCGCCGCTGATGGCGACGGCGGCGGCAAAGGTCATCGTGCAGGTGAGCAAGGCGGTCGAGCCGGGCGAGATCGACCCGGAAGTCATCGTCACCCCGGGCATCTTCGTGGATGCGATCGTCGAGGTCGCCAATCCCGCCCAGGAAGAAGAGTTGAACCGCGCCGGAGCCCATCACCCATGACCCAGAAACTGAGCAATGCACAGATCGCATGGCGCGCCGCCCAGGACATCGAAGACGGCGCCTATGTGAACCTCGGGATCGGCTTTCCCGAGATGGTCGCGCGCTTCCAGCCTGAAGGCCGCGAGGCGATCTTTCACACGGAAAACGGCGTGCTCGGCTTCGGTCGTGCGCCCGAACCCGGTCAGGAGGACTGGGACCTCATCAATGCCGGGAAAAAGGCGATCACGCTGAAGCCCGGCACCGCGTTTTTCCACCATGCCGACAGCTTCGCAATGGTGCGGGGCGGGCATCTCGACGTGGCGATCCTCGGCGCCTATCAGGTGGCCGAAACGGGCGATCTGGCGAACTGGTCGACCGGACCGAAAGGCGTGCCGGCCGTGGGCGGGGCTATGGACCTTGTGCATGGCGCGAAACGCGTGGCTGTCATCACCGACCACGTCACCAAGAAGGGCCAGCCGAAGCTGGTGGAAAGCTGCACCTTCCCGCTGACCGGCGTGGGCTGCGTGACCCGCGTCTATACGTCGCTCGCCGTCGTGGACGTGGTCGATAGCCGCTTCGTCCTGCGCGAAAAGCTCCCCGCGATTTCGATGGAGGAGCTGCAATCCGTCACCGGCGCGACCCTCCATGTCGAGGGCGAAGTGGGTGACCTGATCTGTCCCGAGGAGTTGGCCGATGCGTGACGCTTATATCTGCGACTATATCCGAACCCCGATCGGCCGTTTCGGCGGCGCTCTGGCACCTGTCCGCGCCGACGATCTGGGGGCGATCCCGCTGAAAACTCTGATGGCGCGCAACACGGGCGTCGATTGGGAAGCGGTCGAAGACGTGATCTTCGGCTGCGCCAATCAGGCGGGCGAGGACAACCGCAACGTGGCGCGGATGTCGGCGCTGCTCGCGGGTCTGCCGGTGAACGTGCCGGGGACCACGATCAACCGGCTTTGCGGCTCGGGGATGGATGCGGTCATCACAGCCGCCCGCGCGATCAAGGCGGGCGAGGCCGATCTGATGATCGCGGGCGGTGTCGAGAGCATGTCGCGCGCGCCCTTCGTGATGCCGAAAGCCGAGGCCGCCTTTAGCCGCGCCAATGCGGTCTATGACACGACCATCGGCTGGCGCTTCGTGAACAAGCTGATGAAAGAAGCCCATGGCGTCGACTCGATGCCCGAGACGGCGGAGAACGTGGCCGATGATTTCGGCGTGAGCCGCGAAGATCAGGACGCCTTCGCGGTCCGCTCGCAGGAGGCTGCTGCCAAGGCGATGGAAGCGGGCCGTCTGGCCGAGGAGATTACCCCGGTCACGATCCCGCAGCGCAAGGGCGATCCGGTCGTGGTCGACACTGACGAGCACCCGCGCCCCGGCACGACGCTTGAGGCGCTGGCCAAGCTGCGGCCCATCGTGCGCCCCGACGGCACGGTCACGGCGGGCAATGCGTCCGGCGTGAACGATGGCGCGGCGGCGCTGATCATCGCCTCCGAGGAGGCCGTGCGCAAACATGGGCTGACGCCGCTGGTGAAGATCTCGGGCGGGGCCGCGGCTGGCGTGCCGCCCCGGATCATGGGCTTCGGGCCTGCGCCTGCCAGCAAGAAGCTGATGGCGCGGCTGGGACTCGCTCAGGACGCCTTCGATGTTATCGAGCTGAACGAGGCCTTTGCCAGCCAAGGTCTGGCCACGCTGCGCGATCTCGGCATTGCGGATGACGATGCGCGCGTGAACCCCAATGGCGGCGCGATCGCTCTGGGGCATCCTCTGGGCATGTCGGGCGCGCGGATCACCGGCACGGCGGCGCTGGAACTGGTGCGCCGCAAGGGCCAACGGGCGCTGGCCACGATGTGCATCGGCGTGGGTCAGGGCATCGCCGTGGCGCTGGAGGCGGTGTAACCGAGACTGCGCCCGCTACGTGCCGAAGGCGCAGGGCGTGCGCCAGTCCGTCCCGGCGGGCTGGCGCATCTGCCATTCGCGCGCCGCTCGGCGAATGGAGGGGCGTGGCGGGGATTGACCGCCCAGCCCGAGGGTCGCGTGCGCCATCCCACGGACCGGCGCACACCCTTTCAGACGGAGCGCGTCTCCGCTTGAGCCGCCCCTCCGCCACTCATTGCGCAAAGGTATCGCGCCAGCGCTCCAGAAACCGCGCGGCTTTCATCGTGTCGGTCGCGACCAGCAGCGACGGGCCCAGTGCGATGAGGCGTTGCAAGGTCAGCGTCTCGTCGCTGTCGCTGCCGCCGCCGTCATTCGCGATCGGGTCGATCAGCTTGGTCTGCGCCAGCGCCCGTTGGCCCGCGGGTGAGAGCAGAAAATCCAGCAGTTTGGCGGCGGTCGGATCTGGCTCGGGCCCCGGAAGGTAGGCCGCGCGCGAGAGCACCAGCGTGTAATCGGCGGGCGCGATGATACCCAGATCGGGATTGTCGCGCGCCGCCTGCGCCGCGTAGGAGCCGAGGATGTTGTAGGCGATCAGGTAGCGGCCGCCCGCGACACCGTCGATGATCTCGGCCGAGCAGCAGGTCGCGACCGCGCCGGAGCGCGCAAAGGCTTCCATCAAGCCGCCGAAGGTGCTGGCCTCCTGACTGTCGAGAAAAGCGAAGAGGAACCCCAGCCCGGAATCCGCTATGTCATAGGTCGCGATCTTGCCGGTATAGGGCGATTGCGCGGGCCGCAGCAGGTCGACCAGATCGAAACGCGTGCGCGGCACGTCCTCGGGCGGAACCAGCGCGCGGTTGTAGATCATCACCGCGGGTTCGCGCGAGATGCCCCAGACCTGATCGCGCCAGCGCAGATCCTTCGGCAGTGCCGTCGTCTCGGGCGAAATCCATGTGGCGGCGCAATTGTCGTTCACCAGCTTGACCACATGTTGCACGCCCGAGCTGATCACCAGTTCGGCGCCGGGCTTGCCCTTCGCGCAATCGGCCTCGGAGATATCGTAGAGGTCGTTCGAGCCCCATTGCTCGAACCGGATCGCGAGGCCGGGCTGGGTGTCGAGAAACGCCTTGATCGCGGGGGCGAGGATATTGACGTCGGTCGTGGTGCGCAGGGTGATCTTGCGGGCGGGCTGATCTAGGCCGAAGGTGCGGACGGCCTCGGGCTCTGCGGCCAAAAGGGGGAAGCTCAGGCACAGCCAGAGCGACAGGGACAGGAGCATGCGGATCATGATGCCTCCTCGGCTCGGGGCAGGGTGATCGCGATGGTGAAGCCTGCCGCATCGCTTTCCATCTCCAGCGTGCCGCCATAGGTCTCGGCCACCGATTGCGCAATGGCGAGACCCAGCCCGCTGCTCGCGCCGCGCCGCCGCGTGTCCGTGCGCCCAGGCGCGAAACGCTCGCCCAGGCGCGCGCGCAGTTCGGGGGAGGGGCCGGGCCCCGCATCGCGCACCCAGAGCCGGGCGCGCCCGTCGCGCAGCTCCGCGCCGATGGTGACGGGGGCCTCGCCATGCGCCAATGCGTTACCCAGCAGGTTCTTGGCTGCCTCCGACAGCGAGAGCTCATCGGCCAGCACGGGCACCTCCGCCTCGGCGATCTCCAGCCGGATGTCGCTGCCCGGCGCGAGAGCCGCATGATCGCCTTCCTCGAAGATATCCAAGGCGATGTTGCGCAGATCGACCCGCTCGCGCCGCGCACTGTCGGCGCGGTGGATCACAAGCGCGCGCGACAGCATCTGATCGAGCAGGCGGCTCAGCCGCACCGTTCCGGAATGTATCTTCGCGACGATCTGGTCGCGCCGCGCCGGGTCGTCTTCCTCGGCGGCGAGGTCGGATTGCGCGCGCAGGGCGGCGACGGGTGTCCGCAACTGATGCGCGGTGTCCGAGATCAGGCTTTTCATCGTGGCGAACTGCCGGTCGAGCCGCCCCATGAACCCGTTCGTGGCCTGCACCAGCACATCGACCTCGCGCGGGACGGCGGCGCGGATCGGGGTCAGGTCCTGTGGATCGCGTTCCGAGATGCCATGAGCCAGCCGCTCCAGCGGGCGCAGCGCGCTATGCACGATGATGATCGCGAAAGCGAGCATGGCGATGCCGCCGACCGCCAGCCCGCCAAGCGCGTTGCGAGTGATGCTGAGCGCAAGCTGGGTGCGCGCCCGCAGGGTTTGCCCCACGATCACCTCCACCGTGCCGGAGAACTGGCGTTCCGCGAAACGGCGCGTGACCCGGATGTAGCGCGCGGGCTCTCCCTTGAAGCGCGCATCGTAAAGCTCCGAGTCCTGTGCCGTCGTGTTCGGGCGGGGAAGGTCCTTGTAGCCTGTGAGCACCGCGCCTTTAGGCCCGCTGACCTGATAGGCGATGCGGTCGTCGGGGGCGAGGGCCAAGAGTTCGAAGGCAGAGACCGGAAGATCGACCACCGGCGCGCCGTCGCGGATCGAGATCGAAGCGGCGATGTCATTGGCGGCCCCCACCAGCAACCGGTCGAAGGCGTCGCGGGCCGCCGTGCGCCCATAGGCGAAGGCTGCGAGCGCGAGGATCAGCCCGCCGACGATCATCAGCCCCGACAGTCCGGTCACCAGCCGCGCCGTCAGGGATCGCGTGGCGGCGAGGCCGGTGTCGTGGGAGCGCGCGCCGTCAGACATCGCCGTCGCGCGCCGCCAGACGGTAGCCGCGTCCGCGCAGGGTCTCGATCTCGACCCCGCTGCCGGTAAGCTTCTTGCGCAGCCGAGCTATATAAAGCTCGATCGCGTTGTCGCCCGGCACCGCGTCGTCGAAGGCGTAAAGCCCCTCGTGCAGCCGGTCCTTCGACATCACTTGCCCCGCATTGCGCATGAGAATTCCCAGCAGCGCGAATTCGCGGCCCGTCAGTTTCAGCGCCTGATCCCCGACCGAGGCGCTGCCCGCCGTTGCGTTGTAGCGCAGATGTCCGAGTTCGAGATCGGCGGAGCGGTCGGTCGCCTGACGTCGCCCGATCGCATGAAGTCTTGCTTCCAACTCACGGTGATCAAAGGGTTTTACGAGGTAGTCGTCCGCCCCGAGCTGGAAGGCGGAGATCTTGTCGTCGACCGAGAATTGCGCGGTCAGCATCAGCACCGGCATCATCGCGGCCTGCGCGCGCATCTCGCGCAAGAGGTCGGTGCCGCTGCCATCGGGGAGGTTGATGTCGAGGATCACCGCGTCATAGGCCTGCACCGCCAGAAAATCGCGCGCCTCCTCTACGGTGGCGGCGAGATCGCAGGCCATGCCGGACCGCGCAAGCCGACGCTGCGTGGCCTCGGCCAGTTCCTCGGCATCCTCCACTAGCAGAAGCCGCATCCATCCTCCCCGTTTCGGCTCCGAACCTGTGACAGGTTCGTGACAGGTTCAAGCGGTAAAACCCGTCCCATAGCCCGCTGCGGGAGGCAACGGGCGGACAGTGGAGGATATACCATGGCTTTTAAACTCATGCGCGCGGCGATTGCTGCCGCGGCGCTCACCGTCGCGACCGGCGCGTCGGCACAGGAATGCATCGCACCGGCGAACCCCGGCGGCGGCTGGGACTTCACTTGCCGTCAGGTCGGCAAGACCATGCAGGATCTGGGTCTGATCGACTCGACCATGCAGGTCGTGAACCTCGCCGGCGGCGGCGGTGGCGTGGCCTTCGCCGAAGTGGTGAACAAGCGCAACGACGACGATAACCTGATCGTCGCGGCCTCCTCGGCCACCGCGACCCGTCTGGCGCAGGGCGCCTATCCGGGCAACTCGATGGATCAGGTCCGCTGGGTCGGATCGATCGGAGCGGATTACGGCGTGATCGCCGTGGCTGCCGACAGCGACATCCAGACGCTTCCGGAACTGCTCGACAAGATCAAGGCCGACCCGAACTCGGTCTCCGTCGCGGGCGGCTCGGCCGTGGGTGGCTGGGACCACCTCAAGGTTCTGATCGCGGCTGACGCTTACGGCATCGACGATGTGCGCAAGGTCAAGTACATCGCCTTCGACGGCGGCGGCGAAGCGGTGACCCAGCTTCTCGCGGGTTCGGTCCAAGCCTTTACCGGCGATCTGTCGGAAGCCAAGGGCTTCGTCGATTCCGGCGATATCCGTGTGATCGCGGTGCTGGCACCCGAGCGTCTGGACGGTGAATTCTCGAAATTCCCGACCGCGAAAGAGCAGGGCATCGATGCGATCGGCGCCAACTGGCGCGGCTTCTACGCACCGGGCGGCATGTCCGACGAAGCCTATCAGGCTTGGGTCGACAAGGTCGGCAAGCTCTACGCTTCGGACGAGTGGAAGCAGGTGATGGCGGCCAACGGTCTGGCCCCACTCGACCTGCAGGGCGCCGAATTCGAGGCCTTCGTCGAGAAGTCGGTCCAGCAGATCCAGGACATCTCGCGCCAGATCGGCATCATCAAGTAAGCGAGACACCCATGCGCGCGGCGGGCCCAAGGGCGCCGCCGCGCCTTCATTTCAAGGGAGGGGATCATGAGTGATCGCATCTTCGGCGCCGTCGGCCTGTGCCTCGCGCTGTTCTACGGCTGGGCGACGCTGCAAATCCAAGAAAGTTTCCTGTCGGATGCGGTGGGGCCGAAAACCTTTCCGCTGGTGATCGCGGTGATCCTCGGGCTGGCTTCGCTCGCGATCCTGCTCAAGCCCGATCCCGACCCGGTCTGGCCGAGCCTCTCGCGGCTCGCTGAAATCCTCGCCGCCGTCGTGGTGATGATCCTCTATGCGGAATTCCTGCCCATCGCGGGCTTCCTGATCGCGACCGCTTTTGCCAGCGCCTACCTGACATGGCGGCTGGGCACGCGGCCGCTGCAATCCGTCGTCGTCGGCGTCGCCACCTCGATCGGTATCTACGTAATTTTTAAGCTGGTGCTGGGCCTCTCGCTCGCCAGCGGCCCCTTCGGTTTCTGAGGTGAAATGATGGACACCCTGATGTCACTCGCAGACGGTTTTCACACCGCTCTGACCTTCGAAAACCTGCTGCTCGCGCTTTTGGGCACGTTCCTCGGCACCATGATGGGCGCGCTGCCCGGCCTCGGCCCGTCCAACGGCGTCGCGATCCTGATCCCGCTTGCCTTCACCCTGGGGCTGGGAGCCACGCCCTCGCTGATCTTGCTCACGAGCGTCTATTACGGGGCGATGTATGGCGGGCGGATCAGTTCGATCCTGCTGAATATTCCGGGCGACGAACCCGCGATGATGACCTGTCTCGACGGCTATCCGATGGCCAAGAAGGGCCTCGCGGGCGAGGCGCTGTCGCTCTCGGGTATCGCAAGCTTCGTGGGTGCTTTCATCGCCACCTGGGGCCTGATCCTGCTGGCGCCGCAGCTGGTGAAATTCGCGCTGCTGTTCGGTCCGGCGGAATATTTCGCGCTCTTCGCGCTGGCCTTTGCCACGCTGGGCGGGGTCTCCTCGACCAATCAGGCGAAATCGGCCTTCGCCGCGATGCTGGGCCTCGGCCTGTCGGTGATCGGGGTGGACACGCAGACCGGCGTGCCGCGTCTGACTTTCGGCGAGGTGCACCTCTATGACGGGCTCGATTTCCTAGTCGCGATCGTCGGTCTTTTCGCGCTGTCGGAAGTGTTCATCTTCCTCGAGCACCGCCACGGTTCGGCCACCGGCGCGGGTCACAAGGTCTCGGTCGGGCGCATCACACCCCCGTGGAAGATGGTGAAAGAGACGACGCCGACCATGCTGCGCTCGTCGCTCTTGGGCTTCGTCGCGGGCGTGCTGCCGGGGGCAGGGGCGTCGCTGGGCTCCTTCATCTCCTACTCGATGGAGAAGAAGCTGGTGGACCGCAAGAACACCTTCGGCACGGGCGACCCGCGCGGTGTCGCGGCCCCCGAGGCGGGCAACAACGCGGCAGCCGGCGGTGCGCTTGTGCCGATGCTGGCGCTCGGCGTGCCGGGCTCGGGGACGACGGCGGTGCTGCTGGCAGTGCTTCTGTCGCTCAACATCACGCCCGGCCCCTTGCTGTTCCAGAACAACCCCGATGTCGTCTGGGGCCTGATCGCGGCGCTCTTCATCGCCAACTTCATGCTGCTTGCGATGAACATCCCGATGGTGGGCATCTTCACCCGCGTCCTGATGATCCCGCCGCGCATCCTGATGCCGATCGTCGCGATGGTGTCCTTCGTAGGGATCTACGGGATTTCCGGCTCCAGCTTCGATCTGCTGGTGATGATCGGCTTCGGCGTGATGGGCTGGGTACTGCGCAAGCTCGACGTGCCGCTGGTGCCGATCATTCTCGGCACGCTTCTGGGCAACACGATGGAGAACAACCTCCGCCGGGCGGTCACGATCTCGAATGGCGATTACGGAACGCTGGTCGGCAGCCCGCTGGCAATCGGCCTGTGGACGGTGGCGATTGTCGGCTTCATCCTGCCGCTGTTCCTCGGGCGCTTCGTGAAAGCGCGGATGCATGAGCGCCGCGATGACGAGGGTGCGATCGAAGACTGATCGCACCCCCAAGCGCAGGCACCGCACCTCCCCCGCGGTGCCTGCGCCGGATTGAAGGCAGGGGCGGCGGTGGTCAATCCGCCGCCCCCTTTTTGCCTCCGATCCGTTACTGCGTGGTCCAACCACCATCGACCGGAATGGACGTACCGGTCACATTGTGGGCGATCGGCGCACAGAGCCAAAGCGCGAGCGCCCCGATCTCGGACGGGTCCGAGAGACGTCGCGTCGGCTGCTTCTCCGCCAGAAGATCCGCGATCCCCGCGGCCCGGTCGCCGCCATGGGCCGCTGCGCGTTCCGCGATCTGCGGCCCGAGGATGTCGGTTTCGGTCCAGCCCGGGCAGATGCAGTTCACCGTCACGCCGCCCGCTTCACGCGTGCCCGCCTGCGCATATTCCAGCGCCGCGACGCGGCTCATGCCGACGAGGCCGAATTTCGAGGCGACATAGGGCGCCTTGTTGGCCGAGGCCACAAGCCCATGCACCGAGGCGATATTGATCACCCGCCCGTAGCCGCGCTCGGCCATGTCCGGCATCGCGCGACGCATCGTATGGAATGCACCCGAGAGGTTCACCGCGAGCACCGCGTTCCAGATCTCGGGCGTGGCGTCGGCAAGGCTGGTGGTGCGCTGGATGCCTGCGTTGTTCACGAGGATATCCGCGCCGCCCCACTCCGCGACCGCGTCCATCATCGCGTCGATTTGCGTGGGATCGGCCATGTCGGCGTCGAAGAACTTCACCTCGGGCGAACCCGCCTTTTCCAGCACCGCCGTCGCCTTGGCGATCTGCGCCTCATCGGCCAGCCCGTGCAGCGCGATACGCGCGCCCGCCTCGGCCAGCGACTTGGCGATGGCGAGCCCGATCCCCTGCACCGAGCCTGTCACCAGTGCGGTCTTTCCCTCCAGTTGCGACATCAATCCTCCTCCGTCACCAGTTTGCGCAGCTCGGTTTTCAGAACCTTGCCGTAATTGTTCTTGGGTAGCTGCGCGATCACGCGATACGCCTTCGGGCGCTTGAAGCGTGCGATCTGCTCGCAGCAGTGTTGATTGAGAGCGGCCGGGTCGATCTCGGCTCCCGGCGCAGGCGTGACGAAGGCCACGACGCTCTCGCCCCATTCCGGGTCGGGTTTCCCGACCACCGCGACCTCGTGGACGGAAGGGTGCAGCAGCAGAACCTCCTCGACCTCGCGGGGATAGATGTTGGTGCCGCCCGAAATGATGACATCCTTGGAGCGATCCTGCAGCGTGACGAAGCCGTCCGCATCCATCGTGCCCAGATCGCCGGTCCAGAGCCAGCCGCCGCGGAGCGCCTTCGCACTCGCCTCCGGGTTCTGCCAGTAGCCCGACATCACCGCCGCGCCGCGCACGAGGATCTCGCCGGTCTCGCCAGCGGGCAGGGGGCGGCCATCGGGATCAGCGATCCGCACCGAGACCGGGCTATGCGCGAGTCCGACCGAGGCCAGTCGTTCGCGCCAGCGCGGGTGTGTGCGATCCGCCACCAGCTCGCGCGACAGGGCGGTGATCGTCATCGGGCTCTCGCCCTGGCCATAGATCTGGACGAAGCGCGGCCCCATCACCTCGACTGCCTCGATGATATCGGCGACATACATCGGACCGCCGCCATAGACGATGGTCTTGATGCCCTCGCCAGTCTGCCCCGCGGCGCGGGCGCGGTCCACCAGACGACGGATCATGGTGGGGGCGGCGAACATCGAGACATGTTGCAGCTTCGGCGCGAGGTCGAGAATTTCGTCGGCCTCGAACCCGCCCGAGCGCGGCACCACATGGCGTGCGCCACGCATCACATGGACGAAGTTGTAAAGCCCCGCGCCATGCGACATCGGCGCGGCGTAGAGGATCGCGTCCTGCGGCTCGACGCTGTCGACGTCCGAGAAATACCCCAGACACATCGCCTGCACATTGGCCGAGGTGATGCACACGCCCTTGGGCCGCCCGGTCGTGCCGGAGGTGTAGAACAGCCAAACCGTCTGGTCGGCGGCGATCTCGACCGGGGCGAGCATCGGGACATGGTGCAAAAGATCGGCATAGGCCGGGCCTCTCAGGTCCACCGTCTCGACGCCCAGATCGCTTTCCGGCCCCCCGGTGAAGGCAAGCTTCGCCTCTGAAGCCTCGATGATCCATGCGGCCTCGCGCGGGTGCAGCTTGCCGTTGATCGGCACCGCCACTGCGCCTGCGAACCACGCGCCATACATCGCCTCGAGATATTCCGGGCAGTTCTTGGCGAACAGCGCGACGCGGTCGCCCGGAGCGATCCCTTTCGCGACCAGCGCAGCCCCGATCCGGGCGGCGCGATCGGCGAATTCCGCATAGGTGGCGCGCAGCTCCTCGCCCTGCAGCAGCGCGGGGGCGTCGGGGGTGCGGATCGCGCTGCGGATCAGCCACTCCGCCGGGTTCATGCCGCGCGCTCCGCTTCGAGGATCGAGCAGTAATTCGCGACGCCCGAGCCGCCCATGTTGAAGACGCAGCCCAGTTCCGCGCCGGGCAGTTGCATCTCGCCCGCCTGCCCGGTGAGCTGCATCGCGGCCAGCACATGCATCGACACGCCGGTCGCGCCCACGGGATGACCCTTGGCCTTCAGCCCGCCCGAGAGGTTCACCGGAAGCTTCCCGTCGCGCAGCACGAGCCCGTCGTCGATGGCGCGCGCGCCGGCGCCTTGCGGCACCAGCCCCATCGCCTCGTAGACGAGCAATTCCGCGATGGTGAAACAGTCATGGACCTCGGCGAAGGAGAGATCACCGACCCCCACGCCCGCCGAAGCATAGGCACGGCGGAAAGCCTCCGCCGGGCCCTCGAAGGCCAGCAGATCGCGGCGCGACATCGGCAGATAGTCATTGACCTGCTCGGCGGCGCGGAAACCTATGGAATTGGCGAAATCGCCCGCGCGGTCGTCCGCGACCATGACCAGCGCCGCCGCCCCGTCGGAGATCAGCGAGCAATCGGTCATCCGCAGCGGCGGGGCGATCATCGGGTTCTTGTCGCTCACCGTGTTGCAGAACTCGAACCCCACATCCTTGCGCATCTGCGCCAGCGGGTTGGCGAGCGCATTGTGGTGGTTCTTCGCCGCGATCCGGGCGAGTGCCGCGGAACGGTCGCCATGCGCCTGATAATAGGCCTGAGCGAAGCGCGCGAAGATCTGCGGGAAGGAGACGCCCGCCTCCTCCATTTGGTAAGACGCTCCGGCGAGCGCCTCGGTGACGCCTGCGGTGTCGTTCGCGGTCATCTTCTCGGCCCCGATGACCAGCGCGGCCTTCACCCGGCCCGAACGGATCGCATCGCGCGCGGCATAGATCGCAGCCGAGCCCGACGCGCAGGCGTTCTCGACGCGGGTCGCAGGCGTGAAGCGCAGCTTGTCGTCGATCCCCAGCGCGAGCGAGCTTGCGAACCCGTCCGGCACCAGCCCGGAGTTGAAATGCCCCAGCCAGATGCCGTCGATCTCTGTCGGGTCGATCCCGGCGTGCTCCAACGCGCCGCCGCCCGCTTCGAGAACCAGATCCTCGAGCGTGCGCCCCTCCAGCTTGCCGAATTTCGTATGGCCCCAGCCGACGATCTTCGCGTCCATGCGGCTCTCCTCCCAATGGTTCTCCGTTGCGGCGGAGACTAGCGCAGGGGCGGCACGACCTCTATTCGTAGAACTACGCTATCGGGAGAAGAGGATGGAGCAGGACCTGCTGGACAGCGATGACATGGCGGTGCTGGCCTTCGATCATGCGCCGGTCGGGCTGGCGGTCACCCGCAATCGGGTGATCGAGCGGTGCAACGCGCGGTTTTGCGAAACCTTCGGCTACGCCGAAGACGAGTTGCCGCAGCGCTCGCTCGCGGTGCTCTACCCGTCGCAGGAGGAGTTTCTGCGCATCGGCGAGATCGGGTTGCGGCGGATGCGTGAGACCGGGCGCTATGCCGATGAGCGGATCATGCAGCGCCGGAACGGGGCACTGTTCTGGTGCCGGGTGCGCGGGCAATCCCTGACGCCGGACGATCCTTTCGCGCGCGCGGTCTGGAGCTTTGCGGATCTCTCGGAATCGCGCCCCGTCGCCGATCTGACGGCGCGAGAGCGGCAGGTGGCAGCCCTTCTGGCCGAGGGGCAGACCAACAAGGAGATCGCACGGGTGCTGGAGCTGTCGCCGCGCACGGCAGAGGCGCATCGCGCGCGGCTGCAGGCCAAGCTCGGCGCGCGCAACACTGCCGAATTGGTGGCACGGCTGACAGGGCTGCCGCTGTAAGGCTTATTCCAGATGAAAAAGGGGCGCCCGAGCGCCCCTTCGAGTTCGCTCCCTCGTCAGGGATTGGGTTTGGGTTCCCGTGGGGCGCCGTTCTTGGGCGACAGTTTGCTCTGGATGATCGCGAGAGCGCTCGACAACGACGCGGCCTCACGCGAGCTTGTCGCCTCTTCGGGGAAGACGTAATTGCCGTCCGCGATGCTCTTGGCATCCCGTGCGAGCCGCTCGACCGGGCGCAGCAGCAGCTTGAGGAAGACCAGCGTCACGATCAGCATGCACAGCGCCGCCGCCGCGACCGTCGCCAGCGTCACCTGCGTCAGCATCGGAAGATCGGTCGAAACGTTGTCGCGGCGCAGGACCGCGAAAACCCGCCAGCCAAAATTGGGCAGCTCGTCCTCGACGAAATTCGGTGCGAAAGCATAGGTTTCCCCGTTCTTGTCGTCCACGATGTGGAAGACGCCGGAGGACTTGCTGCGCAGGCTCGCGCCCGATGTCAGATTGTCGGGGAGGGGGGTGCCGTGGTGACGGGTGTCGATCACGGTATCGCCGTTGATGTCCTGCACGACCACGTCGATGCCAAGCTCCTTGCTGGCTTCGAACAGGAAACTGCGCACCCACGCGATCCGCACGCGGTAGACCAGCACACCGGCCTTCTGTCCGTTCGCGCCTTTCACCGGGGTCGAGAGGTTCAGGTAACGCTCCGGCTCGCCGGTCTGCGCATTGGTGATCACCTCGGTGATGGAATCGATCGACGGCACGCGTATGCCGTCGCGGAACCACCGCTTGGAGCTGACATTCTTGCCGACGTCATAGCCGTTCGAGCCGGAGATGATCGTGCCATCGGGCGCGGCGAAGCCTGCCCAGGCGACCTGACCGCCGGTCCGCGAGACGGCGTCCATGAACCTGTCGATGTCGTCTTGCGTTGCAGAACCGAGGGCCCGCGCCACGGCGTGCATACTGTCCCATTCCCGCGTCAAAGCCGTGTTGAAGCTGAGCGCGATCGCGTCCGAGCCTCGGAGGACCAATTTGTGCTCGATAGCTACCTGGTACTCGTGGGCCCGGTCCGAGACGATCTTTGCGACGAAGACTGCAGTCGCGGCCACGACAAGTACCATCGCCATAGCGGTACGCAGGAAAATGCCCCCGAGATTGTGATTTCGACGCATGGTCATCCTCGTTTCAATCCTAAGTTATGTACAGGAGGGAACGCCTATAAGTCATAGTTAATGGTTAATTACGGCGAGAAAGTGGTGTCGGGTTGTTGTTGTGAACCTTTTTGCGGGACCGGGGTCAGGCCGCTTGCAAAGCGCAAATCGACGCCGAACACTCGCCATCGAAGGATACGCCTTGTTTCCGTATTGGACGGTGCTGAAAAACAAGAGTTTCCCTAAGGTTAAGGGGAATCAGAGGAGGCCGCCAAGGTCTCAGGCAGAGCTATACAGGATTCGCAGAATGCACAAGATTCACTGGCTGAGCGTCGCGGTCGCGACGTCGCTGACACTGTCGCTGGGGCCGGTCTCGCCCGCCCGCGCAGACGGGACGTTCTTGCAGGCCGATCTCGGGACGAACACCTCCGATGCGGTGTTTGCGATATCGCGCGGCAAGGTGAGTTTCGGCGCGAATTTCTCCGATTACGAGGGCGGCTGGTCGACCGGGGCCGTGGTGACGCGTGACTTCGCGCTTGGGGAAATCGGAACGCTGAAGGTCGGGCCCAGCATCGGGCGGACGCTGTCGGACGATAACTGGCGACTCGGGGTGCGGGCGGGACTGGAGCACTATTCGCCGACTCGTTTCGGGCATGTCTTCCTGCTGGCCCAGTACAACACGATCGATCAGGATTGGTTCGCGCTGTTTCAGGCCGGGAATCGCTCCGGTCTGGGGCTCGAGCTTTCGGCGGGGGGAAGCGACACTTATTCCGAGCGGACGATTGCGGTGACCCAGAAAATCGGCGACGGGCCGGTCTCGATCCGGGCTGGCTGGCGGGCCTTCGCCAAGGAAGCCTTCGTGGGTCTTTCCATCAACACCTATTGATGCCTGCCCTCGCGGGGTCACTCGTCCGACGAGTATTTCGGCAGGAAACGGCGGTAGATGTCGTGCAGGAGGGCGCCCGGGCGGACATGGCTGACGCCGGGCTCGTCGCCTTCCGCGTAGAAGCGCACGAAGAGCTGTTCGCGCTGCTCCTCGGTCGGGAGCAGCTGCAACCGCGCGCCGTCCCGCGTCTTCGCGATGACGTAGCACTCGATCGGGCCGGTGATCTGGTCGATCGTCAGTTTGCCGCGGGTCTGTTCCGGTAAGGTCAGGCCGCGAAGGCGCACCGTGTCCATCGTGAAGGAGGTCATCCAGACCCAGTATTCCACGCCGTCGGAGTCGAAGGAAATCCGCTCGGGCTTGTCCGCGACATGGATTTCCCGCCGGGGCAGCTCCACACAGGCGCGACAGGTCGCGGCGAGCAGGAACAGATTGTAGATGGTCCAGAACAGGATCACCCATTTACCGTCCCCCGCGTCGAAATAGGCGAAGCGATCCCAGATGATCCCGATCAGAAGGCCGCCCAGCGTCAGGAAAAGCAGGATCAGGAACGGCGTCATGATCCGCCACTGCACGACGACTTTCGACCGATCCCCGCCTTTCGCGGTCACCGAGAACGGGTGGCCATGGGGGCGCAGCAGACCTGTGAAGGCGGCGCGAGCGATCGGGATCGCGCCGATCAATTGGCTGACATCGTTCAGGATCGGCACGACCATACCGCGGCTGAGCATGTTGAGCGTCATCAGGCTCCACAGGTAGTAGACACCGAAATAGCTCAGTACGTCCGCGAGGCCCGCATTCACCACCGTGATGTTGAAATACCAGTAGAGCAGCGGATAGCAGATCGCCGCGATCCGGAAGGGGAAGGTCGTGGTCCAGTAGAGGATCGAGTCGATCACGCTCCAGCGGTCGCGCAGGCGCAGGTTGCTCTTCGAGAACGGTCCGAGCGAGGAGCGCGCGATCTGCATCAGGCCGAGGCACCAGCGGGCGCGCTGAGTGATGTATTCCTTGAGCCCTTCCGGGGCGAGCCCCTCGGTCAGCGGCTCGGCCAGATAGACGGTGCGCCAGCCCGCGTTCTGCAACGCCAGCGTCAGCATGAAATCCTCGGTCACGCTCTCGGTGTTAAAGCCGCCGATCTCGCGCAACGCGCTCCAGCGGCAGACCGAGGAGGTGCCGCAACAAAAGGCGATCCCCCAGCCGTCGCGCGACGGCTGCATCTGATCGAAGAAGAAACGCTGCTCGTCGGGATAGGAGCTGTCGAGGCGGAAATTGTGCTGGATCGGGTCGGAGTTGAAGAAGTGTTGCGGCGTCTGCACGAGCCCCACTTCGGGGTCGTGAAACAGCGCCAGCGTGCGTGAGATGAAGCCGCGATGGGGCACGAAATCCGCATCGAGGATTGCGACGAAGTCGGGCTGCACCTCTTCTTCGGCCAGCCGGTCCAGCGCGTGGTTGATATTGCCCGCCTTTTGCCCTTCGTTGTCGGCCCGGCGCATGTAGCGCACGCCCTTGGCCTCGCAGAAATCGCGCAGCCAGTCGCGGCGGCTGTCGTCGCAGACGATGATCGTCTTGTTGCGGTGACGCAGGAACTTCGCGCCCACGATGGTGCGTTCGAGAACGTCGCGATCCTCGTTATAGGTGGCGATCAGGATAGCGACGAGCGGCTCTCGCTCGGTCGGGAGATTGACGTATCGATCCGCGTCCTCGCTGCGCAGCTTGATCCGCGACAGGACCAGGAAGGCGCTGAGCGAGCCGATCATGGTGAGACCTTCGAGTGCATAGAGCGACCAGCTCGCCAGCGCGTCCAGCGTCAGGCCGGGCGGGGCGAGGGTCTCGGTTCCGCGCCACCAGATATAGCGCAGCGCCAGAACGGCGCTGATCCCCAGCAAGACCGCGCGGTGCCAGTTGCGCCGCGTGTTGACGAAGCTCGGCAGGATGGCCGTGATGCCCACCACGAGGATGAGCTGCATCGCCGCCGAGCCAAGCTCTCCCAGTTGCGGATAGAAGAACATGCCGTCCCGCCCTCAGCGCAGGAAGTCGAGGGGGCGGCGCTCGAAGAATACCCGCCCGGTCCGCCCCACGGGACAGTCGAGATCGGGATCCGATTTCAGTTCCGGGACGAGAAGGGTCACGTCGTAACGCTCGAGATGTTCCTTGTTCGGCGCGATCGCGAGATGCTGGTAGACATCCGCCGCGCCACTCCCTGCGAGCCGGGCGACCGTCGCGTCGTAAATCCTGTCGCGCGAAGCCAGTTTGAACGTCGCGGAATCGCCCACCTTAAGGCTGTTATAGACCCCTTCGCTCACCGAGGCGGTCACCAGCGGGACGTCGCAATCCACAAGCTCCATGATCGGATCGCCCCGCTGCACCGTCACGCCATCCGCCTGCAGTGTCTCCCAGTAGATCCCGTTCGCAGGCGAGGTCACATGGCTGGAGGACATCGTGGTCACCCGCGTCTGTTCCTGCGCGCGGCGGTCTTCCAGCGTCTTGAGGCGGGTCTGGGCCTCCGTGAGGTTCGCTTCGAGCGAGGCGATCGCCCCATCCAGATCGGCACCGCGCTGTTCGGAGCTCGGCGCGTCGTTATAGCCGTCGCCGAGAAAGACGCCCGACTTGGCCGCGTCGAGCGAAATTTCGAGCAGCGCCACGTCTTCGCGCGCCTGCATCAGAGGAGCGGTGTCCGTGGTGGCGGGCGGGGCGGTCTGCGCAACCTTGGTCGCGCTCGTCTCCGAGCCTTGCGCCTTCGGCTGGAGCCGGTCGAGCCGCGCGCGGGCGAATTTCAGCTTGGTCTCGATCTCGGCAATGCGATGTTCGCGATAAATCTTGGTGCGCTCGCCATAGGATTTGCGTTGCGCCCGTTTTGCGTCGAGATCGCTCTCGATACGATCGACGGTCGCCTGCGCGTTCGCGACCTCCATCCGCAGGTCGTCGAGCCGCGTCCTGTCGGGCAGGCTGTCATCTACAGTGGCAAGTCGTTCGCCCTTGGCGACATCCGCGCCGAGCGGGCGCTTCGGCATCGAAAGCTTGCCCGCAGTGCTACTGCGCACGGTGACGACGGGCGCATTGACGACGGCGTCGGCACTGACGCCCGACATCTGCTCTCCGACGATGACCCAAAGAGCGCCCGCGACGAGGACAAGGCCGATGACGGGGCGTAGCGTTTTCAATTCGAGGCTCCTCGAGAATGCGCGTTTCAGCGGGGCGGGGCGATGACGCCAGACAACTTATAAACGTAACGTAATTGCAAGATGCAACCCAAGGCCGATAGGGAAATTTGATCTGTGATCTATGCGCTATGCCCATGCGGCTGGCGGTGGCGGCAGCGGCGGCGTTGGGCGGGCGCCTTGTCTGAACTATCCGTCGATAAGATGAGGGCAATTCACGCGTCCGTGATATGCTTCTTCCTCTCAGGAGGAGGATTCATCCATGACCGACCCAGCCAACGCGCGTCGCTTGACGGCGGCCGATTTCGACCAGGAACTTCTCGATCTTTATGACTATTATGTCCATGGCAAAATCTCGAAACGGGAATTTCTCGACCGCGCGGGGAAATGGGCGGTGGGTGGCCTGACCGCCGTCGCGATTCTCGGGGCGCTCGCGCCGAATTACGCGCTCGCCCAGCAGGTGGCCGAGGACGATCCCGATATTCAGGGCGAGGACATAACCTATCCCAGCCCGAACGGCACCGGCGAGATCACCGCCTATCTGGTGCGCCCGACGCAGATCGATCCGGACAATCCGCCGGCCGCGATCCTCGTCGTGCACGAGAACCGCGGCCTCAATCCCTATATCCGCGACGTCGTTCGCAGGCTCGCCAAGGCGGGGTTCGTGGCGATGGGGCCCGATGGGTTGTCCTCTCTCGGCGGCTATCCGGGCAATGACGACGAGGGGCGCGAGATGCAGCGCAGTCTCGATCAGGGGGCGCTGCTCAATGATTTCTTCGCGGGATTCGAGTATCTCCAGACGCTCGACGGCACCAACGGCAAGGTCGGCGCGACCGGATTCTGCTATGGCGGGGGCGTGGTGAACAAGCTCGCTGTCGCCTACCCGGAAATGGGCGCGGGCGTGCCGTTCTACGGGGCCGCGCCCGACAGCGCACAGGTCGCAATGATCGAGGCGCCGCTACTGATCCAACTCGCCGCGCTCGATCAGCGCATCAATGCGATGTGGCCCGAGTATCAAAAGGCGCTCGAGGAAAACGACAAGCGCTACGAGGCTTATATCTATCCGGGCGTGAACCACGGGTTCCACAACGACACGACGCCGCGCTACGACGAGGCCGCCGCTAAGCTGGCAGAGGAGCGCATGATCGCGTGGTTCCGGACCTACCTCGCCGGGTGATCTGCCGCGCTTGCGACGTGCCGGGGGTGCGCTCGGATTTGGCGCGTGCTACGCCTCTCGCAGATCCGCGCCGAAGCGCGGAGCGGCACAAGAGGGAGAGAGGCGCGCGCATGAGAAACGGTGGTCAACTTCTGGTCGAAAGCCTCGTAGGGCTCGGTGCGCGCAAGGCGTTCGGGGTGCCGGGCGAAAGCTATCTCGCGGTGCTCGATGCGCTGCACGACACGCAAGGCACGCTCGATTTCGTGCTGTGCCGTCAGGAAGGCGGGGCGAGCTTCATGGCCGCCGCATATGGTAAGCTGATCGGGGAGCCGGGCATCTGCATGGTGACGCGCGGCCCCGGGGCGACCAATGCCTCGATCGGGGTGCATACCGCGATGCAGGATTCCGCACCGATGATCCTCTTCGTGGGACAGGTCGGCACCGATATGAAGGGCCGCGAGGCGTTTCAGGAGCTCGATTACAAGGCGGTTTTCGGGACGATGGCGAAATGGGCGGTCGAGATCGACCGGGTCGAACGTATCCCCGAAATTCTGTCGCGGGCCTGGACGATGGCTGTGAGCGGGCGGCCCGGCCCTGTCGTGGTTGCGCTGCCCGAGGACATGCTGACCGCGATGACCGAGGCCGCGCCGCTTGGCGCGCCCGTCCGGATCACCGAGCCGCAGCCCGATCCGACGGCGATGGGCGAACTGCGCGAGATGCTCGCCGGGGCCGAGCGTCCCTTGATCCTCTACGGTGGGTGCAACTGGCGCGGGGACGGCACGTCGCCCATTAAGTTCTTCGCGGAAGCTTCTGATATCCCTGTGCTTTCGGTCTTTCGCTATCAAGACCAGTTCGACAATAATTCACCCGTTTTCTGTGGCGATGCGGGCGTCGGGATGGCGCCGCATGTGAAGCGTCTGATGCGCGAGGCCGACGTGATCCTCGCGATCAATGCACGCTTTGGCGAGAATACGACCGACGGCTACACGCTCTTGGATGTGCCGCAGCCCGCGCAGCGGCTGATCCATGTCCACGGCTCCGATCTGGAGATCGGCAAGATTTACCGTCCCGAACTTGGCATCCATGCCGGGCCGAACGCCTTTGCGGCAGCGCTCGGCGGGCTGGAGCCGGTCAAGGGTGACTGGGCTGACTGGCGGGCCGAGGGACGGGCGGCCTATGACGCTGGCTTCGATCTGCCGGAGCTGCCCTCGCCGGTCGATATGGGCGAGGTCTGCGCCTATCTGCGCGAAGAACTCCCCGAGGACATGATCCTGACCAACGGGGCGGGCAATTTCGCGGTCTGGCCGGGGCGGTTCTTCCGCTTCGGGCCGAACGCCACGCTGCTCGCGCCGCAATCGGGCGCGATGGGCTACGGGGTTCCGGCGGCCATCGCGGCCAAGGTGGCGCAGCCTGAGAAAACAGTGGTCTGTTTCGCGGGCGATGGCGATTTCCAGATGACCTCGCAGGAGCTTGCCACCGCCGCGCAGGCGGGCGCACAGCCGATCATTCTGATCCTCAATAACGGGATTTACGGCACGATCCGCGCCCATCAGGAGCGCAATTATCCGACCCGCGTGTCGGGCACGACGATGGCGGTGAACCCGGATTTCGCGGCGTTGGCGAAGGCCTATGGCTTCCACGGCGAGCGGGTCGAGCGGACGGAGGATTTCGCCGCCGCCTTTGAACGTGCGCGGGCGTCCGAGACCGGCGCGGTGCTGGACCTCGTGATCTCGCCCGAGGCGCTGACCCCGCGCCAGTCGCTCTCGGCGATGCGTTCGGCGGCACTGGAGGCGGGCAAGGGGCGCTGAGCGCCTGCCGCCTCAGAACGTCTCGACCCAGGGGCGCAGCGTGATCTCGTTTGTCCAGGCGCTGCGATCCTGCTCGATCAGTTGGCGGTAGGTCTTCGCGATCGCCTCGGGGCGCAGCATCGAGCCGGGCTCGTCCGGCGCCTCGCTGCGACCGGGGTTGAGGATGATTCCGTCGATATTCACCCAGGCGACATGGATACCCTTGGGGTGCAACTCTCGCGCCATGCTCTCCGCCAGCCCGCGTTGCGCGAATTTGCCCATCGCGAAGGGGGCGGAGCGTGCGAAGCCTTTCACCCCGGCGGACGCTCCGGTGAACAGGATCGTGCCGCGAGTGCCGTCGGCGGGCTCCGCCGTCAGCATCCGGCGCGCGGCGTGTTTGCCGGTGAGAAACGCCCCGATCGCAGTGATCTCGACGGCGGCGCGGACCTCTTCGGCGTCGAGCTCCGCAACCGGGCCGCGCACCCGTCCCGAGGGGTTGTAGACCACGACGCGCGGCGGCTCTGGCAGAGCGTCGAACAGCGCCGCGATGGCGGCCTCGTCGGTCGCGTCCAGCTGCACCGTGCGCGCACCGATTTCCTCGGCCAGCGCCTGCATTCGCACGGTGCTGCGGGCCGCGAGAGTCAGGTCATAATCGGGCGCAAGCTCCCGCGCCACGGCGGCGGAAAGCCCGTCGCCCACCCCGATGATCACCGCCTGTGCCTTGCTCATGGCCTGTCCTCCTTGCTCGGTTTCGGTCCCCGCGCGCGCCGCGGATGCCCTATGACATAGTCCGGTGCGACAGTGGCCCAAACCGGGCCTCGCGTCCGCGCCAGCCACAGCTTACCCGAAAAGTTTAAGATGCGAGCGCCAGATCACGATCGGGCAGACGGCCCCGAAATCGGCGAGCCCGGTTATCGACCAGATCAGCAGCCGGCCCGGCCAGTGGCGGCGACCGGCAGATGATCGGTCAGCAGGATTGCCTGCAGCAGGTCGCGGGCGCGCCGTAAGCAGCGCCACGCCCACGCCCTGCGTACAGGCCCGGCTGACCGTTCTGTCTTCAGGCCACGCGGCGCCAAGGCTGCGCAGGGAAGTGCACGGCCTCGCCGGTCTCGATCGAGCGTTGCACGGCCTGACCGATCGCGACCGCGGCCCAACCATCTTCCAGTGTGACCTCGGGTGCTGCGCGCTCCCCGCGCACGAGAGCGAGGAAGCCGACATGCTGGTGATAGGTGGAGCCGTTGTGATCGCCAGCGGCGAGCAATTCCTCGGGCACGGGCAGCTCGCGCTCCACCGGGCCCTTCGGATCGCGCGGCGAGATCACCAGCTTCGGTACCGGCGGCAGCCCCAGATGCTCGGGCCAGAAGCGGGTCGGGCCGGGCACCAGCGCCTCGATCTTGCCGTTGGGCCCGACGGCGGTGACCTCCTCCTGATAGCGCGCGCCCTCGGCATACATGCACAGTTCCAGCATCGCCCGCGCGCCGTTCTCGAATTCCACGATCGCGAAGCCCGCGTCGAGGATGTCGGGTGCGCCGTCCTCGGAGACGTGGTTCACCGGCGCAGGAGCCGAGGCCATGACGCGCACCGGCTCGGACTTCAGCGCGAGGCGCATCAGGTCGAAGAAGTGGCAGCATTTCTCGACGAAGGTGCCGCCGGTATAGCGATTGAAGCGGTTCCAGTTGCCGACCTTGAACAGGAAGGGGAAGCGGTGTTCGCGGACCGTGAGCATAGTGATCCCGCCCGTCGCTGCCTCGGCCTCCTCAAGGAAGGCGGCGATCGGCGGCATGTAGCGATATTCCATCGCGACCCAGACCGGGGCGGGGTAGTTGTCGCGGAAGGCTTGCAGCCGCTCGGCATGGGTCGGGTCGGTGAAGAGCGGCTTTTCCACGAGCACCGGCAGCGGGCGTGTCGATGCGATTTCTTCGAGCTGTTCGAGATGGCGGAAATTCGGGCTGGTGATGACGAGGCAGTCGAGCGCCTCCACCGCCAGAAGCTCCGCCACCGACGCCACCATCTGCGCCCTCGGCGCGAGCGTCTGCGCGGCCTGCGCCATCTCCGCGTCGGGCTCGAAGATCGCCGCGACCTCCGCCCCGTCGAGCAGTGCGATATTACGCAGGTGTTCCTGTCCCATCATGCCGCAGCCGATCATGCCGTAGCGAACGGGTTCCGTCTTGGTGGCGCTCATCCGAGCCTCCTCATCTCATGCGTTGAACGTAATGCGCGCGGCTGGTGTCGAACCATGTGCGCGAAAATTCGACCGGGGCAGACCCGTCGGCCCAGCTGAAGCGCTCGATATAGCCAGCGGTCTCACCGGGGCGGCAGTCGAGCTCCGACGGCCCCCAGTCCGGCATCGGGGCGAAGCTGACCCGGTCTTCGGCGCTCGCGATCCAGAAACCGAGCGCGCGTTGGTAGTAGGCGTAAAGCGAGTCCTCGAGATCCTCGGCTTTCACCTCGCCCTTCGAGGCGTCGAGCCAGATTTCTTCCGCCGCGACTGGCGTCTCATCGAGGAAACGCAGGCGGCGCACCCGGCTCGCACGCGAGGCTGTGCCGAAGGCAGGCAGATCGGCGGGCTTGTCCATCACGTCGACCGAGAGGATGCGGGCATTCGGGAAGCCGCCGCCCGAGAGCAGTTCGATCCGCAGCATGGAGTAGAAATGGTCGCGCAGGTTGCGGGTGCGGATGTAATTGCCCGAACCTTGCACACGCTCCAGCAAGCCTTTCTCCTCTAGATCCTCCAGCGCGCGCCGCAACGTCCCCACTGCGATCTTCAGCTGCGCGGACATCGTCCGTTCCGGGGGCAGGCGCTCCCCGTCGGTGAGTCGTCCCGCCGCGATATCTCGAATCAGCATCTCGGAAATCTGCTGATAGATCGGCAGTCCGGTGCGCTCTGACCCTTGATTTGCCTGTGTCACTTGGTCGCCCCAAAAATTGATACAGTATTGATCTATATCAAGGCGGCTGCTAAGTGAAGGGAAATCGAACGGGAATCGCGAGGGAGGAACGCATGACTGTTGTGCCGGTAAGATCGGCCGATCTCGATGCCGCGGAGGTGTCCTGGTTCTCGGCGCTATGCTCGGATGATTATCGCTATCTGGGCCAGCCCGAAGGCGATCTGCGCTCCAGCTGGGCGCATTGCTCCGACATCGTGCGCGAAGCCGAGCGGCAGGGGTTCCGCAACATCCTGTGCCCGTCGAGCTATCAGGTGGGGCAAGACACGCTGAGCTTCGTCGCGGGTGCCAGCCAGATCACGAACCGGATGAATTTCCTCGCCGCCGTGCGCTGCGGGGAGATGCAACCGATCATGCTGGCGCGGACCATCGCCACGCTCGACCACATGCTCGAGGGGCGTCTGACGGTGAACATCATCTCGTCCGATTTCCCGGGCGAGAAGGAAGAGAGCGAATTCCGCTACCAGCGCTCGCGCGAAGTTGTGGAGATTCTCAAACAGGCCTGGACCCGCGACGAGATCAATTACGAAGGTCAGATCTACAATTTCAAAGGCCTCACCACCGACCCGGCGAAGCCTTATCAGCAGGGCGGCCCGCTCCTTTATTTCGGGGGCTATTCCCCGGCGGCGGTCGAGCTGTGCGCAGAGCATTGCGACGTCTACCTGATGTGGCCCGAGACCAAGGAAGAGCTGGAAGGCCGGATGAAGGTCGTCAACGAGGCCGCCGAGCGTCATGGCCGTGTGCTCGATTACGGGCTGCGGGTCCATGTGATCGTGCGCGACACCGAGGCAGAGGCGAAGGAATACGCGCAGGAGCTGGTGTCCAAGCTCGATGACGAGGAAGGTCGCAAGATCCGCGAGCGGGCGCATGATGCAAGCTCGCTTGGCGTGTCGAAACAGGCGCGCAACCGCGAGATCGCGGATGAGAGCGGCTATGTCGAGCCGAACCTCTGGACCGGGGTCGGGCGCGCGCGCTCTGGCTGCGGTGCGGCGCTGGTGGGCTCGGCCGATCAGGTGCTCACGAAGCTCGAGGAATATCGCAAGATGGGCATTCGCGCCTTCATCCTCTCGGGCTATCCGCATATCGACGAGGCCCGCCAGTTCGGCCGTCTCGTGATGCCGCATCTCGACACGGTCTCGCTGCCCGAAGTCTATGGCCGCGTCCCGATGGGACCGCCCGCAACACCGCTCGCAGAAGGGGAACGCCGTTAATGGAAAAGATCGACCTCACCTCCGACGTGGCGCTCAGCCGGATCGTCTATGGCATGTGGCGCCTCGGCGACGATGCCGATACATCGCCCGCCCATGTGCGCGCCAAGATCGACGCCTGTCTGGAGCAGGGGATCACCACCTTCGACCATGCCGACATCTATGGCGGCTACACGGCGGAGGGCATCTTCGGCGCGGCGATGCGCGAGGACCCGTCGCTGCGCGATCAGATGGAAATCGTCACGAAATGCGACATCATCGTCTCGGCGGGGCGTCATTCCCACCGCAAGGTGAAGCACTACGATACCTCGCGCGCGCATATCGAAGCCTCGGTCGAGACCTCGCTGCGGGAGCTTGCCACCGACCGGATCGATCTGCTGCTGATCCACCGCCCCGATCCGCTGATGGATCATCACGAGACAGGCGCAGTGCTCGATGATCTCGTAGCCTCGGGCAAGGTGCGTGCGGTGGGCGTGTCGAACTTCCGCCCCTGGGACTGGGAACTGCTGCAATCGGCGATGAAGACGCCGCTCGTGACCAACCAGATCGAGATCAGCCTCGGCTGCCTCGCGCCCTTCACCAATGGCGACCTGGCCTTCCACCAGCGTCAGTCCCAACCCCCGATGGCATGGTCGCCGCTGGGTGGCGGCGCGCTGATGACAGGCGAGGGCCCGGTGCAGGCGGTGCTCGACGAGATCGCGCAGGCGCAGGGCGTCGATCGCGCAGCTGTCGCGACCGCTTTCCTGCTCGCCCATCCGGCGCGGATCATCCCGGTGATGGGCACCAACAATCTCGAGCGCATCGCGAAGCTCTCCGATGCTTTGAAGGTTCAGATCGACAGGGAGACGTGGTTCCGCCTCTACGAGGCCGGACTCGGTCAGGAGGTCCCATGATGAACGCCACCCGCCAGTTTACCCCGCGCACCTTCGTGCCGGGCCCCGAGAACACCCGCCTGCTGCGCGACGCCTTCGGGCGGTTTGCGACAGGCATCACCATCGTGACCGCCGCCAGCGAGAATGGCCCGGTCGCGATTACGGCGAACAGTTTCTCTTCGGTTTCGCTCGATCCTCCGCTGGTGATCTGGGCCCCGGACCGCAATTCGCGACGTTTCGTGCATTTCGAGAAGGCCGAGCATTACGCGATCCACGTGCTCGCCGCCGATCAGGACGATCTCTGCTTTGCGACTACGAAGAACGCCCACGCGCTGCTCGATCACGCCTATCACCTGAACGATCACGGCGTGCCGCTGATCGACGGTTGCCTCGCGCGGTTCGAATGTCACCGCGTGGCCTGTCATGAGGGCGGCGACCACCTGCTGGTGCTGGGTCAGGTCGAGCGCGCGGTGATGCGTGACGATGGCGATGCGCTGGCCTTCTACCGCGGCCAGGTGCGGCGCATCGAGATGAACTGAGACGGCACATATACGGCCTGGGCCGCGCAGGAGGAGCGCGGCGCCGGGCCTTCAAGGGATCGCGAGGGAGGAAACGCGCGCATGACCCTGCTGACAATCCTGGCCAGGCCGCTGGTCCGGCTGAACGACATCCTGCTCGCGATCGGACGCTGGGCGGGCGTCGTCGCAGTGGCGGCGATGGTCATCGCGATCCTGATCCAGATCTGGTTTCGCTACGTGCTCAACAACGCGCTGCCCTGGCCTGACGAGGCGGCGCGGTTCTGCATGCTCTGGATGGGGGGGCTGATGGCGCCCTCGGCCTTCCGCTCGGGCGGGTTCGTGGCGATCGACATGCTCGCGGCGATGCTGCCGAAGCTCGTCGCGCGCGGCCTGACGCTGGTGCTTCTGGTGTTCTCGCTGATGGTCTCGGTCGCGGCGCTGAAACTCGGTTGGGACGGGATCACCGGCTTTGGCGGCAAATTCGCGACCGCCTCTCTCTGGGTGCCCGACAGCCTGACCTTCGACGCCTGGATCCGTGTGCCGCGCAGCTGGATGATGGCCTCGCTCGTGGTGGGCTTCGCGCTTCTGGTGCTGGTCAATATCGAGCTGATCCTGCGCAACCTGCTGGCCCTGCGCACCGGGGACGACCCGCTGCCGCCCGTGCTCGCGATCGCTGGAGGGGCAGAGTGATGCTGGTCTGGTTCCTTCCGCTTTTCCTCGTCCTGATCCTGATCGGCTTCCCGATCTTCTTCGCGCTGCTCGCGGCCCCGGGCGCGATGCTGCTCCTGAACGGGCAGGAGCGCGACTTCGCGCTGCTTTACCGCAACCTTTACAACGGGATGGACAGCTTCCCGCTGCTTGCCATCCCGTTCTTCATGCTCGCCGGCGAGATGATGAACTCGGGCGGCATCACGCGCCGTCTGGTGGAATTTTCCGAGGCGATGATGGGCCATCTGCGCGGCGGCCTCGCGCATGTGAATATCCTGTCCTCGATGCTGTTCGCGGGGCTTTCGGGCTCGGCGGTGGCCGATACGTCCGCGCTGGGCTCGATGCTGATCCCGGCGATGGAGCAGCAGGGCTACACCCGTAAATTTGCCGCTGCGATCACCGCGGCCAGTTCGGTGATCGGGCCGATCATCCCGCCTTCGGGCATCATGATCATCTATGCCTATGTGATGGGCCAGTCGGTCGCGGCGCTTTTCCTTGCGGGGATCGTGCCTGGCGTTCTGGTCGGTGTCGGGCTGATGGTGATGGTCAAGTTCATGGCCAACAAGCACGGGTTTCCGCCTGCCTCGAAGAAACACACATGGCCCGAGCGGGGACAGGCGAGTTTGCGCGCCTTCTTCCCGCTGATGACGCCGGTCATCATTCTGGGCGGTATCTTGGGCGGCGTTTTCACCCCGACCGAGGCCGCCGCGATCGCCGTGGCCTACGCGCTGATCGTCGGCCTCTTCATCCTGCGCACGCTGCGCTGGAGCGACCTGCCGCATATCCTGATGCGGGCGGGGCTGACGTCCTCGGTGGTGCTGCTGCTCGTGGGCGCGGCGATGGCGTTCAAGACGGTCGTCAGCCTGTCGCACGCCCCTGAAGCGCTGGCGGAGTTCATCCTCGGCCTGTCGCAGAACCCGCTGATCCTGCTGTTCCTGATCAACATCCTGCTGTTCATCGTCGGGATGTTCCTCGACGCGGGCCCCGCGATCATCGTGCTGGGGCCGATCCTCGCGCCGATTTTCACCGGGCTCGGGGTCGATCCGATTCATTTCGCGATCATCATGAGCGTGAACCTGACCGTGGGGCTCGCCACGCCGCCGATGGGGCTGGTGCTGTTCGTGGCCGCCGCGGTGTCGAAGGAACGGGTGGAGACCATCGCCCGCGCGATCCTGCCGTTCCTCGCGGTCGAAGTGGCCGTGATCTTCCTGATCACCTACTTCCCCGCGATTTCGATGACCATTCCCCGTCTGACGGGGTTCGCCAACTAAAACGATACTGAAGCATATAGGGAGGAAATGATGCTCAGAACTTTCGTGAAATCGCTTGCGCTGGGGGCCGTGCTGGCCTCGGGGCTCGGCATGGCCGCGCAGGCTCAGGACGATACGATCACGCTGCGCGCGGTCGCCAACTCGAACACGAATGACGAGGATTACGACGGTCTCGTCGTGTTCAAGAACTATGTCGAGAACGCCTCGAACGGGAAGATCAAGGTCGACCTCTTCATCGGCACGCAGCTGTGCTCGAACGGGGCAGAGTGCCTGCAGGGCATCGCGGATGGCTCGCTCGACATCTACATCTCGACCTCGGGCGGGGCTGCGGGGATCTTCCCCTATGTGCAGGTGCTTGACCTGCCGTATCTGATGCCGAACGACCGGGTCGCCGAAGAGGTGCTGACCCATACCGACTTCACCTCGCAGCTGCGCAAGATGGCGCTGGCGGACAGCGACAACATGATCCGCCTGATGACGATCGGAAACACCGGCGGCTGGCGCAACTTCGCCAACACCAAGCACACGGTCAAAACGCCCGAGGATCTGAAAGGCATGAAGATCCGCACCATCGTCGCCGACCTGCCGCAGGAGCTGGTGAAAGCGATGGGTGCCTCGCCGACCCCGATCCCGTGGCCGGAACTGTTCACCGCGCTGCAGACCGGCGTCGTGGACGGCACCAAGAACGGCATCACCGACATCATGAACATGAAATTCCCCGAGGCCGGACTGAAATACGTCACGCTCGACGGGCATGCCTACATGGCGGCGCTGTGGTGGATGAACAACCAGAAGTTCAAGGACATGTCGCCCGACATGCAGCGCGTGATCGTGGACGGGTTCGCGGCGCTCCAGCAGGCGACCTTCGCTTCGCCGAAGCGCAAGTCGATCGCCGCCTATGAGGAGTTCAAGAAGGACGGCGGCGAGATCTACGTGCCGACGCCCGAGCAGAAGAAGCAGTTCCAGGATGCGGCGCAGCCGGTCTATGGCTGGTTCAAGGACAACGTCCAGAACGGTGGCGAAGTGTTCGACGACCTGCAATCCGCGGTCGACGAGGCTTCGAAGACGGTCGATGCCGAGCGCGCGAGCGAACTGGACTGAGCCTTCGCGCTTTGAAATGAGAGACCCCGCGCCACCCGGCGCGGGGTCTTCTTTTTGGCTCACTTTCGGTGAGGTAGGGTTCGCTCAGGCCGATAGCCACCGCTCGAGCTTGCCGCTATCCGGCAGGCCGCCCGTATGCACCAGCTTCCCGTCGACCGAGACGCCGGGGGTCGACATCACGCCTGCCATGGCGATCGCGCGGGGGTCGGTAACCTTCTCGACCGACACCTCGATGCCGAGCTTGGCGGCCGCTTCCTTGACCATCTCCTCGGTCTTTTCGCAGCGCTTGCAGCCGGGGCCGTAAACCTTGACGTCCTTCATATCTTTTCTCCTTAGAACAATGCGTTGAACAGGAAGCCGACGGCAAGGATCCCGCTGGCGACGACCCCGATGAACACCGCGATCAGGCGCAGTTTCAGGACCTGACGCAGGATGATCATCTCGGGCATCGACAGCGCGATCACCGACATCATGAAGGCCAGAACCGTGCCGAGCGCCGCGCCCTTGCCCAGAAGCGCCTCGACGATCGGGATGACGCCAGCGGCGTTGGTGTACATCGGTACGCCCATCAGCACCGCCGCGGGCACCGACCACCACGTGCCCGAACCCATGATACGCACCATCAGGTCTTGCGGCACATAGCCGTGGATCAGCGCGCCCATCGCGATACCGATGATGATCCAGATCCAGACCCTGGAGAAGATCTCGCGCACCGCCTCGAGGCCAAGGCGATAGCGGTCGGTCATACTCAGTTCGTCGCTCTCGACCGCGCCCGGGGTGGTCGCGCCGGAATGGATGTCGCGCACCCAGTCCTGCAGCCAGCCCTCGACATGGAGCCTGCCGATCACCCAGCCCGCGACGATCGCGATGGCGAGGCCGAAGCCGAGATAGACCAACGCCACGGGCCAGCCGACGAGGCCGATGAGCAGGATCAGCGCCACTTCGTTGACCATCGGGGCTGCGATCAGGAACGAAAAGGTGACGCCCAGCGGGATGCCTGCGGAGACGAAGCCGATGAAGAGCGGCACTGCCGAGCAGGAGCAGAACGGCGTCAAGACGCCCAAGCCCGCCGCCATCACGTTGCCGACGCCCTCGCGCTTGCCCGAGAGAAGCGCGCGGGTTTTTTCCGGGCTGAAGAAGCTGCGCACGACCCCCATCGCGAAGACGATCAGGGTGAGCAGCATCATCACTTTCGGGACGTCGTAGAAGAAGAAGGCCAGCGCCTCGCCAGTATGCGTGTCGCGAGTGACCGGCAGCAACGAGACGATCCATTCGGAGAGGGCCGGGAGCTGTTGGTAGATCCCCCACCACGCAACGAGGCCTGCCGCGACGACCACGCTCCACGCCCAGCCGGGCATCCCGCCATGCGGGGTTTCATGCTGTGTCACACTCATGTCGCGTTCCCCTCGAAGCTCGTTCGGTGAGGGGGGCGCAAAACGCGACCCGGTGCCTCATCACGGGCAGATTAGCGCCGGGGGCACGGGTCGCTTCAATGCGCTCGATCAAGTTGGGCGCAATTTCTCATGTCCTGCTGCGAAAGGTCGCGGCTGCGGAAGTCAGGAAGGATCGCGCGCGATGTTACGCTCCATGAGCCGCTGGAACAGCCCGGGCGAGGCGCGGTTGATCCACCACGCGAGCCGCGCGACGCGGCCTACCGGGATCATCGGGCGGTTGCGCTTCAGCCCGGCGAGGATCACCTGCGCGGCAGCCTCGGGCGTCATGTAATCCACCCCGTCCGCAGCCGCTCCGGGACGTGCGATGCCGTCTGATTGCCGCTCGGCCCGGTCTAGATTTGTCGCCACGAAGGAGGGGGCTGCGATCTGCACGCGCACGCCGTGAGGGGCCTCCTCCGAACGCAACGATTTGAAGAACCCTTCCAACGCATGTTTCGACGCGGCATAGGCGGTGCGGTGATAGAGCGGCGAGAATCCCGCCACCGAAGAAATCGCCAGATGCGTGCCGTGACTTTCCCGCAGCGGTTCGAGGAAATGCCGCGCCATCGCGGTTGCCGCGAAATAGTTGATTTCGAAGACCTTGCGATGTGCGGCCTCGCTCAGCTCGGAGAACGGCCCGATCTGGGTGACGCCCGCGTTGTAGATCGCGAGCTCGATCCGGGGGTGACGTGCGCGGATGTCATCGCAGGCTGTCTCCAGTTGCGCCGGATCGGTCAGATCGCAGGCGATGGCCTCTTCATTCGGCGCGGCGGTAAGGCCCGAGATATCCCGGTCGAGCAGCACGACCTGCCAGCCCTCGGCGCGCAGCCCCGCCGAGAGCGCCTGCCCAAGCCCCCCGGCGCCGCCCGAGATTACCGCGACGCGCGCGCTCATAACCCCGCCTCGCGCGCCCAGAGGTCAAAGACTTCGGCGCTGGTCAGCTCTGGCGTGTAGCCGAAGACTTCCTTCAATGCGTCGTTCGCAAGGACGGGGCGGTATTGCAGAAAGCGCACCTGTTCGGGCCCGTAGCGGCTCAGGCCCAGCGGATGGGCGATGGCGAGCGCGGCCTTGATGCCGAGCGCGGGCAGGCGGCGCACCGGTTTGCCGAGACGTCTTGCGAGGTCGGTGACGCCCAGTGCGCCGTCTCCCGCGACGTTGAAGATGCCAGGCGGGCCATCGGTCGCGGCACGTATAAGGATGCGCGCCAGATCGCGGGTCCAGATGAAGACGAAAGGGCTCTCACAACCCCGGATCGCGAGCAGGCGCGGCTTGCGAAACAGCGCGGTGATCTGGTTGTCGGTGCCCTTGCCAAGAACCGTTCCGACCCGCAGCACGACCTGCTCGAGGGCAGGGTGGGTGGCGCGCGCTTCGGCCAGCATCTCCTCGACCTGCCGCTTGTGATCGGCATAGGCGAACTCGGGATTGCCGCGCACCGGATCGCTTTCGCGCAGCGGCACGGGGTTGTCGGCGTGATAGCCATAGGCCGCGCCCGAGGAGGTCACGACAAGCCGCCGCACGCCGACCGAAAGCGCAGCCGCGAGCACCTTGCGCGTGCCCTCCACATCGACGCGGTAGGCGAGCTCGCGCCCCATGCCGGGACCGGGCGTCACGATGGAGGCGAGATGCACGATCACCTCTGGCCGTTCGCGCGCGATGACCTTGCAGGGGGCGTCGGTGGTGACGTCCATCGCCACGAAGCGCACGGCTTCGGGCAAGTTGTCGGGGCATGCCAGATCGGTCGCGATGACCTCATGGCCACTTTCGGCGAGTTCGGCGGTCAGCACGCGACCGATCATGCCGCCCGCACCGGTAATCAGGATCCGGGTCATCGCGCGGCCTCCTTTCGTCTCATGAATGTCGAGATCGCGAGGCCCGCGATGATGTGCCAGATGCCCCAGAAAGCCGCGACGATCGCCATGCCGCCCAAACCTCCGAAGAAGGCGAATATCAGCACGAGGCCGAGACCTGAATTCTGGATACCCGTCTCGATAGTGATCGCGCGCCGGTCGAAGGGCGAAAGCCGCGCCAGCGTCGCGGTGCCGTAGCCTCCCGCAAACGCCAGCGCATTGTGCAGCACCACCATCCCCGCGATCAGCCCGACGAATTGGACGAAATACTGCCAGTTGGCGCTGAGCGAGAGTGCCACGAAAGCCCCGAAAATCGCCATCGACACCCATTTCAGCGGATCGCGAATGCGGGTCGTCAGATCGTAGCGGTAATAGTTCAGCGCGATCCCGGCGATCAGCGGCAACAGCAGCATGACACCCACGGTGATCGCCACGCTCACCGGGTCGATATGGGTCTCGTGCAGCAGCGCGCGCGTCGGGGCGTAAAGGCTGCCCCAGAACGCGATATTGAGCGGCGTCAGCACGATCGCCGCCACCGTGGCGAAGGCGGTCAGCGAGACCGACAGCGCCGTGTTCCCGCCCGCCCGATGGGTGAAGAAGTTCGAGACATTCCCGCCGGGACAAGCCGCGACGAGGATCAGCCCGAGCGCAATCGACGGGCTGGGTTGCAGCGCCAGCACCAGCCCGAAGGTCAGCGCGGGCAGCACCAGAAACTGCGAAGTGAACCCCACGATCAGCGCCCAGGGCCTGCGCACCAGCGGGCGGAAATCGCGGGGGGAGAGGTCGATCGCGACCGAGAACATGACGATGCCGAGGATCGCGTTGAGCAGATGCAGGGCGCCGGGGCTGAAATTCAGCCGGACCGCGTCGAGCCCGGTCATGCCGGGGCCTTCCCGCCGAGCGCCTTGATCCAGCCGGTGACCGCCTTGCGATAGGTCGCCTTGTCCACGTAATAGGCCATCCGCGCGAGCTTGAGATAGGCCATGCCGCCGGTCGCACGCTCGAACCCCTCGGCCTTCTTCGCCTGCAGGCGCTTCGCGGCCTCCGATCCCTCGCGCAGCCCGCGAATGTAGCGCGCCACCATCTCGGCCTGCTCGTGACGGCCCTGCCAGCCAAGCCCGCTCGCCTCGAGCATTCCCAGCACGAAGAGATCGTCGCGCTTGGGGTGCATCGCGTTAAGGTACAGATGCGGTGCGTCGCCTTGCCAGTTCAGCAGCTCCGGCGCGATGAAGGGGTAGTGCAGCTTGTAGCCGGTGGCCGCGAGGATCATGTCATACTCGGCCCGCGCGCCATCCTTGAAGTGCACCGTTTTGCCGTCGAGCCTTTCGATATCCGCGCGCACTTTCAGATCGCCGTGACCTGCGTGGAACAGCACCAGCGAGTTCACGATCGGATGGCTCTCGTAGAGTTTGTAATCGGGCTTGGGAAACCCGTATTTCTGCGGATCGCCGACGAACCATTTCAGCAGCGCGCCGTCGATCTTGCGCTTGAGCCACATCGGCAGCTTGATTGCGCCGCCTAGCGTGTCGGCGGGTTTGCCGAAGACGTATTTCGGCACGAAGTAATAGCCGCGCCGCATCGAGAGATCGCAGCTTTTGCCGTGATGGATCGCGTCCACCGCGATGTCGCAGCCCGAATTGCCCGCGCCCACGACGAGCACGCGCTTGCCGGTGAATTGCGACGGGTCGCGATAGGCCGAGGAGTGGATCAACTCGCCGTCGAACTGGCCGGGGAAGTCCGGCATGTTCGGCTCGGAAAGCGTGCCATTGGCGATCAGAACGCCTGCATAGATCTCAGAATGCTCGCCCTCGCTATCGCGCCAACTGACCCGCCAGCCTTCGCCATCGCCGCCCAGCGGTTCAACCTTCGTCACTTCCGCATTGAAGCGGTAATGGCGCCGAATGTCGAAATGATCGGCGAAATCGCGGAAATACTGCGCCATCTCGCGGTGGCTGGGATATTCCGCCACCTCCTCGCGCATCGGGAAATCGGTGAATTCCGTCATCCGCTTCGAGGAAATCAGATGCGCGCTTTCATACATCGTCGAATGCGCGCCCTCGATATCCCAGAGCCCGCCCACATCGCTGTGCAGCTCGAACCCCTGATAGTCTACCCCTTGTTCGCCCAGCACCTTGGCCGCGGCCAGACCCATCGGGCCCGCGCCGATCAGGGCGAACCTGCCCCTCGTAGCTGTCATCTTGCGTCTCCTCCCAGACGTTTTTAAATTGAACCATTGTTCAAAATAAGCAAGCCCCGATCTGATGACGAAAAAGACGACCGAGAAACAAAGGCTTAGAGCGCCGTCGAAGCGCTCTCTCGCGAGTCGTTCACGGATTCTCGATGCGGCGGAAACGGTGTTCGCTCGGGATGGATTCGAGGGCGCGAAGGTGCGCGACATCGCCGCGCTGGCCGAGGTGCCGCTGGGTCTGGTGAACCATCACGGGGGCTCGAAAGAGGCGCTGTTTCGCGAAGTGGTGGAGCGGCGCGCCGAAGAGCTGGCGCGTCTCCGTCTGGAGGCTCTGGCGCAGGCGAAGGGGCAGGGGGCGCTCGATCTGACGGCGATCCTCGGCTGCTTCTTCCGGCCCTATCTGGCGAAGGCGGCAGGCAGCGATCCGCAATGGCTGGCCTATGCGCGGCTGGTGGCGATGGTCTCGGCCGATCCGGCCTGGGCCGATATTTCTACCGATCTTTTCGACCCGACCGCACAGCGTTTCATGGATGAAATCTGCGCGCTGCATCCCAAGGTGGGCCGGGCGGTGGTGGCAGAAGGGTTCGTCTATTCGGTCGCAGCCCTTCTGGCCTTCCTGACCTCGGAATGGCGGATCGCGGCGCTGGCCTCGCAGTCCGATGCGCAAGCCTCGGTCGAGGGGCTGGTCGCCTTCTGCGCGGCGGGCTGTGCTGCGCGGATCGCGCAGGCCGAGACGTGACCGGATGCTAAGCGCAACGACCCTGCTGGTCATCACCGCCGTGTTCTTCTCGGCCTTCCTGCGCGGCATCGCGGGGTTCGGTTTCGCGCTGGCCGCGGTGCCGATCGTCTCGCTGATGGTGCCGCCGATCGAGGCGGTGACGCTGGCGGTGCTGCTGCAGGTCGTGGTCGGGTGCCGCGATCTTTTCACGCTTCACGGGCATGTGCACAAACCCTCGCTTGCGCGGCTGTCGGTGGGCGCGATTGTGGGTACGCCGGTCGGGATTTTCGCGCTCAGCGCGGTCAGCGCCGATGCCGCGCGGGTGATGATCGCGCTCGTCGTACTCGCGGGGCTGACGCTGCTGTTGCGCTACAAGCCTGCGCGCCCGCATCCCCATGGCGGGCTCGCGCTGCTGGCGGGCGTCGCTTCGGGCGCGTTTTCCGGGCTCGCGGCGATGCCGGGGCCGCCCGCAGTGGCCTATTACCTCGGGGCAGGCACCACGGCGATGCAGACGCGGGCCTCGTTGCTGCTGTTCTTCTTCGTGGCCTCGCTGTTGGCAACGCCCGGGCTGATCCTTGCGGGGGCCGTGAATGGCGATGCGCTCTGGCTGACGCTGGTTTCGGTGCCCGCGCTGGCGCTCGGCACATGGGCGGGCACTACGGCCTTCGCGCGGCTCGACAACGCCCAGTACCGGACGATCGCCATCGTGGTCATGGCTATTTCGGCTGTGCTTGCGGGCTGGCGAGGCTTGTCGGTCTATCTCTAGAGCAGGGCGCCGCTTTCGGGCTTACCCTCCGCGCCGCACGCTAGGGGCGCGGGCGAGGATGAACCATTCGCCGATATTCTCGCGGTTGATGAAGCCCACGAAATTGCCGTTCGCCCCCACCACCGCCACCGCCGGGATGCGCTGCCGCGCGAAGGCGTCGAGCACGTCGTCCATCCCGGTCTTCAGCGACACGACCGGCACATCGCGGAACATGATCTCGGAGACCGGTGTCTGGCGGAACTCGGGATCGGGCCGGGCCAGCACGCTCTCGCGGGTGACGAAGCCGAGGATCTGTCCTTCGGGCGAGAGCACGGGAAACTCCGATTGCGAGCTGTGCAGGATCGCCTGCGCGGCGGTGTCGATCGTATCTTCCGGTGTCAGCGACACGAAGGAGGTGATGACGGCGTCGCGCGCCGCCGCCTGATGGGCCAGACCGCGCATCGCCGCGTCGGAGCTTTCCGATCCCGCCGCGAAGAAGATGAACACCGCGATCAGCACGAGGATTGGGTTGCCGCTCGTCAGACCCCAATAGGCGAAGAGCACGGCGATGACCTGCCCGGTTCGGGCCGCGACCTGCGTTGCTTTCACCCGGTCCATGAACAGCGCGAGAGCCGCTCGGAAGACCCGCCCGCCATCCATCGGGAAGGCCGGGATCAGGTTGAACGCGACGAGAAGCGCGTTGACCAGCGCAAGCCGGCCCCAGAAACTTTGCGCGGGATTGTCGAGCGATTGCAGATCGCTGAGCCAGCCGCGACCGCCGAGGAAGACCGTCAGGATCAGGAAGATCACGACATTGACCGCGGGCCCCGCCACGGCGATCAGAATTTCCTGCTTGGGATTTTCCGGAATCCGCTCCAGCCGCGCGAGGCCGCCGATCGGCAGAAGCGTGATGTCGGGCGTTCGCACGCCGAACCGCGCCGCCATCGTCGCATGGCCGAATTCATGGAGCACGACGCAGGCGAAGACCGACAGGATGAAGAGCATGTTGACCAGCGCCGCCTGCGGCCCCTCCGCTGCCCAGGCGGTGGCGGTGATCCAGATGATCAGCAGAACGAAGGTGACATGGACCCTGAGCACAGTGCCGCCGATCTTGCCGAGTGAATAGGACCAGCTCATCTCAACCCTCTCTTTCCGCCGCGTGATCGTCCCGGGGAAGGGGACGGCACAGCCGAATTCCCGCTGCCCTCAATTTGACCGCTCGATTGCGTCACCACAAGAAGGTGCGACGCAGTTACCCTGTTGAGGGTGCCAGATAGACCTCGCCGGGCGCGAAGGCTCGGAACCGGTCCGCCGCGATCCCGGAGGCCGCGAGGCTTTGACCGAGCAGGGTAGGCGGCTCCTCGCGCGGCTCGTCGGTCAGCTGGAACGTGCCCCAATGACAGCCGAGTGCTTGGGCGGGGCCGATATCGGTGAAGATGCGCACGGCCTCTTCGGGCACGACATGCTGGGGCTGCATGAACCAGCGCGGCTCATAGGCTCCGATCGGGATCACCGCGATGTCCGGTGCACCGTGCCGGGCGCGGATGTCGCGAAAAATCGCCCCGTCGCCATAGCCGGTATCGCCCGCGAACCAGATCCGGCTCTGCGGCGTGTCGATCCAGAAGCCGCTCCAGAGAGCCATGCGCCGGTCGCCGAGGCCCCGTGCCGACCAGTGGTTCGCGGGCGTCAGCGTGACCGAGATCTCTGGGGACAGCGCGATGCGGTCGTGCCAATCGCCGGTCTCGATCCGCGCCCCGCGTACCGCCTTTCGCACCGTCGCATCGGTCCCCAGCGGCATCACCATCCGTGGACGGTGGCGTTTGTGCAGTTTGCGCAAAGTGACGGTGTCGAGATGGTCGTAATGGTTATGGCTGATCAGGACCGCGTCGATGGGCGGAAGGTGGTCGAAGGCGATCCCGGGCGCGGTGACGCGCCTAGGCCCGGCAAAGCGCAGCGGGCTCGCGCGGTCCGACCAGACCGGATCGGTCAGCAGGTTAAGCCCCGCGACCTGAATGAGAACCGAGGCATGGCCGACCATGGTGAGCCGCGCCGCGTCGCTGCGCTCGGGCGGCACGCTCGGCTCAATGGGGACGTGCTTGGGCCACCGGGCGCGCTGCCCTTCGCGCCGCCATTTGAGGATGTCGCGAAAGGAGCGATCCGTGGACGGCTGGCCATGCGGGTGAAAACGCTCGCCGTCGAAATGGTCGCTGACCGGGCCGGTGTAATAGCGGTTACGTGCCATTTCGTGCCTGCTTCAGGTTTTCGCGGAAACTGAGCGGACCGGGCATCGCCTGTCGCGCCCCTGATATGAGCGCGCCCCGGCGATCACTTCGCAAGCGCCTCGAGATGCGCGGCTGCGCCTTCCGCGAGCGCGGTCGGGTTGTAGCCGCCTTCGAGGCAGGAAACCAAGCGTCCGTCGCAGCAACGGCGCGCGACGCCACGGATCGCGCTCGTCAGCCACCAGTAATCCCCGGCGGTCCAGAGCAGGCCCGAGATGTCGTCCTCGCGATGCGCGTCGAACCCGGCGGATACGATGATCAATTCCGGATTGAAAGCCTCCAACCGGGCAAGCCCGTCCTCCCAGGCGACCTTCATCTCGGACGCGCCGCTGCCACTGGCGAGCGGCAGGTTGAGCACGTTGTCATGCGCGCCCGTCTCCGACCGCGCCCCGGTGCCGGGCCAGAGCGACTTGGGCTCCTGATGCGACGAGATGAACAGGCTGCGCGGCTCGTCCCAAAGGATATCCTGCGTGCCGTTGCCGTGATGCACGTCGAAATCGAGCACCGCGACGCGCGACAGGCCGTGACGTTCGAGCGCATGCAGCGCCGCAAGCCCGGTATTGCCGTAGATGCAGAACCCCATCGCCCGCGTCCGCGTTGCGTGGTGCCCGGGCGGGCGAGTCGCGACGAACACGCGCTCGGCCTCGCCCGTGAGAACGAGATCGACGGCCTGCAAGGCACCGCCCGCGCCCAGGCGGCTCGCACGGCGCGAGCCCGGCGAAACATGCGTGTCCGAATCGAGATCTGCATGTTCCTCACGTGCGAAGACCTCTTCGAGCGCTTCAAGATAAGCCGCGTCGTGGCCCAGCAGGAGATCCTCGTCGCTCGCCTCGCGCGCCTCGATGACCGGCAGCTCCATCTCGTCGATCAGGCCGCGCACCGTCTCGAGGCGCCACGGCCGCTCGCGATGGGTGGGCCCGGTGTCGTGAGCGAGGCAATCCTCGTGGGTGATCGTGACGAACGTGCGCATGAAGCTCTCCAGAAAGGTCGTATCGGGGGCCTATCGGCGAGTCGCGACCCGCGCCGCGCCGTCGCTCGAACGGTGCTGCCCGTTGCGAAGCTGCGTCAGAGTTTTGGAAATGGCAAGCACCCCCGGACGGAGGACACGTGCCGCCGCCGTCCTGTCGGGTGAAATCTGCGAGTGCGTCGCCCTTGCTCAGCAGGGCGGCCCGATCAGAAACACGGGCGGCAGCTCGCGCGCGCGGCGCTCTGCCAGTCGCCGTTTCGCAGTGGCCAGTTTGACCTGCGTGACTTCTAGGCGCAGCAGCGCCCGGCTGCGCGCATCGTAAAGCCGTCGGATCGGCGAACCCGGATTTCCGATCAACCCCGGACGACGGTTCGCGCTGCGCGGAAACCAGTCGTTCAAGCCCACGAGCGCGTCGCGCCACGCCTTGTCCGCCTCGATGTAACGCTCGAACGCGAGACGCAATGCGCGGCGGCGTGTCATGAGTTCCGGTCGCATCATCGCTCCTCCCTCAGAAGATTAGACTACTTTCAACCATAGCAGAAATGCCGCGAGTCGTCAGGTTTTGCAGGGTTCCGAAGGCGCGATCGCCTCGAACACGGTTTCGCGAGCGCAGCATGATTTTCTTGTTTCTGCGGTTTAGGGTTGCATTAAATGAACCATCGTTCATTTAATGTGAGCGCCCCAAGGAGGATCATCGGCCGAATGTGCCGGCGATGGGGAGCCAGAGGAGGAAGTCATGCAAAGCGAGAGCAACCCGCACTCAGATCTCGGCGTGGTGCCGAAACGTGGTCTGGCCCATGTAGCCGGGCCGACCGATACCCCGCTGATCGAGGATACGATCCCGGCCGTGCTGAAGCGCACTGTCGAGCGTTGGCCCGATCGCGACGGCGCCATCTTCACCTCGGAGGGCATTCGCTGGACCTGGGCGGAGTTCGCGCAGCGGGTCGACCGGCTCGCCTCGGGGCTGCTCGCGCTCGGGCTTCGGCATGGCGACCGGCTCGGTATCTGGTCGCCCAACCGTTCGGAATGGCTGCTGACGCAGTTCGCGACGGCGCGGATCGGGGTGATCCTCGTTAACATCAACCCGGCCTATCGCCTGCACGAGCTGGAATTTGCGCTGCGCAAGACCGGCTGCCGGGCGCTGGTGCTGGCCGAGACCTTCAAGAGCTCGGATTACCTGTCGATGATCCAGCGCCTGCTGCCGGAGCTTGCGAAGAGTGAGCCCGGTCAGCTGGAAACCATGAAACTGCCCGATCTGCGCGACATCATCACTCTGGGAGAGACCCAGCATCCCGGCTGTCATCGCTTCTCGGATGTCGAGGCGATGGGCGCGGCGCAGGACCAAGGCGCGCTCGACGCTGTCACCGAACATCTCGACCCGAACGAGCCGATCAACATCCAGTTCACCTCCGGCACCACCGGATCGCCGAAAGGCGCGACCCTGACGCATCGCAATATCGTCAACAACGCGCATTTCGTGACCCGCGCGATGCTGGCGACCGAACAGGACCGCGTCTGCATCCCGGTGCCGTTCTACCATTGCTTCGGGATGGTGATGGGCACGCTGGGCTGCGTCACCAAGGGCGCGGCTATCGTCGTGCCGAGCGAAGGCTTCGACGCGCCCGTCACGCTGGCATGCGTCGCGGCCGAACGCTGCACCGCACTTTACGGCGTGCCGACCATGTTCGTCGCGATGCTGGAGCATCCCGATTTCGCGAACCATGACC
Organism: Thioclava sp. F1Mire-8; assembly: GCF_002213165.1. Taxonomy (NCBI): domain Bacteria; kingdom Pseudomonadati; phylum Pseudomonadota; class Alphaproteobacteria; order Rhodobacterales; family Paracoccaceae; genus Thioclava; species Thioclava sp. F1Mire-8. The sequence goes on along the minus strand of NZ_NBNY01000001.1, from coordinate 826,885 downwards.
TTTCGTCGCTTCGCACCGGCATCATGGCAGGCGCACCCTGTCCGATCGAGGTGATGAAGCAGGTGCAATCGAAGATGCACATGTCGGAAGTGACCATCGCCTACGGGATGACCGAGACCGCCCCGGTCTCGTTCCAGTCGGCCACCGATACACCCTTGGAAAAACGTGTGTCCTCGGTGGGTCAGGTGCAGCCGCATCTCGAGGTGAAGATCGTGCGCGAGGATGGCTCGCTCGCCAATGTGGGCGAGCAGGGCGAGCTGCTGACGCGTGGCTACTCGGTGATGTGCGGCTATTGGGGCGAGCCCGAGCGTACGAATGACGCGCTCGATGCGGATGGCTGGATGCATACGGGCGATCTCGCCCGGATCGACAGCGAGGGCTATTGCAACATCACCGGACGGGTGAAGGACATGATCCTGCGGGGCGGCGAAAACGTCTATCCGCGGGAGGTCGAGGAGTTCCTCTACACCCATCCCGATATCAGTCAGGCGCAGGTCTTCGGCATCCCGGATCACCGGCTGGGCGAGATCGTCGCCGCATGGATCGTGCCGCGCAATGGCGCCGAGTTGACCGAGGAGGCTATCCGCGAGTTCTGCCGCGACGAGATCGCGCATTTCAAGATTCCGGCGGTGATCCGGTTCAAGGAGAGCCTGCCGCTGACGGTTTCCGGCAAGCCGCAGAAATTCGTCATGCGCGATGCAATGATCGAGGAGCTGGGGCTCGCGGTCGAGGAAACTGCCTGATTTGACGAAAGCGCCGCGCGTCTTCCGCGCGGCGCAATTTCTGCGTCAGCCTACGCTCTTGGGCTTGTGCGTCCCGTTGAGCCGGCTGCGCAGCGGCAGCAGGCCCAGCACCGCCGTCGTCGCGAAGCCCGCGCCCGCAAGGAAGGTCCATTGCGCGCCGCCGAACTCCCACAGCGCCCCTGCGATCACACTGGCGATCAGCAGCGCCACGCCGGTGACGAGGTTGAACATGCCAAAGGCGGTGCCGCGCAGCTCTGCCGGGACGGCTTCGGCCACCAGCGCGGCCAACAGCCCCTGGGTGAAGCCCATATGCATTCCCCACAGGAGCACACCGATCGCAAGACCGCCGAGCCCGCCGACCAGCGCGAGCGTCAGGTCCGCCGCGATCAACAGCCCCAGCCCGACCAGCAGCAGCCCGACACGACCGACCCGGTCGGAAAGCGCCCCGACCGGATAGGCGATCAGCGCATAGACCGCGTTCATCCCCACCAGAACCAGCGGCACCAGCATCACCGGGATGCCGTCGTCATTGGCGCGCAGGATCAGGAAGGCCTCGCTGAACCGGGCGAGCGTGAACAGCGTCGCGACGACCACGACCCACCAGAACACGTTACCCAAGAGCTTGAGCTCTGACCGGGCGAGGGGGTTGCGCACCTGCCGCTGCGCGCGGGGATGGGCGGGCTCTTTCACCACGAACAGGATCAACCCGAGCGACAGGAAAGCCGGGATCACCGCGACCCAGAAGACCGAGCGGAAATCGTCCGAGAACAGCCACATCAGCCCGATCGCGGCGAGCGGCCCGAGGAAGGCGCCCACCGTGTCGAGCGATTGCCGAAGCCCGAAGGCCGCGCCGCGCATCTTGCCCGGCGCAAGGTCGGCGATCAGCGCGTCGCGCGGGGCGCCCCGGATGCCTTTGCCCACCCGGTCGATGAAGCGCGCGGCCACAAGCCAGTCGAAGGTCGGCGCGAGCGGAAAGATCGGTTTCGTCACAGCCGCCAGCCCGTAGCCGAGCGCGGCCAGCTCCTTGCGCCGCCCGATCCGGTCCGACAGCGCCCCCGAAAAGACCTTGGTGATCGCGGCGGTGGCTTCCGCGATCCCTTCGATCACACCCACCGCCAGCGCCGTCGCGCCAAGTCCGGTCATCAGGTAGACCGGCAGCAGCGCATGGATCATCTCGGAGGAGACATCCATGAAAAGCGACACGAACCCCAGCGCCCAGACGCCCATCGGCAATCCGCGCCCGCGTTTACCTGTCGGGGTTTCCATTGCCTCTTGCGTGTCGTCCGTCATGTGCCTCCTGCAAGCGCCGTGATGGGCTTACTGCCCGCGCGCTTGTGCCCTGCGATCATAAAGCGCGCGTATGAGCAAGGCCATCGCCCCCTCGAGGGGCAGCCAGACGAGGCAGTAGAGCCAGACCAGCAGCGCGGGCCCCCAGCCGATCGGCGTCACGAACAGCCCATAGACCGCGATCAGCGTGCCCAGCAATTGCGTAGCCTCGGTTGTCGCGAACAGGCGCAGCGCCGGGAAGGGGCGCCGCCAGAACCAGCTTTGATGGCGCGTGACGAATAGCGTCATGTGCCCCGAGACGAGAAGCTTGAGGAAGATGATCGTCTGGATCTGGTCGCGCGGCAGGCCGAGATAGGCATCGACGAACCAGAACAGCACGAAGGTCTCGATCACCCCGGTCACGCCAAGCGTCGCCGCCACCGTCAGCACGCGCCGCATGTCCCAGCGCACCGGGCGTGGCGAGACCGAGACATTGTCGTAGGCGATCATCATGATCGGGAAATCATTCAGCACCGCCAGCAGCACGATCATGATCGCAGTGACAGGGTAGAAATCGAAGACGAGAATCGAGAGCGTCATGAATAGCAGCACCCGGATCGTCTCGGCGACGCGGAAGGTGGCATAGCTCGTCATCCGCTCGAAGATGCGGCGGGCTTCCTCGATTGCCGTGGTGATGATCGACAGGCCCTTGTCGGTCAGCACCAGATCGGCGGCGGCGCGCGCGGCATCGGTCGCGCCGCTCACAGCGATCCCGGCATCGGCCTTGCGCAGGGCAGGGGCGTCGTTCACCCCGTCCCCGGTCATCGCGACGATGGAATGCCCGGCCTGAAGCACCTCGACGATCCGGAACTTGTGTTCGGGCAGGACCCGCGCGAAGCCGTCGGCGGCGCGGACATTGGCCTCCACAGTGGCCGGGTCGCCATCAAGCAACTCGCCTGCGGGATAGATCTTCTGCCCGAGGTCGAGTTTGCCCGCGATCTGGCGCGCGATGGCTTCGTGGTCGCCGGTGATGATTTTGACATCGATCCCCATGTCGCGCGCGTCCGCGATGGTGCTGGCCGCATCCGGGCGCGGTGGATCGATGATCGGCAGCAGACCGAGGAATTCCCAGTCCTGCCCGGCGCGTTTCTGTGCGGCCCCGAGCGCGCGGTAGCCCTGCTGCGCGAGGGTTTCGACCTCGTCCTCAACCGCCTTGCGCGCGTCATCTGTGAGGGCCGCAAGCTCCACGATCACCTGCGGCGCGCCTTTCGCGACTTGCCAGCGATCGGCCTCGTGGCGCAGCTCCGCCTCGCTGCGTTTGCTGACCGGATCGAAGGGCGTGAAGCTGAGGGTTTCGACAGCGCCGAGCGCGATGCCCTCCGCCGCCGCCAGCACCGCGGTGTCGATCGCATCGGGCGCGTCGCGGTCGCAGGCAAGCGCCGATGCGCGCAGCAGGTCTTCAACCGCGATGCCCTCTGCCGGGCGCGGGTCCTCGACGGTCAATTCGTTCAGTGTCAGCGTCCCGGTCTTGTCCGAGCACAGTACATCGACGCCCGCCAGCTCCTCGATCGAGACCAGTCGCGAGACGATCGCCTTCATCCGCGCGAGCCGTTCCGCGCCCACCGCCATCGTCACCGACAGAACCGTGGGCAGCGCGACCGGGATCGCCGCGACCGTCAGGATCAGCGCGAACTGGATCACCTCGAGCGGCGGGTTGTTCCGCTGAAACGAGACGATCACGATCATCGCCACCAGAACCAGCGCCGCTGCGATCAGGAAATTCCCGATCTGCATCACGGCTTTCTGGAAATGCGATTTGCCATTCGTGGTCTGCACGAGCGAGGCGGTGTGCCCGAAATAGGTCTCCATCCCGGTCGCGGTGACCTCGCCGGTCATCTCGCCCAGCTTCACGACCGAGCCGGAATAGGCGCTGTCACCGACCGCCTTGTCGACGGGAAGGGACTCGCCCGTCAGAGCCGCCTCGTCGATGGAGAGATATTTGCCCTCGAACAGTGTCAGGTCGGCTGGGACGATCTGGCCGATCGACATGCGCACGATGTCGCCGGGCACCAGATCACGCGCCGCGATCTCCTGCCATGTCCCGTCGCGTTTGACCCGCGCACTCGGCGCCAGCTGCGCCTTGAGCGCCGCGATGGCGGAACTCGCCTTGCTCTCTTCCTTGAAACCCACGGCCGCGTTGAGCAGCAGCATCACGAAGATCACGCCGAAATCGGACCAGTCGCGCAGCACGAGCGACAGAAGCGCTGCAAGTTCGATCAGCCACGGGATCGGCCCCCAGAAATACCCCGCGATCCGCTGTAGCAGGGTTTTCTCGTCGCTTTTGAGCGCGTTCGGACCGTATCGCTCGAGCCTCTCTGCCGCCTCTGCCGCGCTCAGACCTGTCTTGCGGTCTGTTTTCGGCACATGCTGCGTCATCGGTTCAGCGACGGTCTGGTCCATTGTGCGTGTCTCCAGCTTTGGCCCCGAGCTTTCCGAGCCACTGGCCGATTTCCGGCCAGACATTCGAAAGGGTATGGCTGCCCATGAAGAGGCCGATATGCCCGCCTTCGACGAGGCGGCTCACGATATCCTTGCGCGGCGTGCCGAGCAGCGTCTCGGCGGCAAACACCTGTTCGCGCGTGGTGATGTCGTCCGCCTTGCCCGCCAGCAGGAAGGCCGGGCAGGTGATCGCGCCGAGATCGAGCTTGCGCCCGAGGCCCACGAACTCCCCCTTGGCGAACAGGTTCTGTTTGAACAGCAGGTCGATCGCCTGCAGGTAATAGCGCCCCGGCAGGTCGATGGGGTTCTCGTACCAGCTCTCGAACCGCTCGGTGCGCTTCATGAAGTTCCGGTCGTCGATATGCTGGTAGAGATCGACGAACTTGCCGAAATACTGCTGATCGGCATGCATGTTCTTCCAGCCGGTGAGCATGAACCGCCCCGGCATCCGGCCTTCACCCGCCTCGACCATCTCCTGATAGGCCGAAAGCGGCATCTCATGGGCGAGCTTGCGGATCGGCCCGTGCCCGGCATCGCTGTCGATCGGTGAGCCCGCCAGCACGAGACCCGCGACCTTCTCGGGGAAGCGCGCGGCATACATCGCCGACATCCAGCCGCCCTGACACAGGCCTACCAGCATCACCCGCCCGCCGAGATCATCGACCGCGACATTGATTTCGGCCAGATACTTGTCGATGTCGAAATCGCGCATCTCGGGCGTCGCGCTTTTCCAGTCGGTGCAGAGAACACGCCCCAGCCCTGCATCCAAAAGCGTCTCGATCAGGCTCTGGCCCTTGGCGTAATCCGCGATGGTCGAGGAATGCCCGGCATAGGGCGCATCGACGATCACCGGAATGCCGCCGCCCGTGCCGCCGAAATCGCGCAGCCGCATCGTGTCGAGATCGAGCAGCACGTCGTTCTTCGTGGCCCATTCCGGGTCGGGCGGGTGTGTGATCTTGGCCGCCTCGTCGAAATAGGTCAGCCCTTTTTCGACCGCGTCGAGCCCGATCTTCTGCCACTCCATCGCCGCCGCCATCGGCCAGAAGAAGGGAACGCTGTGTTCGTAGGTATTCTTGGCATCGCTCATGTTCGACACTCGCAAGACGCTTTGGTGCACAGATGCACTCTTTTGAGACCCCAAGGCCCGTTAGAATGCAAGTGCAGCGAAGCCCGAGCGCGCGAACGTGAAGCTGATGTGTGGAACGGTGAGGCGGTTTGGGCGGCGGATGACGCTTTCTTAATCCGTGCTCAGAAGCGCCGTGATCAGCGCGCTGGACGGGTCCGACAGCTCCTCGATCACGTCGAAATGGTGCCGCCCGTAGGCGGCGACCAGATCGGAAGACGACCAATGCTCGGCCAGCAAGGAAGACTGACGCAGGAATTCCGGACGCTCCGCCGCGCCGACCCAGACGGTAACCTTCACGCCGGGGCGCAGCTTCAGCAGCGCTGGGCTTTCGCTCGCGGCGATCTCGGGCGTGATCCCCAGCCGCGCATTCATCGAATGCATCTGCAGCGGACGCAGGTCATGCACACCGCTTACCGAGATCACCCGCCGGATGCGTGCCGCGGTTTCGTCGGAGAGCGCGCTCCCCTGAGACACCGACCGCGTCACGAGATGCCCGCCCGCGGAATGGCCGACGAGATGGATCGGCCCCTCCACCAGCCCCGCCGCGTGATCGATGGCCCGTGCGATCTGCTGCGCGATGCCGGGGATGCTGTTTTCCGGGGCGAGCGTGTAGCCGGGCAGGGCGACGGTCCAGCCCTGAGACAGCGCGCCTTCCGCCAGATGGGACCACATGTCCTTGCTGAATTTCAGCCAGTAGCCGCCATGCACGAAGACCACGAGCCCCTTGGACGCGCCGTCGGGGCGGAAGATGTCGATCCTTTCGCGGGGCGCATCCCCATAGGCCACCTCGCTCATCCGATCGGCATGGCGCGACCGGAATTCGGCGGCGCGCCTGGCCCACTGATCCGGGTAGCTGCTGCCATTCTCGATATAGCCGCCATTCTCGAAAGCGTCTTCCCAGTCGATCCCGCTCAGGTCTTCCATGTTCTCTCCCGCTCGTTTCGCATGCTGTACGGAGACAGAGCATATCGCGCGGGATATTGCGAGGGCGGGGTTCGCCGGGTAGCGTGCGCCCGACCCGAAACTTTCGTGATGCATCAGCAGATTGCCGGGTTTGGAGCCGCGCTCCAGGCCGCGACAACAAGAGGAAGACCATCATGCCGAACCTGCCGAGAAAGCACCTATTCGATCTGCCCGAGGGGGTGATTTATCTCGACGGGAACTCGCTCGGGCCGCTGCCGCGCGGGGTGGCGGAGCGGCTGGAGAGCTGCGCGCGCGACGAATGGGGGCGGATGCTCATCCGGGGGTGGAACGAAGCGCAATGGATGGATCAGCCCGCCCGCGTCGGCAACCGCATCGGTCGGCTGATCGGGGCGCCGGAAGGGTCGGTCGTGCTGGGCGATACGCTCTCGATCAAGGTCTATCAGGCGCTGGCCTCGGCCCTCGAGATGCGGCCCGACCGCAAGGTCATCCTGTCGGACAAGGGCAATTTCCCGACCGATCTCTACATGGCGGATGGGCTGATCCGCTCGCTGGGTCGCGGGCATGAGCTGCGCACGCCCGCCCCGGAAAATGTGGCGGACGCGATCACCGAAGAGGTCGCGGTTGTGATGCTGACGCAGGTCGATTACCGCACGGGCCGGATGCACGACTTCGAGGCGATCACGCGCAAGGCCCACGCGGTCGGGGCGGTGATGATCTGGGATCTCGCCCATAGCGCCGGCGCGGTGCCGGTGGACATGACGGCGAACGGGGCCGAATTCGCCGTCGGCTGCACCTACAAATATCTCAATGGCGGCCCCGGCGCCCCGGCCTTCATCTATGTCCGCCCCAACATTGCCGAGACGGTGCGCCCTGCACTCAGCGGCTGGCTTGGCCATGAGGCGCCCTTCGCCTTCGATCTCGACTATCGCCCCGGCCGCGCGGTCGAGCGGATGCGCGTCGGCACGCCGCCGGTCCTGCAGATGACCGCGCTCGAAGAGGCGCTCAAGGTCTGGGACGGGCTGACGATGGATGAGGTGCGGGCGCGCTCCGTCGCGTTGTCGGAGCTGTTCATCCGCGAGGTCGAGGCGCGCTGCCCCGAACTGGCTCTGCTCAGCCCGCGCGACCCGGAGGCGCGCGGCAGCCAGGTCTCGTTCGGTTTCGCTGACAGTTACGCCGTGGTTCAGGCCCTCATCGCGCGCGGAGTGATCGGAGATTTCCGCGCCCCCGACGCGATGCGTTTCGGCTTCACGCCCCTTTACCTCGATGAGGGCGACGTGACGCGCGCCGCCGAAATCCTCGGCGAGGTAATGGCCGAGCGGGCCTGGGATACCCCTGCTTTCAAGGCGCGTGGGCGGGTCACTTGAGCGGACTTATTAGAACTTCCGTCAGTCCGGCGACGTGAATTTGGCGACGACCTCTCGGATCAGCTCGCGCAACCAGACATGGCCCTGATCCCGGCGCAGATGCGGGTGCCATGCGATCTGGCTGGGAAAGGTGCCGAGGTCGACCGGCACAGGCACGTTGCGCAAGCCGTAGGGGCCGGCGGTCATCGCGGCCACCCGGGCAGGCACCGTGGCGATGCCGCCCAGCCGCGCGACGGCGGGTGCAGCGGTCAGGAAATGCGTGACCACGACGGCCGTGTTGCGGCGCAGACCAGTCGCTTCCGTGCGCTTGTGAACGCCAGTGCGCCAATTGCCGGGCGGCGAGACGACCACATGCGGCAGGCTCTCGTAGAGGTCACGATCCAGCATCACGCTTTCCGGCAAGGCTTGCGGCGCGACGATACAGCGGAACCCGTCGTCGAACAGCTCCGAGACCACGAGATCCTCAGGCGGCGAGGCGAACCTCCCGACCGCCAGATCGAAGGCCCGACCGGCGAGTTGTCGCGGGTCCAGATCGGGCCCGATCGGCGCGATCTCCAGCCGGGCCGACGGGGCCCGCTCCGCAAAGGCGGCAGCGAGCTCCGGCACCAGCACGATCTCGGCGTACGGCCCCAGCAAGAGCCGGAAGCGGCGCGTGGTGCGCGCGGGATCGAAGGGCTCGGCGGCACGGAAGGCCTGTTCCAGCCGTTCCAGTCCGGCGGCGATGTCGGGCGCGATCTCGAGCGCCTTCTCGGTCGGTTCCACGCCGTAGCGGGCGCGCAGGAACAGCTCGTCACCCAGCGCCGCACGCAGACGTGACAGCGCAGCGCTCACCGTGCTCTGGGATTGGCCGAGCCGTTGGGCCGCGGCGGTGACATTGCGTTCTTCCATGACCGCATGGAACACGCGCAAAAGCGATATGTCGGGCGTCATGTCTCCAGAATATCGATTTCTGACGTGGCGTGCATCAATTTCTCGATCAGTAAACGCAACCTATCTCTGCTGGGACGCGTTGACGGCCCGAGACGAACAGGACCGGAAATGCCCTGAAACGCACAACCAAGGAGGCCAAACCCATGGCACGCATTCTTATTCTTTCGACCGCAGCCGATGCCCTTGGCGACACCGGCAAGTCCACCGGTGTCTGGTATGAGGAACTGGCGACGCCCTATTACGCCTTCCTCGATGCCGGTCACGAGGTGAAAGTCGCCACGATCGGCGGCCGTTCGATCCCGATCGACCCGAATTCCGACGTGACCGGCGACGACGCGCCGGCCTCGGTGACGCGCTTCCGCGACGATGCAGAGGCGAAGGCGGTTCTGGAAAACCCCTCGCGCATCGAAGACGAGGACATCACCGCCTACGATGCGCTCTACATTCCCGGCGGCCACGGCGCGATGTACGACCTCGCCGAGAGCGATATCGCCGCGAAGGCGATCAGCACCGCCTGGGATGGCGGCAAGATCGTTGCCTCGGTCTGTCACGGCCCGGCGGCCTTCGACAAGGTGAAGGACAAGAATGGCGACTCCATCGTGAAAGGCCGCAAGGTCTCCGCCTTCACCGACAGCGAAGAGCGTGGCGTTGGTCTTGCCGATGTCGTGCCCTTCCTGCTGGAGACCCGCCTGCGCGAATTGGGCGCGAAGTTCGAGAGCGTCGACGACTGGCAGCCCCATGCGGTCGCCGACGGGCGTCTGGTGACGGGCCAGAACCCGGCGTCGTCCGAGGCGGCGGCGAAAGAAGTACTGGCCCTGCTGGGCTGATATCGAGAGGCGCTGCCCGGTCCGGGTGGCGCCTTCTTCGTTCCCACCAAACTCAGAGAGGCTGACATGTCGAAAATCATTCTCATCACCGGCGCCTCCACCGGGATCGGCGAGAGCTGCGCGCGCCATGCGGTCGAGGCGGGTCACAAGGTGGCGTTGGCCGCACGCTCCGAGGACAAGCTCGAAGCGCTGGTCAAGGATCTGGGCGAAGAAAACGCCCTCGCGCTGCCCACCGATGTCACCGACCCCGATGCGCAGGAGCGCATGGTCGCCCGCGCGGTGGAGCATTACGGCCGGCTCGACGTGGTTCTGGCCAATGCGGGCGTCGGCGCCTCGGCGCGCGGCACCGAGGCCGGATCGGTCGAGAGCTTCCAGAAGATGATCGAGGTGAACTGCCTCGCCGTGACCTACACCGCGAAATTCACCCTGCCGCATCTGCGCGCCTCCAAGGGGCATATGGTGCTGACCGGCTCGAAGGCGTCGCAGGGCGCGATGTTCGGCTCGGTCTATTCGGCGACCAAGTGGTTCATCCGCGGCTATGCCGACAATCTCGGCGAGGAGCTAGGTGAAGCCGGTGGCCGCGTCACCTGCCTGCATCCGGGCATGGTCGATACGCCGTTCTTCGACGAGGCGAAACCCGACGCGCTGCGCCCCGACGACATCGCGCGCGCCTTCCTCTTCGCGATCGATCAGCCGGATCACGTCCTGATCCCGCATCTGCCGGTTTATCCGAAGCCGAAGAAAGACTGATCGGGTCGGGGCGCGTCTGTTCGCGCCCCGTCTCAGACGGGCAAGGCGTCGACCGGGTGTTCGACAGGAGGCTCCGGCGCCTCTGGCTCGGGATCGGCGGTGCGGATGCCGAAATCCTCGAGCACGGCGAGGATCGCCGGGGTCACGAAGAGCGACAGCACCGTCGCCGCGCTCAGACCGAAGGCGAGGCTCGCCACGATCGGGCGCAGGAATTGCGCCTGCGTCGAGCTCTCCAGCAAAAGCGGGCCGAGCCCGACCACCGTCGTCAGCGAGGTCAGGAAGATCGCGCGAAAGCGATCGCGCACGGCCTCCTTTCCAGCCTCGAGCATCGGGGTTCCGGTCGCGCGTCTCTCGCCGATGAAGGCGTCGAGCAGGATCGCGTCGTTCACCACGACGCCCGCCAGCGTCGCCAGCCCCACGAGGCTCGGCAGCGAGAGCGGCAGGCCCAGCAGCACATGCCCCCACATGACGCCGATCAGGCTGAGCGGGATCGTCGCGATCACCGCGACGGGTCGGATGAAGCTGCCCATGTAGAAGGCCAGCAGCAGGTAGACCCCGACCGCGCCCGCCGTCATGAAACGCGCAAGCGACGCGCCGGTGGTCGCGGTGTCCTGTTCCTCGCCCAGAACCTGCACCTTCACGTCGGGACGCTTCTGCGCCAGTTCGGGCAGGTAATCGGCCCGCATCGCCGCCATCAGCTCGCGCGAATTGGCCCGCGTCGGGTCGATCGTGCCCTGCACCGAGACCGCGCGCTGCCCGTTCACATGGGTGATCGTGGTGTAACCGCGCGTCTCGCTGACCGTCGCCACCGCCGAGAGCGGCACCAGCGCGCCGTTCTTGCCGGGCACTCGCAGCGCCAGAACGTCGCCGATAGCGCGCCGCTCGGAGCGCGCGAGCCGGGCCACGATATCGACCTGACCGCGCGCATCGGCGAAGCTGACCGCGCTGTCGCCACGGAAGGCCGCGCGCAACTCACCGGCCAGCGCGGCAGGCGTCACGCCCAGCAGGTTTGCGACGCCCGGCTTCATCCGCACCACCAGCTCGGGCTTGCCCGGCTGCAGATCGAAGGTCACGTCGCGTACCCCGTCGAAGCCGCGGAAGAAGCGGCGCAACTCGCGCGCGGTGGTCGCCAGTTCGCCAAGATCCGGGCCGGTGACGAGCAGATCGATCGGTTTGCCGCCCGCGCCGCGCTCCTTGTCGGTGATCCGGAAAGCGGCCATGTCGGGCATCTTGCCGACGAACTGCTTCCAGCGATCGAGCACAGTGCCGACGTCGGTGGTGCGCGTCCCTGCGGGCAGCAGCGAAGCGCTCACCGTCGCCATGTTCGGCCCCGTGGTCGGGCTGTCGGCATTGCTGCCATAGGTGATCGTGTAGCTTCGGACGAGCGGCTGGCCGTCTGGTTGAGCGGGGCTCAGTTCGGCATCCATCTCCTTGAGAGCCTTGACGACCTTGCTCACCCGCGCCTCGGTCAGCGACAGCGGTGCGCCCGCAGGCAGCAGAAGCCGCGCCTCGACCGTGTCGCTCTCCAGCGTCGGGAAGCTCTGGTATTTCAGGAAGCCCCCGGTGAAGGGCGCGATCGAAAGCGACACGAGGAAAATCGCGAGCCCTATGGTCAGGTAGCGCCAGCGTAGCGCCACCCCGGCAAGCGGCACGATGACCCGGTCGCGCAGCCGATCAAACGCGCCGTTCACCGCGCGCTGCACGGGGCCGGGACGCATGTCGTGGCGCAGCGAGTGGCGCATATGGGCGGGGAGGATCAGGAAGGCTTCGATCAGGCTGACCGTCAGCGTGATGAGCAACACGATGGGGATGTATTTCAGCAGCGCGCCGATATTGCCGGTCAGGAAGCTGAGCGGCCCGATCACCATTGCCGTGGTCAGGAAGGAAGCCAGAACGCCGGGAAAGACCTGCATCGTGCCTTTGACGGCAGCGACTTGCGCAGGTTCGCCCTGTTGCCGACGGCGTACGATGTTTTCGGAGATCACGATCGCATCGTCCATCAACAGGCCCGTCGCGACCAACAGCGCCACCATCGTCATCATGTTGATCGTGTAGCCGAGGAACTGCATCGCGAATATCGCGCCGAGGAAGCTGATCGGCAGGCCCATCGCAACCCAGAAGGACATGCGCAGCCCGAAGAACAGCCACATCGCGACGAGCACGAGGATCAGACCCTGCAACCCGTTGATCCCGATGATGCGCAGGCGCTCCACGATGTTGCGCGTGGAATCCGCGGAGATCGCGAGCTGGATATTGCCCGGCGCCTCGGCCTGCGCCTGCGCCATCTCGCGATCAAGCGCGGCCCGCACCCGCAGCGCATCCTGCGAGGCGGTCTTCTGGACCGAGACGATGGCGGCGCGCTTGCCGTCGAAATAGGTGGCCTGCGAGGGATCAGCGAAGCCTTCGCGGATCGTGGCGACGTCGCCCAGCCGCACCTCGCCGCCCGCAGCACTCCCCGCAATCGGGATCTGCGCCAGCTCGGCAGGCGTGCGCCTCTCGCCGAGGAATCGGATCGCGACTTCGCCCGATCGCCCCTCGAGCGAGCCCGCGGGCATGTCGAGGCTGTAGCGCGCCAGCGTCGCACCCACGGCGCCCATGTCGAGCCCGAAGCGCTCCAGCGCGGAACGGTCGAACTCGATCGCGATTTCGCGATCGGAGAAGCCGTTCACCGAGACCAGCGAGATCGCGGGATCGGCGCGCAATTGATCGGCGAAGCTCTGGGCATAGGCGTAGAGCACCGCCGGATCGTCCGGCCCGGTCACCGCCACCGACGAGACGGAGGCGGTGCGCTCGACGATCTGCACCACCGGATCGTCAGCCTTGTCGGGGAATGAATTGATCCCGTCCACCGCGTCCTTGATGTCGTTGTAGAAGCGGGTCATATCCGCGCCCTCGATCATCTCTGCGGTGATCTGGGCGCTGTTGTCGCGCGCGAGGCAGGTCAGTTTCGCAAGGTTCTCGACCCGCGTCAGGACCGGATCGGTCACGGTGCAGATGCCGGTCTCGACCTCCGAAGGCGCGGCGCCGGGATAGGTGATGCGGACCGAGACATCCGAGGGCGGGGTCGCCGGGAAGGTGTCGCGCTGCAGGCTCGGCAGCGCCATCAGCCCGAGGCCCGCAATCGCGATCATCGCGATATTGGCCGCCGTTCGATGGCCGGCAAAAAGCGCGATCATTGCGCGGCCCCGGCGGGCTTGGCGGCGTCGCCCTCGGGCGCGGCTCCTTTGCCGCCGCCGCCACCGCCACCGCCACCGCTGCCCGGTTGCGGGCTCGAAGGTGTCTGACCGAGCGCCTCGGCGGCGATCTCCGCCTTGCGAGCCTCGTCCTCGGTCGCTTTCACCGCCATGCCCGGTACCGCGATCGACGGGTCGGTGATCACCAGTTGATCGCCCGCCTTGAGGCCCTGTGCGATCACCGCCAGATCGCCCGAGACGAAGCTGGTCTTAACTGCGCGCTCCGCCAGCGTCCCATCCTCGGAGACGACCATTGCACTCCCACCCGCCACCGCTTCGGCGGGCACGACGAGCAGGCTCTGCTTGGGCGCGGCGAGTTCCACCGCGACGACCATGTTGCGCCGGAGGGGCGGGCGCTCGCCCGCCTGCGCCTGACCCAACGGATCGTCGACCCGCACCACGACGGGCGCGCTTTGCGTGGTCTCGTCGATCGCCTCGCCCATCCGCTCGACCCGGGCCTTCCAGACAATGGGATGCTCGGGTTCGGGCAGGGTGACCCGCGCCTTCAGATCCGTGACCTTCGTGCCGTCGCCCGCGAGCCGGAGCAGGGGCCCCATCCGCCCGATCGGGAATTGCGCCGAGATGTCGACGGCCTCGATGCCTTCGCCGCTCAGCAGGACCTGACCGCGATTGACGTATTGCCCGAGATCCGCGTCGAGCGAATTGACCCGCAGGTCGAAAGGCGCCGTGATCGTCGACAGCCCGATCGCACGGTCGATCGTCGCCGCCTGCGTATCCAGCACTTCGCGCTCTGCCTCGTTCAGCTTCAGCTGGCTTTCGAGATCGGCGACCTTGGTCTGCGCGGTCAGCAGTTGGCGGCGCACCCCGTCGAGTTGGGTTTGAGTGATCCGGCCCAGATCGTGGAGAGATTTCTGCCGGTCGAACTCATCCTGTGCCAGCGCGAGGTCGGATTGCGCCAGTTCCAGGCTCGTGCGCACCGTGTCGTCCTTGACCTTCGAGGCGGCGACCTGCGCCTCGAGACTGGCGCGCTGCAGTTTCAGATCGCTGTCGTCGATGGTGAAAAGCGGCAATCCTTTCGCGACGATGTCACCGGGCGCGAGCGGCTCTGCGATGTCGCGGATATCGCCCTCGATCCGGGCGATGGCGCGCCACTCGCGCACCGGGGCGACCATGCCGTAGCCGCTGACGCGCGGGATCATCTCGGTGGGCGCGAGCGTGATCACCCGCACCAGCGCCGCCGGGCGGTTCGCCTCGCTCGGACTGGGCAGCGATTTCAGATCGCCCGCAAAGACGATCGCCGCCACACCGAGCGCGGTCGGCACCGCCACCATCGCGAGCCTTGCCAGACCCGTGCCAATTCCCGCCATGATGTCCCTCATCACTCATGTCATTTCACTATCTACCCAGAACTTCGCGCATCGACCTAGCGTAAATGTGACGCACCCCCGGAGGGAGGGGGACGCGCGCGGCGCGAGCCTCTCAATACCAAAGACAATCGGAGCAAGGCTTGGCGGGCGCGGGCCGGGCCCTACACTCAACCTAGATCACATCTCGAGACGACCACAGCCACCTGTTCAGGGAGCCAGACACGCCATGAAATATCCTCTTATCCTGGCCGCCGCGGTCTTCGGGGGCGCACTCGCCTCCACCGCGCAGGCCGATATCACCGTCTCCTCCAAGATCGACACCGAGGGCGGTCTCTTGGGCAATATCATCGCGCTATCGCTGGAAAATGCCGGGATGCCGGTGGAGCGGCGGCTGCAATTGGGCGGCACGCAGGTCGTTCGCAAGGCGATCCTCGCGGGCCAGATCGACATCTATCCCGAATATACCGGCAACGCGGCCTATTTCTTCAACGAGGCCGATAGCGATATCTGGAAGGATGCGTCAAAGGCCCATGATCGCGCGGCCGAACTGGACAAGCAGAACGATATCACCTGGCTCGATTCCGCGCCGGCCAACAACACCTGGGCGATTGCGGTGACGGGCGATCTGGCCAAAAAGAACGACCTCACCACGATGTCCGATTTCGGCAACTGGGTCTCGAATGGCGGTGACGTGAAGCTCGCGGCCTCGACCGAATTCGTTTCGTCCCCCGCCGTGCTGCCCGCGATGGAAAAGGCTTACGGATTCAAGTTGAGCCCCGATCAGACCGTGGTTCTCTCGGGTGGCGACACGGCGGCGACCATTCAGGCGGCGGCGCGCGGCACTTCGGGCGTGAACGCGGCGATGGCCTATGGCACCGATGGTGGCGTGGGCGCGGCGGGGCTCGTCGTGATGGAAGACGACAAGGGCGTGCAGCCGGTCTACGAGCCCACCCCGATCGTGCGCGACGCGGTGCTGAAGGAATATCCGAAGATCCCCGAAGTGCTGAACCCGATCTTCGACAAGCTCGACATGCAGACGCTTCAGAAACTCAACGGCCGTATCCAGGTCGGCGGTGAACCCGCCGAGGCGGTCGCGAAGGATTACCTGACGCAGATTGGGGTGTTGAACTGAGCGCCGCAGCGATGCGTGTGCGGGGCGTGACCGCTGGCCTCTCGCCGCCCGGGGTGCTCTTCGCGCTCTTGGGGCTGGCTGCGATCTTCACGCCTTTCCTGACGCTCGCCGCGAACCGGATCGTGGCGGGCGAGGGGCGCGCCCTGTGGACCGTCGCCGCGCCGCAGGTCACGGGGCCCGGGATCGCGCTGATGCTGCTGGGGCTCGCCTTGGGCCTGCCCGCCGCGCGGCCTTACTTGCGCATCGCGGGCGCGGCGCTTGGCCTCGCGGGACTGGTCTGGCTGCTGATCGCGGGCGCGTCGTTTCTGCTGACCGAGGCGGGCGAGTATGCGCGTGTCTCGCCGGCTGCCGGGTTCTGGTTCCTGCTGGTGGTCTTCGCGCTGATGATGGCCGACGCGCTTTCCGCGCTGTCGCCGGGGCCTGCAGCGCGGGCGGGAATTTTAGGGCTGGTGATCGCGCTCGTCGCGGCGCTGCTGTGGTCGGGGGCGCTGAGCGATCTGTCTATCGCGCAAGAATTCGCGAGCCGCAAGGATGCCTTCTACACCGCGAGCCTGCGCCATCTGGGCCTTGCCTTCGGCTCGCTGCTGGCCGCGGCGGTGATCGGCCTGCCGCTGGGCGTGATGTGCCACCGCAATGCGGCGCTGCGTGGTGCATTGCTTCCGGTGCTGAGCTTCCTGCAGACGATCCCCTCGCTCGCGATGTTCGGGCTCATGATCCCGGTGCTGAGCTGGCTGAGCGGGATCATCCCCGGCGCCCGCGCGATCGGTATTGCGGGGATCGGCTTCGCGCCTGCCTTCCTTGCGCTGACCCTCTATTCGCTGCTGCCGGTCGTCGCCAACGTGCTGGCGGGTCTGCGCAGCGCACCTGCCTCCGCGCTCGAGGCTGCGCGTGGGATGGGCATGACATGGCGCCAGCGTCTGGCGCGGGTGGAACTGCCGCTGGGCTTGCCGGTAGTGCTGGCCGGGCTGCGCATCGTGCTGGTTCAGAATATCGGGCTGGCAGTGATCGCCGGGCTGATCGGCGGCGGCGGCTATGGCACATTCGTCTTTCAAGGCCTCAACCAGACGGCGGGCGACCTGATCTTGCTGGGCGCGCTGCCCACTGTCGCCCTGGCGCTGGTTTCGGCCATCGCAATGGACATCCTCGTCGAACTGACGACCCCCCGAACGGAGCGTGAAGAATGATCGAAATCGACGAGATCACGAAGCTCTATGACGACACGACGGCGGTGGACCACGTTTCGATGACGGTCGAGACCGGAACGATCACGGTGATCGTGGGCACCTCCGGTTCGGGCAAGACGACGCTTCTGCGGATGATCAACCGGCTGATCGAGCCGAGTTCCGGCGAGGTGCGGATCAATGGCGAGTCCACCGCCGCGCTGCCCAAACACGAGCTGCGCCGCCGGATCGGCTATGTCATTCAGGGCGACGGGCTGTTCCCGCATTATACGATCGCGGGCAATATCGGCGCGGTGCCCAAACTGCTCGGCTGGTCCAAGGACAAGACCAGCGCCCGGGTCGACGAGTTGCTGGACCTGTTCTCGATGGAGCCCGCGCAGTTTCGCGACCGTTATCCGGCGGAGCTGTCGGGCGGTCAGCAGCAACGTGTGGGCGTCGCCCGCGCCTTGGCCTCACGGCCCGATCTGCTGCTGATGGACGAGCCTTTCGGCGCGCTCGACCCGATCATTCGCGCCCGGGCGCAATCCGATCTGCGGCGCATCCAGCGGCAGCTGGGGTCGACCATCGTGCTGGTGACGCATGACATGGAAGAGGCGATCCATCTGGGCGACCGGGTGGCGGTGATGGATGGCGGCAAGCTTCTGCAACATGGCACGCCCGCCGAGATCATCGCCGAGCCCGCCACCGATTTCGTCGCGCAGATGGTGGGCGGGGTCGATCGTCCGCTCCGGCTTTTGTCGTTGATCCCGGTCTCGGACGTGATGGAAGAGGGCACTGCCGAGGGCGAGCCGATCGCGCCCGACACCAGCCTGCGCGATGCGCTGTCGCTGTGTCTTTGGCGCGGCTGCGAGGCGCTGCCGGTGGCGGATGGCGACCGTCCGCTTGGCAGGGTCACTCTGGCGACGATCCGCGCCCGCGCGGCGGAGCTGGCATGAGCCGCAGCGGCGCGATCCGGGCCACCTGCGTGGCGCTGCTGCTGGCGCTGGTGCTGCGCCCGCATTGGTTCGCGCCGGTCTTTGCGCCCTTCGCCCCGGCGGGCGGGCCGGTGATCTACGAGCGCGCCTCGATCCTGTCGCTCTCGCTCAGCCATCTGGGGCTGGTGGCGCTGGCCTCCGGGCTGGCGACGCTGGTCGCGGTGGGCCTTGCCATCCTCGTGACGCGACCTGCGGGCGCGGCTTTTCTGCCGCTGTCGCGCACGATCACCAATATCGGCCAGACCTTTCCGCCCGTCGCGGTGCTGGCGCTGGCGGTGCCCGCGCTCGGCTTCGGGGCCGGGCCGACGCTGGTGGCGCTGTTCCTCTACGGCTTGCTGCCGATCTTCGAGACGGCCATTGCCGGGCTCTCGACTCTGCCGCCCGCGACGATGGAGGCCGCCCGCGGCATCGGCCTGACCCGCTGGCAGCGCCTGATCCGGGTGGAATTGCCGCTGGCCCTGCCGGTGATCCTGACGGGCATTCGGCTATCGGTGGTGATCGCCATCGGCACGGCGACGGTCGGCTCCACCGTGGCCGCGCGGACCTTGGGCGAGGTGATCATCGCCGGGCTTTTGACCAGCAACACGGCCTTCGTCCTTCAGGGCGGCGTGATCGTGGGGTTGTTCGCGGTGCTCGTCTATGACGCCCTGAGCCTGCTGGAGACCGCCCTCACACGCCGTCTGGGGCGTCCCTCCGCCGGGGCGGAAGCGTAGCGCGCGGCCCGGTGAAGGACGATAGCGTTTCGCCGAGACCGCGCGCCGTGGAACAGGCTTTCTTTCGCGTAGGGCATTGATGGAATTCGTTCCGATTCCGCTCGACGAGATGGGATAAAAGACTAATTTTATCAGATACTTGTCTGGCGCATCGACTCCGGTTTGCGGCGTTACTAGGTAAGGCGCCTGTCATTCCGACGCGCCCCACGGCGGCGTCTTCGACCTATCGGAGGTATCTCGCATGAAACCCGTTCGCACCCTCATCGCCATCGCAGCCCTCGCCGGGATCGTGGCGCCCGCGGCCCAGGCCGCGAGCCTCGCTGATATCCAGAAAGACGGCGTCTTCCGCGTCGGCACCGAAGGCACCTATCCGCCCTTCACCTACCATGACGAATCCGGAAAGCTGACCGGCTTCGACGTCGCCATCGCGCGCGCCATCGGCGAAAAGCTGGGCGTGAAGGTGAAGTTCCTCGAAGGCCGCTGGGACGGCCTGATCGCAGGGCTCGATGCCGACCGCTACGACGCGGTGATCAACGAGGTGGGCATCACCGATGCGCGCAAGAAGAAATACGATTTCTCGCAGCCCTATATCGCGTCGAAAGCGGCGCTGATCGTGCGCAAGGACGAGACCGACATCACCGGCTTCGACGATCTGAAAGGCAAGACCGCCGCCCAGACGCTCTCGAGCAATTTCGGCAAGATCGCCTCGGATCACGGTGCCGAACTGATCGGCACGAACGGGTTCGATCAGTCGATCGCGCTTGTCATCCAGAACCGCGCCGATGCGACGGTGAATGACAGCCTGTCCTTCCTCGACTTCAAGAAGAACAAGCCGGACGCCCCCGTGAAGCTGGCCGCGACCATGCCCGATGCGAACTATTCCGGCGTGATCATCGCGAAGGACCAGCCCGACCTGCTGGCTGCGATCAACAAGGCGCTCGACGAGATGAAGGCCGACGGGACCTACCAGAAAATCTCCGAAGAGTATTTCGGGGAAGACGTCTCGAAGTAAGC
Source organism: Thioclava sp. F1Mire-8 (assembly GCF_002213165.1). Classification (NCBI taxonomy): domain Bacteria; kingdom Pseudomonadati; phylum Pseudomonadota; class Alphaproteobacteria; order Rhodobacterales; family Paracoccaceae; genus Thioclava; species Thioclava sp. F1Mire-8. Next base: position 806,881 of record NZ_NBNY01000001.1, on the reverse strand, counting down.
CGAATGTCGAGCCGCGCGCGCCTTCGGGATTCAGCCCGGAGGCGCGTCAGGCTTGCAGAAAGGATCCGCTATGGCTGACTGGTTGCCCCTGATGTGGTCATCGCTCGTGCCGCTTTTGCAGGCGACGGTGACCTTCACGATCCCGCTGACGCTCATCACCTTCACGCTGGGCCTTGCGCTCGGGCTGCTCTGCGCGGTGATCCGGCTGTTCGGGCCGCGTCCGCTGGTGTGGATCGTGCGGTTCTATGTCTGGGTGATCCGGGGCACGCCGCTTCTGGTGCAGCTTTTCCTGATCTTCTACGGGCTGCCGAGCCTCGGGATCACGCTCGACGCCTTCGTGGCGGGGCTGATCGGCTTCACGCTGAATGTCGGCGCCTACACGTCGGAAATCCTGCGCGCGGCGCTGTCCTCGGTGTCCAAAGGGCAGTGGGAAGCGTCCTATTCCATCGGCATGAACTGGCGGCAGACGATGACCCGCACCATCGTGCCCCAGGCCTCGCGCGTCGCGGTGCCGCCCTTGTCGAACAGCTTCATCTCGCTGGTGAAGGATACGTCGCTCGCCGCAGCGATCACCGTGCCGGAACTGTTTCAGGCGGCGCAGCGGATCGTCGCGACCACCTATGAACCGCTCGTCCTCTATGTCGAGGCGGCGCTGATCTATCTCGCGCTCTGCTCGGTCCTGTCGGCGCTGCAGGGGCGGCTCGAACGGCGCCTCGGCCAATATGGCGGCTTTCTGGAGGAACGCACATGATCGAGCTGTCGAATATCACCAAGCGGTTCGGCGAGAACGAGGTTCTGTCGGGGATCTCGCTGTCTCTGCCTGAGGGCTCCGTGACCGCGCTGATCGGCCCCTCCGGCGGCGGCAAGAGCACGCTTTTGCGTACCATCAACCTGCTGGAGGTGCCCACGAGCGGCACGCTCGCCATCGGCGACGCCACGGTGACGCTGACCGAGGGCGGGCGGCTCTCGCGCGGCCAGATCCAGTCGATCCGGCAACAGACCGGGATGGTGTTCCAGAACTTCCAGCTCTTCCCGCATCGCACCGCGATCGAGAACGTGATGGAGAGCCTCGTGACCGTGCAGAACTGGCCCGCCGCGAAGGCGCGTGAACGCGCGATGTCGCTCTTGGAGAAGGTCGGAATGGCGCATAAGGCCGATGCCTGGCCCGCGACGCTTTCGGGCGGGCAGCAGCAGCGCATCGCGATTGCCCGCGCGCTCGCCCCGTCGCCGAAAGTGCTGCTCTGCGACGAGCCGACCTCGGCGCTCGATCCGGAACTGGCGGCGGAAGTCGTCGACGTTCTGGCACAGCTGGCCCGCGAGGGCACGACGATGGTGATGGCCACCCACGATTTGCGGCTGGCCTCGCAGATCGCCGAGCGGGTGGTCGTGCTGGAAAGCGGCGGGGTGGTCGAGACCGGCCCGGCGCGGCAGGTCTTCGATGCGCCCGAGCGCGAGCGCACCAAGCGGTTCATCGCCACGCTGAAATCGACCGGCGAGACCGCAGCCCCGGATACTGCCCCGCGCCCCGTCTGAGGCGCGGGCGGCGGCGGGTTCAGAACGCCCAGTCCTCGTCCTCGGTCGCGACCGCCTTGCCGATCACGTAGCTCGATCCCGAGCCCGAGAAGAAGTCGTGGTTTTCGTCCGATCCGGGCGAGAGCGCGGCGAGGATCGCGGGGTTCACGCGCGTCGCCTCTTCGGGGAAGAGCGCCTCGTAGCCGAGGTTCTGCAGCGCCTTGTTGGCGTTGTAATGCAGGAAGTGCTTCACATCCTCCGTCAGGCCCAGACCGTCATAGAGCTGCTCGGTATAGCGGCCCTCGATGTCATAGAGGTCGAACATCAGCGAGAAGGCGAAATCCTTGATCTCGGTGCGCTCGGTCTCGGTCGCCCGCTCCAACGCGCGCTGGAACTTGTAGCCGATGTAATAGCCGTGGATCGCCTCGTCACGGATGATCAGGCGGATCAGGTCGGCCGTGTTGGTCAGGCGCGCGCGGCTCGACCAGTGCATCGGCAGGTAGAAGCCCGAATAGAACAGGAAGCTTTCCAGAAAGACGCTCGCCACCTTGCGCTTCAACGGGCTCGCCGTCGCGTCGTATTCGTCGAGGATCAGCCGCGACTTGGCCTGCAGATGCGGGTTCTCCTGCGACCAGCGGAAGGCCTCGTCGACCTCGCCGGTGTTGCAAAGCGTCGAGAAGACAGACGAATAGCTGCGCGCGTGCACGGCCTCCATGAAGGCGATATTGGACAGCACGGCTTCCTCATGGGGCGTCGCGGCATCGGCCATCAGCGCGGGCGCGCCGACCGTGTTCTGGATCGTGTCCAGCAGCGTCAGCCCGGTGAAAACCCGGATCGTCAGGGTCTGTTCGTCCTCGGTCAGCTGCGACCAGCTTTGAATGTCATTCGACAGCGGCACCTTCTCGGGCAGCCAGAAATTCGACGTGAGCCGGTTCCAGACTTCGAGATCCTTGTCGTCCTGAAGGCGGTTCCAGTTGACGGCACGGGGGACGGGGCGGGGTGTGTGCAGATCTTTCATGGCGGGCCTCACAGGGAACAGGATACGCAGCCCTGCACCTCGGTCCCCTCGAGGGCCGCTTGGCGCAGGCGGATGTAATAGATGGTCTTGATGCCGCGCCGCCATGCATAGATCTGGGCGCGGTTGATGTCGCGGGTCGTGGCCTCGGCCGGGAAGAACAGCGTCAGCGAGAGACCTTGATCGACATGCTCGGTCGCTGCCGCATAGGTGTCGATGATCGCCTCGGGGCCGATCTGATAGGCGTCGCGGTAGAACTCGAGATTGTCGTTCGTCATGTAGGGCGCGGGGTAATAGACCCGGCCGATCTTGCCTTCCTTGCGAATCTCGATCTTCGCGGTGATCGGGTGGATCGAGGCGGTCGCGTTGTTGATATAGCTGATCGAGCCGGTGGGCGGCACGGCTTGCAGGTTGCGATTCCACAGGCCGGACTCCATGACCCGGTCGCGCAGCTCGGCCCAGTCGGCGCGGGTGGGCAGGGTGATCCCGAAGCGGTCGAACAGGGCCGTTACGGTGTCGCTCTCAGGCAGAAAATCGCGGGTGACGTATTTCTCGAAGAAGCTGCCATCGGCATAGGCAGAGGCCTCGAACCCCTTGAAACTCCGGCCATGCTCGGCGGCCAGCCGGTTCGATTCCGCCAGCGCGTGATAGGCTACGGCGGCGAAATAGACGGAGGTGAATTCGATCCCCTCGGGGCTGCCATAATGGATGCGCTCGCGGGCGAGGAAGCCGTGCAGGTTCATCTGACCCAGACCGATCGCGTGACTTTCCTCGTTGCCCTTGCGGATCGAGGGGACGGCGTTGATCGCACTCATCCCCGACACCGCCGAGAGCGCGCGGATCGCGGCCCCGACGCTCGCACCCAGATCGCCGCCATCCATCACCTTGGCGATGTTGAGCGAACCCAGATTGCACGAGATATCCGTGCCCATCCGCGCATAGCCCAAGTCCTCATCGAACTCCGACGGCTCGGCCACCTGCAGGATTTCCGAGCACAGGTTCGACATGGTGATCCGTCCCGCGATCGGGTTGGCGCGGTTCACCGTGTCCTCGAACATGATGTAGGGATAGCCGCTTTCGAACTGGATCTCGGCCAGTGTCTGGAAGAAGGCGCGGGCGTTGATCTTGCGTTTGCGGATCCGCGCGTCGTCGACCATTTCGTGGTATTTCTCGGTCACGGAAATCTCCGAGAAGGCGCAGCCATAGACCCGCTCCACGTCATGCGGCGAGAAGAGATACATCTCCTCGTTCTTCTTCGCGAGCTCGAAGGTGATGTCGGGGATCACCACGCCGAGGCTCAGCGTCTTGATCCGGATTTTCTCGTCCGCATTCTCGCGCTTGGTGTCGAGGAAGCGCAGGATGTCGGGGTGATGGGCGTGCAGATAAACCGCGCCCGCACCCTGACGCGCGCCCAGCTGGTTGGCATAGCTGAAGCTGTCTTCGAGCAGCTTCATCACCGGGATCACGCCCGAGGATTGGTTCTCGATCCCTTTGATCGGCGCGCCATATTCGCGGATATTGGTCAGCATCAGGGCCACGCCGCCGCCGCGTTTGGACAGTTGCAGCGCCGAGTTGATGCCGCGCCCGATGCTTTCCATGTTGTCTTCCAGTCGCAGCAGGAAGCAGGAGACGAATTCGCCCCGCGCCTTCTTGCCCGCATTGAGGAAGGTCGGCGTCGCGGGCTGGAAGCGACCCGCCAGCATCTCCTCCATTAGCCGCATCGCCAGCGCTTCGTCGCCGCGCGCAAGCGTCAGCGCGACCATCACGACGCGGTCTTCGTAGCGTTCGAGGTACCGCTGCCCGTCGCGGGTCTTCAGCGTGTAGGAGGTGTAATATTTGAACGCGCCGAGGAAGGTCGGAAAGCGGAACTTGGCCGCGAAAGCCGCATCCCAGATCGCGCGCTGGAAGTTGCGCGAATACTGGTCCAGCACGGCGGCGTCGTAATAGCCTTCCTCCACCAGATAGCCGAGCTTCTCGTCCAGCGAATGGAAGAACACCGTGTTCTGGTTCACATGGCGCAGGAAATATTGCCGCGCCGCCATCCGGTCGGCCTCGAAGCGGATATTGCCCTCCGCGTCATAGAGGTTGAGCATTGCGTTGAGCGCGTGGTGATCAAGCCCCGCGAATTCCGAGGCCGTGGCCCCGCTCGGTTTTACTTCGCTGTCGAGCATTCCAGCCTCCAGAAATTGTCGAGACCCGCGCGCACGCGGTCGATGTCAGTGTCGGTCCCCGCCAGTTCGAACCGGTAGAGCACGGGGATGTTGCACTTGCGCGCCAGCAGATCGCCCGCGCAGGCGAAGAGCGCGCCGAAATTGCGATTGCCGCTGGCGATCACGCCGCGCAGGCCCGCGCGGCGGGTGGGATCGTTGAGAAAGGCGATGACCGGTTTCGCGACCGCGCCGCGCCCCTTGCCGTCGGCGTAGCTCGGGCAGATCAGGACGTAGGGGCAGGGCGGGTACGGCATCGGAGCCTCCGCCGAGAGGGGCAGGCGCTGCGCGGGCAGGCCCAGCCGCTCCACGAAGCGCTGCGTGTTCCCCGAGGCCGAGGAGTAATAGATCAGCCTTGCCTGTCCCATCGCGGCTAGGCCTCAGACCAGGCGGTTGATCATGTCGGGGCGAAAGCCCGCCCAGTGATCCTCGTTGGCGATCACCACCGGGGCCTGCCGGTAACCCAAGTCCTGCACCATTTCCATCGCGGCGGCATCCTTGGTGAGGTCGATCACGTTGTAGTCGATCCCCTTGGCATCCAGCGCACGGGTCGTGGCGGTGCATTGCACGCAGGCCGGTTTCGAATAGACGGTGATGGTCATTTTCTGTCCCTTTGTTGGCTGTCGGCAGCGCGGGACAAGGCTCGTGGGCAGGGTGCCGCAGCACATAGCCACGCGCCCGGGCCCTCCGCCGCGGTCGTCGTCTATCTGCTCTGGCAGGTCTCCTGGCTCGCGGCTCGAACGCCTCTCGGTCCGTCTTCCCGGCGCATCGCACCAGTGACATTCGGACATCAGGCTCGCCGCTTACAGTTGCGGGGGCAGCGCCGGAATTCCACCGGCTTCCCTCTTCGCCTGCGGAGTGACTCGCAGGAACCAAAGCAACATCATATTGGGATGCATGGTGTAGTGGTGTCAATATATAGATTTCCCTGGCGCGCGAAACTCTCGCGCGACAGGGCTGTGTCAAGGCTCAGGCCCCGTCACCAAGCGCCCGGATATGCGCCGGAAGGCGGGCGTTCTGGCCATACATGAAGTGGTTCTCCATGCGCTCCGAGAAGCGGCTGGCCTCGGTCTCGCGACCCACGGCCTCGGCCATTTCGCGGATATGCATCGGGCTCGCCCCGCAGCACACGCCGAGGTAATTCACCCCGATCGCCTGCGCCTCACGCGCGAAGGCGCCGATCTCGTAGCGGTTGCAGGCCAACGGATCGAGCGCGGTCGGGAAGGTCCGGCCATGCGGCGAGGGGCAGGTGCAGCCGTTGTGATCGGAGAGGTTGAAGAAGGTGGGCTCCTCCTTCGTGGTCCGGTAGGGCACGGGCAGGGCGCCGACATGGCAGCTCACCGCCGCGCGCACCTTGCGCAGCCACGGCATCATCGTCTGCGGCCCGCGGAAGCAGTTCAGCCCGACGACATCGGCGCCCGCCTGTTCGAGCTGCTGGCAGGTCTCGACGATGCCGACCCCGTCCATCATCTCGTTGGCCGCCATCGGCGCCAGCGTCAGCACCACCGGCAGCCCCGACGCCTTCGCGGCCTCGAGCGCGCATAGCGCCTCGCCCGCGTAGTAGAAGGTCTCGCCGATGAGGATATCCGCGCCTTCCTCGACCGCCCAGCCGACCATCTCGTCGAACATCGCGCGCACCTCGGCCTGCCGCGCCGGATCGGCCGGGTCCCAGATATTCGTGTTCGAGATATTGCCCGCCATCAGGTTTCCGGTCTTGGCATTGGCGACCTCGCGGGCGATCTTCAGCGCCGCGCGGTTGAGCGGCTCCAGCAGGTCTTCCTTGCCGATCACGCGCATCTTCTCGCGGTGGCCGTTATAGGTGAAGGCCTCGACGATATCGCTTCCGGCGCGCTGGAAATCGACATGCAGATTGCGCAGCGCCTGCGGGTATTCGAGCGCCACCTCGGGCACGAATTCCCCGGCGGTCAGATAGCCGCGCCGTTCCAGTTCGAACAGAAAGCCCTCGGCGCAGATCACCGGGCGCGCGTCGAGCAGGCGGGTCAGTTTGTTGTCATTCATGGAGAGATCCTCTCAGTTCATCCATGACCATCGTTGGACAGAGCCGAGCCTCGCAGGAGACGGAGTGCCGTTTCCTGCTGCAATGGTCCTCGGTCGGGCCGCTGAATGCGACCGCAAGACGAAGAACGGGTTAGAGGCCGCGCCGGGCGCGTGCGCCGCCGCGCCGCACCGGCGGGGGCATCTCGATCGGCAGGGCGAAGGGCTCCGGGGTCAGCGACTCCAGCAGGAGTTCGCAGAACACCTCCACCGCGGGCGAGATCAGGGAATGCGGATAGGCCTGCATATGGGCGACAATCGCCGCCTTCGCATAGGGCATGTCGCCCGGCAGCGTGCCAAGCCATTCCATGTAGCCCAGCGTGCCCAGCTCACGCGCCCGCAGCGGCGAGATCGGCCCTATATCGAGTTGTAAGAGTGAAAGCGTTCGTTCCAAAAGCATCGCGCCCTCCGCGCAAAAGGGCGGGATTGGTCGCGGCACGGCGATATGCGAGGTCCGATCTGGTCCATCTCTCGTCTCTCCGTCCCAGGGCACCCCGCCCGGGTTTAAGGTGACCGAGATGCGCGGCGGCGCATCCGAGATGGCAGGTCTCCTGACTCGCGGGTCTTCGCTTCACCGGACCTTCCCAACCTTTGCAGGTCAGTGGCGTTTTCGGTGGCGCTCGCCGCTTACAGTTGCGGGGGCAGTCACGGAGTTGGGCCTCGCCCGCACCGTGTTCCCTTTTCAGCCGACCCTTTGGGGCCGGACACCATCCCGGATTTGATCGCAGGAAAATCTCACGCTGTCCAGACCGGATTGGGCGGCGGAGGGTACGCAGGCAGAGCCCCGTCCGAAAGGCTCCGCGTTGACAGAGATCAAGGCCCCGATGCGCGCCTCGGATAGAGTGCCCGCAAGTGCAAACAGGAGAGGCGAGCCCATGACGACGAAGAAAGAAGTCATTCCTTTCGACAGCTTACGCCGCGAAGATGTCGCGCTTGTGGGCGGCAAGAACTCTTCGCTCGGCGAGATGGTGCAGGAACTTGGCGCCAAGGGTATTCAGGTCCCGCCGGGCTTCGCCACCACCGCCGACGCCTATCGGATGTTTCTCGATGAAAACAAGCTGACAGAGGCCATCGCGGGCTATCTTGCGGATTACGATGCCGACAAGATCAGCCTTCACGTCGCCGGTCAGAGCATTCGCGACACGATCGTGGCAGGCGATTGGCCTGCCCCGACCGAGGCGGCGATCCGGGAGGCGTATCGCGACTTGTCCAAGCGGGCAGGGGTGCCCGAGGTCTCCGTCGCCGTGCGCTCGAGCGCGACGGCCGAAGATCTTCCCGATGCCAGCTTCGCCGGTCAGCAGGAGACCTATCTCAACGTCTGGGGCGAGGAGGAGCTTCTGACCGCCTGCCGCAAGTGCTATGCCTCGCTCTTCACCGACCGCGCGATCACCTATCGCAAGCTCAGAGGGTTCAATCACCTCGATGTCGCGCTCTCCGTGGGCGTTCAGCAGATGGTGCGCTCGGATATCGGCGGGTCAGGGGTGATGTTCTCGATCGACACGGAAACCGGCTTCGACAAGGTCGTGCTGATCAGCGCGGCCTGGGGCTTGGGCGAAAACGTCGTGCAAGGCGCGGTCACGCCGGACGAGTTTCAGGTCTACAAGCCGTTCCTCGGTAAGACGGGGATCAAACCGATCATCGAGAGGAAGCTCGGCGCGAAAGAGATCAAGATGATCTATGCCGGGCCGGACGCTCCGAACCCGGTGCGCAACGTGCCGACCTCGAAAGCCGAGCGCGGGAGGTTCGTCCTGTCGGATGACGAAGTGCTCGACCTCGCGCAGCAAGCGGCGACCATCGAAGCGCATTACGGGCAGCCGATGGACATGGAATGGGCCAAGGACGGCGTCACGGGCAAGCTTTACATCGTGCAGGCGCGCCCCGAGACGGTTCAGTCGCATGTCTCTGCAGGGTCACTGCGGCGTTACACGATCGGCGCGCACGGTCCGGTCGTCGTCAACGGTCTGTCGGTGGGCGAGCAGATCGCGACCGGGCGGGTCTGCCTGATCGAGGACGTCAAGGACATCGACGATTTCGTGGACGGCTCGATCCTTGTCACATCGACGACGGACCCAGACTGGGTACCGGTGATGAAACGGGCCTCGGCGATCATCACCGATCACGGAGGCAGAACCAGCCATGCCGCCATCGTCAGCCGCGAGTTGGGTGTTCCCGCCGTCGTCGGGTGTGGAGATGCAACCCATGTGCTGCATGACGAGCAGGAGGTGACCGTCTGCTGCGCCGAAGGGGACGAGGGTCTGGTCTATGACGGCTTTGCCGAATTCTCGGTCGAAGATCTGAACCTCGACGCGGTGCCGGAAACCAAGACCAAGGTGATGCTAAACCTCGCCAATCCGGCCATTGCCGCGCGCTGGTGGCGGTTGCCGATCGACGGTGTCGGTCTGGCGCGGATGGAATTCGTGATCTCGAACACGATCCGGGTCCACCCGATGGCGCTGCTGCATTTCTCCGACATTCAGGAGGCGGAAGTGCGGGAGGAAATCGAAACCCTCACTAGGGGATACGAGGACAAGTCCGAATATTTCGTCGATCAACTGGCGCTCGGCCTGTCCCGGATCGCCGCCGTAGCCTATCCGAACCCGATGATCCTGCGGCTGAGCGATTTCAAGACGAACGAATATGCCGACCTGCTTGGCGGGCGGCAGTTCGAGCCGGTGGAATCCAACCCGATGATCGGCTGGCGCGGGGCCTCGCGCTATTACGATCCGGCCTATGTCGACGGGTTCCGGCTGGAATGTCGGGCGATCCGTCGGCTGCGCGAAGAGGCCGGATTCGACAATGTGCTGGTGATGGTGCCGTTCTGCCGGACGCCCGAGGAAGCCGACCGCGTGCTGGCGGTGATGGCCGAGGAAGGGCTGGTGCGCGGCTCGAACGGGCTGCAAATCTACGTGATGTGCGAAGTGCCCTCGAACGTCATCCTCGCCGAAGCCTTCGCCGAGCGGTTCGACGGGTTCTCCATCGGGTCCAACGATCTGACGCAGCTGACCCTAGGGATCGATCGCGACAGCGACAGGCTCGCGACGCTCTTCGACGAACGCCATGCCGCCGTTCAGTGGATGATCCGGACGGTCATAGAGAAAGCGCACGGCGTGGGCGCGAAGGTCGGTCTCTGCGGTCAGGCGCCCTCGAACTACCCTGAATTCGCCCGCACACTGGTGGAGTTCGGGATCGACTCGATCTCGGTGACGCCGGACAGCTTCCTGAAGGTGAAAGGCCATGTCGCGGAGGCCGAAGGCAAAGGGTGACCGGACGCCCGCGGGCTGCACGCGTTAGAGGCGCAGCCCGGTCTCGGCGTCGAAGACCTTGGCCTTGCCCATATCGACCTCAAAGCTGAAGGGCGCGCCCGGGGGCAGGGCGTCCTCGGGCCGGACCCGGGCGATCACCTCGGTCTCGCCCAGGGCGAAGACGATCATCGTGTCCGGTCCGGTCGGCTCGACCAGATCCACCGGACGTTCGAAGACGAAACGGTCGGGGCCGGGCAGTTCGGTCCCGGCCATGAAGATCACCTCCGGCCGAAGCCCGAGGACGACCTTTTGCCCGTCGGGGGCGGTGATCCGCTCCGCGAGCGTTTGGGACAAGGGGAACCGCAGCGCTTCTGCCGCGCCCTCCGCCAGTTCGACAGATACGCCTTCCGGCCCCCCGCGGCGCAGGACACCGGGCAGCATGTTCATCGGCGGCGAGCCCATGAAGCCCGCGACGAACAGGTCCACCGGATCGTCGTAGATCGCGCCGGGCTCGGCCACCTGACGGATATGGCCGTTATCCATCACCGCGATCCGTGTCGCCAGCGTCATCGCCTCGATCTGGTCGTGGGTGACATAGACGACGGTCTTGCCGAGCCGCTGGTGCAGCTTCTTGATCTCGGTGCGCATCTCGATCCGCAGTTTGGCGTCGAGGTTCGACAGGGGCTCGTCGAACAGAAACACTTCGGGCTTGCGCACGAGCGCGCGGCCCATTGCGACGCGCTGGCGCTGGCCGCCCGAAAGCTGGCCGGGCTTGCGGTCGAGATAGGGATGGATCTGCAGAAGCGTGCTGAACTCCTCGACGGCTTTGGTCTGATCGGCGCGCGGGACGTGGCGGGTCTGCATCCCGAAGGTGATGTTCTCACGCACCGTCTTGGTCGGGTAGAGCGCATAGGACTGGAACACCATTGCGATGTCGCGGTCGCGCGGCGGGGTGTCGTCGACTCGTCGCCCCGCGATGTCGATATGGCCGTCGCTCAGCGTCTCGAGCCCGGCGATCAGGTTGAGCAGGGTCGACTTGCCGCAGCCCGAGGGCCCGACGAGGACAATGAACTCGCCCGCCTCGATCTCGAGGTCGATGCCCTTGATCACCTCGTTGGTCCCGAAGCGTTTGCGCACGCCCTGAAGGGAAATTCCCGCTGCCATCGCTACCCTTTCACCGCTCCGGCCGAGAGACCGCGCACGAACCACGCCCCGGCCAAGACATAGACCGCCAGCGTCGGCAGGGCCGCGATGATCGCCGCGGCCATGTCGACATTGTATTCCTTCACCCCCGTCGAGGTGTTCACCACGTTGTTGAGCGCCACCGTCACCGGGTTGCTGTCGCCGATCGTGAATGCGACGCCGAACAGGAAGTCGTTCCAGATCTGGGTGAACTGCCAGATCACGGTGACGACGATCGCGGGCAGCGACATCGGCAGCACGAGCCGGAAGAAAATTCCGAAGAAACCCGCCCCGTCGACCTTCGCCGCCTGAATGATGCCGTCCGAAACCCCGATGAAGAAGTTGCGGAAGAACAGGGTCGTGAAGGCGAGGCCATAGACCGTGTGCACAAGGATCAGCCCCGGGACCGTGCCCGCAAGCCCGAGCTGGCCCAGCACCCGCGCCATCGGCAGAAGGATCACCTGAAACGGAATGAAGGCGCCGAACAGCATCAGCGCGAAGATCGTATCGGCGCCGCGAAAGCGCCACTTGGTCAGCGCATAGCCGTTGAGCGCGCCCAGTATCGTCGAGATCGCCACCGCCGGGACGGTCATCATCACCGAGTTCCAGACATAGGGCGCAAGCCCGTTGCAACGCACACCCACGCAGGCGCTGTTCCACGCCTTCTCCCAGGCGCTGAAGTCGAGCGCCTGCGGCGGGCTGATGAGAGAGCCCTCCCTGATCTCGGCCAGCGATTTCAGCGAGGTCGATATCATCACCAGAAGCGGGATCAGGTAGTAGATGCAGAACAGCCCGAGCACCGCGAAGAGCAGCGCGCGCATCAGGCCGTGATGCAGCCCCTTGCGCCGGACGATCCCGCCTGTGCTGCGTGCGCTCATCCGGCTGTCTTCCTCAGTTCCGAGTAGAGATAGGGCACGATGATCGCGATGACCGTCATAAGCATCATCGTGGCACTCGCCGCCGCCACGCCCAGCTCGCTGCGCTGAAAGGCGAAGGAATACATGAAGGTGGCGGGCATGTCGGTGGCATAGCCCGGCCCCCCGCCAGTCAGCGCGATCACCAGATCGAAGCTCTTGATCGCGAGATGGGCGAGGATGATGACGGTGGAGAGGAACACCGGTCGCAGCATCGGCAGCACGATCCCGGTATAAGTGCGCCACGGGCCCGCGCCGTCGATCGCCGCCGCTTTCAGCACCTCGTCATCGACCGAGCGGAGCCCGGCCAGAAACAGCGCCATCGCATAGCCGGAGCTTTGCCAGACGGCCGCGATCACCACCGTGTAGATCGCGTAATGCGAGTTCACCAGCCAGTCGAATCTGAAGCTCTCGAACCCGGCCTGATGCATCAACCGCTCCAGGCCGAGGCCGGGGTTCAGCATCCATTTCCAGACCGTTCCGGTGACGATGAAACTCAGCGCCATCGGGTAGAGGTAGATCGTGCGGATCACCCCCTCGATGCGCACCTTCTGGTCGAGCAGGATCGCCAGAAGGATGCCGATCGCCATCGAGATCGAGATGAACAGGCCCGAAAAGACAAACAGGTTGCGGATCGCCACGTACCAGCGCGGCGTCTGCCAGAGACGGACATATTGGCTCACCCCGTCGAATTGGTAGTCGGGCATCACCCCCGAGCGGGTCAGCGAGATATAGGCCGTCCAGCCGATGAAGCCGTAGACGAAGAACAGGCTCGCCGCGAAAAGAGGAGAGACGACAATCGCGGGCAGGCGCCTTTCCAGCGCCCGCCCGAACCTTGCCATGGGGCCCGTCCTCCCGGACATTGCAGGCCCTAGTTTTCCTGCGCGCGCTTGACCGCGGCAGCGAGTTGCTTGACCGCGTCCTCGGAACTCATGTCGGAGTTGAAGAACGCCGTCACAAGATCGAGGAACTCGCCGCGCACCGAGCGGGGCACCGCCATCTCATGCGCCATCGACGGCACCAGCGTGTCGTTCTCGATCGCGGCCAGCAGGTCTTCGTGCGAGCGTTTGGCACAGGCGTCGAAATCATCGAGCGGCACGTCCGTGCGCGCCGGGATCGACCCTTTCGCGAGATTGAAGACCTTCTGGAACTCGGGCGACATGATCAACCGCGCCAGCACTTTCTGGCCCTCGATGCGGTCTTCTCCCTCCACCTTGAAGAAGGTGAAGCTGTCCGAATTCAGCACGAAGCCCTTGCCCGGCGTGGGCCAGCACAGGAAATCCTTTTCCGGAACCTTGCCCGCCGCGAGGAATTCGCCCTTGGCCCAGTCGCCCATGATCTGGAAACCGGCCTCGCCGCGCATCACCATCGCGGTCGCGAGGTTCCAGTCGCGGCCCGAGAAGTTCGGATCGACATAGCCACGCAGCTTGCGCAGCTGATCGAAGGATTTGACCATCATGTCCGAGGTCAGGGCCTCCGGATCGAGCTCCACCAGCGCCTTGCGGTAGAAATCGGCCCCACCGATTCCCAACACCACGTCTTCGAACAGCGTCGCGTCCTGCCAAGGCTGACCGCCATGGGCGAGCGGCACGATACCCGCCGCCTGCAGCTTGTCGGCGGCTGCGTTGAACTCGTCCCATGTCGTTGGCATGCCTTCGACGCCCGCTTTCTTCAGCGCCTCGGGGTTGGCCCAGATCCAGTCGACGCGGTGGATGTTGACCGGGGCTGCGACGTATTTGCCTTCGTATTTCATGATTTCGGCCAGCGCCGGCGGCAACACATCGTCCCAATTGCCCTCATCCGCCACGGACTGGACGTCGTTGAGCGCGCCTTGCTGGGCCCATTCCTGAATGCCGGGCCCTTTGAGCTGCACGGCGGTCGGCGGGTTTCCGGCCACGACGCGCGCCCTCAGCGCCGTCATCGCGGCATCGCCGCCACCGCCCGCGATCGGCGAGTCGATCCATTCCCCGCCCTCGGCCTCGAAGGCTTTCTTCAGTTCTCCGACGGCCTTGGCCTCGCCCCCGGAGGTCCACCAGTGCAGAACCTCGACCGTGCCATCCGCCCGCGCGGCGCTGGCCGAGAGCGCGCCAGCGACACTCACCGCCGCCATCATGGCTTTACAAATATGCATGTTTTCCTCCTCCTCCCGGTCGCGCTTGCGGTGAAATTTCGCAGCCAGACCTGCGATCTAGGCTGGGGCGACATCGGTGAACCGTCATTGACCGGGATCAACGATCCGTGATCTGGGTGCGGCCGGGGGAGCGTTCTGCGGCATTGCTACGCAAGGCGAGACGATTGCGTAGGCCGCGGAAAGGCTTACCATCGACGTGGGATCACCGAAGGCCCCCGGGAATGCAGGATACCGACGCCGCACCAGCATTTGTCGAAACCGCCGAGGCGGTGCTGGCGCGTCAGTCCGTGCCGTTCCCGGACGGGCTGTCCGCCGAGGAGGCCGCCGCGCGCCTCGCGCGCCACGGCCCGAACGCCCTGCGCCGTCAGAAACCGCGCAGTGCGCTCAACATCCTGCTGCATCAGTTCCAGGGGGTGATCGTCGCGCTTCTCGTTCTGGCGACGGTGTTCTCGCTGGTCATCAACGATATCGTCGAGGCGTTGGCGATACTCGTCGTGCTGCTCCTGAACGGCGCGATCGGGTTCTTCACCGAGCTGCGCGCGACCCGTTCCATGGAGGCGCTGTTCAGTGTCGCCGAGGTCCGTACCCGGGTGCGCCGGGACGGGATGCTGCGCGAAGTCGACGCCCACGATCTGGTGCCGGGCGATCTCGTGATGCTCGAGGCGGGCGACGTTGTGACCGCCGATCTGCGGCTGGTCGAAGCGTCGGGGCTTTATTGTGATGAATCCGTACTGACGGGCGAGTCTCTTCCGGTGCGCAAGATCACCGAAGCGTTGCCCTCCGACGTCGTGTTGGGGGATCGTTCCAATATGGCGTTCAAGGGCGCGGCCGTGACGCGGGGTGCGGGGATCGGCGTGGTGGTGCGCACCGGCATGGAGACCGAGATCGGCAAGATCAGCCAGCTCGCGATGGAGGCCAGCACAGAGCCCACACCGCTCGAACACCAATTGACGCGGCTCGGGCAGCGACTTGTCTGGCTGACGATCGTCCTCGCCGTCGCGATCATCGTCACGGGGCTGGCGCAGGGCCACCCGCTCACCGGTATGATCCAGACCGGGGTCGCGCTTGCCGTGGCCGCGATCCCCGAAGGTATTCCCGTCGTTGCCACGCTGTCGCTCGCGCGTGGGATGTGGCGGATGGTGCAGCGCAACGCCCTGATCAGCCGGTTGTCCTCGGTCGAGACGCTCGGGGCGACCACGCTGATCCTGACGGACAAGACGGGGACGCTGACCGAGAACCGGATGAGCGTGGTTCAGGTCTTGCTCGACGGGGGGAGCGTGAATCTGGACGGCCCGGATAGCGGAATCGCGGACGACCGTCTGCGCGCGGCGCTGCAGATCGGCATGCTGTGCAACAATGCCGAGCTGGGGGACGGCGAGGATGGCCGGATCGGGGATCCGACCGAGCTGGCGCTGCTGAGTGCAGCGCGAAAGCTAGGGGTGTCCGAAGACGGAGCAGAGTCACGCCTGCTCCAGCATGCGTTCGAGACCGACAGCCTGATGATGGCGACGGTCCATGAACTTCCGCAGGGGGGTATGCTCTACGCGACAAAGGGCGCGCCCGAAGCGGTGATCGCTGCGTGCTCCGAGGTTCTGGGGCCGGAGGGTGCGCGTCCGCTGAGCGATGAGGACAAGGCAAGCTGGATCGCCCGCAACGCTGAAGCGGCGGGCGAGGGGTTGCGCGGGATCGGACTCGCTATGAAGCAGGCGGAGGGGACGGAGGAGGCCCCCTATGAAGGGCTGACGCTGGTCGGTATCGCTTGTCTCGCCGATCCCCTGCGCAAGGATGTCCCGCCCGCGATCGCGGCCTGCCAGAGCGCAGGTATACGGGTGATCATGCTGACAGGGGATCACGCCGAGACCGCCGCACGCATCGCCAGAGATGCCGGGATCAGTGAGGACGGTGTAATGGCGATCGAGGGGAGAGAGCTGACAGGTCTCGATCTTGAGAGCGCCAGCGATGACACGCTCGACCGCCTGCGCAAGGCCAGCGTCTTCGCCCGCGTGGCCCCGGCGACGAAACTGGAGCTTGTCAGTTTCTACCAGCGCGAGGGGGAGACCGTCGCGATGACGGGCGACGGGGTGAATGACGCACCGGCGCTGAAGAAGGCCGATATCGGCATTGCGATGGGACAACGCGGCACCCAAGTCGCCCGCGAGGCGGCGCATATGGTGCTCAAGGACGATGATTTCGCGACCATCGTCGAGGCGGTGCGACAGGGCAGGGTGATATTCGGCAATCTCCGCAAGTTCATCGTCTACCTGATGTCGTGCAATCTCTCGGAGATCCTCGTGGTGGGGATCGCCGTGGGGGTGGGGCTCCCCGCGCCGCTCCTGCCCCTGCAGATCCTGTTTCTCAATCTCGTCACCGATGTCTTCCCGGCGCTTGCGCTTGGGATGGGGCATGGCGACGGACACGAAATGAGCCGTCCGCCCCGCGACCGTGCGGAGCCGATCCTCGCGCGGCGCGAATGGGAACGCATCGTCATTCTTGGGGTCATTGTAACCCTCGCTACGATGCTGGCCTTCGGAGGGGCGCTCTACGGGTTACAGCTTGCTCCCGGGGCCGCCGTCACGGTGGCCTTCGTCACCCTCGCGCTGGGCCAGCTTTGGAACGTGTTCAACATGCGGGAGGGGGACACCCACGCCCTGCGCAACGATGTGACGCGCAACCCTTATGCCTGGGGCGCGCTCGTGCTGTGTCTCGTGCTGATCGCGGGGGCGCTGTGGCTACCCGGGCTCTCCGATGTGCTGCAGCTTCCGTCGCCCGGAATCGCGGGGCTGACGCTCGCCGGGGCGATGAGCCTGCTTCCGCCGCTGCTGGGGCATCTGGTCGTATCGCGCGCAACCCGCAGATAATTTCCGCTCCCGCGTTGAGCCACATCAATGAAACTGCCTCCTGTCTTCGCCTAGGGAAGGTCATGGGCCGTTCGTCACGGGAGCGGTCTGTCGACTGGCATCACCTTGGGAGGAGGCGTGATGACTTGGGCGATCATCCAGAAGTCGGCCGCTGAACGCGCCGCCGCCACGCTCTCCGAGGAGGACCGCAAGGCGTTCACATGGGACACCGCGCGGGCGATGCTCGACGGGTTTCCCGATGGCGGGTTGAATATCGCGCATGAGGCGGTGGATCGGCATGTCGCCGCGGGTCATGGGGATGACGAAACGATCCTCTGGCTCGGCAAGGACGGCGAGCGGCAAAGCCTGAGCTATCGTGATCTCGCTGCCCGGACCGCGCGCTTCGCCAATGTTTTGACTGCGCACGGGCTGGAACCGGGCGACCGGCTCTTCGGTCTCGCCGGCCGGGTGCCCGATCTCTACGTCGCGGCGCTGGGCACGCTGAAGGCAGGGATGATCTTCTCGCCGCTCTTTTCCGCCTTCGGACCCGAGCCCCTGCGCACCCGGCTCGAGATCGGCGAGGCCAATGCGCTGATCACCACCGCCTCGATCTATCGCCGCAAGATCGCCGCGTGGCGGGACGAAATTCCCTCGCTCAAACTGGTGCTGATCATCGGCGACGAAGCGCCGGAGGGTTGCGTGGCGCTCGGCCCTGCGATGGCGGCGGCCTCGGAGTCGTTCGAGACGGTTCATACGGCACCCGAAGATCCCGCGTTGATCCATTTCACCTCCGGCACCACGGGCCGCCCGAAAGGCGCGGTGCATGTGCATAATGCGGTGGTGATGCACGCCGCCGCAGGCCGCTACGCGCTCGAACTGACGCCGGGCACGCGCTACTGGTGTACCGCCGATCCGGGCTGGGTGACGGGGACATCCTTCGGGATCATCTCGCCGCTGGTGAACCGGGTGCGGATGATCGTTGATGAGGCCGATTTCGATCTCGACCGCTGGTATTCGATCCTGCAGCGCGAGCAGATCGAGGTCTGGTACACCGCGCCCACCGCGATCCGCATGATGATGCGCGCAGGGAAAGAGGCGGCCGCGCCTTACGATTTCTCGACACTGCGGTTCATGGCCTCGGTGGGCGAGCCGCTCAATCCCGAGGCCGTGGTCTGGGGCAACGAGGTCTTCGGTAAGCCCTTCCACGACAACTGGTGGCAGACCGAGACCGGCGGCATCATGATCGCCAATACCCGCGCGATGGATGTGCATCCCGGCTCGATGGGAAAACCGCTGCCGGGGATCGAGGCGGGGATCGTGGAGCGTGTCGACGACGGCCTGCGCGACTGCAAGCCCGGCGAGATCGGTGAGTTGGCGTTGCGCCCCGGCTGGCCCTCGATGATGCGCGCCTATCTGCATGAAGAGGCGCGCTACAAGAAGTGTTTCGTGGGTGGCTGGTATCTCTCTGGCGATCTCGCGATGCGCGATAGCGAGGGCTATTTCTGGTTCGTCGGTCGCGCCGATGATCTCATCAAATCCTCCGGTCACCTGATCGGCCCCTTCGAGGTCGAAAGCGCGCTGATCGAGCATCCGGCAGTGGCCGAGGCTGCCGTGATCGGCCTGCCCGACGAGACCGCAGGCGAGGTCGTGAAGGCCTATGTCGCGCTCAATCCGGGGTTCGAGCCGTCCGAAGATCTCGAACGCGACATCCGTGGTCTCGCGCGCAAGAAGCTCGGCGCGGCGGTCGCCCCGCGCGAGGTGGTGTTCCGCAAGACCCTGCCGAAGACCCGTTCGGGCAAGATCATGCGCCGTCTGTTGAAAGCGCGCGAGCTGGGCCTGCCGGAAGGCGATATTTCGACGCTGGAGAGTGACGAGACATGACTGCCGACAAACCGCACCTGACCCATGACCACATCCGCGAATTGCTCACGGCGATGATCCGTGTGCGCCATTTCGAGGATAAATGCGCCGAGCTCTACACGCAGGAAAAGATCCGCGGCTTCCTCCACCTCTACGATGGCGAGGAGGCGGTGGCCTCGGGCGTGATCCCGCGGCTTGGCCCCGATGATCGCGTGGTGGCGACCTATCGCGAGCACGGTCATGCGCTGGTTCGTGGCGTGCCGATGGAGCGCGTGATGGCAGAGATGTATGGCAAGGCCACTGGTGCCTCGGGCGGGCGGGGCGGCTCGATGCATATCTTCGACGCCGAGCGGAATTTCTACGGAGGCAACGCGATCGTGGGGGGCGGGCTGCCGCTGGCCGTGGGGCTTGCGCTGCGCGACCGGATGATGGGTGCGCCCAATGTCACCGCCTGCTTCTTCGGCGAAGGGGCTGTGGCCGAGGGCGAGTTCCACGAGTCGATGAACCTCGCGCAGCTCTGGTCGCTGCCGGTGTTGTTCGTGTGCGAGAATAACGGCTACGCGATGGGTTCGGCCTTGGCGCGAACCGAGGCCGTGACCGACATCCGGCGCAAGGCGGCGGCTTATGGGTTCGCGACCGAGCAGGTGGACGGGATGGATGTGGTCGCGGTCGAGGCCGCCACCCGCCGCGCGCTCGCCGCGATCCGCGAGACTGGCAAACCCTATTTCCTCGAATGTCTGACCTATCGGTTCCGCGCGCATTCGATGTTCGACGCCCAGCTCTATCGCGACAAGGACGAGGTGGCCGCGTGGCGCGAGAAGGGACCGATCGTGCGGTTCCAGTCCTGGCTCTACGAGAGCGGGCTGATGCATCCCGAAGAGGTCGCGCAGATCGAGGCGGGGGTGGAGGACGAGATCGCCGCCGCCGTCGCCTATGCCGAGGGGAGCGAGTGGGAGCCGCTCGAGACGCTCACCCGCCATGTCATGGCCGAGGAACGCCCCGCGCCGCCCGCGCCGCCCGAACCCAGCGCCGAGACCGTCGAGATGACCTATCGCGAGGCGGTCAAGCAGGCCATCCGCGACGCGATGATCCGCGACGAGCGGGTCTTTCTGATGGGCGAGGATGTGGGCGCATATGGCGGTTGCTATGCGGTCTCGAAAGGGTTGATGGCCGAATTCGGCGAGGACCGCATCCGCGACACGCCGCTGTCGGAGTCCGGCTTCACCGGGGCCGGGATCGGTGCGGCGGCGGCAGGGATGCGGCCCATCGTCGAGGTGATGACGGTGAATTTCTCGTTGCTCGCGCTCGACCAGATCATGAACACCGCCGCCACGATCCGGCATATGTCGGGCGGGCAGTTCGGCGCACCCGTGGTGATCCGTCTTGCGACCGGCGCGGGCAAGCAACTCGCGGCGCAGCATTCCCATTCGCTTGAAGGGTGGTACGCGCATATTCCGGGGCTGCGGGTGCTGGCGCCCGCCACGCTGGAGGACGCGCGCGGGATGCTCTGGACTGCGATTGAGGATCCCGATCCGGTGCTGATCTTCGAGAACGTCATGCTCTACAAAATGACCGGGCAGATCGCGGCGAATGCCGGGCCGGTCGATATCGACAAGGCCGCGATCCGGCGCGCGGGCAAGGATATCAGCCTGATCACCTATGGCGGATCGCTGTGGAAGACGCTCGAGGCCGCCGAGGCGCTGGCGGGCGAGGGGATCGAGGCGGAGGTGATCGACCTGCGCTGCCTGCGCCCGCTCGATGATGAGACGATCATGGCCTCGCTCGCGCGCACGCGCCGCGCGGTGATGGTGGACGAGGGCTGGCGGTCCGGTTCGCTCTCCGCCGAGATCGCGGCCCGGATCGGCGAGCAGGCCTTCTGGCACCTAGATGCGCCGGTGGGGCGGGTGTGCTCGGCCGAGGTGCCGATACCCTATCCCAAACATCTCGAGGACGCCGCCATTCCGCAGGTGCCCGCTATCGTCGCCGCCGTGAAGACGACGCTCGGGAAAGGGTGAGGCGATGGCCGTTTTCAAGATGCCCTCGCTCGGCGCGGATATGGAGGCGGGCAAGCTGGTCGAATGGCTGGTGAAGCCCGGCGATACGGTCAAGCACGGCGATATCGTCGCGGTGGTCGAGACGCAGAAGGGTGCGATCGAGATCGAGGTCTTCGAGGACGGTGTGGTCGAAAAGCTGGTGGCAGAGCTTGGGCAAGACCTGCCGGTTGGCGCGCCGCTGGCCGTTATCAAAGCGCCCGGGGAGGCGTCGGCGGAGACCTCTGAGGCCGCGCCGCCAGTTGCGCCGCAGTCGCCTGCCGAACCGGTCGAACCGGAGGCAAGGATGGAGCCGCCCAGTGCGCCGCCTCCCGCCCCCCCATCAGGGATCGCCGCCTCTCCTGCCGCGAAGGCACGCGCCGCAGAATTGGGGGTCGCGCTGGAGAGCCTGACCGGCAGCGGGCCGGGGGGCGCGATCGTGCTCGCCGATGTCGAGACGACGAAACCCGCCGCGACGCCGAGCCCGGCAGAAGATCGCGGCGCATATATCGCAGAGATGCGCAAGGCGATCGCCGCCGCGATGGCCCGGTCCAAGCGCGAGATCCCGCATTACTACGTCACCCACACGGTCGATCTCAGCGCCGCGAGCGATTGGCTGAGCGCCGCCAATGCGAACCGCCCGCCCGAAGAACGCATCCTGATGGGCGCGCTTCTGATGAAGGCGATGGCACTGGCGGCTCGCGAGGAAAAGGCGGTGAACGGGCATTTCGGGGAGGACGGGTTCACGCCATCCCCGGCGGTTCATCTCGGCCTCGCAATCGCGCTTCGGGGCGGCGGGCTCGTGGCCCCAGCAATCCTCGATGCCCACAAGAAAAACCTTCAGGATTTGATGGAGGCGATGCGCGACCTCACGATGCGCGCTCGCGCCGGGCGGCTCAAAAGCTCGGAGATGAGCATGGCGACGTTGACCTTCTCGGCGCTTGGCGAGAGCGGGGTCGAGGCGATGGCCGGAATCATCGTGCCGCCGCAGGTCGCCATCGTCACTGCCGGCGCGCCCGGCCCGCAAGCATTGGTGCGAGACGGCAAGGTGGTTGCCGCCCAGGCCGTGACGCTGACCCTCGCCGCGGATCACCGCGTGAGCGACGGGCGGCTGGGCTCGAAATTCCTGACCGCGATCGACGCGAAGCTGCAAACGCCGGAGGAGCTATGACCGAAGACGAAATCCGCAGAGCCTATATCGAGGAGCTCGTGCGCGTCGCTCCCGATCTCGATCCCGCCGAAATCGCGGGGTCCGATCATCTTCAGGACGATCTTGAACTCGACTCGATGGATATTCTGAATTTGGTGATTGCGCTCGATAAACGCTTCGGCGTCGAGATTGCCGAAGCCGAGTATCCCCAGATCGCCACCCCGGATCTTGCTGCGGGGTTTCTCGCGTCGCGGATGTGAGAGGAAGGGGCGCCGCCGTATCTGGCGGAGCTGCTTTATCGGAAGTCCTGCGGGGGGCTGGATAGGGCTGCAAGCAGTCCGGCACCCCCCGCAAGAAGCCTCAGAGCCGCTGCAGCGGGATGCGCAGGCTGATCGAAAGCACATGCGCGTCGTTCTCGAAGGTCAATGGAGCGACCGGCGATTCACCTTCGGTCAGCGGCGTGCTGCCGCCCTTCGCGGTCCCGAAGCTGTAATAGCGATAGGACATCTCGAGGATCGCCGGATGCTTGCCGGGAGCCGTCAGTTGGTAGGCCATGCCGATTCCGAGCGAATAGGCGAAATCGCCGTGGGTGTCGCCCGAGAAGGTCCGGTCTACGGGATTCTTCGCGGTATTCGTCCGCGTCCAGTCGCTGACCTTGTTGTTGGCGTAACCAAGCCCCGCCACGACGAAAGGATGCAGGCGGGAATTGACGCCCATCTGCTCGAACGGGGAATAGTAGAGATTACCCATCACCGCGCTGGTCGAAACCGAAGCCGAAGTGATGTCGGCATGCTCGCCGCTGGTCGTGTGCGGACCGGTCGTCGTGGCCGAGCCAGTCGTGAGGACGCTGACATCACCGCGGAAGCCGTTCATCCAGTCATAGCCGAAGGCGATCTCTCCGAAGCCACTCGTATCGTTGCTCAGGTTGAAATCGATCCGCGGATCGTCCGGATATCCGGGCGGGAGCCAGTGCTCGTCGGAGGGTCGGGTGTTCGCGACCCCGAGCCCGAAGCGCACGTAAGGTCCGTAAGTGACGCTTGCCGTGCCCACCTTGAAGAAGTTGGCCGAGTCTTGTGCCGTAGCAGCCGCCGGGGCCGCAAGGCTGAAGACAAGGGCGCAGGCCGCAGCCAGCTTCGTTGAAAATTCCATCTCGATGCCTCTCTGTCCGTCTTTAGTCATTCGCCGGGTCGGATATCCCCATGTCGCGGGATAATGATCTCCGAACCGTGCAAGCAGAAGTGAAATTCTCTGCCCACGCTTTACGCGAGGGCAGAGTGTTGCCTAGGTTCCATAGAGTCTCAGCCGTCATGCCCGGCGAGAACCGCGATCCGCACCGCTTCGGCTTGCGCGGCGAGACTGGTCGCTGCCGCGCCCGTCACCGGCTGGCCGAGAATGGTCGTCACCGCCGTCACCGTGGCGGCCGTGATCGGCACGGTCTTGTCCGAGGCCGTGCCCAGGAAAATCGCCTCCAGCGTCGCGGTGTTGTTCGTCACCCCGAGACTCGAGAGCGCCGAGCTGCCATCCAGCGTGTCCTTGAGAAGGGCGAGGTTTTGCAGTGGCGAGTCGATGAAGGAGACGTTGTCCCAGTTCAGCGAAAGCTGGTCGATCGCCTGATTGAGCGGCAGGTTGTAGAACGAAACCATGGTCGGCGAAATCGTCGCCAGGGCTTCCTCATAGGCGCGCTGAAGCACGTGATCGGGTGAACGCGCCACGTTCAGCCGCCCGAGCTCGACCTCCGGAATTCCTTCGCTGGACCAGACGGGCTTGGTGCCGCGCGTGCCCGACGGGGTGCCGGCTTGCGGACCCTTGCCCTCGGAATCGGGGCCGGGGCCGCCCTGACCCTGCCCGGAAGAGCCGCTGGCGCCGCCATGGCCGCCGCTCTCCTCATGCGTGCCGTCGTCCTCGTGGCCGCCGCTACCATGGCCAGCCTCGCCGGTCTTGCCCTTCTGCTGGCCGCCATCCGTGTGATCGCCATCGGTATGCGAGCCGCTGTCCTGCGCAAGAGCGCTCGGCACGGACAGATGGAATGTTCCGAAGGTCGGGCCGGGCTGCACGGTAAGGCCCAGCCCCGCCATGAGCGCGATGCCGGCTACGGTCGTTGCGCGTTTTGCAGTCTTGCGTGTCATGACTGCCTCCTTGTTATGTTGGAAATGGGTCTGTGGACCCGGACCCCGCGCCGACGGGCGGGTCCGGGCTATTGCGTTTCGGATGCGATCAGCCGTGCCCGGCGAGGATCGCGATGCGAACGGCCTCGGCATCTGCAGCGAGGGATGCCGCCGCGGTACCCGTCACCGGAACCCCGAGGATCTGCGTCACCGCGATTACCGTATCGGTCGAGATCGGGACATTCTTGTCCGACGCCGCGCCGAGGAAGATCGCCGCGAGCGTGTCGGCATCATTCGAGACGCCGGAACTCGCGAGCGGCGTCGAGCCGTCGAGCGTCGCCTGCAGAAGGCCGAGGTTCTGCAACGGCGAGTCGATGAAGCTCACGTTGTCCCAGTTCAGCGAAAGCTCCTCGATCGCCTTGTCCAGGGACAGGTTGTAGAAGGAGACCATCTCGGGCGAGATCGACGCGAGTGCTTCTTCATAGGCCTGATCGATTACGTGCTCGGGCGAGCGCGCGACGTTCAGACGACCGAGTTCGACCTCCGGAATTCCTTCCTGCGACCAGGTCGGCTTGCCGCCGCCCGAAGAGGAGGGGGCGCCTGCCTGCGGCCCCTTGCCGTCGGAATCTTCTCCCGGGCCGCCTTGTCCCTGACCTTGCGATTGCCCGGTCTGAGCGCCTTTGCTACCCTGACCCTGACCGCCTTGATTTCCCTTGCCGGTCCCTTGGCCGCCGGACTCCTGTGCATTGGCCGCGAAGCTTAGCGGGCCGGTGACCGGTGCCTGCCATGCGATCGCGACTCCCAGCGCCGCTGCAAGAGCGACGAGCGAGACGCGAGATTTGCCCGTGAACAATGGATTACGCATTTCATCTTCCTCCACTTTGATGACGCATGGAACCCGCGTCGATCAGAGAAAATCACAGGAGAAGAGAGCGAACTTTGATTCCTATCAATATGATGAATATTTCTATCTAACCGCGTCACAGACCGACTCCGTGCTTCTCGATCCTCGTCTGCCACGATCGAGGTTGCGACCGCACTCCATGGATCTCGGCGGCAAGTTCCGGGCAATTTGGCGCCTGAGCGACGACCGGCTTTCAAGACCTGAGCGACGACCAGAAAGTCTCTTCCGCGAGGTTGTAATTGCCTTGCAGGCGCATCGCCTTGATTTGCAATTCGCAGACCGGAAGTTCCGTGGAGAGATCGACCAGATGTCCCGCCGTGATCGGCTCCAGCGCGAGCGATTCCGGGACCCACGCGACCCCCATGCCGATCACCGCCATCTCGACCGCCGCCAGCGTCAGTGCCGTCTCGACCTTGGGCGCATAGCGGATCGCCGGGCTGAGATAGGGCAGGATACTGCGCTCCATCACTTGGCCGAAGAAAACGTCCGAGGGGTAGGCGATGTAAGGCGTCTCGACGGGACCGGCGCCCTCGGGCGCGGCTTTCGGCAGGCTGGAGTTGAAGACCGGGATCAGCCGGTCGGTGCCGATCGTGATCTCCTCGAGAAAATCGGCACGGGCGTCGTCTCTTTCGTCCGGCGTGCGGTAGACGATCGCGACATTGGCCTGCCGCGAGAGCAGTAGCCCCGTGCAGGCGTCGAGATTGGCCGAGCGCAGGCGGACATATATCCCCTCGCGCTCTGTCGGCATCTTGCGCAGGATCGATGGTATATGCCCGGTGGTCAGCGAGTGCTGGCAGGCGATCACCACGCGGTTGCTTGCCACGCTGTCGCCGCGCCGCAGATCGGCGACGAGCTGACGCAGCCCGTTCGACAGCTGCATGATTTGCTCTCGCTGTGCCCGCGTCGTCGGCTTGAGACGGATCGGCTTGTGCGAGCGGTCGAACAATTCGACGCCGACGAAATCCTCGATCTGCTTAATTCGGCGCGAGAATGCGGATTGCGTGAGCATCCTGCGCTCGGCCGCGCCGCTGAAAGATCCCGTATCCTCGATCGCGAGGATGTCTTCGAGCCATTCCAGTCGCATATCGCCCCTAACTTGCAAGAAGTGCAAAACATATCAAGAATTTCGAATTTGCATAGGGGATTGATCTGCGCAACGCTCGATACAGACAAGTTACCCAAGGAACTCCATATGCATCTCGCTCGCTTTCCCCGCGTTCATCTGGCGCATCTGCCGACCCCTCTCGAAAAGCTTGATCGCCTCTCGAAAGAGCTGGGCGGGCCGGAAATCTGGATCAAGCGGGACGACTGCACGGGCCTGTCGACCGGTGGCAACAAGACGCGCAAGCTGGAATTTCTGATGGCCGAGGCGCAGGCGATGGGCGCCGATACCGTGATGACCCAGGGCGCGACCCAGTCGAACCACGCACGCCAGACGGCGGCGGCTGCGGCGAAGCTCGGGATGGCCTGCCATATCCTGCTTGAGGATCGCACCGGCTCGAACGACGCCAATTACAACGAGAACGGCAACGTGCTTCTCGACCATCTGCATGGGGCGACGACGTCGAAACGGGCGGGCGGCAAGGACATGCAGGCCGAGATGGAGGCGGTCGCCGAGAAGCTGCGCGGCGAGGGCCGGACGGTCTACGTCATTCCCGGCGGCGGCTCCAACGCGACCGGCGCGCTCGGCTATGTGAACTGCGCCTTCGAACTGGTCGGGCAGGCGAATGACCGCGGGCTGGTGATCGACCATATCGCGACGGCGACCGGCTCGGCGGGCACGCAGGCCGGGCTGATCACCGGACTCAAGGCGATCAATGCCGGGATCCCGCTGACGGGGTTCGGGGTGCGCGCGCCGAAGGACAAGCAGGAGGCCAATGTCTTCGCGTTGGCGCAGAAGACCGCCGAGAAGCTGGGCTGCCCCGGTGTGGTGGCCCGCGAGGACGTGGTGGCCGATTGCAGCTATGTCGGCGAGGGTTACGGCATCCCGCGAGAGGATACGCTGGAGGCGATCCGCATGTTCGCGCAGCTCGAAGGGATCCTTCTCGACCCGGTCTATTCCGGCAAGGGCGCGGCCGGGATGATCGACTATTGCCGCAAGGGGCATTTCAAGAAAGGCGAGCGCGTGGTCTTCCTGCATACCGGCGGCGCCGCGGCGCTGTTCGGCTACGAGACCGTCTTTGCCGAGGCCAACAAAGCCCTCGTGGTGGCCTGAGATCATGATCCGGCCGCGCTTCTCCAAGAGCTTCACCCAGCAGCCCCCGATCCCCGAGGAGGGGATCGAGGCGGCCGTGGCGGTGATGCGCTCGGGGCGGCTGCATCGCTACAACCATGCACCCGGCGAGGCGAGCGAGGTGGTGGAGCTGGAGCGCGAATACGCGCAATGGCAGGGCGCGCGCTATTGCCTCGCGGTGGCTTCGGGCGGACAGGCGATGCAGATCGCCCTGCGCGCCGCGGGGGTGATGCCGGGCGATCGCGTGCTGACCAACGCCTTCACGCTCGCCCCGGTGCCGGGCGCGATCGCGGCGGTGGGGGGCGTCCCGGTTCTGGTCGAGATTACCGAGGATCTGGTGCTCGACCTCGAAGCGCTGGCGACGAAGGCTGCGCAAAGCGGCGCGCGGCACCTTCTGCTGTCGCATATGCGCGGTCACCTGTGCGACATGGACCGTCTGATGGAGATCGCGACGGCGCATGGGCTGACCGTGATCGAGGATTGCGCCCACACGATGGGGGCGCGGTGGAACGGTCGGTTGTCCGGCTCTTTCGGGCTGGCGGGGTGTTTCAGCACCCAGACCTACAAGCACATGAATTCCGGCGAGGGAGGCTTGCTGACCTCGGATGACGCCGAATTCATGGCGCGCGCGACGGTCCTGTCGGGCTCCTACATGAACTACGAGAGCCATGGGGCCGGGCCCGCGCCCGAGATCTACGACAAGATCCGGCTGGAGACGCCCAACATGTCCGCCCGGATGGACAATCTGCGCGCGGCGATCCTGCGCCCGCAGCTTCGCCAGCTGGAACAGAGTGTTGCCGCGTGGAACGCGCGCTACGATCTGGTGGCCGATGGGCTGACGCGCTCGCCCGCGATCTGCCTGCCGCGTCGACCGAAGGCGGAATTCTATGTCGGCTCCTCGATCCAGTTTCGGGTGCCCGGCCTTGCGCCTGCCGAGGCCGAGGTCCTGATCGCGCGGCTTGCGGAGGCGGGGGTCGAGGTGAAATGGTTCGGGGCCGATCAGCCCCGGGGCTTCACATCCGATCATCGCAGCTGGCGCTACGTCGCCGCGCAGGAGCTGCCCCAGACCGATGCGGTTCTCGCCAGCCTCTTCGATATGCGCCTGCCGCTGACGTTCAGCCTCGAGGATTGCGCGCATCTCGCAGGTCACATCGTCGATGCAGTCGAGAGCGTCCGCGCCAGGGTGAGCGCATGATGCGGCGGGTCGGAATTCTGGGCGGCATGGGACCGGAGGCGACGATCCTGGTTATGCAGAAGGTTCTGGCCAGCGTGACGGCGCGCGACGATGCCGATCATGTGCCGCTGATCGTGGATCTGAACCCGCAGGTCCCCTCGCGTATCCGCCACCTGATCGAAGGTACGGGCGAAGATCCGGGCCCGGTTCTCGCCGACATGGCGCGCCGGTTGGTGGCAGGCGGGGCGCAGGCTCTCGCGATCCCCTGCAACACCGCGCATCACTACCTGCCCGCGATCCGCGCGGCGGTCGACGTGCCGGTGCTCGACATGGTGGAGCTGTCGGTTGCCCGGGCCGCACGCTTGGCCGGGCAGGGTGGTAGGGTCGGCGTTCTTGGCTCACCCGCGCTGTGCAAGGTGAAACTCTTCGATTCAGCCGCAGCGCGACACGGGCTGGACCTGCGCTACAGCGAGGCGGAAGACGATCTTCTGGCTGCGATCCGCCAGATCAAGGCGGACGGCCCGCAACCGGGCGCGCGCGAAAAACTGGCGGCCGCCTCGAGCGCGTTGTTCGAGCGCGGCGCAACTGTGCAGATGATCGCCTGCACCGAATTTTCGCTTATTCCGGAGGCAGTCTGTCCCCGGGCGGACGTATTTGACACGCTCGACGAGCTGGTCAGTGCTATCGTCGCCTTTGCGACCGCACCGGCGGAGGGGCGCAGCGATAGTGGAACGCGATAACCATCAAAGCGAGAGATACATCTCGCAATGTTACCAACGGAGGTTCTGACATGAACAAATTCAACAAGATGATGATGACGGCGGCGGCCGCGCTGACGCTCTCGACGTCCGCGCTCTGGGCCGAGACGATGACGATCGGGACGTTCAGCGATCCGACCCCGATGAACGCCGCGCGCGCCGAAAAGGCTTTCGAGAAGGCCACCGGCTGGACGATCGAATGGCGGGTGTTCAACTCGGGCACCGACGTGATCGCAGCCATGGCCTCGGGTGATGTCGAGGTCGCGGAACTTGGCTCCTCGCCGCTGGCGATCGCCGCGAGCCAGGGCGTCGACCTGCAAATGTTCATGGTGTCCTACGCGATCGGCGATTCCGAGAGCCTGATCGCGCATAACGGCTCGGGCATCAAATCGCTGGAAGATCTGAAGGGCAAGCGCGTCGCGGTGCCGGTGGGCTCCACCGCGCATTACTCGCTGATGGGCGCGATTTCCCATGCCGGGATGAAGGAATCCGATCTGACCATCATCTCGATGCCGCCGGACCAGATCGCCGCCGCATGGGATCAGGGCACGATCGACGCCGCTTTCATCTGGCCGCCGGTGCAGACAAATATCCTCGAGACCGGCAGCCGTATCGTGAGCGCCGCCCAAACCGCGAAATGGGGCTATCCGACCTTCAACGCATGGACCGTGAACACCAAGTTCGCCGAGTCCCACGAGAAGGAAATGGTGGCCTTCGCCAAGGCGATGAACGCGGCGAACAAGGCCTATCTGGACGATCCCTCGGCCTGGACGCCCGATAACGAGAAGGTCAAGGAGATCGCCAGCGTGACCGGCGCGGGCGCCGACCAGATCCCCGGCATTCTCAAGGGCTACACCTTCGTGCCGCTGTCCGAACAGGTCAGCGACACCTGGCTTGGCAATGCCGCGAACATCATGAAATCGACCGCGGAATTCCTGAAATCCGCGGGCCGCATCGACAGTGTCGCCGACGACTACTCGGCCTTCGTGAATACGAAGATCGCCGAAGACGCCCTGAAGTGAAACAGTCTTTCCTGCCCGGGTATACGATCCGGGCAGGACCAAGAAACCGAGAGGGAGCAGCGACGTGGGATTAAATGTCGAGGACGTATCGGTCGTCTATCCAGCGGCGGATGGTCGCCCGCCCGTCGAGGCCTTGAGCCGGATCAACCTGACAATCGAGGACGATGAATTCGTCGTGGCGCTCGGCGCATCGGGGTGTGGGAAATCCACGCTTCTCAACCTGATCGCGGGGTTTCTGTCGCCGTCCTCGGGGGCGCTGATGCTCGATGGCGAGCAGGTCTCCGGCCCGGGCGCGGACCGCGCGGTGGTGTTTCAGAAACACGCGCTCCTGCCGTGGCTGAACGTTTTGGACAACGTGGCTTTCGGCCTGCAGATTCAGGGCGTCGCCGAGGCCGAGCGCAAGAAGGTCGCCAACAGGTTCCTGAGCATGCTCGGGCTCGACGGGTTTCAGGGCGCACCGGTGTACTCGCTTTCCGGCGGGATGCAGCAGCGCGTCGGCATCGCCCGCGCGCTTACCTGCGATCCGCGCGTTCTGCTGATGGACGAGCCGCTGGGCGCGCTCGACGCGCTGACCCGCGAAAAGGCGCAGGAACTGATCCTGAACATCTGGAACGACACCCATAAATCGGTCTTCTTCATCACGCATAGCGTGGAGGAAGCACTGTTCATGGGCACCAAGCTGGTGGTCATGTCGCCGCGCCCGGGGCGGATCACCCACGTATTCGACCTGCCGTTCTCGCGGCAGTTTCTCGATGGGATGCCCGCCCGACAGGTGAAGGCCTCCCCGAAATTCATCGAACTTCGCGAAGAAGTCCTGAAGATCATCTTCGCCGACGAAGAGGCCGCGGCATGACGGAGCAAACAACTCAAACCCCGACGAAACCGCCCGGACTGTGGGCGCGGATTTCCCGCTCGCGCGCGACCAAGCCCGGCCAGACCTACGGCGTCCCGGGGCAGGGCAATACGCTGTGGCTCTCGATTGGCTCGATCCTGTTTTTCTTCTTCGTCTGGTGGCTCGTGACCTTCATGGGCTGGGTGAAGCCGCTCTTCGTGCCCTCGCCGATGGCGATCGTGTCGAAGTTTCTCTCGGTCTGGAGCGACGGCTATACTGGCACCTCGTTTCTCGATCACGTAGTGATCTCGACTGTGCGAGTCTTCGGCGCCTTCCTGCTGGCTTGCGTGATCGGGATTCCGTTGGGGCTCGCGATGGGGATGAGCCCGATCATGCGCGGCATTTTCGACCCGCCGATCGAGTTCTACCGGCCGATTCCGCCGCTCGCCTACCTGCCGCTGATGATCATCTGGTTCGGCATCGGCGAGACCTCCAAGGTCCTGCTGATCTTCCTGTCGGTCTTCGCGCCGGTCGTGCTGGGGGCGCGCTCTGGCGTGAAATCCGCCGCGATCGAGCAGATCCACGCCGCCTATTCCTTCGGTGCGACACGCTGGCAGGTGATGCGCTATGTCATCATGCCCTCCGCGATGCCGGAGATCCTGACGGCGATGCGGATCGGGGTCGGCTTCGGCTGGACCACGCTGGTCGCCGCGGAGATGGTCGCCTCGACCAAGGGGCTTGGCTATATGGTGCTCTCCGCCAGCCAGTTCCTGCAGACACCGGTCGTGATCATGGGGATCTTCGTGATCGCCGCGATTGCCTTCGCTTTCGATCTTTTGATGCGCTTCGTCGAGCGTCGCCTCGTGCCCTGGAAGGGCAGAATGTAACGGGAAGAACCACCATGATCTACTTGAAGAAAGCCGTCCGGACAGCCGAGGCGGATCAGGAAGGCGTGCATGACATCGTCTCGAAGATGCTGGCGAAGATCGCGGCCGGCGGCGAGGACGCGGCGCGTGACTATGCAAGAGAACTCGACAAATGGACCGGCGAGATCGTCGTCACCCCGGAGCAGCGCGCCGCCGCCAGCGCCGCCGTGCCCGAGCAGCTCAAGGCCGATATCCAGTTTGCCCATAACAACGTGCGCCGCTTCGCCGAGGCGCAGCGCGCGACGGTCACCGATTGCACGATCGAGATACTTCCGGGCCTGACCGCCGGGCAGAAGCAGATCCCGGTCTCGGCCACCGGTTGCTACGTGCCCGGCGGGCGCTACAGCCACGTTGCCAGCGCGATCATGACGATCACCACTGCCAAGGTCGCGGGCGTGCCCCACATCACCGCCTGTTCGCCGCCGCGGCCCGGTCTCGGCATCCCGCCCGCGATCCTCTACGCGATGGACCTGTGCGGCGCCGACGTGATCCTCTCGATGGGCGGCGTGCAGGGGGTGGCCGCAATGGCCAATGGTCTGTTCGGCCTGCCCAAGGCGGATATCCTCGTCGGACCCGGCAACCAATATGTCGCTGAGGCCAAGCGGATCCTCTTCGGCCAGATCGGCATCGACATGTTCGCTGGCCCGACCGACAGCATGGTGATCGCCGATGCGACGGCGGATCCCGAGATGGTCGCCTATGATCTTGTGGGGCAGGCGGAGCATGGCTACAACTCGCCCGTCTGGCTCGTCACCTCCGATCGCGCTCTGGCCGATCAGGTCATGCGCCTCGTGCCGGAGCTGATAGAGACCCTGCCGGAACTCAATCGCCATAGCGCGAAAGCGTCCTGGGCGGATTTCGCGGAAGTCATCCTGTGCGACGGCGCCGAGGAGATGGCGCGGTTCGCCGATCAACTCGCGCCCGAGCATCTGCACGTGCAGTGTCGGGATCTCGACTGGTGGCTGGCCCGGCTGAAATCCTACGGCTCGCTGTTTCTCGGCGAAGAGACGACCGTAGCCTTCGGTGACAAGACATCGGGCCCCAATCATGTGCTGCCGACCTCTGGGGCCGCGCGCTACACTGGCGGGCTCTCGGTGCACAAGTTCATGAAGACGATCACCTGGCAGCGCGCCACCCGCGAGGCGGCCCGACCGCTCGCGGAGGCGACGGCACGAATCTCGCGGCTCGAAGGGATGGAGGGGCATGCGCGGTCCGCCGATATCCGGCTCTCCAAGTTCTTCCCCGAGGAGCATTTCGACCTGCGTCCGGCGCAGGTCCAGGGCTGACGCGGAGCGCGGACGGAGAGGGGAGGCAGGGATGCCGGAATTGTCCTTCACCCGGGCAGGCAACGGGCCGCCCCTCGTCCTCGTGCACGGCTATCTCGGCGGCAGCGCAATGTGGGACGCGCAGCTTGCGCATTTCAGCCCGTTCCGCGATGTCATATGTCCCGATCTCGCGGGGTTCGGGGCAAGCGCAGCGCTGGAGGCGCCCGAGAGCATCGAAGGTCACGCGCGCATGGTGCTCGGACTTCTCGATCGGCTCGAGGTCGAGCGCTTCGATCTTCTCGGCCATTCGATGGGCGGCATGGTCGTGCAGGAGATGATCCGGCTGGCCCCCACGCGCATCCGCAAGCTGATACTCTACGGCACCGGGCCGCGCGGCGTGATGCCGGGCCGGTTCGAGACGATCGCGCAATCCCGTGAACGGCTTCTGCGCGACGGGGTGCCCGCGACCGCGCGGCGGATCGCGGCGACATGGTTCCGGCAGGGAGAGGCGGCGGAGGGTTTTCCGCTCTGCCTGTCGCTCGGGCAGAAGGCGCGCCAGCAGGCCGCGCTCGCAAGCCTCACGGCCTGGGAAGCTTGGGATGGCACGCCCGCTCTTGGCGCGATCGCAAGCCCGACCCTCGTCCTTTGGGGCAGCCGCGACCGCTCCTATGACTGGACGCAGCCCGAAGCGCTCTGGCGCGGCATCCCGGGGGCGGATCTCGCCGTGATGCCCGGCTGCGCGCATAACGTTCACATGGAGAAACCGGACCGGTTCAACAGGCTGGTCGGCGATTTCCTGGATGCGGCAGACTTTTAGCAGGACGCTGAAATCGCCGCGCCGCGACGGGAAGCCGGAAAACAGAAAGCCCAGAGCGAACTCTGGGCTTTGATCTTTGAAATCAATCTCTTGCGAGAACTTTGGCTGCCGGCGGTAAGGAGTTGATCGGTCTTGCCTTCATGCTTAAGGCATTGCATGCGTTATTGTTCTTCTGCGTGGCCTCTTGGTTTTTGCTACATCTGGGTGTTCCAGGGCTAGATATTCGAATTCGGCGCGGCAGGGAATTTTTCGGTAGTCCGCACAGGTGATTAAGCCAATAAATCTCCCGGGTTGACAGAAGGGTCAGCCTAGCGATTTCACCGTCGCCCGCAGCAGGAGCACCCCGCCGCTACCGTGGCCGGATTTTACTCCGCCGTTGACAAGGACCGGATGCGCGCAATGATCGCCGCTCAGGACAATACCTCCGACACGCTGACCGAGCTGATCCAAACCTCGCGCAGCCTGCGGCAGGACGAAATCACCGAGGAGATCGTGGAGCTTGCCACCGCAAGCCCGCCGGTTCGGTAATCGAGGAGGAGCCGATGTCGGAGACAATCGAAGGGGAACGCACCAAGCCCCAGCCCGCCGATGACGTGGCGCGCGAGGTCGATCTGCCGTGGTGCGAGCCCAAGCCCAGCCACGAGGATGTCCGCGCCCCCGATCTGACCCGCGAGATCATGGCGCATCCGAATTACTTGCAGGCCGATGAGGATGTCGATTTCCTCAACCGCGACGACATGCGCGGCGCGCGCCTGCAGCTCGATTACCAGAAGGCCGAGACGCTGCTGCGCGAACAGGGCATCGCCCATTCGATCGTGGTCTTCGGCGGCACCCGGATCCCCGAACCGCAAGCCGCGCATGAGAAGCTGGCCGAGATGGAGGCCCGCAGCGCGGCCGATCCGGGCAATGACGACCTGACGCGACGCGTCGAGATTGCCAGACGCGTCGCCGCGAAAAGTCGCTATTACGACGTCGCCCGCGCCTTCGGCCGGATCGTCGGCGCGCGCGAGGGCCCGCATGGCAACCGGCTGGTGATCGTCACCGGCGGCGGGCCGGGGATGATGGAGGCCGCCAATCGCGGCGCCTATGATGCGGGCGCGCGCACGGTGGGGCTCAATATTACGCTCCCGCACGAGCAATTCCCCAACCCCTACATCACGCCCGGCCTGTGCTTCCGCTTCCGCTATTTCGCCCTGCGCAAGCTTCATTTCCTGATGCGAGCACGGGCGCTCGTGGTGTTTCCGGGCGGCTATGGCACGCTCGACGAACTGTTCGAGACGCTCACGCTGATCCAGACCCGCAAGATCCGCCCGCTGCCGGTGATCCTTGTCGGGCGCGAGTATTGGAGCCGGGTCTTCGATCCGGATTTCCTTGTGGAGGAGGGGGTGATCGACCCCGAGGACCGCGACCTGTTCTGGTATGCCGAAAGCGCCGAGGAGATCTGGGAGGATATCGGGCGTTGGTATGCGCAGTTCGGTCGCAATATCGACGAACCAATGGGAGGAGAGGATGAAGATTTCATTTCACGGTGCCGCGCATGAGGTGACGGGCTCCTGCCATCTCGTCGAATGCGCGGGGCGCAAGATCCTGATCGATTGCGGCATGTTCCAGGGCCGCTCGGAACTGGTCGAAGACAACGCCGCGAAATTCGGCTTCGAGCCCTCAGAGATCGACATGGTATTGCTGACCCATGCCCATCTCGATCACTGCGGGCGGCTCCCGCTTCTGGTCAAGCGCGGCTTCAAGGGCGAGATCATCGCGACCTCGGCCACGCGCGATCTGGCGCGACTGGTGATGCTCGACGCGGCGCATCTGCAAGAGGAAGAGGCGCGCCGTCATCACCGCCATGGGCGGCGCGGCGGGTCGCGTGAGGCGCTTTACGACACGATGGATGCGCTCGACGCGGTCGATCGGTTCGGGCGCAACGCGACTTATCGCAAGACGCTATCGCTGTTTGACGGGATCGAGGCGACCTTTTTCGACGCGGGCCATATCCTCGGTTCGGCCTCGATCCGGCTTGACCTGACCGAGCATGGCCGCAGCCGAAAGGTTCTGTTCTCGGGCGATCTGGGCCCCGACAATCGCCCGCTTCTCAACGATGCCGACCCGCCGGAGGATGCAGATATCGTGGTGATGGAAACCACCTATGGCGAGCGCGACCATCGCGGGCTCGAGGCCTCGATCGCGGAATTCCTCGCCGCGATCCGCGCGACCACGGGGCGGGGCGGCAATGTCATCATCCCGACCTTCGCGCTGGAGCGTGCGCAGGAGTTGCTGTGGTTCCTGCGCGATGGGATGGCCTCGGGCGAGATCGAGAAATCGCTGCGGGTGTTCCTCGACTCTCCGATGGCGATCTCCGCGACCCGGATCTTCGCGCGCCATGACGAGGCGCTGCGCCCGGAACTGGCCAATATCATTCACAAGGGGCGCGACCCGTTCCAGCTGCCCGAGCTGCATTTCACCCGCGAGACGCAGGATTCGATCGCACTCAACGAGATCCGCTCGGGCGCGGTGATCATGGCGGGTTCGGGGATGTGCACGGGCGGGCGCGTGCGCCACCACCTGCGCCACAATCTCGCGCGGCAAGAAAGCGCGGTGATCTTCGTGGGTTACGCCGCCGAAGGGACGCTCGCGCGGATCATCGTGGACGGGGCGAAACATGTGAAGCTTTTCGGCGAGGAGATCCCGGTGCGTGCGCAGATCCACACGATCAACGGCTTTTCCGCCCATGCCGACCAGAGCGATCTGAAACGCTGGCTGGCCCGCACCCGCCACCCGGAAAAGATCTTCCTCGTGCATGGCGAGAAAAAGTCGATGGAGGTCTTCGCGAAAGGGCTCGACCCGGCGAAGGTCGTTATGCCCGAGCTGCATCACAGCTTCGAGCTCTAGCCGCGCTCACAGCCCCGGCAGGTCGATCGCGACGGCCGCGTGATCGCTTGCATGGGGGCGGTGGCGGCCGATGCCGGGCAGGTGCTCGCCCTGATAGCGGGCGGCCTCGGTGCCCAAGCCCTTGCGCAGGATACGCGGCGCCGCATCGGGGTAGCGCGCGGCGAGAGCGCGCGAGGCGAGCAGCACATCGGGGCAATGGTAACGCGCCGAATGGGGGTCGTAATAGGTCCAGCGTTCGGGCCGGGGCATCCGTGCCATCAGATCCACGCTGAACCCGTGTTCAAGCGGCGCCGTCGCGCGGGGCAGAGGTAGCTCGGAGTCGTCGGGTTCGTTGAGATCGCCAAGGATCAGCCAGAGCGCTTCGGCCGGATTGTCGAAGTGCTGCTCGATCAGCGCCCGCGTCGCCAGCGCCTCGAGGTGCCGGGTGCGCCAGGCGGCGGCCTCGTCGGGGTAGGGCGATTTGAAATGCGTGATGAACAGCGTCAGCGCGCCCACTTCGACCATCAGGCAATCGCGCCGGAAGATCGGCATCTCGGGATCGACGCCCTCGGGCAGCTCCAGCCCCAGATCGCCCGGCGTCAGCGCGGCGTGACTGCGCACCGCTCCCAGCTTCCGGCGCGACAGCACCGCCAAATCGAGCCCGCGCCCGTCATTGCCCGGCAGGCAGACCCGCTCGGGGTAAGGCCGCGTGCCGGCGGGCAGCAGGTAGCGCGCGTGGAAGTGCTCCAGGGTCGCGAGGTCGAACACCTCTTGCAGCGCGACCAGATCGGCGTCGATCCCGGCGAGCAGATCGGCCGTCAACCTCCGGTCGATCGGATCGAGGCGCGGGTCCTCGGGGTCGTCGCTGTCCCAAGCCCCATGCAGCCGCCCTAGCTCCCGGTTCGGTAGCAGGCGCATGTTTTGGGTGTTGAGGCTCGCGATCCGCATCTTGGCGTCAGCATCGCATGGGCGAGGCGGTTTGGAACAGCGCGAATGCGTCCGTTGATCCTCCCCCAATGAAGCGGTCCGCCTTTATGTTTAGAAAAACGGAGGATCAGAATGGCTACGAAGCGACACAAGCCGGAAGAGATTGCCACGAAGCTGCGGTGATCACGGGGGCAACGCCTTGCAAGAGCTTGAGCGCGAGGCAGCGGGGCGCATCTTCGACACGCAGGTCGCTCGGATCGGTGAACATCGCCCGAACCGCGCTTCGGATCTTCTCCGGCGATGCGGACAGCGCAATGGCATTATCACCGGGTTTCGACATTTTGGCCTTGCCGTCGATACCGGGCAACCGGCCTGACTTGGGGATGATTGCCCTAGCCTCGGCCAGCACGGCGCAACCTGTCACTGCGTTGATGCGCCGCGCCTTCTCGGGATCATGGGCGTTGTCGGTCAGCGCGTGCCAAATGGCCCTTCCCACATTTGTCGCGCGAGATTAGCTGCTGGATGAGTGTTGGCGGGGCGTCTTTGCGTGCTTTTGTTTCTGGCCCATTTGGGTCAAATGCTGTTTGTAAGATTCACAAAAAGCTCTAACTATTGCGCTCGTTCAGAAAACCCAATCTGCATTGGACCGATTAAGTGAATTCGCAAGACGCTTTGATGCCGGGAGCACGCGGCGCCGAGGACCAAACTGCTCCTGACGCTGGCTACAAGGCCTTGATGGAGTTGATCGATGACGGGTTCTGCGTCATCCAGTTCATCGACGGTCCCAGAGGCCCACTCAGCGACTACGTCCATATCGAAGCCAATTCCGGTTACGAGAGGCATACCGGGATTGACGGCATTGTCGGCAAGACCGTTTTCGATGTCGCTCCGCAAGATGGGGACGAGTGGGTGAAAATCTACGGCGAAGTGCTCAGAACCGGGGAGCCTCTGAGGTTCGAGCGCGAATTCGTTGAGGTCGGGCGGCACATCGAGGTCTCTGCGAGGCGGGTGGAGCCCGCAAGCAAAGCTCAGGTCGCGGTTCTCTTTCGCGATATCACGGATCGCAAACAGAAGGAGCGCGAGCTACGCGAAAGCCAGCGGCGCGCGGAAAAGAACGCGCGTCACGTCGCGCGAGCGCTCTCGGCCGGGGCGATCCTGGGCACTTGGGTCTGGTATCTCGACAGCGAAACCTTCGACCTCGATGACGACTTTTCCCGCAGCATGGGGCTCGACCCCGCGCGGGCTGTCGAAGGCCTGACCATCGAGCAGATTGTCGTAAACGTGCACGAGGACGACAAGCCGGGTCTGATGGCGGCGATCCACCGCGCGACGCAGCAGACGTCGCCTTACGCGCATCAGTTCCGTGTCCGGCGGGCCGACGGGCGCTATCACTGGGTCGAAGCCAACGGCCGGATGGAATCGCAAACACCGCGCATTTTCGCAGGCGTTCTGATGGATCTCGATGATCGGCGCGCCATTCTCGAGGAGCGCGACAAGGCGGCCGCGGCGCTGTCTCAGCTGAATGAGACTCTGGAGCAGCGTGTCGAAGAGCAGACCGCGAAGCTGATGCAGCAGGAGGAGAAACTCCGGCAGGCCCAGAAAATGGAGGCCGTGGGGCAATTGACCGGCGGTCTCGCTCACGACTTCAACAATCTCCTCACCGCGATTTCGGGATCCCTCGAATTCGTCGCGAAGCGCCTTGAAGACGGGCGTCCCGAGGAAATCCTGCGGTATCTGGAAGCCGCGCGATCGTCGACCGAACGTGCCGCAGGCGTCACCCAGCGCTTGCTTTCCTTCTCGCGTCAGCAGTCGCTCATGCCCAAGCCCACCGACGTTCCCCAGCTGGTGCACGGTATGGAGGACCTGTTGCGGCACACGATCGGGCCGCACATCTTGATCAGAACGGAGCACAGCGCAGCGCCTTGGCCCGCGATGGTCGATCCGAACCAGCTCGAGAGTGCGCTGCTAAATCTTTGCATCAATTCGCGCGATGCCATGCCCGACGGTGGCACGATCACGATCAGCACGGCCAACGAAGTCATACAAGATGGACATTCGGAACTTCAGCCCGGTAACTACCTGCGCCTTTCCGTGCGTGACACCGGAACGGGGATGTCCGCAGAAGAGATATCGAAAGCGTTCGATCCTTATTTTACCACCAAGCCCAGCGGTAAAGGCACCGGCTTGGGCCTCTCGATGGTCTATGGGTTTGCGCGGCAAAGCGGCGGATGCGCTACGATCGAAGCCGATTGCGGTGTGGGAACGACAGTGAACATCTTTCTGCCGCGCTCTACGGCGGCGATCGAGTTCCCCACTGCGCAGCGTCCGGTGGCTGAGGCTCCGGCCGCGAGCGCCGATCACTCGATCCTCGTGGTCGATGACGAAGTCATCGTGCGCTTCGTCGTGGTGGAGGCCTTGGAAGAGGCTGGGTTCACTGTCTACGAAGCCGGGAACGCGACTGACGGCCTCGCGTTGCTGCACGAACAGCCGGGGGTGTCGGTTCTGCTGACGGATATCGGCTTGCCCGGCGGGATGACGGGTCGTGAACTCGCATCCCGGGCGAAAGAGTCCCGCGAAGACCTGAAAATCATATTCATGACCGGATATGACGAAGAAGCCGCGACAGGGCCGGCTCAGGTCGACGCCGAAGTCCTTTTGAAACCGTTTGATTTCGACGAGATGGTGCATCGCGTGAAGAGGCTCTCTGGGCTCAGCTGAGTGATGCGGTTCGTCACGAACGGTGTTCGGCGCATTCGCTTTTGCGATTTCGAGTGACAGGGATGTCGGTTCCATTGACCGGTTTGCAAGATCGCAGTGCCCGTGGACGTCGACGATCAGGGGCTTGTCCTCGGGGCAAGATTGAAGACCATGCGTTGACTTTGCCGCAGCTAATTGGCTTACCTGTTTTATTCATAAGAACGGGAGTTCCTGCACATGCCGCAGACAGCGACGGCAAATATCCTGACCATACTCGAAACTGATTTCTCAGGTGTCGTCGAGGAGTGGCTTGGCACTCAGGTGAAAGAGGGCGTGAAACGCTCTGACCTGTTCTCCGACTCCGAGAGTCGTGCGCAGAACCAGGAACTTCTGAAAGCCTTCACCAAGGGTATCCGTGCCGGCGTCGTAAACGAAGAGTTCAGCCTGGACGACGACGAATGGGAAGACCTGCGTGCCGTCCTCGCAGACGTCAGCAAGGAGCGCGTCGGCCGTGGCGTCACGCCGACCGAGATGGCGACATTCGTGCTCGCCCTCAAAGCTCCGCTGTTCAAGCGGCTCGAGGCGATGACGGATGTCGAAAGCGGGAAGCTTATCAGCGACGTGCTGATGGTGACCCGTCTCGTCGATGCTTTCGCGATCTATACCAACGAGATCTTCATCGGCGAACGCGACCAGATCATAGAGCGCCAACGTCAGGAAATGCTCGAGCTGTCGACCCCGGTGGTCGAACTCTGGGATCGCGTTCTCACGCTGCCGCTGATCGGCACTCTGGATTCCGCCCGGGCGCAGGAGGTCATGGAGAACCTGTTGCAGACCATTCTCGAGCGGCAGGCCGAGGTGGTGATCATGGACATTACCGGTGTCGGCACGGTCGACACGCAGGTGGCGCAGCACCTTTTGCGGGCCGCGGCCGCCGTGCGCCTGATGGGCGCGGAATGCATCATCAGCGGCATCAGCCCGATGATCGCGCAGACCATGGTGCAGCTCGGCATCGACGTGGGCACCGTGTCCACCCGGTCCAGCATCCGCACGGCCCTGGCCGATGCATTGCAGAAGGTCGGCTACGTCATCAAAACCAGCGAGGTCTCCTGACGTGTCGGGTGTGACGTCCATAAACCTGGTCGAGAACGCGCTTCTGGTCTCCATTCAGGACGACGTCACCGATACGGAAATCGTGGAACTGCAGGACACGCTCTCCAACCGGATCGCCAAGGAGAACGTCAAGGGCGTGATCCTCGACATCAGTTCGCTGGAGATCGTCGATACCTTCGTCGGGCGCGTCATTGCCCAGCTCGCTGGCATTTCCAAGCTGCTGGCCGCGGAAACCTACGTTGTCGGGATGCGTCCAGCGGTTGCGGTGACCTTGGTCGAACTGGGGATGTATCTGCCCGAGACCCGCACGGCGCTCAGCCTGACCCATGCACTCACTCAGTTGCGGCGTGCCTGATCCAAACGAAACATCCAGCAGACCCGCCGTCGCGGAGATAACGCTTGCGACCAGCCGCGATGTGGTCGCTGCGCGTCAGGCCGTCGCTCGAATTCTCAAGGAGCGCGGGCTGTCGGCGGTGCGGATCACCCGTTTTGCGACGGCTGTGAGCGAAATCACTCGCAACGCAATCGTGCACGGAGGCGGCGGCAAGATTTCAATTTATCTCGACGACCGTTCCGAGTATCTGCGCGTCGAATGCCGCGACGAGGGGCCGGGAATCGAAAACGTATCGCTGGCCATGTCCGACGGTTACACGACCGCGGGAGGCCTCGGCAGAGGGCTCGGCGGCGCCAAGCGCCTTTCACACGGGTTCGAGGTCCGCTCTGCCCCCGGCAAGGGCACAACCGTCTCCATGAGCGTGAAGCTATGAACCAGTGGGTGGAAATTGATGATCGCAGTGCCGTGGCCGTTGTTCGGCGGCTCGCGCGGCGCCATGGGGTCGCGATCGGTCTTCCCGAGACACGCGTCGGCGAACTCGCGATCGTGGCTACGGAGGCCGCGACCAACATGCTGCGCTACGCAGAGCGCGGGCGAGCCCTGATCGAACTTGTGCGCCAGCCCGGTTCCGACGTCATCAACATGATCTTCACGGATCGAGGGCCGGGGATCTCGGATATCGACCGGATGTTCCAAGATGGCGAAAGCTCGACTGACTCCGCCGGTCTCGGGCTCGGGGCGATCGTGCGCCTCTCGGATACGTTCGACATTTTCAGTTCGCCGGACACCGGAACGACGATCGTATGCACCTTCGGCGGGAAAAGCGGCGGTGCTGATTGCGGCGTCGAAGCGGTGGGGCTGCGTGTTTGCCACCCGAACGAAGACACCTGCGGCGACGACTTTCAGATCCGGCAGACCCCGCGGGCGACCGATGTGTTGCTCTGCGACGGCCTTGGGCATGGCCCCGCCGCCGCCGAAGCCGCCAGCGAGGTGATCGCAGCTGCAGGCGCCGCGGGCGGGCTTTCGTCGGAGCCAGGTAAGCTGATGCGCCAGATTACCGAGCGGCTGGTCGGTCGACGCGGGGCGGTGGTAGCTCTGATGCATGTCGCACAGCCGCAGATGGAGCTACGTTACGCGGCGCTTGGCAATATCTCGACCTTGCTGATCGGTGCGAAAGGTATCAGGCGGCTGGCGGTGCGCGACGGTCGCATCGGTGGCGCGGCGACTCATGGCTACGAGGAAGCCGTGCAGCTGGAGGCGGGGGACATGGTGATCCTGCATAGCGACGGTTTGAAAACCCTGCGGGAGGCGCATTTTCCGCCCGGATTGCTGAAGAAAAGCCCGCTGTTGATCGCCGGATTTCTTCTGGATCGCGCGTTCCGCGGGCGCGATGATGCGAGCATCGTCGTCATGCGCATAAACCGGGGAGGCGCCCACTGACCATGGCAAAACTCACCACCGTGAACCTTGAGAAGAGCGCCGACGTGGCCCGGCTGCGCGATGTCGCCATGACGCTCACCAACGTCCTGCAATTCGGCGCGTTCGAGCGCACACGGGCCGTCACCGCCGTCGTCGAACTCGGTCGCAATGCAATCGAACATGGGCAGAAGGGACGCGCGACCTTCTCGCTCACCGAGGTGGAAGGCAAACCGGCACTCGGGCTTCTCGTGACCGACCAGGGGCGCGGCATCCCGAAGGAGAAACTTCAGCCGGATGGGGCGCCTTCCTCCTCGACGGGGATGGGGCTGGGGCTTCGCGGTGTGCAGCGCATCGCAACGCGTTTCGATGTCGAGACCGGTCACGAAGGAACTCGGATCGAGGCGGTTTTCCGCTCGTCGGCAAATCTGTCGGCGGATGCCCGGCTCATCGATCAGGCGACAGAAGCGCTAAACGATCTCAGCATGAAGGACCCGACAGCGGCCCTCAGCGAACAGAACCGCGAACTCTCGGAGGGGATCACCGAACGCGACCTGC
This sequence comes from Thioclava sp. F1Mire-8, assembly GCF_002213165.1. Lineage (NCBI taxonomy): Bacteria > Pseudomonadati > Pseudomonadota > Alphaproteobacteria > Rhodobacterales > Paracoccaceae > Thioclava > Thioclava sp. F1Mire-8. The sequence continues at coordinate 762,797 of NZ_NBNY01000001.1, read as the reverse complement.
TGATGCAGGAGCTACACCACCGGACCGGCAATAACCTCGCGCTCATCGCCGCGCTCATTCGTATGAGCAAGTCGCGGGCCCAACAACCGGAGACCCAGCAGGTTCTGACCGAACTCGAAGTCCGTGTCGGGGCGCTCTCCAAGGCCCACGAATTGATGCAGCGCGGGAAGGAGACCGGAAAGGTGGATCTCGCGCAGATGGCTGCCGAAGTCGCGAGAACTTCGGAGCGTGCGTTCAGCGGCGAAAGCCTCGACGCCAATATCGAGGTGACCTGCGCAGAGCTGATGCTCGACAGCAAGCTCGCCATCGACATTGGGCTCATCATCGGAGAGCTCATCACCAATGCGTTCAAATATGCCTTTACCGGCAGGGAGAGCGGAACCATTCGCGTCGACGTCTCCGGCGACCTGCAAAGCGGGATCGCCCTGGTCGTCTCTGACAACGGCATCGGCTTGCCGTCGGATGCCGAGCGCCCGGAACGGTCGAATTCTCTCGGCTGGCGCCTGATCCGGACCCTGACGTTCCAGCATGATGCGACGCTGACCGTGGACGGCTCCGACGGGCTGCGCGTCTGTATCAAGTTTCCGGCACAAAGCTAAATTTCGGCTCTGATCGTCTTCAGGAATACGCCTGCTTCCCGATGATCAGGATCGTGCGACGATTTCAAGCAAGATGCCGTCGCGCAGATCACGGAGAGGGTCTACCCGGTCAGAGAGGTGGCCGAGCGCTTGGGTGTGAGCCAATGCTCCCTCTGCCCCTGGAGGAAGAAGTTCTCGAAAGCGTCGGCTAGCGACACGGAGACGGATGCCGAGATCTGTCGGCTGAAGAAGGAACTGGCACGGGTCTCGGAGGAGCGCGACATCTTAAAAATGGTCCCCGCTTATTTCGCCTGGAATGCAAAGTGAGATACGCGTTCGCGGCCGAGCATCGCGGGCAGTTCGTCGTCAGAGCCATGTGCCGCGGCCTTCGTCGGTCCGTGCCGCGTTTGTGCCTTTGGGACGCCGGAAAAAAGAAAGCCCAGAGCGAACTCTGGGCTTTTCTCTTTGAAATCAGTCTCTTGCGAGAGATTTGGCTCCGGCGGTAGGGATCGAACCTACGACCAATTGATTAACAGTCAACTGCTCTACCGCTGAGCTACGCCGGAACATGTGAGGGTGTATATGAATCTCGAATTGGGATGTCCAGAGGGTTCTGGCGAAAAAATTCAGGCTTTCGTCACGTCAGCGAAAATAGCGCCTCCGGGCGCAGGTCGGGCGCGGCGATGACTTCGTTTTGTACCGACATTTCAACGAGATGGGCGAAGACATTCCGTTCGGCGGCTGGCAGGAGGGCTGCGGGGACGTCAGTGTATATCGCGCGGGTGAGCGTCTGCGGGGTGGCGGGGCGCTCTGCCAAGGCGCTTCGGATCTGCGCGGTGCGGGCGTCGCGATGTGTGCGCTGACTCGCGATCAGCGTTTGCGGATCGGTCACCGGCTCGCCATGGCCGGGATAGAGAATGCGCGGGCGGAGTGCCTCGATGCGCGCGAGGGAGCGATAGTAGTCGCCCAGATCTCCGTCGGGCGGTGAGATCAGCGTCGAGGACCAGCCCATCACCACATCGCCGGTCAGAAGCGCATCGCCCATCGCGAAGCTCAGATGGTTGCAGAAATGACCGGGCGTATGCAGCGCGGTGAGCGACCAGTCGCCATGGCTCAGCGTCTCGCCATCCTCGATAAGGATGTCGGGGTCGAACGCGTGATCGACTCCTTCACCGCCGCCCGCATGTCCACGCGCTGCGAGTTCCGCCATCACAGGCGCGCGCCCGGCCTCGGGCGGGCCGAAAGCGAGGATCGGCGCGCCTGTCGTTTCGGCCAGCAGCCGCGCGCCGGGGGAATGGTCGAGATGCGCATGGGTCACGAGGATATGGCTGACGCGCTCTCCGGAGGCGAGCGCGTCGAGCAGCGCCTGCAGATGGGCGGGATCGGCGGGGCCGGGATCGACCACTGCGACCTCGCCTGTGCCAATGACATAGGTGCAGGTGCCGGTATAAGTCATGGGGGACGGGTTCGGAGCCAGGATCCGACGCAAGCCGGGCTGCAATTCTTCCATCTTTCCCTCCGTCGCGGCCATCGCTAGGGTTCTGGCATGAATTTTCGCTGGCTGAAACAGATGATGCCGCGCGGGCTTTATGGGCGGGCCGCGTTGATCCTGATTCTGCCGGTGGTGACGATCCAGCTGGTGGTATCCGTCGTCTTCATCCAGCGCCATTTCGAACGTGTCACGCAGCAGATGACCGAAGGGATGGTGCGCGAGATCGCGCTGCTCGATCAGGTCGCGACCAATGCGCCGACGGCCGAGGTTGCGCGCGAACGGCTCGACGTGCTCGACAAGACACTGAACTTCACCTCGCAATTCCCGGCGCCGACGGATCTTGCGTCGCAGCGGGGCGATACGCGCAACTTCTTCGATCTCACCGGGATCGTGGTGATCTCGACCCTGCGCACGAATCTGTCTCAGATTCGCTCGATCGTTCTCGACAACACCACCAACTCCGTGCGGGTGGTGCAGGAGACGCCGAACGGGCCGCTGGCGGTGACCTTCGCGCGCAGCCGGGTATCGGCGTCGAATCCCCACCAATTGCTCGTTCTGATGGTCTTTGTTTCCATTCTGATGACGCTGATCGCCTATATCTTCCTGCGCAATCAGCTGCGTCCGATCCGCAGACTGAGCCATGCGGCGGAGGAATTCGGCAAGGGGCGCAACCTGAATTACCGCGTCTCGGGGGCGACGGAGGTGCGCGCCGCGGGCCGCGCCTTCCTCGACATGCGCAACCGGATCGAGCGGCAGATCGAGCAGCGCACGCTGATGCTCTCGGGTGTCAGTCACGATCTGCGCACACCGCTCACGCGTCTGCGGCTCGGGCTGTCGATGATGGAGGAGACGGACGAGGTCCGCGCGATGGAGCGCGACGTCGAGGAGATGGGTCGCCTTGTCGATGCCTTCCTCGATTTTTCGCGCGACGGCGCCTCGCATGGCGAGCCGGAGACGCTGCCGATCTGCGGCTTCGTCGAAGGCGTGGTGGAAGACATGCGGCGGATGGGCCGCGACGTGACGCTCGTCGATTGCGACACGGAGGAGGAGGCGACTTTCCGTCCCGATGCGCTCAAACGCGCGCTGGCAAACCTGATCGGCAATGCGGTCCGCTACGGCACCCGCGCCGAGATTACCGTCTCGATCGCGCGCACGGGATGGCGAATCGCGGTGCATGACGACGGCCCTGGCATCCCGCCCGAACGCCGCGAAGAGGCGATCCTGCCCTTCACGCGGCTCGATCCGGCGCGCAATCAGGATCGCGGGCAGGGGGTGGGCCTTGGCCTCTCGATCACCGCTGACATCCTGCGGCGCCATGGCGGATCGCTGAAACTCGGGCGATCCGAACGGCTTGGCGGCTTGATGGCCGAGATGATCCTGCCGCGGTGAGCGGCTACACGTTCGATCACGCGCGCGCACGAACCGCTCACGGCAGCGAGATCGCCTCTTGCGGCCTGTCCCGGGGCCACGCATTGTGACGGATGAGTGACATGGCCTAGTTGAATGGACGCTTCGCGGCTCCTAGATATTGGGTCGAACAGGGGAGGGACGTGGTCGCCGAAAACGGGGCCGGACCCTCCTGCCAAGAGAGGAACGCCGATGACCGAATTTAGCTCTGTCACCCATCCGGTCCTGCCGTTGCGCGATATCGTGGTTTTCCCCCACATGATCGTGCCGCTCTTCGTCGGGCGCGAGAAATCCGTGCGCGCACTCGAAGAGGTGATGGCGGATGACCGTCAGATCTTGCTCGCGAGCCAGATCGACCCGTCGCAAGACGACCCCGACACAGACGGGATTTTCCGCGTTGGCGTGCTCGCCAACGTGCTGCAACTGCTGAAACTGCCCGATGGCACCGTGAAGGTTCTGGTCGAGGGCAAGAGCCGCGTGCGCATCAGCGAGTTCGTCGAAAATGACGACTACTTTGAAGCGAATGCCGAGCCGCTGATCGAAACCGAGGGCGACGTGGAGACGATCCGCGCGCTGCTGCGTTCGGTCGCCGAGGAATTCGAGCGCTACGCGAAGATCAAGAAGAACATCCCCGAAGAGGCGCTCTCGGCCGTGGCCGACGCGACCGAAGCGGACAAGCTGGCCGATCTCGTCTCCGGCCATCTGGGGCTGGAAGTGGCCCAGAAGCAGGAGCTTCTGGAGACGCTCGACGTCTCCGAGCGGCTGGAGCGGGTCTACGGGCTCATGCAGGGTGAGGTCTCGGTTCTCCAGGTGGAGAAAAAGATCAAGTCCCGTGTGAAAACGCAGATGGAGAAGACCCAGCGCGAGTACTACCTGAATGAGCAGATGAAGGCCATTCAGAAGGAACTCGGCGATGGCGAAGACGGCCAGAACGAGATCCTCGAGCTGGAAGAGCGCATCGAGAACACGAAGCTTTCCAAAGAGGCCAAGGAAAAGGCCGAGGCCGAGCTCAAGAAGCTCAAGTCGATGTCGCCGATGTCGGCGGAAGCCACCGTCGTGCGCAACTATCTCGACTGGATGCTTTCGATCCCGTGGGGCACCAAATCCCGCGTAAAGAAAGACCTCAGCAAGGCGGAGGCCGTGCTTGATGCCGATCACTACGGGCTCGAGAAGGTCAAGGAGCGCATCGTTGAGTATCTCGCGGTGCAGGCGCGCTCGGCCAAGCTGAAAGGCCCGATCATGTGCCTCGTGGGTCCCCCCGGAGTGGGTAAGACCTCGCTCGGCCGGTCTGTCGCCAAGGCAACGGGGCGCGAATTCATCCGCATCTCGCTTGGCGGCGTGCGCGACGAATCCGAGATCCGCGGCCACCGTCGGACCTATATCGGCTCGATGCCCGGCAAGATCATTCAGGCGCTGAAGAAGGCGAAAACCACGAACCCGCTGATCCTGCTCGACGAGATCGACAAGATGGGTCAGGACTTCCGTGGCGACCCGGCTTCGGCCATGCTTGAAGTGCTCGACCCCGAGCAGAATGCGACCTTCGTGGACCACTATCTCGAAGTGGAATACGATCTCTCGAACGTGATGTTCCTGACGACGGCGAACTCCTACAACATGCCGGGCCCGCTTCTGGACCGGATGGAGATTATTCCGCTCGCGGGCTACACCGAGGACGAGAAGGCCGAGATCGCCAAGCAGCACCTGATCCCGAAGCAGATCAAGGGTCACGGGCTCAAGAAGAACGAGTTCGAACTGACCGATGGCGCGCTGACCGACGTGATCCGCTACTACACCCGCGAGGCGGGCGTGCGGAATCTCGAACGTGATATCGCGAAGCTCGCCCGGAAAGCGGTGACCGAGATCATCAAGTCGAAGGGTCAGATCAAGCACATCACCGTCGATGAGGCGAAGGTGGGCGAATATCTGGGCGTCAAGAAGCACCGCTACGGTCTGGCCGAGAAGGAAGATCAGGTGGGCGTCGTGACCGGCCTCGCCTGGACCTCCGTGGGCGGCGACCTGCTGCAGATCGAAGCTCTGCGCCTGCCGGGTAAAGGCCGGATGAAGACCACCGGTAAGCTGGGCGACGTGATGAAGGAATCGATCGACGCGGCATCCAGCTATGTCCGCTCGGTCGCGCCGCAATTCGGCATCAAGCCGCCGCGCTTCGAGAAGTGGGACATCCACGTCCACGTGCCGGATGGCGCGACGCCGAAAGACGGGCCCTCTGCGGGTCTGGCGATGGTGACCTCCATCGTGTCGGTGCTGACCGGAATCCCGGTGCGCAAGGATATCGCCATGACTGGCGAGGTCAGCTTGCGCGGCAACGCGATGCCGATCGGTGGCTTGAAAGAGAAACTGCTCGCGGCACTGCGTGGTGGGATCAAGACGGTGTTCATCCCCGAGGAGAATGAAAAAGACCTCGCGGATATCCCCGACAACGTGAAGGAGGGGCTGGAGATCGTGCCGGTCACTCATGTTCGCGAAGTCCTCGCCCGCGCGCTGGTGCGTCAGCCCGAGCCGGTCGATTGGGACGAAGAGGCCGAAGAGGCGGCAGCCGCCGCCGCAGCCGCGGCCAAATCGGACGCACAGGGCGCAACCGCGCACTGATCGGCTTTGGATTGAAAACGAAAACGCCCGTCGCATATCGCGGCGGGCGTTTTTGCATCTGAAGGCATTTGCACGTAACCTCCTTTTATTCCGGTCAAAAAAGGAGCCGCCATGGCCAAGAGCCAGAAGCCGAAATCGACCCGCAAGCCCCCCGCCGCGACACCTCCGGCCTCCGCCGCGACGCTCACGCCGGCAGCTCCTGATCCGGGGGCCGAGGCGAAGGCGCTCGTGCGCAAGCGAAGCTTCGTGGATCGGGTGATGGTCGAGGCTGGCGTGAAGCGCGGCGAGGCGAAAGCGATGTCGGAGGCCGTGCTGAAAGTTCTGGGCGAGGCGCTCTCGGAAGGCGAGGAACTCAGCATCCCGCCGCTCGGCAAGCTGAAGATCAACCGCCAGTTCGAGAAGAACGGCGACGAGATCCTCGTGGTCAAGCTGCGCCGCCCTTCGGGCATGCTCGAGGCCGTCGCGGCAGAGGCGGATGGCGCCGCGCAGGCCGAGGACGACGCCTTGGAAAGCGAGGTCGAAAACCGGGGCTGAGATTTCGTCGAAAACCCTCTTGCGGAGCCAGAAGCGGGGCGCTAAAAGCCCGCCACGGAGGGCGATTAGCTCAGCGGTAGAGCGCATCGTTCACATCGATGATGTCGGGGGTTCAAATCCCTCATCGCCCACCATTTTCCTACGAAGGCGCGTCTTGAACAGACGCGCCTTCGTCGTTTTCCGGTTAGTTTTCTGCGCCCCGCGGCGTCAGATTATGGGCCAGACAGCACGCCAGAGAAGCGCCCGAGGCACGAGACGCGGAGGATGCGATGACCGACACGATGCCGATGAACGAAACGACCCCCGACGAGGGGCTGCGCGTCTCCGATTGTCCGGACTGGCTCTATCTGCTGCGGGAATTCGACACGCTCTACCGTCATGGCTCGGCGGGCGGCAGTCGCCTCATCCGCAGCCACCGCAAACGGGTGCGAGACACGCTCTCGCAGATCATCGACACCAATCCCCCGGTGACGCCGCGCCAGCCGCAGCCGAAACCGGTGACCGCGCATCTGTCGCGGGCACTCGATCTGGGCGAGCGCGGTGCGGTGGCGGGCATGGCGCGGGCGCTGTCGCGTGTCGCGAGCCAGCTGACATGGGAATATGGCTACGAGAAAGTGCCGAAGGCGCTGGCACGCAAATATGCCTATTGCGAGGTGCTGGGTCCGCGCGGTCCGGTGGCCTCGGATCGGCTGGTGCTGGGATTCGTCCTGTTCGCGCCGCGCACAACCTATCCGCAGCACAGCCATAAGGAGATCGAGGAAAGCTATATCTCGGTCGCGGGCCCGTGGTCGGAAAATGACACTGCGGTGCATGCGCCGGGGTCGCTGATCCTAAACCGACCCGATCACGAGCACCGCATCACCACGGCCGATCTCGATCCCTGCCTGCTCGCCTATGCCTGGGTCGGGCCGGAAGCGCGGCTGTCCGCGCCGGGGATGAAACTCTCCTCGACCCGCAAGGCGCGGATGCGCGAAGGCATCTGAGCCCTTGATCCCCGCGCAAGGCGGAGCTAGAGGAAGGGGCGGGGGCGGTTAGCTCAGTTGGTAGAGCGTCTCGTTTACACCGAGAATGTCGGGGGTTCGAGTCCCTCACCGCCCACCATTCCCCATGAATAGTACGGATATCAACGGCTTGCGTGGCGTTGCGCGACCGCGCTCAGACTCTGTTCGCGCATGGCTCTATGATATGCGCGCCGCGATGCTACCTTTCCCTCAACCACAGGAAAGGAGCGCTCCGATGAGCTGGAACCCCGCCCTCGACCCCGAAATTCCGATCGGCGATGCCGTCGACGCCATTGAAACCGTTATCGCGCCCCGAGCGCGCGACCTTGGTGGATTCGAGGTGCGCCGCGCCTTGCCCTCGGCTGCACGCCAGATGATCGGCCCGTTCATCTTCTTCGACCAGATCGGCCCGGTGGAGTTCCTCTCCGGCCAGCGGGGCATCGACATTCGCCCGCACCCGCATATCGGGCTCGCGACTGTGACCTACCTGCTGCAAGGCCGCCTGCATCACCGCGATTCGCTGGGCACCGATCAATGGATCACGCCGGGCGCGGTGAACTGGATGAGTGCGGGCTACGGCATCACCCATTCCGAGCGCACTGACGGCAAGGTCCGCGACACCGGCCAGAATCTCGCGGGTATCCAGACATGGGTTGCACTGCCCGAGGATCAGGAAGAGGGGCAGGCGGCGTTCAAACATGTGGGTGCCGAGGCGCTTCCCGAATTGCAGGCCGAGGGCAAGACCGTGCGGCTGGTGCTGGGCGATGCCTGGGGTGCGCATGCCCCAATCGATCTGCCCTCCGAGATGTTCTACGCCGATGCGAAGCTCGATCCGGGCGCGCAGATCCCGCTGCCTGACAATCACGAGGATCGCGGGGTTTATGTGCTGCAAGGCTCCGTAACCGTCGCGAGCGAAACCTACGAGGAAGGTCGGATGCTCGTTTTCCGCCCCGGCGACCGGGTGTCGCTCAAGGCGGGCGGGCAGGGCGCCCGGCTGATCGTTCTGGGCGGGGCGACCCTGGGCGGTCCGCGTTATATCTGGTGGAATTTCGTGGCCTCCTCGCGCGACAAGATCGACGCGGCCAAAGAGGCATGGCGCGCGGGCGACTGGGCGCATGGCCGATTCCAACTGCCGCCCGCGGATGATGTGGAGTTCATTCCCGCGCCGGAACGTTGATTGCATCCGCCGAGAAAGGGGGCGCTGCCCCCGTCGCCGGACGGCGACAAAACTAAAAGAAGAGGGGGCTCCGCCCCCGACCTTCGGTCTCCCCCGGGATGTTTCTGCCAAGGGGAAGCAGAAAGCGCATCTCATCGGGGCACGTGCGGGCGCGATAAATAAGGGCCGCGGACGCGCACTGAGGAGCCGCGATTTGCTTGCCCGAACGGCAGGTGAAAATTCGTCGGATTTTTGCTCTCAGGCCGCTTGACGGGGGCAGGTCGCCCGCGTAATACCCTCCCCACGCTCGGACGGCGATCCGGGCAGATGATGCGAGCGGTTGTAGCTCAGTTGGTTAGAGTACCGGCCTGTCACGCCGGGGGTCGCGGGTTCGAGCCCCGTCAACCGCGCCACTTTCCCCCCTTCTACGGTAAAGTTGCGTTTGTGAAACGCGTATCTGTCGCTTATATCCGGGCGAAGTTTCGGGAGGAGCGCATGCGCTGGATCAAGCAGTTTTTCGACCACATCACCCTGCTGCAAGCAGTCCTGTTCGCGGGTCTGCTGGGTCTCGCGCCATTCACCCCAGAGCCACATATTTGGGAAAAGCTGAAGATGTTGGCGGCGGGCACGCTGGTGCGTACGGTCGATTGGTTCGATCTGGTGATGCACGGGCTCCCGTGGGTCGTGCTGGCGGTGAAGCTGGCGCAATGGGTGAAAACCGGACAAACCGGGAAATCCGGTAGGGGTGCGTAATGAAAGACGACATGGACGCCAAAGGGCTGATCGAGACGATGGGCGCTGCCGCGCGGGCGGCCGCGGCGGAACTGGCCTTCGCCAGCGCCGAGGTAAAGCAGAAGGCGCTGGAAGTGGCGGCCGATGCGGTGCTCGCGCGTAAAGATGACATCATCACCGCAAATGGCGAGGACATGGCCTACGGGGCCGAGAAGGGGCTGAGCCCCGCGATGATGGACCGGCTGATGCTGGACGATGCGCGGATCGAGGCGATCGGCAAGGGATTGCGGGCGGTGGCAGCGCAACGCGATCCGGTGGGCGACACGATCGCGGAATGGGACATGCCCTCGGGGCTGCATATCAAGCGCGTGCGCACGCCGCTTGGCGTGATCGGCGTGATTTATGAATCGCGGCCCAACGTGACGGCGGACGCCGGCGCGCTATGCCTGAAATCGGGCAATGCGGTGATCCTGCGCGGCGGCTCGGAGAGCTTCCATTCCAGCCGTGCGATCCATGCCTGCCTGCTCGAGGGGCTGCGTGCGGTGGGGCTGCCCGAGGCGGCGGTCCAGCTCGTGCCGACCCGCGACCGCGCCGCCGTGGCCGAGATGCTGCGCGCGACCGAATTCATCGACGTGATCGTGCCGCGCGGGGGCAAGGGGCTCGTCGGTCTGGTGCAGGCCGAGGCGCGTGTTCCGGTCTTCGCCCATCTCGAGGGCATCTGCCATATCTATGCCGACGGGGCAGCCGATCTGGAACAGGCGCGGGCCGTCGTGGTGAACGCCAAGACCCGGCGCACCGGGATTTGCGGCGCGATGGAGTGCCTTCTGATCGACCGCGCCTTCTGGAAGAAACATGGCGGCGTGCTGATCGAAGACCTGCTCAAAGCAGGCGTCGAGGTGCGCGGCACGGGCGATTTGCTGCAAATCGAGGGCGTCACCGAGGCAAGTGCGGAAGATTTCGGGCGCGAATTCCTCGATATGATCTGCGCGGCGAAGATCGTCGATGGCGTGGATGGCGCGATCGAACATATCCGCCGCTATGGCAGCCAGCACACTGAATCGATCCTGACAGAGAATGACGCCGCCGCCGACCGCTTCTTCGAGCGGCTCGACAGCGCGATCCTGATGCGCAACGCCTCCACCCAATTCGCCGATGGTGGCGAGTTCGGGATGGGCGCAGAGATCGGTATCGCGACCGGCAAGATGCATGCGCGCGGGCCGGTGGGCGCCGAGCAGCTCACCTCGTTCAAGTACCTGGTGACCGGGCACGGCACGGTGCGTCCCTGAGCGCACCGTACCCTCCGATTTCAGCCGGACGCGGTCGCTGTCAGAAGGCGATCGTGCCGCCTTCGGAATCGACCGACCAATCGAGTCTGCGACCCTGCCGCGCCGCCTCGCGCGGCAGGAGTGCGAATTGCACCCGCGTGGGCGTCAGGTCCAGCGGTTCCCCATCGAGCGCCGCGAAGGCCGCACGATCGGGTCGCGCTTTCTCGGCGCGCGCCGTGATCATCCAGCCGTCGCCGCAGGGCATCGCGCGGATATCGCCGCCGAAGGGCAGCGCGGTTTCGAGGCAAAGCATCGCGAGAAGCGCCAGTTTCACCTCGGCGCGCGGCGTCTCTCCCGGCGCCCGCCAATCGTATTCCACGCGGCTCTGAGCGGAGACTTCGCCCAGCAACCCGGTGATTTCCGCTTCGCTCAACTGCTGATCGGGTCCGGCGCGTCCAAAGGCCAGCCGGAAGAACTTGACGCGCGCATTCGCCGCCGCCACGCTTTGCGAAATGAGCTCCACCTCCGGGCCGGGCGCTTCGCTTGTCATGGTGAGCAATTCTACCCCATTGCCGATGGCCCCGATCGGGCTGATAAGGTCATGGCACAGGCGCGATGCGACAAGTTCGATCAAATCAGCGTCCTCCGCACCCGCATTCGCGGTCTCGAATGGCATCAAACTCTCCAGAAGGTGAAATGTGATCTATGAAATCCTAGAACCCGGCATGCTGGTCAGGAATCCCGCCCAGCCCGACTGGGGCACTGGCCAGGTGCAATCGCGTATCGGCGAAAAGGTGACGGTCAATTTTGAACATGAAGGCAAGCTTGTCCTGGACGGTCGGCGGGTCGCGTTGGAATTGGTTTTCTCTGAACAAAGTTGATGAAACGTTAACAGGCGCGTGAGGTCACGCGAGAAATTCCGTCAACCGGAGGATGTGGCGCATCGCCCCCCGTCGTGATGCGTCCATGACACGCTCCGCGCCGCGCGATATTGCCAATCCGGGCGCGGCTTTCTAAACCGGGCCAGCGAATATCGGCAGGAGGACACCCGTGATCGACAGCGCCGCATTCGAAATCAGGCTGGCCCGCGATGCCGCCGATCTCGTGGCGTCGCAGCGGCTTCGCTACCGCGTTTTCGTTGAAGAACTCGGCGGCGGCGGCGAAACGGTCGATCACCAAAATCGTCTGGAAAGCGATCGGCTCGACGCGATCTACGATCATCTTCTGCTGGTCGATCCCGCGCGCGCGGAAGGCGAGCATGTGGTGGGCGCCTACCGGCTGCTACCTTCGGATCGGCTGGAGCGGGCAGGGCAATTCTATTGCGATAGCGAATACGACCTCTCGCCGCTGGTCGGCACCGGGCGCAAGTTGCTGGAGCTTGGGCGCTCCTGCGTCGATCCGGACTATCGGGGCGGGGCGGCAATGCTGCTTTTGTGGAATGCGCTGGCCGATTACGTCCTTGCCCATGACATCGAGATTCTCTTCGGCGTTGCGTCCTTCCACGGCACCGATGCCGAGAAGCTGAAAGCGCCGCTGTCGTGGTTGCATCACCATCACCTAGCGCCCGCGCACATGCGTCCGCGCGCGCGGTCCGAGGCGTTCCAGCCAATGGACCTCGTACCTGAGGCGGCGCTGGATCGGCGTGCGGCGCTGGCCGAAATGCCCAATCTGATAAAGGCCTATCTGCGGCTTGGCGGATTCGTGGGCGAGGGGGCTTTCATCGACTATCCGTTCAACACGACCGACGTTCTCCTGCTCATGGATACCAAGGCGATGAGCGACAAGCATCGCAGCTTCTACACCCGTCGTTTCGAGGGCCGCGCGTGAGCTGGATCGAGGACGAGCCCGATCCAAAGCAGTTCGGCGCGCTCGATTGGATGCGGGCAGGGCTGCGCGGTCTGATCTGGGGGCTGATGCTGCTGATCGGGCTTGCAGTGCTGCTGCTGGTGCGTCTGGTGGAGCGCCCGGTTCACGGGCTGGCGCGGCCCTGGACGCCGTGGATCACGCAAGCGGTCTGCCGGATGAGCTTCCCGATCCTCGGGATCTCCTATCGCGTCACGGGGCGCCCGATGACCAAGATCGGGGCGGTGGTCGCAAATCACGGATCGTGGCTCGATATCTTTGCGCTCAACGCCTGCCAGCGGGTCTATTTCGTCTCCAAGGCCGAGGTCGCCAAATGGCCTTTCGTCGGCTGGCTCGCGCGGGCCACGGGCACGGTTTTCATCAAGCGCGATCCGCGTGAGGCAAAGACGCAGCAGGGGCTGTTCGAGGATCGCATCCGGGCGGGCCATCACCTACTGTTCTTCCCCGAGGGCACCTCGACCGATGCGCGCCGGGTGCTGCCCTTCAAGCCGACGCTGTTTCAGGCATTCTACAGCCATGGGCTGGAGCGCGTGATGCAGATCCAGCCGGTCACCGTGGTCTACACGCCCCCCGCGGGCGAGGATGTGCGGTTCTATGGCTGGTGGGGCGATATGGAGTTCGGGCCGCATCTGATCAAGGTGCTGGCACAGGCGCGGCAGGGCGCGGTCGAAGTGGTGTTCCACGCGCCGCTCTCGGTTTCCGACTATCGCTCGCGCAAGGAGCTTGCATGGGCTGCGGAAAGCGCCGTGCGTCGCGGCTTGCCTTACGAGATCGCACGCGCCCGGTAATAGGCCAGCACGTAGAGGCGGATTGCCGTGGCAAGGCCCGTCTCGGTGCCGCGATCCACATCAATTTCGGCTGCCAACTCGTTGAGGCCTAATGATTTCTCATGGGCGATATCGCGGAAGGCACGCCAGAATTCATCCTCCAGCGTGACCGAGGTGCGGTGCCCGCCCAGCGTCAGGGAGCGTTTCTTCGGTCGGCTCATTCGTCGTGCTCGCGCTGATGGCCGTCGAGATCGCGCCGCTCTTTCGTGGCGCGGCTTTCCTGTAGCGTTTTCTCGGCCTTGCTGCGACCGAATTTCTCAGCATTCACAGAGCCTTGCTCGCGCTTCTTCACGCGCGCCTGCTGTTTGCGAAACTGGTTGAGATTGGTGACCTTGCTCATGGGCAAAGAGTGCCACAGCCGATCGTATCGGAAAAGGGGCTTGGGCGCGCCCGCATGAGGCGCGCCCGATACAGTTACTCGACTTCGACCAGCGCGTGACGCTTCTTGCCCGCGCTCAGCTTCACCGGGGTCTCCAGATCGGCGGCGGTGAACATGCGGCCCGGATCGGCGCAGGGCTCGTCATCGACCTTTAGCGCGCCTTCCGCGATCAGCCGCTTGCCGTCCTTACCCGATTTCGCGAGGCCCGAACGCACGACGAGCTGCGCGAGGCTGATCCCGTCGCCCAGTTCCTCGAGCGTCAGCGTGAGGGTAGGCAGGTCGTCACCCACGCCGCCCTTCTCGAAGACTTCGCGCGCGGTTGCCTCGGCAGCATGCGCGGCCTCCCAGCCGTGGCAGAGCGCGGTGACCTCGTTGGCCAGCCGCACCTTCGCCGCGTTGATCTCGGAGCCTTCCAACGCGCCCAGACGCTCACATTCCTCGACCGGAAGCTCGGTATAAAGCTTCAGGAAGCGGCCAACATCGGCGTCTGTCGTGTTGCGCCAGAACTGCCAGAACTCGTAAGGGCTCAGCATGTCCGAGTTCAGCCAGATTGCGCCCGAGGCCGATTTGCCCATCTTCCTGCCGTCCGAGGTTGTCAGAAGCGGCGAGGTCAGTCCGAAGATCTCCTGATCGAGCACGCGGCGCGTCAGGTCGATCCCGTTGACGATATTCCCCCATTGATCCGAGCCGCCCATCTGCAGCAGGCAACCGTAGCGGCGGTTCAGCTCGAGGAAGTCATAGGCCTGCAGGATCATGTAGTTGAATTCGAGGAAGCTGAGGCTCTGCTCGCGATCCAGCCGCGATTTCACGCTCTCGAACGACAGCATCCGGTTCACCGAGAAATGCCGCCCGATATCGCGCAGGAAATCGAGGTAGTTCAGCCCATCGAGCCATTCCGCATTGTTGAGCATCAGAGCCGGCGTCTCGGCCTCGTAATCGAGGTATTTCGCAAACACCTGCTTGATGCCCGCGATATTGTCGTCGATCTGGTCGGGCGTCAGCAGCGGGCGCTCATCGGCGCGGAAGGAGGGGTCGCCCACCTTCGTCGTGCCGCCGCCCATCAGGGTGATCGGCTGGTGGCCGGTCTTTTGTAGCCAGCGCAGCATCATGATCTGGATCAGCGAGCCGACATGCAGCGACTTCGCCGTCGCGTCGAAGCCGATATAACCCGGCACGGTGCCTTTCGCCAAAGCCTCGTCCAGCCCCTGATAATCCGTGCAGTCGGCCAGAAAGCCCCGCTCGATCATCACGCGCATGAAGTCTGATTTCGGATGGTAGGTCATCGTGCTTGTTCCTTTCGTCTGAGCGTGCGTATATCGGGGCAGGCGACGAGAGGGAAGCCATGTTGAAATCCGGGCCGGTCTGGGCGGTTGGCGCCATGTCGGGCACGTCCTTGGACGGGGTGGACGCGGCGCTCGTGTTGACCGACGGAACCCGCATTCTCGATTTCGGCCGCAGCGACTACCGCCCCTATACCGAGGCCGAGCGCGCGACGCTCCATGCAGCCCTCGGGCGCTGGCCCGGCGAGGCCGGGGTGGAGGAGGCCTGCGAGGTGGTCGAAACCGCCCATGCCGAACTGCTCAGCGGCTTCGGAGAGGCGCAGCTCGTGGGGTTTCACGGCCAGACGCTCGCCCACGATCCCTATGGGATGCAGGGCCCGCGCCGCACCCATCAGGCCGGCGACGGCTCGGTCCTGGCCGAGGTGCTGTCGCGCCCGGTGGTCTGGGATTTCCGCTCCACCGATGTCGAGATGGGCGGGCAGGGCGCGCCGCTCGCGCCCTTCTTCCACTTTGCCTGCGCGAAATACGCCAAGCTCGATGCGCCGGCGGTGTTTCTGAACCTCGGCGGCGTCGGCAATGTGACCTGGGTCGATCCGCGCCAACCCTCGGCAGAGGTGCCGGGCGCGGTTCTGGCCTTTGACACCGGCCCCGCCAACGCACCGATCAACGATCTGATGCGGCTCAGGCGCAAGGCGGAGTTCGATGCGGGCGGAGAACTGGCGCTGACGGGCCGCGTTGACGAGGCAGTGGTCGAGGCCTTCCTGACGCATCCCTATTTCCTGAAGATGCCGCCGAAGTCGCTCGACCGGAACGATTTTCATGACGTCCTGTCCCGTGTGGCCGCGCTGGAAGACGCGGATGCGGCAGCCACGCTTACCGCCTGTGCGGCAGCCTCCGTCGCGCGGGCGGGGGAGCATTACCCGACCGCGCCCTCGGCGATCTATGTATGCGGCGGCGGGCGGCTCAACACCGCGCTGATGGTGGCTTTGCAGCGGCGCATGAACGTGCCAGTGCAGCCGATCGAGGATATCGGGCTCGATGGCGACATGCTGGAGGCGCAGGCCTTCGCCTATCTCGCGGTGCGGGTGGCGCGTGGCATGGCAACCTCTGGGCCCTCGACGACCGGGGTGTCGGCGCTGATCGGCGGCGGCAAGGTCTCGCGCCCCGGCTAAGTTCGCATCACTTGACGCTGATCATGCCGCGCCGCGGCGGACGGCGCTAGGATCGGCCTCATTGAAGAGGGTAGTCCGATGTCTGAAACTCCAACCGATCCCTGTCCCACGCCGCAGGCGCGCAAGCAGGCCCCGTTCTCGAACCGGGCCGCCGCGGTCTTCCTTGCGGGGCTCAGCTTCGTCGTCATGGTCATCTCCGGCCTCGTCGTCAGCATTGCACCCTCGGGCCGGGTTGCGCGGGATATCGACTGGTCGCTCCTCGCGCTCGACCGCGCCGACTGGGAGCTTTTACACCTCGCGATGGGGGTGCTCTTCGTCTTCGCCGGGGTCTGGCACATCAAGCTGCACTGGCCGGTGATCCGCAACCTGCTGTGGTCCGCGGCGGCGCAAACGCTGTGTCACAGGCGCGAATTGGCGCTGGCGGTGGGGCTCGTGGCCGCGGTGATCGTGCTGACGCTGCTCTGGTGGCCGCCTGTCAGCTGGCTCGATCAACTCTCGCGTTGGGCGAGCATCGGTCTCTGGTGATTAACGGATGTCGAAACCGGGTGGGGCCAGTTCGAACCCCTCGCAGCGAAAGCCCGGCGAGACGGTGCAGCTGACAAGGCTCCACGCCCCGGTCGAGCGCGCGGATTGCCACTGGCCCGCGGGTACGATCCCCTGCGGTTGATCGCCGCCGATCACGTCGGGGCCCAACAGCAATTCCAGCACCGGGCCCGCCTCCTGCGGCGCGATATCGAGCTGCACCGGCGCGCCTGCGTGGAAATGCCAGATTTCGGTCGCGTCCACCTGGTGCCAGTGGCTGCGCTCGCCCGCCTTGAGCAGGAAATAGATGCAGGTGCCCGAAGGACGCGCGCCGTCTGCGGCTTCCGCTTCCCAGGTTTGGCGGTAATGCCCGCCTTCGGGATGCGGCACGAGGCCAAGGGCTTCGATGATCGCGTCGGCCTCGTTCATGCGAAGAGCTCCTTGGCGAGCGTCTCGAAATCGGGCGCGATCGCGTCCCATTCGTCGCTCGGCACAAGGTCCTTGTCCTGAGCGGGACCGTATTCGGTGGGGCGCGGTACGAAAGCGGTCTTTAGCCCCAGCGCCTGGGCTGCCGAGAGATCATCATTATGCGCGGCCACCATCATCACCTCTTCGGGCGGCAGACGCAGCGCGGCGCAGGAGGCCAGATAGACCTCCGGCTTCGGCTTGTAGTCGCGGGCGATATCCGCGCCGAGGATGCAATCCCACGGCAGCCCCGCGTGGCGCGCAAGCCGTGTCATCAGCGCGATGGACCCGTTGGAGCATGGCGCGATGATCGCATGGCGCCTCAGCGCGTGAAGGCCGCTGACCGCGTCGGGCCACGGGTTCAGCCGCTCCCAGACATGCGACAGGCTATCGGGTGCCGAGACCGCGAAGCGCTTGGCTACCCGGTGCAGGTTCTCGCGATGCAGATCGTCGAGCGCCACATAGCCGCGCCCGCCGTCGCGAATGCGCCGCATCGCAGGATCGTATTCGCCACGCCACGCATCGGCGAAAGCAAGGGAATCGATCCCGGGAAAGGCAGTTTCCACCTCACGCGCGACGGAGTTCCTCCAATCGACACAGGTGCCGAACACATCGAAAATCAGAGCCTTGATCATGGCCCGACAGTGACGCGGATCAGGGCGCAACGCAATCGCCCCTTCGGCTTGGCCCAAATATCCTCGCCGAAGGCGAAACGAAAACCCCCGGCGAAGCGCGTGCTCCGCCGGGGGCCTGGGTGTCTCACGTCAAGACGCGCTTAGCGCAGGATCGAACGACCCGCATATTCCGCGGTCTCGCCCAGCGATTCCTCGATGCGGATCAGCTGGTTGTATTTCGCGAGCCGGTCCGAACGCGCCAGCGAGCCGGTCTTGATCTGACCGCAGTTGGTGGCGACCGCGAGATCGGCGATGGTCGCGTCCTCGGTCTCGCCCGAACGGTGGCTCATCACGTTGGTGTAGCCCGCGCGATGCGCCATATCTACGGCCTGCAGCGTCTCGGTCAGGGTGCCGATCTGGTTGACCTTCACCAGCATCGAATTCGCGACGCCCTGCTTGATGCCATCGGCCAGACGCGTCGGATTGGTCACGAAGAGATCGTCGCCCACCAGCTGCACCTTGTCGCCCAGACGCTCGGTCAGGAGCTTCCAGCCTTCCCAATCGTCCTCGGCCATGCCGTCTTCGATCGAGATGATCGGATAGGCCCCCAGCAGCTTCTCGAGATAGTCGACATTCTCTTCCGAGGTCAGCGACAGGCCTTCGCCCTTCATCTCGTATTTGCCGTTCTTGTAATATTCGGTCGAGGCGCAATCCATCGCGAGGTAGATGTCCTCGCCCGGCTTGTAGCCCGCTTTCTCGATCGACTTGAGAATGATGTCGAGCGCGGCCGTGGTCGAGCTGAGTTCCGGAGCAAACCCGCCCTCATCGCCCAGACCCGTGGACATGCCGCCGGCCGAGAGCTCTTTCTTCAGCGTGTGGAATACTTCCGAGCCCATGCGCACCGCGTCGCGGATATTGCCCGCCGAGACCGGCATGATCATGAATTCCTGGATGTCGATCGGGTTGTCGGCATGCTCGCCGCCATTGATGATGTTCATCATCGGCACCGGCAGGACGCGGGCCGAGGTGCCGCCGACATAACGGTAAAGCGGCAGGGTCGAGAAATCGGCGGCGGCTTTCGCGCAGGCGAGCGAGACGCCGAGGATCGCGTTGGCGCCGAGGCGGCCCTTGTTCTCGGTGCCGTCGAGTTCGATCATCGCGCGGTCGATCTCGACCTGCTCGGTGACGTCCTCGCCGACGAGGTTCTCCGCGATCTCGCCGTTCACGGCCATTACCGCTTCCAGAACGCCTTTGCCCATGTAGCGGGCCTTGTCGCCGTCGCGGCGCTCGACCGCCTCATGCGCGCCGGTGGAGGCGCCCGACGGCACGGCCGCACGGCCCATCGTTCCGTCTTCGAGGATGACGTCGACTTCGACGGTGGGGTTGCCACGGCTGTCGAGAATCTCGCGGGCGTGGATGTCGATGATGGTGCTCATGGGGGCGCTCTCCTCGGGCTCCGGTTGATGCTTGGCTAGGTGCATACACCCGTGCTGCGCCTGCGAAAAGGCCGTAAGGGCAATTTCTGGAAGAAATGTTACCGCTAACGGCGACCTTCCCTGCGCAGTTTCGCCTGCCGCCACAGCGCATAGAGGCCCGAGCCCACAATCACCGCCCCGCCGATCAGCGTCCAGCGATCCGGGGGCTCGGCGAAGACGACGGTCGAAATCACGACGGCGAAGGCGAGACGCGAATAGCGAAACGGCATGATCACCGCGATTTCGCCCAGCCGCACCGAGGCGATCAGGGCGTAATAGCCCACCGGCCCGATCGCGAGCGCGCCGAGCAGGTAGAGCCAATCCATCGGTGCGGGCGTGACGAGCGGCTCTGGCAGCACGGCCAGCAGCAGGAGCCCCAGCGGCAACACGCAGAAGAAGCCGAGTGTCGCCACCTGCAGCGAGGTCACGTCGCGCGGCACGCGCCGCGTGGTGACATCGCGCATCGACAGGCCGATGACCGCGCCGACCGCGAGAAGTGAGAGCATCGAGAATTCGTCCGTGCCGGGCCGTATCACGATCATCACGCCGAGAAACCCGATCAGGATCGCCGAAAGCCTGCGCCAGCCGACCCGTTCCTTCAGAAAGATCGCGGCGCCGAGCGTGGTCGCAAGCGGAGTCGCCTGATGGATCGCGGTGGCTTGGGCGAGCGGCGTGAAAGCCACGGCGGAGACGAAGAATCCGGTGCCGACGATCTCGCCGGCGTTGCGCAGCCAGAGCGCAGAGGAAAGCAGCGAGCGGGTGAAGATGCGCTCGCCCTTCAGCTTGGCGAGCACCGCGAAGATCGTCGCGCCGCCAAGCCCCACGGCGGCGAGAATTTGCCCCACCGGCCAGTCGCCCGCGAGCATCTTGATGAACATATCCTCGAGCGCGAACCCCGCCATCGCGAGGATCAT
This sequence comes from Thioclava sp. F1Mire-8, assembly GCF_002213165.1. Lineage (NCBI taxonomy): Bacteria > Pseudomonadati > Pseudomonadota > Alphaproteobacteria > Rhodobacterales > Paracoccaceae > Thioclava > Thioclava sp. F1Mire-8. The sequence goes on along the minus strand of NZ_NBNY01000001.1, from coordinate 742,514 downwards.
CAGCATCGAGCCGCGCAGATTGTCGTTCTCGGTGGGTTCGGGTGTCATGGGGCGCTCCTGACCGGATGGTCAAGGCCCACCTAGCGCGCCTGTGATCGGCCTTCAAGCAGGGTGTCAGGCGCGGGGATGCGCCCGGGTGACGATACCGCCGATATCGGCCCAGATCGGCAGGTGATCCGAGGCCACGCGCGCCAGTGGCGTATCCAGCACACCCTTGCGCACCACGCGGATTCCCGGCGAGGTCACGATCCGGTCGAGCCGGCCGATCGGGGCGCGCGAGGGGTAGGTCGCGCCCGGCGCATGGATGTGAAAGCCGGTCAGCGCTTCAAAGCCGTGGCGTTCGCGCCATTCGTTGAAATCGCCGATGGCGAGTGCCGGATGCGGCTTCACCCCGGCCATGATCTCGGCGATCCGGGTCCATTGTGCGCGCCGGTCGCTCCGCCGCAGCCCAAGATGCGCCGCAATGAGCAGGAAGGGCGCGCCGCTGTCGGGGGCGATGTTCACCGCGATAGCGCCGCGCGGCTCGAGACCGGGCAGGGTAACCGGCTCGATCCCCAGTACCCGGGAGCCACGCCGGACCAGCACGACCTGCCCATGCCAGCCCAGCGAGGCGGCTGTGGTGCGGGGCATGTCGTGGCGGATGAAATCGGTCTCTTCCTCGATCAGCTTTTGCGGCAGTGCGGCGGGGCGCTCACCCATGCGCTTGTCGACTTCCTGCAAGGCGATCACATCGGCGTGCAGCGCATTGATGACGTTCACTATCCGCGCCGGGTCATGCTTGCGATCGGTCCCCACGCATTTGTGCAGATTGTAGGAAGCGATCCGAAGTGTCATTTTTCTGAGTGCCTTACAGGGTGATCTTCATGTCCCGCAGAAGGTCCGGAAGACCCGTTCGTCGGGCTTCGGGGCGTCTTCATACGAGGCGTAACGCGGATCTTCCGCATAGGGGTCCGCCAGCGCCTCCATAAGCCTGTGGAGCGGACCGTCATCACCATCGACCGCGGCCGCGATCATCTCCTCGACCCGGTGGTTGCGCGGAATGCGCAGCGGGTTCGCCATCTCCATGACGGCGCGCGGATCGTCTTCGCTCGCGATCCGCTTCTCCCATCCCTCGCGCCAGAGATCGAATGCCATCGGCTCTGTGAACTCTTGACCCGCCGTCTTTGGATCGCGCCGCAACGCGCTGAAGACACGCGTGAAATCGGCTTTCTCGGTCGCCATGCGGTTCAACAGGTCCTCGATGAGCGGCAGGTCTTCCTCGGTCGCCTCAGCGAGGCCGATCTTGCGGCCCATCAGCCGCAGCCATTCGCCCTGATAGACGCCGATGAAGCTGTCGACGGCGGCACTCGCCCGTTCGATCGCCGCATCGTCGTCGCCGATCAGCGGCATCAGGCAGGTCGCGAATTGCGCAAGGTTCCAGACCGCCACTTGCGGCTGGCGCGCATAGGCGTAGCGGCCCTGTTGGTCGATGGAGGAGAAGACCCGCCCCGGATGGTAATGGTCCATGAAGGCGCATGGGCCATAGTCGATCGTCTCGCCCGACAGCGCCATGTTGTCGGTGTTCATCACGCCATGAATGAAGCCGAGCGCCATCCATTTCGCGACGAGCTCGCCCTGCTTCGCCGCTACCGCACGCAGGACTTCGAGCGGCGTCTCACATTCCGGATAATGTCTATCTATCAACGTGGTGAGGAGCGTTCTTAATCCATCGCGATCATTGCGCGCCGCGAAATACTGGAAGGTGCCGACGCGGATATGGCTGCGCGCGACGCGGGTCAGGATCGCCCCGGGACGCCCCGAGGCATCGCGCACAACGGTTTCGCCCGTGCGCACGGCGGCGAGCGCGCGAGTCGTCGGCACGCTAAGCTTCGCCATCGCTTCGCTCAGGACATATTCGCGCAACACCGGACCGAGCCACGCCCGCCCGTCAGAGCGGCCACGCGAAAACGCGGTGCGCCCGGCGCCTTTCAGTTGCAGATCGAAGCGCACGCCATCGGGCGCGACCACTTCACCCAGCAGCACCGCACGCCCATCGCCCAGACGCGGCACGAAGCCACCGAACTGGTGACCCGCATAGGCCTGCGCGATCGGCTCCGCGCCCTCGGGCATCGTGTTGCCGGCCAGCATCTCGAGCCCTTGGGGGCCCTCCAGCCAATCGGCATCCAGGCCCAGACGGTCGGCAAGGTCGCGGTTCAGCAGCACCAGTTCCGGCGCTTTCACCGGTTGGGGCGGCTGACGCTCGAAGAACGTGTCGGGCAGGCGGGCATAGCTGTTGTCGAAGGGAATGGTCATGGCGTCTCCTTACCTCCCTATCTAAGCCTTGCGCCCTTCAATCCAATCCCCGTTGGCTGTCAGCGGCCTTCAATGTTCCATGTCCGGCAGACCTTCGCGCGACAGCAGCACCGCGAGCGGACGCAGACGCGGGCTTTGCGAACAGATGATCATCAGCGCCACCATGATCGGCACGGCGAGGAACATCCCCGGAAGCCCCCAGACCGCGCCCCAGAAGGCAAGCGAGATGATGATCCCGAAGCTCGACAGCCGCAGCGCATGGCCCATCAGCATCGGGTCGATCACGTTGCCGATCACGAATTGCAGGATGCCGACCGCGACGAGCACCGTGCCCGCCGTGTAGGGGTTCTGGGTCAGCACATAGACCGCGAGCGTCGCGATAACCGTCGCGATGATCGAGCCGATCGAGGGGATGAAGTTCAGTGCGAAGGTGATGATCGCGACCGGGAGCGCCAAGTCGAAGCCGCCCACGGTGAAGACGCCGTAGACCGCAATCGCCGTGACGGCGCTGACGATGGCTTTGACCAGCAGATAGTGGTTCACCCGGCGCATGATCGTGCCGACCATTCGCGCGATCCGCTCTGCGCTGGCGCGATCCCCCATCAGCGAGTTCAGCTTCGCGTCGAACCAGATCCGCTCGGCGAACAGGAAGCCCACGAACAGAATGATCAGGATCGTGGCCGAAAGCAGGTTCGAGGCCTGACCCGCCAGGGTGGTCAGATACCCTGCGACCTGAATGCTCTGCATCGATTCCAGCACCGATTGCTCAACCTCGGGGCCCATCCAGCCGAAGAGTTGCGCGATCGCCTGCTGCGCGGGGCCCGCATAGTTCAGCACCATCGTCACGACGGTGTTCACCTGCGAGATCAGCACCGCGCTCAGCGTGAGCAGCCCGCCCGCGATCAGCGCCAGTGCCACCAGCGACGCCAGACGCGGCGGGATCGAGACCGGCCCGATCCGGAGCCGCCCGACCGCATTGATCGCCTCGGAGGTCAGCGAGAACAAGATGATCGCGATGGCCAGAGAGATCAGGATGAATTTCGCCTGCACCATCAGGAACAGCGCCAGCGCGAAGGCGATGATGCCTAGAAGCACGTTGGTGAGCGCGCGCGGCTCGAATGCGCGCCCATCGATCAGGGCGGGGCGGCCCTCATCGGGAGTGTCCTTCATCTTCATCATCTTCCTGTGCCTGCCCCTGACGGGGGCGTAACCTGATTTTCTTATGCTAGGAGCCACCGGGCAGGCGCGCAAGCGCCGAACCTGCGTGTTTTCAGGGCTTTTTAATGTCCTTCGCATTATTCCGGATCGGCTCTTGCATCCCTCCCGGATTTGCGGATAAACCCGCCGGCGGAGCGGTGGCCGAGTGGTCGAAGGCGCACGCCTGGAAAGTGTGTAGGCGGGAAACCGTCTCGAGGGTTCGAATCCCTTCCGCTCCGCCATTACCCCCTTTCAAGCCCATGTTTTCAAGCGCCTAGCGAGGCTTTGCGCCGCAGTTTACGCTGCGCCGCGGGAGCCCGATCTCTCGCGTCGCGGGGACCAGCGTCGACTCGCACGTCATGGACGGGCGGGACGATGTTTGTGGTGAACGCTTCGCGGCAGAAGGCGCTGCAGTTCTGCTGATCCAGTTGGCGGGACTTGATTCAGCGGTCGGGACGGAGCCGATGACGTTCTCCCTGGCCAGCATCGTCGGTGCATTCGAGGCGCGCCTTTCGCCGATGGCCCGTTCCGTTCTTTGCAATGCGCTCCGATCCGTCCCGTGCGCTGTGCGCAGTTTGTTCCGGGCGATGCCGGACATGGTCGAATGTCTCGAAACGCCGCGCCATCCCGTTCCTTCATCTCCGAGAAACCAAGGTTTACGCAGGTTTGCACGTTTTCGTGATTTCGGCGCTGCGGAGGGCGCTCGGGCGCCAATTTCGCAGAACCCTATAAGTTCTCATAGGTTGCGAGCTTTCGGTGCGGTGACATGAAATGCGCGTGATCGGTTCGTGTGCTTGGGCCGTGACAAAACACCAAAAAATCGGGGTATTCTCATGACATTCAAACTCGCTCTCGCGGCGTCAGCCGCCTGTCTTGCGCTGGCTGCCTGCAACAGCAGCAACGGGTCTTCCGGGGCCTTGACCTCGGCAGAAGCCCAAAACGTCGATGCAACCTATACTGATTATCAGGATCGGATCGGCGGCCCGACCATGACCGCGACTGCGCCGACGGCGGGGCAGGCGTCGATGTCGGGCTTTATGGGCGTAAGCAACGTCAATCCCGACGACCCGACCACGACCGTGATGGGGGAATTGGCGATGGATGTCGATTTTGACACGGGAAAGCTGACCGGCAAGGGAACGAACTTCGGCATCTACAGCGGCGACGTCCTGACGAAAGAAGCCGATGTGACGGGCTCGCTCGACGTTGCGGGCACGGTTACCGGCTCGACCATGGCCGCGACCGCGACGGGCACGATGTCGGATGGCACCTCGCCCGGCGCAGATTTCGATCTGAAAATGAGCGGCGGCTTCTATACGGACGCCAACAACGGGAACGTGTTGACCGCCGTGGGTGACGTCTCCGGCACGTTGACCGACGGCACTGATGTCCGCAACGTCGAAGGCAATTATTACGCCACCGAGAATTGAGGCGGGGCTTTTCCTGCACAGGCCGGACGTTCTGCGTCCGGTCTCTTTCCGTCTCGCCGAGAGGCAAACGACAAGCGCGATGCGATACCGTTCTTCCTTCCTCCTGATCTGGCTCGCCTTCGCGCTTGTCACCTCCACGCTCTTGCCGACGCGTAGCTTCGCCGAACAGACGGTTTCGGATTGGCTCGGCGTGGCGAATGCGCAGCTCGCGCAGGGCAAACCGGGGCGGGCGCTGCTGATTTTCGGCGAAATCGCGTCGCGCCATCCGGAATTTTCTCCGGCGCAGGCCGGGTTGGAGCAAAGCTTCAGGAAACTTGGCTCCGTGCGCCGCAACGAGGCGTTCCTGCGTTATGCGCTCGCCAAGGATCCAAAGCACGAAGACGCGCTTCTCGCGGCTTGGCAGGCGCTCGATCGCGCGCATCCGCTGCGCTTCTCCGCCACCGCCTCGATCCTGCCGAGCAGCAATGTCGATCATGTCGCCTCGGAGCGTTACCTCGTGACAGATTTCGGGACCTTCCTGATCAAAGATGGCGGCAACGAGACCTCCGGCGTGGGGCTCGGCTATGGCGCCAATCTCGACTGGTTCGTTCAGCCGCGCCCGGGTCATCGCATCCGGTTTCGCGCCTCTTATGCGGGGGCGTGGTACCACACTGCGACATTGCGTTATTCCGAGCCCGGCCTTGCGGTGCAATATGAGCATCTCGGCCGTCGCGGGCCCTGGTCGGTCGAGGCGTTCGTCCGCGACAGGCGCTATGGCGGCGGGTCGCAAGACATCACGTCGGACAATCTCACGCGCGGAGTCCGGTTCGCGAAGGCGTGGCGGTCCGTGGCGGGCGGGCGCACGGTTTTCCGGCTGGGCGGCGAATATGCCAGCTATGGCGAGAAGTCCTACCTGAGCGGGCCGAGATATTACGTCGATCTCGCACGTCGGACGCGGGTGGGGCGGCGCGGTGCCCTGAGCTATGGCCTGAGGCTGGAGCGCGCCGTGCCCCGGACGGACTATCACCGCTATTCCGGCGCCGAATTGCGCGTGGGTTTCGAGCGCCCCTTGATCGCGGGCGTACGGGGCGGGCTGTCGCTCAGCTATGGTGAGCGCCGCTATGATGCCGCCTTTCCGATCGTTGGCGTGCATCGCCGCGACCGGGCCGCAAGCCTCGGGCTGAGCCTGGAGTTGAAGCGGGTGAAAATCCTCGGTCAAACGCCCAGAATTTCTTGCACGGCGCGGCGCACCCGGTCGAATGTCGCGCTCTACACGACGAACTCGGTCGATTGCGCTTTTTCCCTCAAGCTTGATTTTTGAGGAAAAGTCGGTGTTTTATGTCAAAAAACATAATCGGTGAGCATTTCAGCTTCGTCGCAGTCGGGTGCAGGCTCGACGGTCCGATTGGCGGTTGTTTGAAAAGTTTGGGGGGCCAATGCCGGGTTCGTTTCTGCGCGTCGTTTTTCAAGAAACGCACATCATGTCACCAATGGTCCGCCCGCGACGACTGACCTGATCCGATGTCACATCTCATATCGCATCACGAGATCTACGACGCCGCGCTTGACGACGAGTTGTTCACGTTGCTGCCCAGCATGATGGCGCGGGAGATCGACATTCCCTCCGCGGTCTTCATCTGGCTCCATCCCGGCGACTATCGCGAAATTACCGCCGGAACCCAGGCGGAGGCCAATCTCGACTACAATTCCTTCGAGGGGCACGACCCATGGTTGGCCCATGGTACGCCGGAGAAGTGCGGCACAGGCCTGTTTCGTTTGTCGAACCACGTAAGCGCGCAGGAGTTCGAACGCAGCGAAATGTATAACGATTTCATCGTGAAGAACGGTGTCGATCGCTACTGGTGTCTCGCGATGATGCAGAGCACCCGCGACGGTCTGGTCGCCACGGCGTTCCACAAGGGCAAGCGCGGGGGGGATTTCACCGACCCCGAGATGAAGACTCTCGGCGCGCATGTCCAGGATCTGGGGCGGCTGCACAAGATCCGTCGGGAGCTTCATCGCGCCAGTATCCAGCAGGTCACCGCGTCTGATAACAGCCTGCTCGACGACGCCCCGATTTTCGAGCTCGATCACGAGGGCCGCCTTGTGCGGATGAACGGGATGGCGGAGACGCTGATAGAAATCCACCCGCTTCTCGTGCTGAATTTCCAGCGTGTGCTGCGGGCGCGCGGGGCGGCGCAACCTGCCTTGCGCCGCGCGATCGGACGGGCGACCGATGCTGGTAAAAGCGCGGCGGGCTCGCTCGATCTGCCGCAGATGCGTGGAGCGGACGGGCGGATCATTCCGAGGCTGCGACTGAACCTTCTGCCGCGCACAGATGGCGGGCGCCGGGTCCTCGTCATCGTCACGAGCGAGGAAGAGACAGCCCTTCGCGATCTGGTGGATGCACCGCGCGACAGGATTCACCTGACCCCGCGCGAGCGCGATGTCCTGCACGGGATGATCCGCGGCCGCAGGCGCGATCAGCTGGCCCATGACCTCGATCTGGCCATGCCGACAATCGATATGCACAGCGCCAACCTGCGCCGCAAACTCGGCGCCCGGACGATCGCCGAAGCCGTGGCGATCGCATTGCGCTTCGGGCTTTTGTAGCGCGCGGGCAGCCGGGCCGCCCACGTGCCGGTCACATCATCCCACCACGTTGAACTCCGGCCCGTAGGGGTAGCCTGTGATGTTCTCGTTGCCGTTCTCGGTGATCAGGAGGATGTCGTGCTCACGATAGCCGCCCGCGCCGGACTGGCCCTCGGGGATCGTCAGCATCGGCTCCATCGAGATCACCATTCCGGGCTCCAGCACCGTGTCGATATCCTCGCGCAACTCCAGCCCCGCTTCGCGCCCGTAGTAATGCGACAGCACGCCGAAGCTGTGGCCATAGCCGAAGGTGCGATATTGCAGCAAGTCACGCTCGGCGAAGAAGGCATTGATATTCTCGGTCACCTCGGCGCAACTCGCCCCGGGTTTCAGAAGGCTCATCCCGTATTCATGGGCGGCGACATTCGCCTCCCAGATCGCGCGCGAGGCGTCGTCAACCTCGCCCACGAACAGCGTGCGCTCTAGCGCCGTGTAATAGCCTGAAATCATGGGGAAGGTGTTGAGCGACAGGATATCGCCGCGCTGCAAAACGCGCCCCGTCACCGGGTTATGCGCGCCGTCGGTGTTGATGCCCGACTGGAACCAGACCCAGGTATCGCGATACTCGGCGTCGGGAAATCGCCTGGCGATTTCCAACTCCATCGCGTCGCGGCCCGCCATCGCCACGTCGATCTCGCGCACGCCTTCGCGGATCGTCTCGCGGATAGCATAGCCACCCCCGTCCGCGACCGCGGCCCCTTGCCGGATCAGGGCGATCTCGGCGGGCGATTTGTGCATCCGTTGCCGCATCGTGGCGGGGGCGATGTCGCGGGTCTCGGTCGGCTCGAGGAAATCCTGCAGAAGCGCCGCCTGCGCAAGCGCCAGGTGATCGGACTCGATGCCCAGCACGCGGCGTTTGCCGGTGACGGAGGCGATCGCGCGCCAGTAATTGTTCCGCGCCCAGTCGGTATAGGTGATATTGTCGCCATGGCCGCGCCGCCACGGTTGCGCGGCATCGATCCCCGCCGAGATCGTCACGCTGTCGCTTGGCGTCACGACCAGCGCGTAGGGCCGCCCAAAGGCGCAGTATAGAAAGCCCGAGTAATAGGCGATGTTATGCATCGAAGTGAACAGGCAGGCATCAATGCCCGCTTGGCTCATCGCCGCGCGGAGACCCGCGAGCCGCGCCTCGTATTCGCTGGCAGCGAAGGGCAGGATGCGCTCGCCTTGGTGAAATCGGTAAAAAGCAGGACGGTCCATCGGCACTCTTCCTTATCAGAGGCCGCAACGCGCCGAGGGACGATCTTCCCCCGTCGCGCGCTGCGACAAAGCAAGATCCCGGCGTACAGGACGGGTGATCGGGCGGGCGCGCAACGCGCTGGCGACGCCATCGCCTTCAGCCCTCGCCGACAGAGTGGGCGAAAACGGCCCCGCTGCCAAGTCCTTGGCGGCCGCTACGTGCGATTTGTTTTCGCACGCTGGACGGGGGCGGAGAGGCCATCGCATTGGTCGCGCGGCATCCGCCGCTGCAACTGTTCAGCGAGGCCGAGGCGGGGATCTAGGATGCGCTTGCGGATGTCGTGGTGTCAGCGACCGCTCGCCGCCGCAACCGATCACGCCCTTTTGCTGGACGGAGGGCCGCGCAAGGCACTATAGCTTGGGGAAATTGATCCGCGCGAGGGGCAGGGCGCGCCTGCCTCACGCGCCACTCGGAGCGCAGAATGTCGAAGACAATCCATATCCTCAACGGCCCGAACCTGAACCTTCTGGGCAAGCGCCAGCCCGAGATCTACGGCTCGGACACGCTCGAGGACGTGGAGCGGATTTGCCGCGAGGAGGCGCAGCCCCGCGGCTTCGATGTCGCGCTGTTCCAGTCGAATTTCGAGGGCGAAATCGTCGAGCAGATTCACCATGCGCGCGACGAGGCCTGCGCCATCGTGATCAATGCGGGGGCCTACACCCACACTTCCGTCGCGATCCTCGACGCGCTCAACACTTTCGAAGGCCCGGTCTTCGAAGTGCATATTTCCAATGTTCACAAGCGGGAAAGCTTCCGCCATCATTCCTACATCTCGCAACGGGCGGAGGGGGTTCTGGCAGGCTTCGGGATCGAGGGTTACGCGCTCGCAACCCGCCGCGCCTGTTCGGTTCTGAGTTAAGAGGGGACTTTAAGATCGGTCTGCAAGCGTTTGAGAAAAAAATTAGAATTGCGTTCGGGCTGATCCCGGGCGCGACTTGCCTCGCACTTGCACTCAACCTTGCGGCCCCCGCCTGGGCGAGCGACACCGGCGCCGACCGGAACATCGCCAATTCCGGCAAGATGAGCGACCGCGACTTCTATCGCGCGATGGCCTGCGCCGCGCGGCCTGGGGGCGCCTGCACCTTGCCCTACCGCCGCTGGTCGGCCAGCAAATGCCGCGATCTGACGGTCGGCCTCGCCTTCCGCTCACAGCATTTTCCAGCCAAGCGCGCCCATGCCATCGAACAGGCCGCCCGTGCCGCGATCGCGCAGATCAACAAGACCGGCGCTGCGTTGCACCTTAGCTATGCCGGGGCGCGTCCCGCCGATATCAAGCTCTACCTGACCGACACGCCCGTGGGCGGCACGGTGCGCGGCACACCATCGATGCGGCTCAATGGCCGGCGACTGGGACCGGGCACGGTCGCGAAGGTGACCTTCTACTGGCAGACCAACACGGGCCGGATCATGGATGCCGATATCGCCTTCAGCCGGGACATCCAGATGCGCGATATCCGCTCGGTCGTGCTGGAAGAGATCGTGCAATCGCTCGGTTTCTCGACCGATCTGGAAGATCCGTATTACACCCAAAGCTCGATTTTCTCGGAGGACGGGAATTCGGTCACGCGGCTGATCGGGCAGGACGCGATGGCGCTGCGCAGCCATTACCCGCCGCGCTGATCACATCACCTGCGTCGCGCCGCGGATCAGCAGCAGGACCGACAGCACCGCCAGCATGATCTGGATAACCCGCATGTAGAGTTGCTGCGACAGCCGCGCGGTCAGCCAACGCCCCGCAACGGTTCCTGCGATCCCCGCCACGGCCAGCCCCGCGACAAGGGGCCAGTTCAGCCCGTCGAGCTGACCGATCACCCAATAGGCGGGCAGTTTCACGATATTTCCGATGGCGAAGGCGATGGCGATGGTGCCCGCGAATTCCAGCTTGGGCAGCTTTTGCGGCAGCAGGTAGGCCTGCGCAGGCGGCGAGCCGGAATGGGTGATGAAGCTCGCGATCCCGGTCAGCGTGCCCCAGAACAGCCCCGGGATCACCTTGGCCTCGGCCTGGCTGTCGTCATGCCGTTTCAGCCAGGCGCGCCCGACATGCCATATCCCGATCAGCCCGGTGAAGATGAGCAACGCCCATTCCGGCGTGTAGGGCGTGATCACGGTCGCGATGGCGACGCCGGCAAGCATCGCGGGCACGAGAATGAACAGGTTCCGCCTGGAAAAATGGTGACGGTAGAGCCAGACGCCCACCCAGTCGGTCACGATATAGACCGGCAGTAGCGTGGCTGCCGCCTTCACCGGGTTCATGAACAGCGCGAGCATTGGCACCGCGATGGCCGCAGCGGACGAAAGCCCTCCCTTCGACATGCCGACGACCAGCGCCGCGACGATCAGCAAAACGGTTTCATACATGTGAACGGCGTCCGGGCAGGAGGGGAGAAGCGGGCGGCCCGGCGGGCCACCCGAAAGAAGGCGATCAGGCGCCCGCGTCTGTGAGGCGGCGCATCTCTTCGTCGCTGAGCGTCATCTCCGCGGCCTTCGCGAAGCTTTCCACCTGCTCGATGCTGGTAGCGCTGGCGATCGGGGCGCTGACGCCCTCCCGGTTGATCAGCCAGGCGATGGCCACCTCGGCGGGTTTCGCGCCTTTCTGGCTCGCCACGTCTTCGAGCACGTCGAGAAGCGCCATGCCGCGATCGGTGAGGTATTTCTCGACCATCCCGCCGCGCTTGCGGCCTTCCAGATCGGCTTTCGAGCGATACTTGCCCGACAGGAACCCGGCGGCGAGCGAGAAATAGGTGACCACCCCGATAGTCTCGCTGACACAGAGATCGCGCAACGGCCCGTCGAAAGCCTCGCGGTCATAAAGGTTATATTCCGGCTGGATCACCTGATAGCGCGGCAGCCCCTCGCTATCGGCAGTCTCCAGCGCCGCTTTCAGCATGGCGGCATCGTAATTCGACGCTCCGATCGCGCCGATCTTGCCCGCTTTGAGAAGCTTGTCATAGGCGCCCAGCGTCTCGGCATGGCTCACGCTGTCATCGGGCCAATGCGAGAAATAGAGATCGACGTGATCGGTGCGCAGCCGCGCCAGCGACCGGTCGATGGCTTTGGAAATCCACTCCGCGCCGAGGCCTTTCTCGCCCGGGCCGCCCATATCCGAGCCGACCTTGGTGAACAGCTTCACCTTGTCGCGCATTCCGGGGCGTGCGTCGAACCAGCGGCCAAGAACCGTCTCGGACTCGCCGCCCGCATTGCCCTCGGCCCATTTCGAATAGACATCGGCGGTGTCGATCGCGTCGAAGCCGTGGTCGATGAAAGCGTCGAGAATGCGGAAGCTTGCGACCTCGTCGAGCGTCCAGCCGAAGACATTGCCGCCGAAGACGATGGGGGCGATCTCGAAGCCGGTCGTTCCGAGAGCTGTGCGTTTCATGGGAGGTCCTTTCGCTTGCTCAGACCAGCAGCCCGCCACCTTCGACGAAGACGGTGGTGCCGGTCATGTAAGGGTTGTCCATCAGGGCGAGCGCCTGAATCGCGATATGTTCGGGCAGGCCCACGCGACCCGCAGGAAGGCGGTCCGCGGCATTGTCGAACATCGCGCGGCGGCTGTCGCCTTCAAGGGTCTCGTACATCTCGGTTTTCACCAGCCCGGGAGAGATGCAGTTAACCCGCACCGGCGCGAATTCCAGCGCGAGGCCACGGGTCAGCCCCTCGAGGCCGGCATTGATCGCGCCCTGGATCGCCGCGCCCGCCTTGGGCCGCTGCGACAGAAAGCCCGAGGTGAAGGTGAGCGAGCCGCCGTGGCCGATCTTCGCCGCACGAGCGAGCCGATAAGCGCCCCAGAACTTCGACTCGAACGAGGCCTGCGCGTCCTCCAGCGGCAACTCCTTCACCGCCGCGACCTTGGTGCTGGCTGCCGAGCAGTAGACATGTTCCCACGCTTCGCGCTCCGCGAAAAACGCCTCCAGCGCGGCGGCGTCGCCGGTATCGAGCGTGACGCCCGCGACGTTGCCGCCCAGCCGTTTGCAGGCATCCTCGATCTTCTGAGCCGAGCGTGAGGCGATGGTCACCTGCGCGCCGCGCGCGAGCGCCGCCTGCGCTACGCCGAAGCCGATGCCGGACGAACCGCCGACGACGAGAATGCGGTTATCTTTCAAACTCATGACGATGGTCTCCTCCTGTCGGGCCCGCGGTGAGGGCGGGGCGGTCTGCGTTTCAAATCGACTTAGGGCCCCGCGCGAGATCGTCCCGAAATTCTTTGCGCCGGGCGCGGGCTGCGCAAGACCCAGCAGAGCGAAAACAAATCCGCCCTCGTTGTTCGAAATCAATGCCACGGGCCGGAGGGCACGGCAGGCTTACGGTCGAATACGCCCCTGCAGAGGCTCATCCGGATGTCCGATTTCGAAGGTTACACCGACCGGAGGGAGGCGGGGATCATCCTCGCCCGAAAGCTCGACGCCTATCGCGGGCGCGACGCGGTGGTGCTTGCCCTGCCGCGCGGTGGGGTGCCGATCGCGTGGGAGATCGCGGAGCGTCTCGATCTGCCGCTGGACCTCGTTTTCGTGCGCAAGCTCGGCGCGCCCAGCAATCCCGAAGTGGCGCTTGCAGCGATCGCGGGTCTTCGCGGCGAGGTGATCGTGCGCAACGCGGACGTGATCCGCGCCACCGGCTGCGACGCGGCGACGCTGGAGCGTCTCGCAGCCCGCGAACGCGAGGTGATCGCGGACCGGATCAAGCTTTACGGGGCCCCGGGGCTGCCGCTGGCCGGGCGGGTCGCGATCCTCGTGGATGATGGGGTGGCCACGGGGGCCACGATGCGCGCGGCCTTGCGGGCAGTGCGCGCCGCCGGTCCAGCCGAGCTGGTCTGTGCGACCCCGGTCGGCGCCACCGACGCCTTGGAGGCGATCCGCACCGAGGCCGACCGCGTGGTCTGCCCGCTCGAGGTGGAATTCTTCGGAGCGGTCGGGGCCTATTACACCTATTTCGATCAGGTGCCGGACGCCGAGGTCACGCAAATTCTCGCGAAGGCGCGGGCGCGCCCCTTGGGCAAGGATCCGGCATAGCGGCCCAGCGGCGCGATCAGGCCAGGAGGCTGCGCAACGAATGACGCATCGCCTGCGTCACCTGCCGGTATTCGCCCTCGGAAATCCGCTCGTGCAACAGATCGAACACCGCCGCCACCTCCGCTTCGGGATCGTCGAGCGGGCGGTCTGCGAACGCCTCCGTGACCCTCGCCACGAAGGCATCGCGATTGCGCGGATGCGCGGGCTGGCGGGAGGGCACGAAACCGTCATAGTAGATGCCGCGCAGCAACACTGGAAGCTGCGCCCCGAGATCGGCCGCTTCCGCGGTGGTCAGGAAATCGCGGATCGCATGCAAGGTGGTACGCAGCAGCAGATAGGCGTGGCTGCGATCCTTGTTGTCCAGACGATATTCTAGATCGTTGAGCCATTCCGCCACGATTTGCGGGGCGTGGTCGATGGCGCTCAGGCCGGTCACTTTCATCGGTCGAACCTCCCGGTCGAAGTACTGAAGACACCGCCTCAGCTTTGGATACTCGCGAGATATTCCGCGATCAGCAGGATTGTCCTTCCAGATTTGGGGCGGCCCCGCGCGCCGAACGGTTGCGGCGCACGGGGCAAGCCTCCGGTCATGCGCAATTATTGCGCCTTGACCGCGATGCGGCGGTCTTTCTCGCGCGCTTCGGTGGTTTTCGGCAGGGTCACGGTCAGAACCCCGTCGCTCAGAACCGCGTCGATGCGGTCTGGATCGACCCCGCGCGGCAAGGTGATCGTGCGTTCGAGCCTGCCGGAGCTCCGCTCCTGCACGACGTAATCGCCCTCATGCGTCTCGCGCTTGCTGGAGCTTTCTCCGCGGATCTTCAGGCGTCCGTCGTCGAGCTTGAGCTCGATCTCCTCGGGCTTGAGCCCGGGCATGTCGACGCGCAGCTCGTAGCTCCCGTCATTCGCGACGAAATCCATCGCGGGCGCGGAGAGCGAAAGGTCGCCGAAGCCCGACGGCAGGGTCAGGGCGCGCGGCCATCCGGCTCCGGGACGCGCAAAGTCGTCGAACAGGCGGTCGATCTCGGAACGCAGCATCGCGAAGACATCGCGCCCCCGCGCGGGCGGGGCGGCGCTGGAGGCTGGAGGTTTCGCCGGTGTTTCGGCGCTCGGGGGCTTGCTGGTCGGCGGGGCGCTCTCGTGCTTGACGCCGATCTCGGTGGCTTGTGGTGTCATGCTGGATCTCCCATGCGAAGTGTCTTGGTAGAACGCCATCGAAGCTGTCACGACCGGTGCGGCTTGCGCATTGACGGCGCGCATAGGGGGCGCGGCGGACCGATGGTTCCGAACCGCTCCGACGTTGCGCGCGATCAATGCCGCATCGCCCGCAGCGGCGCAGTCTCGGCGCGATGCCAGCCACTCAGGAGCCCGAAGATGATTCCGCGCACCGTTGCCGCCGCCTTTCTCGAGACCGACGACGCCCGATGGCTCGCCCCGATGACGGCCGGGTTGTGTCGCGGTTTCAACGCCCATCTGATCGGGGTGCATGGCGTCGAGCCGCTGCCGCTGTTGGGGGGCGATCTGGCGAGCGATCCGATTATCTACCCCGAATTCCTCGACTGGCAGCGCAAGGAGGCCGCCGCGATCCGGGAGACCTTCGAGCACGCGCTGACGGCGGAGGATGTGCAGGGAGAGTTCCGCAGCCCGGTCGACACGCGCGACGCGCTGGTCGACTTCCTCGTAGATAGCTGCCGCGCCGCCGATCTGGTCGTCTCTGCGCGGGTGCCGCCCCATGCCGGCCGCGCGAGCGACATCCGTCTGCAGGAGCAACTGATCCGCCAGACCGGACGTCCGGTGCTGGTGGTGAGCGAGACCGCAAAGCTGGAGCGGCCCGCGCGGCACGTTCTTCTCGGTGTTTCCTGCAGCCGCGAGGCGATGCGTGCGGCGCATGACATGCTCTATCTTGCGGCCAGCGGTGCGCGGATCGATCTGCTCTCGGTGTCGCCCTCCGGGGGAGAGCGGCAGGCGGTCGACGATCTGCGCGACGATCTGGCGACGGCGCTCGACCGGCGCGGATATGACGTGACGCTTCTCGACCGGATGAAAACGACGTCGGAGGCGGGCGACGAGTTGCTGCATACCGCGCGCGAACGCGGCGCCGAGCTGATCGCCGTCGGCGCGTTCGGTCATTCGCGCCTCTATGATTTCGTGATCGGCGCGGTGACGACGCGCCTGTTGGAGACTTCCCATCTGCCGGTGCTGTTTTCGAAATAGGTGAGCCGATGCCCCAGCCGAAGAAAATCGAATGGATCGTGGTGATGAACTCTGCCAGCGCGCATGTGCTAGCCGATGCCGAGGGCCATGCGCTGGTCTTCGAGCTTGAATCGCCACATGCACGCCCGCGCGACCGAGACCGCGACCGGGCCGGGCGCAGTTTCGCGATCGGATCGCCCGGGCGGCGGGCCGCGATGGCGCCGCATGGTGATCCGAGCCATGTTCAGGAACTCGCCTTCGCCCGCGATCTGAGCGGCCGCCTCGAACGCAGCCTCGGGGAGGGAGAGTTCGACACGCTCGTCCTCGTCGCGCCGCCACGCATGCTCGGTGCGATGCGCGAGGCGATGCCCGATTCCCTCGCGGCGCGCGTGAGCCGCGAAATCCGCTCTAACCTTGCGAGCCTTTCGCCGAACCAGTTCCGCGAAAAACTGCAGGAGGCGCTGAAGGTGACGTGACCCGCGCATTTGCATTTTGCAGTGACAGCGATCAATGCGCGCCGCCTCGCGGCTTCGCATCCTGACCCTGCCGCACGGAGTCGAACCCGATCAGAGGAGAAGTGTCATGGCCAAGTCCTCCAGCGAAGACACGCCCGACCGCGCCGATATCGAGGAACACGAGCGTCTGGCAGTCGAGGCGATCCGCTCCGATCTCGAAGATCTGCGCGAGGATGTGACGGAACTGGCGCAGGCGCTGCGTCGTCATGGCCGGTTGCGGGCCAGCGATCTTGGCGCCGAAGCGACGCGGCGCGGCCACGAGTTCGTGGAAGATGCCCGCGACGCGGTCTTCGAGATGCGCGAGGCGCTCACCGAGGCGCAGCACGACCTGCGCCGCAGCGTGCGCAGCCATCCCGTGCCGTGGGCCGGGGTGCTGCTGGGGATGGTGGGGACCGGGCTGCTGGTCGCCCTGCTGATGGAGCGACGCAATTGAGAGTTGGCGGCATGGGCACGGGTGCAGGCCGCGCGGGCGGTTGGGGTCGATAAAACGACACTGCTTGCAGGTCTGTTGGGGGGAGTAGCGCGCGTTTCCACATCGGAAGCGCGCGCTGCGCATTCTGGGGCCGAGTTCCCTCGCACACGACGGCCGTATACTCGCGTCCCGTCCTATCGGTTATTTTCCGACATGTCTCGCGCCAGGGCTCCGACCGGCTCAACGGCTTTGGCGAGGGGCCGATGATCACGCGGCGCTCAAGGTTAATTGCCCGCGCCCCGTTTCGTCGCTTGATCACGGTCAAAGACAGAACCGGCAGGGCGAAGGGATCATGGCGTACCTTCGGAGGAGGCGCCTGTGGAACGGCAGACAATTCTTATCGTCGAAGATGATGCCGCCGTGCGTGCGGCGCTGCGGGAGTGTCTCGAGGCGGAAGGCTGGGCGGTGCGCGAGGCGCAAGACGCGGCCGGCATGTTGCGCGAGATCGAAACGGGCGGCATCGACCTCGTGACGCTCGATCTGGGGCTCGGCGCCGATGACGGGTTTGCCTTGGCCCGGGTTCTGCGCGGGCGCAGAAACATTCCGGTCGTCTTCATCACGGGATATGGTCAGCCGCTAGACCGGGTACGCGGGCTGGAGGCGGGGGCGGACGACTATATCGTCAAACCCTTTGCCGCGCGCGAAGTGGTGATCCGCATCCGCCGCGTGCTCGAGGGATACCGGACGCGGGCCGTGCCGGTCGACCGGCTCCATATCGATCACAGCAGCATCGACCTGCGTCGGGGTGTGATCGAGCATCGCGACGGGCGCCGCGAGGACCTGACCGGGACCGAGACGAAACTGCTCGAGCTGTTTCTCAGCCGCCCGGCGCAGGTGCTCTCGCGCGACGATATCAACCGGGCTCTGCACGGGCGCGACTGGTCGCCCTACGACCGCACCATCGACACCCATATCGCCCGGCTGCGGCGCAAGATCGAACCGGGAGACGCGTCGCCCCGGATGATCCGCTCGGTGCGCGGCGTGGGCTATGTCTTCACCGGGCAGATCAACCAGGAGGCGCGTCGGGGTTGAGCGCGCGCGCGACGGCTGCGCTCAACGTCGAGAGCGAATAGGGTTTCGTGAGCAATTCGATCTCTCGCTCGACCTTCGGACGCCCGGCGAATTTCTCCGATGCGTGCCCCGAAGTCAGAAGCACCGGCAATCGGGGGTCTCGGGCGCGCACCCGATCGACCAGGTCGAAGCCCGAGCAACTGCCGGGCAGGACGACGTCGGAAAACAGCAGATCCACCGGCTCGCCCGCCTCGATCTGCTCCAGCGCCTGATGCGCATTCCCGGCCTCGATCACCGCGTATCCCAAGGCTTCCAGCCGGTCGAGAACCGTCTCGCGCACCAGCGGATCGTCCTCGACCACGAGCACGAGTTGACCGTCACCCATCCGCAGCGCGTCGCGATCTTCGGCTGCGGCGAGCATGGGATCCCCGTCGACCTCGGGAAGATAGAGCGTGATCGTCGTGCCCTCACCGGGGGCGCTGTCGATGTCGAGAAAACCGCCCGCCCGCGCCACCGAACTCGCGACGCTCGTCAGCCCGAGCCCGTTCCCGACCCGCGCATCCTTGGTGGTGAAGAACGGATCGAGCGCCTGCCGCCGCACATCCGGCGTCATGCCGTGGCCGGTATCGCTCACGCTAACCGTCAGGAACCTGCCCGGGCGCGCGCCTTCGATTTCGCCTGCCTGCTGCACGTCGAGCTGCGCGCTGCCGGTCCGGATCGTGATGGTGCCAGCCGCCGAAATCGCATCGCGAGCATTGATGACGAGATTGAGCAGCGCTCCGTCCAGTTCCCCGCGATCCATGTAGATCTGGCCTCGATCCGCGCCCGGCAAGAGACGCAGATGCACCTGTTCTCCGAGCACCCGCTCGAGAAGCGTCCATGTCTCTGCGAGTTGCGCATCGAGGCCGAAGCGCACCGGTTTGGGCGTCCGCGCCCCCGCGAGCGCCAGCAGCCGCTGGTTGAACCCCGCGCCGATCCGCGTCGCGTCGATGGCGCGTTCGAGATGCCCGCGCGCGAGATCGGCCATCTCGGTGCGCGCCGCCAGCTCCAGATTGGACAGGATGACGGTCAGAAGATTATTGAAATCATGCGCGATCAGCCCCGCCATCCGGCCTACGGTTTCCATCCGCTGCCCGCGCACCATCGCCGCCGCGATCCGAGCGCGCTCGGTCCGGTCGAGGATTGCGCCGATAGCGCCGACCGGGCGGGGCGGGTCGGCGCTCTCGTCGAAGCGGATGTTCCCGCGCAATTCGATTACCTTGGGCTCGGCGCTGCGGGCGAGCTTGAACTCGATGGAGAATTTCCGGCTGCCCGTGGGGTCGATCGCCGCGCGATGCGCCTCTTTCAGACGCACACGATCCTCGGGCGCGGCGAGGGCGATCCACGTGTCGAAGCTGTCGGGCACCTCCTGCGTCTCGAGGAGTTGCCGGGCGGGCTCCGTCGCGACGAGCGTGTCGCGGTCGAAATCCATCTCGAAGAACGCAATTCCCGCGGCTTTCATCGCCTCGATGATCTCTTCCGCGCGCAGGTCCGTCAGCTGTTGAAATTCCTTTTCGGCGCTGATGTCCTCGATGATCAGGATGATCCCCGCGACTTGTCCTGCGCGGCGCAGCGGTGCGACGGTCCAGCGGGTCCACGCCTCGCGGCCATCGGGACGCATCGTGCGGCTCTCGTCGCACTGCACGGTTTCGCCCGCCAGCGCTTTGCCGCGCGCGTCGCGGCAGGCGGCGGGCAGCCAAGGCAGCAACGCGTCATGGTCCGACCCGACGGCATGTGCGATATCGCCCCCGTAGGCCGCCAGAAACGCCGCCGAAGCCGCGACGAACCGCATCTCGGTGTCGAACACCGCGACCGGAACCGGTATCAGGTCGATCACGCCCTCCAGATCCTCGGCGAGCGCCGCAGCGCCGTGGCCCGGTCTCGGGTCGGGCCTGCACTCCTCGGAATTTGCCATCGACGCCACTCCTTGCGCGCTTGGCACCACGCGTCCCGTGCCGCGCCAACCGCTGCCGCGGGCTCTCATACGGGCGTCGCGTGACGCTTCTCTCCGGAGCCCGCGACCCGCAGAGAGCTTACGAAAAGCTCCTGCGCCTGTTTTTGCGTGTCGAACACAGCCGCCGTCATTTCCTCGGCGACCTGTCCCCAGAGGCGGCGATAGAGCGCGGAATAGTCGTCGATCGCGCCCGAGACGAATTCCGACCACGCGGCGGCGATGGCCGCCGGATCGCCGGGATTGGCGAGATTGGCGAGCAGGGCGCGGTCACAGGTGATCCGATCGGTGGTGAAGCGCAGCCATTCCTGGTTGAACTGCAACGTCCGATCCGCCGCCTGCATCTGCATCGCGACGAAGGGGCCAAGCAGCGCAGGGTCCGGTCCGTCGGGTGGAAGCAGGCGTTTCAGCAGTTCGGCGTAGCCCGCATTGGTGTACGCGGTCGCGTCGGTCGAGCTGGGCATCGGAGCCTCCTCCGGAGTTGATGTCGGCTCCCCGAGCTTTGCCGCAGGGGCAGGCGCGTGCATTGATGGAGATCAATGCGCGCGTGGCGAAACCCGCCTTGGCCCGGGGCGGTTGCCTAGCGCCGCGTCCCGGGAAACGCGGCAGCCAGCGAGCCTTTGGGCGCTTGTCCCGCGCCGCTACGCATGGCCGCGGCTTTCCCGCCCATCGCCCCTCGGTCGAAGTCCGACAGGCGCGGCGCGGGAGCGGGTTCTGCAAGGGCCGCGCCGATCCGCTCGTTCTGGAACTTGGCAAGTCGCCGCAACCGCCCGAGATCGGTGACGGCGAGGTGATCGGGCGCAAGCAGGCGGATTGCGCCGCGCTCCTCGATCTGGTGCAGCGCGCGGCACAGGGTCTCCACTGTCATGTCCAACAGCGAGGCCAGATCGCGCCGGGTCAGCACGATGCGGATTTGCGGCGTGCTGCCCTCGGTCGCGCCGGGCAACTGCTCCACGAGCCAGAGCGCGAGCCGCTGCACCGTACTGCGCCCGCGCATCTTCACCACGCTCATCTGCAATTCTTCGAATTGGCGGTTCAGCGCCGACAGGAAGCCCCGGAAGATTTGCGGATGTGACTGCAGAAAACCGTGCCAGGTCTGGCGCGGCATCCAGCAGATCGTGGTCTCGGTGGCGGCCTCGCTCGAGAACCCGTTCACCTCGCGTTCGGGGTCGCCGATCAGGTGACCCGTGCGCAGAATCTGCAGAACGTGTTCGTCGCCGCCTTCGGTCAGAACGACGAGTTTCACGAGCCCGGATGCGACGATCCCGATCCGGTCCGCCGCTTCGCCCTGTGCCGCGATCTCGGCCCCTTGGCGATAGGTTTCGCGGTAGCTGCGCCGGGCGAAGTCGAGTAGCGCGTCACGATCGAAAGCGCTGCAGAGCCCTGTCTGGCGCGCCGTGCAGTCGTCGCATTTCGCGTCGAATTGCGGCCGTATCGGCTGAATACTTGACATGTTTCCCTCCCCCTTGGGTCGCCCGGTCGGTGGCAGTTCGCGGGCAACGGTCACCTGCGTGACGAGAGGAATCTTGCCGTGTCGGAGGGCATCTGTCAGGCGGTGAATTGTAGAGAAATGTTAATTTATGAAATTTGAGCGGCGTTGTGCGCAATATTGTTGCGCGGAGCATAGGGGATAGAAGCCGGCGGAGAGAGACCGCCACGCCGATGAATTCGGTCCCGCCGGCCACGCCTCGGGGAGGGGCGCATGGTGGCCGACGGGATTCGCGAAATGCTCTTCGACCGGGGCGACCGAGCGTGGTCACCCCGAGCCTTCCGCGAATGCCAAATGATGCCCCAGCGCGGAGCAGGCGCCATTATCGGGCGTCAATCGCGGCGTAGCGAAGGCGCCGGTGCGGGGCTCGGCTATCTGCGCGTAGGACCAGGCGCGCCCCGCCAGCGCCTCCGAATTGACGGCGGACAATGCCGCTGCACCGCGCCGCGGGAAAGCTGGGCCACCGATATGGGAGGATATCAAATGACTCAGGTTCGACCTTTCCTGCTCGCTCTCGTCTTGATCGGCGCGGCGGGACCGCTCGCGGCTCAGGACGCCATGACGTCCGACGAGATGGGCGCGCAGCTTTATGCGGACAATTGTGCCGCCTGTCACGGCATGAAGGGGCAGGGTGACGGCCCGCTCGCAGAGGCCTTCATTCAGGACATTCCCGCGCTGACCGGGTTGTCTGCGGCCAACGACGGGACGTTCCCGCTGCTCAAGGTTATCCAGATCCTCGACGGGCGGACGGAAGTGCGCGGGCATGGCGGGCCGATGCCGGTCTTCGGCGCGCTGTTCCGCAACGAGCTGGAGCCGTTGGTCGGGCGTTTCGGAACCGAGGCGGTGATCCGGGGCCGGGTGCTGGCGATCGCGGAGCATGTCGCCACCTTGCAGGAATGAAGGCACCTGCCGCGCGATTGTCGCTGGTCAATGCAGGTCGCGCGGATCGCGCGCAGACTTCCGAAATCGATGCGAGGAGTCGATACGGAGATCGCCATACGGATACGCTGCGCGCTGCGGCCCGGTGGCCGGTCCGCCCCGACACGGAGAGCTCCATCGATCGAAGGGTCATCGTTGTCGTGTGATTTCCGATGTGAAAACATCGACATCGCGCGTCGGACGATGGCCTTTCGTCACGTTTGACGCACCCAGGGGCCGGGGCGGCCAAACTCTCCGGCGCTTTGACCAAATTTTTTCGCGCAACTGTGACCCTGTCTCGCGCCTGTCGCAAACCTCTGCGAGAAATGGGCGAAACCCCGCCCAGACAGACCGTCCGAGAGGGTTTGCGGGTTTCGCATTGACGGCGGTCAATGGCGCGGCTGGCCGGATTGGTTTTAGCTGGGAGGCGTCATAGCCAAGCTCGAAGGAGTGTGCGGATGTTTCGTTGGATCACCCCCGAGAACAGTTCTGACCTTCTGCCGCAGCCGCGAAGGTCGCGGGACGATGGCCTCGCGCCGGAGACCGTTCCGTGGCCGCTGCCGGGCGCGCGCGCCAGACCGGACGACACGGTCGGCCCGACCGGAGTGCGGCTTCGGAAAACGGGACCGGACCGCACGTTGGAGGTCTCGGCGTTGCGCGATCTCGGCCTCTCTCCACAAGAGATCGCGCGCTATCTCGGCCTCGCGCTGCAGGAGGTCGCCAGTTTGCTGAGCGCCGATCTCGACCTCGCTGCGAGCCTCGCCAACAATATGACCCCGGTTTATCGCACCCGCGCGAACGCGATGCGCTGGGTGGGGTGAGCCGGTCCCGCGATCATCGCAGACCGTCCTCCGGAATGTGAAGGGCGGCCTGCGAAATGCCGGGACAGGACAGGGCAGGATGGGGGCGGTCGCGGTTACCCGCGCGTCATGGTCACGGCCATCTGGCACAGGATCTCGAACATCACCGAGACGCCGAGGAAGGCGGTAGCGCCGGAAGGGTCGAAGGGCGGGGAGACCTCGACGAGATCGGCGCCTACGATATCCACCCCGTCGAGCAGACGGATCACCTGCAACGCCTGATAGGAATTCGGGCCTCCCACTTCTGGCGTGCCCGTTCCGGGCGCGAAAGCCGGGTCGATGAAGTCGATATCGTAGGAGAGATAGGTGGGCTTGGATCCGACGATCTCACGCGCCTCGGTCATCACATCCTCGACGCCGCGGGCGTGGAACTCCTCGATCGGGATCACGCGCACGCCTACGCTGTCGGCAAAATCGCGATCTTCGCTATCATAGGTGGAGCCGCGAATACCGATCTGCACCACGCGTTTCGGGTCGAGCAGCCCTTCTTCGATGGCACGGCGGAAGGGCGTGCCATGCGTGTACATGGTGCCGCCGAAATAGCTGTGGAAGAGGTCGGTATGGCTGTCGAAATGTACCATGCCGAGCGGCTCGGGCTTGCCCAACGCGCGCAGGATCGGCAGCGAATTGAGGTGGTCGCCGCCTGCGGTGAGCGGGCGGATTCCATGCTCGCGGACCGTCTCGAAAAACCGGGTGATCCGGTCCATCGCGTCCTGAATGTCGGCGGGGTTCGGGGAGACATCGCCGAGATCGGCGCAGTTGACCATCTCGAAGGGGCGCACGCCGGTCGCGCCGTTCTGCGCCCGGATCATCGTCGAGAGATCGCGCAACTGGCGCGGGCCGTGGCGCGGGCCGGGACGGTTGGTGGTGCCGGAGTCCCACGGGCTGCCGATCAGACCGATCTGCACGTCGCTCAGGCGCGGATCGTCGAGCGGCACATGCGGCAGGCGCATGAAGGTCGGCACGCCCGCGAAGCGGGGCAGATCGAAGCCGGAAACGGGGTGGAAAAAGGGATCGCTGGACATGGGGTCGCTCCTGTCAGGTCATGACGCTGCCACCGTTCACGCCGAAGCATTGACCGGTGATGAAATTGCTCTGCGGGCCCGCGAGATAGCAGGCCATCGCGGCGATATCCTCGGGCTGGCCGAACCGGGCGAGGGGCGTCGCCATGTCGATTGCCAGCTGTTCGGGGCTCATCGAGGCGGGGCTCGTCATGTCGGTCTCGATCGAGCCCGGCGCGATGGCGTTGACAAGGATTTTCGGTGCCAGTTCGCGCGCGAGGGTCCGGGTGAGCGCGATGATCCCGCCCTTAGAGGCGGTATAGGCGGACATTTCCTCGCGCCCGAGAAAACCCAGATCGCTCGCGATATTGATGATCCGGCCTTCCTCGGCCCTGCGCACGAAGGCACGGGCGGCGAGGAATGTGCCGCGCAGGTTCACCGCGATCACGCGGTCGAACTCGTCTATCTTCGTCTCGGCAATCGGGCTTTCGCGCAGGATCCCCGCGTTGTTCACGAGGATGTCGATCCGCCCGAACCGCGACTTGACGGCGTCGAACATCCCCTCGACCTGCGCCTCGTCGGAGACGTCGGCGGGCAGGGATTCCGCCTCGGTCAGCTTTTGAAGTTCGGCGAGCGTTTCGCGCGCCTGCGCATCGTCGGGATGGCAGAACGCGACTTTCGCGCCTTGTGCCGCCAGCGCCAGCGAGATGGCGCGCCCGATCCCGCGCGAGCCGCCGGTGACCAGTGCGACTTTACCGTCGAGGCTCATGACATGACCTCGCCGCGGTCGACGTTGAGCGCCTGACCGGTGATATTCGCGCCAGCCTCGGACGCGAGGAACATATACGGATCGGCCATGTCGGCGGGCACCATCAGCCCGTCGATGGCTTGCGCGGCCATGATCTCGGCCTCGACCTCGGCCTCGCTGCGCCCGCTGGACTCGGCCAGCTCCCGCAGCGAATTGGCCGCCGGCCCGGTTTTCACCCAGCCGGGGCAGATCGCGTTGACGCGGATGCCGCGGGGGCCCAGCTCCTGCGCCCATGTCCGGGTCAGCCCCAGAAGGGCGTGTTTGCTGGCGACGTAGGCCGAGAAGCCCGGTACGGCGGTGCGCGCCCAGATCGAGGCGGTGATCACGATGCGCCCGCCCTCGGGAATGCGCGAGATCAGCGCGTCGGTCACGTTCTGCGTGCCGGTCACGTTGATCGCCACGATCCGCTCGAACATCGCGTTGCCCGTGGGATTGTCGCCGGTGAGCGGTGTGGGGCGCTCGAGCCCCGCATTGTTCACCAGCACATCGACGCGTTCGATATCGGCCAGCGCCTCGGTCACCATCTCCGCCTCGGCGATGTCGCAGCGGATCGCGCGGACCTTGCCGGGCAGGCTCTCGGCGGCCTCATAGATCGCGTCGGTCTCTGACAGGATGATCAGGTCGGCGCCGGCGCGGGCAAACCCTTCGGCGATGCCATAGCCGATCCCGCTCGATGCGCCTGTGACCAGAACGGTCTTTCCGGTGAAGTCGAATGTCACACTCATTCCTTGCCGCGTCCTTCCTCTCTCATCAGCCGCATCAGATGCCCCTCCAGGTCGGAGTAGCCTTCCAGTTTCACGGCTTTTTCCTTGTCGGCGATCCGCGCGCCCTGCTTGAATTCGGGCACGATCACCTCTTTCACCCGGCCCGGATGGCTCGAGAGAAAGACGATCTTGTCGGCGAGGAAAATCGCCTCCTCCAGATCGTGGGTGACGATCACCATCGTCGTGTTGGTCTTCTCAGCGACGTCGATCATCAGCTCCTGCATCAGCCAACGGGTCTCGGCATCGAGTGCGCCGAACGGCTCGTCCATCAGCAAGACCTCGGGGTCATTGGCGAGCGTGCGCGCGATGGCGACGCGCTGACGCATCCCGCCCGAGAGTTGCGACGGGTAGGCTTCGGCGAATTTCCCGAGGCCTACGAGATTGATGAATCGCTCCGCGCGTTCGCGGCGCTCGGCGGCCGGGACGCCGTTGATCTGCATCCCGAACTCGACATTCTTGCGCACCGTCAGCCAGTCGAAGGAGGTATAGGCCTGAAAGACCATGCCCCGGTCGCGGCCCGGTCCCTCTACGCGACGACCGCCGATGACGATCTCGCCGCCGCTCGGGGTCTCGAGCCCCGCGATCATGCGCAGGATCGTCGATTTCCCGCAGCCCGACGGGCCGAGAAGGACGCAGATGGAGTTGCGTTCGACGGTGAAGCCCGCGCCCTCGACGGCGACCAGCTTGCGCCCGCCCGACAGCTCGAATTCCTTCGTGATTTCGCGGATTTCCAATGCGGTTTCGGCAGCCATGCTCAGCTCTTTCTCAGATAAGGGAAGGCCCAGCGATGCAGGGCGGAGAAGGCGAGGTCGAACAGCAGGCCCAGCACCCCGATCACGATGATTCCCGACAGGATTTCATCGGTCTTCAGGAAACGTCGCGCGCGCATCATCATCGCGCCGATGCCGGTGGTGGAGGCGACGATCTCGGCGATCACCAGATAGGTCCAGGTCATCGCCAGCATCTGGCGCATCGCGGTCACGATATCGGGCAGAACGGCGGGGAAGATCACGCGAGCCACGACCTTGCGGCGCGGTGCGCCTAGCGTGAGGGCAGTCTCGACGAGTTCCTCGCGGACGTTCTTGGTGTGATCCATGATCAGCGTGATCAGGAAGAAGATCACCCCGAGGAACAGCAGCGCCAGTTTAGGGGCCTCGCCGGTGCCGAACCACATTAGCAGGATCGGGATGAAGGACGGCGCGGGCAGATAGCGCCAGGCGGAAACGAAGGGGGCGAAGAACGCCTCGATCGCGGGGAAGGAGCCCATCATCACGCCCAGCGGCACAGCCACGGCGCTGGCCAGCGCGAAGGCGATCAGCACGCGGCTGATGGAGATCAGGACATCGCTGCTGAACCCGCGACTGAAGAACAGATCGAAGGTGGTCGCGAAGACCTGATGCGGGGCTGGGACGAGAAGCGGGTTCACCAGACCGCTGGCCGAGGCGACGATCCAGATGCCGAAGAACAGCACCCAGACGGCGAGCGCGGAAAGCAGCTTCTGACGGCGGTTCACGGGCTTGCGCAGCTGGAGAAAGGGAGTGGGTCGGGCGCTCAAGGCAGATGCTCCGGCTTGGGGGAAGGGAAGCGCCGGGACGTGGCGCTTCCCGCGTGTGTTAGTGTGCGGTCAGGCTCTGGCGGTAGCCGGACTTGACCAGATCGCCCATCAGCGAGCAGTCGACGCCCTTCGACGCATCGACCTTGTTTTCCATCAGGCCGAGTTTGATCCACCAGTCATTGGTCATCGCGATCGAGTCGACCATCGAGCCGTTGGCCATGCCAAGCGGGCCTTCGCCGTCGAGCACGCCGCAGAGCCGGGCAGACTCGTCGAAATCCATCATGTAGATGCCGCCCTCGAAGGACTTGCCGTTGGTGCCGATAACGTAGCCGACATCCTCGGCGGGCCATTGCAGGAAGGAGGCGATCATCTTGTTGGCCTCTTCGGTATGCTGGTTCCAGTAGGCCAGACCATCCCAGCGCGCCTTCAGTACCGCCAGCGCCGCCTCGCGGTTATCGGCGATGAACTTCTTGTTCATGTAGAGCGCGTCCATGAAGATCCCGGTCTTGAGCATTTCCGGATCGGAGGTGTCGACGATGGAGCGCGCGCCCGGTTTCGCCTCGAGCACCTTGGAAATCCACGGCTCGTACATGTAGGCGGCGGACAGGTCGCCCGACATCATCGGACCGACGGCTTCATCGGCGTTGAGGTTCACCCATTCCACCTGATCGGGGGTGATGCCCTCGGAATCGAGCCAGATCCCCATCAGCAGCTGGCCGATATAAGCCTGCGGGGCCGCGACCTTCTTGCCCGGCAGGTCGGCGGGCTCGGTGTCCGGTGCGAGAATGACGTGATCGACCCCGTAGGAGGGGTTGAGCTGAGCCACGTTCACCACGTCGGTGCCGCGATCCACGACCAGCGGCGTGTAATCGGCGGTGCAACCATAGACGTCGATCTGACCCGCGGCGAGGGCGGCATGCCCGCCCAGCGGATCTTCGAAGATCGTGATGTTGAGATCGTAATCGGGGATCAGGTTCTGCTCCTTGGCGACTTCGAGCATGGCATAGCCCGGCCAGGAGACGCAGACCCCGACATTGACGGTTTCAGCGGCGGCAGCGGAGAGGCTGCCCGCGGAGAGGGCGACCGCGGAGGCGGCGGCGATTTTGAGAACGGAGCGCATAAGCGGACCTCGCTGTTGGTATGGATTCTTGATCTTGTGAAGAAAACTTTATGAGATAAAAACTTTTATGCAATAAAAATTTTGTCTTGACCAAAAACGAGCCATCGCAGACAACTGTTCGCAACCCTAGGAGGACCTTGTGAGCAACCTGCGCGCCCAACAAAAACAAGACCGTCGCAACCGCATCGTGACATCGGCCAAAGAGCTTTTTCGCGAAAAGGGCTATGACAAGACGACGATCGAGGCGATCGCGGTCGCCGCGGGCGTCTCGGGGGTGACTGTCCACAACTACTACGGAACCAAGGCGGGGGTGCTGCTTGCGCTGGTCATCGAGAGCGACAAGCAGCTCTTGGAACGGCTCGACGCCAGGTTGCCCGGGAAAGAGGCCGATCTCGTCGAGCTGACGCTCGCCTTCGCGCATGAGATCATGGAACACGCGATGCAGACGCTGGAGAAGGAAATCTGGCGTCAGGTCATCGCTGCGGTCACGATCGAGGCGGGCACGCAGCTGTCCAAGGCCTATTTCAAGCTCGACGAACAGCTTGCCTCGGTGCTGGTGCGCCGGATCGAGGCGATGCAGCGGGACGGCCGGCTCAGTGCCGATCTCAACCCGCTCCACCTGGGCCGCGCGCTGTTCCAGCTGCAGAACGCCCGTTTCATCCAGTTCATTTCCACCGACGCCGCGCGCCGGGACGATATCGAGACCTGGCTGCGCAACGATATCGTGGCGCTGTTCTCGGTGACGCTCCCGGTGTCCGCCGATCCTTCCTGAGCGGAGAGTGACATGTTTCTCAACCCGATCACCTGGCCCGAGGGCAAGCGCTGCGCCGCCTGCGTGACCTTCGATATCGACGCGGATTCGCTGATCCGCACCGCCCGTCCTGACGATGCCGAGCTGCGCCTGCAGCCGATTTCGATGGGTCGCTACGGGCCGACGGTCGCGGTGCCGCGCATCCTCGAGACCTATCGCCGTCTGGGCCTCACGCAGACCTTCTTCATGCCCGCCTGGGTGATGCAGAATTATCCCGCGACGGTCGAGGCGATCCTGAAGGCAGGGCACGAAATCGGGCACCATTCGTGGATGCACGAAGACCCGATGGAACATTCCGACGAACGCGAGGCGGAGCTGTTCGAGCGCGCGCTGGAGGTTCATGTCTCGATGACGGGCCGCAAGCCGCGCGGCTATCGCGCGCCGGTCTATTCCTTCACGCCCGCGATGCTGAACCGGTTGATCGAGCACGGGTTTCTCTATGACAGCTCGATGATGGCCGACGAGTTGCCCTACCGCGTCGAAACCCCGAAAGGCAGCCTGATCGAGATGCCGCCGCATTGGGGCACCGATGACTGGCCGCCCTTCGCGCATTTCGGCGAGATCGACTACCTGATGCCGATCCGTGCGCCCTCCGATGGCATCCGCGCCTTCGCCGAGGAGTTCGACGCGATGCACGAGGCGGGCGGGTTCTGGATGCCGGTGCTCCACCCGTTCCTGACGGGCCGGTTGGCGCGCTGGCGCGAGATGGAACGGCTGCTGGAACGCGCCGTGGCGACGGGCGACGTCTGGTTCGCACCGATGGAAGAGATCGCCAGCCATGCGAAAGCTACGGAGGCGACGCTTCGCCACGAACGGATCGGCGTCGAGACGTAAAGCCGCTTCGGGAACGAAGGCCACCGATCTGCCAAATAGAACACCGCGGCGCCGAACAGCGCCGCGGTGTTTTCGTTTATCTGTTGGCTGTTCGCGCTTATTCGGCCGCGGTGTCGGAGGGCATCGCGGGGAGATCACCATCCGCCACCAGGTGTCCGTCGCCAACATCGCGCAGCGTGAGCCGCTGCGGGCCGGTGCCCAGCTTGTAGACCGGGCTGGGAACCTCGCCGGAGAGGCGCGGAATGGGTTCGCGCACCTTGTCGGGGTCGGGGATCGGCACGGCGGCCATCAGGCGCTTCGTGTAGGGGTGCTGCGGTGCGCCGAAGATCTGCGCCCGCGTGCCCATCTCTACGATTTGTCCCATATACATCACCGCGATCCGGTCCGATATGTTCTCGACCACGGCCATGTCATGGCTGATGAACAGGTACGCGATGCCGAACTCGCGCTTCAGCGCCTCGAGCAGGTCCAGCACCCGTGCCTGCACCGACACATCCAGCGCCGAGACGCTTTCATCCGCCACGATCAGTTTGGGCTGCAGCGCCAGCGCGCGGGCGATGCAGATCCGCTGGCGCTGGCCGCCCGAGAACTCGTGCGGATAGCGGTCGAGCTGATCGCGGGTGAGGCCGACGCGTTCGAACAGCGCCGCGACCTTCTCGCGTTGCTCCTCGGGGGTACCGATGCCATGGATCACCAGCGGCTCGGCTACCAGATCGCCCACCCGCATCCGCGGATCTAGCGCGGCCATCGGGTCCTGAAAAACGATCTGCACGTCGCGGCGCATCTCCTTCATCTTCGCGCCGCTCAAACTGCCCATCGTGTGGCCTGCGACCTCGATGCGGCCCTGATGCGGCACGAGGCCGGTCAGCGCCTTCGCGATGGTGGATTTGCCGCAGCCGCTTTCACCCACGAGCGAGAAGGTCTCGCCCTCCATGATATCGAAGCTGACACCCTCGACCGCGTGCACCCGGTGCGTGACCTGCGACAGGATACCGCCGCGTATGTCGAAATGCACCTTCACGTCGCGCAACCGCGCCACGGGTTTGGCATCCGGCGACGCGCCCGCAGCGCCGCTGCCGTCGCCCATGCGCGGTACCGCGGCCAGCAGGTCCTGCGTATAGGCCTCGCGCGGGGCGGTGAAAATCTGCGAGACAGGGCCGGTCTCGACCGCCTGACCCTGCTTCATGACGATGACCCGCTCGGCCATCTCGGCGACGACGCCCATGTCGTGGGTGATCAGGATGATCGCCGTGCCCATCTCGTCCTGCAGATCGCGCAGCAGGTCGAGCACCTCGCGCTGCACCGTCACGTCGAGCGCGGTCGTGGGCTCATCGGCGATCAGCACGTCGGGGCGCAGCGCCAGCGCCATCGCGATCATCACGCGCTGCCGCATGCCGCCGGACAGCTCGTGCGGATATTGCGTCATGCGACGCTCGGGTTCGGAGATGCGCACACGCCGCAGTGCCTCAAGCGCACGGGTCCGAGCCTCTGGCTTCGAGACCGGCTCATGCGCGCGGATCGCTTCGGAGAGTTGCAAGCCGATCGTCAGCACCGGGTTGAGCGACGTCATCGGCTCCTGGAAGATCATCGCGATGCGGTTGCCGCGAATTGCGCGCATCCGGCCCTCGGGCAGGCGCGTCAGGTCTTCGTCATGGAAGCGGATGGCGCCGGAACTGACCCGAAGGGCAGGGGGCGGCAACAGACCCATGATGGCCAGAGAGGTCAGCGACTTGCCCGACCCGCTCTCGCCCGCGATGGCGATGGTCTCGCCGCGTGCGAGCGTGAAGCTCAGATCGCTGACCAACGCGCGCTCGCGCCCCTCCGAGCGCACCGAGATCGTGAGACCTTCGACGGCGAGCACCGGCTGGGCGGGCTCCGGGGCCATGACGGCCCCGGCTTTCGTTTGTTGCATTTCGATCATTCGAACACGTTTCTCGGGAAGTAGAAGCTGACGACCCAGTTGGGCATATCGACGATCTCGGAGATGCGCAGATCGCCACAGGTCGAAACCAGCATATAGGCGTCGACCGCCGACATGCCGCGCTGTGCGCACAGAAGGTCGATCATGCCCGAGACCGCATCGCGCGCGCCCGACATCAGGTCCGGGCCGATGCCCGTCGTGACCTCGTAGCCCGCCGTGTCGAGGTGGCGCGTGACCGGCCCCGGCGTGGTGAAGCGCGGGAATTTCAGCGTCTCGTTCTTGATCAGGTCGAAGTTGAGCACGCAGTTCATCGGGCTTTCGATCGCGGTGCCGCAGACCTCGCCATCGCCTTGGGCGGCATGGGTGTCGCCCACGGAGAACAGCGCGCCCTCGACCTCGACCGGCAGGTAGAGCGTGGTGCCCGCCGCCAGATCGCGAATGTCGAGATTCCCGCCCACGCGGCGCGGCGGGACGATGGAATGCGGGCCGGCTTCTGCCGGGGCGACGCCGATCGTGCCGCAAAACGGTTTGAGACCCACCTTGCCTTCGCTGCCCCAAAGCGCCTTGTCGGGCGAGGCGGCGTCGTATTTCCAGATCGTCAGCGCCGGATCCTCGAACTGATCCGCCAGCAGGCCGAAGCCCGGAATGTTGGCGGTCCAACCCCAGGCGGAGCCTTCCTGCTCGCGCGGGGTGAAGCTGTCGATGGTGACCTTTAGCACGTCACCGGGTTTCGCGCCTTCGACATAGATCGGGCCGGAGACCGGATTGATCTTGCCGAAATCGAGCGTCTTGACGTCTTCCACGGTCGAGGACGGTCCGAGCTGTCCGGCCGAGCTGTCGTGGCAATGGAATTCGATGGTCGATCCCGGGGCCACCGTCTCGGCCGGGACAAGCGAGTTGTCCCAGCCGAAATGGTGCTGTGCGCCGTGGATCGTATAGTCACAGGCTTTGCACATGCGCGCTTACTCCGTCACGTACACGTAGTCGTAGTTCACGGGGATCGAGACCGGGTCGACATAGAGCGCATCTTCGCCGCCCATACGGCTCGACTTCATGGTGTAGCGGTTCTCGTTGAACACCGGCACCCACGGCGCGTCTTCCATGACCTTCATGTAAACGTCGGACCATTTCTGCAGGCGTTCGTCCTGCTTGGCCGGGTCGGTGATCGAGTCCGCCTCGGTCGCCATCGCGTCGAGTTCCTTGTTGCAGTACCACGACCAGTTCCAGCCGCCCTCGACCGCACCCGCGCAACCCAGGATCGGCCCGTAGAAGTTGGACGGATCGGGGAAGTCGGCGATCCACGCCATGCCGCCCGACCAGATCATCGGCGCGGTTTTCGGCGTGCCGCCCGCTTCGATCACGTTGGCCTGCGCCAGCGCCTTGATGTCGACCTTCACGCCGATCTGCGACAGGTCCTGCTGGATCGCCTGAGCGATACGCGGGTTCGGATCGGTGTTCATCACGTAGAGCTCGGTCTCGAAGCCGTCGGGATAGCCCGCATCCGCGAGCATCTGCTTGGCCTTTTCCTGATCGAAGGGGTAGCCTTCGTAATCCTTGGTATAGCCCGGCATCGACGGCGGCAGCGGCTGGTTCGCGGGCGTGGCGCGACCGTTGATCATCTGCACGATGCGATCCTTGTTGATCGCCATGTTCATCGCCCGACGCACCTCGACCTTGTCGAAGGGCGCCATCTGGGTGTTCAGCGTGATGTAGCCGGTATGCAGCTGGCCGCCCATGACGACGCGCTTGGCCTCGTCGGGATTGTTCATCACCTCGTTGAACTTCGCCGGCGGGATGCCATCGCCGGGCACGTCCACCTCACCCTTCTGCAGGCGCAGCAGGGCCACGATCGGCTCTTG
This sequence comes from Thioclava sp. F1Mire-8, assembly GCF_002213165.1. Lineage (NCBI taxonomy): Bacteria > Pseudomonadati > Pseudomonadota > Alphaproteobacteria > Rhodobacterales > Paracoccaceae > Thioclava > Thioclava sp. F1Mire-8. The sequence continues at coordinate 708,600 of NZ_NBNY01000001.1, read as the reverse complement.
GCCGACCTCGAAGGTGATGGTGTCGAGATAGGGGATGCCCTCGCGCCAGTAATCGGCGTTCTTCTGGAACACGAGCTGCTGGCCGATCGTCCAGTCGGCGAGCTTGAACGCGCCGGTGCCCACGGGATGCTTGCCGAAATCGGTGCCGTATTCGTCGACCGCTTCCTTCGGCACGACCGAGGCGAAGTTCAGCGCCATCACGTGCAGGAAGGTCGCGTCGGCGCGCGACAGCTCGATCTTGACGGTGTAGGGATCGACGACGGTCACGCCTTCGAGGCTCGTGGCCGAGCCGTCCGCCATCGCGTCATAGCCCTTGATCGAGCCGAAGAAGCCTGCGCCGGGCGACTGGGTCGCGGGCGTGGTCACGCGGTCGAGCGAGTATTTCACGTCTTCGGCGGTCATTTCGCGACCGTTGTGGAACTTTACGCCCTTGCGCAGGTGGAAGGTGAAGACCGTGCCGTCATCCGAGATCTCGTAGCTCTCGGCGAGGCCGGGGCGCAGCTCGGTGGTGCCGGGAACGTAATCCATCAGCCCGTCGAAGATCGATTTGATCATCGACCAGTTCTGCCAATCATAACCGATCGCCGGGTCCAGCGTGGCCACGTCATCCTTGTAGGTGATGACGATATCGCCGCCTTCCTTGGCGTTCGGGTCGGGGGTGTAGTCCGCCGCCGCGGCAAAGCTGCCGAAGCCCAGCGACACCGCGAGGGTGCTCGTCACGAGCATCTTTCTCATCAAGCTCATTTTGTCTCTCTTTCTCCGTTGGACGTTAGTCGAGGGGCCCGGTTCCTCCGGGGCTCTGGTTGCGATCAGCGCAGCTTGATGCGCGGATCGATGAAAGGTGTGATCAGGTCGGCCAGCAGGTTGCCCAGCACGATCGCGCAGGCGGATACGAGCGTGACGCCCATGATGATCGGGATGTCGACGCGCTGGATCGCCTGCCAGGCGAGCTGCCCGATGCCGGGCCAGCCAAAGACGCTTTCCACGACGACGATGCCGGACATGAAGATGCCGATATCGATCCCGATCATCGCGATGATCGGCAGGATCGCGTTCGGCATCGCGTGCAGCGCCAGCACCCGGAAGCGGCGCAGACCCTTGGCGCGGGCGGTACGGATATAGTCCGAGCGCAGCACGTCGATCATCGAGGAGCGCATCATCCGGCTGTACCAGCCCGAGCCCATGATCCCGAGGGTCAGCGCCGGCAGCACGAGGTTTGAGAAGCTGCCGTAGCCACCGATCGGGAACCAGCTCAGCTTGACCGCGAAGACATAGAGCAGAAGCAGGCCGACCACGAATTGCGGCGCCGAGACCGCGACGAACGAAGTGATCATCAGCGACTGGTCGAGCGCGCCGCCGCGGCGGATCGCAGCGACGATGCCCAGCGTGAGCCCCATGATCAGTTCGGCGACGATCGCGCCCAGCATCAGCAGGAGCGTCGCGGGCAGACGCGCGGCGACCAGCGTCGCGACCTCGGTCTTCTGCAGGTAGCTGCGGCCCATATCGCCCTGGAACAACCCGGTCAGGTAACGCCAGTATTGCACGATGAAGGGCTGATCGAGGCCCAGCTGGTGGCGGATATTGGCAACCGTTTCGGGCGTGGCCGAGCGGCCCGCGATCTGACGCACCGGGTCGGCCGGCAGCACGAAGAGCAGGAAGAATGTGATGAAGGAAACGCCGAGAAGGATCAGGGCAGCCTGGATCAGGCGTCGGATCAGATAGGCCAGCATCAGTCACGCCCTCTCTGCGTCGGGTCGAGCACGTCGCGCAATGCGTCGCCCACGAGGTTGAAGGACAGCGCCAGCAGCAGGATCGCGGCGCCCGGGATGAAGACGAGCCAAGGGGCCGCCTGGAAATAGGTCTGGTTCTCGAAGATGATGTTGCCCCAGCTTGGCGTCGGGGGCTGAACCCCCACGCCGAGATAGCTCAGCGTCGCCTCCAGCAGCACCGTGGTCGAAATCCCCAGCGTGCCCCAGACGATGATCATCGGCACCAGATGCGGCAGGATGTGGCGGAACAGGATACGCACCGTGCCCGCGCCGAGGGTCCGCTCGGCGGCGACGAATTCACGCTCGGCCAGCGCGGAGGTCTCGGTGAAGACCACGCGCGCCGTCTGCACCCAGTTCACCAGCGCGATCACCATCGCGACGATCCACAGCGACGGCGTGAAGATAGCGGCGAGGCAGATCGCCAGCAGCAGCGCCGGGAAGGCCATCATCAAGTCGGTGAAGCGCATCAGCACCGCACCGATCCAGCCGCGGAAATAGCCTGCCGTCACGCCGATCAGCGTGCCGATAATCAGCGCAAGGCCGTTCGCGACGACGCCGATGATCAGCGAGGTCCGCGCGCCGTAAAGGATGCGCGAGAACAGGTCGCGGCCGAGAAGGTCGGTGCCGAGCCAGAACTTTTCGCCCGGCGGCATGGGGGCGCCTTCCAGCGTCAGCCCGTCGAACATCTGGTCCTGCGGCTCGAATGGCGCGATCCACGGCGCGAAAATCGCGCCAAGCGTTACGATCGCGATGATCGCAAAGCCCAGAAGGGCGAGCTTGCGGCGCATCAGGCGGCGCAAGGCGCTTTGCGGTCGGGCCGGTCCCTCAGCCAAGGTCGCGTCGGTCATCGGTCTTCCTTTGTTCGTCATGGTTGGCGACGATGCGGCGCGCGGCATCCTCAAAACTCACGCGCCAGGCCATCGCCATCTGGCGGAGCTGGTCATAGGCCTCCGCCTCACTCTTTCCCCGCGCGGCCAGCAGAGTGACCGCCCGCACCACCGTCTGGCGCTCGTCGAGGCGGCGACGCAAATCCGCGATCTCCGCCGAAAGCTGCGCCCGCGCCTCGAAACCGAGCCGCGCGATCAGCAGCGCTGAATAGACCCCGCCATCGCCCACCGGTTTGAGGAGCTGCGCATGGGCACCGGCTTCCAGCGACCATTCGATCCGGCCCGGCGCTTCGGTCCCGATCAGCGCGATCATCGGCATCGGGCTTTGCCCCGGCTTCCACGGGAATTGCTCGTCATAGCCCTGATCCGCGTCGAAGAAGACGAAATCGCCCGACAGCGCTTCCGCCGGAAGTTCGGGCCAGCAATGCACGACCGTCAGTCCGATCGCGCGCAACTGTCGTTCGAGCGCCTGCACGGTCGCGTGCGGGCGATGCAGGATATAGGCGCGGGCGCCACCGAGATCGGGGATGCGGATCTTGCGCTTCATGACACCACCTTCAGTCGGGGCGCGCCGGGCGAGACCGCGTTGCGACCCCGTGCGAGATAGGGGTCGCCCGCGACGGCTTCGAACCGCTCGCGAACGGTGAAAGCGCCGTTCTCGACCTGCGCGATCAGGACGGGCAGGGCGGTATGGTGGGTCGAGGCGTCGATGCCCTCGGTACCCTGCGGCGCATCGTGCAAGAGTTGTGCGAGGCTCTGGTCCGGGGCGTCTTCGTGCCCTGAGAGCAGAAGCGCGAGACGATAGACCGAGGACCAAGCGGCCGCTTCATGCGAGGAGCCGAAATTGCGCTGCGCCTGCGGCCAGCCGGTCGCGCCGCGGAAATACGGCCCGGCGGCCACGAGCCCCTCGGCCGCGCCCGGATGGATCGCGGGCAATTCGCATTCGGTCAGATTGCATGAGAGGATCGGGCAGGTCTCGGGCCGGAAATGGGCGTCCTCCTGACCGAGCCTGTGATAGGCTTCGAGGAAGGCGTATTGCGACGGGCCGATCAGGTTGTTGAGAATGAAATCGGGCCGGGTCGCGCGAATTTCAGCAATCATCCGGTCGACATCAAGCGAGCCGAGCGGCAGATAACGTTCGCCCAGAACCTCGCCGCTAGCGGTCGAGATCACGTCTCGGGCGAGCCGGTTCATCTCCCAGCCCCAGATGTAATTCGAGCCTGTCAGGAAGCCCCGCCGTCCCAGCCGGGCGAAGGCCCAGCCGAGCATTGGCAGCAGGTGCTGGTTCGGGCAGGCATGGGTGTAGACGACATGATCGGAGGCTTCGAACCCTTCGTAGGGCACCGCGTACCAGAGCGTACCGCCCGCTTTCTCCAGCGTCGGGATCACTTCCTTGCGGCTCCACGACGTGACGCAGCCGATCACGTGGCGGGCATCGCTGTCTCGCAGAATTTCCTCGCAGAGCGGACCGTAGGCGTCGATGTTGCCCTCTGGGTCGCGCTCGACCGGAGCAAAGGTGAGCGGGAAATCGGGCATCGCGTTGATCTCTGCAATCGCGCTCAGCGCCCCGGTCCGGCAAGCCTCTGAAATCAGAGAATAGCTCCCCGAGCGGGAATATAGCAGGCCAAGTTCGATCCGTTTCTTCATATCCGCTCCCGCAGCACCCCTGATCCAAAACGCAAAACGCCCCGCTGACTTGCCGCAGGAAAGCGGTGTCAAAGCGAGGCGCAATTGCCGTTCGGGTTGTTCCGATGTGGAACCAAATTTGCAGCGTGAGACTCAGGCGGCAAGCGCAAATTGCGAAACCCCTGCGGGTTCACAGCTCAGAAGTGGATTTTTCGGGGTGGCTGCACAAAATTTGTGCACAAAACCGTCATCTGAGAGCAATGTTTTGTCACACGCCGGTGAGAATCGGTTTTGGAGGGATCGGTTTCGTTCGTCCGAGGACGACGCGCCGCGTCTGCCGCCGGGAACAATGCTGCCGGCGCGGCGACTGGCTTCGGTCCGGGAGCCTCTGACTTTCCGCAGGGGGCGGCTGTTTGCCAAAATTCGGAAGCCGGGAAAAGGGCAAGCGCTCCGCTGGCATGGCAAATTCACCGAAAGAGCTGGGCCACGCGCCGAGCTGCGCTAGCTAAACGCTGATTTTCTTGGATATTTTCCCCACATTCATTCGCCGGGGAAAGTGGCGGAGAGACAGTGCGCCACTGGACAAGCTGAATCTATATTTTTCAATTGCTTAGCTTGATCGTGTGAACCAGATTGTGAACCGCAGTGTGAACCCGAAAATGGCTTAGTCAGGGCTCCTTTTTGGCGCAGTGTAGCTGAAAAGGGTATCGCAATATGCCATGCGATCCTTGGTCCAGTCGACAAGGGCGCTTCCGCCCAAGCCGGGATAGAACCAAGGGCTGTCAGCGTAGGTCGCAGGGAAAATCTCGCGCTCCTTTTCGCGCTAGTCATCCACGATTTTCCGATCGAGGGCGGTGGCCAGATCGAAGATCGTCTTGAGGGACAAGATGCCGTTGTTGCGCAGCTCCGCATAGCGCGCATTGCACTCGTCCCGAAGGTTCGCAAGCACCAGCCCCCAGATGCCGAACCCAGGCGTTGCGCTGCCGGAAATACCGGTCTGGAATGTGCGATCCAGATCGTAGACCGTCGCGCTCCAACGTGTGCCGTCATGGGTGGCGAACAGCCGGTTGTTGTGCCGCCCATCGAGGTCGCCAACAAACTCCATGAACAGCACCGTATCGATGAAGCTGTTGACGTCGAGATAGTCTTGGTAGGTGGTCGCGAAATCCTGCACGCCGTTGATGCAGTCGGCGATCCAGTTAAAGAACCGCTCCACCTTCACGCTCACATCGCCATCGGTCACGGTCATGCCCGGCTCGTAGCCAACGATTTCCGATACCTTGGCGCGCATGATCGCGGCCAGCTCGTTTATTACTTCATCGGCTGTCACCTTCGTGCGCTCGGCACGCTCGGTCATGAGCCGCTGAACCTCTGCCTTCACGTCTTCGCGTTGCAGCAGGTTATAGCCCTGCTGGCCTGCGGTGCGCTCAGAATAGCCCGCCCGGATCGTGGCCTTCGTCGCATCCAGATCGATGATATACTCCGCGCAGAACGCAGCCTGTTTCGGGGTGAGAGGCATCGGCGAGTGGCCTAGTGAGGTTCACAATGTGGTTCACACGTTCGCACAGTTAGGGTTCGCTTGGCAATCCGACGCGATATCTGGTTGGAGAGTTTATGGTCGCCGCGTTCAGTGATCGCGCAAAAATGCTGCGTTGCGAGGCCGAAGTGCAAATTTTCAAATCAATCTAAGTCGTTGATTGCACCTACCGGAAATTGCGGAATTTTGGCCCCAAATGCCAAATCCAGCATTTCTTGCACCTCCTGAACGGTCGCGCAGAACCACTCACGGCCTGCACCGGTTCCGAGATAGTGCTTGGATCGGATCTTAAGTAAGCCATGCACGGCTTCCTCCGCGGCCTCCGCGCTGCTGACCTGCCACGCGGCTTCTAGAAAAGGTGCGTCTGGGAGGTGAGCTTTGGCATGCAAGAGCCGGTGCTGCTGCATCCTTTTTCCAAATCGGCCGTGCGTCCAATCTTTAGAAGGCCGACAGACATTGGTAGTGAAAATGCGTACAGCCATCCTGCTTGATCGCCGTTCGCATCAGCATCGCCATCGTCGGAAATATCCTCTGGCGCAAGCGTAAGGGGGGCGTAGATGCCACGCGATATGCGAGTCACGAGCTCACCTGCGGTGGCCATATTCGCTATCATCGAGCGCGTTCTGACTTTCCATCGCGGATCAATATGTTGATCGGTTACTTCAAGATCGTGATCGCCAAGCGCTCCGTTTTCTTCGATAATTCTCCCTTCCATTCGATCAAATATTTCCGAGAGTGGCATCGGCGAATTTGCTTCCCCAATAATCTGAACGAGCTTTTCGCGAATAAAGGCGTGGTAGCTAGGCATTTATATCCTCACAAGTCTTTTGTTTCCTTCGCGCAACGCGAGGCCGCGTTCGTCTGCATGATCAGTGGGCGTCGGAAACAAAGTAGCGTATGAACGTCAGATGACGTTGCCGCCACTCGCGTTCCATATCGAGCATAGTTTTGCCCTTGCGCCACTTCTCAATTGTCAGCTGATCGTTCAGTGAAAAAAGGAGCCGCAGCGTATCATTGCAGAACTGCAAAAGATCGCCGTTTACAATGTCGAACTCTCGTTTGTCGGATATGTCGCTCCTTCTCCGATCGGCACTTTTTCCGAACTGCACACTGTGCGCCATCGTCTCGGTGCGCGCGACCCTAAGACGTTGACATAGAGGGCGGTTGAACAGGTCGTCGTATGCTAGGCGATCGTCACGGTCAGGCAGTAGGCCGTGGCACCCCAAGAAAGTCTTTTCTTCAAGATGGGTTACAAGCACTGGAATTGATAAGCTATGTAGGTGGCTTCCGTCTTTTCGCGATTGACCCGGTCCATCCCACAGACGAGAGAGGCCAAGAGCCATACCCTCAAACGCCCATCCGAAACACGCATTGAGGGTCGGCAGGAATGGCGCGTCGGCGACCTCTATTATCAAATCGAAGTTCTGAAACCAAACCTCCGCAAAGGTTTTCTGCTCCATCAGCTGTTCGAACTCGACATGAAACCGAGCTGAATACTCAATATGCAGCCCCATAGCCTCTTTACCATTCATCGCCATTCCTTCCAGATTTTCAGCGATGCTACTAGGCTAGCCCCTTGTCTGCCATCGATCGCTTGAGCACGGGTCGAGCGGGATCGGGGCCTACGAGGCCATAGCTATGCCAATTTGGATTGCGCCAATAAGGGCGGATACGGTCAGCGATACAGCTGCCCAAAAGATCGCATTTCGTGAGCCTTCGCGTGCCTCTTGCAGCTCGATGCGCTCAAGGTGCTTGAAGGTCGCATCTAAGGTGAGCGTGAACCGATCACCGCGTTCTGCAGCGGCGATCAGAACATGCCGCGGGGGCCTTCCCACATCGCGAAGTTCAAACATGTCCAGGAACAGCGCTAACTTTCTCTGCTTGCGGGCCTCGTAGCCTGATTGCATCAACAATTGCTCGAAGTCTTGGAACGTGACGCCCTCGTTGATCCTGACGTATCCCCACGCAAGGATTTTCTCATAAATGTTCTCGCCGTTGCAGGCTTGAACACCTTTTGGAGCAGAAAGGGGCTTCAACTGATCACTCGTGTAGCCAGCTCGCAATGATGGTTTCAGCATCGTTACGATCAACGTCATTCTTCGCCATAACGGTTTGAACGCAATCATCAAACGCTTGCTTGGCGTTTTCGATCTTGGCGCGAATTTCATCGTCGATGCTGATCTGAATGCTGCGGTATCTTTCGTTCATCCTAAAAGCCCTTGGTTGATAAAATCAGGAAAAATGATCCGCGATTCTCGTTTGGTGAGCAAACTGTATTTTCCTCAGCTTGCTTCCCGTTGGTGCTCGGCGCGCACTCGAGCGCGGGCAAGCATGATTTCCTCGGTTGAGGCGTTGGCGAGAGCGGCCTCGAGCTGCTGGCGGCGCTCCCATGCCTCGAGGGTCAGATCGGGACGCCCGGCGATCCGTGCGGATTCTGACGGGCTCATCCACCATCGGCAGGCGTTGGAAATCGCCCATGCAGGCTTTCCTTTCAGCTCGTGTGCCCAATCGTTCCCGATCGCCCGGTTTACCTGCTCAGGCAGCTCGGCGGTGTAGTAATGGATCAACAGCGCGGCCATACGGCCCACGATCCATTCACGGGTTGCAGGCCGGGTGAGCTGCGCCATGATTTCGTTGAGCCGATCAAACTCAGCCGTCGAAGTCACCGGCTGCGCTTTGAAAGCCCCGCAGGAAGCTATCATGCGCGCTGCGCCCTCGGGTGTGACGTGTTGAGCTACCCGCTCGTGAAGGGTTGGTATGCTCATTCCGAGCCTCCATCGTTTTGAGTTGGTCGGCGGTGAGTTCGCCCGAAAGCCTCTGCATCGCCGTGGTGAAATACTTGAATGATCCGGGCGGGCCGGTATCGCGCTTGGACGCCATGACTCTTCGGACCTCCGCGATCGCCACGTCCTCGGTGATGCCGGGCAGCTCGAGCCATCGCCGGGCCTCGGCCATGTCGCCTTGTCCTCCGATCCAGCTCGAGGGGCCGGCGATCCCATCAGGACCAACCCCCATCGCCTCGAGAAGCCGTTTTCCCCGGCTGATCGCGTGCTTTCCAACATCTGCGGCCCCTTCGTTTTCCACACCTACGAACTCAATCGCGCGACGGGAAAAGTCATGTTTCGTTGCCACGCAATCGACCGGCGACATGGCTCGCCAGACAAGACGCTGAAGGAAATTTTTGATGTCTGAGCGCAAATTCGTGGAATGTCACAAGGAAGCGCGCGCTGAGCTGATGCAGGCGCTTTACCATTCGCGGGGCGGCAACCTCGAGGATCGCGCCTATTGGATGATCGCTTCGCTGGGCCGGGAATATGACGCGGCAGCCGAAACGTCCATTCTGGTGCGGCAGGAGAACAGGCGCCTGCGCCAGCGCGCCGTTGATCTGAATAACAAGCTCGAGGCCGCGCTTGATCGCGCTCGCGCCGCCGAAAAGCTAGCTCGACAGATAGGTACCCATCGATAAAGTGTCGCCGTCGCTATAACTCTTGGCTTCGCTCAGTTTTTGTCGCGATTTTCCGTGTAGTGGCGGCGGATCAAGGAACCAAGCCCTTCCTTCCTCTTGGCCTGCTTCGTTTCAAGGTGTTCACATAGCAGGAAAAGCGATTCCTTAATCCGACGCGCGTGATAGTTGGCATTTATATCGACCAGTTTCTTATTATTCGTATGGTGAATCTTAATTTGTCCACCATACGTTGCCCTAAGCAGGTCAACAACTTCCTTGGTTGTCAAGTTACGATGAAGATCGCACTCATCGAACTTATCGCAATAGTTGCGGTAATACCTGATTTGCGCTTGGCGGAGAAAGAAAGTTGCACGGCCATCGTCTGCCATGGAAAAAGTAACTACTGGTTTGGCTTGGTCGCTGTCGTCCTTAATGTGATTTGAGGTTTGAATGCTTCCAAAAAATTTTGATAATATACCAGCGGGGTTGGTGTCGGGATCAATATCCGCCACTTTTCGGTATATTTTTTTAATATTTGGCAAAAGAAATTCGTCTTCAAAGTAAGTCCTATCCATATCAGCAATCATATCGATAGTGTCGTCTGAGCCGAAACCCTCCGTAAGCCAGCCAATTTTCTGCTCAAGGGAGAGTTTTCTATCTGAAATCACAAATTTAGCATAAAAATACTCCTGAAATGACCTATGGGCAAATTCATATAAAAGGCCAACGCGCTCCATAATCGAAATGGATTCACGAAAATCTCTAATAACCTCAGAAGTTTGAGCTTCGAGGCCGCATGCTGCGACCGCGTCATTTACAAATCTTTCCATTTGGTCATCATCGAATGAGATAATTCTCTCAACGTAAGATACTGCGCAAAAAAACATAAATGCTTTTTCGATCTGGTCCATGGCAAGGCCTGAAAACAGTTCGCGTTTGTAGCGCCCTTTAGAGGCGTCGTGTTCCCTCGCAAGTACATCGAAGCATTTAGCGTAGAAAATATGGCGCTTTTCGGGGATTTCTCCAAACGAATCGTAAGTTAGCAACATCATTGCCGACAAGAGGGGGTTTGAAAGAAAATCCCTATTTCTGTCGAAGAGACCTCCTTTCAAATCCGCTAAGAAGTCATTTTTTTTATCGCTATCAAAACGAAGTTTAGAGATGTAAGATACGGCTTTTTCAAGATCAAAAGGAAGAAGCTTCGCCTCATTAAATCCTTCCCAAGATACGAATTCATCTGAGGGACGACTCGTAACTAAAAGCGCACACTTGTGGAAGCTTCGAGCAATCGAGATAATCTCCTCGGAAATTTGGTCTCTTATATCTTGGTTAAGTTCATCAAATCCATCTAAGAGGAAGTAGAATGCACCGTTTCGTAATCCATGATTGAATTGAGCACGCGTAAAATCCGAGGCGCATGAATGAATGGATTCATATATTGCAGTTAGCAGAAAATCCTTTTTTTGCTCGTATCTATTAAGGTTGCGAAGCTCGAAAAATATTGGATAAAATGAAAATCCTTTTTCAAGGACCGCCCTAAAGGTATATTTGAGGAAGACGGATTTTCCGCTTCCTGCGAGGCCGGTAATTACAACTTTGCCACCAGATGAGTTCACCTGATCCAAGAAAGCCTCTGAGCAAACCTTTTTTCCCATCCAAGAAAAATCTGGCGCAACGAAGCAGTCATCTAAGGGAATAGGATCATTCCTGTTAAGAAGAGTTTTGAGAGTTTCGCATTTGGCGTAATTGCCCTCCAAGTAAGCGGGGAGTCCCTTGTCTAAATCAAATCTAAGTGTGTCGTATTTATCTTTTATGAACTTGAAAGGTATATTGTCGAGAAGGCTCTGGGTCGACTTTTCGATAGCTTTCTTGGCGCCGGCTCCCAGGGCTACGGTGGCAGCAGATGAAATTGGATCGACCAAAGTTATGCCTCTCAAAAGTATGTATTTTTCAAATTCTTGCATGTGAGGCGATCTCCCGCAACCTTTGAGAAGCGATTGTGCCGACCGCTGAATTTAAAAGTTGAGTTCGCGCTCTCACACAGCGATTTTTTTGAGTAAAGTGGCGATGTGATCGATGCCGCCGCCGTCGCCGTAGCGCTCCCGATTGAGCGTGTGGCCCAGCATGTCGCGCCTGATCCGCTCATCAATGTTCGCGCGCAGCATCCGATCCTCAAACGAGTGCCTGAGCGAATACATCACATGGTTGGGCGTCTCGAGCAGGCCGTTTTCCTCAAGGAACTTGTTCACCGTGGCCGAGAGGGTGGCGCTGTTCTCGCGATAGCGCGGGAAGCCTTGCTTGGCCTCACGGAAGGCCTCAAGGCTGATGCCGGTCAGCGGGATTGTCCGCTCGCTATGGATGTTCTTGAGTGATCGCCACGGTTCCGGACGGATGATGATATGAGGCGTCTTGGCCTCGAGCACGATCGCGTTCTCATCGAGCCCGGCCCCTTCGCTTGGCCGGTAGCCGGTATTGATCATGCCGAGAAGGATCAGGCGGGCGTCGGTGTTGAGCCCATCGAGCGCGCCGGGGGCGAGTAGGCGCTCAGTGATCCATATGTCGGAGAAGGGCGGGCGCGTCTTCTTCTTGGCATTGGAGCGCAGCATCAGGCCGTCATTCTCGTATTGCAGCTTGATGCCCTTTGCGCGGGCGACCTCGCGCCACATGGCGTTGAGGTAGGTCATGGATTTGTTCGCGGTATCCGCCGCAATCTCTTGGCGAAGAACGCGCTCCATCAGCGCGTTGCGCAGATCGAACATGTCGGACGTTGTGATTTCGCCGAGGGGCTTGTCGCCGCAAACCTCGATGAACTCCTTGGTGGCTTTGATGCGCGGGTTACGGTGGCGGCGCAGCTGATCCTGGCTCTTGCCCACCAGCTTATCGGCGGCGACCTCATAGAACAGTTCAAACGCGCGGTTAGGCGTGATTTCGGGCGGGGCCACGAGGCCAAGGGCGGCATCGGCCTCTTTCTTGTCGATCGTGCCATTGGGGCGCTTGATGCTCTCCACGCGCTTGAGAACCTCATCGATCGGCAGGCGGGCCACTTCATCGGCGCGGACATAGCGATAGCCACGGGTGCGCGCCAAATCCATCGCGGCTTCCATACGCTCTTCGGCATCGGAGGTTTCGCCGCGCAGCTTCGCTTCCCAGCCATCGATCATGCGCGACCATACTTCGGGGGTCTTGCGATCCGCGATATCGAGGCTGTCGGTCCATAGGCACTGATTGATGATGGTGCGCGCTTCCACGCTCGAGTAGCGGCGCGGCACGCGCTTTCGGAAGTAATAGACGCCTTCGCGTAGGAAGGGCTTGATCTTGGCCACGAGGAATCTCTCTCAGAACGCTCGCATCCTGACCGCTCGAGGAGGTTTTGCCAAGCGGCAAATGTGAACCCGATTGTGAACCTGAGTGTGAACCTGAAACCGACCCAAGGCGGCGAATGGCCGCTTCCTTTTCGCTGAAAGCCCTTGTTTTGTTGGGCTTTTCGTTAGGATGCAAAAAGGAAAGTGGCGGAGAGACAGGGATTCGAACCCTGGGTCGGCTCTCACCGACAACGGTTTTCGAGACCGCCGCATTCGACCACTCTGCCACCTCTCCGCATCAGGGGTCGTTTCGTAGGGCGGGATTTAGCCGCCCTCGCGCGCCCTTGCAACCCGTTTTTCGAGGATTTTTTCAGATCCTTCGCAAAGCCGTCATAAACGTGAGGTCAACGCATCCGGAGCGCCCCGTCGAGGCGGATCACTTCGCCGTTCAGATAGCCGCTCTGGACGATGAAACCGGCAAGTTTGGCGTATTCCGACGGATCACCGAGCCGCTTCGGGAAGGTGACTTCGGCGGCGAGGCTGTCCTGCACCTCCTGCGGCAGGCCCTTCATCATCGGCGTGGCGAAAATGCCCGGCGCGATGGCGCAGCAACGGACGCCCTGGCTGGCCAGATCGCGGGCGAGGGGCAGGGTCATCGCGACGATTCCGCCTTTTGACGCCGCATAGGCTGCCTGGCCCTTCTGGCCGTCAAAAGCCGCGATGGAGGCAGTGTTGATGATCACGCCACGCTCGGGGCCGGGGTTGCGGGCCATTTCGGCGGCGGCGAGGCGGGCGACGTTGAAGCTGCCCACGAGGTTGATGTCGATCGTGCGCGCGAAACTCTCGAGCCGGTGCGGCCCGTCGCGGCCGACCACGCGCTCGCCGGTGGCGATACCGGCGCAATTGACCGCCACATCGATGCCGCCCATCGCGTCTACTGCGGCTGCGATCCCGGCGGCGACGCTGTCCTCGGAGGTCACGTCGACCTCGGCGAAGGTCGCGCCGATCTCTGCCGCATAAGCCTCGCCGCCCGCCCGGTCGCGGTCGAAGAGCGTTACCTGCGCGCCCGACTCAACGAAGTGCCGCGCGGTCGCAGCCCCCAGCCCCGAAGCGCCGCCGGTGATGATGGCGCGAATTTTGCTCAACTCCATGTGATACTCCCTCGAAATGAACGCGTGTTCATTAACCAGTGGAACCGCCACTTTGTCCAGTGTTGCCAATGCATTTTGCGGCTGCAGCATCCGGCGCCCCGATCACGTCTTGTGACAGCTTCGGCAACCTGCCGCCTATGGCCGGAACCAAGCCGATTGACGTTGCATTGAATGAGCATAGGTCCGGGCAACGGATCTGATCCAAAACGTCTCAACGGGGGATGAACCCCCAAGACAGGAGAGAGAGAAACATGAAACGTATCATCGTTACGTCGAGCATTCTGGCACTCGCTGGCTCCGCCGCGATGGCGGGCGGCTACACCACCCCGGCACCGGCTCCGGAAGTCACCCCGGCCCCGGTCGCAGTCGCGCCCGCGCAGTTCAGCTGGGACGGCTTCTATGCCGGTGCTCAACTCGGCTACGGCAAGGCTGACCAGTCGATCGATGGCGACGGCGTCGTGGGCGGTCTGCACGCGGGTTACCTGCGCGACTTCGGCGGCTATGTCCTCGGTGGCGAGCTGGCTTATAACGCCGCGAACATCGACGACAACACCACCGGCGCGAAGGTCAACTCGATGACCGACCTCAAGATGATCGCCGGGGCGCCCTACAACAACATGCTGTTCTACGGCACGCTCGGTGCGTCCTACGTCGACGCTGAAGACAATTCGGGCGCCAGCTACTCCGACACCGTTCCGCTGGTTGGCGTCGGCATGAAATATGCCATCAACCCGAAGTGGACCGTCGGTACCGAGCTCGACTACCGCAAGGGCAACAACTTCGACGGCACCACCAACGATCTGAACACCACGACGCTGAACCTCACCGCGTCCTACAAGTTCTGATCTGGAACGGATCGTCTGATATCGACGGGCGGGGGGAAACCTCCGCCCGTTTTTCTTTGTCCGGATGATGCTGCGACGCGGCGGGATCGCGCAGGGCGGCTCAATCCGGAGCGATCAGGCCCAGCCCGCGCAGATAGACGCCGATGCCGCTTTCCAGAAGGTCCTCGGGGGCATAGGGCGCGCGATTTCCCTCGCGGGAATAAAGCTCCACGACGCCGTGGCTCATCGCCCAGACATGCGCCGCGACCATCGCGACGGGCGGGCGCTTTTCCGGCGGCATATGCGCCATCAGGGCGCGCGTCGCACGTTCCATCGCGTCGCTGGATTTGCGCGCCACCGCCGCAAGATCGGGTGAGCGGTTGGGCGATATGCCGCTTTCGAACATCGCCATGTAGTGACCGGGATATTTCCGCGCGAAGGCGAGATAGGCGCGCCCCACCGCGGAGAACGCCGCCAGCGCCGAAGGCTTGCCGCCGTTCCACGCGTGATCCAGCAGGTCGCCGAAGATCAGATAGCCCTGCCGCGCACATTCCGCGATCAGGTCCTCGCGCCCCTCGAAATGGCGATAGACCGCAGCCGGGGTCACGCCTGCGCGTTTCGCCGCTTCCGAGAGCGTGAAGCCGGTCGGGCCCTTCTCCTCGATCAGCTCCAGCGCGGAGGCTACGAGCGCCTGACGCAGGTTGCCGTGATGATAGCCTTGCTTAGACATTCAGAACGTCGATGCCACCGCAGATTTCACCGTCGATCTCGCCGATCGCGTCGCGGTCCTTATGCGCATAATCGACCGCGTTCAACACCGTCTGGATCGCGGCAATCCGGGCGCGTTTCTTGTCGTCCGAGCGGATTACCGTCCAGGGCGCATGCGCGTTGTCGGAGCGCGCCAGCGTCTCCTGGATGGCGTCGGAATAAGCGTCCCAGCGCTTGAGCCCTTCGACGTCGATCCAGCTCAGCTTCCACTGTTTGAGCGGATCCTTCTCGCGCTTGAGAAAACGGCGCAACTGTTCGGCGCGATCCACGTTGAGCCAGAGCTTCACGAGGATGATCCCGTCATCGACCAGCATCTTCTCGAAATCGGGCAACTGGCAGAAGAAATGCTCGCGCTGCTCGGGCGTGCAGAAGCCGAAGACATGCTCCACCACGCCGCGGTTGTACCACGAGCGGTCGAACATCGCGATCTGGCCCGCAGCCGGAAGCCAGTCGACATAGCGCTGGAAATACCATTGCGTGGCTTCGGTCTCGGTGGGCTTCGGCAGCGCCACGACATAGGCCGAGCGCGGGTTCAGGTTCTGCCGCATCCGCCCGATCGTGCCGCCTTTGCCCGCCGCGTCGCGCCCTTCGAAGATCACCGCGATCCGCTTGCCGGTTTCCTTGGCGTCCCAGAACATCTTGACCAGTTCGACCTGAAGCGCATCCATGTGACGGTCGTATTTCTTGCGCTTCATCTCCTCGTCGTAAGGGTAGGAGGGCGAGAGCATGTCATCCTTGCCCGCCTTCTCGATCGCCTCGCGCAGGACATCCGGCGCTTCCTCCTCGAGGTAGCGGGTGATGTCGCCCACGAAGGGGATATCGAACGGCGGGTCGCTCTTGTCCTTGGCCATGATCTGCCTTTTGTCGTTTCATGGCAGTATGCTGCGCGGGCCGGGACGGTGCAAGCGGTGCCGCACAGCGGCAGGCAGGCGATACCGGGCGTGTGACGTGCGCGCAAAACCGCAGGAGTGACCGCTTTTCACGCGACTGCAGTGCTTGAGTGGCGGTTACTCCGCCGCCGCCTTCATCGGGATATCATAGCCAGCGCGCGTCGCGACACGGTCCACCGCGGCGACGGTCTGGAGCAACGCGACATGCGGGACCATGTGTCCGATCCCGTCTAGCGAGACCAGTTCCGCCCCCGGCACCTCCTTCGTGAAGGGCACCGCGTGGATTTTCTCGCCCACGATGGTGTCGGCCGTGCCATGCAAAGAGACGATCGGGAGGTCGAGATCGGGATAATGGGGGATCATCTGCTGAATTTCGGGCTTCAGCTCGGCACGCTGGCGCGCATTCACCCGCATCGTTTCGACCCGCAGCGTCATGCCGGGGCCGAACCAGCGCATGTAGCCGATCGGCATCTCCTGCGGCGCGAAGACTCCTTCCACCTCGGAGCGAATGATCGCGGGTGGCGTCCAGGCCGAAATCAACGGGACGGCGATCGCCTGACCCAGTGGCGGCGACGTGATCTGATAAAGAAGCGGCAGCCCGGTGTCCCAGCTATGCGAAGGAGCGGAGACCGGCACCAGACCCGAGAGCGTGCCGGGCAAATATACCGCCCAGGCAATTGCGACAGCCCCGCCATAGGAATGGCCGAGCACGATCGGTTTCTCCGCGCCCGCCATCTTCGTCGCCTGCTGCAGCAGCTTGGCCTGGTCCTCGATCGTGTCGTGCCCCTCCGGCAGCGGATCGGAATAGCCGAACCCCGGACGGTCGGGCACGAAGACGCGATAGCGTTTCGCTAGTTCCGGTGCGAGATCGAAGGTCAGATCGCGGGCCGAGCCCGAGGCGCCGTGGATCAACACGACCGCCGGGCCGTGATCGCCCTTGATGACCATATGCACACGCTGGTCCCCAACGTCCACGAATATGCCGTTGGGCGGATAGCGCTGCTCCGCCATCCGGCCGCGCCAGCTCTCGAGTCCCCAGGTCGCGCCGCCCAGAATGAGCAGCACGAGGACGAGGCTAGTTACCAATCTCGGCCAGATCATACGGAGTTTCCTGATAAATCTCGTTAATCCAGTTGCCGTAAAGCAGGTGGGCGTGGCTCTTCCACCGGTTCGTCGGCACCCGGCTCGGGTCGTTCTCAGGATAGTAATTCGCGGGGACGTTGATCGGTTTCCCCGCCGCGACGTCACGATCGTATTCTTCTTTCAGCGTGCCGCTGTCATATTCCAGATGGTTGAAGATGTAGAGCGCCCGATGAGCGCGATCTTCGACCAGACAGGGCCCGGTTTCATCGGAATGGATCAGCGTGATCATGCCCGCCGCTTCCAACTCGTCACGCCGCATCTCGGTCCAGCGGCTCACCGGGATCAGCAGATCGTCCGAGAAGCCGCGCAGGTAGGGCGAGGCGGGCGCGCAATTGCGATGCCGGAAGCAGCCGAAGGCCTTGTGATCGAGCATGTGCTTGTTCACGCCGTGGAAGTAGTGGGCCATCGCCATGCCGCCCCAGCAGACGCCGAAGGTCGAAAAGACATGGGTCTGAGTCCAGTCGAAAATCCGCTTGAGCTCTTCCCAGTAGGTCACCTCCTCGAAAGGCAAATGTTCGATCGGAGCACCGGTGATGATCAGCCCGTCGAACTTCTCGCCGGTGGCCTCGACCTCTTCGAAGGGACGGTAGAACTCTTCCATATGCTCGGCGGCGGTGTTCTTCGTCTGATGCTCGCTCATGCGGATCAGCTGGAAGTCGATCTGCAGCGGCGTCGCCCCGATCAGTCGTGCGAACTGGTTCTCGGTCTGGATCTTCTTCGGCATGAGATTGAGAAGGCCGATCCGGATGGGACGGATTTCCTGCCGCGATGCGCGCTCGGGCGACATCACCATCACGCCTTCCCGCGACAGGATGTCGAAGGCGGGGAGGTTTTCAGGCAGCTTGATCGGCATTGTTTCTCAGTCTCTTGCAGGGTGAAGTTAAAGTAATGCGTGAAGTGTCGCGGCTCACGCGGGCAGCGCGTCGGCGATCAGCGATGTAAAGCCTTTTGCGTCGCGGACAAGGTAGAGGTCTTCGGCACGGATCGTCACGCCCCAGTTTCTCGCCATCGCCGCATAGCGCGGCTGACGATGGGCCAGCGCCTGCGCATAGGTCCAGCGCACGAAGTCGTCGGGGTCGACCTCCGTCTCCGCCACACCTTTCAGATCGCGATACTCGTCCCATTTCGCGGCCAGAAACGCGGGCTGATAATACATCGGCTTCGGCGCGCGCGAGAAGCGTTTGATCAGCTCCTCGGTGTGCGCCTCGGAGCCCTCGATCCAGACCATCAGCAGGTTCTGCGACAGCGAGGTCAGGATCGGATCCTCGGGGTCGTCGGGGTCCACCACCTCGCAGATCGAGCCGCCGGAATCGCACAGGAAATTCTCGATCCCGTAAATCTGCTTCGCGCGGTCGATGAAATGCGCGGTGTCGAGAAGCGCGTCCATCTCGGCCTTGCGGTGCTGGCGCTGGCGTTCGAGGTATTCCTCGAAGGGCAGCCCGCCCTTGGTCGGATCGCCCGGCTTGCCGAGATAGGTCGACAGCGGCGCGAGGTTCTCAAACGTGATGTTCGACGCGATATAGACCGAGTCCGACAGCAGAAGCTCCGCCAGGAACGGGTTCTTCATCGCCTCGCGCTTGAAGTTGTCGGCGATATATTCGCCCATGTAGCGCGTGCCGATCCGGTAATCGACGGAGTAGTGGAACCAGCCCTCGTCGCGCAGCAGGTTCGCAGCCCAGGTCTTGCCGAGGCCGGACATGCCGAACAGGGCAACCTTCCTCGATTTGGCGGCCAGCCACTCGGCGCGATTGGAATAGATCATCGTGTCCCCATAGGTCTTTCGCCCCGGTGTAGCCCGGCAAGGCGCGCACGTCACGGGGTTTTGGGGCGGCGGTTCAGGATCAACAGACCGAGCGCGAGGATCGCGAAGCCCAAGGCCTCTGCCCAGCCCAGACGCTCGCCATAGACCGCCCAGCCTGCGAGGATCGCGACCGGCGGGATCAAGAGCGTGACGAGGGCGAGATTGGCTGCCCCCGCCAGCGCAAGGATGCGGTAATAGAGCAGGTAGGCCAGCGCCGAGCAGCCGACACCCAGCCAGAGCATCGCGATCCAGACCGAGGGCGCGTAGTCGAAGCTCGGCACGCCTTCGGTAAAAAGCAGGATCGGCAGCGTCCAGATCGCACCGCCGGTGAGCATCCCGGCTGCTGCAACTTCGGGCCGTAAGCCTCTGATTGCAAAGCGCGCATAGGCGCCCGCGAAACCATAGCTCAGCGCCGCTCCCAGCACGGCGAGCTGGCCCGCCGAGGTCAGATCGAACCCCTTCAGCGCATCCGGCCCGATCGCGACCACGACGCCCGCGAAGCCCACCGCGATTCCAGTGGCCTTGCGCGCGCTCAACCGCTCGTCGGTGAAGACCACCGCCGCGACCAGCGCCCCGAAGATCGCGGTCGAGGCGTTCAGGATCGAGGCCAACCCGCTATCGATATGCTTCTGCCCCCAGACGATGAGAGAGAAGGGAATGGCGTTGTTCAACAGCCCCATGATCAGGAAATGCCCGAGATAGATCGGGTGCCGCGGCACCGGCAGGCGGCGCAGCGCGACATAGGCCCAGATCAGCACCGCGCCCGAGGCCACGCGCAGGAAGACCACGGTAAAGACGCCCGCACCTTCCAGCGCCGCGCGGTTTGACAGGAAGGACGAGCCCCAGATCAGCGCCAGCGCGGCGAGTAGCGCCCAGGCGAGCGGGGTGAGGGATAAAGCGGCGGGTGCGTGTTTCATCGCTTCGATCTAGCGGGCGGCAGCGATGCGCACCACCCGGAACTTGCGGCAATGTCGATATTCCAAGAAAAAGCCCCGCACGAGACGGGGCTTTTCGAGAATTATCAGTACCTTGCGATCAGAAGTTGATCCCGACGCGGAGGCCAGCGCCCCATCCGTCATTGCCGGAGAAGTCGGTGGTGTAAGGGTCGATTTCCGTTTTGGCGTTGCCAATATCGACATAGCGCACGCCGCCGGTGATCTTGATGTTGCTGGTCGCCTGGTAGCTTGCCGCCAGCGAGACAGATTTGAAGCCATCGGTCGGACCGAGGTTGCCCACGATGCCTCCTTGGTGCTTCTCATAGCCGAACATGATCGCGCCCGACCATTGGTCGTTGAAGCGCCGACCCACGCCGAGATTATAGGTGATCGTGTTGTTCGCATAGTCCACGAGCGAGTCACCCTTGGTCGCGATCTGGTAGCCGAGCGGGGTGATGTCGAATTGCTTCCAATGCACCCAGCGCACCGAGCCCATCAGCAGCGTGTCCTTCATGATTCCGGTCTGGAATTCGAGGTTCACCGATTCCGGAACCGTCGTCGTGAAGGGGGCGCTCGGCGCGCCGTTTTCGGTCACGTCGAACGTGTGGTCGATTTTCGAGTTGTAGGTTAGCGCCACACGAGCGGCGATCTCGGGCTTTTCCCAAGCCGCGCCTACGACGTAGCCGAAATCGGTCTCTTCCGACGTGGACATCGTGTAGCCTTGGGCCGGCAAGTTCACGTTACCTTTAACGCTTTCGCTGCGCAGGCCGCCATAAACCGAGACATTGCTCGGCATCTTGTAGCGGACGAGCGCAGTAACTGCGGATGATTTGATCGAGGCTTGTGAGCCGCCAGCCGGGTAGCCTGCGGGAGGGGCAGGCTGCGCGGGATAGTGCACTTTCGCGCCGACGGGCTGGTCAAAAATGACCGCGAGATCCCACTGGTCGTTGAGCTGTTGCTTATATCCAAGGCTCAGCGTGCCATAACCCGGCGCCATGTCGCCGGACTCGGCGCCGACTCCAGGAGCATACGTCACCGTACCCGACACATCCGGGTTAAACGCACCGAAGCTCACTTCGCCGTAGTTCCCCTGTTCGAACAGGATGCCGACCGATTGCGTCGAGCGCTCCACCCCGCCCGCATGGGCCGCGCCTGCGCCAATCGCGAGGGCGACCATAGAAGTCATCACACGTTTCATAATTGTCCTCTTCCCTAACGTGTCCCGAAGGAGATCCTAACGTCTCGAAGGAATTCCTTTTGGCGACGCTACCACCCGGAAGGTGTAAATCAATCTGGGGATCGCGGTGACGTCACGTTCTGTTGCAGCTGTGCAGGGAAAACCGTGTCTTCGCGGTCACTCCAGGGTGACCTGAACGTCAATTTCTGAACTGAAGCGTTCAGAAGTCACTGGAAAAGCTGAGAATCGCGAGAAGGCCGAGCCAGAGGGCCGCGCCGAAGATTGCGATGAAAAGCGCGCTCCAGAGCGTCGCGCGCGACGCTGGCAGGTTTCGCGGTTCCTCGGTCTGGCGGGGGCGCAACGGTTTGCGCGCGGGTCTGGGTGATTGGCGCAGGTTGCGGAGCGCGTTGGGGAGAATGCGGGGCATGTTCGCCTCAAGGTTGAAACGTTTCGCGTCTCCATTAACCCAGACTTAGGTGAAGCCGGCCTTAATGACAGCGATGAAACCTCTTCGTGTCATGCAGTTTCCCGGCTCCGACGACAGCTGGAACCGTGCGTTGCGCGCGCTTGCGCCGGAACACCCTCCGGCTGTTCAGCAGGCGGCGCTCTATGGAACGATCGCGGCCGCGCGCGGGCGGCGATGCCTGCGGCTGGAGGCGACATGTCAGGGCAGGCGGGTCGCGCTGGCGCAGATGATCGGGCGTGGCGGTTTGTGGCTTCTGTCGCGCGGGCCGGTCTTTGCGCCGGAGCTCGGTATCTGGATCCGGCGCGCAGTGCTGCGTCGGATCGCGCGCCGTGCCGGGCTGGTGCTGACGACGCCGGATAACCCGCTGGCCGGGTTCGGGCTGATCTCGCTGATCACCCCGCGCCACCATGCGCATTGGTCCTTGCTCGCCGATGGCCACACGCTGCGCGCAGGCTTGGCGGGAAAATGGCGCAACAGGTTGGCGGCAGCAGAGCGTGCCGGGCTGTGCGTGGAGCCCGAGCCCGAGATCGAGTGGCTTCTCGCCTCCGACGCGGCCCAGCAACGCGCCCGCGGTTACCGCGCCTTGCCGTCGAGCTTCACCCTCGCGTGGGCGGATCGCAGCGCCGCCGACCTTCTCGCCTTGCGCGTCGCGACATCGAAAGGCGAGCGGATCGCGGGCGGCATCTTCCTGCTTCACGGCGAAGGTGCCAGCTATCACATCGGATGGACCGGGCCGGAAGGGCGCGTGTCCGGCGCGCATAACCTGATGCTCTGGCAGGCCGCGCTGCGGCTGAAGGCGCGCGGGATCCGACAGCTCGATCTCGGTGCGGTGGATAGCGAGGACGGGGCAGGGCGGATGCACTTCAAACTGGGCACCGGCGCCAAGCCGCACAGTCTCGGGGCGACTATGTGGGTGTTGCCGCGCTAACCCCTTCCTCTTGATCCAAATATCCCCGCCGTAGGCTCCTCAGCCCGCCGCAGACGCGCCGCTGGACTGTCGCGCGTGGAAGATGAAGCCGAGGAAATTCAGCAGCACCTGCGCTGCGAGGATCGGGGTCGAGCCGCTGGGGTCGTAATCGGGGGCGACCTCGACCAGATCGATGCCGACAACTTCGTGCCGCTTTGCCACGCCCTGCAGGATCTCCAGCACCTCGTAATAGAGAAACCCGCCATGGCTCGGCGTCCCGGTGCCGGGCGCGATCGAGGGGTCGAACCCGTCGATATCGATCGTGACATAGATCCGTGCGCCTTCCGGGATGCGGGCCAGCACGCCCTGGGACCCCAGCTTGCGCACCTGCCGTACGCTCAGGAAGTCGTCGCTCATTGCGCGGGCGGCGTCATACCCGTCTTTCGCGGTGGAAGAGACGTTGCGAATGCCAAGCGCGGTGATGCCCGAGACATAGTCCTTCTCGGCGGCGCGGCGCATCGGATTGCCGTGGCCTTCGGTGACGCCGTGACGCTCGTCCACGAAATCGAGATGGGCGTCGATTTGCAGGATATGGATCGGTCCCTTCTCGGCGCAATCGGACTCGAAGGCGCGGATGCAGGGGATATTGATCGAGTGATCGCCGCCGATCACCACCGGCAGCGCGCCCGCCTTCAGCATCGCACGCACGCCGGCCTCGATATTGGCATGGCTCTTCACCGTGTCGGTATGGACGATGTCGGCATCGCCGATATCGACGATGGTGACCTCGGGGCCGAGATAGGTCGCGTCATCCTCGTGGTCGTAGGCGCCCGCGTGTCCGAAGGAGAACAGCGTCGAGGCCTCGCGCACCGCCCGCGGCCCGAACCGCGCGCCGGGGCGGAACTGCGTGCCGAAATCGAAGGGCGCGCCCATCACCGCCACATCCGCCTCGATCGCATCCCAATCGGCCACGTATGCGCGCTTGCCGAAAGTCGAAATCCCCACGAAAGGCAGGTTCAGCCGCCCCGCCTCATACCCATGTCCCGCCATCTTGCCTCCAGACACCCTGTCGCACCCCCGACAGCTTTTCGCCACGCGCGAAATATTGCAAGCTTCTGCGCGACCGAAATGATTTGCCGATTGCCCGAGGAGAGCGCATGTCCTTCGCCCCGCCCAAGATGACGCCCAAGGGCCTGTTTCGCCGCACCCCGCCCGCGATGTTCCCGCCCGTGCTGGGGCTGATGGGCCTCGGGATCGCGTGGCGGCGTGGTGTGGGGCAATTCGCGCTGCCGCCCGATCTGGCGGAGCTGTTTCTGGGCGCGGTGACCTTGCTCGCGCTGTTCACGCTGGTTGCCTATGGCGCGAAGATCGTGCGGCGTCCGGGCGTGGTGTTCGAGGATCTGCGCGTGCTGCCCGGGCGTGCGGGGCTCGCGGCTGGAACGCTGACGATCTATCTGATCGCGGCGTCGCTTGCGCCCTATGGCGGGCTGGCAACGATCGTCTTCTGGCTGGGCGTCGTCGTGCATCTGGGGCTGATCGCGGCGGTGATCTACACGCTCGCGACCGGCCCGGCCGAGCAGCGCCGCGTCAATCCCACGTGGCAGCTGACCTTCTCGGGCTGGATCGTCGGCGCGGTGGCGGCCGTGATCCTCGGGCTCGATAGCGTGGCTCTGGTGATGTTCTGGGTCGCGATGCTGTCGGCCGTCGTGATCTGGATGATCTCGCTGCGACAATTCGCACATGAGCGCGTTCCCGCGCCGCTGCGCCCGCTACTCGCCATTCACCTCGCGCCTGCGGCGCTGCTCGGGACTGTCGCGAGCGGGTTCGGCGCGATGGGCATCGCGCAGGCGATGGCGATCCTGTCTGCGGGCTATTTGCTGGCACTGGTCGTGTCGGTGCGCTGGCTGCTCGCTGGGGGCTTCTCGCCGCTCTGGGGAGCGTTCACCTTCCCGGTCGCAGCCACGGCGGGGTGCTGGCTCGCGCTTGGCGGCGTCTGGGCGCTGCCCGGCGCGCTGATGCTGACGGCGGCGACGCTGGTCGTAGTACCGATCGCGCTGAAGGTGTTGCAACTTTGGGCGAAGGGGCAGCTTGCGATGAAGACCAACGCCGCGATTGCGTGAGACGAAAGGGCGGCCCCCGAGCCTCGGATGGGCGCTTTGCTCCGCACGTGGCCGGCTGCTTTGTCGTGAAGGCCCGGATGTCGAGTGTGCCCGCGACGACATGACCAATGCGCCCAACCGGGGGAGGCTCGGGCGCGGCCCGGGGGCTGGTCGCCCCCGCGCCCAGAGACCTTTGGCGCGGCGCACGCAGGCCGACCTTTCCGCACACCCGCTGCGTACCGCGTCCGCGAGGGGTTGCCTTCGCGTCCATTGCGTGAAACAGCAAACTGCCAAACGCATCTGGACACTGGAGACCCCCCATGCAGATTCGCGAGGCGCTCACCTTCGACGACGTTCTTCTTCTTCCCGCAGCCTCTTCGGTGCTTCCGGCAACCGCAGATGTTTCGACCCAGGTGACGAAGAAAATCCGTCTCAACATCCCGCTTCTGTCCTCCGCGATGGACACCGTCACCGAGGCGCGCATGGCGATCGCGATGGCGCAGGCGGGCGGCGTGGGCGTGATCCACAAGAACCTCACCGTCGCGCAGCAAGCCGACGAGGTCCGCCGCGTCAAGCGTTTCGAGAGCGGCATCGTCTACAACCCGATCACGCTGCGCCCGGATCAGACGCTGGCCGATGCGAAAGCACTGACCGAGCGCTACGGTTTCTCCGGCTTCCCGGTCGTCGATGAAAACCGCCGCGTCGTCGGCATCGTGACCAACCGCGACATGCGCTTCGCCCAGAAGGACGAAACTCCGGTCTCGGTGATGATGACCACCGACAACCTCGCGATCCTGCAGGAGCCGGCGGATCGGTCCGAAGCGATCGCGATGATGCGCGAGCGCCGGATCGAGAAGCTGCTGGTGACCGATGACGAGGGCAAGCTGACCGGCCTGCTGACGCTGCGCGACACCGAGCAGGCTGTCCTCAACCCCACCGCCTGCAAGGACGAGCTGGGCCGCCTGCGCGTGGCCGCCGCGACCTCGGTCGGCGATGCGGGCTTCGAGCGGTCCGAGGCGCTGATCGATGCGGGCTGTGACCTGATCGTCGTCGACACCGCCCACGGCCATAGTCAGGGCGTGATCGACGCGGTGAAGCGCATCAAGCAGGTGTCGAACGATATTCAGGTGATCGCGGGCAACGTGGCGACGGCAGATGCCACCAAGGCGCTGATCGACGTGGGCGCGGATGCAGTGAAATGCGGCATCGGTCCGGGTTCGATCTGCACGACGCGGATGGTCGCGGGCGTGGGCGTGCCGCAGTTGACAGCAATCATGGATTGCGTGAGTGCGGCCGGAGACGTGCCGATCATCGCCGATGGCGGCATCAAGTTCTCGGGCGATTTCGCGAAAGCCATCGCGGCGGGCGCAAGCTGCGCCATGGTCGGCTCGATGATCGCGGGCACCGACGAGAGCCCCGGCGAAGTGATCCTCTATCAGGGCCGCTCGTTCAAATCCTATCGCGGCATGGGCAGCTTGGGTGCGATGGCACGCGGCTCGGCGGATCGCTACTTCCAGAAGGATGCGGCGAACGACAAGCTCGTGCCGGAAGGCATCGAGGGGCAGGTGCCCTACAAAGGCCCGGCAGGCGCCGTCGTCCACCAGCTCGTGGGCGGTCTGCGCGCAGCGATGGGCTATACCGGCTCCGCGACGGTGGCCGAGATGCGCACGAACTGCAATTTCGTCCGCATCACCGGCGCGGGTCTCAAGGAAAGCCACGTCCACGACGTGGCGATCACCCGCGAGAGCCCGAACTACCGGATCGGGTAAGTATCTGATTATACGTCTTTAATTGATCCTGCGGGCCGCGCGCGATGCGCGCGGCCTGAAGGTGAACAGGATATGAACTACCCAGAACTGGACAGCGTTTGCTTATGCGAACTGATTCAGTTTCGTTGCAGCTGCATCCGTTCGCTCCGATGCTATCTTTTCGAGGCTCGGTATATCGCTGACGCGTCGCTGTCGAACGGGGTTATGTTGATGCTTCAATGCACCGCTGATGCGCGCAGGTGTCGAGCGCGTCAGATAAACTGGTAGCGATACGGAACGGTCATCATGTCAGAGACAAAGTCTCGGAAAATTGGCCGATCGCCCGATGTTTTAGTGCACATGCAGCGATCAGCTACGCCCAGCAGCCCCGGATGACTAGCTCTTGTCGGCCCATCCCAAACCAGACACTTGCTCCAAGCGCAGCGGGCGTCCGCTCGCTTGAATTAACCTCTCATCTAATGACAGCAGTCATGCATTGCGCGGCTGCAACGCAATAAAGGTGTGCTGGAGGGCGACTGCTCGCGCATGACACCCGTGAAGGAAATGCCACCGCCCTCCCGGCACAGGATCAATCGTCGCGGAGCGCGAAGCGTTTGTAGAAGGCGGTATCCGCGTCCTCACGTGATATCCCCATGTCCTCGAGCCGTTCGTCGGTCATGGAGCGCAACTTGTGCGATGCGCGGTAGTTGGCATTCTGCTCCACAATCCAGTGGAGGGCGTGCATCCAGCCCTTGGGGCGGCGAATTTTGAGGGCAATGTCGCTTAGGGTTTGCATCTCTGGGCTCCTGCTGAAGTGGCAAACTGAAGCCAGATTGCCAGTCTTCCGCAAAACACCCGCAAAAGCCGCCCACCAAAACTCTCCCTCCAGCGTAAAAATCGCGTAAAATCGAATGCGACGACCGTAAGAAGCTTCGAGAACCGCGAGATATTATGGCTACGTCGACGGGACAGCTGCATTTGACACTTATCCTTCACGGAGTGTTCTCTGCCCATTATGGGTCAGGCCTCGAACTCGTGGGCCTGTCGCGAAGGGGGCAAGCGCTGCTTGCCTTCCTGTCACAACAACCGGAAATGCGGGCCGAGCGTGCGCGATTGGCAGACCTTCTCTGGTCGGACCGATCCGAGCGGCAAGCCCGGGCATCGCTCCGACAGGAGTTGTCGGTGTTGCGTCGCGTTTTGCCCGAAGGGATTCTTGACGCGAACCGACAACTCGTCTGGCTGGACCCGACCGCAGTGGTCGCCGACAAGTCCGGCTCGGGCGTATTTCTCGAAGGGTTCGATCTTGCCACGGAAGGTTTCGAAGATTGGCTCCGGGAAATGCGGCAAGCCGAGCGCCCTGGCTCAGCCACTCCTGTAGCTACAGCCGCCCCTCATAGAGCAAGGCGGCTTCCCAGCCTTGCAGTGCTCCCCTTCGAAGAGATCGGAGTGGCTGCAACAGACATGTTTGCCGACGGGGTGGTCGAGGAAATTACTGGTGCGCTCGGCCGGGTGCATGAGTTCCACGTCATCGCCCGCCAATCTGCAATCGCGATTATCGGCGAGCATCTGGATGTGCCTCAAGTCGCCGAAAGACTCGGGGTTGATTACGTTGTTGAGGGGACCGTCAGGCGCGCCGACGACAGAGTGCGGATCTCAGTTCAACTCGTAGAGGGGCGCGACGGTCGCACAATCTGGACTGAACGCTTCGACGATCGGCTCGACGACCTATTCGCCTTGCAGGATAGGGTCGCAGGCCAAGTCGCGGGGCAGATTTTACCCAGTCTGCGCAATGCCGAGATCGCACGCGCAAGAACCACTCCGCCAGAAAGCCGGAATGCTTACGAATTGTTTTTGACCGGCCTGCCGCACATGTGGGCCCATCAACGCAAAAGCAACGCACGAGCGATTGACCTGTTCGATAGAGCGCTTTCGATCGCTCCGGACTATGGACCTGCTCTGGCGCATAAGGCATGGGCGCTTGCGCAACAGTGCTCCTACATATGGTCAGACAATCCTTTGGCGGATAAGGCAGAGGCGCTGCGGTTGGCGCAGCAGGCTGCCCAATTCGTCGGTGAACATGCGCCTTCGATGGTGGCTGTCGGCGCAGCAGTTGACCTCGTTTCAACGGATCACGATTTCAGCAGAACTTTTATAGATCGCGCGCTTGCGATCGACCCAAATTGTGCTTGGGGCTGGATGCGCCGCGGCTGGAACCGTCATTATCTTGGAGAAACCGAAGAGGCGCGCTTGAGCTTTGATCGTGCGGAAGCCCTTAGTCCCCTCGACCCTTTCCTGTTCAACATAGAGTTTGGCCGCGGTGTCACATATCTCCATGAAGACCGCTTTGAGGAGTGCCTCAAACACTTCAAGCGAGGAATGGCCCTCTCTCCTGGCGTCGAATGGGCCTACCGTTTCATAGCGTCTCTGAATATTCGGCTTGGACGGCAGGCGGATGCCGAAGAAGCCTATCGAAAGCTGCTCGCAGCGTATCCGGGACTGACCGTTCGCAAACTGAGCGACTCGCTTCCACCATCAGCCGTAGAGAACCGGCAGGAGTTCTACGACGCAATGCGTCGGGCAGGTTTGCCAGAAGAATAGCTTCGTTACTCAAATACCCGATGACGCATGCATTGAATGCCATCTGACCATGAAGTCCAATTTTTTTGGCCGATATAGTGAAAGTCCAGTGCCTGCCCGTTGGGGCCGTTCGTGGATATCGCAAGGAAATTCCGTTTCCCGCCCGGCATCCCCCGAGCCCGCCGCAACGCGCTCTAACCAGACATTTGAACCAAACGCAGCGAACTTCTGGAAGCCGTCCTTCTGGCAGTATGTCGGAAGCTAATCATCTCCATTCCGGTTTCCACAAATGCCGGAGACAACAAATGGAAAATCGTCACTCGAAACATGCCTCGACGGCTCAGTGCAGGGGATTGCTCGCCGTAACCCCCCAGAACCTGGGAGGCAGAACACATGGCGTGTGAAAAACATCAATCGATCGGTTCTGAGTCTCAGGAAGGCCCGCTGCCCCGCTACTGTGAGACCGACGAACTCGCAGTTTGGTTTCGCCGCCATACCCGCACGATCCGAGATCGGATTCAAAAGGGATGCCCGGTGAACGGACGTCGCTTGAAGCTACCAGCCACGCGTCTCGGGAAGAAATGGCGAGTCCGCGAAGATTGGCTTGTGCTCTTCGAACATGATGCCCGGCCGCCTATCGGGCGGCCGGGCCTTGATATCGAATAAGGGAGTCGTCTCTGCCGGAGCCAGGGGCATCGCATGAAGCAGGCCGGCCCTCTCGTGATGGCTCATACTTTTGACGCGCGGCCTTCCATAGGAACGGCCGCGCGTCTCTTTGCAGGCACCTGTGCTTTAACCCGGCAATCGTAATCGGCGGGCTGTCTCCGGCGGGGGCGGCAGATCGCCACGTCGACCACGGCGAGGCGCGATGCTTCGCGCCCCGTTCCGCCGTCAGATCAGCATCCGGCGCGGATCCGCCATCAGTGTTGCATAGCGCGACAGGAAGCGCGCGGCATCGGCGCCGTTGATGACCCGGTGATCGTAGCTCAGATCGAGCGGGCAAAGCGGCACCGGCACCCATTCGCCTTCCCAGACCGGTGTGATCTGGCTGCGGGTGATGCCGAGGATCGCGACTTCCGGAGGGTTCACGATCGGGGTGAAGGCGCTGCCGCCGATCCCGCCGAGATTGGAGATCGTCATCGAGGCGCCGCCCATTTCCTCGGGGCGCAGTTTCCGGCCCTGCGCCTTGCGCGACAGGTCGGTGATTTCCGCCGCGATTTCCCAAAGCCCCTTGCGGTCGGCGTCGCGGATCACCGGAACCATCAGGCCGTTCGGCGTGTCGACCGCGATGCCCACATGGACGTAATCCTTGAGCACCAGCGTCTCGCCGCTTGCGTCGAGGGAGGCGTTGAACCGGGGGAATTCGCGCAGACAGCGCGCCAGAACCCGCACATGGAAGGCGAGCGCCGTCAGGCGGGTGCCACGGTCCCGCGCCTCGTCGCGAAGGCCTTTTCGGAAGGCTTCGACCGCGCGCATGTCGGCGCTGTCGTGATGCGTGACCTGCGGGATCAGCGAATTCGCGGCCGAGAGGTTGTCGGCGGCGACCCGGGCGATCCGTGAGAGTGGGTCTTCGGTCACCGGCCCGAAGGCCGCATGATCGACATCCCAGTAGCGCGCGGCATCCGGGGCGGGGCCGGGTGCGACACCGGAGCCCGCCCCGTCGGCCTTGCGATCCACATCTTCGCGCGCGAGCGTCTCGCGCCCGGTCTCCTGCGCGAGGCGGTCGAGATCCACCCCGCGTTCGGCGGCGTAGCTGCGCACCGAAGGGCTTGCGACATAGCTCATGGCATCCTCCTCACCAGCTGGCCGAGATGTATTGCGTTTCCATGAATTCGAGCATCCCTTCATGCCCGCCTTCGCGGCCGAGACCCGATTGCTTGGAGCCGCCGAAGGGCGCTGCAGGATCGCTGACGAGGCCGCGATTGAGCCCGACCATCCCGTAATCGAGCCGTTCGCAGACCCGCATCCCGCGCGCCATGTCCTGCGTGAAGACATAGCCCACGAGCCCGTATTCGGTGTCGTTGGCGCGCGCGATCACGTCTTCTTCGTCGGTGAAGGTCTGGATCGCGGCGACCGGGCCGAAGATTTCGTCATGCACGCATGCGGCATCCTGCGGCACCTTCGTCAGAACGGTCGGCGGGTAGAAATAGCCCGGCCCGTTCGGGACCTTGCCGCCGAGTTTCAGTTCCGCGCCACGCTCCAGCGCGTCGGTCACGAAGCTCGCCACCTTGTCGCGGGTCTTGGCGTTGACCAGCGGGCCGACATCGACGTCCTTCTCGACGCCGTTGCCCACCTTCAGCGCGCCCATCGCCGCTGTCATCTTCGCGGTGAATTCCTCGGCCACCGCCTCGTGGACATAGAACCGGTTCGCTGCGGTGCAGGCTTCGCCGAGATTGCGCATCTTGGCCAACATCGCACCTTCGACAGCGACGTCGATATCGGCATCCTCGAAGACGATCAGCGGCGCGTTACCGCCCAGCTCCATCGCCGGTTTCAGCACCTGATCGGCGGCGGAGCGCAGAAGCTTGCGGCCGACCCCGGTCGAGCCGGTGAAGCTCACGACGCGCACCCGCGGATCGTGCAGCATGTGATCGACGATCTCCGCGGAATTCTCCGACGGCAGCACGTTCACGAGGCCCTTGGGCACGCCGGCCTCTTCCAGCAGCGGCATCAGCGCGAGCATCGTCAGCGGCGTCTCGGAGGCGGGCTTGATGATCACCGGGCAGCCTGCGGCCAGCGCGGGCGCGATCTTGCGGGTGCCCATCGCGGCGGGGTAGTTCCAGGGCGTCACCAGCACCGCGATGCCCGCCGGTTTGTGCTGCACCACGATCCGCGCGCCGGAGGCGGGGGCGCGGGTAATCATCCCGTCGGCGCGCACGGCTTCCTCGGCGAACCAGCGGAAGAACTCGGCGGCGTAGCGGGCTTCGCCCATCGCGTCAGCCCCGGCCTTGCCGTTCTCCAGCGTGATGAGATGCGCGAAGTGATCAAGCCGTTCGGTCATCAACTCGAACGCCTTGCGCAGGATTTCCGAGCGTTCGCGGGGCGAGCGCGCCGCCCAGTCCACGAAGGCCTTCTGCGCGGCGTCGAGCGCCGCATCCGCGTCTTCGATCTCGGCGGAGGCGACGGAGGCGAGCACTTCCTCGGTCGCGGGGTTGATGACATCGAAGCGGGCGCCTTTCGCGCCCTGGCGCCACGCGCCGTCGATATAGAGGTCGGTCTGGTCCATGTCGGTCCGGTTCCTTGTATCAGAGGAGATGGCGCAGCGGCTCGGCCAGCCGCGCGGCAAATCCGGTTATCAGGTCGAGCGCCGTCTCGGGCGCGAGCTGGCCGGGATCGGCCTCGAGCGTGAGGGTCAGCGGATCGGAGCCGGTGAGCGTCAGCACTGGCTGCGCCTCTGCGCCGAGCGAGATCCGCTGCAACGCGCTGCCGCGCAGATCGCGGATCAGGAGCGCGGGGGTGGCATCCTCTTCCGCCTCGGGGGCTTGGCCTAGCGGGTGACGGCCCGGATCGGCAAAGCAGCGGCTGCGCCCGTGACGCGAAACCGCGACCGGGCCCGCGAACGTCGCACCTGTCGCGAGACCGGCGAGCAGCGCGCCCGGATCGGGGGCCTGACCCGTCTCCGCTTCAATCCAGTCGCAGAACGCGGCGAAGCCTTTCGCCGACACCTCGGCGCTCAGATGCAGCGCTTGAGCGGTCGGAGCCGTCGCTGCCGCCGCTTGCGGTGCGGGCAGGGTGCGCAGCGTCTCGAGATCCGAGACATGGTAGGGCTGCGCGATGCCTGCCTCGGCCAGCCGCGCGAGGTCGAGCCCTTGTTCGCGGGCCAGCCGTTTCGCCTTCGGCGAGGCGAGGATGCGACCGCCGGGCGCGGGGGCTGCCGCGGGTTTCGCAGACGGCCTAGCCGCTGCGGGCTTCGGTGTGGTCTCTTTTTCCGGCGTGGCTTTGTTCGCCGGGGCTTCTGCCTTGGCAGGCTCGGGCGCGACCGGTTTTTGCGCGTGGCTGCGGCGGACCGGGTTCGCGGGCGCCTCCGCCGAAATGATCGCAATCGGCGCGCCGACCGGAACTTCCTCGCCGGGGTCCGCGAGGATCGCGGCAAGGTAGCCCGAGACACCGGCAGGTACTTCGACGGCGCTCTTGTCGGTCTCGACCTCGAAGAGAATGTCGTCGGCACCCACCGCGTCGCCCGGCTCCTTGAGCCAGGTCGTGATCTGACCGGTCTCCTGCGCCATGCCAAGCGCGGGCATGATGACCTCCGCACCCTCGGGGAGCGCGTCGTCGTTCGCGGTCTCGGTATCGGACCCGGAGGCTGGCTCGTCGGCAGGTGCGTCTTGGGCAACCTCTCCGCCAGCTTCGGCCTCCGCGGCTTCCTTCGTCTCGGCGATCACCGCGACCACGGAGCCCACGGGCACGTCATCGCCCGCCTTCGCGCGCAGCCCGCCGAGGTAGCCGTCGGCCTGCGCCTCGACCTCCATCGTGGCCTTGTCGGTTTCGACCTCCATCAGGGGTTCGCCCGCCTTCACGGCATCGCCCGGCGCTTTCAGCCAGGCGACCAGTTGGCCCGATTGCTGGGCCATGCCGAGCGCGGGCATGATGACCTCATGCGGCATCGCTCACCTCCTGCCGGACCAGCCGGCGGGCCGCTTGCGCCACGCCCTCTGCCGTCGGCACGGTCAGATCCTCGAGCGCGGGCGAGAACGGCACCGGCACGTCCATCGCGCCCATCCGCAGCACCGGCGCGTCGAGATGGTAGAAGGCCTTCTCCGAGATGCGCGCGGCGATCTCGCCGGTGATGCCGTAGCTCTGGTGGCCCTCGTCGATGACGATGGCGCGGCTGGTCTTGCGCACGCTGTCGAGGATTGTCTTCTCATCCAGCGGCACGATGGTGCGCGGGTCGATCACCTCGGCGGAGATGCCCTCCGCGGCCAGCGTCTCGGCGGCAGCCTGTGCCACCTGCACCATCGACGAGGTGGCGACCAGAGTGATGTCGCTGCCCTCGCGCAGCACGTTGGCCTCGCCGAAGGGAATGTAATACTCCTCCTCGGGCACCGGAGCCTTGTCGTTATACATCAGCTTGTCTTCGAAAATGACGACCGGGCTGTTGTCGCGGATCGCGGTCTTCATCAGCCCCTTGGCCTCGTAGGCCGAAGAGGGCAGGGCGACCTTCAGCCCCGGGATATGGGCCACGAGCGCATGGAGCGACTGGCTGTGCTGCGCCGCCGAGCGCCGGGTCGCGCCGAGATTGGTGCGCAGCACCAAGGGCACGCTCAGCTTGCCGCCCGACATGTAATGGGTCTTGGCCGCCTGGTTGCAGAGCTGATCCATCACCAGAAACAGGAAGTCGCCGAACATCAGATCGACGATGGGTCGCGATCCGGTCATCGCGGCGCCGACAGCGAGGCCCATGAAACCGGGCTCGGAGATGGGGGTGTCGATGATCCGCTCGGTGCCGAATTCCTCGACGAGCCCGGAGAGGACCTTGAAGGGGGTGCCGGCTTCGGCCACGTCCTCGCCGATCAGGAAGATCGTGGGATCGCGGCGCATTTCCTCGGCGATGGCCTCGTTGACGGCCTTGGACAGGGTGATCTCGCGCATGATTTCCTCCTCAGGCGGCGTCGTTGGGGGCGTAGACATGCATGTCGACCTCGCCCGGATCGGGGTAGGCGGCGGCCAGCGCATATTCGACGGCGTCGGCGGCGTCTTTCTTCACCGCTTCGCGGATCTCCTCGAGTTCCGCATCGCTCGCGACGCCCTCGCCGACGAGCCATTTGCCGAAATTGATGATCGGGTCGCGCTGCTCCTTCCAGATCGTCTCTTCGTCCTTGGAGCGGTAGTAGTCGCGGTTGATGTCGCCGACATGGTGACCGTGATAGCGGTAAGTCTTGAGTTCGATGAAGAACGGGCCTTCGCCCTTGCGGGCGCGGGCGACCAGTCGCTGCGCCAGATCGTTCACCGCCAGCACGTCCTGCCCGTCGACCTCGAAGCTCTCGATGCCGAAAGCCTCGGCGCGCGCGGTCAGCGAACCAGCGGCGATCTCGTCGGTCTTGGTGTATTCGGAATAGCCGTTATTCTCGCAGGCATAGATGACCGGTAGCTTCCAGAGCGCGGCCATGTTCATCACCTCGTACCAAAGGCCCTGCGCGGTCGCGCCGTCGCCGAAGAAGCAGACGGTCACGTCGTCGCGCCCGAGCCGCCGGGCCGAGAGCGCGGCCCCTGTGGCGATCCCCATCGAGCCGCCGACGATGGCGTTGGCGCCGAGGTTGCCGTGGCTCTGATCGGCGATATGCATCGAGCCACCCTTGCCGCGGCAATAGCCCTCGGCCTTGCCGAGAAGCTCGCAGAACATCTGCTTGAACTCGGCCCCCTTGGCGACGCAATGGCCGTGGCCCCGGTGCGTCGAGGTGATCTTGTCGTCGTCGGTCAGCGCCTCGCAGATGCCCACCGCGACGGCCTCCTCGCCGGAATACATGTGGGTCAGGCCCGGCATCTTGGCCGAGAGATACAGCTGGTTGGCGTTGTCCTCGAAGCTGCGGATGCGCACCATCTGGCGATACATGCGCAGGTAGTCTTCGGTATTCGTCTTGCGCTTGGTGGCTTTGGCCATGGCGCGCTCCCCCCTTTGGCGTAGGCGTTATGCGTAAGGTCCGGGCCCGCGCGGAATGGCGCGGGCCCGGGAGCCGGTCAGTAGCGGGCCGCGATCGGCAGCTCTTCGGCCGGGAAAAGGCTGATCACGGTGCAGCCCTTGTCGGTCACCACGACCTCCTCCTCGATCCGTGCCGCCGAATAGCCGTCAGAGGCCGGGCAATAGGTTTCGAGTGCGAAGACCATGCCGGTCTGGATCTCCATCGGATTGTCGAGCGACACCGCCCGGCTGATGATCGGCCGTTCGTGCAGCGCGAGACCCAGTCCGTGGCCGAATTGCAGACCGAAGGCCGACAGCTCGTCGGGGAAGCCGAATTCCTCGCATTTCGGGAAAGCCTTCGCGACGACATCGGTGGTGACGCCCGGCTTGATCAGGGCGATCGCGTTGTCGAGCCATTCGCGGCACCGGATGTAGGCATCGTTCTGCGAGGGCGTCGCGCGACCGATGTTGAAGGTCCGGTAATAGCAGGTGCGGTAACCCTGATAGCTTTGCAGGATGTCGAAGAAGGCCTGATCACCGGGCCGGAACAGGCGGTCGGTGAAGTTATGCGGGTGCGGGTTGCAGCGCTCGCCCGAGATCGCGTTGATCGCTTCCACGTCGTCCGAGCCCATCTCGTAGAGGAGCTTGTTCGACATCGCGACGATATCGTTCTCGCGCACGCCCGGTTTCAGCTCCTCGTGGATCATGTGATAGACGCCATCGACCATCGAAGCCGCCTGGTTGAGCAGCTGGATCTCATCGATATTCTTGATCTCGCGGGCCGAGAGCATGACCTGCTGGCCGTCCACGACGTTCAGCCCGGCTTCCTTCAGCGCGAAGAACATCGCCGTCTCGGCATAGTCCACGCCCACCGGCATGTCGGCCATGCCGGCCTTCTTGATCAGCGAGGCGATCTCCTCGGCATATTTCTTCATCAGTCCGAAGGAGGGCGGGATCGTTCCGCGCATGCCGACGACGCCCGCCAGCATCCGCTCGGGGTCGAGCCAGTCGCAATATTCGCGGTGGTGCACGGCGGCGGAGCCGAAGTCCCAGACATAGGGTTCTTCATCGCCTGCGAGCAGGCAGAACCGGCACATCTTGTCGCGTTCCCACTCGCCGATCTTGGTGCCGGAGATGTAGCGGATGTTGTTCACATCGAACAGCAGCAGCGAGCCGCAGCCCGATTTCTTCAGCGCATCCTTGGCGCGGCTGAGGCGGTAGCGGCGCAGACGGTCGTGATCGACGCGGCGCTCGAAATCCACCGAGGTGTGACCCCAGGCGGGGATATGCTTTTCCCAGCGCCAGTTCGGGTCGATGTCCCCGGGTTGCAGAATGCGCGGGTTGAGGGCGGTCGTGGTCATGATATGTCTCCCGGCGCGGCCGTTCCGG
The DNA here is from genome assembly GCF_002213165.1 of Thioclava sp. F1Mire-8. Classification (NCBI taxonomy): domain Bacteria; kingdom Pseudomonadati; phylum Pseudomonadota; class Alphaproteobacteria; order Rhodobacterales; family Paracoccaceae; genus Thioclava; species Thioclava sp. F1Mire-8. Next base: position 671,543 of record NZ_NBNY01000001.1, on the reverse strand, counting down.
CGCGCCTGTTCGGTTGCGATTGTCTAAGAGTTCCGGGGTGTTGGCCCGGTTCAGGCGCGGATCACTGGATGACCCAGCCGCCGTCGATATGGATCATCTGGCCGGTCATGTAGTCGCTCTCCGGGCTGACGAGGAACGCCGCCGTTCCCTTCACGTCATCCGGGTAGGAGACCTTCTTGAGCGCGAGGATTTCGGCCAGATCGTCGAAGGCCTGACCTTCACGCTCCTTGAAGCCGATATCCACGAGATCCTTGTCGAGCTGCTCCCAGAGCGGCGTCTTCACCACGCCGGGCGCGTAGCCGTTCACGGTGATGCCATGCTCTGCCAGCGCGATCGCCCCGCAATGGGTCAGCGCGAGGCAGCCGTATTTCGAGGTGCAGTAGACCGTCACGTCGACCAGCGGCTTGCGCGAGGCGACGGAGCCCACGTTGATCAGCTTGTAGGGATAGTCCTGCTTGCCCTGCGCGATCATCTGCCGTGCGGTTTCCTGCATGCCGAGCCACATGCCCTTGGTGTTGACCGTCATGATGTGATCCCAGTTGTCTTCATCGATATCCATGAAGAACCGGGGCTTGTTCAGGCCCGCATTAAACAGGCCGACATTGATCATGCCGAAGGCGTCGACGGTGGCTGCGACCGCATCGGCATTGTCCTTGCGCTTGGTGACGTCCATGCGCACCGCGATCGCCTTGCCGTTGCCGCCCTTGTTGATACGGTCGGCGGTCTCCTGGGCTGCGTCGAGATCGATATCACCCAGGCAGACATTCGCGCCCTGCTGCGCGAAATACTCCGCGTTGCACGCACCCATGCCCTGGCCTGCGCCGGTGATCAGGATGTTCTTTCCCTTCAGTCGATCGGGGTCCATGTCTTTCCTCCCTAACTTGAACCTGTCCTCAGCACCCGGTCGGCCCGAATCTGGACCTTGCCGAGTGCCTCGCGCGGGGTGGTGACCCCGCGCAGCATGTCGTGAATTTCCTGCCCGCAGATCTCGATCAGCTCGCAGATGTTCGGCAGCGGCGGGCGCGGCCAGAATTGCAGCTCGTCGCGCCAGGACATCGCGTCCACCGCCTCGAAGATCGGCGAGAGATGCTGCACCTGCGGATCGGCGCCTACCGAGTAGCGCGGCACCGTGCGGCTGCCGTTGAGCACGTACAGTTTCTGCGCCGCAGGCGAGGTGAAGGCGATCAGCGCCTCTGCCGCGGCGGCGCGCCGCTCCTCGGGTAGATTGGCCGGGATCGCGAGCACGTATCCGCCCACAGGCGCCACCGGCTTCGCGCCAAGCCCTGTCGGATGCGGAAGATAGCCGGTCGTGTCATGCGCGGGCGAATTCGCGTCGAGTTCGAAATACGGCGCGAGCAGCGTATAGCCATAGGCCATCGCGACCTTGCCCGCCGCGTAGGGGCGCACGCGCTCGTACCAGGACATCGACAGGATGTCGGGCGGCGAGACGCTCATCAGTTGCAGCAGGTACTCTGCAGCCGCCTCGGTCGCGGGAGTGTCGAACTGCGCAACGAAATCGTCGCGATCGAGATGATCGGCGTCGAACCCGCCCGCGATCGGGTCGAGATTGACGACCGGCTGGCCGAAATCGGCCATCGCCATGATGAAGGTGTGCCCCAGCGCGGTGCCGCGCGCGGCGTTCCACGCGATGCCGTAGCGGCCATGCGTGGGGTCGTGGAAATGCCGCGCGGCCTTGAGCACGAGATCGGTCGTGGACGGTGGCTTCAGCCCGGCTTCGGCGAACAGATCCTTGCGGTAGAACAGCAGTTCCGGCGTGGTCTGGCTGGGCACGCCATAGGGGCGGCCCTCCCAATGCGCGCCACGCCAGCCCGCGGTATGGAAATCGCTCGGGTCGAGGCGCGAGATATCCATCACCTCGTCGAGCGGCATCAACAGCCCTTTCTTCGCGAATTCCCCGATCCACGGCAGGTCGACGGCGATGATGTCGTAATGGCTGGTCTTGCGGGTAGCATTGCGCAGCGTCTCTTCGTGCAGCCGGTCGATCGAGAAAGCCCGCTGCGAGATCGATGTACCCACGATATGTTCAAACTGGCGCTTGAGGTTCTCCATCACCATGAAGGTCGGATCGCCATGAACCAGAACGCGCAGGCCGCCCGGCACGGTGATCGGTTCGGGCAGCACCGAGGGCGGAGCAATCGAATGACCGGCGAGGTAGGTGCCGCCGAAGTAATAGTCGCGCTCGCCCCCATCGGAGTCGGCGAGGTGCTTGCGGGCCAGACGCGCGACGCGATCGGAAAGCTGTCCCCAGTTCGTCAGCAGCTGCGTGCTGGCATGAAGCGAAACGGTCTTGCCAGAGCGAGTGCGCGGGCGTTGCTCGATCATCCCGGCATCGATCATGTCCGAGAGTTTGCGCATCGCCGTCGCGTAGGGCACGCCCGAAGCCGCGACGAGCGAGGAGGGCGTGACGATCTTGCCCTCCAGATGGCAGCGCACCAGATGGGCGGCCATCGCGAGATACGGGTTTGGGGTGGAGAGCGCGAGCGTGGAATCGATCTCGTCGGCAAGAGACTCGAGCAGGTCGATCATCGACAGCGCGGTGTCCCGATCCTGAACGACGGACGCGGACGGCGCCGGGGCGCCGGAATGTCCATGTTGGATATTTTGCGGATCGAGTTTGGTCACGCGTCTGTGTCCGAGCTGTGGTTTTGGTTGCTTCGCCATGAAGTCCTCCGAAAGATGTCCAGATCGAGGATCGTTCACCTTAGCAAAAATATCCATTATGGATGTAACGATGTTCAAAATGGATAAGTTGGCGGGCGAAAGCCGGGGCCGCTGTCGGAATGATCAGGATGTGCCGCCGGAGGATTCGGGCTGCATGGCAGACACTCAGGAGGGGGTGGGTGCCACGGCTGACCAACGGCCGGACTGAAACATCATGGGAGGATAATGATGAAAAGATCGATGAAGGCGCTCGTCGCCGGAACCACCGCAGTCGCAACGCTCGCGCTTGCCGGCGGTGCATGGGCCGAACAGATGAAGATCGGCATTACGCAGAACAACGTCGGGGTGGACAGCTACCAGACCACCTATGAGAAGGCCTTCAAGGAGGCGGCGGCGGCCAATCCCGACGTCGATGCGGTCGTGCTCGATGCGGGCGGCGACGTGGCGCGCCAGATCGCGCAGATCCAGGATCTCGTGCAGCAGAAAGTGCAGGCGATCATCGTCTGGCCGACCAACGGCAAGGCCGTGGTCCCGGCGGTCAAGAAGGCGCATGACGCGGGCATCCCGGTCATCATCACCAACTCCAACATCGCCGAGCAGGGCATGCCCTTCATCGCCGCCTTCTCGGGCCCGAACAATATCGAGCAGGGCAAGGAAGCCGCGGACATGATGTGCACCGGGCTCAACGGCAAGGGTGACATCGTGCAGATCTCGGGCAAGCCCGGCTACACCACCGCGATCGAACGCCAGAAGGGCTTCGAGGACGAGCTGGCCAAAGCCTGCCCCGACGTGAAGATCATGGACACCCAGCCTGGCGACTGGAACCGCGAGAAGTCGCAGCGCGTCATGGAAGATTTCCTCGTGAAATATCCGAAGATCGACGGCGTCTATGCGGCCGATGACAACATGGGCGTCGGTGCGCTCAACGCCGCCAAGGCTGCGGGTCGTGCCAAGGACATCAAGTTCGTCGGCGCCACCAACTTCGCGGTCGGCTACGAGGCGATGAAGAAGGGCGAGTATTACGGCTCGGTCTACCAGTCGCCGATCGACGATGCGAAGAACGCGCTTCAGACCGCGATCGACGTGATCCAGGGCAAGGACGTTCCGAAGATGAACTACTTCAAGACGCCCCAGATCACCCAGGAGAATATGGACCAGTTCAAGAAGCCTGCCTTCTGATCTCTCCTCCCCAGGGCATGGGTCAAGCTCACGGGGCGACCCATGCCCACCTTATTGCAGGAAAAACGGAGAATTCGATGGGACGCGTAACTGGACGGGTCTGTCTCGTGACGGGTGCTGCGCGCGGTATTGGACGCGCGATTGCCGAGGCTTTGCTGGATGAGGGGGCGGATGTCTGTTTCGCCGATCTCAACGGTGAGCGGGTCGCCGAACTTGCGACGGAGAATGCGGCGCGCGCGGAAGCTGCGGGTGGCCGGGTGATGTCGGCGCAGGTGAACGTGACCAAGCGTGACGAAGTGCGCGCGATGATGCAGAAGGTCGCTGCGGAATTCGGCCGGGTCGACGTGGTGTTCAACAATGCGGGCGTCAATCGCCCGATGAACTTCCTCGACGTGACCGAAGATAATTGGCATTTCATCATGGATATCAATGGGCTCGGCACTCTGATCGGGATGCAGGAAGCGGCCCATCAGATGATCGCGCAGGGCGGTGGTGGCAAGATCATCAACACCGCTTCGATCGCGAGCCGTCAGGGCTTTGACAACGTGGCGCCCTATTGCGCCTCGAAATGGGCGGTGGTTTCGCTGACGCAATCAGGCGCGCGCGATCTTGCGAAGCACGATATCACCGTGACAGGTTTCGCGCCGGGCGTGGTGGCGACGGAGATGTGGGAAGAGGTCGATCGCGACCTGATGGAGATCGGCGCGGCGCAGGCGCCCGGGCAGGCGATGGAGGAGTTCGCCTCGGGCATCCTGCGCGGACGGGTCGCACGACCTGCCGATATCACGGGAACCACGACGTTCCTCGCCTCGCCCGACAGTGACTACATGACGGGACAGATCGTGATGATCGACGGCGGTATGACACTGGTCTGACCCGCCGTCAGCGGCAGCGAGGAGGCTGCCCGACGGGAGGAGAAAATGGCGAATTCGCATGTGGAGAAGCCGGCTGCCGCAAGCAGCCCGCACACGGCGCGCGTGGCGCGTGACAGCAGGGGGAGTGGAATGAACCGAGACAGGTGGAAAACGATCGCCGGCGTGCTGGCGCGGCAGGGCATCCTGGTGGCCTTCGCTCTGTTCCTGATCGGATTCTCGATCTTTTCGGATCGGTTCCTGTCGCCGGAGAACCTCTTCTCGGTGATACGCTCCTCGGCGATCATCGGGGTCATGGCGCTAGGCGTGACGGTGGTGGTGATCGGCGGCAATCTCGATCTGTCGGTGGGCTCGATGCTGTCCTTCTCGACCGTCCTGGTGGTCGATCTGCATGACAAGATCGGCCCGGCACCGGCGATTGGTGTGATGCTGGTCGCCACTCTGGCGCTCGGCGCGGTGAACGGTTTGCTCGTCGGCGTCGCGCGGCTGAATTCGCTGATCGTGACCCTCGGTATGCTTTCGGCGATACAGGGCCTCACGCTGATTTATTCGGGGGGCAAGAACGTCGATATCGTCAATCAGGATCAGACCTGGTTCAAGATTTTCGGGCGCGGCTCGATCTTCGATATCCCGACGCCCATCGTGATCTTCGGGATCTGCGCGATCGTGCTGCACCTGACGATGGCCTACACCCCCTTCGGACGGCGCATCTACGCCACCGGCGGCAACGCCACGGCGGCGGTGTTCTCGGGCGTGCGGCGCTCGCGCGTGGTGTTCCTGACCTACCTGATCTCGGCCACCGGCGTCGCCATCGCCGCGATCATCCTCGGCAGCCGGGTGATGGGCTCGCAGAACAACGTGGGCCAAGGCTACGAGCTGCAGGTGCTGGCGGGCGTGATCCTCGGCGGAACGTCGCTGCTGGGCGGCTCGGGCACGATCTGGAAGACGGTGATCGGCGTGCTGATCCTCGGCTTCATCCAGAACGGCCTGCTGCTGATGGGCTTCGAATATTACGTGCAGTGGCTTGTGACGTGGGTGGTGATCATCCTCGCGGTCTGGCTCGACATCGCGGCCAAGCGTGGCCGGCTGCTTTCCCCGATCGCCTGAGGAGGAGACAATGGCGGATACCGTTATCAAATCGCCCGTGCGTTGGCTCGCAGCCAACCCGATATGGGGCTTCATCGTTCTGATATTCGTGTTCTTCAGCTTCGCGAACCCGTATTTCTTCGCGGTGCAGAACTTCCAGAACATCCTCGTGCAGACCTCGACCATCGGCCTGATCGCGCTCGGCATGACGCTGGTGATGATCAACGGCAATATCGACCTGAGCGTCGGTGCGGTCGTCGCCCTCGCGGCGAGCCTCTGCGTCGACATTCAGGGCTGGGATATGTTCTCGGCCTGGGGCAACTGGGCGCTCCTGCCCGCCGTGATCGCGGCGCTGGTAGCGGGCACCGCCCTCGGCGCGCTCAACGGGTTCATCGTCTGGAAAACTGGGGTCGATGCCTTCATCGTGACGCTGGGCGCGATGCTTGGCGTGCGCGGGCTCGTCTTCGTCTACACCAAGGAACAGTCCTTCTTCGCGATGAACTTCTCCTTCTCGGATTTCGGGTCGAGCAATCTCGGACCGTTGCCGACGCTGGCGGTGCTGTTCCTCGTCTGCACGGTAGTGGTGCATCTGCTGCTTGCGCGCACCGTGCATGGCCGTAACACCTACGCGGTGGGGGGCAACCGGGCAGCAGCGGTGAATGCGGGGATCCGCGTGGGGCCGCACATGCTGATCAACTTCATGATCGTCGGCTTCTTCGCGGCGCTTGCAGGGGTCACGCTGTCCTCGCAGATGGGCGCGGCGACGCCGAACCTCGGCACGAATTACGAACTGTGGGTCATCACCTCGGTCGTGCTTGGCGGCACCAAGCTGAACGGCGGTGCGGGCAATATCATCGGCACGCTGGGCGGCGTGCTCGCCATCGGCATCCTGCGCAACGGGATGAACCTGATGCAGGTGCCCGCTTTCTACGTGCTGGTGATCCTCGGGACGATCCTGATCGCCGTGCTGCTGCTCGACAAGCAGCTCAACCGCAAGGGCAAAGAGGAGCTTCGGGTATGAGCGACGCTGCTGAAACCAAGACCCCCGCGCTGCAACTCAAGGGGATCGTCAAGACCTTTCCCGGTGTGCGCGCACTGGACGACGTGACATTCGACGTCCGCGCAGGCGAGGTCCACGCGCTGCTGGGCGAAAACGGTGCGGGCAAATCCACCCTGATGAAGGTGCTCGCCGGGATGTATCAACCCGACGAGGGCACGATCGAGATCGAGGGCAAACCGGTCACGATGCGTACGCCCCTCGAGGCAAAACGGCGCGGCGTGGTGCTGATCCACCAGGAGCTGTCGCTGGCCGAGGAGATGACTGTCGCCGAGAACATCTATCTAGGTGAACTCCCGCGCCGGAGCCTTGGCCGGGTCGACTGGAAGACGCTCTTCGCCAAGTCGGAGGAAATCCTCAAACGCCTCAATTGCGGCTTCGGCCCGAAGGACCGGGTGGGCGCACTCTCCATCGCCAACCAGCAGATGGTGGAGATCGCCCGCGCGCTGACGGTAGATGCGAAGGTCGTGATCTTCGACGAGCCGACCGCCTCGCTGACCGATGCCGAAAAGGTGGTGCTGTTCGAGATCATCAACGACCTGAAGGCGCGCGGCGTCGGCATCGTCTACATTTCGCACCGAATGGACGAGATATTCACGCTGGCCGACCGGATCTCGGTGCTGCGCGATGGCGGCTATCGCGGGACGCTGGTCGCCGGCGACACCACCGAGGACGAGGTGATCCAGCTGATGATCGGGCGCTCGCTCGACCTGTCGCGCCGCCAGCATGCCGAGGTGAAGACCGGTGACGTCGCCCTGAAGGTGGAGGGGCTGAGCTGCGGCAAGCTGTTCCAGGATGTCAGCTTCGAGCTGCGCGAGGGCGAGGTGCTGGGCTTCTACGGTCTTGTGGGCGCGGGGCGCACCGAGATCGCCGAGACGCTGTTCGGCCTGCGCCGTCCCACCGCCGGCACGATCGAGATCGACGGCAAGGAAACCGCGATCCACTCGCCCGCCGATGCGATCGCGAAGGGTATCTCGCTGGTGCCCGAAAGCCGCAAGGAACAAGGGCTGGTGCTTGGCATGAACTGCCGCGACAACATCACCCTGCCGCAGGTGGGCGATCTGACCTCGGGGCCGTTCGTGTCGGACGGGGCCGAGATCGCGATCTTCGACCAGTATCGCGATACGCTGAAGATCAAGACTCCCAGCTGGCGGCAGGCGGTCGGCAATCTCTCGGGCGGCAACCAGCAGAAGATCGTGATCGGCAAATGGCTCGCGATGCATCCGCGCATCCTGATCGTGGACGAGCCAACGCGCGGCATCGACGTGGGCTCGAAATCCGAGATCCACGACCTGATCCGCGAGCTTGCCCGCTCGGGCTACGCGGTGATCGTGATTTCTTCGGAGATGCCCGAAGTGCTTCATGTCTCGGACCGCATCCTCGCGATGTATCATGGCCGCGTGATGCGCCGCTTCACCGCCGAGGAAGTGACCGAGGACAGTCTCGTCGCCGCGATTTCCGGGATCGAGCAAGAACAGGTCGCGTGATGCGGATCGGGTTTGCGGGACTCGGGCGGATGGGTGCGCCGATGGCGCGCAACCTGATCGCGGCCGGGCACGAGGTGACGGTCTGGAACCGCTCTCCGGACCGCGCCGAGACCTTCGCCGCCGAGACCGGAGCAGGGGTGGCCGCCACCCCGCGCGCCCTGGCCGAGGGGGCGGAACTGGTGGTGACGATGCTCTCCGACGACGCGGCGTCCTCCGCCGTGCATCTGGGAGAGGACGGTCTCTTCGCCGCGTCCGGTCCGCTGACGGTGCTTGAGATGGGCACGATGAGCCCCGAACATATCGCTGATCTCGCGGGCGAGGCCCCCGCAGGCTGGCAGGTGATCGACGCGCCGGTCTCGGGTTCCACAGCCGCGGCCGAGGCGGCGAGCCTGATGATCATGGTGGGCTGCACCGAGGATCAGGCGGCGCCGCTGCGCCCCGCGCTCGACGCGATGGGCAAGACGGTGATCTGTCTGGGCAATGTGGGCGACGGCGCGGTGATGAAGCTCGCCGTGAACATGCTGATCCACAGCCTCAACCAGACCCTCGCCGAGGCGCTGAGCCTCACCGACGCGGCAGGCATCGACACAAGCACGGCCTTTGCCGCGATCGAGGCTTCGGCCGCCGCCGCGCCGATGCTGAGCTACCGCAAGCCGCTTTATCTGGACGAGGCGGCCCACCCGGTCAGTTTCACAGTGGCGCTGGCGCGCAAGGATATGGAGGTCACGCAGGCACTGGCCGCGCAGCTTGGCGTCGCGCTGCCGCAGGGCGAGGTGGTGCTGGAGCGGCTGCGCGCCGCCGAAGCTGCGGGCCGAGGGGCGCGCGACATGGCTTCGATGGTCGATTTCACGCGAAAGGATAAATAATGAAAGCCGTTCTCTTCGTCGGAGGCTGGGAAGGCCACGCGCCGACCGAATTCGCAGACTGGTGCCGCGACCTGCTGGAGGGCGAGGGCTTCGAGGTGGTGGTGCATGACACGCTCGCGCCCCTTGCCGAGCCCGAGAAGATGGCTGATTGCGACCTGATCGTGCCGATCTGGTCGTCCGCCCGCTCCGCGCACCAGCCGGAATTCGGCAACATGACCAAGGCGGAGGAGGACGGGCTTCTCAAGCTGGTTGCAGGCGGCTGTGGGCTCGCGGGCTGGCACGGCCATATGGGCGATGCCTTCCGCGACCGCCCGACCTACCACTTCCTGATCGGCGGGCAGTTCGTCGCCCATCCACCGGGCTGGCCGGACAACCTTGTGCCGACCGACGATTACGTCGATTACGACGTCACGATCTGCCGCCCCGCAGATCCGATCGTGAAGGGCATCCGCAGCTTCCGGCTGAAATCCGAGCAGTATTATATGCTTACCGATCCGAGCAACGAGGTACTCGCGACGACGACCTTCTCGGGCGATCACCTGTGGTGGATCGAGGGCACGGTGATTCCGGTCGTGTGGAAGCGGCGCTGGGACAAGGGGCGGATCTTCTATTGCTCGATCGGGCACACGCTCGACGATCTGAAGGTCGAGCAGGTGACCGAGATCATCCGGCGCGGGATGCATTGGGCGGCGCGGGGGCCTGACGTGTGAAAGCGAGCGACGCGACCGGACAAGTGCGCCCTTCGCGGAGGCCTTCTTGATGCCGAATTACCTTACGTCAGTCTTTCATAGTTTCGCCGTAATCGCGCGTTAACCAGTAGGGATCACCCTCAGACCGGATCGGTTTCGAGATGGAGGCCCGGCAATGATGCAACGTATCGCAGTGCGCAAGTCGAAGGCGCAAATCCCGACCCTCGCGAAACTTTTCGCGGCGCTCGCGCTCGGGGCGACGGGGTTCTTCGCCGCCCAACAGATCATGCCTGCGATTCCGGCTGGGGTCGATGGCGCGAAAGAGCTGGGCCTGATCATGGGCTCCTTCGGGCTTCTGGTTGGTTGGCGCGTGGTGGGCGTGTCGGAGGGACGGCGTTGGGTCGATGCAATCAATGACGGGCTGCGCGGCGGGATCTATGTCCTGATGTGGACCTTCTTCTTCCTCGGCACAATCCAGATGCTGAAGCTGGCACTGCGGATGCGCTATGACGACGTGCTCTCCGCCGTGACCGATGTCATCGGGCAGGGTGTCGCGATCGGGGTGGCCTCGCTGGGGGTGGCGCCGGTCATCACGCTCGGTCTGGGCGCGATGGGCGCGGGCCTGCTTTCGGAGTTCGCCTATCGCCGCTACGGGCGCTGAACACCGCGCGGGCCGCACCCTTGGCTTGACATCGCGCGCTTGCCTTGCAGGTTGAAGCGCATGATGCGCCAAGCTGCGGGGATGCTCATGCAACCACATTTCTTTTACGGAACGCTTTGTCATCCGCCACTGCTGGAGGCGGTGATCGGACGTGTGCCGCAGCTCGTTCCGGCACGGCTGGAAGGTTTCGCGCCGCACGAGGCCTGCCGCGAGGGGCAGGGTCTGGGCTTTCCGATCCTGATCGAAACGCCGGGGGCGGTGACGCGCGGGGTCGTGGCCGATCTGACCGAGGCCGAGGCGGAGCGCATCGCGTGGTACGAGGATGGTTACGACGCCGAAATTCGTGAGCTGGAAACCGGGGCGGGGTCTCGCGACGCGAAGCTCTGGCTGCCGCAGGCCGATCGCTGGGAGGTGGGCGCGGAGTGGACGCTCGGCGACTGGGCGCCGAAATGGGCAGCGCTGAAGACCGAAGCCGCGCGCCTGTTCATCGCCGAAGCGCAGGCCGTCGGGCCCGACGCCGCCAATGCGCGCTATCATGCGATCCTCGTGCGCGCGGCCTCCATCCTGCGGGCGCGCGCTGCCCCGATGGCGCAGGACCTGCGCCGCGACCTGCAGGATGGCGACATCAAGATCGACGCGCAACAGACTGCATACGCTAAGTTTTTCGCCGTCGAAGATTACAAGCTGGAACACCGGCTCTTTGCCGGAGGCATGAGCGCGAAGCTCGACCGGGCGGCCTTCGTTTCGGGCGATGCGAGCGTCGTTCTGCCTTATGATCCGGTGCGCGACCGGGTGATGCTGATCGAACAGATCCGCACCGGGCCGCTGGCCCGCGGTGAGCCGAACCCGTGGATGATCGAGGCGATCGCGGGCCGGGTCGATCCCGGCGAGACCCCCGAGGAAGCGGCGCTGCGCGAGGCGGGGGAAGAGGCGGGCATCACGATTGCGCGCCTCATCGAGGCCCCGCGCTACTATCCGTCGCCGGGAGCCAAGAGCGAATTCGTCTATTCCTATATCGGGATCGCCGATCTTCCCGACGAGGCTGCGCAGCTTGGCGGCAAGGCCGATGAGCATGAAGATATCCGCGCTCATCTGGTGCCGTTCGAGCGTCTGATGACGCTGGTGGCGACCGGCGAGGCGGGCAATGCGCCGCTTGTCGTGCTCGCACTCTGGCTCGCCGGGCAGCGCGCCGCACTGCAGCGGATGGCGGGCGTCGCGTAATCGCGGGGTTGAGGTGGCGCGCGCCGCGTCCTAAGTCTGGCTTCAACGGCCCCGTGGCGGGCAACTCGATACGGGAGGAAAGCGCGATGCGTATCTGCAGCGATCTGGCGTCGGCGGTGGGAAATACCCCGCTCATCAAGCTCAGGAAGGCATCGGAAGAGACCGGCTGCACGATCCTCGGCAAGGCGGAATTCCTCAATCCCGGCCAATCGGTGAAAGACCGCGCGGCGCTCTACATCATCCGCGACGCGATCCAGCGCGGCGAGCTCGCACCCGGTGGCACGATCGTCGAAGGCACGGCGGGCAACACCGGCATCGGCCTCGCGCTCGTGGGCGCGTCGATGGGCTTCCGCTCGGTGATCGTGATCCCCGAGACGCAGAGCCAGGAAAAGAAGGACATGCTGCGGCTGGCCGGCGCCGAGCTGGTGCAGGTTCCGGCCGCGCCCTATCGCAACCCCAATAACTACGTGCGCTATTCCGAGCGGCTGGCGAAGGAACTGGCCAAGACCGATCCGCATGGCGCGATCTGGGCGAACCAGTTCGACAATACCGCGAACCGGCAGGCCCATATCGAAACGACCGGCCCCGAAATCTGGGATCAGACCGGCGGCAAGGTCGACGGCTTCATCTGCGCGGTGGGCTCGGGCGGCACGCTCGCGGGCACCGGCATGGCGCTGCAGCCCAAGGGCGTGAAGATCGGCCTCGCCGATCCCGATGGCGCGGCGCTGCACAGCTATTACACGACCGGCGAGTTCAAATCCGAGGGCTCGTCGATCACCGAAGGCATCGGGCAGGGGCGGATCACCGCCAATCTCGAGGGCTTCACCCCGGATATGAGCTTCAACATCCCCGATAGCGAGGCGTTGCCGGTGGTGTTCGACCTGCTGCAGGAAGAAGGCCTCTGCTTGGGCGGCTCCTCGGGCATCAATATCGCGGGCGCGATGCATATGGCGCGCGAGCTTGGCCCCGGCCACACGATCGTGACGGTGCTGTGCGACTACGGCAACCGATATCAGTCGAAGCTCTTCAACCCCGACTTCCTCAAGGGCAAGGGTCTGCCTGTGCCGGAATGGCTCGACCGGGCCCCGCGTGAGATGCCGGAGGTGTTCGAGGGATGATCCTGCGTCTGGCGCGTCTGCTATTGCTGGCCGTCGCGCTGGCGCTTCCGGGGATCGTCTTTGCACAAAGCCCCGAGCCGCCGGATTACAAGGCGTGGGAAAAAACCGCGACCGAAGCCGAGCAGATGGTGCAGGCCGACAAGGCACAGCGCCAAGAATTCGACCAGATCCGGCAGGAGGTCGTCAACTGGCGCGAGAAATTCAAGGCGGCCGAGGATATCAACGCCAGCCAGATCTCGACCGTCAAGGCGCAGATCGAAGCGCTCGGACCTCCGCCGAAGGAGGGCCAGAGCGAGGACAAGGCGATCGCCGACCGGCGCAAGAAGCTCAACGACGAGTTGGCGCAGCTTCAATCGCCGGGGTTGCGCGCGACCGAGGCCGCGAGCCGCGCGGATTCCATCGTTGCCAATATCGACCAGCTTCTGCGCGCGCGGCAGACTGACAAGCTGTTGCGGCTCACACCCTCGCCGCTGAACCCGATAAACTGGCCCGAGGGGCTGAAAGTGCTGTCGGAACTGACCTCCGAGCTAGCCTCGGAGATGGGCCAGCAGCTCAATGACACCGATCCCTATGCCAGTGCGCGCAACAACGCGCCCGCGATCGTGGGCTTGCTGTTGGTGGCGCTGCTTCTGGTGGCGCGCGGCCGGACATGGATCGACAAGCTGGCCGATGTGCTCGAGGCGCGGCTGGCGCGCAATGCGCAGAGGGTGATCGATTTCATCGTCTCGCTGGGGCAGCTCCTGCTGCCGATCGCGGGGATCGTGCTGCTCGAAGCTGCGCTGGTTCAGACCGAACTCTTCGGCTCGCGATGGATGGAGCTGCTCATAGCGATCGGCGTGGTGCTGAGCGCGGCCTTCGTCGCCTTCTGGCTCTCGGGCCGCATTTTCCCGCGCAACGACCGGCAAGTCGCGCCCTTCACCCTGCAAAGCGAGCGTCGCCGCGAAGGCCGGTTGCTGACGATCTCGCTGGCGGTTTTCGCGGCGATCCAGGGCCCGTTCGGCGATTGGCTCGTCGCGCGCGGGCAGGATGTGATCGAGGGAAGCGCGAAAACGGCCGAAGAGATCGATGCGGCGGGGCATACGCTCGATGCCGGTTTCGGCGTCTTGGTCTTCCCGCTGCAGGTTCTCGCCGCGATCGCGCTATTCCGCTTCGGGCAACTGCTGCGGCGCCACCTGCGCAACGAGACCTCCGGCTCCGAGGAGGGCGCGTTCCGCGACCGGCTCGTGGGGGCGCTCGGCAATGCGCTGATCGCGGTCGCGGTGGTCGCGCCGGTTCTTGGCGGTATCGGCTATATCAACGCCGCCAACGCGTTGATCTTCCCGACCATCCTGACGCTGGGGCTGATCGCGCTGCTCCTGGTGCTCAATCAGTTCTTTACCGATGTCTATGTGCTGGTCGCCCGGCGCGAGGACGACGGGCGCGACTCTCTCATCCCGGCGCTGATCGGCTTCCTGCTTGGCCTGCTCGCGATGCCGCCCGCAGCTCTGATCTGGGGCGCGCGCCCGGCCGATCTGGCCGAGATGTGGACGCGTTTCCAGAACGGTGTCTCGGTCAGCGGCGTCACGATCTCGCCTGGCATTTTCCTGACCTTCGCGATCGTCTTCGTGATCGGCCTGATGGTTACCCGGCTCCTGCAAGGGGCGCTGAAAACCTCGCTTCTGCCGAAGACCAAGATCGACAAGGGCGGGCAGAACGCCATCGTCTCGGGCCTTGGCTATTTCGGCATCTTCCTCGCCGCGGTGATCGCGATTTCCTCGGCCGGGATCGACCTCAGCTCGCTCGCCATCGTCGCCGGTGCGCTCTCTGTCGGTGTCGGTTTCGGTCTGCAGACCATCGTGCAGAACTTCGTCTCGGGCATCATCCTGCTGATCGAGCGCCCGATCTCCGAAGGCGACTGGATCGAGGTCAACGGCCAGATGGGGATCGTGAAGGCGATCTCCGTGCGCTCCACCCGGATCGAGACCTTCGATCGCACCGAAGTCATCGTGCCCAATGCGGACCTGATCTCGGGGCAGGTGACGAACTGGACGCGCGGCAATGTCACGGGGCGCCTGATCGTGCCGGTCGGCGTGGCCTATGGTACCGACACCCGCAAGGTCGAGACCATTTTGCACGAGGTGGCCGCGAACCAGTCGCTGGTGATGATGAACCCCGAGCCTGTCGTGATCTTCAAGGGCTTCGGCGCGGACAGCCTCGATTTCGAGGTGCGCGTGATCCTCTCGGACGTGAACTTCATCCTCCGCGTCCAGAGCGAGATGAACCACGAGATCAATCAACGCTTCGCCGAGGCCGGGATCGAGATTCCCTTCGCACAGCGCGACGTCTGGTTGCGCAACCCCGAGGTGCTGCGGCCCAATAAGGACGACGCCGAGGCGCAATCCGACGAGGCCGAGGACAAGGGGTCGGAGGACAGTGACGACACCGCCTCCAAGCGCCCCGTCAGCCGCGCCGAGTATGGCAAGCCCCAACCCGGAGAAGGTCCGGAAGGGTTAGAACAACAGCGCCACGACAGTTCCGATGGAGAGGCCGATGCAGGAGACCGTTAAACAATCGCAGCAGCAAAGCTACCGTATCCACCCCTATGCCCGCGATCTAGAAGTTCCGGTGACCGGACTGACCGACGAAGGCGGCATCTATTGCGCGGATTCGATCTTCTACCCGACCGGCGGCGGCCAACCGGGGGATAGCGGCAAGCTGGTCTGGGACGGCGGCGAGATCGAGATCGCGACCACCGTGAAGGCCGAACCCGGCGCGCCCGGCGCGGTGATCCTCGTGCCCGCCGAGCCGCAACCCCTGCCGCCTGTCGGTGCTCAGGTGCAGCAGCATCTCGACTGGGAACGCCGCCACCGCCACATGCGCGTCCATACCGCGCTGCACCTGCTGTCGGTCGCGATCCCGCTGCCGGTGACGGGCGGACAGATCGGGTCCGACAAGGGGCGGCTCGATTTCGATATGCCGGAGAGGCCTGAAGATCTGGAAGCGATCGAACGGCAGCTGAACGATTGGGTCGCGCAAGACCTGAAAGTGGTCGAGCATTGGATCACCGATGCCGAACTCGAGGCGCAGCCAGAGCTGGTCAAGACGCTCTCGGTCGCGCCGCCCAAGGGGCAGGGCTGGGTGCGGCTGGTCGCGATCGGCGAAGCTGCCGACCGCATCGACCTGCAGCCCTGCGGCGGCACCCATGTCGCCTCGACCGGCGAGATCGGTGGCCTCCGGCTCGGCAAGATCGAGAAGAAGGGCAAGATGAACCGCCGCGTACATCTTCATCTTGCCTGAGAACTGCGGGCCGGGCAGGGGCGCTGCCCCTCTGCCTTCGACATTCACCCCGGGATATTTAGACAAGCCCGAACGGACATGGCTGCATCGGGCTTGCCGAAATATCCCGGGGGAGCGCTGAAAGCGCGGGGGCAGAGCCCCCCCCAATGAAAAAGGGCGGCCCCAGTGGCCGCCCTTCGTCATTCATGGAAGCTGGATCAGGCTTTCGGGCCGATCATCTGCTCGGGGCGGACGACCTTGTCGAAAGTTTCCTCGTCGACGAAGCCAAGCTTGATCGCCTCCTCCTTCAACGTGGTGCCGTTCTTATGCGCGGTCTTCGCGACCTTGGTCGCGTTGTCGTAGCCGATCGTCGGCGCGAGCGCGGTGACCAGCATCAGCGACTCGTGCAGCAGCTTCTCGATGCGCGGCTCGTTGGCCTCGATGCCGGCAACCATGTTGTCGGTGAAGGCCGAGGCGCTGTCGCCCAGAAGCTGCATGGATTGCAGCACGTTATAGCTCATCATCGGGTTGTAGACGTTGAGCTCGAAATGGCCTTGCGAGCCGGCGAAACCGATGGCCGCGTCATTGCCCATGACATGGGCGCAGACCATGGTCAGCGCTTCGGCCTGCGTCGGGTTCACCTTGCCCGGCATGATCGAGGAGCCCGGCTCGTTTTCCGGCAGGATCAGCTCGCCCAGGCCGCAGCGCGGGCCAGAGCCCAGCAGGCGGATGTCGTTGGCGATCTTGAAGAGCGAGGCGGCCACGGTTTTCAGCGCGCCCGAGAACATGACCATCGCGTCATGCGCGGCGAGCGCTTCGAACTTGTTCGGCGCGGTGACGAAAGGCAGGTCGGTAATCTCGGCCATATTCGCCGCCACGGTCTCGGCCCAACCGACTTGGGTGTTCAGACCGGTACCGACGGCGGTGCCGCCTTGGGCCAGTTCGTAGATGTCGCCGAGTGAGGCTTCGACGCGCTCGATTCCCTTCTTCACCTGATGGGCGTAGCCGGAGAATTCCTGGCCGAGGGTCAGCGGCGTCGCGTCCTGCGTGTGGGTGCGACCGATCTTGATGATGTCCTTGAAGTCCTCGGACTTGGCTTCCAGCGCCGCGTGCAGTTTGCGCAGACCGGGCAGCAGCACGTCGCGCGCCTGCATCGCGATCCCGACATGCATCGCGGTCGGGAAAGTGTCGTTCGAGGACTGCCCCATGTTGCAGTGATCGTTCGGGTGGACCGGGTCTTTCGAGCCCATCTCGCCGCCCAGAATTTCGATCGCGCGGTTCGAGATCACCTCGTTGGCGTTCATGTTCGACTGCGTACCCGATCCGGTCTGCCAGACCACGAGGGGGAAGTTGTCGTCGAACTTGCCTTCGATCACTTCGCCGGCCGCCTCGATGATCGCATCGGCGATCTTCGCGTCCAGCTTGCCCTGCGCCTTGTTGGCCATGGCGCAGGCTTTCTTGATCACGCCGAGCGCGCGGATGATCGGGACCGGCTGGCGCTCCCATCCGATCGGGAAGTTCATGATCGAGCGCTGCGTCTGCGCGCCCCAATATTTGTCTGCAGGAACTTCAAGCGGGCCGAAGCTGTCGGTTTCGGTGCGGGTCGCGGTCATCTGGGCCTCCATGATTGCGCGCAATCTTTCGCACGCACTGATAGGGCCCGCGAAGGAATTTTGCAACGGTATACGGAGGTATACTTGGGGCGGCTCTCAGATCTGTGCGGCGATCGCATCCCGGTCGATCAGCGAATGCACCTGGCGGATGCGGCCATCTGCAACGCGATAGAAGACATGCTCGTCGAACCTCACGCGGCGGCCGTTCACCGGCAGATCGAAGAGCATTCCCACGGGCGTGCAGTCGAAGCGCAGCCGTGCTGCGATCACTGGCGGATCGGCCGCAAGTGTGTCCGCATCGAAATGAAGGTCGGGGATCGCGCGATGGTCACCCTCGAGCATCTCCCGGTAGCCCGCGAGGCCAAGCGGGCGCGCATTATGAGTGACCTCGGGATGCACGAAATCACCGAGACGCGCCCAGTCCTGTTCGTTCAGGCAAGTCAGATAGCCGCGATAAAGCGACAGAAGCGCTTCGCGGTCCGGAGGCTCCGACGCCACCGGGTTACTTGCGGAATTGATCGAGGCTCACGACCTCGGCCTCGCCACGCGCGGCGGGGGCCGCCTCTTCTTCCTCGGCCACCTCTTCCTCTTCGAACTCGTCTTCGTCGTCATATTCCTGCGTCTCGAAACGCAGGCCGAACTCTACCGAGGGATCGACGAAGGTGGTGATCGCGTCGAGCGGCACATAGAGAGGCTCGGGCGAATTGCCGAAGTTCAGCGTGATCGAGAAACCGTCCTCGCCCACTTCGAAATTGTCATACCAATTCTGGATGACGATCGTCATTTCCTCAGGGTACCGTTCGCGCAGCCAATCGGCGAGTTCGGCGTCGGGATGACGGGTATCGAAGGTGATGAAAAAGTGGTGTTCACCGGGCAGGCCATTCGCCGCGATGTCGCTCAGCACTGTCTGGATCAGCCCGCGCATCGCGTGATGCATCAGGTTTCCGTAATCAATGGATTGCGTCATGGCCAAGTCCCTTTCTTCTCGGCCTCAAGCATAGGGGATTCTTGGCGGGCCGCAAGGCGGGCGAGGGAGCGCGAAGCGCGACTTTGCGGGGACGCGCCAGCCTCGCCGCGATCGATGCCTTTGCATCCTAGAGGCGAGACGGGGCAGCGTTTCTGCTTACTCCAGCATCTCCCCGGATAGGCAGAGCGCGACCGTGTCGGCGGGCATCAGTTCCAAGCCCTCGAACAGCGCGATCACGTCGTAAGTGTTGTAAGCTTCCACGATTTTTTCTCCGCGAAATCGCA
This sequence comes from Thioclava sp. F1Mire-8, assembly GCF_002213165.1. Lineage (NCBI taxonomy): Bacteria > Pseudomonadati > Pseudomonadota > Alphaproteobacteria > Rhodobacterales > Paracoccaceae > Thioclava > Thioclava sp. F1Mire-8. The sequence continues at coordinate 652,506 of NZ_NBNY01000001.1, read as the reverse complement.
TGGCCAATTGTCCGGTAAACCCCACCGAACGCGCGGTCTGCGCGGATTTTCCCGCGACTTTCAGAAGCGTTCAGAGCCAGTCGCCGGATTCGACATGGCGCAGCACGGCTATCTGAATTCCGCGTAAATGCGCCCGCAACGCAGGCACCCGTTCGCCGAAAACCTCCGGTCGAATCTCGAGCCCAGAGATCGGTCCTTTGGGCAAGGCATCCGCGTCAAACAACCCGTCGATTTCGTCCAGCCGATCCTTTCGGGCCAGCATTGCAGTCACGAATTTCAAACCGGTTAACGGTGATCGAATGAACAAAGGGGGGAAGAAATGCAGGATTCTGTTGCAAGGCTCCTGCGGGCCCCGCCTTACGCGGCTAAGCGCAAGGAGTTAAGTTTCGGTTACCCGAGCTGCTTACGCAGCCAGAGCGACCGGAGCACGGTTGTCGTTGGCAACTGTACAATTTGCACCGATAACGGTGGTGGCTCACCGGGACAAAGCAAACATCTTTACACGTTCGTCGATCCTATTTCGGCCCCATTCTCCCCCAACGAGGGTTGATTGGTGGAGCCGCCGGGTACCGCCCCCGGGTCCGATCCGCTTATTACATGCGCGTTTATGCCCATAGTCCCCGTTGCCGGGAACGCTTTGGAATATAGGGGGAAGATTGGGGCGCTTCAAGGCGTCGGATGGGATGAATGCGCATTAACCGGACGTGAACTGGCAGCACGCTATAGCTCGAGTCGGGTCAAGAACTGGCCATGGAGGGGCGCGATGCGCGACAAGACGATCCTGATCGATCTCAGCACGAGCTATCAGTTCCGCCATTGGCGCCCGATGGGCATCCTTCGGGTGGAACATGAGGTCTGGCGGGCGTTTGCCGCGCGCTTCGGCGTGCGGACGGTGCCAGTGATCTATGACGAGGCGCGTGGCGGGTTCTATCGCATCCCTCAGGCGATCTTCGAAGAGGTCATCTTTCGCAACGGTTTTCAGCCGGAGGCGCCTGCGCGCGCCCTCACCGCGCCGCGCCGCTGGCGGTCATGGGCGCGGATCGGGCGGTTTGTCTGGCGGGTCTCGCGCAGAATGCGGGCGGTCGGACGCGACTCGGGGCAGGGCGCAAGACCAAGCGAAGCTGCACTTCGTGCGCGGCGTGAGAGCGCCGCGGCGGAGGAATTGCTGCGGCTGAGCGGTGACGAATATGCCCAGATGCGCCGCTGGCTCGTACGGCTCGAGCGGATCGCTCCGCCTATCGCGCCGCGCATCCGCGCGCTCGATGCGCTCAATCACCGGGCGCATTACGGGCTCATCGATACGGTCCATGACGAGATCTGCGCCGATCGAAACCGGATTTCGCCCGAGGAAGTGAGTGACTATGTCTCGGCCGGCGGATTCTGGGGCGACGCGCGTTACCGCGCGGCCTATGAGATGCGCCAGTCCCACGGCTGGCGGCTGAGCTACTACATCCATGACCTGATCCCGATCCTCTGGGGGCATGTCGCCGAACCCACTACGCGCAAGACTTTTCCGCCCGCGCTGCATTGGATGCTCTGGGGGGTGGATCGGATCTGGACGAATTCAGAGGTGACGCGGTGCGATCTGCTCGCCCACGCCGCCAGTTGCGGCTACCCCGAGTTGGACCCGACCCACGTGCGTGTCGTTGCCCTCGGTGCCGATGCGCTGCCGCGAACCACGCCCGCCGACGATCTCTCGGGAATCTTCGCGCACCGAAGCCTGGAGCCCGGGCGTTACGTCCTCATGGTCGGCACGCAAGAGCCGCGCAAGAACCACGCATTCGCCTATCGCCTCTGGCGGGAGCTGTGTGCGCGGCACGGCGGCGATGTCTTGCCCTTGGTCTGGGTGGGGCAGCCCGGCTGGTCGATCGACCCGCTGCTCGCGATGGTGCGGGCCGATCCCGGCCTGCCGCATGGCGCGATCCGCATCCTCGACGATGTGGACGATGCCGAGTTGCAGGTGCTCTACGGCAACTGTCGCTTCACCATCTACCCCTCCCATTACGAAGGGTGGGGCCTGCCTGTCGTGGAATCGCTGCTGCATGGCAAACCTTGTCTCACGTCGGATGCGCCGGCGCTGATCGAAGCCGGGGGCGGGGCCTCCGAGGCGATCGGTCTGTTCGAGGGCGAGCGCTGGCTTGCGCGCACCGAGGCGCTGATGGTGGACGAGGCGGCCTATCGCGCAGCCTGCGCGCATGTGGAGCGGTTCAAGCCGCATAGATGGGCAGATTTTCGAGTGGCGTTGACCGAAGGTTTCGACGTGGACTCGTCGGAGAAATCTTCACGTCCCGCCACATCCTACGCGCTTTCCGAAAACGCCACGACCTACCAGGAGGACGCCGCATGAAGATCGCCGCTTTCGGTCATTATCCGATCCACCGCCCGCTACATGGCGGTCAGCGCCGAGTCGCAGCGATCGCGCGTCAGGCGCGGGCGGCGGGGCATATCTTTCGCTATGTCCCGATCTATTCGACGCGCGGCTATCCCGACGGCTCCCCGGACGAGCAACGTACGGCGGTGCCGATGGCGCTGCTGCCGCGTCTCCACGATCCGAAGCGCCGAGAGGATCTGCATATATCGGACGCTCTCGCCGCTCATCCATTGATCCCCGGGCTGATCGGCGAGTTGCGCGACTTCGCGCCCGACGCGGTGCAGTTCGAGCATCCCTGGCTCTATCCGCTTTTCGCCGAAGCGCTGGAACGCGACCCCATCCTGCGCCGCGCCCGGCTCATCTATTCCGCCCATAATGTCGAGGCGGCGCTGATCGACCCGCATTGGCGCGCGCAGGCGGAAGCGCTCGAAGCGGCGCTCATCGCGGCAGCCGATCTGGTCATCGCGGTCTGCGAGGCCGATGCACGGCACTTCGCGTGCCAGCCGGGCGCGCGGGCAATCGTCGTGGCTCCGAACGGCTGCTGGGCGCCCGATCCCGAGGCGCGTCCTCCCGCACCGTTGGATGGGGCTTACGCACTCGTTGCGGGCTCGGCGCATCCGCCGAACGCCACGGGCTATTGGGCGTCTTTTGGCGAAATTCCGGGGTTCCTTCCGCCGCGTAGCCGCCTCGCCGTCGCGGGGGCGATGACCCACCTTATTACCACCGACCCCCGCTATGAACGTTACGCGCAGATGAACGCGGAATACGTCGCGCCCCTGGGCGTGGTGGCGGAAGAAACCTTGAGTGGTCTTCTGCATCACGCCCGCGCCATCTGCCTGCCGATCACCGAGGGAGGCGGCACCAATCTCAAGACCGCGGAGGCGCTTTTGTCCTGCAAGCCCGTCGTCGCGATGCGCCCGGCGATGCGCGGGTTCGAGGATGCGGAGGGGCTGAGCGGCGTTCATGTCGCTGACGATCCTGTGCAGTTTCGTCGCTTGTTGCGCGATGCCATGACGGGGGCGATCGGCTCGCAGCGCCGCCCCGAAGACGTAGCGCAATATGGCTGGCCCGCGCAGCTCGCGCCTCTGATGTCCCGCTATGAAAGTCTCGCCGCATGACGGATTTATCCCTGCAGCCCGTCGCCTTTGACGATCCGGAACTGGCCGCGCAGATGCGCGCCACGCCTGACGCGATCGACACGTTGTTTCAGGCCTATCTCGGGCGGCCTGCGAAAGCGCGGGCGCACGCCGCGTTGAAAGAGCGGCGCGCGAGCGTGGCCGATGTCGAGCGGGAGCTGCGCGGGTCGGAGGAATATCGACGCAAGGCCCGGCTTCTGCGCGATCAGGATCGTAGCCAGTACGATGGCGCGATGCTCTACATTGCGCCGGCGCGGGCGGTGTTCTGCCCGATCGCGAAGGTCGCCAATACCTCGGTCAAGGATTGGGCTCTGCGGTTGGTGGGCGATGGACGACCCGAGCCGGGCATGTCGCATTACTGGCTCGATTCCGGACAGAGCCGGATGCAGGCACGCCACTGGGCCTTCGCCGCACGCGCCCGCGTTGATCACGCGCCGGATTGGGTCTCGGTCGCGCTTCTGCGCGATCCCGTCGATCGGCTCGTCAGCTGCTATTGCGACAAGTTCGGGCGCAATCGTATGCAAGACTCGGTGCTCCATCATACCCGGTCGGTCTATGCGTTCTTCGCGGGGGGAGACGCGCCGGACCGGGAGATGGTCGAGCGCGGGCTGAGCTTTCGCCAATTCTGTTTCTACATCAACGCCACTGCGCGCGAGGTGCAGGACAGCCACTGGGCGGCACAGTGGAGCTACCTGCAAAATCGCCGCTGGGACAGGCTCTTCGCGCTGGAAAAGATCGAGAGTTTCGAGGCCTTCCTGCGTGAGCGCCTGCCGGAGGATCTGCGCGAGATCCGGCTCGGGCTGACCAATGCGGCGCAAAAGACACGCGGGACGCCGACGCGCGATCTCTCCGATGCGCTGCCGGGGGACTGGATGGCGGCGCACACCCCGCCTTACGAGGCGTTCCTGACGGACGATATTCGCGGCTTCATAGGGGATTACTATGCGCTCGATGCGCGGCTGCATGCGCAGGCGCTGGCCGAGAGCTAGCCTGGCCGGATAGGCGCCTCAGTCGCCTTCGGCCGGGATGCCCAGAAGCGTGATCGCGACCCCAAGCGCAGCAAGTGCCCAGAACGCGTGGCGCTTCGTCCCTTCGGTTTGCAGTGCGGCCAGCACTGCTTGCAGCGCGTAATAGCCCGCGAAGGCGCGCGAGGCGTAGGAGATGATCTGGAACAGGTCGGTCGTCCAGGTCAGCACGATGCCCGCGCCGATCAACACCGGGTAGGCCGCCTTTTGCGGGATCTTCCCACGCGAGAATTCCGCGATCAGACCGCCCGCGCCACCGGTATCGGCCACCGCAGCGGAGAACTGCGCGGCCAGCGCCGCGGCTACCAGCATGGCCGGCAGGATCGGGGCGACGACGCGCATCATGTCGATGATCGCGGTCTCGGTCAGGTTATGGGCGTTGGGCGTGAAGATGTAAGCCAGCAGCGCGATATAGACCATGTAGATCGCGGTCGCGAGCATCTGCGCCCATTTCATCGCAGCGACCCGGGTGTCGGCATCGTAGCTCTTGCCCAGATAGCGCGCGGTCTCGAACCCCTGCACGGTCACGATCAGGCCGAAGAGCAGCCGTAAAGAGTCCCACGGGCCCAGCGTCGGCGCATCGACCACAAGATCGCCCGCGACGGCGACCTTGCCGAAATAGACCGCAAGGCCGAGGATCAGTCCCGCGATGATCGCGAGCTTGAGTGCGACCGAGGCATATTCCATCTGCTCGAGCCGTTTGAACCCGCCCGAGAACCCGGCGATCGCGACGATGGCGAGCATCGTCGTCGTCACCGCGCGCGCCGCGAAAGCCGTGTTCCACGGCGTAAGCGAAACCGCGAAGGCCCCGAACAGGTTGAGGTAATAGGCGACCGAGATGACATAGGCGAAGGCGAGTGCGAGCTGTGCCACCTCTTCGATGCGCTTGACGGCGCGGGTGTCGGGCACGTCCTCGGCGCGGATGTTGGCGCGCACGGCCGCGCCGAACAGCCATCCCAAGCCACACAAGGCCGCCATCGCAAGCGGCGCGAAACTGCCGTAGCGCACCTCTAGGATCGGCCCCAGCACCAGGAAGCCCGAGCCGATGATCGAGGCCAGCGGCGTCACCATGGCGCGCCAGCGCGGCAGGTCGCGTAGCTGCGGCAGGAACATCGCGGCAAGGACGATCAGGGCGAGAATGAGAATGGCTGCGTCGAGGATCATGGTCGGTCTCAAATGGTCGGTTGCACGCAGCTAGCACGAGGGGGGCAATTAGAAAGGGCCGCGTCAGACGCGGCCCTCGGGTTGTGACGTATTCGGCGCAGTGATCAGAAGCCAGCCTTGATCTTCTCGAACTCGGCCAGTTGCTTTTCACGCAGCTCCGGCGAGTTCGGCGTCTGTGCGAGGATAGGCGCGTTGATCTCGGTCAGGCCTGCCGTTTCCAGCTGCTCCGGCGGGATCAGTTTCATCGCCTCGGTGTTCGTGTGACCATAGCCGATCTCGTCGACGAGAACCGGGCCCGCCTCCGGGCGCAGCCATGCGTTCATGAAATCGTAAAGCTTTTCTTCCGAGCCGGGACCGTCCTTGAGGTTCACGAAGCCGCAGAACCAGGTCGACGAGCCCTCTTTCGCCTCGCGCTGGAAGGCGACCGGATAATTGTCGTCCTGCAGATAGGCGACGCCGTCATTCCACGACCACGCGACCAGAACCTCGCCCGAGGCCATCAGCTGGGCCTGCTGCGAGGGGTCGGTCCAGTAAGATTGCACGTTCTTGTTGGCCTCGCGCAGCCAGTCGGCGGCGGCCTGGAACTGCTCGTCGGTGACATTGGTCCAGTCGGTCACACCGGTCGCCAGATAGGCCAGCGCCCAGACGTCGTCCGAGCTGTCGGGCAGCGAGGTGCGGCCCGCATATTTCGGGTTCACGAAGACATCGAGGCTGGCCACGTCTTCGGCCGGGACCTTGTCGGGATTGTAGGCGATCGCGGTCGCGCCCCAATCGGTCGGCAGATACCAGACGTTCTTGTCGTCATCGACGAAAATCTTCGAGTTCAGGTATTTGGGGTCGATATTCTTGAACTCCGGGATCTTGGAGACATCCCAGGGCTCGATCAGCCCGGCGTCCTTGTATTTCGAGATCATCTGCGAACAGGGATGGGCGGCATCTGCTTTGAAGCCGGAGGCGAGTTTCTGATAGGCTTCGTCGTCATCGCCGTAGAAGGCGTAAGTCGGGCTGTCGCCGTATTTGTCGATATAGGGCTGGAACAGGCCCGGAATTTCGAAACCGGCCCAATCGAAGATAGTCAGGTCCGGATCGGCGGCCCGCGCGGGTGCGCTCAGTGCGGCCACGGCGATCCCCGCCATAAGGAGAGCAGAAGTCTTCATTGTATCTTCCCTGTTTTGTGTTCGTTTTGTGAAAACGCTAGAGCGGCTTTTTCGCCCTCGCAAGAGGCATTTGCACGGCCGTTAGGCAGGAGTGCCGGGTTTGACGGTGCGGCGCGATGGTCAGCCGGTGCAGATGCGGAAAATTTGGGCGCGACTGAACCGGATCGGGCGCGGCGCGTAGGGAGAGGGAGGCAAAGGAGACGAGCATGAGTGACACCCCCGTCCTGTTATGGCTGCGGCGCGACTTCCGATTCCACGATAATGAGGCGATGGCGGCGGCCGCGACGACCGGTGCCCCGGTGATCCCGGTCTTCATCCATGACGACCAGGTCGAAGCCTTGGGGGCGGCGGCGAAATGGCGGCTCGGTCTTGCGGTGGAGGCATTTGCGGAAAGCCTTTCGGAGAAAGACTCGAAGCTGATCCTACGCAAGGGCGCGCCGCTTACGGTGCTTCGTGCGCTGATCGAGGAGACGGGGGCGGGCGCGGTCTATTGGTCGCGCCGCTACGACAAGCCGGGTCGCGACACCGATACGGAGGTGAAATCCGCGCTCTCCGACGACGGGATCGAGGCAAAAAGCTTCACCGGGCATCTGCTGTTCGAACCGTGGACGGTGGAGACCAAGACCGGCGGCCCCTATAAGGTTTACACTCCCTTTTGGAACGCGGTGAAGGGCACGGATGTCGCGCCGGAAGTTAAGACAGTGTCTGAACTTCGCCCGCCAAGTGATTGGCCAAGAAGCAAAAAGCTGGACGACTGGAAGATGGGAGCGGCGATGCGGCGCGGTGCGGCCATCGTTGCGAAACATGTCAATGTCGGCGAGCGCGCCGCGCAGTCGCGGCTGTCGAATTTCCTGCGCGATCGCCTCTCGGCCTACAAGACGCAGCGTGATGTGCCCGCTTCGGGCGGTACCTCGGGCCTGTCCGAAAACCTGACTTATGGTGAGATTTCCCCGCGTACGATCTGGCATGCCGGTTATCGCGAGATGGCCGAGGGCAACCCCGGTGCAGAGACCTTCCTGAAAGAGCTCGTCTGGCGCGAATTCGCCTGGCACCTGTTCTTTCACTGGCCCGACATGGCCGAGAGAAACTGGCGCGACGAGTGGAACGGCTTCGACTGGCGGCGCGACAATAACGACGCCGAGGCGTGGCGGCGCGGTATGACCGGAGAGCCTTTCGTCGATGCGGCGATGCGCGAGATGTATGTCACCGGCACGATGCATAATCGCGCCCGGATGATCGTAGCCTCTTATCTCAGCAAGCACCTGATGACCGATTGGCGGGTGGGCTTGCGCTGGTTCGAGGACTGCCTGATCGACTGGGATCCGGCAAGCAACGCGATGGGATGGCAATGGGTCGCAGGTCCGGGGCCGGACGCCACGCCCTATTTCCGCGTGTTCAATCCGGAAACGCAGCTGGATAAATTCGATAAGGACGGGCGCTACCGGAAGGATTTCATCGCCGAGGGGCAGGCCAATCCGCCCGAGACGGCGACGGATTATTTCGAAGCGATCCCAGAGAGTTGGGCGCTAACGCCGGATCAGGACTATCCCGAGCGACTGATTGGCCTGAAAGAGGGGCGAGAGCGCGCCCTGGCCGCGTATGAGCAGCACAAAGGCTAGGCTGTAGCGCTGGTTCACGGGCTTAGATCAAGGCGTCAGGCGTAGCCTTGATCCGGGTCTCGCGGCCCATGAAATCCAACAGCAGCCAGACCCGTTTCTCGGCATCGACCCTTTCGACCGTCGCCACAAAATCCGCGAACGGCCCGGTCGCCAGCGTGACCGCATCGCCGGGCGCGTAATCCGGCAGCGGCTGAACTTGATCTTGAGTATTGCAGCGCGCGCGCAGCGCCTTGATCATCGCGTCGGGCACCGGCGTCGGGCGACCTGCAAGCGCCACGAGCCGCGTTATCCCCTGCGTCCCGTTCACCGCGCCGAGATGCGCCGAGCCAGGTGTCTCGCGCAGGAAAAGATAGCCTGGAAAGAGCGGCGCGCTGCGGGTCACAAATTTGCCCGACTGGCGGCGCGTCGTCTCGATCATCGGCAGGAAAACCTCGAACTTCTGGCGCGCCAGATTGCGCCGGGCGATGGCGGCGCTGTTGGGCTTGAACTGCGCCACATGCCACGCGCGGGCCGGGCTCTGATCGGTCATGGCTTGGGCCTTTTGTCCAACCGGGGTGTGCTTTGCTGACTGATGGATAGGGCCTGACAAGTCAATCTGACAAGGCGAATTCGTGCGTAAAGATGCGCGCCAAAGTGGTTCCGAGCGTCGTTAACGTAACGTTAGGAATGACCGTGCAAAGCTCCGACATGGCAGGGGAAACCTGCCGAGATGGGGAGGATGCACATGATCACTCCGGTTCTTCTAGCGGGCGGGTCGGGAACGCGTCTGTGGCCGCTGTCCCGGCGCAGCTATCCGAAGCAATTCGCCGAACTGACAGGGCCGGTAACACTGTTTCAGGCGACGGCAGAACGGTTGTCGGGGGAGGGTTTCGCGCCGCCGCTGGTGCTCACACAATCCGACTTCCGCTTCATCGCGACCGAGCAGCTTGCCGCGGTCGGCATTGATCCCGGCGCGGTGATGCTGGAGCCCGAGGGGCGCAACACCGCCCCCGCCATTCTCGCCGCGGCGCTCTGGCTCCGACGCGAGGCAGGGGAGGAGGCGCTGATGCTGGTCGCGCCCTCGGATCATGTCATCGCCGATGCGCAGGCGTTTCAGGAGGCGATCGCAGGCGCAGAGCTTGCGGCGCGGAGAGGGCGGTTGGTGACCTTTGGCATTACCCCCGACCGGGCCGAGACGGGGTATGGATATCTCGAACCTTCTCAGGAGTCAGGCGTCGGCGGCCCCGTGCCCCTGGTCCGGTTCATCGAAAAGCCCGATCTCGTACGGGCGCGCGCCCTCTATGAAAGCGGCGATTACCTATGGAATTCCGGCCTCTTTCTGTTTTCCGCGGGCGCGATCCTCGAGGCCGCGCGAACCCACGCGCCGAGCCTCCTCGCGCGCGTCGAGGCGGCATTCGCTGCCGCGCGCGCCGATCTGGGGTTTCTGCGACTCGACCCGGATACCTGGGGGGGTGCGCCCGACATCTCGATCGATTACGCGATCATGGAACGCGCGGGCTGCGTCTCCGTGATGCCGGTGCAGGCGGGCTGGTCGGATCTGGGCGACTGGGAGGCGGTGCGCCGCGCGGCCCCGGCTGCGCGTTCCGACGGGGTCGCGCTGTCGGGCGCTGCCACCGCGATCGATTGCCGCGACAGCCTGCTGCGCTCGGAAGATCCGCGGCTACACATGGTCGGGATCGGGCTCGAGGACGTGATCGCGGTGGCGATGCCCGACGCGGTCCTCGTCGCGCATCGCTCGCGCGCGCAGGATGTGAAAGCGGCGGTTAACGCGCTCAAGGCCCGCGACGCTGCGCAGGCGACAGACTTCCCGCGCGATCACCGACCCTGGGGCGGGTTCGAGAGCCTCGTCACCGGCGATCGGTTCCAGGTGAAGCGGATCACGGTGAAGCCCGGCGCGGCGCTCAGTCTTCAAAGTCACCACCACCGGGCCGAGCATTGGATCGTCGTTCAGGGCACCGCCCTCGTGACGCTTGGCAAGGAAGCGCGCCTCGTTACGGAAAACGAATCCGTCTACATTCCGATCGGCGAGACGCACCGGCTCGAAAACCCCGGAATGATGCCGATGGTTCTGATCGAAGTGCAGACCGGGGCCTATCTCGGGGAAGATGACATCATCCGCTACGAAGATGTCTACATGCGCGCAGTGGGCGAATAGCACGTGCTCGGCGGCGGGTCGCCGCCCGGCAGTGCAAATCGGTGACAATTCCTTGGAAAAGCAGCAATTCGCGTTTCAGAGGAGTGCGACTCTCTGCTAGGTCTCCAATTGATTGTGACCGAGGCGGATTTTCCTGACATGTTGGCGCGCCCCTACCGCTCCCGATTTCTCTTCTTTGCTATGGCGAGCAGTGCGCTCGCGGGTCTCGGCTTCGGCCCCGCCTGCGCGCAATCGGCCGACAGGGCCTGGGGCTATAACAGCTATGGCATCCCGGGGCTGATCGACATGCCCGTTGCGGGCAGTCGTGAGGATGCGGAGCTTGGCTTCAATGTCTTCGCCTTCGCCGGACAGACGCGCGTCTCGGCCGCGTTCCAGATCACGCCGCGCCTGTCGGCTGGCTTCCGATATTCGACGATCAAGAACTACATGGGCGGCGGTACGCTCTACGATCGCAGCTTCTCGATCCAGTATCGGTTCCTCGACGAGGGGCGCTTCTGGCCTGCGATGGCGTTCGGCATCAACGACATGACCGGCACCGGGGTCTATTCCGGGGAATATGTCGTGGCGACCAAGTCGATCTCGCCGAAACTGCGCGCGACGGCGGGGATCGGTTGGGGGCGTCTTGGGTCGAATAACGGCTTCGACAATCCGCTGGGCGTGCTGAGCGATCACTTCAAGACGCGCGGAGATCGCACCGGGGCGCAGGGCGGGACGTTCCAGCCGCAGCAATGGTTTACCGGGGATGCGGCACTGTTTGCGGGTGTCGAATGGCAGGCGACGGACAGGCTGCGGCTGATGGCGGAATATTCCTCCGACGCCTATACGCGCGAGGACGGTCCGACCTTCGATCGCAAATCCCCGGTCAACATCGCCGCGCAATACAAGATCAACGATCAGGCCTCGATCACGGCGGGCTATCTCTACGGAACCGATTTCAGCGTGCAATTGAGCTACGCGCTGAACCCCAAGCACAACGCGCATCCGAGCGGGCTGAAAGATGCACCGCCGCCGGTCGTACCGCGCGCGGGCGTCGAGGCGGCGCAAAGCTGGACGAACGATCCGGCCTATCTGACGGCGAAGCTGCGCCCGGCCTTGGCGCAACAGGGACTGGTGCTGGAAGGTGCGAAGCTCAGCGGCTCCACCCTTGCGATCCAGATTCGCAACGACCGATACAACGCGCCGCCCGAAGCGCTCGGGCGCGCCGCGCGGGTGCTGAGCGCGCAGGCCCCTGCTATGGTCGATCGGTTCGCGATCACCCTGTCGGAAAATTCGCAGCCCGTCTCGACCACGACAATCCGTCGGGACGACCTCGAGGCCTATGAATTCCACCCCGTCGGCGGCGAACTGATGCGCGCCCATGCACAGATCGACGGCGCGCCCCCTCGGCTGCCGGTCGCGCCCGGCACCTACCCGCGCTTTTCCTGGGGTGTCGGCCCTTATTTGCTGCCGGGCCTGTTCGACCCGGACGATCCGTTGCGCGCCGATCTGGGTGTAAGAGTGCAGGCACAATACGAGATCGCGCCAGGCCTGTTGCTGTCGGGGCGCGTGAACCAGAAGGTGATCGGCAATCTCGATCAGGCGAACCGGCCGTCGGATTCGGTGCTACCGCATGTGCGCTCGGATGCGTGGCTCTATTACAAGGGGTCGGGTCCGACGATTCCGGAACTGACGGGGGCCTATTTCTTCCGTCCGGGACGCAATCTCTTCGGGCGTGTGACCGCCGGCTATCTGGAGCCGATGTTCGCGGGTGTCTCGACCGAGCTTCTCTGGGCGCCGGAACACAGCCGCCTCGCCCTCGGGGCCGAGCTTAACCGGGTACGCCAGCGCGGCTACGACCAGCGCTTCGATCTGCGCGACTACGAGGTCACGACGGGCCATCTATCCGCTTATTATCAGTTCACCGATCAGTTCTATACGCAGCTCGATGTCGGCCGTTACCTCGCCGGCGACTGGGGCGCGACGCTGAGCTTCTCGCGCGTTTTCGACAATGGCTGGAAAGTCGGGGTCTATGCGACGAAGACCGATGTGTCCTCGGAAGATTTCGGCGAGGGCTCGTTCGACAAGGGTTTCATGATCACCATCCCGCTGCACTGGGCGACCGGGCAGCCGACGAAGCAGCGCTATTCGACGGTGATCCAGCCGATCGTGCGCGACGGCGGGGCGCGGTTGGGTGTGGCCAACAGGCTTTACGGGATGGTGCGCGAAGATCAGCCCGCCTCCTTCGACGGAAATTGGGAGCGGTTCTGGCGATGAGATCACTTGTTTTCGGCGCGGCGCTGCTGGCGGTCGCGGGCTGTGCGCAATTCGACAAACTGGGCAACACGATGACGCTTCCGGGCGGAGGGGCCGTGGGGCAGGGCGCGCCCGTGCGATCCGCAACGAATGGCGAAGGTGTGGGCGTGAAGGTGGTGACGCGAGCAGTTCCGAAGCGCGGGCTCGAAGTTGTCATTCCGTCGCGCGACGCGAATGCGACCCTGTCTCTGGCCGGGCGGAATGGCACCGTCGAGACCTGGCGGTCCGGAGACGATATCACTGTGTCGGTCGATCGGGGCGTGGTGGTCGCAACCCGCGGCTTGGGCGACGATCTGATGGCGGCGGATTCGGGGCCGACGCTCGCCGCCCTTCGCAGCGCCAAGATGGACGCCTATCGCCGGACCTACCGCTTCCTTACGGCAGACAATCATGCGGACTATGTGTTGCTCGGCTGCAAGATGACTGCGGCTGGAAACGAAACCCTCGCAGGGCTAAATTTGTTGCGCCACGAAGAACAATGTCGCAATCCGAAGATGGCAATAACCAATATTTACTGGACCGATGAAACGGGACGGATCCAGGCCGGGCGGCAATGGGTTTCCCCCACTGTGGGGCAGATCGCGATCGGCGTGCTCGACTAAACTGAATGGGCCTCGGGTATCAATTAACCCTATGGTTCACCAAAAGATTAATGTAAGATAATAATGTCTTACCTATCCCAACCTGATCGGAGGTTTCGATGACGAAGTTCTTTACGGGTGCCGTTGTAGTGGCAGCCACTCTTGCTGGTGCCCTTCCGGGTGCGGCCCAGAACCTGCAAGCGCCGGCCAATCTTAGCCACGACGCGCTCGTTGCCTGGGCAAAAGCGAATAATGTTTGCGACACGGCTGTGGTCGACGCTGTGTACAATAATAAAGGTGAGGCCGTGGTATCCTGCACGGCGGCGGCGAATAGCAACCTCGGCGGTGCGACCCCGGTCGTTGCGGTGATCGTTGGCGTCGGCCTCGCGGCAGCTGCTATGGGCAGCGGCGGCACTAACGGGACCAACGGAACCAACGGCACCAACTGATCCGCGCGATCCGCGATCTTTCGAAAGGCCTCGCTTGAAGCGGGGCCTTTTTGATTCCGCCTAACCACAGGGGAGCGCTGCAAAACTATCCAAATCGACAGTGCTCCACGCCTTACAAATGCGCACTGATTCGCTCGAGTTATGATATGACAATCATAAGACGGGTGTTTGAGTGTTGGGGTAGGAGCCGATGTTGACAGGACTCGCGATTTTTCCTCTCGCGGCCTTGGTGTGGATGATGCTCTGGGAGAGCATTGCGCCTGTGCAGGATGAAGCGCCGTATCGCGAGGTGGCCAATTAGGGAATCGCTTGGGCCGATCTGGGCCCGGGCAAGGTGGTGACGAGCGCCGATCCGCGCAGGATAGGTGAGACTCGACGCGCCGGTCGGCGCTCGGCTCCACCGCTTGGAATACGCCGGGCGAAGACACGCGGATTCCAAGGTGATGCGCGTGAGCTCTCGCGTTACATATCGATCCGTGCGCGGCGCGCGGTCGCCATTGCACGACGAAGCTTGCTGCCAAGCGCGACGCGACGATAGATCAGCATGTAGCAGACAAAAACCACGCCGACCCCCGCGCCGAGGGATGCGGGTGAAGTCGCGCTGATCACGGTGATGGAGCACGCGATCAGGCTCAGTGACCAGAGAACGACCGAGGTGATCGGATTGCGCATCTCCGGATGTCCGAGCGCTTCGGCAATTCGCTTCGCACGGCTGCGATAGACGAGGCTGTGCAGGTGCAGCCGATCCGCCGCGCCGGGATGGGTTCCGTCGCGCTTCAGCCTGCGGCGAATCGAGACGACCGTCTCGATCCACGGATAGGCGAGCGCGAGCACGGCGATCAGCGGTGAAATCTCGGGATTGCGGGCGGGCAAGACGATGCCGATCACGGCGAGTACGAACCCTGTCGCATAGGCACCGGCGTCACCGTAAAACAGCTTTCCGGCCGGAAAATTCACCACGAAGAATCCCGCGATCGAGCCGATCATCAGCAGGCAGATCGCCAAGATCGGCCCGTCATTGGTTTGCTCGGCGATAACCGCGAAAGCAGAAAAGACGATGATCGCGCTGCCGGAGGCGAGCCCGTTCACCCCGTCGATGATGTTGAGCGAATTGGCGATCCCGCCGATAGCGATGGCGCTGAGTGCGATCCCGAACGCCGGGTAGCGCAGCAGGTAATCGAGCCCGGGGATATCCGCGCGTTCAATGTGGTAGCCGGACACGAGGCAAAAAATCAGCCCCGCACATACGGTGGCGAGCAGGCGCCACTTGGCGGAGACTTTCTTGGTGATGTCCTCGATCGCCCCGGAGCCGAAAGCAGGGCTCGCGCAGAGGCAGATCGTCCACCACAGCGCCTGTGTCTGCGCATCCAGTGTCAGACCTGCAACCAACGCACCTGCCAGAAGGGCAAAGCCGCCGATCCGCGGGGTCGGGGCCGCGTGGATTTTCTGGATGCCGTGATCGCCGTCGAGAGTGAGCTTGCCATGAAAACTCTTTGTTGCAACGATGAGGGCCGCCATCAGGAACGATGCCAGGAAAGCCGTCACAACATATTCAAGGCCAATCATACACTGCCCTCTTGCATGAAAAAAATTATCGCGGCGGTAGATGTTAATATTCCGCTAACGCGTCATCGTAAAAAATATCGCTAATCGTACGGATACTCTTGCTCGACAGGGATACTTAACTTTTTTCCGGAGGGTCAACGGCTTTTGACTCGCGTTAGGCGAAAAATGTCAGAAAACTTCACTCACCTGCTCGCGACCAATGCGTTCGCGACCAATGAGTATGAGCTCCTGTCGCGCGTATGCTCACACGATCGGGGCGGAGTTCACGCGTTCCAGCGGGTGGGGGCTCGCCGTCAGGTTGAGTGATTTGAGACAGAATCGCGCCTCGACGCGATTGGACGGTTGAAAACGGCGACAGCTTGTCTATTCAGAGGCGCTAGACAAAACCCGGTCCCGACCGCATGGCCGGAACGGATCAGAAGCTTGGATTAAGAGGCTCAGGAGGGCACGATGGGGGCAGTGACGAGGATTTTTGTGGCGCTCTGCGCGTCGCTCTTTTTGGCCTCCTGCGACACGTCGACCACCAATTTCCCGGTAAATACCCGTAACGTCAGTTCCGTCGAGGATCCGGCAGCGGGCGATGTCGCGATTGTGCGGCTGAGCCTCGCCAACGTCTCCACATTCGGCGCGCCCTCCGATCTGAGCGGCGGGCGCACGACCCTGCCTTCGAATGGCTACTGGAACTATCGCATCGGGCCGGGCGATCTGCTCGATATCGTCGTCTACGAACATCCCGAACTGACCTCGCCCGCAGGCTCGACCCGGACGCCCGCCGAGGGCGGTCTTCGCGTCAATTCGGATGGAACTTTCTACTATCCCTACGTCGGCAACGTGCGCGCCGCGGGCCGGACGCCCGAACAGGTGCGTGCCGATCTCTCGCGTAAGCTGAAGGAGTTCATCCCCTCGCCGCAGGTTTCGGTGCGCGTGGTGGGCTACAACTCGCAGACCGTGTCGGTCACCGGCGAGGTCGGCAAGCCTGCGCGGATCCCGCTGACCTCCAAATCGCTCACGCTGCTCGATGCGATCAACGAGGCGGGTGGTCTGAACGATGCCGCCGATGCGCGTCGGGTTCTTGTGCGCCGCGGCGGGCGCAGCTACGCGGTGGACTTGCAGGCCTTCCTCAATCAGGGGATCGCCTCCAACAACCCGGTACTGCGCAATGGCGATGTCGTCTCGGTGCAGCGCGCGACGAAGCTGGAAGCCTATCTGCTGGGGCAGTTGGTGAAGCCCGGTCCGATCGACCTGACCAAGGACGACGTGAGCCTCACCGAAGCCGTCACCGCTGTCGGCGGATTGAACGCCAATCAGGCCGATGCGCGCGGCGTCTTCGTGTTCCGTGACACGCCGAGCGGCGTGGTGGTGTTCCAGCTTGATACGTCGAGCGCAGCGGCCTTTGTCGTAGGCACGAAATTCTTCCTGCACCCGCAGGACGTCGTCTATGTCACGACCGCGCCGGTCGCGAAATGGAACCGTGTGGTCTCCAACATCCTGCCGACGCTGAGCACCGCTCGCGCGGCCTCCGCACTGGCGAACTGAGCGATGGCGAAAGTCGGATCCATCCTCGTCGTCTGCGTCGGAAATATCTGTCGCTCGCCTGTGGGCGAACGGCTTCTCGCTGCGGCACTGCCTGAGTGCAAGGTCACCTCTGCCGGAATCGGCGCGGTGGTCGGCGCGGGCGCGGACGAGACCATGAGCGAGGTCGCCGCGGAAAACGGACTGAGCCTCGACGGCCATGTCGCGCGCCAGTTCACCGCCGAGATCGGGGCCGAGCACGAGCTGATCCTCGTGATGGAGGCTGGCCACAAGCGCGAGATAACGCGCCGCGCGCCGCAACTGGGCGGGCGGGTGATGCTGTTCGATCAATGGATGGGCAGCAAGGGGATCGCCGACCCGTACCGCGAGCCGATCGAGGCTCATCGCAAGGCATTTACCGAGATTTCCGCCGCGAGCGAGGCATGGGTCTCGCGCCTCGCGCCGAAACGGTGAGCGGCGTAACTGGCGGCGCGCGTGGGTTTGGATAAGCATTTGAGAAATTGAGCGGGACAGATGAAGCAAATTTCCGAGATAACCCAGAGACATGCTGCGCAGCCCGAGGTCGAGGATGACGAAATCGACCTGATGGCGCTTGCCGGCGCGCTTTTGGGGGGCTGGAAATGGATCGCGCTGGCCTTTGCCCTGGCTGTGATCCTCGGCGCTTTCGTCGCGCTGCGCAAACCGGTGGTCTACGAGGCGAACGGCCTGTTGCAGCTCGAGCAGTCGCAAAACGGTCTGTCGGCGCTTCCGGAGTCGATGCAGACGCTTCTCGGCAGCGATGTTGGCGGCAAATCGCAGGCCGAGACCCAGATCGCGATCATGTCGTCGCGGCTGGTGCTGGGCGATGCGGCGAACAAGCTCGACCTGCAGAACTTCGTCATTCCGCGCCGGCTGCCGCTTATCGGCATGCTTCCCGCGAACCTGCACTTGCCCGATCCGGGCCTGTTCACCCAATACCAGTGGAACGCAGAGACGGTTCAGATCGGTAAGCTGAAAGTGCCCGCTCAATGGCAGGGAGAGCCGATGACGCTGACCGTGACCGGCGCGGACAGCTATCGCGTCACGCTGCTCGACGGCACCGAAGTCAGCGGTACGGTCGGCCACGAAGTTACCGCGCGCGATGGCGATTTCGCGCTTGCGCTATCCGAGATGGATGCCCCGGTCGGCCGCGAGTTCTACATCGGGCGCCGCTCTCTCAACGCGACGATTCAGGCGATGCGCGAAAACTTTTCGGTCTCCGAAAGCCCGCGCGGTTCGAACATCCTGCATACCGCGTATCAGGACACCGACCGCCAGCGCGCGGAAAAGATCCTCAACGCGATCGCGGCGTCTTTCGTGGACCAGAATATCGAGCGCAATTCGGCCTCCGCCGAGAACAGCCTCGAATTCATCCAGAAGCAATTGCCCGAGGCGCGCAAGAACGTGTCCGAGGCGGAGCAGGCGCTCAATGCCTATCGCCAGAAGCAGAAATCGGTCGACGTGAAATACGAGACCCAGGCCCTGTTGGAGCGCGTCACGAAGATCGAGGGGGAACTGTCCGCGCTCGATCTGAAAGAGGCCGAGCTGAAGAACCAGTACACGGTCAACCACCCCGCCTATCAGGCGCTGCTGCAAAACCGCAAGGAACTGCAAGCGCAGCTGGAACAGGCGAAGAAGGCGACCCAAGGGCTGCCGGAGACGCAGAAGGACATCTTCAATCTGCAGCGTAACCTCGAAGTGGCGCAGCAGGTCTACACCCAGCTTCTCAACCGATCGCAGGAATTGCAGGTCGTGCGCGCCTCGACTGTCGGTTCGGTGCGCGTGATCGACAAAGCCTATGCGAGCATCATCCCGGTCGCGCCGCGCAAATCTCGGATCGTCGCGCTGGCGGGGATACTGGGTCTCATCATCGGCGCAGCCTACGTTCTGATCCGTCGCGCGCTGCGTCACGGAATCAAGGGCGCCGAAGAGATCGAAGCGCTCGGTCTGCCAGTCTTCGCAACCGTTCCCTTCGCCAAGGAGGCGTCCGATCTACGTCACCGCAAGGGCGACCTGCCGATCTTCGCGCTTGAACATTCAGACGCCGTGACGACCGAAGCGCTGCGATCCCTGCGCACTTCGCTGCATTTCGGGCTACTGGATGCGCAGACCAACTCGATCCAGGTCACCTCGGCCGCGCCGGGGGTGGGCAAGACCTTCCTTTCGATCAACCTCGCCGTAGTCGCGGCGCAAGCGGGGCAGCGAGTTTGTCTGATCGATGCAGATATGCGCAAAGGCTATCTCGCGCGGTTCCTGCATCTGCCGAAGACGGTGGAGGGCCTTTCGGATTATCTCGGCCACGAGAAGGCGCTGGAAGAGGTAATGCGCGACGGGCCGGTCGAGGGGCTGAAGGTGATCACCTCGGGCCGCTACCCTCCGAACCCGTCGGAACTGCTGATGCGGGCCGAGTTCGGGACCATGCTTCGCCAGCTCGACAGCGAGTTCGATCTCATCATCGTCGATGCGCCGCCCGCGCTTGCGGTCACCGATCCGGTGGTGATCGGGCGCTCCGTAGGCGCGAGCATCGTGATCGCGCGCCATCTTGAGACGATGCAGGGCGCGGTGCGTGCCGTGCAGGCGAGCTTCGAGGCGGCGGGCACGTCGATCACGGGCGCGGTCCTCAACGGCTTCAAGGCCGAGGCGGCCGAGCGTTATGGCGGTCATTACCAATATCACTATAACTACCGCTACAGCTACAAATCCGACGATTGAGCAGGGCCATCCCGGTCCGTGACCGGGGCGGGAGGCGCGACTGCTGCGAAAACTGCTGGGCCGGGCGAAAATCTCGAAGCTCGGGATCACCACGCCCGAACCGCGACCAGGCCGCCATGGCATCCCCGGGAGCGGGTGCCGCATTTGTTGAAACCGATCGCCACGCGCGGGAGGGAAGGCGGTTGCGCGGAAGCGGCGCGATCAGGCATGGCCACGTCGGGAGCAATGGAGCGGCCAAAACGTGGCCTCTCCTGTCCCATCTTGCGCGGATTGTTTCGATCGCGCTTTGCGCCCGCTGAGAGGCCCCTTACATCCGCAGGCGGAAGTAGCTCATCTCGATATTGCTCTCCATGCCGGTATCGCAATGACCGAAGCGCGAGTTGGAGGTGCCGTCGATCTTGCCGCCAGAGACGATCGCGACTCCTTCGATCCCGTCTGCCTGCGCCGAGAAGCTTACATCCTTCATCGCGAGGATCTGACCGCCGTAGAAGGAAATTTTTGCCGCCGAAGAGACACCGCCCATCGTGATCAGCTTCGCGCCGCCATCGGGTGCGCAATTGTCGTCGCGCCCGATCCTCAGCCCCTGCGGCGCCGAGAAGCTGCGATCATCGGTCGAGGTGTTTGCGAAGATCGCATTTTCCAGCGCGACGCCATTGCCGAATTTCACCGGGCAGTTCGCGATAACCGCGACCTCGGAGATCACGCTCGGGTCGGTCGTCACGGACCCGTCGACCTTGTTCGGGACCGAGATCGTCACGCTCGAATTGCAGTCGAGTATGTACAGATTGCCGGGCGCGAAATCGGTGGTGTCGAGCTTCGTCCCGTTGAGGAAGGTCGGCGTCCGGTTCGTGATATAGGAGGGCAAATAGCCAGTGCCGTCGCGCATGGATTCGATGATCTTCGGAATGCGGTCGAGCACGCGCAGCTTGTAGAAGGAGGTGCGCAGCGCCTCTTGCAAGCCGTCGTTCTGCTTGAAGCCGGATGCGGGGATGTCGAGCTTGCTGGTGTCGGGCATCGACACGATCGCGCCGCTCTCGAACATGTTGTTCTGGTTGAGCGACACGTATTGCGCCGCGTAGAGGCAGAAGCCCGACGCGAAGCTGTTGCCCGATTGCAGGTCGATGACACCTTTCGCGGCCAAGCCTTCGGTGAGGCAGGCGGGCTGGTATGCTTCGGCGACGGCGCCGGTATTGATCTGCCACCCGTCCTGACCGATCACCTTACCGAAGAAGGTGGGCGCTGCGTTCGCGCGGTCGGTGGTGCGATGCGCCATCACGCGCACCGCGGGGCTGAGATCGAGGTCGGGGGCGTAATCCGTAAGGAAGCGATTGTTGGTCGCGTCGTAATAGCCGAAGGTCACATCGTCTTTGGTGATGACCGAAGTCGCATCGTCGGAGCCGAGGTTGGAGTGGGCCAGCTCGGCCGCGCGGGTCCTCGCCTCGTCTTTGGTGATCAGGGGGTCGGAAGCAAGATACATCGCACCGAGCGCGGCAGCATCCGTCGCAT
Organism: Thioclava sp. F1Mire-8; assembly: GCF_002213165.1. NCBI lineage: Bacteria > Pseudomonadati > Pseudomonadota > Alphaproteobacteria > Rhodobacterales > Paracoccaceae > Thioclava > Thioclava sp. F1Mire-8. Next base: position 631,222 of record NZ_NBNY01000001.1, on the reverse strand, counting down.
CCTGCATCTGCACCCGCTCGCGATAGCCGTTGGAGACGTCGAGCGCGAGGCTGCCGACGGCGAGGAACAGGATCGTCCAGAACAGCGAGAGCTGAGTGATCATGCCATCTTCTTCAGCGGTGAAATCGGTAATCGTTACGCGGCTCATCTCAGGACTCCATGTAGCGGTAGTCGCGGACCGTGAGGTCCATGTTCAGAACTCTGGTGAAGAGGCCCGTCGCGACGAGTTCGGACATCGGGATTGTCACGCGGGTCTCGATGATCCCGTCGGTGACGCTCGTGTCGAGCGTGTAGGTGTTTTGGTCATAGGGAAGGAGCGCGCGCAGCCGCGCCATGGTGTCTTCGTCATTCTCGAACCGCCCGACCGAATAGGCGCGATCGACGTCTTGCACGATGCCGAGGATGCGGGACTGGGCGTTGAAAATGAGGGAAACGTCGACGGTTACCGCCAGCATTCCGACGAAAAGTGGCAACCAGAGCAGCGCCTCGATCGTCGTGGCGCCGTCTTCGGCCGACAGAAAACTCATTAATCGCTTCAAGGAGGGATACCCCGTGGCTGAAAACGTCCTTTTACATGTTCCTTAGGGAGAAAAAGGGAGTTGTCGCGGCGTAAATGTGGCGAAAAGTGGTTACGATCAATAAATTAAGGTTTAACAGCAAGATTCTACGAGCGTGTGGCCCGGGAGCGGTCTTTGTCGCGTGGCATTGCGCCGCCCAGCCGGCGCGCCTAGAACCGGGCCATATCACAGCCCGCCTCGGAGCCCACCCATGACGCCAGCCGCGCGCTATGCCGCCGCCATCGATATTCTCGACCGCATCCAGTCGGGCGAGGTGGCCGAGCGCGCGCTGACCAACTGGGCGCGCAGTCACCGTTTCGCGGGTTCAAAGGATCGCGCGGCGATCCGCGATCACGTCTTCGACGTGCTGCGCTGTAAGGCAAGCGCAGCGCTTGCCGGAGGCGGGGCCGGGGGACGCGCGCTCGTCGCCGGGTCGCTGCGCCTGCAAGGCGTCGATCCCGCGACGATCTTCACCGGGGAGGGCTTTGCGCCTGACCCCTTGTCCGAAGCCGAGCGCGCCGCGCTGCCCCATGCCTTGCCCGACGATATTGCCCAGCTGGACTGGCCCGATTGGCTGCGTGATCAGCTCGCTTCCGATCTTGGTGCGGATTTCGGCGCCATCTCCGAGGCGATGCGCGCCCGCGCACCGGTTTTCCTCCGCGTCAATCTTGCCAAGACGGACCGCGACCGTGCGATCGCGGCGCTCGCGAAGGACGGGATCGAAGCCACGCCGCACCCGCTGGCCGCGACCGCGCTGGAACTCGGCGCGGGGGCGCGGCGCATTCAGCAGGCCGCGGCTTACAAGGACGGTCTGGTGGAGTTGCAGGACGTGGCCTCGCAAGCGGCGATCGCGTCGGTGCCGCTCGGGCCCGGGGAGCGTGTGCTCGATTATTGCGCGGGCGGTGGCGGCAAGTCGCTGGCGCTGGCGGCAGCCTGTCCGGAGGCGCTGATCGCAGCGCATGACATCGATGCGGGCCGGATGCGCGATTTGCCCGCGCGCGCGAAACGGGCCGGGGCGAAGGTGTCCCTGCGCGCGCCGGGGGATCCGGGGACGGGCTACGATCTGGTTCTGGTCGACGCGCCATGCTCGGGCTCGGGAACGTGGCGACGCACGCCGGATGCGAAATGGCGTCTGAGCGCCGCGCGGCTGTCGGAACTCGTCGCCTTGCAGAGCGAAATCCTCGACGCCGCGCGCGACTTTGTCGCCCCCGGCGGCCGCCTCGTCTACATGACCTGCTCGCTGCTTACGGTCGAGAATGGCGCGCAAATCGCCAATTTCGCCATGCGCCACGGCTGCGAGGTGCTGTCGCAGCGCCAGATCACGCCGCTCTCGGGTGGCGACGGGTTTTTCGTGGCCCATCTCCAGCTTTGAGTTTCCCGAACTGGCGCTCGCCTTCTCACGGTCGCGTGATTGACTCGCGCGTTCGCTGAAAGTCTAGTCTCGTTAATTGGGTTTTAAGTTTTTTGCCGCGCTATGGGACGAAGACGTCAGGCAGGGAGGAGAGTGTGGGGCGGAACGAATTGATGCTGCAGCCACTCTCGAAGACGATGGCCGCGCTGGCGCCAGGTGCGGTTTATCTGCTGCTTGCTGCAGGGATCGCGGCTGCGGTTGCCTTCGTGATGCCCGACGAGGTTGTGACCTGGGCCATGTTTTCCGTCGCCGGCACGCTCGTGATCACGGCGGGCTGGTTGCGGCTCGCCTTGGCGCAGGAGCGAAGGCGACGGGCGCGGCAGCAGGAAACGATCGCGAATTTCGTCGCCCATGACGCCGCGCCCAGCTTCACCACGGACCCGGAGGGCGAGATCGGCTATCAAAACCGCGCCGCGCTGGACCGGTTCGGCTCTCGCGGCGGGCAGGGGCTGGCGCGAACCCTTGCGGAACTTTTCGCCGATCCGGGCGCGGTGCTGCGTCGATTGCAGAGCAAGGCGGAGGCGAAGGGGGCCGCGCGCGAGGATCTGGTGACCCGGCGCGGCCATCTGCGTCTCTCGGTGCACCGCATCGGCTCTGGCGATTTTCTGTGGCGCCTCGAAGACATGGCCGAGAGGGCGATTGGCGGGCGCGGTGCGGAAACGATCAGCCTGCCGATGCTCACCGTCTCCAAGGGCGGCACGATTCTGTTCATGAACGAAGCGCTGAGGCGGCTCGTCGGAGAGCGGGTGCGGTCTCTCGACCGCATCTTCACCGATCTTCCGCTGCGCTCGGGCGAGGAGCATGAGATCAAGGGGCAGGATGGCCCGGTCACGGCAGTCGTGGCGCAGCTTCAAGGCGCAGGAGGACGATCCGAGGTCTATCTGCTCCCGATCCCCGGACCGCGCTCGGCAGAGGAGGGCGCGAATTTCGAGGCGCTGCCCGTCGCGTTGCTGCGTCTTTCCGCGCATGGCCGGGTGCGCGCGGCCAATCGCGCGGCGCGCGGCCTGTTGGGCCGGATCGAGCCGCAGTCCCGTCTGTCGGACTTGCTCGAAGGGCTCGGCCGTCCGGTCTCGGATTGGGTGAACGATGCCCTCGCCGGTCGTGCCGATGGCCGCCCCGAAGTGCTGCGCGCCCGACGCGGCGACAAGGAGGTCTTCCTGCAGGTCACCCTGTCGCGGATCGTGGAAAACGGACGCGCGGGGCTGCTGGCGGTGCTGTCCGACGCGACGCAGCTCAAGACGCTCGAGGCGCAATTCGTGCAAAGCCAGAAGATGCAGGCGATCGGCCAGCTCGCGGGCGGGGTCGCGCATGATTTCAACAACTTGCTCACGGCGATCTCGGGGCATTGCGACTTGCTGATGCTGCGCCATGACAAGGGAGATGGCGATTACGCCGATCTTGACCAGATCAGTCAGAACGCCAATCGCGCCGCGGCGCTCGTCGGCCAGCTACTCGCCTTCTCCCGAAAGCAGACGCTGAAACCCGAAACCCTCGATCTGCGCGACACGCTGTCAGACCTGACCCATCTGCTCAACCGGTTGGTCGGCGAGAAGGTCGCGCTGAGCGTCAGGCACGAATGTGATGCCGGACGGGTGCGTGCGGATAAGCGGCAGCTCGAACAGGTCATCATGAATCTCGTGGTGAATGCGCGCGACGCGATGCCCGGCGGCGGCGAAATCCGGATCGAGACCGAAGCGTTCCATCTGGCCGAGAACCGCCCGCGCGACCGCGTCACGGTGCCCAAGGGCGATTATGTTGCGATCAAGGTCACCGATACCGGCTCCGGGATCCCCGCCGACAAGCTCGGCAAGATTTTCGAACCTTTCTTCACCACGAAACGCACGGGCGAGGGGACCGGGCTCGGCCTCTCCACCGCCTATGGCATCGTGAAGCAGACCGGGGGCTACATTTTCTGCGATTCCGTCATTGGCACGGGGACGAGCTTCACGATCCTGCTGCCCGCCTATGACTTGGCGGAGGAGGCCGAGGTGTCGCAATCGGCCGAACCCGCGCCCGAGCTCGAGCCTGCGACAAAGGCGCCGGTGCCGCCACGCGCCGCAGCATCGACCATCGCGCCCAAGGTGGAGATCGCACAAACCTCCGTCCCTGACAGCCACGTCATCGCCGGTGACGCGACCGTACTTCTCGTCGAGGATGAACCGCCGGTTCGCGCCTTCGCCTCGCGCGCGCTCCAGCTGCGCGGCTACACCGTGCTCGAGGCTGAGAGCGCCGAAGAGGCGTTGGAATTGCTGGAAGACTCGGAGCTGAAGGTGGATATCTTCGTCACCGATGTGATCATGCCCGGTCTCGACGGGCCAAGCTGGGTGAGGCAGGCGCTCGAGGCGCGGCCGGGCACGCGCACGGTCTTCATGTCGGGCTATGCCGAGGAGGTGTTCCAGAACGGCAGCTCGCCGGTGCCCGACTCGGTCTTCCTGCCGAAACCTTTCTCGCTTGGCGAATTGACCGCGACTGTGCAGGACCTCCTCTTACGCTAAGGCGCGGGTGACCCGATCGTAGAGCGCGAGATCTTCCTGCATCGCGGTTCGCAGCGCCTCCTCGGTCTCGGGGGCGAGCCCAGTCTCGACTGCAGGCGGCACGTTCACCCGCGGCAGAGTTATTGCGAAACCGAGCCGATCCTCGAGGAAATGCACGAAATCCTCGATCCGCTCATAGGGAAAAATCCGGTCGACCAGCGTGTTGCCATCGTCGTCGCACAGGAACGCCGACTGACTGGGCACGTCGCTGAACCCGGCGCGCGGATCGTCGATATAATCGCGCGCGAACTGGTCGAAGGAATAGCCGGCGGAGATGTCGCTCTCCTCGATCAAGTCGCGCAGCCGAAAGCGATAGAGCGAACGCAGCCAGTCGAGCGGCTCGCGCATCAGCGCGACCGTGGTAAAGCTCGCATCGGTTTTCGCGGCAAGAAGCGGCTCGAGATGGTCCCGGAAATTGCGGGCGGAGGCGTGTTTGAGAACCGCCGGACGAGTCAGCGCGACATCGGCGAGGGACTCCAGAGCGGTTTCGACCGCCGAGGAGCCCGCTTTCGGCGTGGCCAGAAAGACGAGTTTTTGTGTCCAGAAAATCAGCATCTTGGCGGGTCTAGCTCCTAACTCCGCCGGTGATAATCATTCGGTTCGCGTCGGTAAACCGTTTCTTAAGGGTAAATGCGGTTCAGTAGGGCTATCAGAATTTTATTGTAATGTTCATGTTTCGTGCGCATAGTGCGAGCAGAACATGAGGTGAACATCCGCGCGAGGGCGTCGCATTGCCGACCGGCCGTCGCTGTGAAATAAGGAAGCGGACAAATGGCAGTAGCGAAGCTTTTCGACATGGATAAATCTCCCAAGGCAGACAAGCAGAAGGCGCTCGACTCGGCGCTGGCGCAGATCGAGCGGCAGTTCGGCAAAGGCTCGATCATGAAGCTCGGCGGCGAGACGCCCGCTCGGGAAATCGAAGCGACGTCGACCGGCTCGCTCGGTCTGGATATCGCGCTCGGGATCGGCGGTCTTCCGAAAGGCCGGATCGTCGAAATCTACGGGCCTGAAAGCTCGGGCAAGACGACGCTGACGCTCCACGCGATCGCGGAAGAGCAGAAGAAGGGCGGCGTCTGCGCTTTCGTCGACGCCGAACACGCGCTCGACCCGCATTATGCACGCAAGCTCGGAGTCGATCTCGACGAGCTGCTGATCTCGCAGCCCGACACGGGCGAACAGGCGCTGGAAATCGTCGATACGCTGGTACGCTCCGGCGCGGTCAGCCTCGTGGTGGTCGACTCGGTCGCGGCGCTCACGCCGAAGGCCGAGATCGAAGGCGATATGGGCGACCACACCGTGGGCGCGCAGGCCCGCCTGATGAGCCAGGCGATGCGTAAGCTGACCGCGTCGATCGGGCGCTCGAATTGCATGGTGATCTTCATCAACCAGATCCGGATGAAGATCGGCGTGATGTTCGGCTCGCCGGAAACGACCTCGGGCGGCAACGCGCTGAAATTCTACGCCTCCGTGCGCCTCGACATCCGCCGCATCGGCTCGATCAAGGATCGCGACGAGGTGGTGGGCAACCAGACCCGCGTGAAAGTGGTCAAGAACAAGGTCGCCCCGCCGTTCAAGCAGGTCGAGTTCGACATCATGTATGGCGAGGGTATCTCGAAGATGGGCGAACTGGTCGATCTGGGCGTCAAGGCGGGGGTCGTCGACAAGGCCGGCGCCTGGTATTCCTACGGGGACGAGCGGATCGGACAGGGCCGTGAAAACGCGAAAACCTTCCTGCGCGAACATCCCGATGTCGCCTACGAGATCGAGGATAAAATCCGCGCCAGCCACGGGCTCGAATTCGACAATCTGTCCGAAGACGACGCGCTGACCGAAGACTGATCTTCACCGCGAATTCTTGCATAGGCCGGGAGCGCAAACTCCCGGCCTTTTGCGATTGCTGGACAGGGGGAAGGGCGGGCGTTAAACGGGAGCGAACAAGCCCGATCAGGCGAGACAGGACACTATGCCCAGCCTTAACGAAATCCGCTCCACTTTCCTCAATTACTTCGAGCGCAACGGCCACCGGGTCGTTGACAGCTCGCCCCTCGTTCCGCGAAACGACCCGACGCTGATGTTCACCAATTCCGGCATGGTGCAGTTCAAGAACTGCTTCACCGGGGTGGAGAAGCGTGACTACAACCGGGCGACGACCGCGCAGAAATGCGTGCGCGCCGGGGGCAAGCATAACGACCTCGACAATGTCGGCTACACTGCGCGCCACCATACCTTCTTCGAAATGCTGGGGAATTTTTCCTTCGGCGACTATTTCAAGGACGGCGCGATCCCCTTCGCCTGGGAGCTGCTGACCAAGGATTTCGATATTCCGAAAGAAAAGCTGCTGGTCACGGTTTACCATACCGATGACGAGGCGGCGGAGATGTGGAAGAAAGTCGCGGGTCTGCCGGACGAGCGGATCATCCGCATTCCGACCTCGGACAATTTCTGGCAGATGGGCCCGACCGGGCCGTGCGGTCCCTGCACCGAGATTTTCTTCGATCACGGCGATCACATCTGGGGCGGCCCGCCCGGCTCGCCCGAGGAAGATGGCGACCGCTTCATCGAGATCTGGAACCTCGTTTTCATGCAGAACGAGCAGTTCGAGGACGGCTCGATGCGCGCGCTCGACATGCAGTCGATCGACACCGGCATGGGGCTCGAGCGGATCGGCGCGCTGCTGCAGGGCAAACACGACAATTACGACACTGACTTGATGCGCCACCTGATCGAGGCCTCGGCCAACGCGACGGATGGCGCCCCGGACGGGCCGGGCAACGTGCATCACCGCGTGATCGCGGATCACCTGCGTTCGACCTCGTTCCTGATCGCGGATGGCGTGATGCCCTCGGCGGATGGACGTGGCTATGTTCTGCGCCGGATCATGCGCCGCGCGATGCGTCACGCGCACCTGCTGGGCGCGAAGGATCCGGTGATGCACCGTCTTGTCCCCTCGCTGATCCGGGAGATGGGCGCGGCTTACCCCGAGCTTGGCCGGGCGCAGGCACTGATCGAAGAGACCCTTCTGGGCGAGGAAACCCGCTTCAAGACCACGCTCGATCGCGGGCTCAAGCTGCTCGATGAGGCGCTTCTGGACCTCCCCGAGGGGCAGAAACTGCCGGGCGAGACCGCGTTCAAACTCTATGACACGTTTGGCTTCCCGCTCGATCTGACGCAGGACGCTCTGCGCGAGCGGGATCGCGAGGTCGACACCGAAGGGTTCGACTCCGCGATGGAAGAGCAGAAGGCGAAGGCGCGCGCCAGCTGGTCCGGCACGGGTGAAGCCACCAATGCCGCGATCTGGTTCGATCTGTCCGAGAAACTCGGCGCGACCGAATTCCTCGGCTATGACACCGAGACTGCCGAGGGGCAGATCACCGCGTTGGTAACCGACGGTGCCGAGATCGACACAGCGACCGGCGAGGTTCAGGTCGTGGTCAACCAGACCCCGTTCTACGCTGAAAGCGGCGGCCAGATCGGCGATCGTGGTTGGATCGTGACCGACACAGGTAAAGCCGAGGTTACCGACACCAAGAAAGTCGCAGGCGTGTTCATCCATTTCGCGCGTGTGACCGAAGGCGAGATCGCCAAGGGGCAGGGCGCGAAGCTGGAAGTCGACCACGCCCGCCGCAGCGCGATCCGGGCGAACCACTCGGCCACGCACCTGCTGCACGAGGCGCTGCGCCGCACGCTGGGCGATCACGTGGCCCAACGCGGCTCGCTCAATGCCGAGGATCGTCTGCGCTTCGACTTCTCGCACAACAAGGCGCTCAGCCCGGAGGAAATCGCGAAGATCGAGCGCGAAGTGAATGAATTCATTCGCCAAAATACGCCGGTCGACACGCGGATCATGACGCCGGATGATGCTCGCGACTTGGGCGCGCAGGCGCTGTTTGGCGAGAAATACGGCGACGAGGTGCGCGTCGTCTCGATGGGCGAACTGGCCAATTCCGGCAAAGGTACGACCGGCAATGTCTATTCGCTCGAGCTGTGCGGCGGCACCCATGTGAAGCGCACCGGGGATATCGGTACTTTCGTGCTGACGAGCGAAGGCGCGTCGTCGTCTGGCGTGCGCCGGATCGAGGCGCTGACCGGCGATATCGCGATGGCCGAACTGCGCCGCCGCGACAAGCTGCTCACCGAGATCGAAGGGCTGATCAAGACCTCCGAGCAGGATGTGCTCGGGCGTCTGCAGGCGATCCTCGACGAGCGCAAGGCGCAGGCCAACGAGATCGCGCAGCTGCGTCGCGAACTTGCGATGGGCGGTGGTTCTTCCGGCGGCCCGGACGTAAGTGAAATCAATGGCTTGAAGTTCGTGCCTCAAGTGGTGTCCGGCGTGACCGGCAAGGACCTTCCCGGCATCGTGGACGAGTTGAAGGACAAGGTCGGCTCCGGCGTGATCCTCGTCGTCGCGGATGCGGGCGGCAAGGCGGCCGTGGCGGCTGGCGTGACCAAGGACCTGACCGAGCGTGTGAGCGCGGTCGACCTGGTGAAGGCCGCCGCGCAGGCTCTTGGTGGGAAAGGCGGCGGTGGCCGTCCCGATATGGCGCAAGCCGGCGGGGCCGATCCATCGAAAGCCGAGGAGGCCGTTGCGGCCGTGAAAACTTTGTTGGAGGAACTTTGATGGCAGGCGCATTCTGGATCGCCCATGTAACCGTGAAAGACGCCGAGGCGTATGGCAAATATGCCGAAGGCGCGGGGCCCGCGATCGCGAAACATGGCGGGCGGTTCCTCGCCCGCGGCGCGCGCTACGTGCAGCTGGAAGGCAATGACCGCGCGCGCAACGTGGTTGCCTGGTTCCCCTCGCTGGAGGCGGCCGAAACCTGCTACCGCTCCGACGACTATCAGGCGGCGCTGGCCCATGCCGAAGGCGCGGCCGAGCGCGATCTGGTGATCGTCGAGGCGATGGACGACGTCGAGTTCAAGTGAAGATCGTCGCGTAAATCGCTGATCAGAGGTCCGAAAAGGGGTGGCTGCGGCTGCCCCTTTTCGTTTTCGGGCGCGCGCAATTTTGCTCTGGACCTTTGGGCGGGCGACGGCTTATCTTCTCGCCATGACCACGAAGACCATCATCATCTGCTGCATTATCCGCTGACATCGTCACGCGGGCCGGTCTTCTCTTTCCAAAAACGACATGACCTTGTAAGCCCGCCGGCAGGTGCCGCCGACCCTTTGCGAGGACTTATGACCCAGATCCGTTTGCGCAATTCCCTGACCCGGAAGGTCGAGGATTTCCATCCCATCGATGCGAAGATCGTGCGGATGTATCTCTGCGGGCCGACCGTTTACGACCGCGCCCATCTCGGCAATGCGCGGCCCGTGGTGGTGTTCGACGTGCTCTACCGGCTGCTGCGCCACGTTTACGGGCCGGAACACGTCACTTATGTGCGCAATTTCACGGATGTGGATGACAAGATCAACGCGACGGCGCTGGCGCGCAAGGAGGCCGGGGCCGACGGGTCGCTGGAAGAACTGATCCGCGCGCGGACCGAGGAGACCATCGGCTGGTATCATGCCGACATGGATGCGCTCGGCGCGTTGCGTCCGGATCGGGAGCCGCGCGCGACCGACTACATTGGCGCGATGATCGCGATGATCGAGACGCTGATCGAAGACGGTCACGCCTATGCCGCCGAGGGCCATGTGCTGTTCCGGGTGCGCAGCTACAAGGACTATGGCGCGCTGTCGGGTCGGACTGTCGATGACATGATGGCGGGCGCGCGGGTCGAGGTCGCGCCCTTCAAGGAAGACCCGATGGATTTCGTGCTCTGGAAACCCTCCGACGAGGGGCTGCCGGGCTGGGAGAGCCCGTGGGGCAGGGGCCGTCCGGGCTGGCATATCGAATGCTCGGCCATGTCTTACGAGCTGCTGGGTGCGTCTTTCGACATCCATGGCGGCGGCATCGACCTGCAATTCCCGCACCACGAGAACGAGATCGCGCAAAGCTGCTGCGCCCATCCCGAGGGCTCATTCGCGAACTACTGGCTGCATAACGAGATGCTACAGGTCGAGGGCAAGAAGATGTCCAAGAGCTTGGGCAATTTCTTCACCGTGCGCGATCTGCTCGACGGCCATGACGGCGAGAAGGGTATTCCGGGCGAGGTGATCCGGTTTGTGTTCCTGCAGACGCATTATACGAAGCCGATGGACTGGACGGCGGAGAAGGCGCGGGCGGCTTTCACCCAGGTCGATTTCTGGGCAAATGAAATTTCGCCGGCTCATTGGATCATCGAAGAGTTTCAGGCCGATCCAATCAGGTTCACAAAGGTTTATGCTCCCGAGGCGATCGTTGAAGCACTCGCCAATGATCTGAATACCTCGCTGGCGCTTACGGAATTGCAGTCAATTACAAAGAGTCTGCATGGAATGAAGCGTGCGGCACTGACGAATGATGAGCTTGATAGCATTCTGCGTCAGCTTCTCGCGGGGGGGTATCTTTTAGGAATTGATCTGATTGGGTTCGACTTGCGCCAAGCTCCCAAAGTCGATCTCTCGGGCCTTGCTGACAAGCTCGCGGCTCTGCGGACGAATGCCATGGAGACCAAGGACTTCGCGCCGGTCGATGCAATGAAACAGGCGCTCGTCGCGGCAGGTGTCGAGGTGCGCATGTCGAAGGCCGGGGTGGAATTGCTGCCCGGACCCGATTTCGACCCTGCCAAGCTGGAGGGCCTGTGATGGCTTACGCAACGCAGGTTTGCCCCCGGCCCGAGGGTGGGGGCATCTTCGCCCCCGCCCTGGGGGGCGGGTCGGGGGCGAACCGGATCGCAAGCGATCCGGTGGTTCTTGGACCCTTAGGGCGCGGCCCGACGTGCCGCTGGGCGGAACGTAACCTCGACGGAGGCAACCAATGACCAAACAACGCCTCTATCTCTACGACACGACGCTCCGCGATGGGCAGCAATCGGCGGGCGTCCAGTTCTCGGTGCCTGAGAAGATCGAGATCGCCAAGGCGCTCGACGCAATCGGCATCGACTATATCGAAGGCGGCTGGCCCGGGGCGAACCCGACCGACAGCGATTTCTTCGAAGCGCGGCCCGAGACGCGGGCAACCTTCACGGCTTTCGGGATGACCAAGCGGGCAGGGCGCTCGGCCGCGAATGACGACGTTCTCGCGGGCGTGATGAACGCGAATACGCCCGCCGTCTGCCTCGTCGGCAAGACCCATGACTACCACGTCACCACCGCGCTAGGGATCACGCTGGAGGAGAACCTAGAGAATATCCGCGCCTCGGTCGCGCATATGGTGGCGCAAGGTCGCGAGGCGCTGTTCGATGCGGAGCATTTCTTCGACGGCTACAAGGCGAACCCGGACTATGCGCTGGAGTGCTGCCGTGCGGCCTTTGAGGCGGGCGCGCGCTGGATCGTGCTTTGCGACACCAATGGCGGCACGCTGCCGGGCGAGATCGGCAAGATCGTCGAGGCGGTGATCGCGGCGGGCATTCCCGGCGACCGTCTCGGCATCCATTGCCATGACGATACCGGCAACGCCGTGGCGGGCAGCCTCGCCGCGGTCGAGGCCGGTGCGCGCCAGATCCAAGGCACGCTCAACGGTCTGGGCGAGCGCTGCGGCAACGCGAACCTGATCACGCTGATCCCGACGCTTCTGTTGAAAGAGCCTTACGCGTCGACGCTCGACACTGGCATCAGCCATGAGAGCCTGCGCGGGGTCACCAAGCTCTCGCGCAAGCTCGACGATATCCTGAACCGGGTGCCGCTGCGCTCGGCGCCCTATGTCGGCGCCTCGGCCTTTACTCACAAGGCTGGTCTGCACGCTTCGGCAATCCTCAAAAATCCAGACACTTACGAGCATATCGATCCGGCTGTGGTGGGGAATACACGGCTGATCCCGATGTCCAACCAGGCCGGCCAATCGAACCTGCGCGCGCGGCTCAAGGGGATGGGGATCGAGGTCGAAAAGGACGATCCGCGCCTCGCGCGTATCCTCGATCTGATCAAGGAACGTGAGGATCAGGGCTATGCCTATGACGGCGCGCAGGCGAGTTTCGAGCTGCTCGCGCGTGCCGAACTGGGGCAGCTGCCGAATTTCTTCGAAGTGAAGCGCTACAAGGTGACGGTGGAGCGTCGGAAGAACCGCTACGACAAGATGGTTTCGATTTCGGAAGCCGTCGTGGTGGTCAAGGTCGGCGGCAAGAAGATGCTCTCGGTCTCGGAAAGTATGGACGAGCAGGGCCATGACCGCGGCCCGGTGAACGCACTCTCGAAAGCTCTGTCGAAGGATCTGGGCCCCTATCAGAACCTCATCGACGACATGAAACTGGTCGATTTCCGGGTCCGTATCACCCAGGGCGGCACCGAGGCCGTGACCCGCGTCATCATCGACAGCGAAGACGGCGCAGGCCAGCGCTGGTCCACCGTGGGCGTGTCGCCGAACATAGTCGACGCGAGTTTCGAGGCGCTCCTCGACGCGATGATCTGGAAACTGCTGCGCGACGGGGCGCATCCGGCATGAGCGATCTGGCCGCCTCCCTGCAAGCGTCAGCCGAGGCCGTGCGCCAGGGCGATCCCGATCGCTTCGCCGCGACGATGGCCGCGCCCGCCCAACTGCGCGACCGCCTCTGGCCGCTCTACGCCGCCAATCTCGAGATCGCGCGCGCGCCCTGGGCTTCGTCAGAGCCGATGGTCGCCGAGATGCGACTGCAATGGTGGGTCGATGCCCTCGAGGCGCTGTCCGAAGAGCGGGAGCCCCCGCACGAGATCGGCCCCGCGCTGGTGTCGGTCGCAGCGCCCGCCCGCCATCTGATTGCTGCCGCCGAGGCTCGACGCGCCGACTGTTGGCCCGAACCTTTCGACGATATTTCAAGCCTTTGGGCCTATCTCGACCAGACCGCCGGAGCGCTGTACTGGGCCGCTGCCGAGGCGCTCGGCGCGCCGAATGAGGCCGAGATCGCGGTGCGCAGTTTCGGCGCGGGCGCCGGGTTGGCGGCGCTTCTGCAGGCATGGCCCGACCTGGCTGCGCGCGGTCGTCCGCCACTCGCTGCGCCCGACGCTGCGACCTTGCGCCAGCTCGCGGCCGAGGGGCAGGCGCACCTCGAGCCCGCGCGCAAGCTGCGGCTCGGCGCCGCCAAGGCCGCGCTTCTACCGGGATGGCAGGCGAGAGCCGTCCTCGCGCGCGCGCACGGCTCAGATGACCCGCTCGCGCCGGGCGCATTGGTGCTGTCGGAATTCCGGCGTCGCTCGGGCCTTCTGCGCGCCGCCTTGCTTGGTGTCTGAGCGCGTCTGCATCGTAGAGCGCAGGAAATTTTCCGAAGTTAGAGGAATCTTCAACTCTTCGCCGGATGGTGACCGCGATTGCCCCGATCTGTCGGGTCGCTGCCGCAGTTCGCCGGAGGACGTTGATGCGCTTTTTCGACAATCTCAAACTCGGATTGAAGTTACCGCTGATGCTGGTGGCGATCGCAATGGTCGCACTGACGATCATGGGAATTTCTGCCTATCGCACCGCGCACGGGTTGCTGGAAAGCGAGGGGAGGCAGCGTCTCGGGCGGACGCTCGAGGCGCGCGCGGCGCTGGTGGAAGACTGGGCGCAGCGGCTTGCTTCCAACACGCGCACGATCTCGGCCAATCCCGACACGGCCCGGGCGCTTTACGAGTTCACAAGAAGCGTTGACAACCTCGACTCCGCGGCGATCGATAGTTTGAGAAACGGGACGGCCGAGGCCGGCGCGTCCGCGGGCGAAGTGAGCGGCCCTCTGCGGGACTACCGCCTGCTGCAGGACCGCTATGGCCCTGTGATCGAACAGATTTTTGCTGAGCATGGATTGGACGATCTTTATCTGGTCGATCGCGACGGTCGCATCGTCTTCGCGGTTCGTGATCACGCCGCGATCGGCCACCCCCTCAGGGACGAGCCCGCCGGCCTGAAGGAGGCCGCGACAAAGGCTTTGGACTGGTTGAACGCGCCGCGGCGCATGGTGTCGGCAAGCACCGTCGCCGTGCCTCCGCCGCATTTCAACGCCGGCGAGGGGCGGTTTTTCGCAGCGCGCCCCGTGCGCAGCGGCACCGGCCTCAACCTCGGAGCGGTGGTCTTGCAAAAGCCCATGACACAGCTTGGGCAGATCATGGCCAACCCGCGCGGCATGGGCGAGACCGGGGAGGGGTTCCTGATCGATGCGGAAGGTCGGCTGATGAGCGACCTTCGCTTTCCTGACGCCGCACCGAAGCCGGGGGAGGCTTTGCCCGAGGGGACCCTGAATGCCGTGAAACAGGGGCAGGATGAAGTGACTTCGCTTTCGGGGCACCCGGCAATCGAACGAACATTGGCGCTCACCCTGTTCGATGAACCCTATTGGGCGGTCGTGGAACAGGACAGGGCAGAGCTTTTCGCGCCAGCTACGTCGCTCGCCCGCTCGATGCTTTTCAATGCGTCCTGGCTCATCCTTCTGCTTGCGGCGCTGTCGACCTGGATGGCGCGATCTGTCTCCAATCCCCTTAAAGGACTTGAGAAGTCCATCCGCAAGATTAGCGAAGGGGATTACACCGGTGAGATCGTGCAGACCCGTCGCGGCGACGAGGTCGGCGCGATCGCCTCGGCGCTGAGCAACCTGCGCGATGAGCTCGATCGTGCCGAAGCCATCCAGCGCGAGGCGACCCGACAAGGCGCAGCCTTTGCGAATGCCTCCGCCGCGCTGATGATCGTCGATCAGGATTTCCGCATCACGCATGTTAACCGTGCGCTGGTAGAACTGGTCGCATCCCGGATCAAGGAGTTTCGCGTCGTCAGTCCCGACCTTGATCCCGACGGTCTCGTCGGCCGGTCGATGGACGACTTCCATGCGGAGCGGCATCACGCGCGTGCGCTGCTCGATGATCCCGGCAAATTGCCGCTTCATGTCGATATCAAGGTCGGTGATGGCCGTTTCGGAGTCGACGTCACCAATTTTGTCGATGCCGACGGCAATCAGGCCGGTTTTGTCGTCGAATGGCAAGATGTCACCGAGCGTCGCATGAAGGATGCGCTCGTTTCAGCCATCGAGCGTGGCCAACTCGTTTGCGAAACGGATCCTGCGGGCTTGGTGACGCGAATGAACGCAAATATGCAGACGCTCCTTGGAGCGCAGGCGCAAAACCTGACAGGGCAGCCGCTGAAGGAATGGCTGAGCCCTATCGATGGCAGCGATCCTTGGCCCACGGTCGCCGCCGGGCAGTCCGTGATCGCCCGATTCACGATGCGCGCCCCGGAGGGAGATGCCTACCTGCTCGACGGCACGCTGAATGGGATCTCGGACAAAGCCGGTCGCTTGATGAAGATTTTTCTCATGGCGAATGACGTGACTGCGGCAGAGACCGCTCTCACCGCCGCGCAGAACCGCAACCTTGCAATGCTGGAGGCGCAGAAATCGGTGGTCGAGTCCTTGCAGGTCGGCCTTGCCGCCCTCTCGCGGGGCGACCTGAGCCTGACTCTCGACATGGAGTTCACCGAGGAATACGAGGCGCTGCGCAATGACTTCAATGATGCAGCGCGAAATCTCGCTGCAGCAATCGAAACCGTGATAGACAACGCGGCGGCTATCGATACCGAGGCCCGTGAGATCGCGTCGGCTTCTGACGATCTCAGTCGCAGAACCGAACAACAGGCCGCCACGCTCGAAGAAACGGCTGCCGCGCTCGATGAATTGTCATCGTCTGTCACAACCTCGGCGCAAGGGGTGGCCGAAACGGATCGCGTGGTCTCCGAGGCCCGTAATAGCGCCGAGACATCGGGCGAAGTGGTGAAACAGGCAATTCAAGCTATGGGCGAGATCGAAACCAGCTCGCTTCAGATTTCCAAAATCATCGGCGTGATCGACGAAATCGCGTTCCAGACCAACCTTCTCGCACTTAATGCCGGCGTCGAAGCTGCGCGCGCGGGTGAAGCGGGGCGCGGCTTCGCCGTCGTCGCCTCAGAGGTGCGTGCCCTCGCGCAGCGCTCTTCGGAGGCCGCTCGCGAGATCGATGCCCTGATCACCGCGTCGAGCGAACAGGTTACGCGCGGCGTCGGCCTCGTCCATGAAACCGGTCGCGCCCTCGAGGGTATTCTCGGCGCGGTGATGGACATTTCATCGCGCGTTTCAGAAATAGCGGGCGGCGCGCGTGAACAGGCGGAAGGACTCAAGGAGATCAATACCGCGGTCAATCAGCTCGACCAGGTGACCCAACAAAACGCTGCAATGTTCGAAGAAACCACAGCGGCGAGCCACGCCTTGACCACAAACGCGACTTCACTGCGCGACATCACAGCGCAATTTACAGTCAATACGCAGTCACTCTCGCCGCCTGCGCGCGAGCGCTCCGAGTTGTCGCAAGTAACATCGAACGAAAAAGACGGGAACGTCGAGCTTTCGCGCGCGGTCGGGGACACGACGCCGCGCGCCGCCAGCTTTACAGCCGAAGACTGGGAAGAATTTTGAGTTCGCGCGAGGGAAAACCAATGCCGGATGATTTTGCTTCCGCCAAACGGGTTCTCATCGTCGATGACTCCGCTACGATGCGTAAGCTCATTCGGGCGCGCCTCGCGACGGACCGGCGGCTTGTCGTGGTCGGCGAGGCGGCAGACGCGTTCGAGGCACGCGAAAAAATAAAAATGCTTTTGCCCGATGTGATCACGCTCGATGTCGAGATGCCGCGAATGAGCGGTCTCGTCTTCCTCGAACGCCTCATGCGTTTACGGCCGATCCCCGTGGTCATGGTGTCGACAGAAACACATAAAGGATCGCGTGCGGCAATCGAAGCGCTCGCCCTCGGCGCGATTGACTGCGTTGGAAAGCCTCGGTTCGGTAATCTCGAAAGAAGTTTCGAAGTGCTTCCGGAAATTCTTCTCGCAAGTGCGAACGCGCGACTACCTCAAAGAGCGCGTGATCGCGCCGCGATTACACCCGCGCGAAACTTTCGGTGGGACGGTCAAATCGTGCTTATCGGTTCCTCGACCGGTGGTGTCGACGCGCTTGAGACGATACTGAAAGGGTTTCCCGGGAATTGCCCTCCCACCCTCATCGCGCAACATATGCCGGAAAGCTTCCTAGCGAGCTTCGCCGAACGACTCGATCGCATGATAGCGCCAAACGTTCGCCTCGGCATGACGGGGACGTGTCTTGAGCAAGGTCATGTTTATCTCGCGCCTGGTGGCGCAACGCATCTCACGGTTCGAAACGCGAAAGCTCCTGAACTCGCATTGATCGAGAGCGAGAAGCGAAACGGGCATCGCCCGTCAGTGGATGTGCTATTCGAATCTGCGGTCGAGATAGCGGCGAAGGCGGTCGCTGTTTTGCTCACCGGTATGGGAAGGGACGGGGCGGAGGGAATGTTGCAACTTCGCAGAGCTGGAGCACATTGTTTCGCCCAAGATGAAGCGACATCGATCGTTTTTGGAATGCCGCGTGCTGCTCTTGAACTCGGAGCCGCGTCCTACTCGGTTCCGCTGCAAGAGATTTCGCAAGAAATTCTGACTAGATCTGCTCAGATTTCCGCGCCGGAAGGCAAGGTGGGTGGTACATGAGCGCCGTTGCTTCAGGTCGGCCAATCCACATTTCGCAAGGTGAGTTTCTTGTCGCAGGAGCGGGAGCGCAATCTATCACGACCATCCTTGGTTCCTGTGTGGCCTGCTGTCTTTACGATGGGAAAGCGCGTGTCGGCGGAATGAACCACTTTCTCTTGCCAGATACCACCGGCTCAACTTTTCAAGCGGCAAGCTTTGGTGTGAACGCAATGGAACTGCTGATAAATGAACTGATCAAGCAGGGTGCGCAACGTGGTGACCTTTGCGCGAAGCTCTTCGGTGGCGCGCGCATGGTCAATGGACTATCGGATATCGGATTGAAGAACAGCAAGTTTTCAATCGAGTTCCTCGCCAAGGAGGGTATCCCCTGTGTCAGCCAAAGCCTAGGGGGCTCGCAAGCGCGTCGGATAGTGTTTTGGCCTGACACAGGGCGAGCGCGCCAGAAGCTGCTCGGGGATGCAAAGGTTCTTGAACGCGAGATTGCACCAGCGCCGTCTCTCGACATCGAGTTGTTCTAGTACGTCAGATGAAAAACCCGTTGCCTTCCTTCGTAGTTCGGGCATGGCTTAATTGAGTCTCAAAATGTATTCGGAAGCTCAGCTACTTCAAAACCAACTGACGTCACCGTCAGTGGCGCGTTTTTGAAACTCGGCAAAATTCTCGGGATCGAGAGCTGCTGCAAGGTCTTGAAGCCGAAGTGAGGCAAAAACCGTGTCTGCGTCGCAGGCGAGGTCCGGCGATATCTGCTCAGAGAGCTTGTTGACGAACGCCCCGAGGTCTTCAAGAGATTGACTTATGAAATCAATGCTTTGAAGCTCACGAACGATATGCGGCGAGAGATCGCCATCAATCACGCTTGCTGAAAGCGTTTTCTGGAGTGAAACCGACAAGCGAGCGAGCGTTTCCAATTCTCGCCCGACGCGTGCGGTGATGTCTCTGACTGAGAGTTGGCGGGCGTATTGCCGCATTACAAACGTCCCACGACGGCTTCGATACACGCTTTCAGTTCGGGCGGGGTGAATGGTTTTTTGATGAAGTTGTTCATTCCAAGACGTCGGCCAGTCTCGATGATTTCGCGATCGGCTCGTCCGGTGATCAGGATAAATCCTAGCCCCTTCGTGCGTGCGTTCTTTCGCATTGCCTGAAGGAACTGCAAGCCGTCCATTCCGGGCATGTTGTAGTCAGAGATCACAAGATGAACGGGCTTGGCTTCGAGGCTCTGAAGTGCGCTTTGACCGTCGGTCGCGTATCCGACCTGTCGAATTCCCATCGCGTCGAGCGCTTGCATAATGAGACCTCGACTCGTCGACATGTCGTCGACCACGAGGATACGCAATTGGTCTCTCAATGCCATGAAGTCAGATCCTGCTGGTTCGATTAGTCAGTTGATAGGTCGTGACGCCTGCGGTTCGGAGATTCGAGTGTTTCCCGTCCGTTACCCGTTCAGAATGGCCAACAAAGAGGTATCCCCCTGGTGTCAGCTGTTCTTCGAACCGCTCCCAGAGCAGGGCCTGCGCTGCTGGCGCGAAGTAGATGACGACGTTGCGACAAAAAATCACGTCGAATTTTCCGCGCATTGGCCAGCGGTCGTGGAGATTGAGTTCACGGAACTGCACAAGACCGCGAAGGTTCGAGGCAACTTGATAATCTTCGCCTTCCTTTCGAAAATATTTTTTGCGCAGGTTCTCTGGCACCGCCTCAAGCGCAGCTGCGGGATAGCTCCCCTTCGCGCCCTGTTCGATCATGAGAGGATCGATGTCGGTTGCGAGAATACGCAGGTTCAGGGTCGCGAAATCGGGAGCGAGCTCGGCGATTGTCATGGCGATCGAGTAGGCTTCTTGACCGTTCGAGGATCCCGCTGACCACAGACGAACGCGGCCTCCGCGGCGGGCTTCTTCCAGGAGGGGGGGGAGCACTACTTGGCGCAGTGTCTCGAAGTGGTGGTTCTCGCGGAAGAAATGGGTGACATTCGTCGTGAGAGCCGAAACCATGCGACGGCATTCGTCGCGCCCCCCCCTCGGAGCTCACGAGCGCAATATAGTCCTTGTAGGTTGCGAGCCCCAAGGCCCTGAGCCGTTTAGCAAGACGGCTTTGGACCATCGAGGTTTTGCCGGGCGCGAGCACAATGCCCGTCGTGTCGGAAAGGAGCTGTGCGATCGCTCTAAACTCCGCCTCTGTCGGCGCGACTTGCCCCAATGTGGACTGCGGAGCGTTCATGCGGCCTCGATCGCCTCTTGCGGGAGTACGGACGTGAGGTCGAGGATCCGGATCATTCGGCCTTCGACGATCGTGAGCGCAGAAATGTAGCGTTGCGAGATGTCGGCGTTGAGATCGGGCGGAGGTTGCATCTCCGAACGGGGGAGGGCGAGGATGTCGGAGACCGCGTCGACAAGGAGTCCTGCAGTTTGCCCGCCGACCTGAACGACGATTATAACATTGCGAGCATCGCCTGCGACCGGTTCCATTCCCAGGCGAACGGAAAGATCTACAACGGGCAGAACCGTGCCACGCAAGTTGATCACGCCGCGTACGAAGGTGGGCGCGTGGGGCAGTGGGGTGGCGCGGGTCCAACCGCGGATCTCGCGAACCGACATGATGTCGACGCTGTATTCCTCTTCGCCCAGACGGAAGGAGAGGAGCTCGACTTCGGCGGCTTCAGATTTGGACGAATTGTCTTCGGTCATGGCTTATCCTGCGAGTGAGAGATCGATGGCGCGGGTGTTGCCCGAGGCGGTTTGCACGAGATCGGCAGGGTCGAGAATGAGCGCGATCTGACCATCGCCGAGGATTGTCGCCGCAGCGACGCCCGGAATGTGACCGTAGGACTGCTGTAGGCCTTTGATCACCACCTGCCGTTGCTCGAGTATTGAATCGACGACAAGTGCGGATCGGGCGCCGTCTTCCTGAGCTGTGAGCAGGACGACATCTCCGCTATAGGAGTTTTTCGGGTCTCGGTATCCGAGTTCCGCGCCGAGATCGAAAAGGGGCACGAAGGCACCGCGCAGGTGGATCACATTGGTCGATGGCCCGAGTGCGCGGATGTCTTCACTCGTTAGCGTGGCCGTTTCAAGGATCGACGAGAGAGGCACGACGAGGGTTTCTCCGGCGACGTTGACGACCATGCCGTCGAGCACGGCGAGTGTCAGCGGCAGGGAAATCGAAAAGCAGCTGCCTTTGCCGGGGGCGGAGGTGATCGAGATTCGACCGCCGAGGGATTGAATCGAGCTTTTGACGACGTCCATGCCGACGCCCCGACCTGAAAGCGCCGAAACCTGATCGGCGGTGGAGAAGCCGGGCAGGAAGAGCAGGTTGTCGATTTCGCTGTCCGAGAGTTGGGCATCGGCGGCGATCAGGCCTTTTTCGACGGCTTTGCCGAAGACTTTCTTGCGGTTGATGCCGCCGCCGTCATCGCTGACTTCTATGACGACCCGGCCGGAGCGATGGTGGGCCGAGAGGGTGACGATGCCTTCGCGTGGTTTGCCTGCGGCCACGCGCGTGTCCGGGGCTTCGAGACCATGATCGACGGCGTTGCGGATCATGTGGGTGAGTGGATCGGCGAGGCGTTCGATGACGGTCTTGTCGACCTCGGTGGTCTCCCCTTCGGTCTTGAGGCGGACATCCTTTCCGATTGCCGAGGAGGCCTCGCGAACGATCCTGGCCATTCGCTGGAACAGCGGTTTGACCGGCTGGGCGCGGATCATCATTACGCTGTCCTGGATGTCGCGAGTGAGCATCATGAAAGCTTCGAGCCCAGTATTTACGGCTGAATTGGGCGGAAGCCCGGCTTCGGCGACGGATTGGGCGAGCATCGCTTGGTTGATCACCAATTCGCCGACAAGGTTCACCAGACGATCGATACGCTCGATGTCGACGCGCACTGTGGCACCGTGTTCGGCGGCCGGCGCGGGGGTGGCGGCGGCTGCGGGCTGCGCAGCGGTTGGCTTCGCAGTCTCAGCTTGATGCCCGGTGGGGGACGGATCGGCCTTGCGCGAGGGGGGGGCGGGCTCGGCCTCGGCTCCCTCTTCCGCTCGGGGAGGGGCGGCGTTTTCCGAACTCTGCGCCTCCGTTTCAAGATCTTGGCCGTCGTCTTCCTCTTCGTGGGCGTATTCGCGCAGTTCGCTATCGATGTCGGGGAGCCCCGCGGGGGGCACTTCGGGTGTTTCTAGTGTCGGGGAGATATCGAGCTGACAGACATCTTCGACGAATTCGAAGACCTCGCGAATTTCGTCTTCTCCGATATCCCCGGTGATCTGTACCGACCAGCCGAGATGGTTCTCCTCGGCGTCGAGCGCGTCGAGCGACGGGACCGCAGTCGTGTCGGTCACGACGGAGATATCTGCAATATCGGAAAGGGCTCGCAGGAGTTGGAGCGGTTCGTTGCCAGAGGCGTAGAGAGCGGTATCCGGGCGGAACTCCAGGTTGAAGCCTGACGGAGGTGCTTCCACCGGCGCGAAATCGAAGTCGAGATCGAGCGCAAGACCCATAGGTTGGAAATCTGAAACCTCATCGTCTTCCGCTTCCGCCACGCGCTCTGCCCCGCTCTCGCCCAAAAGCGCTTCGAGAGACTGTAGACACGCCTCGGCGGTTGCGGGTTCAGGTGAGCCTTCGCGGGCGGCATGGATCTCGTCGGTGAGCAAATCGGCCGCCTGAAAGAATAGTTTCACCGCTTCGGGCGTGAGGGCGAGCCTGCCTGAGCGCAGTTCGTCCAGCACGGTTTCGAAGCGATGGGCGAAAGCGACCAGCGCATCGAGGCCGAAGGCGCCGGCGCCGCCCTTGATCGAATGGACCGCCCGAAAGACGACGTTGATCGTTTCGCCATCGTCGGCCCCTTCGTCGAGGTCGGAGAGCGCGTCTTGCAGGCTTTCGAGCAGCTCTTCGCATTCGATGAAGAAGGACGCTTTGATTTCTGCCATCGGGTCGGACATGTCGCGCTCCTTATCCGGCAACCATGTTGAGCGCCTTGACCAGCTTGGTCGGGTCGAAAGGCTTCACGATCCAGCCGGTCGCCCCGGCGGCGCGGGCGCGGGCTTTCAGCTCTGCCGCGGATTCGGTGGTGAGGACGAGGATCGGGGTGGCGCGGTGGCGTTCCTGGCCGCGCACAGCCTCGATGAAGCCGAACCCGTCGAGGCGCGGCATGTTGATGTCGGAGATGATCGCGTCAGGCTCCAGCCCGTCGAGAACCTCCAGCCCGTGCACGCCGTCTTCGGCGAGATAAAGCTCCATCCCGGCGTGTTCGAGGGTGAGTTTGAGCATGTCGCGAATGGTGCGGCTGTCGTCGACCGCGAGGACTTTCAGGGTCATACGGCCTCCGCATCCGGCTGATGTTGCAGATCGGCGCGCGAGAGGCCGAACCGGGCGAGCGCGCTGTCGAATGCCTCGGAACTGGACGTGATCTCGAGGCGATGGCCCGCGCCTCGTGCGGTTTTCGCCGCGGACACCAGCAGCTGTAGCCCAAGCGCCCCGAGATGGGTCACGTTGGAGGCATCTAGCGCGACGTCCTGCGTCGCCACGCATGTCAGCGACTCATGCAGCGAGCGCACGGTCGCAAGATCGATCCGGTCGGGCAGGGTAAGCGCAGTCATGGCGCCACCGGAAAGTCACGAAGGCAGGGCGTACGCATCGGCAACCTCTTTCAAACACATCCGTGCAAGAGGTCTAAGTCCAAGCCGTTAAAATAGGCTTGACGGAAACGCGCCTATCGCGACATCCGCGAAGAAAGATAGGAGGCGCAGCCCTGCAGCGCTGCGTAATCGTCTTCGATCACATAGACCGGGAAAGCGCGCAGGAACTCCGAGAAGCGGCCCTTGGCCTGCATCGCTTCGGCGAAGCCGAATTCCTCGAGCCACGGCACGACGCCGCGCGCCGCCCCACCGATCAGGTAGATGCCGCCGAAGGGCAGGTGGGTCAGCGCCAGATCACCCACGACACGGCCCAGCATCTGAACGAACAATTGCCCCGCCGCGACGGCTTTCTCCTCGCCACGGGTGATCGCTTCGAGGATCTTCTGCCCGGACGTGGTCGCGTCTTCCTCTCCCCGGAGATAGGCGTAGAGACGTTCCAGACCGCGGCCCGACACGACATGCTCGACACTGGCGAAATCATGTTTCGCATCGAGATAGGTCTTGAGCGCGAAATCGGCCTCGGTCTCGATCGGCAAGGTGGTGTGTCCGGCCTCGGAAGGGGGGACGACGCGGCCGCCGGGGCCCTCGTGCACGGGAGCCGCGTTGAAGCCGGTGCCTATGCCGACCACCAGCCGCGCGGAGCCTTCCTTCGCGGGCAACCCGGGCAGGATCGGACGCACGGCATCCTCGGCGAGACTTCCCAGCGCATGACCCTGCGCCTGCAGATCGTTGAGCACGAAGACCTGATCCGTCCCGGTCAGGCGCGCGATATTGTCGGCACGGATTATCCAGGCGAGATTGGTCATCTCGGCTACGTCGTCGCGCACCGGGCCGGCGGCGGCCACGCAGGCACCCGCAATGGGACCGCAATCCTCGTCGCGGATATATTCAGCGAGAATCTCCTCCAGCGCACCGCGGCCCAGATTGGGATAACGACGGATCGTTGAATGGATCAGCTTGCCGTCGCGGGCCATCGCGACCCGGGTATTGGTGCCGCCGATATCGGCCAGCAGGGTGATTTGATCGCTCATCCGCGGCTCCCCAATGCGTCTTTCCACGCCAGATAGGACGCTTTCGGGGTGCGCTGCAAGCTGTCGAAGTCCACGTGGACGAGCCCGAAGCGTTTCTCGTAGCCCAAGGCCCATTCGTAGTTGTCCATCAGTGACCAGCCGATATAGCCCTTCACGGGGGTGCCCTCGGCGATCGCGCGCTGCACGGCGGCGAGGTGCTCGCTGTAATAGGCGATGCGATGCGGGTCCTCGACCTTGCCATCCTCGACCACGTCGGGCGCGGCCATGCCGTTCTCGGTCACGTAGAGCGGCAGGTCACCGGTATATTCGCGCGAGAGACGGGTCAGGAACTGATAGAGCCCCTCGGGATAGATCTCCCAGCCCATCGCGGTTTTCGGCAGCGGGCCGTCGACCTCGTGATGCGCGGGCCACGGGCCCTCGGTGGGCGCGATGCGCTTGCAGGTGTAGTAATTGAGCCCCAGCCAGTCGAGCTTCTCGCCGATCAGAGCGAAATCGTCTTCCCAGTTATGCGGCATGTGCGGCGCGAAGGCTTCCATCACCTGCTCGGGGTAACGGCCCTTGAAGATGCCCTCAACGAAGAACCGGTTGTAATAGGCGTCATAGAGATCTGCAGCGGCGGCGGCCTCGGGGCTGTCATCGGCGGGGATCGGGTATTCCAGATTGCATACCGCGCCGAGGTTCTTCATCCCGTGCGCGCGCATCACACGCGTCGACTTGCCCTGGGCCAGCAGAACGTGATGCATCGCATGCGCCGTCGCGCGAATGTCGCGCAGGCCCGGCGCGTGATGGCCGAGGAAGTGGCTCAGCCAACTGACGCACCAAGGCTCGTTGATCGGGGCGGCGGACCAGATCCGGTCGCCCAGACGATCCGCGATGACCTGCGTGAAGTCGGCGAACCAGGAGGCGATATCGCGGTTGCGCCAACCACCCTTGTCGGCGAGCGGCGCGGGCAGCTCCCAGTGATAGAGCGTGAGCGCCGGTTTCAGCCCGCGCTCCAGCATCCCGTCGACCAGCCGGTCGTAGAAATCCAGACCCTCGCGATTCACCGGGCCGCGCCCTTCGGGCATCACGCGCGCCCAGGAGGTCGAGAAGCGGTAGATGTCGAATCCCGCATTGGCGATCAGGTCGAGGTCTTCTTCCCAGCGGTGGTAGTGATCGCAGGCCACGGCGCCATTCTCGGCGCGCACGACATTGCCCGGTGTGGCGGCGAATGTGTCCCAATGGGTCGGGCCTGCGCCACCGAAGGAATGGCCCTCGATCTGGTAGGAGGAGGTGGCAACGCCGAACTGGAAATCGGCAGGAAAATCAGAGCGTTTCGGGAGCATCTTCATCCTGTTTCTAAAATTGGTTTCAATTCGGGCGCGGCGCGCCTCATTGTGCGGGGACGGGTCCGGTGGACTGGCCGAGAACCAGAACCGCCTCCATCAGTTCGTGGCGCGGGCTGCGGTCGCCGCTCTCGATCTGCTCGATCAGCAGCGCCGCGCAGCGTCGTCCTGCCTCGCGCACCGACGAGCGCGTCGCGGTGAAGATCGGCTCTTCCGCCGTGCCGTTTCTCAGGTAGCCCAACTCGTCGTCATGGGTCACGATTGAGACATCGCGCCCCATCACCAGCCCGGCCTCTTCGATGCCGCGTCGCGCCCCCATCGCTGAGAGCAGCGAGGCGGTCAGGAAGGCGGTCGGCGGGTCGGGCCATTGCAACATCTCGCGCGCCGCATCATGGCCCTGTGCCTCGGTCATCTCGCCCTCGACGATCAGGTCGGGATCGACCGGAAGGCCGCGCGCCCGGAGCGCCGCCTCGTAGCCGCGTCGACGCCTGCACGCGAAATCCATCTCTTTGATGCCGTTGATCAGCGCGATCCGCCGATGACCCAGATCGAGCAGGAAATTCGTGGCCCGCTCGAAGGCACGTTTGTTGTTCACGTCGACCCAGCTGAAGGTGGAATCCGATCCGCTGACCCGCCCGTGCAGAACGTAAGGCAGTCCCAGCGCGTCGAGCATCTCGATCCGGTGATCCCCGACTTTCGGGGCGTGGATCAGCACGCCGTCGACATTGCCTTTCGAGCGCAGTTCGGCATAGGCGCGGGCCTCGGAATCGTCGGGCACGATCGTCATGACCATGTCGTAGCCCCGCTGCGCATAGACTTCACCCGCGCCAGCGATGAAATCGGCGAAGACCGGGTTCACGATCTCGTGCCGATCCGAGATCGGGATGATGTGACCGATCGCCATCGTCCGTCCCGTCGCAAGCCGTTTCGCCTGCGTATTGGGGTGGTAGTTCGCGGCCTCGGCAGCTTCGCGCACGCGGCGGCGCGTGGCTTCCGAAACTTCCGGATAGCCATTGAGCGCGCGGCTCACCGTGGTGGGGGATAGCCCCAGTTCCTGTGCCAAGGTCTTGAGATTCATATCGGGTTCTAAAAGCCAAACCGCTTTGGATTGGAGGCGAGACTAGGCTTAGCCTCGCACGCCGTCAATGCTGCGCGCGCGGCGTTCCTCCCGCTGCGCCGCGGCGTGCAGCTGCGCGCAACCAACGACGATATAGAGTATATTTGAACACGACGAGAGCGCGTTTTGTTGACATCGCTGCGAGGCTCTGAAACGGTCGCAGACGTCCAAAGCGCTTTGGGTCGGGCGAGTCGCCAAGCCGAAAAGCGCGACACACCGGGAGGATTTCATGACCAAACATCTGATGCTTGGGATCGCGGCGCTGGCGCTGTCGGCCGGGCTCGCTAACGCGCAGGATCTCAAATTCGCGCCGGGCAGCGACGGCGACAAGTTCGACTGGCAAAGCTATGACCAATTCAAGAGCGACACCGATCTGAGCGGCGAGACGCTGACGATCACTGGCCCGTGGACCGGCAATGACAAGGCGCTCTTCGAGAGCGTGCTGGCTTATTTCGAAGCCGCGACCGGGGCCAAGGTGAACTACTCGGGGTCGGAGAGCTTCGAGCAGGATATCGTGATCGCCGCCAAGGCCGGCACGCCCCCGAATATCGCGGTGTTCCCGCAGCCGGGCCTCGCATCGGACATGGCCCGCCAGGGATACCTGACGCCGATGCCCGACGGGACGGGCGACTGGATCAAGAACAACTACGCCGCCGGAAAATCCTGGGAGGATCTGTCCACCTACAAGAACAAGGATGGCGAGGCGCAGACCTTCACCTTCCCGTTCAAGGCGGACCTGAAATCGCTCGTCTGGTACGTGCCGGAAAACTTCAAGGAAGCGGGCTACAAGGTGCCTGAGACCATGGAGGATCTGAAGGCGCTGACCGAGCAGATCAAGGCCGATGGCGGCACGCCGTGGTGTATCGGTCTGGGTTCGGGGGCGGCGACCGGCTGGCCCGCGACCGACTGGGTCGAGGATATCATGCTGCGCACGCAGTCGCCCGAGACCTATGACGATTGGGTCACCAACAAGCTGAAGTTCAACGATCCCAAGGTCGTCGAGGCGATCAAGGATTACGGTTGGTTCGCCAAGACCCCCGGCTTCGCCGAAGGCGGCGAGCAGGCGGTGGCCACCACCGACTTCCGCGACAGCCCGAAGGGTCTCTTCGACTTCCCGCCGAAATGCTACATGCACAAGCAGGCGAGCTTCATCCCGACCTTCTTCCCCGAAGGGACCAAAGTCGGTCAGGACGTGAACTTCTTCTACTTCCCGGCCTATGCAGACAAGGATCTGGGTAAACCGGTTCTCGGCGCGGGCACGATGTTCGGCATCACCAAGGACTCCAAGGCTGCCGAGGCCTTCATCAAGTTCCTCGAGACGCCGATCGCCTCGGAAATCTGGATGGCACAATCGGGCTTCCTGACGCCGAACAAGAACGTCAATCCGGCGGCCTTCGCCAATGACGTGCAGCGTCACATGAACTCGATCCTGCTGGACGCCACGACCTTCCGCTTCGACGGGTCGGACCAGATGCCGGGCGAGATCGGTACCGATGCGTTCTGGAAGGCGATGGTCGCCTACACGACCGGTGACGAGACCGCGCAAGAGGCCGCCGACGCGGTCCAGAAGCGCTGGGACAGCATCCAGAAGTAACCAACGCCTGCGCCCCCGGAGCGTTTTTCCGGGGGCGTTTGCATCTTCACACGCCGGTTCGGGGAGGGACCTGATGTCACCGATCTTGCAGGGGCTGATAACGATCGCGCTCGGGGTGGGCGGTTGTGTGGCCTATTTCTACGCCGCCAACATCGTCCTCGACCGAGTCATCTTCCCGCCGAAAGGCGCCGATCCGGGGCGCAACATCAACCGCGCGAACATGGTCCGCCCCTGGCTGTTCCTGTTCCCGGCGATCTTCGCGCTCGGTCTGTATCTCGCCTATCCGGTGGTGGGCTCGTTCTGGCGCTCGCTGTTCAACCGCGATGGCGGGACCTTCATCGGCCTTGGCAATTACGAGCGGCTCGCGATGGATGCGAGCTTCCGTCAGGCCGTGTTCAACAACTTCCTCTGGGTGCTTGTCGTGCCTGCGCTCGCGACCTTCCTCGGTCTGCTGGCCGCGCAGCTCACCGACCGCATCAAGTGGGGTAACATCGCGAAATCGCTGATCTTCATGCCGATGGCGATCTCTTTCGTGGGTGCTTCGCTGATCTGGAAATTCGTCTATGCGGTGAACCCCGATATCGGGATGATCAACGCGATCCGCGTGGCCTTCCACATGCAGCCGCTCGACCCGTTGCAGGTGCCGTTCTGGAACAACTTCTTCCTGATGGTGATCCTGATCTGGATCCAGACCGGCTTCGCGATGGTGATCCTGTCGGCCGCGCTGCGCGGGATCCCCGAGGAGACGATCGAAGCCGCGGTGCTCGACGGGGCGAACCCGTTCCAGCTGTTCTTCAAGATCAAGGTGCCTCAGATCATGCCGACGATCGTCGTGGTCTGGACCACGATCACGATCCTCGTGCTGAAGGTCTTCGACATCGTCTACGCAACGACGGGCGGGAATTTCGGCACCCAGATCCTGCCCAGCTACATGATGCAATACATGTTCCGCGACGACGGGCGCGCGACGGCTGTGGCCTTCGTCATCATGATCATCGTGCTGCCGGTGATGATCTGGAACATCATTCAAGCCCGTAGGGAGACGCGCTGATGGCCGCTATCGCAGGACAGAAATCGCGCCTGACATGGGCGGTGCAACTCTCGGTCGTCTTCATGGTGGTGCTCTGGCTCGTGCCGACGGTGGGGCTCCTGGTCAGCTCCTTCCGCACGACGGACCAAATCAGTCAGTCGGGCTGGTGGGACGCGGCATTCTCGGTCGAGAAAGCCTTCCGCGACCGCATCCCGGCCGACGGTGAGAAACAGGTCGACGGGCTCTACGTACTCGAGGGCGATCTGCTCAATAACGGGCAGAACGCGAATGACCTGAAACCGGGCACGACGATCACCGCCTTCGGTACCTCGGGCATCAAGCCGGGCGCCTACAAGGCGGGGGAGACGGTCGATACCGGCGATGGCGGCACGCTGAGCGTCGCCAAGGACGGCACCTACAAGGCCACGTCGAAGACGAGCTTCGAGGGCTCGGGCCCGCGGGTCTATTTCGTGGCCGAGATGCCGCCCGCCTTCACGCTGGCCAATTATCGCAACGTGCTGTTCTCCGACGGCATGGGGCAGGCCTTCATGAACACGCTGACGGTGACGATCCCGGCGACGATCATCCCGATCCTCGTCGCGGCTTTCGCGGCCTATGCGCTGGCCTGGATGGAGTTCCCGGGCCGTGGTCTGTTGATCGCGGCCGTCGTGGGCCTTCTGGTCGTGCCACTGCAGCTCGCGTTGGTGCCGCTTCTGCGGCTCCATCAGGAGATCGGCATCGGGCAAAGCTTCCTCGGGATATGGCTGGCCCATACCGGCTTCGGCTTGCCGCTCGCGATCTACCTGCTCAGGAACTACATGGTGGGTCTGCCGCGTGACATCATCGAGAGCGCGAAGGTCGACGGGGCGACAGATTTCCAGATCTTCATGAAAATCGTGCTGCCTTTGTCATTCCCGGCGCTCGCTTCTTTTGCAATCTTCCAGTTCCTCTGGGTCTGGAACGACCTACTTGTCGCGAAAGTCTTCCTTCCGGCCAATGACGCGTCGAAGGTGATGACCGTGAAGATCGCCGACGACCTTCTGGGGTCGCGCGGCGGCGATTGGGGTATTCTGGCGTCCGCCGCCTTCATCTCGATCGCCGTGCCGCTCCTGGTGTTCTTCGCAATGCAGAAATATCTCGTCCGCGGTCTGCTGGCGGGTTCGGTTAAAGGTGGTTGATGAAAACCCTTACAAAGAAAGAAGACTGGTGGCGCGGAGCAGTGATCTACCAGATCTATCCGCGCAGCTTTCAAGACAGCAATGGCGACGGCATCGGCGATCTTCTCGGGATCGTCAGACGCCTGCCGCATGTCGCGAGCCTCGGGGCGGACGCGGTCTGGATTTCGCCTTTCTTCACCTCTCCGATGAAGGATTTCGGCTATGACGTCAGCGATTACACCGATGTCGATCCGATGTTCGGCAGCCTTGCCGATTTCGACCAGGTGATCGCGACGGCCCATGCGCTGGGTCTGAAGGTGATGATCGATCTGGTGCTGAGCCATACCTCCGATCAGCACCCGTGGTTTCAGGAAAGCCGGTCGAGCCGGGATAACCCCAAGGCCGACTGGTATGTCTGGGCCGATCCCAAGCCCGATGGCACGCCGCCCAATAACTGGCTGTCGATTTTCGGCGGGCCGGGCTGGCATTGGGACAGCCGGCGCGAGCAGTATTACATGCACAACTTCCTCGTGGAGCAGCCCGATCTGAACTTCCACAATCCGGAAGTGACGCAGGAATTGCTCAACGTGGCGCAGTTCTGGCTGGAGCGCGGCGTCGATGGCTTCCGCCTCGACACGATCAATTTCTACATGCATGACGACGAGCTGCGCGATAACCCGCCGCTGCCGCCGGAAGAGCGTAACGATCAGACCGCGCCCAAAGTGAACCCCTATAATCACCAGCGCCACATCTACGACAAGAACAACCCCGAGAACCTGCGCTTCCTGCGCAAGCTCCGGACGCTGATGAACAATTACAACGCTGCAGCCGTCGGCGAAGTGGGCGACAGCCAGCGCGGGCTGGAGATCCTTGGCGAATACACCTCCGGCGCGGACAAGATGCAGATGTCCTACGCGTTCGAGCTTCTGTCGGGGCACGAGCCGCTCAAGGCGGAGTTCATCAAATCCGTGTTCGACAAGGTCGATGCGGTCGCCAAGGACGGCTGGGTCTGCTGGGCCTACTCGAACCACGACGTGGAGCGCCATATCTCTCGCTGGAACCTGACGCCCGCCTCGGCACGGCTCTATACGACGCTGATGATGTGCCTGCGCGGATCGCTCTGTCTCTATCAGGGCGAGGAACTTGGGCTGCACGAAGCGGAACTGTCCTTCGAAGATCTGCAAGACCCCTACGGCAAGGAGTTCTGGCCCGAGTTCAAAGGCCGCGACGGCTGCCGGACCCCGATGGTCTGGGAGCGCGACGCCGCCTATGCGGGCTTCTCGCAGGCGCGCCCGTGGCTTCCGGTGCCGACCACGCACCAGAATATCGCGACCGATGTGGCCGAGCACGACCCGGCCTCGCTCCTGCACCATTACCGCCGCGCGATCGCGTTCCGTCGCAATCACGACGTGCTTCGGACCGGCGCGATGGAAGATATGTATTGCTCCGGCGACCTGCTGGTCTTCACGCGCAGGAACGAGGAGGAGACGATCCTGTGCTATTTCAACCTGTCCGATCATCCGGTGAACGCCACCGTTCCGCCGGGCAACTGGGTGACGGTCGGGGGCGAGCTGGGCTCGATCCGCCCGATGCCCGATCACACTTTGCATCTCGGCCCGTGGCAGCCGAGCATTCTGCGCCTCGACGAACACGGGGCTTGAGGGGGAGACAATGGCCGAACTCAAACTGGAAAACGTCGCGAAAAGCTATGGCGAGGTGTCGGTCCTCAAGGACATCAACCTCGACATCAAGGCCGGAGAGCTGATCGTCTTCGTGGGCCCCTCGGGCTGCGGGAAATCGACACTTCTGCGGATGATCGCGGGGCTGGAGAAGATCACGGGCGGGACGCTCGAGATCGACGGGGTACGGATGAACGACGTGCCGCCCTCGAGCCGCGGCATCGCGATGGTCTTCCAGTCCTACGCGCTCTATCCGCACATGACGGTGCGCGACAACATGGCCTTCGCCCTGAAGATCGCGAAACAGTCGAAGGAAGAGATCAACGCCGCCGTCGAAAAGGCCGCGAAGATGCTGCAACTGACCGATTATCTCGACCGTTTGCCGAAGGCGCTCTCGGGTGGTCAGCGGCAGCGCGTAGCCATCGGGCGCGCCATCGTGCGCGACCCGAAGGTGTATCTCTTCGACGAGCCGCTCTCGAACCTCGATGCGGCGCTGCGCGTTGCGACCCGGATCGAGATCGCCCAGCTGAAAGAGGCGATGCCCGATCGCACGATGATTTACGTCACCCACGATCAGGTCGAGGCGATGACGCTCGCGACGCGGATCGTGGTTCTGGCCAACAAGGGGATCGCGCAGGTCGGCACGCCGCTGGAGCTATACGAGAAGCCGCAAAACGAGTTCGTCGCACAATTCATCGGCTCGCCTGCGATGAACCTGCTGTCGGGCGAGATCACCGAGACGGGTGAGATGACCACGGTGAAACTCGATGGTGGCGGCATCGCGCGATCCACCATCGCGACCCGTCCGGAAGACCTGTCGCGCCGGGTCAATATCGGCGTGCGCCCCGAGGATTTCGAGCCCGTCGAGGGCGAGGGGATCTACACCGGAAAGGTCGATATCGTCGAAGCTCTGGGTGAGGTGACGCTGCTTTACTTCGAGGCGGAGGGCGGTCATGAGCCGATCATCGCGAAACTGCCCGGCATCCATCACGACCGTCGCCACAGCGAGATTAAGCTCGGCGCGGATCCGTCCAAGGTACACCTCTTCGCGGACGGTCAGTCGCTTCTCTACCGCTGACGGACGCAAACAGGCCATCGCGTATCCCTCTGCCCGTTAGTTTGAGGTGAGATAAACGGGCGGAGGCAATCATGGCCGATTCGGATTTGGGTGAACGTGTAGGGCGTCGCGCGCGCGGTGGTGGCGGGGCGGCCCGTCGGGCCGAGCGCACGGCCGTGAAGGTGGAGTTCTCGCGCTTCATCACGCGCAATATTCCCGACATGGAAATCCTGAACGAGGAAGCCCTCGAGATCATCGAGCATAATGCGGAAACCGTGCTCGAAGAGATCGGCGTTAACTTCGTCGAAAACCCCGAAGCCCTGGAGCGTTGGCGCGAAGCCGGCGCCTCGATCGAAGGCGAACGCGTGCGCATCCCGCGCGGTCTGGCCCGCAAGCTCTGCGCGACCGCGCCGTCGCAATTCACCCAGCACGCCCGCAACCCCGAGCGCAATGTCGAGATCGGCGGCCGCAACCTCGTGCTGGCCCCGGTCTATGGCCCTCCCTTCGTGCGCGACGCGCAAGGCGGTCGCCGCTACGCGACGATCGCGGATTTCCGGAACTTCGTGAAGCTCGGATACATGTCGAAATGGCTCCACCATTCCGGCGGCACCGTCTGTGAGCCGACCGATGTGGCGGTGAACAAACGTCACCTCGACATGCTCCACGCCCATATGACGCTGTCGGACAAGCCCTATATGGGCTCTGTTACCGAACCTTCGCGCGCCGAGGACAGCGTCGAGATGTCGAAGATCCTCTTCGGCGAGGAGTTCGTCGACAATAACCCGGTGATGACCTCGCTCATCAACATCAACTCGCCGTTGACCTTCGACAACACGATGATGGGCGCGCTGGAAATCTACGCCCGCAACAATCAGGCCTGCATCATCTCGCCCTTCATCGTGGGCGGCGCGATGGCGCCGGTCTCGGTCGCGGGCACGCTGACGCAGGTGCTGGCCGAGGTGCTGGCGGGCGTGGCCTATTCCCAGCTGATCCGTCCCGGCGCGCCGGTGATCTTCGGCGCGTTCGTGACCTCGATCGACATGAACTCGGGCGCACCCACGTTCGGCACGCCGGAAGCCTCGCTGATCACGCTTGGTGCGGGCCAACTCGCACGCCGTCTCAACCTTCCTTACCGTTCGGCTGGCGGCTTCACCGGCTCGAAACTGCCCGATGCGCAGGCCGCGTACGAGAGCGCCAACACGCTCAATAACGGCCTCTATGCGGGCGTGAACTTCATGCTCCATGCCTGCGGCTGGCTCGAAGGCGGGTTGGTGTCGTCCTATGAGAAATTCGTGATGGATGCCGATCAACTGGGCGTCCTCCATCGTCTGGCGCAGGGCGTCGACGCCTCGGAAAACGGGCAGGCGATGGACGCGATCCGCGAGGTTGGCCCGGGCGGTCACTATCTCGGCTGCGCCCATACGCAGGCCAATTTCAAGGACGCTTTCTGGCGCACGCAGCTGCTCGATTACCGTCCCTTCGAGACCTGGGAAGAGCAGGGCGCACCCGACACGATGGCGCTCGCGACGAAGCGGGTCGAGAAGATGCTCAGCGAGTATCAGCAGCCCGCCATGGATCCGAGCATCGCCGAGGCGTTGGCGGCTTATGTCGCACGAAAGAAGGCAGAAGTGCCCGACGCTTTCCTGTAACGGCTCAGTCTTCCTCAATCTGATAATCCCGCGCGATCCCCTGGGTCGCGCGGCCCCATTCCGAAGCCTGCACCCGCGCCTGATGCGCCTCGAACGCGTCCCGGTCGGTGAAGCGTTCCGAGACCGTGAAGACCAGCGGATCGGCTCCTTGCCTGACTTCGAACATCTCGCATCCCGGCTCGGCATGGGTAAGCGCGATGTGCTCGGGCAAATGGGCACGAACGATCCCGACCTCGGCAGCATCGGCGCAGATCAGGCGCCCGGTTAGTTTGACGACCATCTTTGTCTCCCCGAAAGAAAAGGCCCGCGCCTTTCGGACGCGGGCATCAGCCCTCGGACGGGGGCCTCGGGCGTTCGCAGCTTAATTCCTTCCACTGGAAGGAATTTGCGGCCCCAGAGGGGGCCGCCGCGGCTCACTCCCACTCGATCGTGCCGGGGGGCTTCGAGGTGATGTCGTAGGTCACCCGGTTGATGCCTTTCACCTCGTTGATGATCCGCGTCGCGGTCTCTCCGAGGAATTCGTGGCTGAACGGGTAGTAATCCGCGGTCATGCCATCAACGCTCGTCACCGCGCGTAGGGCGCAGGCGTAATCATAGGTCCGCCCGTCGCCCATCACGCCGACGGTGCGCACCGGCAGGATCGCGACGAAAGCCTGCCAGATCTCGTCATAAAGCCCGTGCTTGCGGATCTGGTCGATATAGACCGCGTCGGCCTTGCGCAGGATCTCCAGCTTGTCGCGGGTGATCTCGCCGGGGCAGCGGATCGCGAGGCCGGGGCCGGGGAAGGGGTGGCGACCGATGAACGACGCCGGCAGACCCAGCTCGTGACCGAGCGCGCGAACCTCGTCCTTGAACAGCTCGCGCAGCGGCTCGACCAGTTTCAGGCCCATCTTCTCGGGCAGGCCGCCGACGTTGTGGTGCGACTTGATCGTGACGGAAGGGCCGCCCGAGAAGCTCACCGATTCAATGACATCGGGATAGAGCGTGCCCTGCGCGAGGAATTCCGCGTTCTCGATCTCGCCCGCGTATTTCTGGAACACGTCGATGAAGAGGCGCCCGATCGTCTTGCGCTTCACTTCAGGGTCGGTGACGCCTTCCAACTCGCCGAGGAACAGCTCGCTCTCGTCGGCATGGATCAGCTTGATATTGTAATGGTCGCGGAACATCGTGACCACTTCTTCGGCCTCGTTATGCCGCAGCAGCCCGTGATCCACGAAGACGCAGGTCAGCTGATCGCCGATCGCCTCGTGGAGCAGGATCGCGGTGACCGAGCTGTCGACGCCGCCCGACAGGCCGCAGATCACATGGCTGTCGCCGACCTGCTCGCGGATTTGCTTGATCGCCTCGTCGCGATAGGCATCCATCGTCCAGTCGCCGGTGAAGCCCGCGTCGCGCACGAAGTTCTCATACAGCGTCTTGCCGTTCGGCGTGTGATGCACCTCCGGGTGGAACTGCACCGCATAGAACCTACGGCTCAGATCGGCGGTGATCGCGTAAGGTGCGCCCGGCGAGGTGCCATAGACCTCGAAGCCAGGCGCGATGCGGCTGACATGGTCGCCATGGCTCATCCAGACCTGCTCGCGGCCCGCGCCATCCATGAACCAGCCGGTGAGCAGATCGATCCGCGTCTCGGTCGGCGTCACATAGGCGCGCCCGAATTCGGCGGAGCCGTGCTTGGCCTCCACCAGGCCGCCCAGATCCTGCATCATCACCTGCTGGCCGTAGCAGATGCCGAGGATCGGCACCCCAAGCTCATAGGCCGATTTCGGCGGCCGCGGAGAGCCCTCTCGCGTGACCGAATCTGGCCCGCCCGAGAAGATGATCGCTTTCGGGGCGAACTCTTTCAGGAAGGCGTCGGTGACGTTCTGATAGGGATGGATTTCGCAATAAACATTCAGCTCGCGAAGCCGCCGCGCAATCAGCTGCGTGACTTGAGAACCGAAGTCGATGATGAGGAGGCGCTGATGGTCTGTCATGCCGATGGCATTAGGACGCGTTTTCGCGCTTGGCAAGAGGGCAGCTTGCGCAACGGTTGTTTATCGCGCGTGTTGCTTCTTCGACATCGCCGCTCAACTCTCCGGATAGCCTCCCGGGATCAGTGGCCGGATCTTCAGCCGGGTGATCCGGTTGTCCTTGCGGCCCGCGACCTCGAAGCGGAAGCCGTGGAAGGAGAAGACCTGACCCTCGGTCGGGATGGTCTGCGCCTCGTGGATCACCAGACCGGCGACGGTGTTCGCCTCGTCATCGGGCAGCGTCCAGTCGGTCTCGCGGTTCAGGTCGCGGATCGTCATCGCGCCGTCGACGATGTAATCGCCGTTCTCGGTGGGTTTCAGGCGTTTCTCGGACTTGGGATCGAACTCGTCGGTGATCTCGCCGACGATTTCCTCGAGGATGTCCTCCAGCGTCAGCAGACCGCGCAGATCGCCATATTCGTCCACCACCAGCGCGAAATGGGTGCGACGTTTCAGGAACTCCTGCATCTGTTCGTCGAGCGGCGTCGTCTCGGGGACGAAATAGGGCTTCATCATCACTTTGGAGATGTCGAGGTCCGCCACGCTCTCCAGCGTTCCGTCGCCCCCGCGCACGACTTTCTCGACCGCGCGCAGCAGGTCTTTCGAGTGGATCACGCCCACCACGTTCTCGCGCTCGCCGCGATAGAGCGGCAGCCGGGTATGAGGTGAGGACAGCACCGCCGTGAGGATCGCATCGGGGTCTTCCTCGATGTCGATCATCTCGATCTGGCTCCGGTGGAGCATGATCTCTTCGACCGTGCGATTGCCAAGGTCGAGCGCGCCCAGCAAGCGGTCGCGATCTTCCTTGTCCACCGTGCCCTCGGATTGCCCCAGCGCCAGCGCGCCCGCGATTTCCTCGTGGATCGAGAACATATGGGTGTTCTTGTCGGTCCGCATCCCGAAGGCATAGAGGATGCCGCGCACGATCATCCGCACGATGGCGACGATCGGGGCGAGGACGAGGGTCACGACGCGGATCGGGGCCGCGACTTTCGAGGCGACTTTCTCCGGCAGGGTGATTGCGTAGGTCTTGGGCAGGACTTCCGAGAAGACCAGCACCAGCACCGTCATCACCAGCGTCGCGAGCGCCACGCCCGATTGCCCGAAGACCCGCGTAAGCAGCGCGGTCGCCAGCGAGGCCGAGAGGATGTTGACCACGTTGTTGCCCAGCAGGATCGCGCCGATCAGCCGCTCGCTATCCTCGGTGACCTCCAGCGCGGTCTGCGCGCCACTTTCGCCCTTGTCGGCCTGCGCGCGCAGCTTCGCGCGGCTGGCCGCGGTCAGTGCGGTTTCCGAGCCCGAGAAGAAGGCCGAGAGCGCCAGCAGCAGAATGATCGAACCGGCGGTGAGCCAGAAGGCAAAATCGAGAGTGTTTTCCATGGTGTCAGGTTATGGGGCGCGGGCAGGACGCATTCAAGCGGTGCCGTCACTTTTGCCGCGCGGTTTCGCCAGCGGGTGATGGGTCAGCACCAGCTCCTTGAGCCGTTCGTCCAGCACATGGGTGTAGATCTCCGTGGTCGACAGGTCCGCGTGCCCCAGAAGCATCTGAATCGCCCGCAGATCGGCACCGCCTTGCAGAAGATGGGTGGCGAAGGCGTGGCGCAAGACGTGGGGCGTGACCTTGGCGGGGCTCACCCCGGCCTTGACCGCGATATCCTTCAAGAGCTTGTGAAAGCCCTGTCGCGTGAGGTGACCTTCCTTGCCGCCCGACGGGAAAAGGTAGCGCGAGGGCGGCGCGCGGTGTTCGATGCGCGCCTGTTCCTCGGCCTCGTCGCGTGCGCTAAGCCAGTCGGCAAGCGCCTCGCGAGCGGGGGGCGAGAGCGGCACCATCCTCTCCTTGTCGCCCTTGCCGCGCACGAGTAGCATCCGGGGGTCGCCGCGCGCGGAGGAAACGGGCAGGGAGACCAGCTCGGACACCCGCATCCCGGTCGCGTAGAGCAGTTCCATCAGGCAGCGATTGCGGATCTGGTCCTTTTGCGAGCGGCCCTGATCGCGGGCAGCCTCCAGCAGAGCCTCCACCTCCTCGAGGCTCAGCGTCTTGGGCAGGCGCTGCGCGCGCCCGGGGCCAGAGATGCGGATCGCCGGATTGTCCGCGCGCCAGCCTTCCTCATAGGCGAAGCGGTAAAGCTGCCGGATCGCGGAGAGTCTGCGCGCGCGGGTCGATTTCGCCAGACCCTCTGCCTCGCAGCGGATCAGGTAGGTCTCGATATCGGCGCGGGTGAGGCTGGCGTAGCTAAGCCCTTTTGCCTGAAGAAACCCCGCGAAGTCATTGAGATCACGCCCGTAACTCAGGATCGTGTTGCGTGCTGCGCCCGCTTCGGCGGCCTGAGCGTCGAGGAAGATCGGCAGCCATTGCGGATCGGGCGGCGCGTCTGAACCGGGGCCGGTCACGGGGTGTCTCCGAGTACGATCATCTCGATCGCGGCGCGCCGGGCGACGGTTTCCAGCCCGGCGAGCCGTAGTAGGCTCAGACCCTCCCGAAGCCGCGGGTAATCGCCTTTCGATCCCTCGCTTACATCGCCGATCGCTTCGATCAGGGCGAGGCCCAGCTGGTCGGGCAGCAAGCTCTCGTAGCGAGCAGGCGGCGCAGCGGGGGACGCATCGAAGACGGATTTCAGCACCTGATCGCGGGCCCCGGTCGCAGGCGCGGTTCCGGTATCGCCCGCGGCGAGCGCCTTGAGCAGCTTGGCCCGCGGTGACTGCGGCGCCGATTTCAGGGCGTTCTCTTCGTAATTCGGGGTGAGCAGGCTCAGCTCATAGGCGATGCGCCCGGCGCGGCCCGGCAGGTCCATGCCCGCGAGCCGGTCGCCGAACAGGGTGCCCAGCACCGGGACCAGGTCTTCCGGGGCCATCGCATCATAGGCGGCGGGCAGGGCGCTCGCGATCGCATCGGCTTTGCCGCTCTCCAACGCATCATCCAGCGCGCTCACCGCCGACACGCGATCCCAGAGCGCGCCCGACGCTGCTGCCTTGCGCTCGGTATAGAGCCCCAGCAACTGGTTCGGGTCGAGCACACCCGCGCGGGCCAGCCGCTCGGCGGCCTCCAATTGCGACTTCCAGCCGTTATTCTCGGTGAGATCCGCCTGTGCGAAGGCCAGCGGCAGCGTCGCAGTAGGCAGCGGCTGACCGATCGCCTCCATCATCTTGAAGGCCAAGGGCGTGACGTGATCGGGCGGCGGCGCATCGCCGGCCTCCTCGGCCAGCGCCGGATCGAGGAATTGCTCCAGCAGCGACTGGTCCTCTGCCGGGATCTGCCCCAGCGCACTGCCGGTGCCATAGGTCAGCTCGGCCGTGTCCCATTGCCCGTTGCGCGCCAGACAGAACACCCGCGCCGCGTAGGATGGTGCGATGCCGGGAGTGCGCTCGATGATCTTGCAGGCGCGGTTTTCCTGCCCGAGAAGCAGCGCCACGTCGAAGCTGCGGCGGAAAATCTCGGGGCTCGCCGTGCCTGCCTGTCCCAGAAGGGCATTCGCCTGTTCGAGCGCACCCATGTCCAATAGCCGGTCGATCCGGGCGAGGAAGAGCTGGTTGCGTTGCGCCGGCGTCTCGATCTGGGGCGGATTCAGTTCCGCCAGCAAAAGCGTCAGGCTCAAGCTCTGAAGCGCGGGCAGCTGATCGAGCGGCATTGCCCGCAGCGCCTGCGCCAGTTCCGGCTCGGGCGTCTTGCCCCAGAGATCGCGCGGCAATCCGGTGCGATCCGGGGTCAGAAGCCCTAGGCTGTCGGCGGAGGGCGCATCGAGCGAGAGCACCGCGATATCCTCGATCCCGCCCGCGCCGGTGACCGGAGCTTGCGAAGAGGTCGAGCCGCCGCGCGGCGTGGTCGCCAGCGAATGTGAAAGCCAGTCGATTGCGGACATCGGGCTGCCGGTCGTCGCGGAGGCATCCACCGGCGTAGTCGATTGCGCGGCGGCCGGATCCGCCACGAGACCGCCAAGCGCGAAACCGCTCAGCCAGATCAGGCCGAGGATCGCCGGACGGCGATCAGTTGCCACTCGCAGTATCTCCGTCGGTCCCGGCATCGGTACCCGTCTTGGTGCTCGCATCGGAACTACCCGCGCCCGCCGCGGCACCCGTGCCGTCGGGCAGGGTGACCTCGATACGCTGTTCCTGGCTGTCGGGGCTCATGTCGCCCAAGTAAGCAAAGCCGATCACGCCGATCGCGCCAAGCACCAGAAGGATGACGATAAGCTTGAAGATGCGCCCCATAATCTCTCTTTTCTGCCGTCTGTCGCGGCCCGTCCCAGATCGTGTCTCTCGGCGGGCGGGCCGTTCTTGGTTGCGGTTTCGCGTTGATCATATATGGCATTTCAGGGAAGTTCACGCCATTCAAGGGGTCCTGCGTCACGATTGTGCAAGGCTCCGCCGATGGCAAGCCTTGTCCGCCCCGCCGGGATTGACAGGGCAGGAATACCGCAGGCGACGCGAGGCAGGGGGCGCAGTGGAAGGCGAAACCGGGAAAGTGGGCCATCTGACGCGCTCCGTCGTGCTCGTGGGCATGATGGGGTCTGGAAAGACCGCCGTTGGTACCGCGCTGTCCAAGATGCTCGATTCGCCGTTTCTCGACAGCGACCACGAAATCGAACGCGCCGCCCAGATGACCGTGGCCGAAATTTTCGCCCGCGATGGCGAGCCGTTCTTCCGCGCCCGCGAATCGGAAGTGCTGGAGCGGCTGCTGATGGGGCCGCCCGGCGTCATCTCCACCGGAGGCGGGGCTTTCCTGTCGGAA
Organism: Thioclava sp. F1Mire-8; assembly: GCF_002213165.1. Taxonomy (NCBI): domain Bacteria; kingdom Pseudomonadati; phylum Pseudomonadota; class Alphaproteobacteria; order Rhodobacterales; family Paracoccaceae; genus Thioclava; species Thioclava sp. F1Mire-8. The sequence continues at coordinate 589,236 of NZ_NBNY01000001.1, read as the reverse complement.
AAGAACCGCGAGTTGATCAACCGGCTGGGCGTGTCGGTCTGGCTGAAGGCGGATCTGGAGATCCTGTGGAATCGCGTGCGCCACAAGAACACGCGGCCCCTGCTGCGCACAGCCGACCCGAAACGGACGCTGAGCGACCTGCTCACGGCGCGCCTTCCGCATTACGAGAAGGCCCAAATCGTGGTCGAGGCCGAACCGGGCCTCTCGGTGCTGGGGATGGCGCGCAAGGTGGTGAGCCATCTGCGCGAGGTGGATGGATTGATCGAAGAGGTGAAAGATGCGTGAGATCGTGCCGGTCGAGCTGGGCGAGCGTTCCTACGAGGTGCGCATCGGCACCGGGCTCTTGGAAAACGCAGGCACCGAGATCGCACCGTTGCTGCGCTGTCCGCGCGTGGCCGTCGTCGCCGATCAGACGGTGGCCGATCTGCATCTCGCAACCCTGCGCCGCGGCCTTGGCGATATCGAGATGGTCTCGCTGACTCTGCCGCCGGGTGAGGGCACGAAAAGCTGGCCGCAATTCACCCGCACCGTCGAATGGCTGCTGGAGCAGAAGGTCGAGCGCAAGGATATCGTCATCGCTTTGGGCGGCGGCGTGATCGGCGATCTGGTGGGGTTTGCGGCCGCCGTGCTGCGCCGGGGCGTGCGCTTCGTGCAGATCCCGACCTCGCTTCTCGCGCAGGTCGACAGCTCCGTGGGCGGCAAGACCGGGATCAACGCGCCGCAGGGCAAGAACCTGATCGGCGCCTTCCATCAGCCCTCGCTGGTGCTGGCCGATCTCGACGTGCTCGGCACGCTCGAGCCGCGTGATTTCCTCGCGGGCTATGGCGAGGTGGTGAAATACGGCCTTCTGGGCGATGCGGATTTCTTCGACTGGCTCGAGGCGAATGCGCCAGCGATGGCGGCGGGCGACATGGAAAAGCGGCTGCACGCTGTGAAACGCTCGGTCGAGATGAAGGCCGAGATCGTGGCGCGCGACGAGACGGAGGAGGGCGACCGCGCACTCCTCAACCTTGGCCACACGTTCTGCCACGCGCTGGAGGCCGCGACAGGCTATTCCGACCGCCTCCTGCATGGCGAGGGCGTGGCGATCGGCTGCGCGATGGCGTTCGAGCTCAGCCAGCGCCTCGGCCTGTGTTCGCAAGAGGCCCCGAGCCGCGTGCGTGCGCATCTGCGCGACATGGGGATGAAAACCGATCTGGCCGATATCGAAGGCGATTTGCCGGGGCGCGACGCGCTGATCGACCTGATGGCGCAGGACAAGAAAGTGCTCGATGGCAAGCTGCGCTTCATTCTCGCGCGCGGCATCGGGGAGGCTTTCGTGACGTCGGATGTGCCGCGCGACGTGCTGGCAGGCGTGCTCGACGACGCGCTCGCCGCGCGGTAAGCCGATTTCCCAGTTGCGAGCCGCGCGCTCCTTCTTTATACGCCGCTTCAGGCACCCATAGCTCAGCTGGATAGAGCGCTGCCCTCCGAAGGCAGAGGCCGAAGGTTCGAATCCTTCTGGGTGCGCCATTTCCCCCAGTTTCCGGAATTTCAGCGTCTTGGGGGCGGCACAGACGCTATCGAGACGGCCCCGAGACAGACCCGATGAGAGATGCGATGACGACAGATGACGCCCTGATCCGCGCAGCCCGCCTGTCCGTCGCGCCGATGATGGACTGGACCGACCGCCATTGCCGCTACTTCCACCGTCAGATCAGCCGCAATGCGCTGCTATACACCGAGATGGTGACCGCACCCGCGGTGATTCACGGCGACCGCGAGCGGCTGCTGGGGTTCGACGATGTCGAGCATCCGGTGGCGCTGCAGCTGGGTGGCTCGGATGCCACGGAACTGGCCGAGGCGGCGCAGGTCGGTGCGGATTTCGGATACGACGAGATCAACCTCAACTGCGGCTGCCCGTCGGATCGCGTGCAATCCGGGGCCTTCGGCGCCGTCTTGATGAAGACGCCCGATCTGGTGGCGGAGTGCTGCGCCGCGATGATCGCCGCGCAACCGGTTGAAGTCACGGTGAAATGCCGCATCGGGGTGGATGACCAAGACCCGCAGGAAGTACTGCCGGAATTCATCGAGAAAGTCGCCGCCGCAGGCGTGACCCGGATCACGATCCATGCGCGCAAAGCGTGGCTGCAAGGCCTTTCGCCCAAGGACAACCGTGAGATCCCGCCGCTCGATTACCCGCTCGTCCACGCGATGAAGGCGGCCTATCCGCAGCTTCACCTGTCGATCAATGGCGGTATCAAAGATCTCGCCGCGGCCGAGGCGGAACTCGCGCAAGGGCTCGACGGGGTGATGGTGGGCCGCGCGGCCTATCACCAGCCGATGGAGGTGCTCGGCGCCGCCGATCGGCGCATCTGGGGGCAGGGCGAGGCGCGCGATCCGTTCGATGTGGCGCAGGCGATGATCCCCTATATCGCACGCCATCTCGAACGCGGCGGCAGGCTGCACCAGATCACCCGCCACGTGCTGGGCCTGTTCCACGGCAAGCCCGGCGCGCGGCGCTTCCGGCAGATCCTGTCGGAAGGCGCGACCCGAGACGGCGCCGGGGTTGAACTTTTCGAGAGTGCGTTGTCAGCGGTACGTGAACGGGTTAACTGAGCGGAACCCAAGGAGATTTCCGACATGCCCGATTTCGCCACGCTCGCGCCGCTCGTCCTGATCCTGATGGCAGTGGGGGCGTTCGCAGGCGTTCTGGCGGGGCTTCTGGGCGTCGGCGGCGGGATCGTCCTCGTGCCCGCGTTCTTCTATCTTTTCAGCGGGTTGGGCTACGGGTCGAGCGATCTTATGCAAGTCTGCGTCGCAACCTCTCTGGCCACGATCATCGTGACCTCGATCCGCTCGGTCATGGCCCATAACCGCAAGGGCGCGGTCGACTGGGATATCCTCAAGCAATGGATCGCCCCCATCGCCATCGGCGCGATCATCGGGGTGCTGGTCGTCCATCAGCTGCGCTCTTCGACCATGCAGATCATCTTCGCGGTCATGGTGCTGCTGATCGCCTGCTACATGATGTTCGGGAAATCGAGCTGGCGGATTTCGGACGGGCTGCCGGGTGGCATCTTCCGCGCGTGGTTCGGCCCGCTGATGGGGTTCCTCTCGGTGCTTCTGGGCATCGGGGGCGGGTCGATCGGTACGCCGATGCAGACGCTGCATGGCATTCCGATCCACCGCGCGGTCGCAACTTCGGCAGGCTTCGGCGTGACCATCGCACTGCCCTCGGCGATCGGCTTCCTGCTGACCCCGGTCCCCGACGCGCCGCCTTACTCGATCGGCGCGGTCAACATCCCCGCCTTCCTGATCGTTATCGCGATGACCACGCTCACCGCCCCCCTGGGCGCAGCGCTGGCGCATAAGCTCGATCCCAGGAAGCTCAAGCGTGTCTTCGCGGGTTTTCTTATGCTCGTCGCGCTGAACATGCTGCGCAAAGCGTTCCTCTAAGTCTCTTCGGGCTTGCTGAAAATATCCCTGGGGGCGCGAATGCGCGGGGGCAGCGCCCCCCTCCGTCACTTGATCTTGCGCGCCTTAGCCTCGTTCCAGAGCGCATCCATCTCGGCCAGATCGCTGTCCTTGGGCGCTTTCCCGCGCGCTTCAAGTTCGCGCTCGATATGATTGAACCGATTGGTGAATTTCAGATTGGCCGCGCGCAGGGACGCCTCCGGGTCCAGCCCCAGATGCCGCCCCAGATTGACCATCACGAACAGCAGATCGCCATATTCCTCGGCCAGTTCCTCCGGCCCCAATTCGTCGCGCGCCTCTTCCAACTCGCGCGCCTCCTCGACGATCTTGTCCAGAACCTCGTCGGTCGAAGGCCAGTCGAACCCAACACGGGCCGCGCGGTTCTGCAGCTTGATCGCACGCGTCAGCGCGGGCAGACCCAAGGCGACCCCGTCCAGCACACCGACACGCTCGGATTTGCCTGCAGCCTTGCGCTCGGCCGCCTTGATCGCTTCCCAATCGGCGGTCTGTTGTTCGGCGGATTTCTCGCGGCTCTCCGACCCGAAGACATGCGGATGGCGTGCCACCATCTTGGCGTTGATCGCGCGCAGCACGTCGGAGATGTCGAAACGCCCGTCCTCGGACGCCATCTGCGCATGATAGACCACCTGCAGCGCGAGATCGCCCAGCTCTCCGGGCAATTCCGCCCAAGCCTTGCGCGCGATCGCATCGGCGACTTCATGGGCTTCCTCGATCGTGTAGGGCGCGATGGAGGCAAAATCCTGCTCCAGGTCCCACGGGCAGCCGGTCTCGGGATCGCGCAGGCATTCCATGATCGCGGTCAGCCGGGTGAACTGATGCGCGGCGTCTCCCGTATCGTCAAAGATCAGGGCATCGTCGGGTTTGGCCATTGCAGCTTGCCTCCTGCCATGCGAATGCCTCTGGCCTAACCAGCCCGCAAGGGGAAGTCCACTATGCCCGTTCTCAACCGTATCGCCGATCTCGGCCCGCAAATGACCGAATGGCGGCACTGGCTGCATCGCCATCCCGAGCTGCGCTTCGCGCTGCACGAAACCTCGGCCTATGTCGCGGCCCGGCTGCGTGAGATCGGGGTGGACGAGATTCATGAAGGCATCGCCGAGACCGGTATCGTGGCGCTGATAAAGGGGCAGGGCGCGGGCCCGACCGTGGGCCTGCGGGCCGACATGGACGCTCTGCCGATCACCGAGGAAACCCATGCGGACTATGCCTCGGAAACCCCAGGCAAGATGCATGCCTGCGGGCATGACGGGCATACGGCGATGCTTCTGGGCGCGGCAGCCTATCTCGCCGAGACCCGAAAATTCGCCGGGACCGTCGCGCTGATCTTCCAGCCCGCCGAGGAAGACGGCGGCGGCGCCGAGGTGATGGTCGAGGACGGCGTGATGGAGCGCTTCGACATCTCGCGCGTCTACGCGATCCACAATGCGCCGGGGCTGCCTTTCGGGCATTTCTACACCACGCCCGGTCCCTATCTTGCGTCGGTCGACGAGGTCCGCGTGACGGTGACGGGGCGCGGCGGCCATGCGGCGACACCGCAGGGTTGCATCGATCCGATCCCGGCGCTCTCGGCGATGGTCTCCTCGCTGCAGACGGTGGTCGCGCGCAACGTGGGCGCGGGAGATGCGCTCGTTATCTCGGTGACGCAGATCCACGCGGGCACCGCGCTCAACATCATCCCCGAAAGCGGCTTTCTCACTGCGACGATTCGCTGCTTCGAGCCGGAAATCCGCGATCTGGCCGAGAAACGGATCCACGAGATCTGCGAAGGTATCGCGACGGCGCACGGCGTCAGCGTCGAGATCGAATACGAACGTGGCTACCCGCCCACCGTTAACGACCCTGACGAGACCGGCTTCGCCGCGGAGGTCGCAAGTGAAATCGCGGGCCCCGAGCGCGTGGTCACCGATGCTCCGCGTGAAATGGGCGCCGAGGATTTCGCCTATATGCTGGCCGCGCGGCCCGGCGCCTATCTGTTCATGGGCACCGGCGAGGGGGCAGGGCTCCACCATCCGCGCTTCGATTTCAACGACGAGGCGGCGCCGGTGGGCGCATCGCTGCTCGCACGTCTGGCCGAGCGCGCCCTGCCGCTGGCCTGACGGCCACCGGGTGCCCTTTCCCCTAGGTGCAGGTATTCCGGGGACGCTCCGGAGGAACGGGGCAGAGCCCCTCTTTCCGCGGCGGGTGTCTCCCTTTCGCGACGCGGGCCGCACACCGTTTCCGTTGCTCTTTGTCGCGACCGGGCGACGACCCCGCGCTGCGCGCCTCCTTTCGCCCCGTCAACGCGACGTGAGGACGCGCGTGCCGGGGCCGCTTCGCCTTGCCAAGCCTCAGGGCCACGGATAGGGTGCGCGCCGACAACCGGGGCGTCATGCCCCCAAGGCCCATGACAAAGGACCATAGATCATGTTCGTGACCCCCGCTTTCGCGCAGGCCGCCGGTGGCGCCAGCAACCCCGCCGCCGCGTTCGGCCAGTTCCTTCCCCTGATCCTGATCTTCGTGATCATGTATTTCCTGCTGATCCGTCCGCAGCAGAAAAAAGCCAAGGAGCACAAGGCGATGCTCGAGGCGCTGCGCCGCGGTGATCAGGTCGTGACCCAGGGCGGTATCCTCGGCAAAGTCACCCATCTCAAAGAAGACGGCGAAGTCGAAGTCGAGATCGCGCAGGGCGTGAAGGTCCGCGTTGTGAAATCGACCATCGTGCAGGTTCTCTCGCGCACCGAACCCGCCAAGACCTCCGAATAAGCCATATAAGGCCCGTCCCCCATGTTGCATATTTCGCTGTGGAAGCGCGTGCTGATCCTGATCGTCGTTGTGATCGGGCTCGTCTTTGCCGCGCCGAACATCTTTTACAACCGGGTGGAGGGGCATAACGATGCCGTTGCCGCCGCTGCGAAGGGCCAGGCCCTGACGCCCGATCAGCAGGCCGCGCGCGCGGGCTGGCCCGACTGGCTGCCCTCCGACATCGTGAACCTCGGTCTCGATCTGCGCGGCGGCGCGCAGCTTCTGGCCGAGGTCAATGTCGACGAGGTCTACAAGGCCCGCGTCGATGCGCTCTGGCCCGAGTTCCGCAAGGCGCTCGCCGCCGAACGCGGGACGCTCGGCTCGATCCGTCGGCTCAACGCCGATCCCGGCGTTCTGCGCATCCAGATCGGCAATGCCGACCAGATCGCCGAAGCCCAGAAGATCGCCGAGACGCTGAACAACCCTGTCTCCTCGCTGACCGGCGTGGGCCAGAAGACGCTCGCGATCACCACCCAGGGCAACCAGCTGATCGTCCAGCTCTCGGATGCCGAGAAAGCTGCGACCGACGACCGCACGATGCAGCAATCGCTCGAGATCGTGCGCCGCCGGATCGATGCCGCGGGCACCCGTGAACCCACGATCGTGCGCGAAGGCTCCGACCGCATCCTGATCCAGGTGCCGGGCGCGAGCTCCGCGCAGGAGATCAAGCAGCTGATCGGCACCACGGCGAAACTGACCTTCAACTCGGTGATCGGCACCAGCTCGAACCCGAATGAAGCGGTGGGCTCGGATCAGGAAATCCTGCCCTCGGCCGACCAGAAGGGCCTCTATTACATCCTCGACAGTGTTCCGGTCGTGACCGGCGAGGACCTGACGGACGCGCGCCCCGATACCGATCAGAACGGCTATCCGGCGGTGGCCTTCCGCTTCAACGCGAGCGCGGCGCGCACCTTCGGCGATTACACGCAGAACAATATCGGCAAGCCCTTCGCCATCGTGCTCGACAAGAAGGTGATCTCGGCCCCGACGATCCAATCGCATATCGCGGGCGGCTCGGGCATCATCACCGGCCGCTTCACGGTGAAAGAGGCGACCGATCTCGCGCTGTTGCTGCGCGCCGGCGCGCTGCCTGCTTCGATGAATTTCCTCGAAGAGCGGACCATCGGCCCGGAACTCGGCGCGGATTCGATCGCCGCGGGCAAGATGGCGGCGGCCGTGGGCGCGGTGCTCGTGGTGGTCTTCATGATCGCCTCCTATGGCACGTTCGGCGTCTTCGCCTCGCTGGCGCTGGGGATCAACATCGCGCTGATCTTCGCGATCATGTCGGCAATCGGCGGCACGTTGACGCTGCCCGGTATCGCAGGGATCGTGCTGACAATGGGGACCGCGGTCGATGCCAACGTGCTCGTGTTCGAACGTATCCGCGAGGAGCTGCGCAATCAGCAAAAGGCGAAAGCCGCCAGAGCGATCGAACTGGGTTACGAGCGCGCGATGTCGGCGATCATCGACGCCAACGTGACCACCTTCCTCACCGCGGTGATCCTCTTCGTGCTGGGCGCGGGCCCGGTGCGGGGCTTCGCCGTCACCTTCCTGATCGGGATTATCACCTCGGTCTTCACCGCGATCTGGGTGACGCGGCTGTTCGTGAGCCTCTGGTTCGCGCGCCGTCGTCCCCGCGAACTGGTTCTTTAAGGGAGATCGAGACATGGCATTCCGTCTGAAACTGGTTCCCGAAAAGACCAACTTCGACTTCTTCAAGCATCAGGTCGCGACCTTCGGCTTCTCCGTCGTCATGGTGCTGGCCTCGATCGTGCTCGTGCTGACCATGGGTCTGAACCTCGGCATCGACTTCCGAGGTGGGACCACGATCCGTACCGAGGCCGACCAGACCGAACCGGTCGACATCGGCGCCTATCGCTCGGCCATCGCGCCGCTCGGTCTGGGCGACGTGCTGATCACGCAGGTCTATGACCCCAACTTCCGCGCCGATCAGAAGGTCGTCACGATCCGCATCCAGGCGCAGGACGGGCAGGAGGCGATTAGCCCCGAGACCCAGGCCAAGGTGCTGGACTCGCTGAAAACGGTGAACAAGGACATCAAGATCGTCGCGACCGAGTCGATCGGCCCGAAAGTCTCGGGCGAGCTGATCTGGACCGCGATCTGGTCGGTTCTGGCCGCGGTCGCCGCGATCCTCGTCTATATCTGGCTGCGGTTCGAGTGGCAGTTCTCGGTCGGCGCCGTCGCGGCGCTGATCCACGACGTGACCGTTACCGTGGGCATATTCGCGCTGTTCCAGATCAAGTTCGACCTGTCGATCATCGCGGCGCTGCTGACGATCCTCGGCTACTCGATCAACGATACCGTCGTCGTCTTCGACCGTCTTCGCGAGAACCTTGTGAAATACAAGAAGATGCCGCTGCGCGAGGTGATGAACCTCTCGGTCAACGAGACGCTGTCGCGCACCGTGATGACCTCGGGCACCACGCTGCTGGCGCTGATTTCGCTGCTCGTTCTGGGCGGCGACGTGATCCGCAACTTCGTCTTCGCGATGACATGGGGCGTGATCGTGGGTACCTATTCCTCGGTCTATGTCGCAAAGAACATCGTCCTGTTCATCGGGCTGGACCGCAACAAGGAGAAGAAGGACCCCTCGGAGAAGTTCTTCGACAAAACGGATGTCGCTACTGACTGAAGCCAATTTCGGGGCCTCGCTGCCGATCGACGGTTACGGGCCGGGATTTTTCCGCGTCGCCGGAGAGGTCACGCGAGGCTCGATCTGGGTCTCGGGAGAGGAGATGGGCAACTGGGGCGGTCTGGACGACCGCGCGCCGATGCTCGCGCTCGCAGGAAAGCTCGACGTGCTGTTCATCGGCACCGGCGAAGAGATCGCCCATCTGCCGAAGGACCTCGTGGCCGAACTGGAGGCCGAGGGACTGATGTGCGAGGGCATGGCCACGCCGTCGGCGGCGCGTACCTATAACGTGCTGTTGTCCGAAGGCCGCCGCGTCGGCTGCGCGCTGATCGCGATGCCGGAAAAACCCGACGCCTCCGAGACGCCTGAATGAGCATGCTGTCGGTCGACGGGCTCGCAGTGTCGCGCGGGGGGCTTCCGGTGCTGGAAGACCTGAGCTTCACGCTCGACGCCGGTCATGCGCTAGTGCTGCGCGGTCCCAACGGGGTCGGCAAGACGACGCTCCTGCGCACTTTGGCGGGGCTGCAACCGGCTCTGGCGGGGACAGTCTCGGTGCCGCCGGAAAGCATGGCTTATGCCGCCCATTCCGACGGGCTGAAATCGACGCTGACCGTGCGCGAGAACCTCGGCTTCTGGGCGTCGGTCTATGCGACCCGCGATATCGAACCTGCACTGGCGCGGATGAACCTCAAAAGCCTCGAGACACGGCCTGCGCATAGCTTGTCGGCGGGGCAGAAACGCCGCCTCGGGCTTGCGCGTCTTCTGGTGACCGGGCGCCCGATCTGGGTGCTGGACGAGCCGACCGTCTCGCTCGACACCGCCTCCGTCGCGCTGTTCGCCGAGGCCGTGCGCGGCCATCTCGCGGGCGGCGGAGCGGCGCTGATCGCGACCCATATCGATCTTGGGCTGGACGAGGCGAAGGTCCTCGACCTGACGCCCTTCAAGGCCAAGATGCCGGAAGAGGGCGGGATGCAGGGTGCCTTCGACGAGGCTTTCCTGTGACCTGCCGCGGCGCGGTCTGCGCGGTCGGGAGCCTCCGGCGGGGATATTTGGACCAAGGCGAAAGCAGCTGCGCGCTGTTTCGGATTGGCGGAAATATCCCGGGGGATGAGCCGCGCAGCCGCGAAGGGGGCAGCGCCCCCTTGGCTCGCGCAGGAGGCCGGACATGATCGCGCTTCTTATGCGAGACCTGCGCCTCGCGGTACGCGCAGGTGGCGGCTTCGGGCTCGGGCTCGCGTTTTTCCTGATCGTGGTGACGCTGGTGCCTTTCGGCGTCGGCCCCGAGGGGAAAGTCCTCGCGCGGATCGCGCCGGGGATCCTGTGGGTCGGAGCGCTTCTGGCTTGCCTGCTCTCGCTCGACCGGATCTTCGCGCTCGATTACGAGGATGGCTCGCTCGATCTGCTGGTCACCGCGCCTGTGCCGCTGGAAGGGGTGGTTTCTATCAAGGCGCTCGCGCATTGGATCACGACCGGGCTTCCGCTGGTCGTCGCGGCGCCGATCTTCGGGATCTTGCTGCATCTGCCGCAAGGGGCGCATGTCTGGATGGTGGTTTCGCTTCTTCTGGGCACGCCCGCGCTTTCGGTTCTGGGCACGTTCGGGGCCGCGCTGACCGTCGGGCTGAAGCGCGGAGGACTTTTGTTGTCGCTGCTGGTCTTGCCATTCTACGTGCCGACCCTCATCTTCGGGGCGGAGCTCGTGCGCCGTGGCGCCGAGGGGATGAACACCGAGACACCGCTTCTGATGCTCGCCGGGATCACGGCGGCGACGATCGCGCTCGTGCCCTTCGCCTCGGCCGCCGCGATCCGCGTCAATCTGCGCTAGGGCTTCCCGCGCGCATCCCATGATAGGAAGAGCCAACCTGGCCAGAAGGTGAGCAGAACAACAAGATGTCGATCTGGGAATACGCCAACCCCGTCAAATTCATGAAGACAACGGACAAGGTCCTGCCCTGGACGGTGGGAATTGCCGCGATCACGCTGATCGTCGGGCTGGTCTGGGGCTATTTCTTCGTCCCGGCCGCCGAGAATTTCGGCGGCTCGGTGAAGGTGATCTATGTCCATGTTCCCGCCGCGATGATGGCGATCAACATCTGGGTGATGATGGTCGTGACCTCGCTGATCTGGCTGATCCGGCGCCACCATGTCTCGGCGCTCGCCGCCAAGGCCGCGGCGCCCATCGGCGCGGTGATGACGCTGATTGCGCTGATCACCGGCGCGGTCTGGGGCCAGCCGATGTGGGGTACCTGGTGGGAATGGGATCCGCGCCTGACGTCGTTCCTGATCCTGTTCCTGTTCTACCTCGGCTATATCGCGCTCTGGGCCGCGGTCGAGAACCCCGATACGGCCGCCGATCTGACCGGCGTGCTCAGCCTGGTCGGCGGGGTCTTCGCGGTGCTCTCGCGCTATGCGGCGAATTTCTGGAACCAGGGGCTGCATCAGGGGGCGACGCTCTCGATGGATTCCGAGCAGCACATCGCCGATGTCTACTGGTTCCCTCTGCTTCTCTGCATGGCCGGGTTCATCTTCTTCTTCCTCGCGCTGGTGCTGATCCGCACCCGCACCGAGGTCCGCGCGCGCCGTCTGGGCGCCATCCAGCAACGTGAGCGCATGGCATGAGTGATACGACCGAACAAGGCGGCACCGTCACCGAGGGCGGCGTCGTCCTCGTGGACCCGTCCACCAAATCCTACACCTACACCGTCAATATCGCCTGGGCCTCGACGGTCGTGCTTCTGGTGCTGATCGTCGTCGTCTCGCTGATGCGGGGCGCGAAGGTGAAACGTCAACTGGCCGAGGCCGAGGCCCGCCGGAAAGGGGGCGCACATGGTTAAGCCGCTGATGCTATTGCCGCCGCTGATCTTCGCGGGGCTCGCGGGCGTGTTCATCTGGGGGATGACGCGCGAAGACCCGACGCAGCTTCCCACCGCCTTTGCGGGCAAACCGGCGCCGCCGGTGCAGCTGGAGCCTCTGGGTGATTTCAAACCCTTCACCGATGCCGATCTCAAGGACGGCAAGATCAAGCTGGTGAACTTCTGGGCCTCGTGGTGCGCGCCGTGCCGGGTCGAGCATCCCAATCTCGAGGCGCTCGCCGATGAGGGGATTCCGATCTACGGGGTCAACTACAAGGACAAGCCCGCCAAGGCGCAGGGTTTCCTCAGCGAGATGGGCAATCCCTTCGCTGAGCTCGGGGCCGATCCGAAAGGGAAGATGGCGCTGAATTGGGGCGTCTACGGCGTGCCCGAGACCTTCGTGATCGATGGCGCGGGCAAGGTGCTCTATCGCTTTGCCGGACCGCTGACAGAGCGCGTGATCGCCTCGGATCTGCGCCCGCTTCTGGATGGCGAAACCGCCGCGAAATAAAGGGCAGGGCGCAGGCGCGCTTCTCTGACATCGGACAGCTTCAAAAGCAAAGGCCCCCGAACCGGGGGCCTTTCTTGTTTCTGGCTTAGAACGGGATCTCGTCGTCGAAATCCGAGCGGCCACCGCCGCCGCCGCCGCCCGAGGACGGGCCGCCATAGCCGCCGCCGTCATCGTAGCCGCCGCCACCCGAGGACGGGCCGCCGTAGCCACCGCCACCGCCGCCCTGACCGCCGCCCGAGCCGCCAGGCCCGTCGAGCATGGTCAGTTCCGAGCGATAGGGGCGCAGCACGACCTCGGTCGAGTAGCGGTCCTGACCGTTCTGGTCCTGCCATTTGCGGGTCTCGAGCTGGCCTTCGATATAGACCTTCGAGCCTTTGCGCAGATATTGCTCGGCCACTTTCGCCAGCGGCTCCGAGAAGATCGCGACCGAATGCCATTCGGTGCGCTCCTTGCGCTCGCCGGTATTGCGGTCGCGCCACGTCTCGGAGGTGGCGATGCGCAGGTTGCACACCTTGCCGCCGTTCGAGAAGGTCCGCACCTCTGGGTCGCGCCCCAGATTGCCGATCAGAATGACCTTGTTGACGCTGCCTGCCATATTGCCTCCGCCTGCGATTCTAGAATTGGTCCCAAAGGGTATAGAGCAGAGCCCCGCTGGAGCCTAGGGGCGAAGCTTCGCTCAACCGTGACGGAAAGCGGCGAAATCCCGCGTGCATCTTTGGTTTGAGAGCGATTTCGGCACCGCATTTCCAACCTTGCGTCGATAGCTGGCGGTCCGGGTTTGCCCCAGGTCTGCACGAGCCGGACGGCACCCGGGGACGACCCCGCCCGATCCGGTCGAGCAAACCCATATCCCATGAGGAGATACCCCATGAAATACCTGATGCTGATCGCCGCGAGCGCTACGATTGCCGCTGCTTCCACTCTCCCCGCACTCGCCGAAAGTGGCGAAGGCGACGTGGCCCCGGCACAAGAGCAGAAGCTCGCAGCCGAGCTGAAAGATCAGGGATACCAGGTTCGCAGCATGGAAACGGATGGCGGCTATATCGAGGTTTACGCGATGAAGGACGGCAAGCGCGCCAAGCTCTTCTTCGACTCGAACCTCAAGCAGGTGAAGCGTTCGGACAGCAACTGATCCGATCCTCGGGGACGGGCCGGCACGATCGGCCCGTCCTCTTCACGCCAGTCTTTCCCGAAAGCAGCAGGAGGGCCCGATCATGGCCATCGAAGACGCGAGCTTTACCGATCTTCCGTCGCATGAAACGTCTCACGCAGAACCGCCGCCCGTTGGCGCGCATAGCGTTTGGGACCCGTTCGTCCGGGTGTTCCACTGGTCGATCGCGGGCCTCTTTACCGCCAACGCCTTCTTCACCTCGCCGAAGAACGATCTGCATCACTGGATCGGCTACACGGTCGCGGGGCTCGTGATCGCGCGCATCCTCTGGGGGGTGTTCGGGACGCGTCATGCGAAGTTCAAGGATTTCCCGCCATCGCCCACCGGCGCGCTGACGCAGCTGCGCGATATGGCGACGGGGCGGCGGCACGCGCATCTGGGCCATTCGCCACTCGGCGCGCTGATGATCTACAATCTTTTGATCACGCTTCTGGTCATCGCGGGCTCGGGCTACCTGATGACGACTGACGCCTATTGGGGCGTGAAATGGCCCAAGGAAGTGCATGAACTGGCCGTCAACTGGGCCGAGGTTTCGATCGCCGCCCATATCGCCGCCGTCGTCTTTGAGAGCCGTCGGTTGCGCGTGAACCTTGCGCGCGCGATGATCACCGGTAAGAAGGTGTTCCGCAGCAACAGAGGGTAAACGCCCATGGCGATATCGCGAGCGCGAGTCTCGGTCTGGACGAAAGAGGGCGCATTGGTCGCCCTCATCTTATTCCAGACGGCCTGTGCCGCTCTCTTCGTGGCAGACGTGTTCAACGACATCCGCGAAGCCGGACGGTTCACGGTGGATCTCAACATGGAGCTGTTCGCCAATCTCGGCCTGATCGCGGGGATCGTCGTCGAGGCGACGGTGCTCTGGGCGCTCCTGCGCCGTCAGGCGCGCGCGGATCGCACCATCGGGGCCGCACAGGGCGCGATGGCCGAGATGATGGGCGCGCAGTTTGACCAATGGGGGCTCACGCCCGCAGAGGCCGATGTGGCGGCCTTCACCATCAAAGGGTTCTCGGTCTCGGAGACCGCCTCCTTTCGCGGATCGAGCGAGGCGACGGTGAAATCCCACCTCAATTCAGTCTACCGCAAAGCAGGGGTCTCGGGCCGTTCCCAGCTTGTCTCGATCTTCGTGGAGGAGCTGTTTCACGGCCCCATCAAGGCTGATGCGAAAGCGCAACAGGCACGCGCAATCTGACGTTAGGGAAGCGAGTCGGCGGGAGATTGCCGAGGCATTCGGCGTTTTCCTTTAACTTTTTGCCGATTTCTTTATAGTTTGGCCCCGAAAATATGGACAGTGAATGGTAAGGGGCCGATGCGTAGGACGATCGGAATTCTCGGGCTTGCGGCGATTGCCGCGGCGACGGTGATGACGGGCCCGATGAGCGCCCAGGCAGAGGGGCTGAGGCTCCAGGGTAACTCTTCGAAATCGCGTGCGATGCTGTTCCGAAACCAGACCAACATCCTCGACACGCGCGCAGCCCAGCAATACGAACATTCCTCGCGGCTGCGACCCGGCGGCAAGCTGACCCAGACCGCCAGTGCCGAGAGCGTTCCACGCTACAACGGCAAGTATCGCGGCCAGTATATCAACACCGCGAAATCGGTGGCCTCGCGCCACGGCATCCCGACCGACCTGTTTCTGCGGCTCGTACAGCAGGAGAGCGGCTGGAACCCGCAGGCGCGCTCGCACAAGGGGGCGATGGGGCTGGCACAGCTGATGCCCGCGACCGCCGCGAAACTGGGCGTGAACCCGCGCGATCCGGCGCAGAACCTCGAGGGCGGCGCGCGCTACCTCAAGATGATGTATGATCGCTTCGGAAGCTGGCGGCTGGCGCTCGCGGCCTATAACGCTGGGCCGGAGGCGGTCGCGAAACATAACGGCATTCCGCCGTATCGCGAGACTCGCAACTATGTGCGGGTGATCCTCGGCGGTTGATCCGTTATGCGCCCGCAATCATGAAAAGCCCCGCAAGATCATCAATCTGCGGGGCTTTCTTTATGTTTGGCTTTAAGGAAGCAGTCTAAGCGGCAGATTTTACGGAATGATCCGGGTATACTTGGTGCCCGCGAGCGTCGCGCCCGCCATCAGACCGGCCTGGCCGAAGACCAACGCGATGATCGGCGCGGTCGAGGTCAGCGTGGAGGCCGAAATCGCGCCGCCCTGATCCGGCACCGCGTAGCGCGCATCCGCGCCCAGTTGCCAGCCATCGCCGCGGCGGAAGCTGGACAGCGCCTCGGGCGTCATGAAGAACAGGGCATGGGCATATTGCTGCGCGCCGATCTGCAGACCGAAACTCGCCGCTGCCGCCGCGTAGTAATCGACCGTCACGTTGTTGATCCGCAGTGCGCCGCGCCCGAAAGCCCCACCTACGCCGAAGCCCGCCTCGGTCATCAGCGGCATCCAGAGCACGCCCACCGATTTGTTCTCGAGGTCGCGCGTGCCGGGATATTTCGTCAGAAGGTAGTTCCGGGTGGCATCGACCCGCGCGTCCAGCTTGGCACTGCCTGCGCTGCCCACGCCGTTGCCGCAGGCCGCAAGGCCGAGCCCCGCACCGCCCATCGCCAGAAGGGTCCGTCTGGAAAGTTTCGTCATGTCTGTCGCTCCGCTCGATATGCCCGATCTCGCGCCGGGCTGAATGGTCTTATTACGACCGCTTGGCACAATTAATAGACGAGGGAACCCGCTTTGTCACTTCTTCTTGAGCCAATTCACGCCGAAGTGGCAAGACCCTGCTCAGCCGTTACCGAGCAGTTTCGCGGCCTCCGGCGCGAAGTAGGTGAGCACGCCATCGCAGCCCGCGCGGCGGAAGCTCATCAGGCTTTCGAGCATGACCTTCTCGTGGTCGAGCCAGCCGTTCTTAACCGCCGCCATGATCATCGCGTATTCGCCCGAGACCTGATAGGCATAGGTCGGTACGCCGAACTGCTCTTTCACGCGGTGGCAGATGTCGAGATAGGGCATCCCCGGCTTCACCATGACCATGTCTGCGCCCTCCGACAGATCGCGCGCGACCAGCCGGATCGCCTCGTCGGAATTACCGGGGTTCATCTGATAGGTTTTCTTGTCGCCCTTGAGCGCACCGGTGGCGCCGACCGCGTCGCGGAATGGTCCATAGAAGCCGGAGGCATATTTCGCGGCATAGCTGAGGATCGTCACGTCCGAATGACCCGCGCCTTCGAGCGCCGAGCGCAGCGCCGTGATCCGCCCGTCCATCATGTCCGAAGGCCCGAGGATATCGGCCCCGGCTTCGGCCTGCGCGATCCCCATTTTCACAAGACATTCAACGGTTTCATCGTTGAGGATAACCCCGTCGCGCACCAGCCCGTCATGGCCGTTCGCATTGTAGGGGTCGAGGGCGATATCGGTCATGATCGCGATCTCGGGCACCTCGGCCTTGATCGCGCGGATTACCCGGTTGGTGATGTTCTCGGGGTTCCAGGCCTCTTCGCAGGTCTCGGTCTTCACTGCCGGATCGGTATAGGGAAAGAGGCAGATCGCCGGGATGCCAAGCTTTGCGGCCTCTTCGGCGGCGCGCACCGCGCCTTCCAGCGTGCGGCGCACGACGCCCGGCATCGAGGGCACTTCGACATCCGCGCCCGGCACGTCGGTGATGA
This sequence comes from Thioclava sp. F1Mire-8, assembly GCF_002213165.1. Classification (NCBI taxonomy): domain Bacteria; kingdom Pseudomonadati; phylum Pseudomonadota; class Alphaproteobacteria; order Rhodobacterales; family Paracoccaceae; genus Thioclava; species Thioclava sp. F1Mire-8. The sequence continues at coordinate 572,185 of NZ_NBNY01000001.1, read as the reverse complement.
AGATCGGCCAGATCATGTCCTTCACGCTCAACCGGTGTTCCTGTGCCAGATCGCGAAGCGCTGCAGTGCGGCGCATCCGGCGCAAACGGGTGTGGGGGAAGGGCGGAAGGATCGGGTTCATCGGCTGGCTCCTCTGGCTCGGGCAAAATGGGTGCCACGGATCGATGTAACAGGCAAGCGCGGCAGATCCGCGCGGGCTTCCGCTCGGGGCTGGGCTGGTCTATGCATCGTCAGGAGGGGGCGCGACACGACGACCCGGAAGAACGAGGGCGAGGGGCTTGGAAGTTTTCGACACGATCGCGCGGCTGATCGACCTGCGCAGCTTTTCCAACCTGTGGTATTGGATCGCCTTGGCCGCAGTCTGGTCTTCGGCCTCGCATTGGGTGTTGGGCGTGCCGTGGGACATGGTGATCCGCGCGCGCCGCAAGGGGGGCGACGCGGGTCAGGATCTGGCCGCGATGACGGCGCTGAGCGCACGGCGGCTGAACCGCATCCGGCGCGATGCCGGGTTCTCGATGTCGATCACCATCCCCTTCATGTTGAGCTTTCTCATCATCACCGGGTTCATCTACGGCTCGGAGACGGCGCAGGCTTTCGCTCTGCTGCTGGTGCCGATGATGGCCGTGTTTGGCTTGAGCCTGCGACTGGCGCATAAGCTCGATGCAGAGCCCACGCTTGCGCATGACCCGGCGATTGCGATCAAGGCACTCTCGCGCCACCGGGTGAACGTGCAGGCGATCGGCGTGGTCGCGATCATCGTGAGCGCGCTCTGGGGAATGTATCAGAACCTTCTCGCCTCGATGCTGGTTTGACGCGCGAAGCAACTTGACACCGGAGACAGGCCGGATACCTCGCTTGGCTATGGAGCATTTTCTTCTCTCGGGCGCCCCGGAAGGGTTCGACGCCGCCTTGCTGGCCAAGGAACTTGCCAAGGGCAAGTCGGTCATCCATGTCGCGCGCGACGATCGCCGTCTGGCGGCCATGCGCGGGGCACTTGCGTTCTTTGCGCCCGAGGCGACGGTGCTGGACTTCCCGGCGTGGGATTGTCTGCCCTATGACCGGGTCTCGCCCAATGCCGATATCTCCGCCACGCGCATGGCGACGCTGGCTGCGCTCGCCTCGGGGATGCCCGGGCCGTTCGTTCTGCTGACGACGCTTTCGGCTGCCATGCAGCGCGTGCCCGCGCGCGAGGTTCTGGCGGGCGCGAGCTTCACCGCGCAGGTCGGCAAGCGGATCGACGAGCAGGCGTTGCGCGAATTCCTCGTCCGGATGGGCTTCTCGCAGGCCTCGACCGTGTCCGAGCCCGGCGATTACGCGATCCGCGGCGGCATCATCGACATCTTCCCGCCCGGCGAGGGCGGTCCGGTGCGGCTCGATCTGTTCGGCGATGTGCTGGACGATGCGCGCGGATTCGATCCGGTGACCCAGCGTACGACCGAGAAGCTGAAAGGCGTGGAGCTGGCGCCGGTCTCCGAGGTCATCCTCGACGAGGCAGCGATCACCCGCTTCCGGCAGAATTACCGGATCGAATTCGGCTCGGGTGGTGCGGAAGACCCGCTTTACGAGGCGGTATCGGCAGGGCGCAAACAGGCGGGGATGGAGCATTGGCTGGGCTTCTTCCATGAAAAGCTCGAGACCATTTTCGACTATCTCCCCGATGCGTCGGTGATGCTCGACGACCAGATCGCGGCGCAGCAGGAAAGCCGTTGGGACGGCATCGCGGATCAGTATGACACGCGGCGCGAAGCGATGACCCGGCGCGACCGGCTGGACTCCGTCTACAAACCCGCGCCGCCGCAGCTTTTGTATTTGAACCCAGAGAGTTGGGAAGCGGTGTTGAAACCGCTTCGCGTGCTGCGCCTGCAGGTGATCCCGGCACCGCCCGGTCCCGGGATCCTGAATGCGGGCGGGCGCGTCGGGCGCAATTTCGCGCCCGAGCGCAAGGTGGAAAACGTCAGCCTGTTCAGCGCGTTGAAAGACCATGTTCAGGCGCGTCTGGCCGATGGTCCCGTGGTGATCGCCTCGTGGTCCGAGGGGGCACGTGAGCGCCTGAAAGGCCTGATGGAAGACGAGGGCGTGATCGGCGCGAAGCTGATCGGATCGGCGCGCGAGATCGGGCCGGGGGTGAACCTCACGGTCTGGCCGCTCGACGAAGGGTTCGAAGCCCCGCGCGATGGCAGCGAGATGACCGTGATCTCGGAGCAGGACGTGCTGGGCGAACGGCTCGTCTCGAAGCCGCGGCGCAAGCGCAAGGCCGAGAATTTCCTGACCGAACACACGACGCTGTCGCCCGGCGATTTGGTCGTGCATGTCGATCACGGGGTGGGGCGCTACAAGGGGTTGGAGACGGTCACGGCCCTTGGCGCGCCGCATGAATGCGTGCTCTTGGAATATGCAGGCGGGGATCGCCTTTATCTGCCAGTCGAGAATATTGAACTGCTCAGTCGTTACGGCCATGAGGAGGGCTTGCTCGACAAGCTTGGCGGGGGCGCATGGCAGGCCAAGAAGGCCAAGCTGAAGGAACGCATCCGCCAGATCGCCGACAAGCTGATGCGGATCGCGGCAGAGCGTCACCTGCGTCACGCACCCATTCTGGAAGCGCCGCATCACGAGTGGGAAAGCTTCGCCGCGCGCTTCCCCTATACCGAGACCGACGACCAGATGAGCGCGATCGAGGATGTGGTGGACGATCTGAAATCGGGCACGCCGATGGATCGTCTCGTCGTGGGCGATGTGGGCTTCGGCAAGACCGAGGTCGCGATGCGCGCGGCCTTCGTCGCCGCGCAATCGGGCATGCAGGTCGCGGTGATCGCGCCGACGACGCTGCTTGCGCGCCAGCATTACAAGACCTTCGCCGAACGCTTCCGGGGCACCGCGCTGAATGTGAAACCGCTCAGCCGCTTCGTCTCCGCCAAGGAGGCTACGAAGACCCGCGAGGGGCTGCGCGACGGCACGGTCGATATCGTGATCGGCACCCATGCGGTTCTGGCGAAATCGGTGAAATTCGCGAATCTCGGCCTGCTGGTCATCGACGAGGAGCAGCATTTCGGCGTGCAGCACAAAGAGCGCCTGAAAGAGATGCGCTCGGAGATTCACGTGCTGACGCTGACCGCGACGCCGATCCCGCGCACGCTGCAACTCTCATTGACCGGGGTGCGCGATCTCTCGATCATCGGCACACCGCCCGTCGACCGCCTTGCGATCCGCACCTATGTCTCCGAGTTCGACACTGTCACCGTACGCGAGGCGCTTCTGCGCGAGCATTACCGGGGCGGGCAGAGCTTCTATGTCGTGCCACGAATTTCCGATCTTCCCGAAATCGAGGAATTTCTGCAAACCCACGTGCCGGAGGTGAAATATCTCGTGGCGCATGGGCAGATGGCCGCGGGCGAGTTGGACGACCGGATGAACGCCTTCTACGACGGCAAATACGACGTTCTGCTGGCGACGACGATCGTGGAAAGTGGCCTCGACATCCCGACCGCGAACACGATGGTAATTCATCGCGCCGACATGTTCGGCCTCAGCCAGCTTTACCAGATACGGGGCCGGGTAGGCCGCGCGAAGACACGGGCCTATTGTTACCTGACGACGAAGCCGCGCATGCCGCTGACGCCACAAGCGCAGAAACGGCTGCGTCTGCTAGGCTCGCTCGACAGCCTCGGGGCGGGGTTCAACCTTGCGAGCCAGGACTTGGACCTGCGCGGCGCAGGCAACCTGCTGGGCGAGGAACAGTCGGGACACATCCGCGAGGTGGGTTACGAGCTCTATCAGTCGATGCTGGAAGAGACGATCTCGAAGCTGAAATCGGGCGAATTGACCGAGACGGCGGATGGCGATTGGTCGCCGCAGATCAATCTCGGCGTGCCGGTGATGATCCCCGACAGCTACATCCCCGATCTCGACGTGCGCCTCGGCCTCTATCGTCGCCTGTCGAGCCTTACCACCAAGGTCGAGCTGGAAGGGTTCGCCGCCGAGCTGATCGACCGCTTTGGCGAACTGCCGAAAGAGGTCAACACGCTGCTGCTGGTCGTCCGGATCAAGGCGATGTGCAAACGCGCGATGATCGCCAAGCTCGATGCCGGGCCGAAGGGCGCGACCGTCCAGTTCCACAACGACAAGTTCCCCAACCCGCAGGGGCTCGTGGAATTCCTGACCGCGCAGCGCGATCTTGCCAAGGTGAAGGACAACAAGCTGGTCATTCGCCGCGACTGGAAGAACGACAAGGACAAGATCAAGGGCGCCTTCGCGATCGCCCGCGACCTGGCCGAGAAGGTTATCGAGGCGAAGAAGACGAAGGCCTGAGCGGCTCCGCGCGGAACATCACCTGTCCGCGCGGCAGCATCCGGTCGTCGCGGATAAGGCGCCAGCCAGCCGCATCCGCCATCGTGTAGAGCTCGGCTTCCGAAAGGTGATAGGGCGCGCGGTTCGCGTGGGTGACGACGCCGTCGTTTTGTCGGTGGATTGTGGCGCCTTCGGGGGCTAGGAATACCGTAAGCAGCAGGCACTCCAGTTGAGCAAAGCGCCGCAAGCCGTTGAAGCAATGTGCAATCGCGTCGCTTTCCAGATGCGGAAAGACACCGAAAGCGATGGCATGGGTGATCGTGTCCGTCACGCCATCAAAACCGAAATCCGCGTCTTCGACCAGCTGCATAGGATCGAGCCGGTCGCGCGCCTCCAACTCCGCCGCATAGCCCGCAAGCATCAGTGCGCGCGAGGCATCCGTGGCCCAGTAATGGCCGGGCTCCAGATAGGGCACCGCCTTGCAGCCCAGCCGCAACGCCCCCGCACCGATATCGAGAAGGACATGATCGGGCCGCAGCCCGTGATCCAGAAGCGCGGCCATCTGCGCGCGGCCCGTCTCGTCCCAGCGGCCGCCCACGATGTCGCGGTGGCGTCCCTTGGCGAGCGCCTCATCATAGAACCCGGGGCGGGCATAGGGCGACGACATCGGTGAGGCTCCGTGACAAGGGCGATGCGCGCATATGTAGCTTTTGCACCTGCGCGTAAAGCCCCGTCAGCCGGTTTCCTGCGTCTTGCGGATCAGCCACCAGGCGAGGCTCGAGCAGGTCAGCGTCGCGATCACCATCGGCAGCGCAGTGCCGTTGAAGGACAGGCCCACCGGGGCTGCGATGATCACCGCGCCGACGGTCGAAATCGCCGACACGATGGACGCCGCCATGCCCGCGATATGGCCCATATGTTCCAGCGCCAGCGCGTTGAGATTGCCGAAGGTCAGGCCCGCCATCGCGAAGACCGAGACCGAGTAGATGAAGATGAACGGGAAGCCCGCCGCGCCGTCAGTGAACCCGAGCAGCACCAGCACCAGCATTACCGCCGAGATCGCCACCTGGGAGATATAGGTCCCCTTGACGATCTTGCGCATCCCCAGCCGCATCACGTAGCGCGCGTTGAAGATCGTGGCCGAGCCCGCGAGCAGCGCGCCGATCGCGAACCACATCGGGAAGGTGTCGGTGACGCCATGCGCGGCGTAAAGCTGCTGCGCGGTGGACAGCAGGCCGAACATCTGCCCGAAGCCCAGCGTCATCGTCACGATATAGAGACGCACATCCGAATGGGTGATCACCTCCAGCGCCGCGGCGCGCAGCTTGGATACGCTCAGCGGTCGGCGATCCTCGGGGGCGAGCGTTTCGGGTTGGCGGATCATCAGCCAGCTCACGCCGACGCAGCCGAAGACCATGAAGGCCCAGAATACGCCGCGCCAGCCCGCGAGAGCGATCACCAGTTGGCCGACCGAGGGGGCGACGGCCGGCACGAGGATGAAGATCATCATGATGAATGAGGTGATCTTCGCCATCTCGCGCCCGGCGAAGAGGTCGCGCACCAGCGCCATCACCGTGATCCGCGGACCCGATGCGCCGATCCCTTGCAGCACCCGCGCCGCCAGAAGCGCTTCGAGGCTTTGCGCATGGGCGGCGACGAAGGCACCGACCATGTAGATCGCAATCCCCCCCGCGATGGTCTTGCGCCGCCCCAGCGCATCCGAGATCGGCCCGGCGAACAGCGTGCCCACGCCCATGCCCAGCACGAAGGCGGTCAGCACCAGCTGCGCACGGTTGACCGCGTCGGGGCTCAACTCTGCCGCGATCTGCGGCAGTGCCGGCAGCATCGCGTCGATCGAGAAGGCGACCGTCGCGATCAAGGAGGCGAGCATGACCGTCAGTTCGGGCAGCGAAAGGGGCGTGCGCGCCCGGGGCGCGTCAGAGATGTGGGACATTCTGGGGGACTTTCCGAGAGTCGGATCTATTCGAAACGCGAGCATAGGGAGCTGCGCCGATTTGGCCAGAGGGCCGGGCGCGCAGCCCCCTGTGCGCTCACGCGATAGTGACGGCGGCTGCGACGCCGGACAACTCGGTCAGTGCTGGGTCGCGTCGGACGGTGTGCCGGACAGCTCGTCGATGACCTGCAGCCACAGCTCGGTCGGTTGCGCGCCGCTCACCAGATGAGCATTTGCGACAACGACCGAGGGCACCGCGTTGATCCCACGCTCGCGCGCATGTTGTTCCTTGGCGACGATCGTGTCGATATCGGCATCCGAAGCCAGAAGCCGCTCCACCAGTCGCGGGTCCATCCGCGCCGCCTCGGCCACTTCACACAGCACGGTCGAGTCGCCGATATTGCGCCCGTCGCTCCAATGTGCGGCCAGCAGCCCCTCCATCGCCTCTTCCTGCCGCTCTTCCAGCCCCGCCCAATAGAGCAGGCGATGCGCGTTGCGGGTGTTCGGCTGATGGGTGACGCGCTCGGGGTGGAAATCGTAGCCCTCGGCCTCCGCGATCTCGAGCAGCTGCACATGCATCTTCGCCGCCCCGTCCTGACCGAACTTCGCCTGCAGGTAATCGGCGCGCGCCATCCCCTCGGGCGGCATCGTCGGGTTCAGCTCGAAGGGCTGCCACGCACGCTGGAACGGGTGGTCGGGGCGTTGGGCGAGCGCCCGGTCGAGCCGCGCCTTGCCGATGAAGCACCACGGGCAAACGGGATCGGCGAAAATATCGAGCGTGATCATGAGGTGACCTCCTGTTGCAGCATGGTGCGGATTTCCGAGCGCAGCACCTTGCCGTTGCGGTTGCGGGGCAGGGCGGCGATATGGGCGTAAAGGCGCGGCTGCTTGTAGCGTGCAAGCCGCGCCTCGGCATGGGCGCGCAGCGTCTCTTCCCCGGCGTCGCCGGTATAGGCCAGTGCGATGACGCTTGCATCGACTTTCACCGCGATTTCGACCGCGGCCACGTCGCCCGCGCCGGGGCAGTCATGCATGACCTCTTCGACCTCGATCGGCGAGACCCGGAAGCCGCCCGCATTCATCATATCATAGCCGCGTCCGAGATAGGTGATCGCACCATCTTCGCCCATCGAGACCGTGTCGCCGGTGACGAACCACGGGCCGATCCGGCGCGCCGCAGTCTCTTCGGACGCATTCCAATAGCCCAGATAGAGCCCAGGATCGCTTTCATGGATCGCCAGCTGCCCCGGCTCGCCGCGCGGCACCGGTTGCCCGTCTTCGCCCAACACGGCGACATGACGGCCCGCCTGCGGATAGCCGCAGGTGCCGGGCGGCGCGGGATGGTCCGGACTGCCCGAGATGAAGGTCGAGCATTCGGACATGCCGAGCGCCTCATAGACCCTGGTGCCCGTCGCCGCGATCCAGGCCGCGCGCGTGGGCTCCGGCAGCGCCTCGCCCGCGCTCAGCCCATGGCGTAGCTTCGGCAGCGATAGCGCCTCATGATGTTTCAGGATTTGCCGGTAGACTCCGGGAGCGGCGGCGAAGATCGTCGCGTCGAAGCGCTTGAGCAGCAGGGGCAGGCTGCGCGGCTCTACCCTGTCCGCCGGGATCAGCGCGGTGGCCCCTAGTGTCCACGGGTCCATCAACCCGGTGTCGAGCGTATAGGTCCAGTTGAAGGCGCCTGCATGCATCAGACGGTCGTCGGGCCCCATGCCATACCAGCCGCGATACATCATCTGCCGCGCCCAGATCGCGCGATGCGCATGCATCACGGCGCGCGCCGAGCCGCCCGTGCCGGAGGTGAAGATCATATAGGCGAGGCGGTTCGGATCGCCCATTGCGTAGTCGCAGGGGGCGGCGTCCCCGGCCTTGCGCAGAATATCGGCGGGGATTGCGCGCGCCGGATGATCGGGCAGGGCTATCCCATCGCCCGCCACGACAGCCGCCGGATCGAGATCGCCCGCCAGTTTGGTAATCTCCGCCTCGGTCAGCTGCGCCGATGTCGGCACCGGCACCAGCCCGGCTGCGATGGCGCCAAGGAAAGCGATGGGAAATTCCGGACCGTTGCCCAGCCGCAGCATCACGCGATCTCCGGGTGTCAGCCCCGCGTCGAGCAACAGCGTTCCCGCACCGCGCACCGCCGCGGTCAGCCGCCCATAGGACCAGCGCTGCGCGCCCGAAGGCTTCACGATCTGCATCGCCAGCTTGTCCGGGGTCGCCGCGCCTGCCGCCAGAACATGCGCGGCCATGTTGAAGGCGCTCGGCGGGGCGGGGATCGGGTCTGTGCGGTAAACGGAATCCATGCCGCCTAGCTAGGACGCGGCGCGCGCCCGAGCAAGCCCGAACGCGCGCCCTTCACTCTGACTTCGCCTTGGCGAAATTATCTTGGCGTAGGACGAGCTGCCTTCCAGTGGAAGGACGCCCCGCCGAACGCCCGGAGCGCAGAGGAAGGGCCACGATGCAGCGGGGGCAGAGCCCCCTGCAACTTTAGCCATGTGCGACCGTGCGCGGGAGCAAAGCGCCCATGTGACGTGAAGTTTGCGCGCCTATGCGCGGGCTAAGCTTACTCGTCCTCTTCCTCGTCGTCGCCGAAGCGCGCGTCGTCGTCATATTCGTCTTCGCCTTCGGGGACGTATTTCGAGGAGGCCGCGATCGAGTGACCGTCATGAGTCGGGTCCATGATCACGTCGGAGGGCAATTCGCCTCGCATCCAGTCGCGAATTTCGTCGCGCGCGTCGGCGGGCTCCTGTTCGGTCAGCTCGGCGATATAGCGGATGAAGGCTTTCTGATCGCCGTCGATCTCGTCAAGCTCGGCCTCGTCGGCATCCGGCCACCGATCCACGATAGCCTCGTAAAATGCCGCCCAGTTTTCCTCGATATGGTGCCATTTCATCGCTTTTGATCCTTTTCTTCACGGCTCGTGTCGCGGGTGACCCTCATACTGAGAAAGGGACGCGCGCGGGGCTTTGCAAGGCACAAGGCCGAGATAGCTCGCGCGGTTCCATATCGCGTTGAATTCCGGGAGTTACCTGAACCAGCCCTGCACCGAACGGGCACCGCCCGAGATGTCGTCGCCGACACCGGCCACCGTGTTGCAGCCCGCCATTGCCGCAGCGATCGCTGCCAGAAGGATGAGTTTCTTCATTGTCCTGCCTCTTCGTACCACCAGACATCGGGCTCGAAGCCCGGCCATGCCCCGTATAGCGGGGTCTTCTCAGGGTAGTGAAGCTGCTTGATATGGGCGATCCGGTCAACCGGTGCGTACCAGATCGGAATGACATAGCGGCCCGCAGTCAACACCCGGTCGAGCGCACGGGTCGCGGCGACGAAATCCTCGTGGTTTTTCGCATCGAGCATGGCTTTCACCATCGCCTCGGCGGCTGGGGAATTCATGCCCATCCAGTTGCGCGAGCCGGGCTCGTTCACGCCTTTCGAGCCCCAGTAGAGGTTCTGCTCGTTGCCGGGCGACAGTGACAGAGCGCGCCAGTACCACGCCATGTCGAAATCATAGGAATTGGTGCGCTGTGTGTATTGCGCATCGTCGATCACGGTCACTTTCGGGAAGATACCCAGCTTCTTGAGCGCCTCGGTGTAGATATCGACGATGCTTTGCGTCTCGGCCGCGCCCTGTTGCAGCACGATCTCGAAGGTGAAGGGCTTGCCGTCCTTCTTGAGCACGCCATCGCTGTCGACCTGCCAGCCGGCCTCTTCCAGCAGCTTCGCGGCGGCGCGCATGTTCTTGCGGTTGCGCACGCCGCCGTCGGACGTAGGCAGGCTGTAGCCGTCGATCGTGCCGGGCGGGAGCTGATCGGCGAAGGGCTCCAGCAGGGCCTTCACCTTGCCCGCAGCGGCGCCGTGCTCCATCCCCAGCTCGGAATTCGAGAAGTAGGACGAGATCCGCGGCTCCGCGCCGCCATTGATGGTCTTGTTGATGAATTCGAAGTTGAACGCGTCGATCATCGCCTGGCGCATCCGCCAATCCGCGAAAACCGGGTTGCGGGTGTTCATCACAAGCCCCTTGATCCCCGAGGGACGCCCGTTCGGAATCTCGGATTTGATCACGTCGCCCGATTGCACCGCCGGGAAGTCGTAGTTCCGGCCCCAGTCGGCCGCGTTCCATTCGGTGTAGCTGTCGGTCTCGCCGCCCTTGAAGGCCTCGAAGACGACGCCGCCATCGCCGAAATAATCATAGCGGATCGTGTCGAAATTGTTCCGGCCCTTGTTGAAGCCCAGATCCTTCCCCCAGTAATCGGGGTTGCGTTTCAGCTCGATATATTTGCCCGGATCGACGCGGCCCACGACGTAGGGGCCGGAGCCGATCGGAGCCATATTCGTGGTGGAGGCGAAGTCGTGCCCCTCCCATTGCGACTTCTCGAGAACCGGGCGCATCCCCATGATCAGCGCCATTTCGCGGTCCTTCACCTCGGGTTTGAAGGTGATGCGGACCTTGCGATCGCCGGTCTTCTCGATCTTTTCGACCTTCGACCAGGCGTTCTGATAGCGCGGATGGCCTTCGGTCCCGAGCGTCTTGTAGGACCAGATGACATCCTCGACCGTCACCGGGTTGCCGTCCGAGAACTTGGCCTCCGGGCGCAGGGTGAATTCCACCCAAGTGCGGTCCGGGTCGGTCTCGACCGATTCGGCGAGAAGTCCGTAGAGCGTGAAAGGCTCGTCCATCGAGCGGCCCATCAGCGATTCGGCGACATAGCGGCTGATTCCTTCCGCCGGTCTCCCGTTCAGGATCCACGGGTTGAGCGAATCGAACATGCCGGCCACGCCAAATCTGATCTCGCCGCCCTTTGGGGCATCGGGATTGGCGTAGGGCAGATGGGTAAAGCCGGCGGGAAGTGCAGGCTCGCCGTACATTGCAATCGCAGGTTGTGGCTCCGCGGCGGCGATCCCTGTAAATACAGGGGCGAGCCCGAAAAGAGCCCCGCCGAGTAAATGGAAAAACACCGATCTCGTCATGTTAACAATCCCTGCCTTGCCTGCATTTATTGGCGCCAAGCTAGCGAGAGGTTTGAAACTGCGCAAACTTTTCCCTTGGAGAGCGGCGCAGGATTGCTTATAAGGGATGCACTGCTCGATAGGTTTCTTGCCTGTATGAAACCTGCCTCATGACTTGACGCCCGCCCTAGCGCGGGCGTCTTTTTTTACCTCTTTACCCAAGAAAACAAGGCCCTCACCGCGATCTCACGCGGTATTGCGCTTGCAGCATGGCGTTCGCACGCGCGGCGCGGCATGATCCCGGCGAATCCGTCACTTACGTCACCGAAGGAGAGAACATGTCGCTTCAGGGAAAAACCGCCGTCATTACCGGGTCGAATTCCGGGATCGGTCTCGGGGTCGCGCGCGAACTCGCGCGCGCGGGCGCCGATATTGTCATCAACTCCTTCACCGACCGCGACGAGGATCATAAGCTCGCCGCCGATATCGCATCGGAATTCGGTGTCACCGCGCGCTACATCAAGGCCGATCTCTCGAAAGGTGCCGAAGCGCGCGCCCTGATCGAGCAGGCGGGCAAATGCGATATTCTCGTGAACAATGCTGGCATCCAGCACGTCTCGCCGATCGAGGAATTCCCGGTCGAGAAGTGGGACGCGATCATTGCGATCATGCTGACCTCGGCCTTCCACACCACCGCCGTCGCGCTGCCGATGATGCGCAAGGCGGGTTGGGGCCGGGTCGTCAATATCGCCTCCGCGCACGGTCTGACCGCGTCGCCCTATAAATCGGCCTATGTCTCGGCCAAGCACGGCGTCGTGGGCCTGACCAAGGTCACCGCGCTCGAGACCGCGAAGGAAGACATCACCGTCAACGCGATCTGCCCGGGCTATGTGAAGACCCCGCTCGTCGAGGCGCAGATCCCCGTCACGGCGAAGGAATACAACATGACCGAGGAAGAGGTAATCGAGAAGGTCATCCTCGCGCGCCAGCCGTCGAAGGAATTCGCGACGGTCGAGCAGATCGGCGGCACCGCCGTGTTCCTGTGCTCGGACGCGGCGGCGCAGATCACCGGGACCACGATCTCGGTCGATGGCGGCTGGACCGCGCTGTAACCTGAAAGACTGGCGGAGCGGTTTCGCTCCGCCTCTTCAATAGGGGCGCGACGAGAGCGTACGCTCATGCGCCTGACGATGCGCGATCACGGCCTCCAGCCGGTTCTTCACCCCGTATTTCTGCATGATATTGGTCATGTAGAACTTCACCGTCTTCTCGCTGATCGCGAGGCGCTTGGCGATTTCGCGGTTGGTCTTGCCGCGCTCCAACTCGCGCAGCACCTGCATCTCGCGGTGGGTCAGGCTCTCGCTCTCGGATTTTTCCTGCCCCGAAAGCGCCGCCTGCAGCAGCGCCGCCGCGAAGCTCGGCGACACGAATGTGCCGCCGTGCAGGATCGCGTCGATTGCCGCCTGGAGTTCCGAGACGCCGACCCCTTTGAGAATGTAGCCCTTCGCCCCCGCGCTCATCGCTTCGATCGCGGTGGCGGGCTCGTCGCAGGCGGTCAGCAGGATGCATTGCATGGACGGGTCGTGATCGATGATCTTGCGAAGCGCGTTCAACCCGCCGCCGGGCATGCTGAGATCGAGGATCATCACGTCGGGCCGTCGCGCCCGGGCAAGCTCGATCGCGTCGATGGCGGAACTGCCTTGATCGAGCACGTCGATATCGAGCGCGTCCTGCAGCACGGCGCACAGCCCCTGCCGGAAAATTGGATGGTCGTCTACAATACAAGCCGTCGTCGGCACAAAATCGGACATCGAAATACCCCTTGAACGATCCCGCGACCGCGTTCCCCAACGCGTGAAGGCCAAGCCATCCGGACTGTCGCGAAATCCGTCTTCCCCCCGGACGTCCAGAATGAAGAGGTCTTGAAGAAACACAATAAAGAAAGACGCTTATCATCTAGCCCCATCGGTGTATGGGCGTAGCTCCAAAGATTTACCTTTGCGTCACTTTCAGGGGCGTTCCGGTTCGAGCGGGATACGGCAGATCACCTCCGATCCCTGCGGCTCAAGCAAGCGGAACTCGAGCGTGCCTCCCAGCGATTGCGCCCGGAATTGCATCCCCGGCAGACCAAGCCCGCCCTCGCGGTATTCGCGCTCCTGCGGGGCGGTGTGGCCGGGGGCCGCGCCGCTGTCGCTTATGCGCAGAACGAAATCGCCATCCTCTTGATAGGTTTCGATTTTCTGCGTCGAGCCTGGAGCGTGTCGCGCGGCATTGGCCAGCGCTTCCTGCACGATCCGGCCCAAGGTCCGCCGCGTCGTCTCGGACAGTTCCGGAGCGTCAGGTGCGAGCGAAAGCGTGACCTCCAAACCGGTGCGTCGGCGGTGATCGGTGGCGAGCGTTTCGACCAGCGCGGCCAGCGTCGGCGCAGCGTCGAACTGCGGCGCGACCAATCCGCCCGAGATGGCACGGATTTCCTCCATCGTCTTGCGCGCAACTTTTTTGATTTCCGAGACAATCCCGGCCGCTTTCGCTTCATCGGTCGCCCCGGGCGAACGAATCAGATGCTCCAGCCGGTCGATCTCCAGCACCAGGTAGGAGAGAAGCTGGCAGGCGCCGTCATGCAGGTCCGCGCCGATCCGACGTTTCGCGCGCTCGTCGATATCGGCGGCATTCCGCGCGGCTTCGGCGATCGAGCGGTGCAGTTGCGAATTGCCGAGCAACAGCCGCTCGCGCTCGGCGAACTGGCGGCGGAGCTCGACGGTCTGGCGCTCGATCGTCAGGCTGCCGCGCTGCACGATCAGGAACAGCATGGTGAAGACGATGATCGCCACTGGCCCGACAAAGAGCCATGTCGTCTTGGCGGAGGTCAGCAGCGCGCCCCGGACCACATCGGCGTTCTGATAAAATTCTCCGACGGCAAGAATGGTGCCGGTCTCCAGGTCGCGCAGCGGCGCATAGATTTCATAGAGATGCACGCCCAGCGCGCGCTCGGCATCATGGGCCGCGTCCTCGAGATCGGGAAACCTTCCGAAGACATTCCCCTTGAGAGCCTCGAAGATCTCGTCGTCGGGCAGCACATGGCCAAGCCCTGCATCGGGCGCGAAGATCAGCTTGCCCTCGCGGCTCCAGATCTTGATGGCGAGGAAGTTGCCCTGTTTGCGAAACCCTTCCGCGAGCGCGTGCAGCGCGGCGAGATCTTCGGCGCGCAACGCGTCTGATCGGCCCAGCGCCTGAACATGCGGCTGCAGAAGGTTCTGCATGTAGAAGGCGGCAGTGTCGGCAGAGGCGTCGAGAAGCCGGGTCGTCGCGCGGTTGTTGATCCAATAGGCGAGGGAAGCCAGCAAGAGGCTCAGCACCAGGCCCAGACCCACCAGAAACTGCAGGGATAACGAAAATCCCAGAAACCAGCGCAGCGGGTTGCGCACCGGCTGCACCCGGTCCGGGGCCCCCACATTCCCGACCTTGGTCGCATAGCTCTTAGACCTTCGTCCCATGTTCCCTTGCGTCCTTTGGCGAGGAGCGTTCCCGACCATAGGGGAAAATCGCGTTGGACCTAAGACAATTTTCGTCGTCCCGATTCGATGGCCTCATGGAAACAGGAAAAGCGCCGAGCTTGTGGGGGTGTCGGCGAGAGATGCGGCGCAGGGGTGTTTGCCGTCTCGCACAGCCTCCTATGAACCGAGCTTCGGCAATGGGTGTGACACGGACCGCGATGCGCGGGCCGAATTGGTCTTAGGGGGCTACCATGACGATCAAACTGGCCGGAGCCGATCTCGATTATCTGCTGCAACAGGCAAATATCCTGAACGATTATTCGCGACTGACGAGCGCGCTCGACCCGAACGGGGTGCGCGAAGTGTCGGGCCACAACAACAACCTCGCGGGCGGCTATACCGTCGATGAGAACGGCAACGTCGTCTGGACCGGCGGTGGCAACGTGCATCCCGATTGGGGGCAGGCCGATACCGAGTTCCTGCGTATGTTCATGACAAACCACCCGACCGAGCCGGAATACGGCACCTCATATGCGACCGTGCAGAAGATGTGGGTGACGCTGGTGCTGCCCGACAGCGAGGGCCGTCTGCCCGGCGATCTCGATTATGTCCCGACCTCGAAGCAGGTGCTGGTCGACAACCCGATGTCGATGTCGCCCTCGATGTTCGTGGCCGACTCGAACGGCGTGGCACCGGGTGCAACGGGCTACCTGCCAACCGTCAATGCGACGTCGATGATGACCGCGATGTCGGACGCGCAGCCGGAATACCAGTTCACAAGCGATGGCTCGACGCTGGATATCCTCAACAGCTCTGTCGTGGTGGATTCGACGCCGCGCCTGATCTCGCAGCTGATCAGCAGCTCGAATGTCGACATGACCGATCCGAACTACAACCCGGCTGCGGTCGCGGCGATGAACGCGCTTGGCGGCTCGGCAGTGGATGTGTCGAACTCCGTGGTGGGCGATATCACCACCGCATTCATCCCGAATCCCGGCGTGCTGGGCGGGGTGAGCTATAACGAATGGTTCGTGGCCTTCGGTCAGTTCTTCGATCACGGGCTGGATTTCATCCAGAAGACCGGCGGCGTGGTGATGATCCCGCTGAGCCCGAACGATCCGCTTTGGATCGATCCGATCTATCAGCCGAACCCGGATTACGTGGATGCGGCGACCACGCCGAACGTTCCCGAGATGATCGCGACGAACCCGTCTTACATTCCCGGCGTCTCGAACATGATGATGCTGAGCCGCGGGAAACTGTCGAACCCCGATACGGATTTCGACGATCAGGGCAACCTGCTGCCGGGTGTCACGCCGCTCTACAACAACAATACCGGCCTGATGATCGATCAGAGCCAGACCTACGGCTCGCACGAGTCGGTCAACGCGCTGCTGCGGCACTACGATGCGAATGGCGTCGTCACTGGCAGGCTGATCACCGGATCCGAGGACGGGATCGTCCATCGCCAGGATGCGAATGGAAATCTCGTGGCGCTCGACGTTTCGGACGGCTCGGCAATCGCGCCCGATGGCACGGAGGTCACGGGTAAGGACGAGCTTGCGACCTGGGCCGACATGAAGGTCAACGCGATGCGGATCGGCGTCGAACTGATCGACACGGATGTGCTCGATTGCCCGTGGATCAACGCCGATGCGATCGGTCGGCTGAACTTCACGCCGCAGCAGGATTTCCACTTCCGTTCGGATCAGAGCATCGCCGATATCGACGAGATCGCTTCCACGATCGGGATCGATATCAACGGCATGACCTACCACTCCTACGCGCAACTGGAAGCCGAGGGCTACGATCCCTTCGTGCGTTGGACGCTGCAGGATGCAATGGACGGCCATTGCGCGGCGGCTGATATCGGCGAAGTGCGCACGACGAACCAGCCGATCCTGATCGATATCGCGCATGGCGCGACGCCGGGCCTCGACTTCCAGGGCAACGAGCTGAACCCGGCCTCGGATCCGAATTCGGGCGCTTTCACCTATGACGACGCGCTTCTGGCCCGTCACAAGGTCTCGGGCGACGGCCGTGTGAACGAGAACATCACGCTCACCTCGGTCCACCACGTTTTCCACGAAGAGCACAACATCCAGGCGCATAACATCATGATGTCGGCGGTCCGCGATGCGATCGAGACCGGTGACCTCAGTGGCCTGAACGGGACCGACGCGGCCAACGAGGGCTGGCTCGCGGTGGATGTCGATCAGGCGACCTTCGACAGCTGGGCCGGGACCGACCTGACCGACGACGTGGCTGTGCAGGCCATCGTGGACAGCCTCACCTGGGATGGCGAACGCGTCTACCAGGCCGCACGTCTGATCACCGAGAGCGAGTACAACCACGTCGCGGTCGATCAATACATGACGACGCTCTACCCGGCGCTGCCGGAATTCGTGTCCTACTCTGCCGATATCAACCTCAATATCAGCCTTGAATTCGCGCAGGCGGTGTTCCGTCTAGGCCACTCGCAACTGCGCGAGACCGTGCAGATCGCGGTGACTGACGACGCCGGCGTCCATCCGGGCGAGCCGGGCTACGTGCCGACCTATGTCGAAAGGGGTCTCTTCGACGTCTTCCTCAATCCCGATCAGTTCGACGCCTACGGCGCATCCGGGATCGCTGCGGGTCTGCTGTCCCAGCAAGGCAACGAGATGGACGAATTCGTCACCGCGGCCCTGCAGCAATCGCTGGTCGGCGTGCCGCTCGACCTGGCCGCGCTGAATATCGCGCGCGGTCGCGATGTCGGGCTGCCGACGCTGAACGAGCTGCGCCAGCAGGTCTTCGACGGGCTGATGCAGAATACCTCGAACAACGCCAATGGCGCGGGCATCGCGCCCTATCACAGCTGGGAAGATTTCGGCGCGCATCTGCGCACCCCGGAATCGCTGGTGAACTTCATCGCGGCCTATGGCCGGGACGAAGCGGGCACGTTCAAGCTGCAAGAGGCGCGCGACGCCTATCAGGCGGGCACGGGCGAGCTGTGGCAGATCCGCGAGAAGGCGCAGGCGATCATCGATGCGGCGGCGGATGCGTCCGATCCGCGGCATGACGCGGCGCTGATGTTCATGCGCGGCTCGGGCGAGCCCACTTACACTCCGGGCGAGGGCTGGACGCTCTCGGGCGGTTCGGGCGATCAGGGCTTCTGGGATATCGACCTCTGGGTCGGCGGCTTGGCCGAACAGCCGATGTTCGATGGCCCGCTCGGCACGACGTTCAGCTTCATCATGCTGGACTTCACGCAGCGCCTGCAGGATGGCGACCGGTTCTATTACCTCTACCGGATGCCGGTTGGTCACCATCTGGGCGACCAGATCATAGGCGAGCAATTCGCCCACCTGATCATGCGCACCACCGGGCTGGAGCATATCCCGGATGCCTTCGCGACGCCCTCGGCCACCTATGTGCTCGACGGCGAGACCTCGGCGGGCACATTCAACGACAATGCCCGCGATGGTCTGGTGGCGGATGGCACCGACGCCTACCAATACAACGATTACTTCAACGCCACGCTGGAGCGGCTGCCCGACGAGGTGCGCGACGTGGCCCTCGCAAATGGTGGCTTCGAGGCGCAGGATCTGGTCGCGGCGGGAGCCCCGACCAATGCGCGCGGCACCTATCTCAACGGGGCGATCGAGGGTTGGACCCTCAACGGCACCGGCGGCACCTGGGCTCCCACCGAAGCTGCGGTGCCCTTCCTGCCCGAAGGCACGCAGGTCGCCCAGCTTGGCCGCAATGCGTCGATGACGGCCGACACCGGCACGGAGCTCGTCGAGGGAAATGTCTACACCCTGACGCTCAAAGTGGGCGACAAGATCGGCTATGTCGCGACCGGCGGCACGGTCAAACTGGTGGCCTCGGATGGCACCGTGTTGGCCAGCGCCGTTTTCGCGCCGCCGCTCGATGACGACGACGTCACAACGGACGACGCCTGGGACATGGTGACCCTGAGCACCGATGCCGTGCCCGCGAATCTCGCAGGCCTGGGCCTGAGCATCGTGGTCGAGACCGACGGCACCGGCCAATACACGCTCTTCGACAACGTCCAGCTGACAGAGAGCATCCCCGGCGGTCCGGCCAATGACGGCCATATCACGGTGATCGGCCTCTCGGGCGACGACTTCATCGTCGGGGCTCTGGGCGATGACGTGCTCTATGGCGACGAGGGCAACGACCGCATCGAAGGCGCGCAGGGCAACGACCATATCTATGGCGGCGACGGCGACGACTACATCACCGATTACGAGAACGACGATTTCATTCTCGGCGGGCTCGGCAACGACACGATCTTCGCCGGTCCCGGCGTGCTCGATACGGCGCATGGCAACGAGGGCGATGACGAAGTTCATGGCGGCGACGGCATCGACGAGGTCTTCGGCGACGACGGCGATGACCGGCTCTATGGCGAGGGCGACACCGACCTGATGATGGGCGGTGACGGCAACGACTACATGGATGGCGGCGACAGCGTCGACGAGATGTTCGGCGGCAACGGCGCGGACTGGATGGTCGGCGGCGTCGGCGACGACAACATCAACGGCGGCTCGGGCAACGACCTGCTCGAAGGCGGCCTCGGCCCGACCGCGAACGATGGCGACCGCCTCAACGGCGACAGCCCCGCGCAGCTCAACCCGGTGATCGAGTTCAACGGCGACGGCACAGAGGGCGACATGGATATCGGCTCCTACGAGGACGCCTATATCAACGTGATCGCGAACCTGCAGACCTCGAACAACGCAGGCACCGGGTCGGTCCTGATGGACCAGTACGCCTTCCTCGAAGGGCTCGTGGGCTCGCAATACAATGACGAGCTGACCGGCGCGGACGAGAACGGCATCGGCTCCAACGGGATGAACAACTATCTCGTGGGCGGCGGCGGCGATGACAAGCTGACCGGTCTGGGCGATGGGGGCGACGAGACCACGGGTCAGGCCGATTTCATCTTCGGCGACAGCGTGGTCGTGGACTCGAACCTCTACTGGATCGGCGACAACCGTCACGACCAGTCGGTGTTCGAGGTCAACCGGATCGAGAACTGGTACGGCACCGGCGACACCCGTGTGGTGTTCTCGGACGGCTCGCTGGGCCACATCCTCGGCGACACCGGGGCGGAGGGCACCGACACCGCGCTCTATACCGGCAACCGCGACGACTACCGCATCGAGCTGATCGCGATGAACGACCAGCAGGCGGTTCGGATCACCGATCTTCGCAGCGGCACCGACAACCAGGGGAACCCGGTCGCGACCGATGGCGTGGATATCCTCGTCGGCGTCGAATTCGCCAAGTTCGCGAATGGCGAGATGCTCTCGCTCGCGGCCGACCCGATGTCCGATATCATGATGAACGCCACCGGGAACCGTGGCGGCGGAACTATCGCGACGCTAAGCGCGGATGTACCTTTCGACGGGCAGGCGACCTACGAACTGGTCGGAGGCTCGCCGGAGATGCGACTTCGCGGCGCCAATAACGATGAGCTTCGCGTCGCGGGCGGGCTTGGCGACAACGAGACGCTGAGCGCGACGATCCGTGCCACCGACCTCACCGGGACGCAGGTCACCGAGACCCTCAACATCGTCACCGGCGATGCCGGAGACAATACGATCGATCTGAGCGGCTCGACCAACGACACCTTGGTCTATGGTCGCGAGGGTAATGACACGATCACCGGCGGGGCGGGCGACGACTCCTTCGTCTGGACGGTAACGAACCAGCGTCCCAATCAGCCAGAGCGCCCGGACGGTCGCGATTTCGTGGATGGAGGCGCCAATGGGGCGGCGGGAGATCGCTTCGTCGTGTCGGGCAACAACACCCGCGAGACCTTTGCGATCTACACGCTCGCTGCTGCGCTTGACGCGGGGATAGCGGTTCAGAATTTCGCGAACGCCGAGATCATCATCACACGCGACGGTGTCGTGATCGCGGAACTTGCCAATATCGAGGAAATCACGATCAACACGCTCGATGTGACCGCGGACAACGGCAATGGCGTGCCCGACGGCGCGAATCCGCGGCGCGGCGACACGGTCCAGATCGTGGGCGATTTCTCGGGCACGAGCCTCGCCTATTCCACGATCACCATCAATGGCGACGCGGGCGACGACACGGTCGACATCTCGGGGCTCACCTCGGATCACCGCATCGTCTTTAACGGCGGCGGCGGAGATGACATGGTGGTCGGCGGCGAACGTCCGCAGGATGAAGTTCACGGTGCCCGCTATGGCACGCGCTCGGAGAGTTCCGATCAGGACGGCTCGAACAGCGGCAGCGATGGCGGCGCCGACGACAGTTCCGACGACGCGATGTCCGACGGGCTGGTGCTGGTCGGCGACGACACCGCCGAGACCTTCATCGGAATGGAGGGCAATGACGTCATCTTCGCAGGCGGCGGCGCGGACAATGCGCTTGGCAACGGCGGCGACGACATGATCTTCGGCGACGGCGGGGCGGATCGCCTCTTCGGCGGCGACGGTGACGACGTGATCGAAGCCGGCAAGGGGCATGACATGGTCTTCGCCGATGATGGCGACGACACGGTCATCGCGACCGAGGACGACGGGGCCGACAGCTACTGGGGCGGAGAGGGCTCGGATACGCTCGACTACGCCGCGATCCAGGCCTCGGTCGAGGTCGATCTGGGCCACGGCACCAACGGCCACGGCCAGGTGATGATCGGCGAGACCGCCGACCAGATCTACAGCTTCGAGAACGTCATCACCGGCAGCGGCGACGACACGATCATCGCCAACGGTGCGGTCAACGTGATGGATGGCGGCGGCGGCCACGACACCTTCGTGTTCAACTCCGCAGCCGATGCCGACGGCGACCGGATCAACGGCTTCGCACCGGGCGACAAGATCGACCTGAGCGGGATCGACGCAGATCAGGGCGCGGCCGGTTCGCAATCCTTCGTCTTGTTCGCGGCTGGCGATTTCAGCGCCGCGGGCGAACTGCGGGTCTCCTTCGAGATGCGCGACGATGGCGAGCACACCATCATCGCCGGCAATGTCGACGACGATCTGGATGCCGATTTCGAGATCGACCTCACGGGTCATCACATGCTCGACGCCTCTGATTTCAACGGAGTGAACTAAGGGTTGGCGCCCGGCGGAGGGGTCCGTCGGGCGCTTTGTACATAAGTCTCAAGATCTTGGTGGGAGGATCACATGAGCAACGCACGTCGTCGTTTTCAAGCCAGCGAAGAACTCGTTTCCGAGCGTCTGGGCCGTTATCGCGGTCTGATCGTCTTTCTCCTCGGACTGTCCTTCGTGATCAGCCTGCTCGCGCTGACGGGCTCGTTCTACATGCTGCAGATCTATGACCGGGCGCTGACCAGCGGCTCGGTTCCGACGCTGCTTGCACTCTCTGTTCTGGCCATCGCGCTGTATCTGTTTCAGGGGCTGTTCGATGTGCTGCGCAACCAGATACTCGTGCGGGTCGGTGCGCGGATCGACAACCGCCTCGCGCCGCTCGCGCATCGGGTGGCAATCGAAATGCCCCGCTTCGGCTATTCCACGTCCGAGGCGTTGGAGCGCGGCCGCGACGTCGACACGATCCGCAGCTTCGTCTCGGGGGCGGGGGCCATCGCGCTCCTCGACCTGCCGTGGATGCCGCTGTTTCTGGGCTTCGTCTACATGCTGCATCCGCTATTGGGGCTGCTGACAATCGGCGGTGCCTGCGTGCTGATCACGCTGACCGTCATCACCGAGATGCTGTCGCGCCGTTCGGGCCGGGAGTTGCAGAAGGCCTCCATCGCCCGCGCGATGATCGCCGATACCAATACGCGCAATGCCGACGTGCTGCACGCGATGGGCTTCGGCCGCCGCGCGGTGGAGCGGTTCGGCACCGCCAATGCGGAGCACCTGCGCCTGCATGCGCGCACCAGCGACATCACCGGCACACTGAGCGGGCTGTCGAAGGTCACGCGGATGATGCTGCAATCGGCGCTTCTGGGCCTCGGCGCGTATCTGACCATCGTGGGCGAGCTGTCGCCCGGTGCGATCATCGCCTGTTCGGTCGCAGCCTCGCGCGCACTCGCGCCGGTGGAAATGGCGATCGGCAACTGGAAGGGCTTCACTGCCGCGCGCCGCAGCCATGCGCGTCTGCGCGACACGCTGGCGACGCTCGAGGATGACGACAGCCTGATCGCTCTGCCCGCGCCGACCGAGAGCTTCACGGTCGAGGGGATGACGGTCGTTGCGCCAGGCTCCGGCGCGGTTCTGCTGGGCGATGTCAGTTTCGATCTCAAAGCCGGCGATGCGCTCGGCCTGATCGGGCCGTCGGGCTCAGGCAAGACGACGCTCGCCAAGGGCATCGTCGGAATCTGGCCGCTGCTGCGCGGGCATGTCCGTTTCGACGGGGCCGCGCTCGACCAGTGGCGCGTGGATCTGCTGGGCGATCATATCGGCTACCTGCCGCAGGAGGTTTCGCTGATGGAAGGTACGGTCGCCGAGAATATCGCGCGCTTTGCGCCGGACGCGACGGATGCCGATGTGGTGGCCGCGGCGAAGGCCGCGGGTGCGCATCAGACGATCATCCATCTGCCCGATGGCTACCAGACGCAGCTGGGCCCCTTCGGCACCTCGCTCTCGGCGGGGCAGCGTCAGCGGGTCGGTCTGGCGCGTGCGCTCTACGGCGCGCCGTTCCTTGTGGTACTGGACGAGCCGAACTCGAACCTCGACGCCGATGGCGAAGCGGCACTCAGCGCGGCCATCGCCTCGGTCCGCGCGCGTGGCGGCATCGTGGTGGTGATCGCGCATCGCCCGAAGGCGCTCGAATCCGTGAATCTCGTGGGCTTCGTCCAGGGCGGCAAGCTGGTGGCCTTCGGCCCCAAAGACGAGATCGTGAACCGCTCCGTCGGGCTCAAACCGCTGCCCAAGGGAAAACCCGCGGCACCGGCGGCGGAGCTGGGAGACAGTATCGAGCAGGCGGTGGGCTGAGCCATGGAACAGGACAAGCTCAAGCTCGGTATCCCGGACGACGAAGCGGCCATCGCGCCGATGCAGAAATACCGTGCGCCGGAACGGCGCTCGGTCTGGCCCGGCCGCGCAGCGGTGGGGCTGGTCGCCATTGCCTGGGCTGCGCTCGCGCGCAAGCTCTTCGGCACGGATGCGGCGCAGGCGGAAGGCGTTCAGGATGGACCGGCCCACCCCCCGGCAGATCCCGACGCCCCCGCCGGCCCGCAGACGCCGAACGCGCATCACATCCCCGAAATGGGGCCGAGTGACGTGCTTACGGAGGAAAACACGCCGCCCGATCCGTTGCCCGACAACGTGATCCTGTTCCCGGGCGCCAATCCCGCGCCCTTCACGCTCTCGCCGCAGCGATGGCACGCTAAGCACAAGGCGACGGTGGAGGCGCAGGGCGATACGCTGTTCTTCCCGGACGCGATCGAGGTCAAGGAACTCGATCTTCCGAAAGTGCCGGTCTTTACCTCGACCCGTGCCGCTGCACGCAAGGCGCGTGAAAGCCGGGGCGCTTCCGATGAAGCCCGTCCTCCGGACGCGGCGACCGAAGCCCCCCGCAACCGTGCGCCGGAGACGAAGGGTCCGGTTCGGCTGTCGCCCGGACGGCGGGATGAGAGCTTCTTCATCGTGGCGGCGGTCCTGCTGACCGGGGCGAGCGATCCCGATGGCGACCCGCTCTCGATCCTGTCGATGCAAGCGCAAGGCGGCGAAGTGATCGCCCATGGCGCGGGCGAATGGCTGATCAAGCCCGATCAGGGCTTCGAGGGCGAGTTGGTGATCACCTACGATCTCAGCGACGGCGAGTTGTCGATCGGCCAGACCGCGACCGCGCTGATCCTGCCACCCGAGTATCACGACGTGATCGGCACCGCCGAAGACGATCTGCTGCTCGGCACGCCCGACCGCGACGCGATGCGGGGCGAGGGGGGCGACGACATCCTCTATGGCCGCGAGGGCGACGACATGCTCGACGGCGGAGAGGGCTGCGACGTGCTGATCGGCGGCGCGGGCGCGGACGTGATCTATGGCGGCGCCGGCAACGACACGGTCTTCGCGGGCGCGGGTGACGACATTGTCTTCGGCGAGGCCGGGGCGGACCTGCTGCATGGCGAGGACGGCAATGACTATCTCGACGGTGGCTCCGGCGCGGACAGCCTAGATGGCGGGGCGGGCAACGACACGTTGGTCGGCGGCGAGGGCTCCGATCTGCTCGACGGTGGCGCGGGCGAGGACCTCGTGACCGGCGGCGCGGGCGAGGACCGCATCGTGGTTTCGCAAATCGCGGAGGCTACGGGCGACCGCTACGATGGCGGCGCGGGCTCGGACACGCTCGATCTGCACCGCATCGCGGAGTCGGTCACCGTCGATCTGTCTTCAGGGACAATGACTAGCGAGACCGGCGAAGCGACGCTCGTCAGTATAGAGAACGTCGCTTCCGGCGCCGGAGATGACCAGCTGATCGCAAGTGATGCCTGCAACCTGTTCAGCGGCGGCGAAGGCGAGGACGTGTTCGTCTTCACCTCGGTCTCTGCGATCCGCAACGCGGGCGCGGGCCATGACCGCATCACCGATTTCGAGCCCGGCGACCGGATAGACTTCTCGCATATCGACCCGATGGGCGAAGGCTATGGTGAAATGCGGCTGTTCTACGCCGGTGCCAATGGCGAGGTCGCCGAGGCGCGCGGAGGCGTTTTCGTGGCTTACGAGATTGAAGACGGCGACGAGGGGCACGAATTCACCATCGTGAAAGCCAAGCTCAGCGCGCAGCACGAGGATGGCAGCGTCGAGGATTACGACTTCGAGATCGAACTCGACGGCCATCACACGCTGGAAGAAACCAATTTTCTGTTTGACTGCGACGCGACCGTCTGACGGGCGCTCGCGAGTTTTTGGTGGGGGGAACCGAAAATGACCAAGACTTACCATGATCCGGCCCTGTTCTCGATCCGTGCGCGGATCCTGTTCGCGACGGCCTTTCTGGGCGCGCTGATCCTCGTCTTCGGCGGATGGGCGGCGCAGGCGAAACTCTCCGGCGCGGTGATTGCGCAGGGGCAGGTTGCGGTGAAATCGCAGCTGAAGGTCGTGCAGCACCCGGACGGCGGCGTGATCCGCGAGATCCGCGTGGAGAACGGCGATCTCGTGCAGGCGGGCGATGTCGTGCTGAGCCTCGACGACACGCAGCTGCGCTCGGAACTGGGGATCGTCGAGACCCAGATCCGCGAGCTTACCGGCCGCCGCGCGCGGCTCCTTGCAGTGCGCGACAGCGCCGTCGAGATCGTGTTCCCGGAGGGGTTCGATACCGCCGAGGAAACCGCCGCGATCGCGGATGGCGAGCGCCAGCTTCTGGCCCATGACCGGGCGATGCAGGACTTGCGCCGCGACCAGCTTTTGTCTCAGGTCGACCAGTTCGACGAGGAGATCCGCGCGCTCGAAGCGCAGCGCCACTCGAACGAGATCGAACGGCGTCTGCGCGGCGAAGATCATGCCCGGCTTGAGACGCTCCTGAAGAAGGGGTTGACCGAGAAAGGCGCGATCACCGAGATCGAGCGCGACATGGCGCGGCTCGACGGGGTCTCCGGAGAGATAGAGGCAAATATCGCGCGGGTGCGGGGCCAGATCAGCGAGTCGAACCTGCGCATCTTGGAACTGGATCATCAGGCGCGAACCGCCGCGCAGAAGGAGCTGCGCGACATCGACGCGCAGATGGCCGAACTGCATGAGCGCGCCGTGGCCGCGCGCGACCGGCTCTCGCGCACCGAGATCCGCGCGCCGATCGCAGGGGTGGTGAACGAGTTGGGCGTGCATACGGTGAACGGCGTGATCGCGCCCGGGGAGCGGGTGATGGCGATCGTCCCCGATGGCGAGCTGATCGTGGAGGCGCGGCTGCGCACCACCGATATCGACCAGGTCATGCCGGGGCAGCCGGTGCGGCTGCGCTTCACCGCGTTCAACCAGCGGACGACGCCGGAAGTGGCAGGCGAGGTGCGCGTCGTCGCGGCCTCGGCCACGAAGGACGAGAGCGGCGGTAACTACTATCTCTGCACCGTCGCACTGACCGAGGCGCCGGTGCTGCCTGACGGACGGGGCCTGCGTCCGGGGATGCCGGTGGAGGTGTTCTTCCAGACGGGGGAGCGCACCGCGATCTCCTACTTGCTCAAGCCGGTCGCGGATCAGGTGCAGCGCACGATGCGCGAGGACTGAGGGCGCTAGGACTGAGATTTGATCCGGGGCGGGCAAAGGTCCGTCCCCGTTTCATTATGGATCAGTTGGCCGCTTGCGCCGCGCCCTTCGGCACCAGATGGGTGATCCCCGTCGCCGCTGCCCGCGCCAGTGCCGGATCGAGCGACATCGGGATATATTCGCCCGAGCGCCACAGCTCTGACAGGTCGTCGTAATGGCGGCTCAGCGGATGGCCCGATTGCCCGGTCGAGATGATGAAGACCGAGCTGTCCGGATCGGCGAAATCGAGTACTTCGCGATAGCCCGCCGCATGGACATTGGCGAAGCGATCGGGCCCGTCGCCGCCCTTGGTCCGCCCGCGCATCAGGGTGAAATCGCCACCCGACGTCGATTGCCGGATATTCACGAACCATTTCAGCCCCGGCACCTTGCCCAGCACCGGATTGTCCTGCTCGGCGACATGCGCGTCGCCCCAGCGCCAGCTTTCGATATTCGGCCCGTATTTCTTCGACAGGTCCAAGAGCGCCGCGTCGAGCGATTGCCGCGCGATGTCGCTGCAGGTCTCCTTGGGCGCGGATTGGATGATGTCGCACCAATGGCTCGCGCCTTGGGTGTCGCGGAAGACGCGCTCGATGAACAGCGGCTCCAGGTGGTCGAATTTCTTCGCCAGCGGACCCAGCTCGTCGCGGATCAGCCGGTTTTGCAATTCGCGCATCCAGGCGGCGTAGATCAGCGGCTCGGGCAGATGCTCGGACATCTCGCCATCCCAACTCGCCAGCATCTCCAGCGCGCGCTGACGCATCCGCTCGGGCGTGCCGTCAGGCGCGGGATCGCCGGTATACCACAGGTTCGCACCGACCAGCGGCAGCAGGCCGCGCGCGGCGGGCGAGACGGTATCGAGCTGCGCCGAGATGAAGCTGTCGCGCGAATGCACCTCGCGCTCGCCCATCAGTTTCGACAGGCGCTGGATGCGCTGCGTGTCGCCCCAGTGGAACGAGACGTTATAGGGGAAGGGCCGGTCCACCGTCTTGTTGTTGGTGTTCACGACGATGCCACTTTTGGGCTCGACGAATTGCGGATTGTCCTTGAAGGGCAGGGCGCCTTTCCAGCGATTTTCGGGTTTCCAGCCCGCGTTGGGCATCCGACCCTGCGTGTCATTCGCCCGGTCGCGCAGCGGGATTCTCCCGGCGGTGACCAGCGCCACACCATCCTTGTCGGCCAACGTGATATTCTGTGCAGGCGCCACGATCTCTTTTGCGGCGTCGAGCGCCTGCGGGATCGATTTCGCCCGCATCAGGTCCATCGCGCCGGTCATCGTGGTGTCTTTCGGATCGAAGGCCGTCCAGCTGAGCGACATCACCGAATGGGGCGGCGTCACCGTCGCCAGATCGAAATGGCTGCCGGGCAGAACCGGGCCGTTATCGGTCCAGCGCAGGGTGAGTGTCACGGGTTTCGCGTCCTTCACCTCGACGATCACCCGCTTGGTCTTGAAATGCTTCCAGCCATCGGGCGTGCGGTATTTCGTCGGATCGTCGGGGTCAATTTCCTCGATATGCAGGTCCTGATCGTCGACATAGGCCGTGGTCAGCCCCCAGCCCAGATCCTTGTTGCGGCCCGACAGCACGAGCGGCATTCCCGGGATCGTGCCGCCGATCACGCCGCCCGATTGCAGTTGCAGCCGCGCGAGATACCAGATCGAGGGCGCGGTGAGCCCAAGATGCGGATCGTTGGCCAGAAGTGCGCCGCCCGCGGCCGAGCGGTCAGGCCCCGCGGCCCATGCGTTGGACGCCCCGGCAGAGCCGCGCTCGGGGAAGGGCGAGAACGCGCCGGGCGCGCCGTTCTCTGCCGTCTGGATGCCTTTTTGCATTGTCGGGAACAGGCTGGCGTAATCGGGCAGCGCGGCGGTCGCCTGTTGCGGATCGTCGGGCATGATGTCGCGCACGAGATCCTTTCCGGCGAGCGAGACGCGGGCGCGCAGCACCTCGTCCTGCAGCTGGTTCGACAGCTGCACCGCCATCAGCTTCATGATCGCGAGCGAATCCGCGGGCGTCCAGTAGGAGATCTTGCTGTCAAAAAGGAAAAACTCCGGCGCACCGCGCCCCATCGCGCCCTCGTTGACGATCTGGATCCACTGGTTGACGCCGCGCGCATAAGCCTGAAGCGCGGCCTTGGTGTAATCGTCCTGCGATGCCACCGAGTCGACCGCGGCCTGATAGAGGCCCAGTCGCCGCATCAGCTCGTCGGTCTTCAGCGTCTCCTGCCCGAATACCTCCGACAGCCGCCCCTGCACCGTGCGGCGCATCAGCGTCATCTGCCAGAGCCGGTCCTGCGCATGCGCCAGACCGAGGGCGAAGAACACGTCCGGGTCATTCCTGCCGAAGATATGCGGCACGTCCTCGGTGGAGCGCACGATCTCGACCGGGGCGGTGAGGCCAGTGACCTTGTAGGTCGCGTCGTAATCGGGCAGCGAGCGCGAGGCGAAGAAATAGATCAGACCCCCGATGAGCACCACGCCCACGATCGCGGCCATGATCAGCCGAACGCCCCATCGAAATGCCTTGTACATCGAGCCCTCTGCGCGCCTCACCCGGAATCCCTCCGACCGGCGCATGAGTTGACGCGCCGGGATGGCGCGTTACTAGTTGAGCCCGACGCTACAATCAACGCGCTCGCGCTTCACGGGGCGCGGTTTCGTATTCACGCAAGGGAGAGGTCGATGGCGAAAGTTGCATTTCTGGGGCTTGGGGTGATGGGTTATCCGATGGCGGGGCATCTCGCATCGGCGGGCCACGAGGTCACGGTCTATAACCGCACGGTCTCCAAGGCCGAGAAATGGGTGTCCGAACATGGCGGTTCCGCCGCGCCCACGCCCCGCGAAGCGGCCAAGGGCGCCGATTTCGTGATGTCCTGTGTCGGCAACGACGACGATCTGCGCGAGGTCTGCCTTGGTAAGGACGGCGCGTTCAAGGGGATGAAAACCGGCGCGGTCTTCGTCGACCACACCACGGTTTCGGCTGCCGTGACCCGCGAATTGGCGGGCGAGGCGGCTGGCCACGGCGTGGCCTTCATCGACGCGCCGATCTCGGGCGGGCAGGCGGGGGCCGAGAACGGTCAGCTGTCGGTGATGTGCGGTGGCGATGCGGCGGCCTATGACAAGGCCGAGCCGGTGATCGACGCCTATGCCAAGATTTGCCGCCGTCTGGGCGAAAGCGGCGCCGGGCAGGTGACCAAGATGTGCAACCAGATCGCGATCGCGGGTCTGGTGCAGGGCCTCGCGGAAAGCCTCCACTTCGCCGAGAAGGCCGATCTCGACATCGCCGCCGTGGTCGAAGTGATCTCTCAGGGCGCGGCCGGCTCGTGGCAGATGGCGAACCGCTACGAGACCATGGCGAAGGACGAATTCGACTTCGGCTTCGCGGTGGACTGGATGCGCAAGGATCTGGGCATCTGCCTGAAGACCGGCGACGAGATCGGGGCCTCGCTGCCCGTCACCGCGCTGGTCGACCAGTTCTACAAGGACGTACAGGCGATGGGCGGCAACCGCTGGGACACGTCCTCGCTGATCGCCCGTCTGCGCAAACTGGGCTGAGCGGGCAGGGCGGCGGGCCATCGGGTCCGCTGCCCGCCCTTGCCGCTTCGGCGCTTGGCCCATAAACCTGCGCCATGCGCATCCTCGAGAACATCATCAGCGACCGCGGCTCGAAATACGCGGTTTCGGGCGGGCCTTGCACCTCCGAGGAGGAGGCCAAGGCCTTCGTCAAGGAACTCTGCCGGAAAAAGAAATATGCCAAGGCGACGCATAACACCTGGGCGCTTCTGACGGCAGACGCTCCGGTTAAAAACGACGACGGTGAGGCAGGCGCCGGCATGGTGATCCTGCGGATGCTCGAGCGCGAAGAGCTCTATGACCACATCATCGTCGTCACCCGCTGGTTCGGCG
This sequence comes from Thioclava sp. F1Mire-8, assembly GCF_002213165.1. Taxonomy (NCBI): domain Bacteria; kingdom Pseudomonadati; phylum Pseudomonadota; class Alphaproteobacteria; order Rhodobacterales; family Paracoccaceae; genus Thioclava; species Thioclava sp. F1Mire-8. The sequence goes on along the minus strand of NZ_NBNY01000001.1, from coordinate 541,411 downwards.
GCAAGCATCTGGGCGGCGACCGATTCCGTCATGTGCAGGAAGCGGTTCGCATTTATCTCGAGGATCTGCGCGCAGGCTGACATGCGCGCTTATCGCAGCGCCAGAACCGGGATCGCCGACGCGTCAGTGCCGGAGATATGGCCGACCGTCTTGGCCCCGCCGCTCTGGCTCAGCGCCTTCACAACGTCAGAGGCCAGCGGCCCCGCCGCCGACCCGTCGCTCGGCACCAGCCCGTCATCGCGAGTGATCGCCCCCATCCAGAGCCGCGCGCCGGACGCATCGGTATAGCGCGTCTGCCACATTCGCAGCCGCGGCAGCTCGTCGGTCGCGTCACCCTCCGGAACGCGGGTGAAGCCAAGCTCGCTCGGCTTGTTGTTCCAGAAAAGCGGTGCGAGGGCTGCTCCGGGGCGTATCGTGTCGCGCACCGCTCCGAAGGCCGCGCCCGCCAGCGTCTTCAGCGTCACCGGATCGGCGCGCTGCCAGCCGATGGATGTCAGCGCCGCGGTAATCTGATCGGTGTTCGCCGCCCACATCCCGAGCGAAAGCGGGAACTGTTGCTCCGCATCGAGCGTCTGCGCCATCAGCGGCGCGTCGCTCAACGCCTGCGGCTCGGCCCCTTGGGCGATCACGATCAGCGGCTGCGCGACGGGCGGCGGGTTCAGCGCCTTGGAGTAGTCGCGCACCCGAACCATCGTGAAGCCCATAAGCGCGAGCGTCACCACCCCGATCACGCCGATCTGCCAGCGCGGTCGCGTGCGCGGCGCCCCCGCCCAACGCGGATAAAGCCACTCGGCCACGGCGATGCCCACGAGAAGGCATAGCGCGCCGAGAAGCCAGCCGCCCATCACGTCGCTCAGGTAATGCTCGACAAGGTAGAGACGGCTCAGCCCGATCAGCCCGGCGAACAGGAACGCCAGGAAGCTCGCGCTGAGTGCTCCGATCCGGGATAGCCGCCAGAGGAGGAAGACCAGCATCCCGTAAAAGGCGACAGAGAGTGTCGCGTGGCCGGAGGGAAAACTGCCCGAGGTTTCGTGGAAATAGCCGAGGATCGAACGCGGCCGCCCGAAGCCGGCCTTCAGGATTATCACCGAAACCAAATCGAGTCCGAGCGAGACCACGAGCCCCGTGGCGAGATCGAAGCGGCGCAGCCACGCGAGCCAGACGAGGGCCAGCACGAGCAGCGCGGCCACGAGCTGCGTATCGCCGAGCGCGGTGATCCAGGTGAAGACCTGTATGAGACCCGGCGTCCAGAACAGCCGCATCAGAGCCGCCAGCCGTGCGTCGATCTGCACGATCGGGTCGCTTTGCAGGAAATCGAGCGACAGCCCGACCAGCACGGAGGCGAGGTAGAGGAAGGCCAGTGCGAGAAGGCTCAGCGGCAATCCGGAGAATTTCGTCCGGTCGAGCCTGCGCGCGATCCAGGCCGCCGTTTTCGGATGGCGCCCGCCCCAGCTGTCGATGCGGGGGTGGCGCGCGATGTCGTCCATCAGACCGCCCGCCATCGCAAGGAGATAGGGCACCGCTCGGTCGAGTCGGCGCAGAATCCAGAAAAGCACCGCGGCGATCACGACAATGCCAAGCACGAACAAGGTGTTGCGCGTCATCATCGGGCTGAGCTGGGCGAAACCCGCGCCAAGCGCATAACCGAAGCCGACATGGAAGACAGCGTAGGGCAAGCCGCTCAGCAGGTTCCAGATCCGGAAGCGTCGCGTCTCCATCCCGGCGACGGCGGCGGCGAAGGGAACGAAGCCCGCGACGGGACCGAGGAAACGCCCCATGACGATCGCCAAGCCGCCATGGCGGGCAAATAGCTTCTCCGCGCGTCGATAGGCGGCCATGCCTTCGACATTCCAACGCCCAAGCATGCCGCGCCGTGCATGACGACCGAGCCAGAAGGTCGCCTCGCCGCCGAGCACCGAGCCGATCGCGACGAACCACAGCAGGTCGAGCAGGTCGAGCATCCCCCGCTGAACCATCACCCCGCCGGCGTCGACGAGAAGCGTTCCCGGCAGGAACAACCCGGTTGGCAGGAAGGCCTCCAGCCCCGCCGCGGCCCCGATCACCCAGTAGCCGAAGATCCCCAGAGCGGCGAGATTCGGGAGCACTTGGTGGATGGAGTCTAGCATGTCAGTCCTTTGTCAGCAGGTTGCGCGCACCGCCGGAGATCAAGAGCGCGATCTCGGTCAGCGCGAGATAGGGCGAGGTGCCGGGCGGCAGCGCCACGTAATGCGGCCGCCATTCGGGGCGGAATTTCTGTTTGAACCGGCGCAGCCCCTCGAAATTGTAGAAGCTTCCGCCGTGACGATAAATCAGGTTTCCCACCCGGCTCGTGAGCCGCGCGGAGGCGCGATCGGGCAGCCCCGCCAGCGGTGCGAGGCCGAGGCTCAGCTCGGTCGCGCCGCGATCGCGCAGTGCCTCGATCAGGCCGAGGAACAGGAATTGCATGACGCCGTCGGCGGCTTCCGGGCGATATCGCATCAGGTCGATCGCGAAATGTTGCGCTCCGTTGCCGCCCAGAAGGTTCGCGAAGCCTAGGATCTCTCCCTCGCAGCGGATCAGGGCGATCTCGCAGTGGTTGAGGTAGCGCGGATCGAAGCGTCCGATCGAGAAGCCTTTCTCGCGGCCTTTCTGACCGGCGAGCCACGCATTGGAGATTTCCTGCAGCGTCGACAGCAGCTCGGGCGCATGCGGCGGGGCGGCGAGTTCGAGCGTGTATCCTTCGCGCAGGGCGCGGTTCTGCTCGGCCCGCATCGTTTTGAATTTCGACCCCGAAAGCGAGAACTTCTGCAGGTCGATCACGGCCTCTTCGCCGATCTTGTGCAGCGCGTAGCCCATCTCGATCCAGAGTGGCAGATTGCGCGTCGAGACCTCGTAGAAGACGGGGGTGAGCCCCTCGCTCACGGCGCGTTCATGAAACTCCCATGCCAGTTGCCGCGCAACCTCCGGCGGGCCGACGGGATCACCAAGGACGACCCGCATCCCGCCGCGCTGCGCATACATCAGGAAAGCGGAGCGGTCGGGGGAGAACATCACGCATTTGTCGCCCGTCAGCGCGAACCAGCCCTGCGGCACGTCCTGCGCGGCGAGGATCGCGGCGACCGAGGCATCCTGCTCGGGATCCACGGAGAAGGCGAAGTGGCGTATCGGGCGCAGCATCAGCCAAAGCAGGAAGCCCAACAGCAGTGCGCTGATCAGAAGACCTGCGCGAAGCGCCCGCGGTGTCGGCGAACGTGCGGTGAAATCGAGCCAGAGCGCGTTCGAATAAGGATGCGCGGCATAGGCGAGGAAGAAGAAAACCGCCGCCGAGGCCACCATCCCAACGATCACAGCCAGCCAGAGCGGGCCGTAGCCCCCTTCGGTGAGCGCGACCTGCCGGTGGAATGCGCGGCGAAACGGCAGAAGCACCAGCGCGGCAAGTGACAGGACGATGGCGTTGTCGATGTCGAGATCGGCCGCCAGCACCGAGATCACACCGAGCACGAGCCCGGCGAGCGCCAGCCAATAGGCGAGCCGCACCCGGCGAACCAGACCATGCGAGAGGACGATCAACAGCACGCCCGCCAAGGCGCAAAGCTGGGTGCCGCCCTCGGCCAGAACCGCCGTGATCAGCCCCGGCTCGCCGCCTTGCTGTCCCAGTACGGGCATCAGCGCGACGATAACCATCCAGAAACCGAGGCCAAGCACCGCGACCCCGGCGATCCTTGGCGCGATACCCTCGATGCCGCTGATCACCGGGCGCATCGGCTCGGATATCTCGCCGAAGACACGGGTGGCCCAGCCGCCTGCGAGACGCGCCTCGTTCAGCGAGACCACCACGAAGGCGATCACGAAGGGCAGCAGGAAATAGATCATCCGGAAGGCCAGCAGGCCCGCCGCGGCATCGCCGAGGGGCACGCCCGCGGGCAGGGCGGCGATCACCACCGTCTCGAACACGCCGACCCCGCCGGGCACGTGACTGAGAATGCCGACCATGCTGGCCGCAGCGTAAATCGCGACGAAGCTCGCGAAAGGCGGCGTGCCTGCGGGCATCAGCACCCAAAGCGCGCCCGCCGCCATCGTCGAGTCGAAGAGCGCCACGCCGAGTTGCCCGACAAGGATACGCGGGGCCGGCATCGCGATCTCGCGGTCGCGGATGCGCAGGGCGCGCCCCGTATAGGACAGGTAGAAGGCGCCGCCCAGGATCAAGGCCGTCGCGGCCAGCGCGCCGACGCGGATCAAGGACTCGGGCGCCGAGATGACCCCGGCGAGCGCAGCAGGATGCACGGAAAGCGCCAAAACGCCCACCATCGTCAGCCCGAGCCCCATCGCGATCGCGATATAGGAGGACAGCGCCGCGACCTCGAACGCGTTCAGCCCGGCGGCGGAATAGATGCGGTAGCGCACGGCGCCGCCCGAGATCACGCTGATCCCGACCGTGTTGCCGAAGGCGTAGCCAAGGAACCCGCCAAGCGCGACGGTGCGCAGGGGCAGCTTTTTGCCGAGGTAATGCAGCGCCCAGAAATCATAGCCGACAAGCGCCACGTAGCCCAGCGAGGTCGCCCCCACGGCCGCGCCGAGCGTGGGCCACGGCGTCGCCCTGATCTGCGCGATTACCTGGCGCACGTCGATGCTGGCGAGCAGATGATGCAGCGCCCAGAGCCCCATCAGGAACAGCAGCAGCCCCAGCGCGATCGGCCAGAGTATCTTGACGCGCGACGAGGCAGGGGCGGCTTGCGCCGGATCAACGTGAACCATCTTGTATTTCCAAGTTTTTCCAATCTCTGGCGGAACGATCGCAGAAGGAATTTATGTCCTTCTTAAAATTCCGTAAGAAATCGCTTCCGATGGCATCTTATCGACCGAGACGGCGCGGCTGACCAGAGGCAGAACACCGGAATGCGAACGGCGTCGAGAGCAAACGCTCCCGACGCCGTCGCGGGTCCGAGACGTGGCGGCAGGCTGCAATTCGGGGCCCGCGCGCCGCGTTTTTCCGGTTTGGTTAGATCTTCAGCCAGGCGGCGCCGTTCGGGCCGAGCGACAGGGTGCCGTCCTCCAGCGTCGCGGCGAGGCAGGGGCCGACAAGCTCCCCGTCCGCTTTGAGCGTCACCGGATCCGGGCCGAGGTTGAAGTAGCAGGCGAATTTCGTCTCGCCATCGTCGCGGATGAAGCCGAGGATCGGGTCCGGCAGGTCGAGGAAGGTCGACGCGCCTTTGCGCAGCACCGGGTTTTCCTTCCGGAAGGCCAGCACGCGACGGTAATAGGCCAGCACCGAGTGCGCGTCGGCCTCCTGCACCGAGACCGCCCGGGCGGCTTGCGGCGGTTTCACCGGCAGCCACGGCTTGGCCTTGGAGAAGCCCGCATTCGTGCTTTCGTCCCAGACCATCGGCGTGCGGCAGCCGTCGCGGCCCTTGTTCTCGGGCCAGAAGCGCAGACCGGGCGGGTCGGTGAGCTCGTGATATTCCATCTCGGTCTCGGTCTGGCCGAGTTCCTCGCCCTGATAGATGCCGATCGTGCCCTGGAACGACGCGAGCATCGCGATGGCCAGCCGTGCGATGCCGTCCTCGGTGCCGTATTTCGCCCAGCGGGTCACATGGCGCTGCACGTCATGGTTCGAGAAGGACCAGCTCGGCCAGCCATCGGGGGCATTCTCGAAGAAGCCTTCGATCTTGCCGCGGAAATGCGCGGGCGAGAATTTCGGCCCCAGCATGTCGAAGCTGTAGGCCATGTGGAGGCGATCGACGCCGCGCGTGTATTCCTCCATGAGCCCGAGCGCGCGATGCGGCGCTTCGCCGACTTCGCCGATCAGAGTCCGGTCTTCGTATTCGTCCATCACCACGCGCATCTTCTTGAGGAAGGTGATGTTCTCGGGGCGGTTCTTGTCGAACTCGTGATCCTGCATGTCGTAGGTCGAGACCGGCGGCCAACGCTCCGGGTCGGGTTCCATCGCCGGGTTGTCGCGCAGCTTGGGGTCGTGGAAGTAGTAATTCACCGTATCGAGCCTGAAGCCATCGACGCCGCGATCGAGCCAGAAACGGAAAATGTCGAGCAATTCCGCCTGCACCTCGGGATTGTGCAGGTTCAGGTCGGGCTGTTCGATGAGGAAATTGTGCAGGTAATACTGGCCGCGCTCGGGGGCGTATTCCCAGGACGAGCCGCCGAACACCGCCTGCCAGTTGTTGGGCGGGCTGCCGTCGGGCTTGGGATCGGCCCAGACATACCAGTCCTTCTTCGTACCGCCTTTCTTGGAGTCCTTGAACCACGGGTGCTGATCGGAGCTGTGCGAGATCACCTGATCGATCACGACCTTCAAGCCCAGTTCATGCGCCCGCGCGACCAGCGCGTCGAAATCCTCCAGCGTGCCGAATTGCGGATCGATACCGCGATAATCGGACACGTCATAACCCATATCGGCCATTGGCGAGGTGAAGATCGGCGACAGCCAGATCGCATCGACGCCCAGCGAGGCGACATGATCGAGCCTGCGCGTGATCCCCTTGAGATCGCCGATCCCGTCGCCCGAGTCGTCTTGAAAGCTACGCGGATAAATCTGGTAGATAACCGCTCCGCGCCACCAATCCTTCGCCATGAATCGCTCCTCTTTCAGTTTCCTGTTGCCCGTTAACGCGGCAAGGGTAGACTTGTTAGCGCAAACGGCAACAGCTGCTCAGATGGTTTCTACGCCGTCGCTTGACCTTGAACAGGGGGCGGCTCATCAATCAATTGCTATCTGAAGAGATCCGGAGACCTCCCCCTTGAAAGACACCCAATTGCCCAGTGCCGAGACGGTTCGCGAAGAAATTTTGCACCACATCACATTTTCGATGGGCAAGGATCCCGATCACGCCTCGGTCTATGACTGGCGCATGGCACTCAGCCTCGCGATACGCGACCGGGTCGTCGCGCCGTGGTTCGCGGCCACCCGTCGCACTTGGGAGGAAAAGCGCAAGCGGGTCTACTATCTCTCGATGGAATTCCTGATCGGACGGATGCTGGAAGATGCCGCGATCAATCTCGGGCTGCGCGCGATCTGCCGCGAGGCGATCGAAGGGTTGGGGCAGGACTGGGAGACGGTGGTCGAGAACGAACCGGACGCCGCGCTTGGCAATGGTGGGCTGGGGCGGCTGGCGGCGTGCTACATGGAGAGCATGGCGACGCTGGGCTGCCCGGGCTACGGCTACGGCATCCGCTACGAGCACGGCCTCTTCAAGCAGCGCTTCGAGGGCGGGCGTCAGGTCGAGACGCCGGAGGATTGGCTCAAGCAGCGTCATCCCTGGGAATTCGAGCGTCCAGAGGCGGCCTACGAGATCGGCTTCAAGGGCCATGTCGAGACGCTAGACGGCAAGCCGCATTGGATCCCCGGCGAGACGGTGCTGGCCGAGGCCTATGACATGCCGATCATCGGCTGGGACGGCAAATGGGCGAACACGCTGCGGCTGTGGTCGGCCAAGCCCACCGAGCTCTTCGACCTCGCGCGGTTCAATCACGGCGATTACGCCGCCGCGGCCGAGCCCGAGGCTCTGGCGCGGACGTTGAGCCGCGTGCTTTACCCGGATGACACGACCTATGCGGGTAAGGAGCTGCGGCTCAAACAGGAGTATTTCCTGACCTCCGCCGCGCTGCAGGACATCATGCGCCGGCATCTGGCTTCGGGCTATACGCTCGAAGAGCTGCCGGACTATGTCGCGATCCAGATGAACGACACGCATCCGGCGATCGCCGGGCCGGAACTGATCCGCATCCTCGTCGATCTGCATGACATGGAGTTCGAGACCGCGCTCGAGATCACGATGCAATGTCTGGGCTATACCAACCACACGCTGCTGCCCGAGGCACTGGAGCGTTGGGCGACCTATCTGATGGGCACGGTGCTGCCGCGCCATATGCAGATCATCGAGAAGATCGACAGTTGGCACCGCCGCACCTATCCGAAACGCGCGCATTTCGTGGGGATCGTGAAGCATCAGGAAGTGCGGATGGGCGAGCTGGCCTTCATCACCTCGCACAAGGTGAACGGCGTCTCGGCGCTGCATACCGAGCTGATCAAGCGCAACCTCTTTCCCGAGCTCGACGCGTTGCATCCGGGGCGGATCATCAACCAGACCAACGGGATCACGCCGCGCCGCTGGCTGCGGATGGCGAACCCGGCGTTGTCCCACCTCATCATCGACACGATCGGCGAGGGCTGGGAGGCCGATCTCGACAAGCTGCGCACGCTGGAGCCTTACGCCGATGACGCGGGCTTCCGCGAGGCCTTCATGGGCGCGAAACGCCATAACAAGGTGCATCTCGCGGAGTGGGTGCATGAAAGCCAAGGGATCACCATTGACCCCGACGCGATCTTCGACATTCAGGTCAAGCGCATCCACGAATACAAGCGCCAGCTGCTGAACATCCTGCAGACCATCGCGGACTGGCATGCGATCCGCGAGAACCCGCAGGCCGATTTCCAGCCGCGCGTGAAATTCTTCGGCGGTAAGGCCGCGCCGGGCTATCACACCGCGAAACAGATCATACGGCTGATCAACGACGTGGCGCGGGTGGTGAACAATGACCCTTACGTCGATGGGCGCCTAAAGATCGTCTATCCGCCGAACTACAACGTCTCCATGGCCGAAAGACTGATCCCGGCCGCCGATCTGTCAGAACAGATCTCGACTGCGGGCAAGGAAGCATCCGGCACCGGCAACATGAAGTTCGCATTGAACGGTGCGCTGACCATCGGCACGCTCGATGGCGCGAATGTGGAAATCCGTGAACAGGTCGGCGCGGAGAACTTCTTCCTCTTCGGCATGACCGCCGACGAGGTGATGGAGCGCCGCCGCGATCCCGAACATGCGCGCAACGCGATCCTTGAAAGCCAGCCTTTGCAGGACGTTTTGCAGATGATCGCCGAGGGACGTTTCTCTCCGGAGGAACCAGAACGCTATCACGATCTTGTTCATAACATGTGGCACAGCGATTATTTCCTCGTTGCCTCCGATTTCGAGGCCTACCGGACCGCCCAGAAAGAGGTGGACACGGCCTTCGCCGATCGCGCAGGCTGGGCGAAGATGGCTGTTTTGAACACCGCGCGGATGGGGTTCTTCTCTTCCGACCGGGCAATCAAGGGCTACATGGACGAGATTTGGACCACGCGATCTGCCCTGTGAACCAAGGAGCGATATGACACTTTCCCGCGACGAGGCCGAAGCGCTGATCGAAGCGCATCATCCCGACCCGTTTTCCGTGCTGGGTCTTCATGACGGGAAAATCGTGGCACTCGTGCCCGGGGCGGACGAGGTCTGGGCGCTCGGGAAAAAGGACGTCGCGCTGGAGCCTGTGGTGCCCGGGGTCTTCGCCGGAAATTGGAGCGAGAAAACCTATTGTCTGCGCGCGCGACGCGACCAGACGACATGGGATTTCGACGACCCTTACAGCTTCGCGCCGGTGCTTGGACCGATCGACGAGTATCTGATCGGGGAGGGGACGCATAAGCGTCTCTGGGAGAAGCTCGGCGCCCATGCGATCACCCATCAAGGCGTCGAAGGCGTCCATTTCGCGGTCTGGGCGCCCAATGCGCGCCGGGTCTCGGTCGTGGGCGAGTTCAATTTCTGGGACGGGCGGCGTCACCAGCTGCGCCGGATCGGTGCGTCCGGCGTGTGGGAGATCTTCGTCCCCGGCATCCATGAAGGCGCGCTCTACAAGTACGAATTGCTCGACGCCGAGGGCACGGTGCTGCCGCTGAAGGCGGACCCGGTCGGCTTCGGCGCGGAGCATCCGCCTGCGCAGGCCTCGGTCGTGCGCAAGCTGGGGCTGCACCGCTTCGGTGACAGCGCATGGTGCCAGACCCGGGCCGAGGCGCAGGAACGTCACGCGCCGATCTCGGTCTACGAGGTACATCTGGGTTCGTGGATTCGGATCTGGGACGATGGGGGCAGGCCGCTCTCGTACCACGAGTTGGCCGAGAAGCTGGTCGATTACGTCTGCGACATGGGTTTCACCCATATCGAGTTGCTTCCCATTACCGAACACCCGTTCGACGGCTCCTGGGGCTATCAGCCGATCGGGCTTTACGCCCCGACGATCCGCCACGGCCGTCCCGAAGAATTCGCGGAGTTCGTCGATGCCGCACACCGGAAAGGGCTCGGCGTCATCCTCGACTGGGTGCCGGGCCATTTCCCGACCGACGATCACGGGTTGAGACATTTCGACGGCACGGCGCTTTACGAGCATGCCGACCCGAAAGAGGGCTTCCATCAGGACTGGAATACGCTGATCTACAATTACGGGCGGCGGGAAGTGTCCAACTACCTGCTTGCCAACGCATTGTTCTGGCTGGAGGAATATCACCTCGACGGGCTGCGCGTCGATGCGGTGGCCTCGATGCTCTACCGCGATTACTCCCGGGCGGCGGGCGAATGGGTGCCCAACAAATATGGCGGGCGCGAGAATCTCGAGGCGATCGAATTCCTGCAGAACATGAACGCGGCCTCTTACGGCGGCGCGGAAGGCATCATGACGGTGGCCGAGGAAAGCACCGCCTATCCCGGGGTCACGCGGCCCGTGCATGAGGGCGGGCTCGGTTTCGGTTACAAGTGGAACATGGGCTGGATGAATGACAGCCTGCGCTACTTCGCGCGCGATCCGCTTTATCGCAAATTTCACCATAACGAGCTGACCTTCGCGAGCTCGTACGTTTACAGCGAGAATTTCATTCTGCCGATCAGCCATGACGAGGTCGTGCACGGCAAAGGCTCGATGCTGGGCAAGATGCCGGGAAGCGAGCCCGAGAAATACGCCAACCTTCGGGCCTTCTACGCCTTCCAATGGGCGCATCCGGGCAAGAAGCTTCTCTTCATGGGGCAGGAATTTGGCCAGTGGTCGGAATGGAGCCACGAGCGCGAACTGGACTGGTATCTTCTGAACGATCCGCGCCACGAGGGGCTGCGCGCGCTGGTGCGCGACCTCAACCGGCTCTACCGCGACACGCCCGCGCTGCATTGGGGCGATTGCGAGCCGCAGGGTTTCGAGTGGATCGCGGCCAACGATTCCGAGGCCTCGGTCTTCATCTTCGAACGCCGCGCGCCCGGCTCCGATCCGGTCGTGGTCGTCGCGAACCTGACCCCGGTCGAACGCAGCTACCGCATCGGTCTGCCCCAGAGCGGCGAATGGTGCGAGATTTTGAACACGGATTCCGAATTCTATGGCGGTGGCAACCGCGGCAATCTCGGCGCGATCGCCGCTGAAGAGCACGCCCATGGCCGCTGCGCCCATAGCGCGGAGGTATATTTGCCGCCGCTATCAGTCGTGATGTTCACGCCCGCATAAGCGGTGCCCAGAGGAGGGGGAGGATTATGAAACCACAGCCCAACACGCGCCTGAGCGCACAGGCCATGGCCTTCGTACTTGCGGGCGGCCGCGGGAGTCGCCTCAAGGAGCTCACCGACAGGCGCGCGAAACCCGCGGTCTATTTCGGCGGCAAGACCCGGATCATCGATTTCGCTCTGTCGAACGCGCTCAATTCCGGCATCCGCAAGATGGCCATCGCCACGCAATACAAGGCGCATTCGCTGATCCGCCACATCCAGCGCGGCTGGGATTTCTTCCGCGCCGAGCGGAACGAATATCTCGACATCCTGCCCGCAAGCCAGCGCGTAGCCGATAGCCGCTGGTATGCGGGCACCGCCGATGCGGTCGCTCAGAACATTGATATCGTTGAAGATTACGGCGTGAAATACGTCATCATCCTTGCCGGCGACCATATCTACAAGATGGATTACGAGGTGATGCTGCGCCAGCATGTCGAGACCAAGGCCGATGTCACCATCGGCTGCCTGACGGTGCCGCGCATGGAAGCGACCGCCTTTGGCGTGATGGCCATCGACAAGACCGGACAGATCACCGATTTCCTCGAAAAGCCCGCCGATCCGCCCGGAATGCCCGGCGATCCCGATCACGCGCTGGCCTCGATGGGGATCTATGTCTTCGATTGGGAATTCCTGCGCGAATTGTTGATCCGCGACATGGAGGATCCGAATTCAAGCCACGATTTCGGTCATGACCTGATCCCGCAGATCGTCAAGCACGGCAAGGCTATGGCGCATAAGTTCTCGGATAGCTGCGTGACGACGGGACTGGAGACCGAGCCTTACTGGCGCGACGTCGGTACGGTCGACGCGTTCTGGCAGGCCAATATCGACCTCACGGATTTTACGCCGAAGCTAGACCTCTATGACACCGAATGGCCGATCTGGACCTATGCCGAGATCGTGCCGCCCGCGAAATTTATCCACGATGAGGACGGACGACGGGGCTCTGCGATCTCCTCGCTGGTTTCTGGCGATTGCATCGTCTCGGGTGCGGAGGTGCGCAATTCACTGCTTCATACGGGCGTGCGTGCGCATAGTTTCGCAAGCCTCGAGGAGGCGGTGGTGCTGCCTTACGTCGATATCGGGCGACATGCGCGGCTCAGCCAATGCGTGATCGACCGCGGCGTGCAAATCCCCGCGGGCCTTGTCGTGGGCGAGGATCCGGAAGAAGACGAGAAGTGGTTCCGCCGGTCGGAAGGCGGGGTCGTGCTGATTACGCAGGCGATGCTCGACAAACGCGCGGCGGCATTGGACTAACTGGGGTAGATAGCGGGGCGCTGCCCCGCACCCCGGGATATTTGGAAAGAGCGAAGACATGAAACGCGTGCTCTCGGTTGCGTCAGAAGCGGTTCCACTGATCAAGACGGGCGGTCTGGCCGATGTGGCAGGTGCGTTGCCCGCCGCTCTCAAAGGGCAGGGCTGGGAGATGCGGGTGATGATCCCGGCCTATCGCGGAATCCTGAAAAAGCTGAAATCGCCGAAACCAGTATGGGAAAGCGAGAGCCTCTATGGCGGTCCGGCGCGGCTGGTGCTGGGCAAGGCGGGCGGCATGGAGGTTCTGGCGCTGCAGGCCGACCATTTGTTTGACCGTGACGGGGGCCCGTATTCCGAAGACGGGCGCGACTATCCCGACAATGCCGAACGCTTCGCAGCCCTCAGTTTCGTCGCCGCCGAGATCGCGCGCGAGGGCGCGGGCAAATGGCAGCCCGATCTGGTGCATTGCCACGATTGGCAAACCGGGCTCGTGCCATGGTATCTGCGCGGCACCGGGATCCCGACCGTGATGACAATCCACAACATCGCGTTTCAGGGCCGGTTCGGCCGCGACAAGCTGGCAGCCCTCGGGCTGCAGGCGTGGGATTTCACCCGCGAAGGCGTGGAGTTCTGGGGCGACATCTCGACGCTCAAGGCTGGGTTGGTTGCGGCGAGCGCAATCACCACGGTCAGCCCGCGTTATGCCGACGAGTTGATGCGCGGCGAGTTCGGCATGGGTTTGGAAGGTGTCATTCAGGCCCGCGCGGGCGATCTGCACGGTATCCTCAACGGCATCGATCTGGAGGTCTGGAATCCTGAGGCCGATCCGGAGGCGACGTCTTTCTCGGCTACGAAGCTCGGTGGGAAATCTAATAATCGCAAGGCCTTGGAAGCCGAGTTTGAACTGGATGCGCCGGGGCCGCTTGCGATTCTGATTTCGCGCCTGACAGCGCAGAAGGGGATGGATCTGATCGCCCCGGCTCTCGAGCCCTATCTCGAAGCGGGCGGTGGCCTTGCCGTGCTTGGATCGGGCGATGGCTGGGCCGAGGATGCGATGCGCGAGCTTGCTGCGCGCCATCCCGGTCGGGTTGGCGTGAAGATCGGCTATGACGAGGCGCTGAGCCACCGGATGTATGCGGGCGGCGACGCGGTGCTGGTGCCCTCGCGGTTCGAGCCCTGCGGGCTGACGCAGCTTTACGGGCTGCGTTATGGCTGTATCCCGGTGGTCTCTGCCGTCGGCGGTCTGGCCGATACGGTGGTGGGCGCAACGCCCGCGACAGAAGCCGCGGGCGCATCGACCGGCATCGTATTCCATCCCGTCGACGATCTGGCGCTGCGGCAGGCGCTGATGAAGTTGATCGCGCTTTACGGCGATCGAAAAGGCTGGTCCGCGATGCAGCGCCGCGCGATGAAAACCGACTGGGGCTGGGAGCGGTCAGCCGCGCGCTATGCCGCGCTGTATGACGACCTTGTCGCTCGATGAAGATCACCCCAGGGAAACCGGACCCGCTGGGCGCGACGCCCTGCGAAGGTGGCGTGAATTTCGCGCTTGCCTCGGCCCATGCCGAGAGGGTGGAGATATGCCTGTTCAACGGCGAGAAGGAAGAACGCATAGACTTGCCGGGACGGTCGGGGCCGATCTGGCATGGCCTCGTCGCGGGGCTCAATCCGGGCGCACGCTATGGCTACCGCGTGCATGGGCCCTGGGCCCCCGAAGCTGGACATCGCTTCAACCCGGCGAAGCTGCTGATCGACCCTTACGCGCGGCAGATCGACTCGAAGATCAGCTGGCAAGCACCTATGCAATATGGAAAATCCAGGCCAGACCGACGAAACAGTGCGAGCGTTGTGCCGAAGTCGGTCGTGACCGATATCGAGCGGCCCAAATGGGATCGCCCGCGCCACAGCTGGTCGGAAACAGTGATCTACGAGGCCCATCCCAAGGGGCTGACGATGACCCATCCGGACGTGCCCGTGGCGCTGCGCGGCACATGGGCAGGGCTCGCCTCTGATCCGATCCTGTCGCATCTCGCCGATCTTGGGATCACCGCGATCGAGCTGCTGCCGAGCTGCGCCTATCTCGACGACCGCTTCCTGGTCGAGAAGGGGTTGAGCAACTACTGGGGCTACCAGCCGATCGCCAATTTCGCGCCCGAGCCGCGCTATTCCGGGCCAGATCCGCGCGGCGAATTCCGCGACATGGTGCGGCGCTTCCATGGCGCCGGGATCGAGGTGATCCTTGATGTCGTCTACAACCATACGGGTGAGGGCAACGCGGTCGGGCCGATGCTCAGCCTTCGCGGCCTCGACAATGCGAGCTATTACCGCCTGACACGAGACGGCACCTATATCGACGAGACCGGAACGGGCAATACGCTGGACCTGTCGAACCCGCTTTGCCTGCGTCTGGTGATGGATTGCCTGCGCCATTGGGTCGAGGAGATGGGCGTCGATGGCTTCCGCTTTGATCTGGCCGCGACGCTCGCGCGCGGATCGTCGGGGGCGGTCGAGGCGCATTCGCAATTTCTCACCGCGATCGAGCAGGATCCCGTCCTGCGGAGCGTGAAGCTGATCGCGGAGCCGTGGGATATCGGGCCGGGCGGCTATTACCTCGGCGGCTTCCCGCATCCGTTCACCGAATGGAACGACCGTTTCCGTGACGACGCGCGGCGCTTCTGGCGCGGCGATCGTGGGATGGCGGGCGATCTGGCGCGACGCGTCGCGGGCTCGGCGGAGATCTTCGACCAGATGGGGCGGCCCGCGACGGCATCGGTGAATTTCATCACCGCGCATGACGGATTTACGCTGCAAGACCTCGTCTCCTATGGCGAAAAGCAGAACCTCGCGAATGGCGAGGAAAACCGCGATGGCCATGATGCGAACTTCTCGGAGGCGCTCGAGGACCCTGAGGCGCAGGCTTTGCGCAAACGCGCGTTGCTCGCGACGCTGCTGATGAGCCAAGGCGTTCCGATGCTGCTGGCGGGCGACGAGATCGGCAATTCTCAGGGCGGCAACAACAATGCCTATGCGCAGGATAACGAGGTCGGTTGGATCGATTGGAGTGGACCTGACGAGACTTTAACAACATTCGTCAAACGCTTGATAGAGATACGAAAAAATCACCGCGTCTTGCGGCAGAACCGCTATCTGCATTCGCTGATCCGCAAGCAGGACGGGATGCGCGATCTGATCTGGCGGCTCGCCTCGGGGCAAGAACCCGAGCCGCATGATTGGAACGATCCCGAGCTGCGCTGCATCGGTGTCGAGATCCGTGGCGCCGCCGAGGGGCCGGCAGGCGAGGCCGGGAGCGAAGCGGTCTATGTGATCCTCAACGCAGGGCCCAAACAACAGGTGCAGTTACCTCCCGGTCGCTGGACCTGCTTGATCGATTCCGCGTTTCCTGAACGGGAGGCGGAACAATTGGGCGCCCCTGAGGCTTGCCTTGCCGCACAATCCGTTCAAGTCTTTACCCGCGCAACAGTGCAGGAGAAATCATGACCCGCCACGCGACCCAGCCCATCGACGGCCAGAAACCCGGAACCTCGGGGCTGCGCAAGAAAACCCGCGTTTTCATGCAGCCGAACTATCTCGAGAACTTCGTGCAATCGACCTTCGACGCGATCGGCGGCGTGCGGGGCAAGACTTTGGTTCTTGGCGGTGACGGGCGCTATTTCGGGCGTGAAGCTGCGAGTACGATCCTGAAAATGGCGGCTGCCAATGGGGCCGCGCGGATGATCGTGGGGCAGGGTGCGTGGCTCTCGACGCCCGCCGCCTCGAACCTGATCCGGCAGCGTCAGGCGAACGGCGGCATCATCCTCTCGGCCAGCCACAATCCGGGTGGCCCAGACGAGGATTTTGGCGTCAAATACAATAGCTCCAATGGCGGTCCAGCGCCGGAATCGATCACCTCGGCGATCCACAAACGCACGCAGGAGATCACCGAATATCATCTGCTCGACGCGGCAGACCCGGATCTGGACAGCGTCGGTGAGACGAAACTGGGAGAGATGACCGTCGAAGTCGTCGACCCCGTGACCGCCTATGCCGACCTGATGGAAACGATATTCGATTTCAACGCTTTGCGCGATGTCTTTAAGGCGGGCTTCCGGATGCGGATGGACTCGATGTGCGCCATCACCGGACCTTACGCGGTCGAGATCTTCGAGAACCGTCTCGGTGCGCCGGCGGGGACCGTGACCCATGGCACGCCGCTGCCGGATTTCGGCGGTATGCATCCCGATCCGAACCCGACCTGGGCGCATGAGTTGATGGACGAGATGATGGGCGCAAACGCCCCGGATTTCGGCGCCGCCTCGGATGGCGATGGCGACAGGAACATGATCCTTGGCGCGGGCACTTATGTCTCGCCGTCGGACAGTCTTGCTGTGCTGGCCGCAAATGCGCATCTCGTGCCCGGCTACAAGGACGGGCTGAAGGGCGTCGCGCGCTCGATGCCGACCTCTGCGGCGGCGGATCGGGTGGCCGAGGCGCTTGGCCTCGATTGCTACGAGACGCCGACGGGCTGGAAGTTCTTCGGCAATCTGATGGACGCAGGGCGCGTGTCGCTCTGTGGCGAGGAGAGCTTCGGCACGGGCTCCGACCATGTGCGCGAGAAGGACGGGCTCTGGGCGGTGCTGATGTGGCTCAACATCCTTGCCGCGCGGAAGATGTCGGTGGCCGAGATCATGGCCGATCATTTCGCGCGCTATGGCCGCAACTACTATTCGCGCCACGATTACGAGGCGCTGCCGACCGAGCAGGCAGAGGCGATGCTGGACGATCTGCGCGCTCGTCTCGGAGAGCTGAAAGGGACGCAGGTCGAAGGGCTTACGGTCGAAAGCTCAGACCAGTTTTCCTATACCGATCCGGTCGATGGCTCGGTCGCGGAAGGTCAGGGTTTCCGAATTCTGTTCGAAGGCGGTTCGCGCGTCGTGCTGCGTCTGTCGGGCACGGGCACCGAGGGCGCGACGCTGCGCGTGTATCTCGAGCGCTATGCGCCGGGACCGGATGGGCTGGACCATGATCCGCAAGAGGCGCTGGCACCGATCATCCGGGCGACCGAGACGTTGGTGGGGATTCGAGAGCGCACGGGGCGCGAGAAACCCGACGTCATCACCTGATCCCGTCAGGCGGTAAATCCAGCCGCAAAACAAAGTCGGGGGGCTGAAATCACCCCCCGCTTTTTTATCACCGTAATACCTATAATCGGTATTATGTAAATTATGATTGCGATTTGACGCCCATTATGGGGTCAAAACCGTGCTACCCACCGTTTTCCGGCCCTCCAGCGCCTCATGGGCTGCAGCAACATCCTCCAGAGAAAAGCTCTGCGGCACGTCGATCTTGATGTCGCCTTTTCCAATCATCTCAAAGAGTTCTGCGGCGGAGTTTCGTAGCCAGCCCGGTTGATCCGTGTGTTGGAACAAGGTCGGACGCGTCAGGAACAGCGAGTTACGCGCAAGATCGCCGATCTTGAACTGATCCGCCGGTCCCGAGCTTTGTCCGAAGCACACCAGCGTGCCGAAGCGCTTGAGCACATCGAGCGACGTCATCACCGTGTCGGCGCCCACCGAGTCATAGACCGCCGCGACGCCTGCGCCGTCGGTGAGCCGTTTGACCTCTGCGCCGAAATCCTCAGTCCGGTAATCGATCACTGCGTCATAGCCGTGCTCGCGCGCACGCGCGCATTTCTCAGGCCCGCCAGCCGTACCGATCGCGCGTACGCCCTTGGCCTTGAGCCATTGACCCGCGATCGAGCCGACGCCACCTGCAGCCGCGTGGAAAAGCACGGTGTCACCGGACTTTACCGGATACGAGTGATGGATCAGGTAATGCACGGTCAGCCCCTTGAGCATCACCGCCGCCGCGACTTCGTCGGAAATCTCGTCCGGGATCGGCACCACGTTTTTCGCCGCGATCACCCGGTGGCTCGCGTAAGCGCCGTTGGGCTGCGTATAGGCCACGCGCTGCCCGACCTGCAGATCGACGCCGTCGCCGACCGCCTCGATGACGCCCGCCGCTTCACCGCCGGTGATCAGGTCGCTCTCGACCGGCCACGGATAAAGACCCGTACGGAAGTAAACATCGATGAAATTCAGACCGATAGCGGTATGTCTTAAGGTGATTTCACCGGGTCCGGGCTTGGGAACCTCTATTTCGATCTTGTGGAATTGGTCGCGCCCGCCGGGGCGCGCGATTGCCATCGCATAGGCCATGATATCCTCCCTGTTGCCGCGCAAAGGTACTCCGCGCGGCCCCGGCGTCAATCCGGGATCGGATGCGGAAGGAACGCGCCGTTCATCTCGACGATCTCATCCCAGACGCGCAGCGCCAGTTCGCGCGGGCGTTCGCTCTCGCGGCGCACGAGGAACCAATGACGCATCAGCGGCAAACCAGGCGCCGGAATCAGCGCCAGGCGTCCGGTCTCCAGCTCGTCCGTCACCGTGTGGAGGCTGAGAAACGCGATGCCGAGACCCGCCATCACCGCCTGCTTGATCGTCTCGTTGCTGTCCATCTCCAGCGTGTCATAGAGCCGCCCGTCACCGACCCGGTCGAGCCAGCGCGACATCAGGATCCGCGTCCCCGACCCTTCCTCGCGCGAGATGAAGGTCTCGCCGAAAAGCCGCTCGACATCGTCTGCCTTGGCGACAAGCGGATGGTCCGGCGGCGCGACCAACGCATGCGGATGCTGGCCGATCGGCTGCGCCACGACCGGCGGATGGCGCGGCGGTCGGCCCATCACGGCGATGTCGAAACTGCCGCGCTCGATCCCCTCGATAATGGCCGAACGGTTGCCCACGCGCAGCGCGACCTCGATCTCGGGATGTGCGTCTTGCAGCATCTTCACCAGCCGCGGCGCGAAATACTTGCCGGTGGAGACGACGCCGAGCGTGATCCGACCCACCTGCCCCCGTGCGATGGCGCTCAGCGTCGCTTCGGCCTGCGACAAGTTGTCCTCGATCCGCAGCGCGCTCTCGCGCAGCGCTTTGCCTGCTTCGGTCAGCTCGGATCCGGCGCCATCAGCGGCACGCTGGATCAGCTTCATCCCGATCGCGTCCTCTAGTCCCCTGATTTGCGTATGAATTGCTGGGGTTGTGAGGTTCAGGCTCTCTCCGGCAGCCGTCAGCGAACCGCCGCGAGCCACCGCATCGAGCGCGCGCAATTGCTTCAGCGTCACAGCATTCATCCGCATTGGGTTTCAAATTTCCTTAACGCACATTCCCTTTATTTAAATTTCATAAAAAACCGATCCGGGCAATGGTCTGGCTCACAAGAACATCGTCTTTGGAGGAGGAGAAGATGTCCGTGAGTTTCGACGGCCTCGGTATTTCTGCCGATCTTGCCGACACCATGACCCGCTTGACCAGCGTCGGCGCCCAGCTTGCCCGCATGATCGCGCGCAACGGGCTGGACGGAAATCTGGCGGAGGCGGCTGGCACCAATGCCGGTGGCGACGGGCAGAAAGCGCTCGACGTGATCGCGGACGAGGCCTTCATGGCCGCGCTGCGCGGTGGTGCGGTGCGCCATTACGCCTCGGAAGAGCAGGACGAGGTGGTCGATTTCGGGACCGGCACGCTCGCGCTCGCCATCGATCCGCTCGACGGGTCATCCAATATCGACGTGAATGTCTCGATCGGCACGATCTTCTCGATCTTCGAGGCAGCCGACGACACGGGGGCCAGCTTCCTGCGTCCGGCGAACGAGCAGATCGCGGGCGGCTACATTATCTTCGGACCGCAGACCGCCCTGGTCGTGACCTTCGGGAAGGGTGTGCAGCAATGGGTTCTCGAGCCCGGCAGCGACATCTGGCGCCGCGTGGCCGATCCGAAGCCCCTGCCCTCCGAGACCTCGGAATACGCGATCAACGCCTCGAACTACCGCCACTGGCCGCAGCCGATCCGCGCCTTCATCGACGATCTCGTCGCCGGCGCCGAAGGCCCGCGCGGGCGCAATTTCAACATGCGCTGGATCGCGTCGCTGGTGGCCGAGACCCACCGCATCATCTCGCGCGGCGGCGTGTTCCTCTATCCCGGTGACGACCGCGAAGGCTACCAGCGCGGACGCCTGCGGCACGTCTATGAATGCGCGCCAATCGCGATGCTGATCGAGCAGCTCGGCGGCGAGGCCACCGACGGCGCCGATCCCATCATGTCCGCGACGCCCGACCGGCTGCATGCCCGCACGCCATTCGTATTCGGCTCGGCCAGCAAGGTCGCCCGCGTCGCCGCCTATCACGACTTGCCGCAGGATGAAGCCCACGCGCTCTTCAATACCCGCGGCCTCTTCCGGAGCTGATACATGTCCAAGAAACACCCCATCATTTCCGTCGTCGGTTCCTCCGGTGCAGGTACCTCGACGGTGAAATCGACCTTCGACCAGATCTTCCGCCGCGAAGGGATTTCCGCAGTCTCAATCGAGGGAGACGCCTTCCACCGCTACAACCGCGCCGACATGAAGAAAGAGCTGCAGAAGCGCTATGACGCGGGCGATCAGGGCTTCTCCCACTTCTCCTACGAAGCCAATGAACTCAAAGAGTTGGAGCGCGTCTTTCGCGAATATGGCGAGACCGGCAAGGGCAAGACCCGGCATTACGTCCATGACGATGCCGAGGCCGAGAAATGGGGCACGCCACCCGGTCATTTCACCGACTGGCGCGATTTCGCCGACGAGTCCGATCTGCTTTTCTACGAAGGTCTGCACGGCTGCGTGGTCAATGACGAGGTGAACCTCTCGGCGCTGGCAGATCTGAAGATCGGCGTGGTGCCAGTGATCAACCTCGAATGGATCCAGAAGATCCATCGCGACCGGGCCTCCCGCGGCTATTCGACCGAAGCCGTCACCGACGTGATCCTGCGCCGCATGCACGCCTATGTGCATTGCATCACGCCGCAATTCACCGAGACGGATATCAATTTCCAGCGCGTGCCGGTCGTCGACACTTCGAACCCGTTCATCGCGCGCTGGATTCCGACCGCGGATGAGAGCCTCGTGGTGATCCGCTTCAAGAACCCGCGCGGGATCGATTTCCCTTATCTCACCTCGATGATCAACGGCTCGTGGATGAGCCGCGCCAACTCGATCGTCATTCCCGGCAACCGTCAGGATCTGGCCATGCAGCTGATCCTCACCCCCCTCATCGAGCGCCTCGTGCGCGAAGCGAAGCGGGCTTGAGAAGGATGAACAAGGCGATGAAAGATATTCAAATTACGCAAGAAACCCGGATGGCGAATGCGATCCGCGCGCTCGCGATGGATGCGGTGCAAAAGGCCAATTCTGGCCATCCCGGCATGCCGATGGGCATCGCCGATGTGGCGACGGTTCTGTTCAACCGCTTCATCAATATCGATCCCACCGCGCCGAAATGGCCCGATCGTGACCGCTTCGTGCTGTCGGCCGGGCACGGTTCGATGCTGCTCTACGCGATTAACCATCTGCTGGGCTATGAAGACATGGGCATGGACCAAATCAAGGCGTTCCGCCAGCTGGGTTCGCGCACCGCTGGTCACCCGGAATACGGCCATGCCGACGGGATCGAAGTGACCACCGGGCCGCTTGGTCAGGGTGTCGCGACCGCCGTGGGTATGGCGATTGCCGAGAAGATGAAGAACGCGCGCTATGGCGCCGATCTGGTTGATCATTTTACCTATGTCATCGCGGGCGACGGCTGCCTGATGGAAGGGATCAGCCACGAGGCGATCGACCTCGCGGGTCATCTGGCGCTCGGCAAGTTGATCGTGCTGTGGGACGATAATTCGATCACCATCGACGGCGACACCGATCTTTCCACCTCGATGGATCAGAAGGCGCGTTTCGCCGCCGCCGGCTGGCATGTCGTCGACTGCGACGGCCACAGCCCGACCGAGATCGCCGCTGCGATCGAGGCCGCGCGTCAGGATCCGCGCCCGTCGATGATCGCCTGCCGCACCATCATCGGCTTCGGTGCGCCCAACAAGCAAGGTGGCCACGATGTCCACGGCGCGCCGCTGGGTGACGCCGAGATCGCTGCCGCGCGCAAGCAACTGCATTGGGACCATCCGCCGTTCGAAATTCCGGCCGCGATCTACGAGGAATGGGGCCGGATCGCCTCGCGCGGCGCGCGGGCGCGGGCGGAATGGGAGACGAGGCTGAACGCCGCGACCGCTCGCGCCGACTTCCTCGCCGCAGAGGAGGCAGACACCAGCGCCCTGCCCGCCGCGATCGCCCTCTACAAGCGCAAGCTGTCGCAGGACAGGCCCAAGGTAGCGACCCGCAAGGCGAGCCAGATGGCGCTGGAAGTGGTCAACGCCACCCTGCCCTTCACCGTGGGCGGCTCGGCCGATCTGACCGGCTCGAACCTCACGAAATCCTCGGGCATGAAATCGATCACGCCTACCGATTTCACCGGCGATTACATCCACTACGGCATTCGCGAGCACGGCATGGCCGCTGCGATGAACGGTATCGTGCTCCATGGCGGGCTGCGGCCCTATGGGGGCACCTTCCTGGCCTTCGCCGATTACTGCCGCCCCGCAATTCGTTTGTCGGCACTGATGGGCGTGCCGACCTGCTATGTCATGACCCATGACTCGATCGGCCTCGGCGAGGACGGTCCCACCCATCAGCCGGTAGAGCATCTGGCCTCGCTCCGGGCCATACCTAACCTGCTCGTGCTCCGACCAGCCGATGCGGTGGAGACCGCCGAGGCCTGGGAAATCGCCATGACCTCGACGGCCACGCCGACGATGATCGTGGCCTCGCGTCAGGGTTTGCCGACGGTTCGCATCGAACATACGGACGAGAACCTCACCGCACGCGGCGCCTATCTGCTGCGCGCACCCGAGGCCCGCGACGTGACGCTGATCGCCACCGGGTCCGAAGTTGAGATCGCAATGGCCGCTGCCGAACAACTGGCCGAGCAAGGGATCAAGGCCGCGGTCGTCTCCGCGCCGTGTTTCGAGCTTTTCGAGAAACAGGACGCGGCCTATCGCGCCGAGGTTCTCGGCGATGCCCCGCGCGTCGGCTGCGAAGCCGCGATCCGTCAGGGCTGGGATCTCTTCCTGCGCCCCGATGACCGCTTCGTGGGCATGACCGGTTTCGGGGCCTCGGCCCCTGCCCCGGCGCTCTACGAACACTTCAACATCACGTCCGAAGCGATTGTTTCGGATGCAAAAGAACTGATCTGAGGGACTGACGAGAATGACGGTTAAAGTTGCCATCAACGGGTTTGGACGTATCGGCCGCAACGTGCTGCGCGGGATCATCGAGTCGGGTCGCACCGATATCGAGGTGATTGCGATCAACGATCTGGGCCCGGTCGAAACCAACGCCCATCTGCTGCAATTCGACAGCGTCCACGGCCGCTTCCCGCAGGAGGTCACCACCGGCGAGGACTGGATCGACGCAGGCCGCGGCAAGATCAAGGTCACCGCGATCCGCGACCCGAAGGAGCTGCCCTGGGGTGATGTCGATATCGCGATGGAATGCACGGGCATCTTCACCGCGCGGGAGAAAGCTGCCTTCCACCTGGAGAACGGCTCGAAGCGCGTGCTCGTCTCGGCCCCGGCGGCCGGTGCTGACAAGACCATCGTTTACGGCGTGAACCACGGTGCGCTGACCAAGGACGATCTGGTCGTGTCGAACGCGTCCTGCACGACGAACTGCCTTTCGCCGGTCGCCAAGGCGCTCAACGACGCAATCGGCATCTCGAAAGGCTTCATGACGACGATCCACAGCTATACCGGCGACCAGCCGACGCTCGATACGATGCATTCCGACATGTATCGCGCCCGCGCCGCCGCGCTGTCGATGATCCCGACCTCGACCGGGGCTGCGAAGGCCGTGGGTCTGGTGCTGCCGGAGCTCAACGGCAAGCTGGACGGAGTCGCGATCCGCGTGCCGACGCCGAATGTCTCGGTCGTCGATCTGGTCTTCGAGGCCGCGAAAGAGACCACTGTGGAAGAGGTCAACGCGGCTATCCGCACAGCCGCCGATGGTCCGATGAAAGGCATCCTCGGCTATACCGACAAACCCAATGTTTCCAGCGACTTCAACCACGATCCTCACTCCTCGGTCTTCCACATGGATCAGACCAAGGTGATGGATGGCCGGATGGTGCGCATCCTCAGCTGGTACGACAACGAATGGGGCTTCTCCAACCGCATGGCCGACACCGCCGTCGCGATGGGAAAGCTCCTCTGACCGCGGCGCGACCGGTTAGGCCCGCAACGTAAGGCCCACAACGTAAGGAACACCTGATATGGCACTGATTACGCTCAGACAATTGCTCGATCACGCCGCGGAATACGGCTACGGCGTGCCGGCGTTCAACATCAACAACATGGAACAGGGTATCGCCATCATGAAGGCGGCGGCGAAATGCGACGCGCCCGTCATCATGCAGGCCTCGCGCGGTGCGCGCAGCTATGCCGGTGACATCATGCTGCGCCACATGATCCAGGCGCTGTCGGAGATGTATCCCGATATCCCGCTGTGCATGCATCAGGACCACGGCAATAACGAGGCCACCTGCCTCACCGCGATCCGCCACGGCTTCACCTCGGTGATGATGGACGGCTCGCTGAAAGAGGACATGAAGACCCCCGCCGATTGGGACTACAATGTCAGCATCACCAAGCGCGTGGCCGATATGGCTCATTGGGTGGGCGCTTCGGTCGAGGGCGAACTGGGCGTGCTCGGCAATCTCGAGACTGGAGAAGCAGCGGAGGAAGACGGCTCGGGCGCGGTTGGCAAACTCAGCCACGATCAGCTGCTGACCGATCCCGACGAGGCGCTGGATTTCGTCAAGCTCACCAAGGTCGATGCGCTGGCGATCGCCTGCGGCACCAGCCACGGCGCCTACAAATTCTCGCGCAAGCCCACGGGCGACATCCTCGCGATCAGCCAGATCGAGAAGATCCATGCGAAGATTCCGAACGTCCATCTGGTCATGCACGGCTCGTCCAGCGTGCCGCAATATCTGCAGGACCTGATCAACGAGTCCGGCGGCGAGATGCCCCAGACCTACGGCGTGCCGGTCGAAGAGATCGAGCGCGGCATCAAGTCGGGCGTGCGCAAGGTGAATATCGACACCGACAACCGAATGGCCCTGACGGCTCAGTTCCGCAAGGTCGCGCAAAGCAAGCCGACGGAATTCGACCCGCGCAAATTCATGATCCCCGCGATGGAAGAGATGGAGAAGCTCTGCCTCGACCGCTTCCAGCGCTTCGGCACCGCCGGGAATGCCAGCAAGATCAAGGTGATCGACCTCGACGACATGGCCAAGCGCTATGCCGAGGGATCGCTCGACCCGGTGATTTCCGCGGCCAAGGCCGCCTGACACACCCGCGATCCCGGCAGTCGAGCGCCCGGGGCCGCAGTTATCGGATTTAGGGAGACAAGGAGACCCCGATGAACCAGCATGCAAATCCCGGTAAATACAGCGCCGGCGTCAAGGAATACCGTGAAACCTATTGGGAGCCGAACTACACCCCCAAGGACAGCGACGTGCTCGCCGTCTTCAAGATCACGCCGCAGCCCGGCGTCCCGCGAGAGGAAGCCGCAGCCGCCGTCGCCGCAGAAAGCTCGACCGGCACCTGGACCACCGTCTGGACCGACCTGCTGACCGATCTCGACTACTACAAGGGTCGTGCCTACGCGATCGAGGACGTGCCGGGAGATGACGAGAGCTACTACGCTTTCATCGCTTACCCGATGGGTCTGTTCGAAGAGGGCTCGGTCGTCAACGTCTTCACCTCGCTCGTGGGCAACGTCTTCGGCTTCAAGGCCGTGCGGGCCCTGCGTCTGGAAGACGTGCGCTTCCCGCTGTGGTTCGTGACGACCTGTGACGGCCCGCCCCACGGCATTCAGGTCGAGCGCGACAAGCTCGACAAATACGGCCGTCCCTTCCTGGGGTGCACGATCAAGCCGAAGCTGGGTCTCTCGGCAAAGAACTACGGCCGCGCGGTCTACGAGGCGCTGCGTGGCGGTCTCGACTTCACCAAGGATGACGAGAACATCAACTCGCAGCCCTTCATGCGCTGGCGCGACCGTTTCGAGTTCTGTCAGGAAGCGATCGACAAGGCCGAGCGCGAAACCGGCGAGCGCAAGGGCCACTACCTGAACGTCACCGCGCCGAACATCGAAGAGATGTACAAGCGCGCCGAGTTCGCCAAGGAGATCGGCTCGCCGATCATCATGTCGGACTACCTGACGATGGGCTGGGCCGCGCAGGCCTCGCTGAGCCGCTGGTGCCGCGATAACGGCATGCTGCTGCACGTGCACCGCGCGATGCATGGCGTGATCGACCGCCACCCCAAGCACGGCATCAACTTCCGCGTTCTCGCGAAGATGCTGCGCCTTCTGGGCGGCGACCACCTGCACTCGGGCACCGTCGTCGGCAAGCTCGAAGGCGACCGCGAGGCGACGCTGGGCTGGATCGACCTGATGCGCGACAAATACGTCAAGGAAGACCGTTCGCGGGGCATCTTCTTCGATCAGGACTGGGGGCAGATGCCGGGCGTGCTCCCGGTGGCTTCGGGCGGCATCCACGTCTGGCACATGCCCGCGCTGGTCAACATCTTCGGCGATGACAGCTGCCTTCAGTTCGGCGGCGGCACGCTGGGCCACCCCTGGGGCAACGCCGCGGGCGCAGCGGCCAACCGCGTCGCGGTCGAGGCCTGCGTCAAGGCACGCAACGAGGGCCGCGATCTCGAGAAGGAGTCGAAAGACATCATGACCTCGGCCGCCAAGCACTCGCCCGAACTCAAGATCGCCATGGAGACGTGGAAAGAGATCAAGTTCGAGTTCGACACCGTGGACAAGCTGGATGTGGCGCACCGCTAAGGCGCGCCCCTCCCACCAACGCCTGAGAAAGGACTGACACCATGAGTGAAATGCAAGATTACGGCTCCCGCATCTCGGACCCGAACAGCCGCAAGATGGGCACCTTCTCCTATCTGCCCCAGCTCAGCGATGACGAGCTGCGCAAGCAGGTGGAATACATCGTCTCAAAGGGCTGGAACCCGGCCATCGAGCATACCGAGCCCGAGAATATGCGCTCGAACTTCTGGTACATGTGGAAGCTGCCGATGTTCGGGGAAACCGATGTCGATGCGATCTTTCGCGAGATCGAGATGTGCAAGAAGGCCAACCCGGGCAACCATGTTCGCCTCGTGGGCTACGACAACTTCAAGCAGACGCAGGGCACCTCGATGGTGGTGCACCGCGCCGACATGTCGGCCTCTGCGTGATCTGATACCGGGGCGGGCTGCCGATCGCGGCGGCCCGCCCTGCCCCATTTTTCCGGATTTTCCAGCGCGACGGAGAGCCACCCATGAGCGATATCGACCCAGACCAGTTCCGCGTGAAGACCGAGCCCTACTACCGGCCTGTCGGCAACGAGATCGAACAATACGCCGCCGCCTATGACGTGCGGATGCCGGTGATGCTCAAGGGCCCCACGGGCTGCGGCAAGTCGCGTTTCGTCGAATATATGGCGTGGAAGTTGCAGCGCCCGTTGATCACCGTGGCCTGTAACGAGGACATGACCGCGTCCGACCTGATCGGGCGGTTCCTCCTCGATATCAACGGCACGAAATGGCAGGACGGCCCGCTGACCGTTGCCGCGCGGATCGGCGCGATCTGCTATCTCGACGAGGTCGTCGAGGCCCGTCAGGACACCACCGTCGTCATCCACCCGCTGACCGATCACCGCCGCCAGCTGCCGCTGGAGAAGAAGGGCGAGCTAGTCGACGCGCATCCCGATTTTCAGGTCGTGATCTCGTATAACCCCGGCTACCAGTCGATGATGAAGGACCTCAAGCAATCGACCAAGCAGCGTTTCGGCGCGATGAGCTTCGACTACCCCCAGGCCGCGACCGAGGCCGAGATCGTCAGCCACGAGGCCGGGATTGACCTCAAGACCGCCGAAAAGCTCGTGCAGGTCGCCCAACGCTCGCGCAATCTCAAGGGCCACGGGCTCGATGAGGGCATGTCGACGCGCCTTCTGGTCTATGCAGGCCAGTTGATCTCGCAGGACATCCCCGCGCCTGCCGCCTGCCAGATGGCGCTGGTGGAGCCGCTGACCGATGACGCGGATATGCGCGACACGTTGCAGGCGGCCGTCCAGACCTTCTTCCCCGAGATCACCGATACTTCGAAGGTGGCGTAAGGAGCGCGTCCGATGAAGGTCGATCTCGACGATTACGCCGCCGATCTGATCAAATCCGCGCCGGAGCTGGAGGAGACCCTCGACGGGCTCTTCCACGAGGCGGCGCGGATGATGTCGCCCGCCGGGCTGAAGGATTACATGGACGGTGCGAAGGCCATGACCTCGCTCGGCAAGGGCCCCCGCCTGCTGATCTCCTATCTCGACGAGATGCCGCAGGTCGCCAAGGAATGCGGTGAGGACGTCATTCGGGACGTGGTGGGCGCGGTGCTGAAGCTGGCCTCGATGGTGTCGGGCGAAATCCTGGGGCTGATGCTCGACACGCTGCCCGGCGCCGCCAACCGCTTCGGCGATCCGGAACTGCTGCGCGGCTATCTGGCGCTGCTGCACCGGCTGGCAGCCCGTGCGCCAAGGGGACTGCGTCCGATGTTCGGCGTGCTCGAAGAACTGCTGGCGAAACTCACGCTGTCGGGTCTGCGCCGCTGGGTGGATTTCGGCGCCGAGGCCTATCGGCGCGACCTGCCGAAACAGGCGGATTACTTCGGGCTTGTCTCTGAAGACAGCCGCGCAGTCCTGAAACAGGAACGCCGCGGAACGCTCTTCATCGACAGCCAGCGCCGATTGAACTTCTACCTCCGCGCCTTCTGGGCCCGCGATTTCTTCCTGCGTCCCTCTGCCGCCGACTTCGAAGGCTTCCGCCCCTTCATCGAGGAGGGCGCGCTGCATCTGCCCGATGCGGTGGACGGGTTCAACGGCGCCTCCGGCCTCGATCTCTACCGCGCGATGTGCGCCCATATGGCGGCCCATATCGTCTATTCCGATCACGGGCTCGGGCAGGAAGCGCTCAATCCGGCGCAGATTTTCCTGATCGGCATGATCGAGGATGCCCGCGTCGAATATTGCGCGACGCGGGCCTTTCCGGGGCTGCGCGCGATGTTCGACCGGCTGATGCCGGACACGCCACCCGGCGCTTACGAGCACGAGACGATGTATCTGCTGGAAAAGGTCGCCCGCGCGCTCAACACGCCCGGCACCCGCACCGGCGATCTGGAAATCGACAATCTCGTCGAGACCTTCCACGGCGAGATCGCGGACAATGCGCGTGAGACGATGTTCTCCTGGTCGCTGGGCGTCGAACTTTACAACCTGCTGGCGCAGCGCCGCGCGGTGCCGTCCCTTCGCATTCTCGAATCTCTGAAAATTCCGTATCGCGACGACAACCGCTTCATCTGGTCGCTCTCGGATTACGACTGGTCGAACCAGAACGCCTATCAGCCCGCGCAGGGTCAGGTGCGCAAGCGCGTGGGCCTGATGGAATTCGTCAACGAGGTGGATGTCGAGACCGCGGGCGACGATGCGCAGGAGGTCTGGGTGCTGTCGTCAGAGCTGTTCCCCTACGAGGATGAGGGCGTCAGCTATAACGAGATGGAGGGCAAGGCCCCGATCTCCGACCCGTTTCATTACGGCGAATGGGATTACAAGGTGCAGTTGATGCGCCCGTCGTGGTCGACTGTCTACGAACACCGCCCGCCGATGGGCGACCCGGACGAGATCGACACGATCCTGACCGCGCATCGCGGCATCCGTCACCGCATCAAGCAGATCGTGGACCGGCTGCGCCCGCAGGGCATCTCGCGCCAGCGGCGGCTGGAGGATGGCGACGAGCTGGATATCAACGCCGCCGTCGATGCGATGGTGATGCAGCGCATCGGCATGCAGCCCGACATGCGGATCACCATGCGCAACGTCATCAACCGGCGCGATCTGGCGGTCTGCATCCTGCTCGACCTGTCGGAAAGCACCAACGAGACCGTGCGCGGCTCGGACAAGACCGTGCTGGAGCTGACGCGCGAAGCCTCGGCGCTGGTGGCCTCGGCGATCGAAGGGATCGGCGACCCGTTCGCGATCCACGGCTTCTCCTCGGATGGCCGCCACGACGTGCAATATCAGCGCTTCAAGGATTTCGAGCAGAAGCTCGATTCCGAGGTCAAAGGCCGCCTTGCGGGCATGAAGGGCGGGCTCTCGACCCGGATGGGGGCCGCGATGCGCCATGCCGCCCATCATTTGTCGCTGCGCCCGGAAGCCCATAAACTGTTGCTGATCGTCACCGATGGCGAACCGGCCGATATCGACGAGCGCGACCCGCAATATCTGCGCATGGATGCCAAGAAGGCGGTTGCGGAACTCCAGCAGATCGGCATTAACAGCTATTGTCTGACGCTGGACCCCGAAGCCGATGCCTATGTGTCGCGCATCTTCGGGGCCAACAATTACACCGTGATCGATCAGGTCGAGCGCCTGCCCGAGAAACTGCCGACCCTGTTCGCGCAACTGACGAAATGAGCCGCCAAGGAGGCCCCCATGAGCTTTGACCGTTCCATCAAGATCGCGCCCTCGATCCTGTCGGCCGATTTCGCAAATTTCGGCGCCGAGATCCGCGCCATCGAAGATCAGGGGGCCGATTGGGTCCATGTCGACGTGATGGACGGGCATTTCGTGCCGAACCTCACCTTCGGCCCACCCGCCGTGAAAGCGTTCCGCCCGCATGTGAAGACCTTCATGGACGTCCACCTGATGATCGCGCCGGTCGACCCTTACATCGAGGCCTATGCCGAAGCGGGTGCCGACATGATCGTGGCGCATTGGGAGGCCGGCCCGCACCCGCACCGCACGCTGCAGGCGATCAAGGCGCAGGGCGTGAAATGCGGCATCTCGCTGAACCCCGGCACGCCCGCCAACGTGATCTCGGAACTGCTAGACCTCGTCGATATGGTTCTCGTGATGAGCGTTAATCCCGGTTTCGGCGGCCAGAAATTCATCCCCTCCAGCATAAACAAGGTCCGCCAAGTGCGCGAAATGATTGGCGATCGGGAGATTCACATTCAGGTGGATGGCGGCGTCGATCCGACCACGGTCGGCCCGCTGGTCGAGGCTGGTGCGGATTGCTTCGTCGCGGGCTCCGCCGTCTTCAAGGGCGGCTCGGTCGATAGGCCGGAGGCGTATGGCCAGAATATGCGCGCGATCCGCGAAGCGGCGGAGGGTGCTCTCAAAGCCGCGCAGTGAGAAACTGCCAAGCTGCAAGGAGATCGGTCGCGATCTCGTGATCTGACCGCTTGCCCTGCCGCTGCCTCTCGTTCATATTCGTGGAATTGAATACCAGCTAGGGAGGACTGGCATGACATTCACGCGACGCACCATTCTGCGCGGAGGGCTGGCCATGGGCGCCATGACAGCCCTTCCCCGGCTCAGCTTCGCCGCCCAGACCCTCGAGATGGGTTCGGCCCGGCTCGACACGCTGTCCGATGGCAATCTCGTGCTGCCGATCGGCTTTGTGACCGACAATCCGGAGGCCAAGCCGATCCTCGAGAGCTACGGCATCACCGGAGACTCGGTCGAACCGCCCTGCAACGTCACGCTCTATCGCGACGGCACCAACACCGTGCTGTTCGACGTGGGGTCGGGCAATGACTTCATGCCGTCTGCGGGTAAGCTGATGGAGGCGATGGACGCGCTCGAAGTCGCCCCCGAGGACGTGACCCATGTCGTCTTCACCCATGGCCACCCGGATCACCTCTGGGGCGTGCTCGACGATTTCGACGAGCCGTTCTTCGCCAACGCCGAGCACATGATGGGCAAGGACGAATTCGAATATTGGCTCAACCCGGAGACGCTCGACACGATCGATCAGGGCCGCAAGACCTTCGCGGCAGGCGCGCTGCGTCGCCTCCAGATCCTTGAAGACCAGATTGCAACCTTTGGAGATGGCGAGGAAATCCTCCCCGGCATCATGGCGCAGATGACGCCCGGCCACACGCCCGGTCACATGTCCTTCCACGTCAAGAACGGCGAGACGCAGGCCTTCATCATCGGCGATGCGATCGTGAACCACTACCTCGCCTTCGCCGCGCCGGGCATGGCGGCAGGCTCCGACCAAAACCCCGATCTGGGCGCGGAGACGCGTGTCGCGTTGCTCGATCAGCTGGCGACCGACAAGCTGCCGATCATCGGCTATCACCTGCCCGAAGGCGGCCTGGGCCGGGTCGAGCGCGACGGCGACGCCTATCGCTACGTGCCGGAGGTCTGAGGGTGAAAAAACTCCTTTTGACCAGCGTCTTGGCTGGGCTTCTTCATGTGAGCCCCGTACTCGCCTCTGAAGACGTGCCGGATATGTATCCCGGTTCGGTTCTCTACTCTAAGCCCTACGAGGTGATCCCCGGCGTCTGGACCGCGATCGGGGCTACCGCGCCGCCGACCTATGAGAATTCGGGTCATAACAACAATCTCAGCTTCATCGTCACCGGCGATGGCGTGGTCGTGGTGAATTCCGGCGCGTCCTATCAACTCGCCAAGGCGCTGCATGACGAGATCAAGGCGGTCACCGATCAGCCGGTGAAGCTGGTGATCAACGAGAACGGTCAGGGCCATTCGATGCTCGGCAACAATTACTGGATCGAACAGGGCGTGCCGGTGCTCGCCCATGTCGATGCGGCGGCCGAGTTCGAACATGACGCCGGCGGCGCCTTCGAGGCGCTCAAGAGCTACGGTAAGGAAACCGCCGAAGGTACCGATCCGAAGCTGCCCACCGAGACTTTCGAGGACAAGCGCGTCATCGAGATGGGCGACATGACCATCGAAGTGATGCATCTGGGCCCCGCGCACAGCCCCGGCGACACGCAGGTCTGGCTGCCGGAACAGAAATTCATGATCGCGGGCGATATCGCCTTTTCGGAAAGGATGCCGCCGATCTTCTCGGGCACCTGCACGAGCTGCTGGATCGAGACCTTCGAGACCAAATTCGCGCCGCTGGAGCCTGCCTTCATCATCCCCGGCCATGGCCATCCGACCAATCTCGAGAAGGTCACGCGCGGCACGACGGGCTACCTGAAATATCTGCGCGGAAAGATCGCCGAACATCTCGACAATGGTGGCGATCTGGCCGAGGCCTACTACGTGGATCAGAGCCCCTACAAAAACCTCGACACGTTCGAGGAACTGGCGACGAAAAACGCGGGCGTCGTCTACGAGGAAATGGAATTCGAATAGGAGGCCGCATGGCTGTCACTCCCCCCGTCTGCGATTTCGGCTGGAAGGCTCCGGGCTTCACCCTGCCCGGCACCGATGGCAAGCAATACAGCTTTGACGACATCCGTGGTCCCAAGGGCACGCTCGTGATGTTCATTTGCAACCATTGCCCCTATGTCCAGTCAATCCTCGACCGCATCCTGCGCGATACGGCGGAGTTGCAGAAGGCGGGGATCGGCGTCGTTGCGATCTCGGCCAACGATGTCGACGAATATCCGCAGGACAGCTTCGAGAACATGGCCAAGCTGGCCGAGGAGAAGGGCTTCCCCTTCCCCTATCTCTATGACGAAACTCAGGCGGTCGCGAAGGCATACGGGGCCGCCTGCACCCCGGACTTCTTCGGTTTCAACGCCGAGGACGGGCTGCAATATCGCGGCCGTCTCGATGCCTCGACCAAGCAGGCCGCCGCGGTCGACGCCAAGCGAGAACTCTACGAAGGCATGATGTTGGTCGCCGAGACCGGCGAAGGCCCGCGCGACCAGATTCCGTCGATGGGCTGCTCCATCAAATGGAAATCGGCATGAGCGACGCGCCTTCCGTCATCTTCGATCTCGACGGAACGCTGATCGATTCCGTGCCCGCGATCCATGCCGTTTCGAACGCCGTTCTGACCGATATGGGCTTCGAGCCGCTCTCGCTTCCGACGGTCCGAAGCTTCGTCGGCAAGGGCGTGCCCAACCTCGTGCGCCAGTTGCTGATCACCTCGGGCGAAGACCCGGACGGGCCGCTCTTCAATCGGGTGGAGCACGCCCTCGTCGCGCGCTACGAGACCGATGTGGAGGGCAACGTGCCCTACCCCAACGTGATCGCCGCGCTTGACCGGCTCACGGAGATGGGCTGCCGGATGGCGGTCTGCACGAACAAACCGGTCCGCCCAGCTGAAGCCGCGCTGCGCCATGTCGGTTTATGGGACTATTTCGAGCTGACGCTGGGCGGGGACTCCATGCCCACCCGCAAGCCCGAGCCGGAAATGCTGCATCATTGCCATCGGGCCCTGGGCGGCGGACAGATGATCTATGTCGGCGACAGCGAGGTCGATGCGGAAACGGCGGCGAATGCGCAGGTCCCGTTCGCGATCTATTCCGAGGGCTATCGCAAGACGCCCTTGACCGACGTGCCCCATGACGTCGCCTTCTCCGATTGGGCGATGCTGCCCGGTCTGGTGGAGGGCTGGAAATGGTAAGCGCGCTGATCTTCGACGTCGACGGAACGCTGGCCGAAACCGAAGAAGCCCATCGCCGTGCATTCAACGAGACCTTTGCCGCACGGCGAGTGGACTGGAACTGGTCGCAGGAGACCTATCGCGAACTGCTGAAAACCGCCGGCGGCAAGGAGCGCATGGCGCGCCACCGCGAGGTCATGGGCTTCGGACCGACCGACGACGAGATCGCCATGCTGCACGAGATCAAGACCCGCCGCTATGTCGAGATCATCACCGGCGGGCAGGTCCCGCTGCGCCCGGGCGTAGCGCGGCTGATCGCAAATGCGCGTGCCGCCGGGATGAAGCTCGCCATCGCCACGACGACGAACCGTCCCAATGTCGATGCGCTGATCCGCGCGCAGCTGGGTGCCGACCCCGATCACCTGTTCGATGCGATCGCGGCAGGCGACGAGGTCGCCGCCAAGAAACCCGCGCCCGACGTGTTCGAACTCGCGCTGAACCGGCTGCATCTGCCGCCCGAGGCCTGCATCGCCTTCGAGGATAGCGAGGTGGGCCTGCGCTCTGCACAAGCGGCCGGGCTGCGCGTGGTCGTGACGCCCTCGGCCTATACCGATGGCGGCGATTTCTCGAGCGCGGAGTGGGTGCTCCCCGATCTCTCGCACCCCTTACCGCCCGAGATCACGGAAGGGCTGGGACAGAGTGCCGCAATTTCATAAGATCGGACTCGGCTACATATGCTGGGCAGGTTAACGGAGGCCGCCATGATCAAACCGGACGTCAAAGCTTTTTTCGACACCGCGACTTTCACCGTCTCCTATGTGGTGAAAGATCCCGGCAGCAAAGCCTGCGCCGTTGTCGATAGCGTGCTCGATTTCGACTATTCCTCGGGCCGGACGGATACCAAATCCGCCGACGAGGTGATCGCCTATGTGAAGGAGAACGGGCTTGAGGTGGAGTGGATCCTCGAGAGCCACGTCCATGCCGACCACCTTTCCGCCGCGCCCTACATTCAGGAGCGCGTCGGCGGCAAGATCGGCATCGGCGACCGCATTCAGGTCGTGCAGGACACCTTCGGCAAGATCTTCAACGAAGGCACCGAATTCCAGCGCGACGGTTCGCAGTTCGACAGGCTCTTCAAGGAAGGCGACACTTTCAGCGTCGGCGCGCTGGAGGGTCGCGTTCTGCACACGCCGGGCCATACGCCCGCTTGCCTTACCTACGTCATCGGCGATGCGGCCTTCGTGGGCGATACGCTCTTCATGCCCGATTTCGGCACCGCGCGCTGCGACTTCCCCGGCGGCTCGGCGGAGACGCTCTACGCCTCGATCCAGAAAATCTTGTCGCTGCCCGACGAGACCCGCATTTTCGTGGGCCACGACTACAAGGCACCGGGCCGCGACGAATTTGCGTGGGAGACGAGCGTGGCCGAGGAAAAGGCCCGCAACATCCATATCGGCGGCGGCAAGTCCGAGGCCGAATTCGTCAAGATGCGCACCGAGCGCGATGCGACTCTGGCGATGCCGAAGCTCATCATCCCGTCGCTTCAGGTAAACATGCGCGCGGGCCAGATGCCTCCGAAGGACGAGGACGGCAAGACCTACCTCAAAGTGCCGGTCAACGGGCTCTGAGACGATAAACCGAGAGGGCGGGAAACCCCGCCCATCTCCACCTAGAAGGCAGGATAACAGGACAGATCATGGAATTGCGCAAACTTTCCGACGAGTTCTCCGTCGCCCCGCAGATCGAACCCGAAGACGTGCCGAAGCTTGCCGAGATGGGCTTTCGCACGCTGATCATCAATCGTCCCGACGAGGAGATCGAGGACGCAGATCAGCGCTCGGACGCGATCGCCGCGCTTTGCTCGACGCATGGCCTCACGCCTTACTACCTGCCCTACTATCCCGGCGAACTGAGCCTCGAACTGGTCGACAATTTCGCGACGATCATGGACGCGGCAGAGAAACCCGCCTTGGGCTATTGCCGTTCGGGCACGCGCTCGTCGCATCTGTGGGGCGTCAGCCAGGCGGGCGAGATGGAAATCGACAAGATCGTCGCGACCGCCGCCGAAGCGGGCTATGACCATTCCACGCTGGTGCCGGTGATGCAGTATTACGCCAGCCGCCGCGATCAGGCCTGATCCAGCCCTTTCGCGACGTGCCAATGCTCAAACGCTACCTGCCGATCCTAAGCTGGGGGCGCGACTACGATCGCCCGACCTTCGAGGCCGATCTGATCGCGGCGGTGATCGTCACGATCATGCTGATCCCGCAGTCGCTGGCCTATTCTCTGCTGGCCGGGATGCCGCCGGAATACGGGCTCTACGCTTCGGTACTGCCGCTGCTGATCTACGCAGTCTTCGGCACCTCGCGCCCGCTGGCCGTCGGCCCGGTCGCGGTGATCTCGCTGATGACGGCCGCCGCGGTCGGCAGGGTGGCGGCGCAGGGTACGCCCGAATATATCGCCGCCGCAGTGGCGCTGGCGTTTCTCTCGGGCGTGATGCTGGTGGTGATGGGCTTCCTGCGCATGGGCTTCATCACCGCCTTCCTCAGCCACCCGGTGCTGTCGGGCTTCACATCGGCTGTCGGTATCCTGATCGCCGCGGGCCAGATGAAGCATTTCTTCGGCATTCCGGCAGAGAGCGGCGGGATTCTCGATATTCTCGGCGGACTCTGGGCGCATCTCGGCCAGACCAATCCCTACACGGTCGTCATCTCGATCCTGTCGCTGGTCTTCCTGTTCTGGGCGCGACGTGGGCTTAAGCCGCGCCTGCTAAAGGCTGGGCTGTCCGAGCGGCTTGCGGCCATCCTCACCCGCGCCGCGCCGGTTTACGCAGTCGCCGCGACGATCCTGATCACCTGGCTGTTCGGGCTCGAGGGGCGCGGGGTCCGCGTCGTCGGCACCGTGCCGCTCGGCTTCCCGACCCCGAGCCTGCCGCCCGCCGATCTCGCGCTCTGGAAAGAACTCTTCGTCCCGGCGCTCCTGATCGCGATCATCGGCTATGTCGAGACGATCTCGGTCGCCCAGACATTGGCCGCTAAGAAACGCCAGCGCATCGATCCGGACCAAGAATTCATAGCCCTCGGCGGCGCCTCCATCGGCTCCGCGATCTCTGGATCCTTTCCGATTACCGGGGGGTTCGCGCGCTCTGTCGTCAGCTTCGAGGCCGGCGCTACGACGCCCGCCGCTGGCGCCTTCACCGCGATCGGGGTGGCGCTCGCGACCTTCACCCTGACCCCGGCCCTCTATTACCTGCCGCAAGCGACGCTCGCGGCCACGATCTTCGTCTCGGTGCTGACGCTGGTCGACATCAAGGCGCTCAAGCGCACGTTCAAATACGCCCCCCGCGAAGGTGTCGGCATGGCGCTGACGGTGCTCGTCACCCTGATCTGGGGCGTCGAGGACGGCATCGCCTTCGGTGTCATCCTCTCGATCGCGCTGCGGTTGTGGCAAAGCTCGCGCCCGCATGTGGCCGAATTGGGCCAGGTTCCCGGCACCGAGCATTTCCGCAATATCCGGCGCCACCGGGTGAACTGCGCGCCGGGCATCCTCAGCCTGCGCATCGACGAGAGCCTGTGGTTCCCGAATGCCCGCTTCGTCGAGGAGATGATCTACGACCGGATCGCGAGCGACGAGTCCATCAAGCATGTCGTGCTGAATTGCCCCGCGATCAACCATATCGACATGTCCGCGCTTGAGGCGCTGGAAGAGGTGAACGACCAGCTCAACGACGCGGGCGTGCGATTGCACCTGTCCGAGGTTAAAGGCCCGGTGATGGACCGCCTGACGCGCTCGGACCTGATCACCCAACTAACCGGGCAGATCTACCTTACCCATTACGACGCGCTGGCGACGCTCGCCCCCGAGACCACCCAAGGTTGCGCACACGAGAGCCGTGTCGAGACCCACCGCTAAGCGTCTTCGTGCCCCACGTGGGTTGCCATGGCGCGCGAAACATAAGACATTTGAACAGGGTCTCCGGCGCGGGGAAACATACGCCTCCGGAGTAGTGTTAATGAGCTACGCGAACTAACCGATTGTGGGGTGAAACGCGATGTTATCCTTCTGTGAGGCGGTCTTACGCGCAAAATCCGTGCAGGAAATTTGGACCCGCCATTGCCGCGAAATGGAGCGGTTCGGCTTCGACCGTTTGATCTATGGGTTCACGAGTTTCCGAAAGGGAAACAACTTCGGCCACGAAGACGATTTGTTGATCCTCTCGAACCACCAGAAGGAATATCTCGACCTCTTCATCGGAGAGGGAAAATATCGCCACGCGCCGATGGTGCAATGGGCGGCGAAGAATGACGGGCCCTGCTCGTGGCGCATCGTCGCGGACCGCGCAATGCGGGGAGAGCTGACCCCGGCAGAGATCGACGTGATCGACATCAACCACCGTTTCGGCATCCGCGCGGGCTATTCGATCGGTTTCTCCGACCCGCTCTCCTACGCGCGCGGCGCGATCGGACTCGTGGGGCGGCCGGGGCTGAGCCAGGACGACGTCGACCGCATCTGGCGCGAGAACGAACGCGAATTGATGGTGATGAACAGCCTCGTTCATCTGCGCATCTCGACCATGCCCTATTCCACCGGGCGACGCCCACTGACGGATCGGCAGCGCGAAGTCCTCGAATGGGTGGCGGAGGGCAAGACGACCGCCGATATCGCGATCATCATGGGGCTGACCCCTTCGACGGTGGAGAAACACCTGCGACTGGCGCGCGAGGCGCTGGACGTGGACACCACCGCGCAGGCGGTCATGAAAGCCTCGGTGCAAAAGCAGATTTTCCTGAACGCCTCACACGCGGCGGCGCGTTAGGTTCGCATCCCAAACCCCTGCCCCACAATGAAAAACGCCGCCCCGATCAGGGCGGCGTTTCCTATTTCAAAGAAGAGGCGCGGGCTTAGTTGCCAGCTGCGGTCTTCGCCACTTCAGCGGCGAAATCTTCTTCTTTCTTCTCGATGCCTTCGCCGACTTCCATCCGGACGAAGCCGGTGATCTCGACGCCAGCTTCTTTCGCGGCCTGACCGACGGTGAGGTCGGGATTGACGACGAATTGCTGGTTCAGCAGCGTGACTTCCGCGGTGAATTTCTTCATGCGGCCTTCGATCATCTTCTCGATCACCTGCTCGGGCTTGCCCGATTCACGTGCGATGTCGATCTGAACCTGCTTTTCCTTCTCGACGACAGCCGGGTCGAGATCGGATTCGGACAGCGCGGCCGGGTTGGTCGCGGCGATGTGCATCGCGATCTGCTTGCCGATGCCGTTGTCTTCGCCCTTCAGCGCAACGAGCACACCGATCTTGCCCATGCCGTCGGCGGCAGCGTTGTGCACGTAATGCACCAGCGTGTCGCCTTCGAGGATGTGCATGCGGCGCAGGTTCATGTTCTCACCGATACGCGCGATGGCGTCGGTGATCACGTCTTCGACCTTCTTGCCGTTGAGATGCGCAGCCTTGACGACTTCGACATCTTCACCGGTTTCCAGCGCGACTTCCGCGATGTCGGAGACGAGCTTCTGGAAATCGGCGTTCTTCGCGACGAAGTCGGTTTCCGAGTTCATCTCGATCGCGACGCCCTTGCCGTTGTTGACGGCGAGCGCGACGAGACCTTCGGCAGCCACGCGGCCCGATTTCTTCGCAGCCTTCGCAAGGCCCTTGGTGCGCAGCCAGTCAACGGCGGCGTCCATGTCGCCATCGGTCTCGGTCAGCGCTTTTTTCGCGTCCATCATGCCTGCGCCGGTAGCTTCGCGCAGTTCCTTCACCTGAGCGGCGGTAATCGCCATGGTCGGATCTCCTTCAAGAACTCTGCGAGGGCGGGATACCCCGCCCTCATGTCATCTGGGTGACGGTCGCGGCCTTACTTGGCCTCGGCCTCGGCCAGCGCCTCTTCAACCGGGGTCTCGGTGAGGGCACCGACATCGACGCCCGCCGCGCCCATCTGGGCCGACATGCCGTCGAGAGCTGCGCGCGAAGCGAGGTCGCAGTAGAGCGCAATCGCACGGGCCGCGTCGTCGTTGCCCGGGATCACGTAATCCACGCCGTTCGGCGAGCAGTTGGTGTCGACCACCGCCACGACCGGGATGCCGAGCTTCTTGGCTTCCGCGATGGCGAGGTCTTCCTTGTTCACGTCGATCACGAACAGGAGGTCCGGCAGACCGCCCATTTCGCGGATACCGCCGAGCGACGCCTGCAGCTTGGCCTGGTCACGCTCCATGCCGAGACGCTCTTTCTTGGTCAGGCCTTCAGCGCCCTGCTCGAGCTTCTCGTCGATCTCGTTGAGACGCTTGATCGACTGGGAGACGGTCTTCCAGTTGGTCAGCGTGCCGCCGAGCCAGCGGTGGTTCATGTAATACTGTGCGCATTTCTCGGCGGCTTCGGCGATCGGGCGCGCAGCCTGACGCTTGGTGCCGACGAAGAGAACGCGGCCGTTTTTAGCAACGGTGTCGCGGATGACCTGCAGAGCCTGGTCGAGCAGCGGAACGGTCTGCGTCAGGTCGACGATGTGGATGCCGTTACGCTCGCCATAGATGTACTGACCCATACGGGGGTTCCAACGCTGGGTCTGGTGGCCGAAGTGAACGCCAGCTTCCAAGAGCTGACGCAGGGAGAATTCAGGAAGCGCCATGTCCAATTCCTTTTCCGGTTTGCGCCTGAGCGGAGGGTCTCAGGGCATATGCCCCAACCGGTGGACTTTTGGGGATGTCTCCCCCATCGGCCCGCCTCCGCCTGTGAAGTGCGCGCGATATAGACCCATCGCGCCGCCTTGGCAACCCCTACCGGTCATGGGCGTCCCCGGGAAAACCAAGGCGCGCGCGCCCGCTTCGGCTTGGTGTAAATATCCCGGGTGAATTCGCGTCAGCGAAGAGGGGCAGCGCCCCTGCTCCGTCTCCGGCCCGGCTTACAGCGCGCGGAACCGGTTGCGCTGACTGCCGGTCCATTCGACCTCGAAGGTCCACCCATCTTCGGTCTGCGTCTCGCCGCGGATCACGTTCTGCTCGTGCAGCCAGGCGCGTTTGCGGCCATCCGCAAAGCCCAGCGTGATCTCTTCCTGATAGCGTTCTTCCGAAAGCTTCTCGTCGATCGCCGTCAGAAGCGCGTCGAGACCCTCTCCGGTCAGCGCCGAGATCGCCTGCAGATCGGGCTCGCGTGCCTCCTGTACCAGCAGAGCGCGGCGCGGCTCGGGCGGTACGGCGTCCATCTTGTTCCAGACCTCGATCAGCGGCACTTCCTTGGCGACGCCGAGTTTGGTGAGAATGTCGTTCACATCCTCCGCCTGCTCCTCGGTCTCGGGATGCGAGATGTCGCGGACATGCAGGATCAGATCGGCTTCGAGCACCTCTTCCAGCGTCGCGCGGAAGGCGGCGACAAGCTGCGTCGGCAGGTCCGAGATGAAGCCCACCGTGTCGGACAGGATCACCTTGCGGCCCGTCGGCAGCTCCAGCCCGCGCATCGTCGGGTCGAGCGTGGCGAACAGCATGTCCTTGGCCAGCACTTCGGCCCCGGTCACGCGGTTGAACAGGGTGGATTTCCCCGCGTTGGTATAGCCCACCAGCGCCACGATCGGGAACGGCACCTTTCGGCGTGCGGCGCGGTGCAGCTCGCGGGTCTTCACGACCTTCGCAAGCTGGCGGCGCAGACGCACGATCTGCTCGTCGATGGCGCGGCGGTCGGCCTCGATCTGGGTTTCCCCCGGGCCGCCGACGAAGCCGAGCCCGCCTCGCTGACGCTCGAGGTGGGTCCAGGCGCGCACCAGCCGCGTACGCTGATAGCTCAGCGCGGCCAGTTCCACCTGCAACACACCTTCACGGGTGCGCGCACGGTCGGCAAAGATTTCGAGGATCAGCCCGGTCCGGTCGAGGAGCTTCACCCCCCATTCCTTCTCGAGGTTGCGCTGCTGCACCGGGGTCACCGGCCCGTCGATGAAGACGAGATCGACCTCGTTCTCCTCCAGCCGCGCCTTGATCTCGGCCAGCTTGCCCTGGCCGAACAGCTTGCCCGGCTCGGGCTTGCGCAG
This sequence comes from Thioclava sp. F1Mire-8, assembly GCF_002213165.1. NCBI lineage: Bacteria > Pseudomonadati > Pseudomonadota > Alphaproteobacteria > Rhodobacterales > Paracoccaceae > Thioclava > Thioclava sp. F1Mire-8. Next base: position 498,428 of record NZ_NBNY01000001.1, on the reverse strand, counting down.
CTTCACGATCTCCTCGCCCACCACCTGCAGATGCGGCAGGGCGGCGGCGAGCGAAACCGCTTCGGCCAGCGCAAATTCGGGCAAGTGTCGCTGGCCCTCTCGCGACGGAATGTCGGGATGGATCACGTAGGCCCGCGTATCGGGCGTCTCGGTAGAGGTCGTTTCGCTCAAGATATGTATCGCTAAAGCCGCGCGCGGCGCCGCTTAGTCGTCGCCTTCGTAAAGCGAGATAGGTTGTCCCGGCATGATCGTCGAGATCGCGTGCTTGTAAACAAGCTGAGATTGCCCGTCGCGGCGCAGAAGCACACAGAAGTTGTCAAACCAGGTGATGACGCCCTGCAGCTTCACCCCGTTGATCAGGAAGATCGTGACAGGAACCTTTGTCTTGCGCACATGATTGAGAAATGCGTCTTGCAGGTTCTGTTTGTCGCCAGCCATATTATTCTTGCCCTTGTTTTTCGTATCGCGTTTCGCATCGCGCGTGATCGGACGGGCCTGATTTGCCCTTTCTTCAAGTATGCAGCGCATAGCGGGAGATTCCAGCCCAAAAAACAGTTTGTTAGGCCCTGAGCCAGAAATTGCGTATCGAATCCGGGATTCAGGCGCGCCAGAATTCCGGGTTGAACAGGGCGATGATCGCCAATGTCTCGAGCCGGCCAAGCACCATGGCGAAGGCGAAAACGGCCTTGATTGGCTCGCTCAGATGGGCCCAGCTCAGTGGCACATCGGCCGCGATCCCCGCCAGCGGTCCGGTATTCGACAGCGCCGCGATGGTCAGGATCGTCGCGGGCTCGAACGACAGACCGAACAGCGACGCCGCCATCATCACCCCGGCGATGGAAATCGCGAACAGCATGAACACGATCCAGCTGATATAGGCGCCTTCGCGGCGCAGCCGCCTTGCCATCATGCCGCCGCCCGCGATGGAGTTCGGATAGATCAGCTTGTCGAGTTCGCGCTCGCCGTGACGCAGCAGCGCGTAAACCCGCAGCAGGCGCACCCCGCCCGCGGTCGTTGCGACGCCGCCCCCGATGATCGCAAGCCCCGCGAGGATCAGGCCCGGTGTGCCCAGGCCCGACCAGTCGCGCGCGTCGTGCCAGCCGTTCGATTCGAAGCCGGTCGTGGTCAGGAAGGACAGCGAGGTGAACAGCGACCCCCAGATCGAGCGGAAGATCGCGCCGAAATCGCCCGGCGTGCGCACTTCCAGCGCCGCGATCCAGTGACGCAGGAACAGAAACAGCGGCACGAGGATCACCAGCCCCGCAGCCAGACGCAGCTCTGGGTCGTCGATCAGCTTCGGCGAGGCGCGCAGCTCGCCGCCCCCCGGCCAGAGCCTGCGCGACAGCGCGGGCAGGAAGAACACGAAGATCACCATCTCGCCCGCCACCCCAGAGCGCGCATTGGCCATCCCGCCCACTGGCGAGATGCCGGAGGTCGAGAGAGTGGACATCGCATGGATCAGCGCCGTCAGCGACCGGTCCCCCGCCATCAGCAGGCAGACCCACAGCAGCACCGTCAGCCCGGTATAGATAGGAGCCAGCGAGACCGCGTAATGGGCGATGCGCTCGGACATCTCCGCGCCACCATCTGCGGCCGGGGCCGCGGCGGCCGGGGCGCCGGAGGGGCCACCCGAGAAGAACACTTCGAAGCCGCCAAGCCGCATCGGCGCCAGCACCGCGATTGCCATCACGAGGATGAAGAAGCCGCCCATCCACGCCACCAGCCCACGCCAAAGATGCACCGAGCCGACCAACCGGTCGGGCTCGTAAAGCGTGCCGCCCGTGGTGGTGAAGGCGGAGACCATCTCCCACCAGCTATTGAAAAACGATGTGTCGCGCACCGCGATATAGAACGGCACTGCGAGCAGCACGGGCAGCACGGTGAAAGCGGCCAGCATGATCAGAAGGCTCGCCCGCCCCGCCCGCGCAGGCCGCGGGTTCGACCCGTTGGCCAAGCCGATCAGGGCGGTCGCGAAGAGAAACAGCGTCGCCGAATAGAAGAACGATCGCGCGGTATGGTGATGATGCGTCAGGAGCGCGTGGATCGCCGGCACATACATCGCCAGCGCCGAAACTCCCATCAGGAGTATCGGCAGCGGCAAGGCCTTGATCATGCGTTCCATGCGGACCGGCCCTTAGAAGAAGTCGATGGAGACCTGCAACAGGCGCTCCACTTCGGGCACGTCGGAGGTCAGAGCGAAGAGAACCACGATATCGCCCTCCTCGATCCGGGTATTGCCGGTCGGCTTGACGATCTTGTCGCCCTTGCGGATCGCGCCGATCAGAACCCCTTCGGGGAAATCGACATCGCGCACCGCCTTGCCCGACATCGGCGAGGTTCCCATGACCTGCGCCTCGATCGCCTCGCCCTCGGCATCCCCGATCGAGTAGATCGCGCGCACCCGGCCATGGCGGATATGGCGCAGGATCGACGACACGGTGGTTGCCCGGGGGTTGATATAGGCATCAATATCGAGCGCGCTCAGCAAGGGCGCCAGCGTCGGATCGTTGATCAGGCAGATCGCCATCCGGCAGCCCGCCTGTTTCGCGCGCACCGAAACGAGAATGTTCGTCTTGTCGTCATCCGTGATCGCCAGAACCGCGTCGGCGGTGGCGATATTCGCCTCCTCCAGCAGTTCCGAGCTCATCCCGTCTCCGTTGAGAACGATCGTACGGTCCAGCGCATCGGCGGCCTTCTCGGCCTGCGCGCGCGAGCGCTCGATGATCTTGGCACGCACGCGCTCGGTCCGCGCTTCGAGGGACTTGGCCACGCTGAGACCGACGTTGCCGCCGCCGATGATGACGATGCGTTCCTGCTTCTGCGTGGATTTGCCGAAGATATCGAGCGTGCGGTTCACGTCCTCGACATGGGCGAAGACATAGATCTGGTCGCCCGCGAAAAGCTGATCGCCCGGCTCGGGCGCGAATAGCCGCCCCTCGCGGCGAATGCCCACCACGACAGCGCGCAGCGTCGAGAACAGATCGGTCAGCTGCCGCAGCGGCGTGTCGAGCACAGGGCAATCAGCGTCCAGCTCGATCCCCAGCAACTGCAACTGCTCGTCGAGGAAGCTTTCGGTGTCGAAGGTCGAGGGCGCCGCCAGACGGCGCAGCGCAGCCTCGGCCACCTCGCGCTCGGGCGAGATGATGACGTCGATCGGCAGATGATCGCGGCGGTAGAGATCGGAATATTCCGGCTGCAGATAGCTTTGCGCCCGGATGCGGGCGATCTTGCGCGTGATCCCGAAGACCGACATCGCGACCTGGCAGGTCACCATGTTGACCTCGTCGGAATGGGTTGCGGCGATCATCAGGTCGCAATCGCGCGCCCCGGCCTGCTCGAGAATGTCCGGATGCGAGGCGAAGCCCACCACGCCCTGGACGTCGAGCGTATCGGCCGCGCGCCGCACCAGTTCGGGATTGGAATCCACGACCGTGACGTCGTTGCGCTCGCCCGCCAGATGGCGCGCGATCTGCCAACCGACCTGACCCGCACCGCAGATGATGACCTTCATGGCAAATGCCTCCGCGCCTTACTTGGCCCCTATCTAGGCCGCGTTGCCGGGGGTGGTCAAATGGCAAACACGCAAGCCGCATGTCAGCCGCGTAAACCTAAGCCCGTTCCTCTTGCCGAGAATATCCTTGGGGGTGAGGCAGGATAAACGAACTTCAAGCGGAAGGACGCCCCGCCGCACGCCCCGTAGCGCCGGAGAACGGCCGTGGCGAGCGGAGGCCGCCCCCTGCTCAGCCCCCCTCGCAAAACCTAGCCGGTGCGCTCGCGCCGCGATCACCGGTTGCTCACGCAACATCCCATCCGCGTGTATCCGCGCCGGTCTCACCGAGGGGTGATGGCGCGTGAGCGGAACCGTCACCGAAGTGTCAAATGACGCCCCTAGCCAGAGGCCACGCCCCGTAACGCACGGGAAAGCTGCCATCTCAACGAGGGACTTCACATGATCGACACGCTCCGCCCGACCGGTGCCGTCAGCGCGCTCGCGCTGGCTTGCGCCGCCGCGACCGCCCAGGCTGGCACCGCCGCCGATACCCAGACCGCCACCCCGATCAAGCATCTCGTGGTGATTTTCCAGGAGAACGTCTCCTTCGACCATTATTTCGCGACCTATCCGAAGGCCGCCAACCCTAAGGGCGAGCCGCAATTCACCGCCGCGAAAGACACGCCCAAGGCCAATACGCTCGCAAGCGCCGGTCTGCTGAAGAACAACCCCAACAAGAGCAATGCCGTCAATGGCGCGAATGCCGCCGCCCCGTTCCGGCTCGACCGGACGCAGGCCGCGTCCGCCGACCAGAACCACGGCTACACCGCCGAGCAGGCCGCTTTCCACGGCGGCAAGATGGATGCCTTCCCGGCCAATACCGGCAAGGGCACGAAGGGCGGCACGGGCGCATTCGGCACCAAGGGCCAGGTGATGGGCTATTACGACGGCAATACCGTCACCGCACTGTGGAACTACGCGCAGGCCTACGCGATGAACGACAATGCCTTCTCGAGCACTTTCGGCCCCTCGACGCCGGGCGCGATCAACCTCGTCTCGGGCCAGACCAATGGCGCGGTGCTGCCCAAGGGCTACAAACTCGAAGCCGACGGCACCTATGACAAGGGGCGCGTCGTACCCGACGGCAATGGCGGCTGGACCATGATCTCGGATCTCGACCCGACCGGCGATGTCTGCTCGAACCCGAAATACCCGACGACGCTTATGGGCGGCAAGAATATCGGCGATCTGCTGAACGCCAAGAACGTTACCTGGGGCTGGTTCGAGGGCGGCTTCGATCTGACCGCGGTGAACGGCAACGGCACCACCGGCTGCGACCGCTCGTCGCTCTCGCAGGTGACCGGCGAGACCTCGAAGGACTACATCCCCCACCACGAACCCTTCCAGTATTACAAATCGACCCGGAACGTCGATCACACCCGTCCCGCCTCGGTCGATGTGATCGGCACGTCGGACGATGGCGGCGCGAACCACCAATATGACAGCAAGGATTTCTACGCGGCCCTGAAGAACGGCAACCTGCCGGCGGTGAGCTTCCTGAAAGCGCCCGCCTATCAGGACGGCCATGCGGGCTATTCCGACCCGCTCGATGGGCAGGAGTTCATCGTCAACGCGGTCAACGCGCTGCAGAAATCGAACGACTGGAAGGACACAGCGATCGTCGTGACCTACGACGACTCCGATGGCTGGTATGACCACGCGATGGCAGTGGTGAACGGCTCGAACATCCCGGTCGCGGGCTACGACGTGCTCAATGGCAGCAACTGCGCCAGCGACAAGACGCTGCCCGGGCTCGACGGCAAGCCCGCGCAGGGCCGTTGCGGCTACGGCACCCGCATCCCGATGCTGGTGATCTCGCCCTATGCGAAGAAGAACGCGGTGGATCACACACTGGTCGATCAGTCCTCGGTCACCAAGTTTATCGAGGATAACTGGCTGAACGGTCAGCGCATCGGTCAGGGCTCCTTCGACGCCCAGGCGGGCGAGCTGAACGGCATGTTCGACTTCTCGAAAGCGGCCAATGGCAAGCTGATCCTCGACCCGGCCACCGGCAACCCGAAAGGCTGAGGCGATGAGACTGCCGAACCTGAGATTGATCACTCCCAGAACGATCCGTTCGGCACAGGGGGCCGCGAGCATCACGCTCGCGGCTTTCCTTTCGGCCACCCCCGTCGGGGCCGCGTCCGACGCCGGTTCGAAAACGACCGCACCCGGAGATGCCGATCTGAGCGCCGTGGCCACGATCGGCAAGGCGCTGTTTTCTGACCCCACGCTGTCAGCCAGTGGCCAAATGAGCTGCGCGAGCTGCCACGACCCGGGCAATCACTTCGCGCCCTCCAATGCCCGCCCGGTGCAGCTTGGCGGGGCGTATCTCGACCAGCCGGGACTGCGCGCGGTGCCATCGCTCACATACAAGCGCCAGACGCCACCCTTCACCTTCGGGATGCTCGACCCGACCTCGGAGGCGGGCGAAGCCGCGCCGCAGGCGGTCGCACAGCAAGGGGCGGGCGCGAAAGGAGCCGCAGGAGCAAGCGCATCTACGCAGCCCGCGTCGCAAAAAACCGCCGGCACGCCCGCCGCCGCGAGCGCGGTGCCGCGGGGCGGTCTGTTCTGGGACGGGCGCGCGGATACGCTGCAAGAGCAGGCGCTGGCCGTCCTCTTCACTCATTTCGAGATGGCAGAGCCCGACCGCGCAACCCTCGCCGCGACCCTGCGAGCGCGCTATGGCGACCGCTTAGCGCGGCTCTTCGGCGAGGCGGTGCGTGACGACGACAAGATGCTGATCGACGAGGCCGCCTTCGCTTTGTCGCGCTACCAGACCGAGGCGGTGGAATTTCATCCCTATACCAGCAAATACGATGCCTTTCTCGCGGGCGAGGCGCAGCTTTCGCCGGCAGAGGCGCGGGGCCGTGCGCTCTTCGACGATCCGAAGAAGGGCAATTGCGCGGCCTGTCATCTCGACACCCGGTCCGCCGATGGTCGCCCGCCGCAATTCACCGATTACGAATACGAGGCGCTCGGCGTGCCCCGTAACCCGGCGATCCCGGCCAATGCCGATCCGCATTATATCGATCTCGGTCTGTGCGGCCCGCTGCGCCACGACACGATTTCGACGCAGCCCGGCAATTGCGGGATGTTCAAGACCCCGAGCCTGCGCAACGTCGCGACCCGGCACGTGTTTTTCCACAACGGTGTCTACACCAGCCTGCAACAGGTCCTGCGCTTTTACGCCAAGCGCGACAGCGATCCCCGCGCGATTTACCCCACGCGCAACGGAAAAGTGGCGCGGTTCGACGACCTGCCCACTCGCTATCAGGGAAATATCGACCGCACCGATGCGCCTTTCGGACGCAAGCCCGGAGAAGGCGACGCGCTGACCAAGGCCGAGCAAGCAGATATCATCGCCTTTCTCGAGACCCTGACAGATGGCTACGCACCGCCGGAGGAGTGATCAGAGCCGCTGGCGAGGGACCTCTTGCGAGGCCGCGCCCTTCCGCCTTTGAGCCATGCCGCCCTCCCGCGACAGGGCAGCGCCCTGTGCCTCTTAAGTTTTGTCGCCATCCGGCGACGGGGTCAGCGCCCCCTGCCCCGGTCACCGGAACAAAACGAGCGCTCCGGGCGACCATGCGACGCGGGTGCGGGTGCCGACTTCCAGCACGGGGCGGCCGAACACGTTGCGCATCGAGATACGGACCGGTTTTTCGGTGCCGTCGAGGCGCACGTCGTAATAGGTCATGTCGCCGTAATAGACGACCTCGTCGATCGTGCCGGGCGCTTCGCGGTCGGAGGCCTGTTGACCTTCGTAAAGAAGCGTCAAGGTTTCCGGGCGGAAACCCACCGCGGCGCCATCGCCCGCAGGTGCGATCGAGATCTGGCTCGGCGCGACCTCGAGCCGTCCGAGACCTGCGACCTCTGCGGTGACCGCTTCGCCGGGCCCATCCGTGACCGTCGCGGGCAAGAAATTCATCACCCCGATGAAATCGGCCACGCGGCGCGAATTGGGGTGACCATAGAGCACTTCCGGATCGGCGAGCTGGGCGATCTCGCCCTCGAACATCACCGCGATCCGGTCCGACATGACCAGCGCCTCTTCCTGATCGTGGGTGACCAGAACGAAGGTGATGCCGACCTCGCGCTGCAGCTTGATCAGCTCGACCTGCATCTGCTCGCGGATCTTGCGGTCGAGCGCGGAGAGCGGCTCGTCGAGCAGCAAAACCTTAGGCTTGAGGATCAGCGCGCGGGCCAGCGCCACACGCTGCCGTTGCCCGCCCGAGAGCGCATGGGCCGCGCGAGTGCCGTAGCCCTTGAGCCCGACCATCTCGAGCGATTCCTCGACCAGCTTGGCCTTCTCCGATTTCGAACGCGGATCGCGGCGCAGGCCGAAGCCGACATTCTCGGCCACGCTCAGATGCGGGAAGATCGCGTAGGACTGGAACACCATATTGGTGGGCCGCTTGTTCGGCGGAACGCCCACCATCGTCTTGCCGTCGATCAGCACCGCGCCTTCCGAGATCTCCTCGAATCCCGCGATGGTGCGCAGCAGCGTGGTCTTGCCGCAGCCCGACGGACCGAGCAGCGAGAAGAACTCGCCTGCGCGGATCTCCGCGGTGATGCCGCGCAGCGCGTGATAATCGCCGTAATATTTATGAACGTCCTGAAAGGCGATCATCGGTTTATCGGTCACAGGAAACCTCCGGTATCCTTGGCGCCGGTCCGTTTGACCCCGCGCCGGCGGAAGAATTCGGCCACGCTCAGAAGCAGGATCGAGGCCGCGACGAGGCAGGTGCCAAGCGCCATGATGACCGGGATCGCTGACGGGAAACGCAGCTGGGAAAAGATATAGGTGGGCAGCGTGGGCTGATTGCCCGCGAGGAAGAAGGCCACGATGAACTCGTCGAGCGAGATCGTGAAGGAGATCAGGAAGGCCGAGATGATACCGGGCATCACCAGCGGCAGAACGATCAGGCGGAAGGTCGACATTCGCGTCTCACCCAGATCGACCGCCGCCTCTTCCAGCGACTGATCCAGCGTCGCGAAAGCCGTCTGCAGCACCGCGATGGCATAGGGCAGCGAAATGATCACATGGCCGAGGATCACCGTCGCGATCGACAGGTTCACCTTCAGCACTTCGAGCATCACCAAGAGCAGCGACATCCCCATCAGGATATCGGGCAGGACCATCGGCAGCAGGATCAGCCCCATGATCCCGCCCTTGCCCTTGAAACGGTAGCGCGTCGAGGCGCGGGCGGCGAAAACCGCGAGGATCGTGGCGCCCGCCGAGGACGTCAGCGCGATGATCAGCGAATTCGACAGCGCGTGGCGCAGCGTGTCGTTCTCGGCCATTTTCGCGAACCAGTCGGTCGTGAAACCCTTCAGCGGAAAGGCGATGATCGTGCCGTCGTTGAAAGCGAACAGCGGCAGCAGGAAGATCGGCGCGTAGAGGAAGATCAGGTAGGCGATCGCGTAAATCTTTAGGGACGGTATTTTCATGCGCGGCTCACTTTCCGACCTTCAGGAAGCGGCGGTTGAGCCACAGGAAGACCAGCGACAGAGCCGCGACCACGAGCAGCGAACTGACCGCAATGGCCGAGCCCAGCGGGCGGTTGTCCAGGGGTAGCATCTGCGCCTGAATGAGGTTCGCGACCATCGGCATCTTGCCGCCTCCGATCAGCTCGGGCGTGACGTAATCGCCGACCGTCGGGATGAACACGATCAGCGTCGCGGCTACGACACCGGGCATCGCCAAGGGCAGTGTCACGCGCAGGAAGGTGCGCCAGCGACTTTCGCCCAGATCCTGCCCCGCCTCCAGCAACGAGCGGTCGATCTTCTCGAGGCTCACGAAAATCGGCAGGATCGCGAAGGGCGCATAGGCATGGGCCAGCGTCAGCGCGATCGCCCCCACCGAATTGAGCATCTGCAGCGGATCGGCGATTAACCCGTTCGGCCCGATGATCCCGATCCCCTCCAACGCGGAATTGATCACGCCATTATAGCCAAGGATCACCTTCCACAGAAACACGCGGATCAGATACGACGTCCAGAACGGGATGGTGATCAGAAAGATCCAGCGCGCCTTGCGGTTCGGCGCCAGACCGAAGCTCAGATAATAGGCAATCGGGAAGGCCAGCGCGACCGTGACCAGCGTCACCAGCCCCGCCACCAGCAGCGAGCGAACCAGAATCACGCGAAAGATCGGATCGGTCCATGTGGCGATGTAATTCTGTACGGTGAATTCATGCACCACCGTCAGATAGCCATCCTTGAAGAAGGAATAGGCGAGGATCGTGACCAGCGGCGCGGCCAGCAAAAGAACGGCATAGAGGAAGGGGGGCGAAATCAGCGCATAGCCCTGCGCGGACTCGCTGCGCAGCCAGCTCTCCCCTTTACCCGCCATCCATCTCTCCCGATTTGCACCCGTCTCGGGCGTCGTTGGCTGTCACGAAAGCACAAGGGCGCGGGCGTGAAAAGAGGGCAAGCGCCCCTACTCGCGCAAGGGCAAGGCAGATGCCGTAATTTTGTGCAGCGCGCTTCGGCGGCGCGGCGTCAGGCCTCAGCCCTCAGACCGGCAGATCGTCGGGCATCCGCTCCAGCAGCCCCGTCAGCGTTCGCAGCGCGGTACGGAAGCGCTCTTCGGGGACCGAGCCCGCCATCGCGATGCGCACCGCGTTGGGCGCCTGCCCGTCCTGCACGACATATTCATCGGCCGAGCGCAGCAGCACGCCTTCCATCTCCGCCATGCGCGCGAAGGTGGAGCCACGCCAGCCCATCGGCAGCTTCAGCCAAAGGAAGCTCAGCCCCGGCAGCCAGTTGAAATCCTGTCCCGCCAGCGATTGCACCGTCATCTGCAACCGCCGACCCATTTCCTCCTGCGCGGCATAGCGAAGACGCATCGCCTCGCCGCTCTCGAAGAGCCGGGCGACCATGTCGGTGATCGGCCGTGCGAGGCCGAAGAAGCTGTGCTGGGCGGCTAGCCGCCCCACTTCGCCCATGCCTTCGGGGGCTGCGACGATGCCGAAGCGCATGCCCGCCGAGATCGTCTTCGACAGAGATGTGATATGCCAGCTGCGCTCGGGCGCGATCACCCGGAAGCTCGGCAGGCCGGTGACCGGCGCGGTGTAGCAATCGTCCTCTATGATCTGCAGGTCATGGCGGCGCGCGACCTCGACCAGCGCCTCGCGGCGCGCGACATCCATCCGCCCCGCCGTGGGGTTCTGTGCGTCGGGCGTGATGCAAACGATCTGACCGCCATGTTTGCGGCAGGCCGCGTCGAGCGCATCGGGCATCATTCCCTGTTCGTCGATGGCGACGGGATGGACCTCTGCGCGGTTGAGCCGTGCGGCGTGACGGAAGCCGGGATAGGCCAGCTCCTCGATATAAACGCCGGGCCGATCGCCACGCAGGCAGGTCTGCATCACGAGGTTGATCCCGTTCTGCCCGCCATGCGTCAGCACAAGGTCATCCGCGTTCAGGATAGAGGCGAGCGAGCAATCTTTCGGAAACCAGTCGAGCACCGCCTCGCGGCAATAGGCGTCGCGGCGCAGACCGGGATATTGCAGGTAGGTCTTGCCGATCGAGCGCGCAGCTTCCTCCATCGCCCATTGTAACGCTTTTGTCTGGCCGACATCGGGCAATTGTGGCGATCGGAGGTTGACCAGATCGTCAGGGGTTGCGTCGATCTCCTCCCCGGTATGGCGGTAAAGCGGCTCGCGCGGGCCGAGTCGCTGCGTTTGTGTCGATACAAAGGTGCCGCGTCCCACCTTGGCCTCCAGCAGCCCCTCCTGCGTGGCGATTTGGTAGCCCCGCGCGACCGTGCCGGGGGTCACCCCCAGTGACCAGGCCAAGTCCCTGACCGTAGGGAGTTTTGCGCCCGGTTTCAGGTCTCCGCGACGGATCCCTTCGCGCAGCGCGCGCACCAGCGCGAGATATTTCGGTCCGGCGATATGGGCGAGTTGGGGAGACCAGCTTGTATCAGTCACAATATTTCTCTGGTTGCTTATTTTGAGGTATTGTATCCCTCTTATAGCAACAAACGCCACATTGTATCAATACAGAAAGGCATCGCAATGTTTACCCTGTCGCGGACCCGTCCCGTTCCCGCTCGTCATGGCCGTCTGAGCCTGATCGCGCGCGTTGCGCGCGTCCTCGAAGCGCGCCGTTCGCGGATGGCGCTGGAGAAACTCGATGACCATCTGCTCAAAGATATCGGAATCAGCCGGGAGATTGCCCGGCAAGAAGTGCGCCGCTTCCTGTGACGCGAACGATCCGGGCAATTCCCCTGACCGGAATCGTCTATTGGCCGGGCCTCAGTGCCCGGCTCTTTTTTGCGGTTGATGAAAATCACTCGGTGGGGTGCGTCTCGGGCAAGGCGGCCTCGGCGTCGCGCCGGGACAGATCGGGGCGCAGCGCCAGAAGCTCCGCCCGCTGCGCCGCATCGAAGCCCGCCAGCATCGCCAACTCCGGTCGGAAACTCTCAACCCATAGTCCGTCGCAGAGCAACATTTCCGGCGCGTCGAGTAGCAGTTGCAGATAGCGCACGCCGCCCGCCGCCCGCTCGGCCTCGACCCCGTCCAGCCCGACAAGCTCTTGCGCGGAAACGAGATTCCCCCGTAGCGGCGACATCAGACGGTGATTGGGTGATACGCGCATATCCTGCACCGGATGCCCCTCGCCAAGCGCGCCCGCGCGGATACGCACCGGGCTCAGCAGAGGATTGAGCGCGAGATCGGCAGCCGTGAACACTCGTGAACCGATCCAGCGCAGCGTCTGAACGCCGGACTCGCGCGTCACCAGCCGCGCACCGGGGCGCAAATCGCCCGCAGGAACACCGCCAGCCTCGGTTGCGACCCGCGTCTCGGGCGTCACGCAGGGAATGGCCGCGCGAAACGCAGCGATGGAGCCGGAAAAAACCGTATCTCCGGATGCGTCAAAGCCACTGATATGGCCGTCCGTCTCGTCATGGCTGTCGAATTCCAGGCGCAGCGACTCGGTGCGCGCCATCGCGGTACATCGCAGCCCCTGAGCCGGCGATTGCGCCAAAATCTCCGCGATATCCGTTGCGCGCATGCTCCGCGTCATCCGATCCTCCTGCCTCCCAGCAGTCGAGGCCCCCTTCCTTCACACGATAGCGACAAAACCCTGAGGCGAAAACGCGTGATGGCGTCTCTACGTGCGGATTAGCGGAAACGAATTGTTCGAGTTGCGGAAACAACACGGCAGCGCCGCGCCCCGGAAACATCCCGGACGCGGTCGCAGTTATTGGGCTGGCGGGGCCTCTGACGAGGCCTGCGCGTCAACTCATGCGCAGGACGTTGGCTTCATGCTTCTTGAGCGTCTTGCGCGCCGCCTGATAGGCCTCGCGGCCCTTCGCGGTCTGCAGTTCCGGGAAGATCTCGAAGATTTCCTGACGCTGCGAATTGCCCATCCCGCCCAGCGTCTGGTCGCCGGGCTGGAAGCTCTCGGTCCAGGCACCATTGGCGAGCAGGACCTCGTGGCGGTCGAACATGAAGTGCAGGTAGCTGGTGCCCAGCGTCTCCACCGTGTCCACGCCCTGATTACCGACGAGATGCTTGGCCGCGACGAGAACCTCGTGCTCTTCGAAATAGAGCGCAGTCTTGTCATTGGCGACGAGCATTCGGTGGTTCGGCGAGACCATCATGTCGCGCTCGGGCAGGTCGTTGCCGAGCGAGCCCTTGCGGATCAGCACCGGCTTGAGATGCGGTGCGCGCGCGAGCTGCTCATGCGTCATGTCGGCGCGGCCGGCCCAGCGGACCTCCTGAATGCCGTTATCGCGGGTCAGGACCTTGTCGCCTTCGCGCAGCGTCTCCACCGGAACCTCGCCACGCGGCGTCGCGATCAGAGTACCCGGCGTGAAGCAGGGGATGACCTCTTCCATGTTGGAGAATTCGAGCGTACCGGTGACATTGCCCGAGCCGTCGAGGAAGTCGACCGTCCCGGCATAGGTGCTGACACCCGAGACCGGATCGTAATCGGTGACCGTGGAATGAACACGCAGCGGCCCCGCGCCCTGCAGGTCGAGCGTGTCGTAATCGTCGCCGCCTTCGCCGCCGTCGAGCGTGTCTCCGATGCCATCGGTCGAGGACCCCACTATGAACAGATCGCGATCGTCGCCACCGGAGACGGTGTCCGCATCCGCGCCGCCATCGAGCGTATCGTTACCCTGGCCGCCATCGAGATTGTCCGATCCGTGACCGCCCTCCAGCGTGTCGTTGCCTTGCTGACCGTAGAGCACGTCATCGCCCAGACCGCCCATCAGGCTGTCGTCGCCGGGCTCGCCCGGATCATTTTCCACCGGGCAGGTGTCATAGGTCATGTCGGTGATCGAGATCGCCTGATCCGTCGCCCCGCCATTCGAATAGGCGATGCTCAGCTTTGCGGTCGGATCATTGATGGTGACCTTGACCGAACCGATCTTGTCGTCCTGATGCAGGCTGCCGTCGTCCTGATCGCCACCGGTGATGGTGTAGGTGCCGTCGCCATTGTCGGTGACCGTCTGGTTGCCCTCGGGATCGATCGTGATCGCGACCGGGTTGCCATCGGCATCGACGGCCGAGAGCGTCACGACATCGACATGGTCATCATAGCTGTCCGAACGATCGAGATCGTTGATCCGGAAGCTCAGCCCCTGAACCTCACCGGTGTAATCGCTATTGTCCGAAGAGAAAGTCAGGACGGTCGTCGAGGTCGGCGACACACCGCCTTCGCAATCGCCGCCCGCACCGTAGAGCTGCAGTGCCGAGCAGCTGTCGAAGTTCTCGCCCGCTTCGGTATATTGCGCAGAGGTCGTCAGCGTCGCCTTCGCCCCGTAATCCTGCGACTGGAAGTCGAAATGGACCTTGGTCTCGCCCAGATCGACAGTCTGGTCCTTCACCTCGCCGCAATCGGTCTGGAAATGGCTCCAGTCCACGGTTTCCGAGACCGGATCGGCCGCGGGGCCACCGGCCGGATCGTTGTCGCCGTAGATCGTGTCGTTCCCGGCGTCGCCCGAGATCGTGTCGTTGCCGCCCTCGCCATAGATCAGATCGTCGCCCTGGCCGCCCTCGACGGAGTCGTCGCCCTGACCGGCATAGACCGTGTCATTGCCGTCGCCCGCGATGATGTAGTCGTCATTCGGCGCGGCGCCCGGAAGGATCGCGTCGTTATTGTCGACCATGTCGCCTTCGGGATCGCCGGTGTAATGATCGTCTATCAGGTCGCCGCCGGAGGTGCCTTCGACGATACCGTCGGGCGCGCTCACGTTGATCGTAACGGTCGCGGTGTCGTAGCCGCCCTGCCCGTCATAGATCTTGTAGGTAAAGCTGTCGGTGCCGGAATAGTTGGGATCGGGCGTGTAGGTGATCGTGCCATCGGCATTCACCGTGACCGAGCCATGCGCCGGGTCGCTCGCCCACTGCACCTTGAGCGGGTCGCCATCGGGGTCGCTGTCATTCGCGAGAACGGCGATCGTCTGCGCGGTATTGTACTTAACGCTCGCGCTGTCGTTGGTAGCATTCGGATCGGAATTCTTGTCGCAATCATCGTCGTCGTGATGATAGTAGAAATAAGTCATCCCCAACTCTCCTTTGCCGTCCGCTTGGCTCCCTGGCCCCGCGCCGTGGCGTATCTTCCCTAGGGCGCAAAGCGGCGGCGCCGTGACGTGTCCGGATCCGAAGTCCGAACGTGTTTTTTGAGAAGAATTGGCCAGCGTCGGCGCGCGCGGGCGCTGCCGGCAAAGTCGCCGCAGATCGCTCTGCGTCTCCTTTGCCCTCATGGTCGAGGCCGTTATGGATCGGTCCCCTTGGCAGCGCCGGGCGAGCTCTCTTTCGACAACTCTTCTCTTTGGCCACCCCCATGGCCAATCGCCCCCCAGCAGGGCTTGGCCTCAATCTGCCCTCGCGACCGCCACAAAGAAAAGGGGAATTTGCCGCTTTCTTGCCTCATTTCGAGGAAATGCCCGGGAAACGGTCATCAATAATCCGAATCGCGAAGTGACTGTTTTTAAACACCGTTTCCGTTTACCAAAAGATCGACCTATCTTTTTAGACAGGAACCATGCCTAAGTTTCGCCACATTTAAACCGGTGGTTGAAAGGTATTTGTCGGACCCGTTGCGAAAGGCGAAAAACTGTTTTCGATTTAGCGACAATAACCGGGCGAGTTTGTTTCCTGGGATGACCCCAATCGCAGCGATATTTCTCCCACGGATAAGTCTTAATTGTCCTCGACCGCGCAGCAATCCGGTATCTCGCGCCCGTTTGTTCTGAGAACGAAACGAGATTACTTCGAATCATCTTTTGCTAACCACGTTCCAAGACGCCGCTTTTCACGATGACGCCAAATTTGGACAAAGTCTTGCGAGCCCGGAAAATGCGGCCCCGACAAGACATAGGAACAAAGATGCGCCGGCCGGGTCACCATCGGCGCGCGGATCTGTCATTTTGCGGAAGGTCTGGTGCCCGAGGTCGGACTCGAACCGACACGCCTTGCAGCGGCGGATTTTGAATCCGCTGCGTCTACCATTCCGCCACTCGGGCCCAGTCCGAATCCTCTAGCGCGCAGCCGCGCCCGAGGCAAGTACGCTTAGAGGTTACGCGTTGAAAACGTGTCGCATTGTTTGAGCTCACCGCTCAGATAGCCCCGCTCGAACCAGCGTTGCCGTTGAGCGGAACTGCCATGGGTGAAGCTGTCGGGCATCGGCACCCGGCCAGCCTCGCGTTGCAGCGTATCGTCCCCGATCCGTGCCGCGGCGTTCATGGCCTCCGCGATGTCGCCCGGCTCGATCGCGCCGATCTGATCTTCGGCGCGGCGCGCCCAGATCCCTGAGAAGCAATCGGCCTGCAACTCGATGCGCACCGAGAGCGCATTAGCCTGCGCCTCGGAGCTTTGCGCGCGCACTTCGTTAACCTTACCGAGAATCCCCAGCTCGTCCTGAACGTGGTGGGCCACCTCATGCGCCACGACATAGGCGGCGGCGAAATCGCCCCGCGCGCCGAGCTGCTGGCTCAGCGTGTCGAAAAACGCCGTATCGAGATAGATTTTCTGATCGCCCGGACAGTAGAACGGCCCCGTCGCGCCGCTCGCATTGCCGCAGGGCGATTGCGTGACCCCGCTAAAGAGTACCAGCACCGCCGGATCGTATTGCCGTCCCAGGTCGGATTGGAACACGCCCTGCCAGACCTCCTCGGTATCGGCCAGCGTCACCGAGACGAAATCACCCATCGCCTTCTCGCGTTCGCTCAGCTCGCCCGATTGCGTGATCACCGGCCCCGAGCCCGCACCGCCATCGAGCAGCGGCGTCAGATCGATCCCGAGGAAATAGGCCACCACGATGATCGCGACCACACCGAGGCCGCCGCCGCCCAGACGGATTGCGCCGCCCCCTGCCCTGCGCTGGCCGCGCCGGTCCTCGATATTGCGGCTGCCGCGCCGTCCACGCCATTGCATTTGCGAATGCCTCCCTCGCTTTTTCGTGAAGTCTAGCGCGAGGCCCGCAAAAGCAAAGGTGCGACGCGCGTGACTTGACCTTGCGGCCCGCGCGGGAGATGAAGCGATCCGAGCAGCAAGGAAAAGGATGCCGCCATGATCCGCCGCATCTACGACTGGACGATGGCCCGCGCGAGCCACCCGCATGCGATGTGGTATCTCGCCGCCGTCGCCTTCATCGAGGCCTCGGTCTTCCCGATCCCTCCGGATGTCCTGATGATCCCGATGATCCTCGCCCGGCCCTGGGCGGCTTGGCGCATCGCGCTGGTGGCGACGCTGTCGTCGGTCGCGGGCGGCTGTCTGGGCTACCTGATCGGTTATGGTTTCATGGACGCGATCGGCAGGCCGGTGCTGGACTTCTACGGCAAGGCGGACGATTTCAACACACTCGCCGCCCGGTTCAACCAGATGGGCGGCTGGGCCGTGCTGATCGCAGGTGTCACGCCTTTCCCCTATAAGGTGATCACGATCTTCGCGGGCGCCACGAACCTGAGCCCGGTTCTCTTCCTTTGCGTCTCCTTCATCGCCCGCGCGCTGCGCTTCTTCGTGGTCGCTGGCCTCCTTTGGAAATTCGGCGAGCCGATCAAGACCTTCATCGAACGTTGGCTCGGCCCGCTCTTCACTATCTTCGTCATCCTGCTGATCGGCGGGTTCTATCTCCTGAAATATCTCTGAGGCCTCCGATGCAAGATCGCCTGCAAACCCTGACCTCTTTCCGCGGCCTCGTCGGCCTCGCCGCCGCTGGTTCCGCCGTCGTGCTGGCCGGGGCCTTCGTGTTTCAGGCCTTGGGCTATGCGCCCTGCCACCTGTGCCTGCTGCAACGCTGGCCGCATCTGGTCGCAATCCTGATCGGACTTGCGATCCTCGCCTTCCGCCTGCCGGGCTGGACTGCGCTTCTGGGCATGCTGGCGGCGCTGACGACCTCGGTGCTGGGCTTCTATCATTCGGGCGTCGAGCGGAAGATCTTCCAAGGTCCGACCGATTGCACCTCGAATGGCGTCGACACCACCGTCTCCGCCGCCGACCTGCTCAAGCAGATAAACGAGGCCCCGCTGGTGCGCTGCGACGAGATTCCGTGGGACATCTTCGGCATCACCATGGCGAACCTCAACGCAATCGGCTCGCTCGTTCTTGCGGGCATCTGGCTCTGGGCGTTCCTCAAGTCGCGCCGCGCCTGAGCCACCCGAGCGGGGGCCAAGCCCCCTTGCCCCGCTCCCGAAACCGCGCCAAGAACCGCGCATGAGCGAATCCAGACCTGATATTCTGTGCATCGGTTCGGTCCTGTGGGACATCATCGGCCGCGCCTCGGTGCATATGCACGAGGGCTCCGACGTGCCGGGGCGGATCGAGCGGCTGCCCGGCGGCGTTGCGATGAACATCGCGATGACGCTCCATCGGTTCGGGCTGAAACCGGCCGTACTCACCGCGCTTGGGCGCGACAGCCAGGGCAACGACCTGATCCGGACCGCCGAGGTGCTGGGCGTCGATTGCAGCTATCTCTACCGCTCCGACGATCTGCCGACCGACCGCTACATGGCGATCGAAGGGGCGAACGGGCTGATCGCGGCGATCGCGGATGCGCATTCGCTCGAGGCTGCGGGCGAGAAGATCCTCGCACCGCTTTCCGACGGGCGGCTCGGCACCGAAAACGAGCCGTGGACCGGCGCCATCGCACTCGACGGCAACCTGACCGAGGCTCTGCTCAGCCAGATCGCGCATTCGCCTCTGTTCGCCAAGGCCGACCTGCGCGTGGCGCCTGCCAGCCCCGGCAAGGCGGAAAGGTTGATGCCACTTCTGACGCATCCGGCGGCGACGCTTTACGTCAATCTCGAAGAGGCGGGCATCCTGTGCCAGGGCCGCTTCGACAGCGCCCAGCACGCCGCCGAAACGCTACTGGAGCGCGGGGCGCAGCGCGTGCTCGTGACGGATGGCGGCAAGGCGGCCGCCGACGGAAGTGCTGTCGCGGGCAACGTGATCGCCTCGGCACCGCCCCCCGTCCTCGTGACCCGCGTGACCGGCGCGGGTGATACTTTCATGGCCGCGCATCTCGTGGCCGAACAGCGCGGCGCGGGTCGTGAGGAGGCGCTGGAGCGCGCTCTGACCGCCGCCGCGCGCTACGTTTCCGGAGAACTGGCCACATGACCGCCCCCCTCACCTTCGCCGCCGAAGTCGCTGATGCGAAAGCACTAAACCGTCCCATCGTCGCGCTGGAGTCGACGATCATTACCCACGGGATGCCCTATCCGCAGAATCTTGAAACCGCGCAGGCGGTCGAGGCCGAGATCCGCAAGGCGGGCGCGGTACCGGCCACGATCGCGGTGATGGGCGGCAAGATCCATATCGGGCTGGAGCCGGAGGAACTGGAGCAGCTCGCGCAGACCAAGGACGCGATGAAGGTGAGCCGCGCCGATCTGGCGGTGTGCCTCGCGAAGGGCGCGACCGGGGCCACCACCGTCGCCGCGACGATGATCTGCGCGAACCTCGCGGACATCGACGTCTTCGCCACCGGCGGGATCGGCGGCGTCCATCGCGGTGCCGAAGACAGCTTCGACATCTCCGCGGACCTTCTGGAACTGGCACAGACTCCGGTCAGCGTGGTGGCGGCCGGTGCGAAGGCGATCCTCGATCTGCCGAAGACGCTCGAAGTGCTGGAGACCCACGGCGTCCCGGTCATCGCCTACGGGCAAGACGCCTTCCCCGCTTTCTGGTCGCGCAATTCCGGCCTTCCCGCGCCGCTGCGCGCCGATAGCGCCGCCGAGATCGCCAAGTCGCAACTCGCGCGCGCGTCGCTCGGTCTGCCAGGCGGCCAGCTGATCGCGAACCCGATCCCCGAAGAAGCCGAGATTGCCCGCGAAGAGATCGTGCCGGTGATCGAACAGGCGCTGAGCGAGGCCGAGGCGCAGGGCATCGCGGCGAAGGCCGTCACGCCTTTCCTGCTGTCGCGCATCTTCGAACTGACCGAAGGCCGCTCGCTCGAGGCCAATATCGCCCTCGTTCTGAACAATGCCCGTCTGGCTGCCGCAATCGCGGGCGAAATCATCACAGCTCGCGGCGCCTGATACGCGGACCATTGCTCATCGTGGCGGCGCTGCCTAGATAGCAGGCAACGCATCGCCACGAGAGGGCGCATCCTGACATGACCAAAGACGATTCCCATCCGCGCCGCCGCTCGCGTTTCGGCGCGCTGCGCGCCTCCTTCTTTACCGGGTTGATCGTCGTCGCGCCGATCGGCCTGACGATCTGGCTGATGTGGACGATGGCCGGTTGGGTCGACGGCTGGGTGCTGCCGCTGGTGCCGCCCGAGCTGCGCCCCGAACGCTATATCGGCATCAATGTACGCGGGCTCGGCGTCATCATCTTCCTGGTATTCACGGTCATCGTCGGCTGGCTCGCGAAGGGCTTTTTCGGCCGCACGATGATCCGCTTCGGCGAAAGCATCGTCGACCGGCTGCCCTTCGTGCGCACGGTCTATAACGGTCTCAAGCAGATCGCGGAAACGGTGCTCAGCCAGTCCGAGGGCAAGTTCGACCGCGCCTGCATCATCGAGTATCCGAGCGAGGGCCTGAAGGCGATCGCCTTCGTGTCGTCGACCGCGAAGGGCGAGATCGCGGCACAGGCCGAGGACGGCGACCCGCTGATCTCGGTGTTCCTGCCGACGACGCCGAACCCGACCTCGGGCTTCCTGCTCTTCGTGCCGGAATCGAAGGTCACCTATCTCCAGATGTCGGTCGAGGATGCGGCGAAGCTGATCATCTCGGCGGGTCTCGTCTATCCGCAGCCCAAACCGGTGAAGGAGCCGCGCAAGTCGAAGGCGAAGATTCAGTCGAACAACGCCTGAAGGTCGGTCGACGCCTCTTTGCCGATCTTGTCGGCGTGAGCTTCGAGCCAGCGATCCGCCGCCGCCCGGCCTGCCAGTTTCAGCTTTGCCAGCATCCCCCATTCGGGAAGGATTTTGGACTTCGCACCCAGCTCGGTCATGACGTCGTCATCGGCGATCATGTGGATCAGCACATCCTTCATCGACCCCTCCGGCAGCCGGTCTTCGCGGATCAGCCGATGCACGAAATTGATCGCGCGCAATTCCCGTAGCAGCGAGGTGTTGAAGCTGATTTCGTTGATCCGCTCGTCGATCTGCGCGGGCGTCCGGGGGATCTCGTCGCGCCAGAGGGGGTTGATCGAAATCACCACAACGTCGCGCGGATAGGCGGGTTCGAACAGCGGGAAAAGCGGCGGATTGCCGGTATAGCCGCCATCCCAATACGCCTCTGTCCGACCCGTCTTCGGTTCGTCGATCTCGACCGCCTGGAAAATCTCGGGCAGGCAGGCCGAGGCGAGGATGGCATCCGCTGTAATTTCTTCGCCGGTGAAGACACGGACCTTGCCGGTGCGCACATTGGTCGCCGAGACATGCAGCCGTGGCCCCTCTTCCGCGCAGACATCGCGATATCGGAACCGTTCGACCACCGAGCTCAGCGGATTGACGTAGAACGGCCCTGCATCATAGGGCGAAAAGACGCGCGATATGCCGTCGATGAAGGCTGCAGGGGTGAAAGCGTCGAACCAGCGTTTCAGCGCCTCGGAGCCGGGCACTTGCGCGGGCATCAACCGCTCGAGCCGCAGATCGACGCTTTCTGCCACCTGGCTCCAAAGTTCGTCGAGCGACTCGCGCGCGCCTTGGCGACCGCTCCGCGCATAGCCCGCCTTGAACGCGGCCCCGTTCAGCGCCCCGGCAGAGGTGCCGGAGATCGCCGCGTAGTCCAGCCACTCTTCATCCAGAAATCGGTCGAGAACGCCCCAGGTGAACGCGCCATGTGCGCCCCCGCCCTGCAATGCGAGATTGATGCTCTTGCGGTTCATCGGCTCGGCCCTTTCGCTGCCCGCCTCCCTGCCGCAGAGTTATGCTGCGTCGCAGCAAAAGCAAGTCTCTCGCCCGGGCGGTCGCCTCAGCCTAGCAGATCGTGGCAGAGTTCCAGCGCGGAAATCAGCGCATCGGCCTCTTCGCGGGTGTTGTACATCCCGAAAGACGCGCGCGCCGTGGCGGAAACGCCCAGCCATTCCATCAGCGGCCCGGTGCAATGTTGCCCCGCGCGCACCGCGACGCCCCGCTTGTCGAGGATGGTCGAGATGTCATGCGGATGCGCCGGCCCGTTCAGCGTGAGCGAGAAGATCGCGCCCTTGTCGGGCGCGGTGCCCTGCTGGTTGAGCCAGTTCAGCCCGCTCAGTTTCTCGGCCGTGTAGTCGCGCAGGTCGCGCTCATGCTCGGCGATGTTCTCCATCCCGATCCCCATCAGGTAATCGAGGGCGACGCCCATGCCGATCTGTTGCACGATGCCGGGCGTGCCCGCCTCGAATTTCATCGGCGGCGTGTTGTAGATCACCGTATCGCGGGTAACGGTGTCGATCATGTCGCCGCCGCCAAGGAATGGGCGCATCTCGAGCATCCGGTCGCGGTGAATGAAGAGCGCCCCGGAACCGCTTGGCCCGTATAGCTTATGTCCGGTAATGACATAGAAATCGCAGCCCAGATCGTCGATGTCGACGGGGCCATGCACTGCCGCCTGCGAGCCATCGACCAACGTGGCGATCCCGCGGGCGCGCGCTGCCTGCGCGATCGGTTTCACATCGACCCGGGTGCCCAGCACGTTCGACATATGCGTGATCGCGATCAGCTTGGTGCGCGGCGTGATCGCCTCCAGCACCTTTTCGGGCGGCAGCGAGCCATCGGCCTCGGGCTCCACCCAGACCAGCTTCACGCCCTGCCGCTCGCGCAGGAAATGCCACGGCACGATATTGGCGTGGTGCTCCATCACCGACAGGATGATCTCGTCGCCCGGCTCGAGGTTCGGCGCCCCCCAGGCGTAGCTCACGAGGTTGATCCCCTCGGTCGAGCCGGTGGTGAACACGATCTGCTCTTCATCTGCGACATGCAGGAAGCGCGCGACGATCCCGCGCACGCTCTCGTATTTCTCGGTCGCGATATTGGACAGCGTATGCAGCCCGCGATGCACATTGGAATAGTCGTGCTCGTACATCTGCGTCATCGCGTCGATCACGACGCGCGGCTTCTGCGCCGAGGCCCCGTTATCGAGGTAAACCAACGGCTTGCCGTTCACTTCTCGCGTCAGGATCGGGAAATCCGCGCGGATTTTTTCGATATCATACATGGAGCACCTCAGAGTGACGCGGGGTCTGCGGGCATTTGCACGAGGCCGGTCGAGACCAGCACGATCCCCGCGATCATCGCCGAGCCCAGAAAGGTCAAGATAACCCCGAAGCCGGTCGCCAAGGGGTTTTCGAACCCGTGCAGAACCATCGTGAACTGCACCAGCAAGTAGAACATCAGCGCCACCAGCAGCACCGACATCAGAGTGGCCGAGATCGGGAAGAACACCATAAGCACGACCTGGATCATCTGACCTATCATCAGAACGAATTCAATCCAGGTCAGAAGCAGCAGCGCATCCGAGAATTTCCCATTCCCGCCAAAGCGTTGGCCGACGAAAGACATGGCGAAGGCGCCATAGACCAGAAGGGCTGCCTGCAGCCCCACGACGGTCAGCGGCGGCGTCACCGTGCCGATATCGACCTTGGTGATGAACGAGAACACCAGCTGCGCGAGCGTGCCGAGGATCGCCGTCATCACGACAACCAGCACCATCGCCATGAACCGCGCATTGCCGCTCAGATTCAGCCCGATCAAATCGCGCGCAACCGATTTGGGATCGGTGAAGCTGCGGATAAGCCATTCTTTAAGGTCGGGCTGCATCAGTTTGTTTTTCCTTCGAATTCCACCACCCGCAACGCTGCGCCCCATAGCAGGACGAAGGCTACGGTCACAAGCGCGGAGACGAGCGAAAGTTCCGCGCCGCGTCCGATGAACCCCGCGACCAGCCCTTGCAGCAGCATCAGCGGCGAGACCACCAGAAGCGACCAGAACAGCGCGACGCGCGCACCATACCAGCTTCCCTGCCCGCCAAGGAGGCGCAGCACAAGGTGGCTCAATGCCGCAATCGCGTAGAAAACGGGCACGGTGGCCAGCAGCGCCAGCACCGTGCCCATCATCAGCCCGACCATCGGCTGGTCGGGCATCTCATGGGCGATCCGCGACAACCGCGGCCATTGCGCGATGAAGATCACGGTCAGCGCCGCAAGCAGGAAGACCAGCGCGCGCGGCTCAGAAGCCGGGCGCGCGAGATGCTCGCGCATCACCACGCGCGGACGCCGGTAGCTGCGCCGGATATCGTCGGTCGCGGACATCGCGGCGCCTCAGCCGCGATGGCGCGAAAGCCACCCTTCCAACCGGGTGAGGATCGCATCGCGGAACCGCTCTTCCTCAATCTCTTCAATGGCATCGGCCACGAAGCTCAGAACCAGAAGCGCGGTGGCTTCCTCTTCCGGCACGCCGCGCGAGCGCAGGTAGAAAAGCGCCGTCTCGTCGATCGCGCCGGTGGTCGAGCCGTGCGAACACTGCACGTCATCGGCGTAGATTTCGAGTTCCGGCTTCGCGAGGAACTGGCTGTTCTCGTCGAGCAGCAGCGACTGGCTGATCTGGTAGCCATCGGTCTTCTGCGCGCCCGGCTTCACGAGGATCTTGCCCTGGAAGATGCCCTCGGCGCCGTTCTTCAGCACTTTCTTGAAGACCTGACGGCTCTCGCCGCGCTCGGCCCCGTGGGTGATGAAGACGGTGTCGTCGTGGTGGAACTTGCCGGTCTTGCCATCGCCAAGAGCCGCGCCCGCGACATGGGCGTTCGCGTCGTCGCCCACGATGTCGATCACGCATTCATTGCGCGTCAGCACCCCGTTCGAGGTCAGCGTGAAGCTCTTGAACAGGCCCTCTTCCGCGACGCGGGTGAAGATCGAGGTGATCGCACGACGCTCATGGTCGCGGCCCTGCACGCGGATGTGGTGGAATTTCGCGTGTTTCGCGACATCCACTTCCATCAGCTGGTTGAAGCGCGCCCCGGCCGGGCCGTTCTCCAGAACCGTGATCTCCGCGCCCTCTTCCAGCTTCACGAGGTGATGAAGGATCGGGTCGGAACTCTCTGACTCATGGGTATAAATCAGGCTCACGGGTTTCTCGGCGGCACCGGTCACGCGGATCAGAACGCCATCGGTCGCCGACGCGGTGTTGAGCGCCGCGAAGGGACGCTTCACCGGATCCTGACCGTTGGCTTCCAGCGTGCCGTAAAGGCTGCTGGCCCAGTTCACGTCGGGCGCATCGGCCAGACGCAGGATTTCGACACCGGACATCGCCAGATCGTCGGAGGCCTCGGCATCGAAAACACCGTCGCGGAATACGATCTTCAGCCGATCGATTTCCCCGAAAATTTCGGGCTCGTCATCCGCGAAGGGCGCGGCGGGCACCGGATCGGGCGCGATGAAATCGGTCGGGTTGGTCCAGCGCCAGTATTCGTCGCGACGGCCCGGCAGGCCCATCGCGTTCAGACGGTCCAGCGCGGCGCGACGTTGCGGCCCGAAGCCCTCGGGCAGAGAAACGCGCGCCAGCCGCGTCTCGGCGGGGGTCATTTTCTCGACTGCCGACATTACGCCATCACCTCCGAGATCCCGTGTTTCGCGAGCAGGTCGGCATAGCCGTTCTTCTCGACCTCGAGAGCCAGTTCCGGCCCGCCGGTCTCGATGATGCGGCCATCCGCCATGATGTGGACGACATCGGGTTTGATATGGTCGAGCAGGCGCTGGTAGTGCGTGATGACGAGGAAGGAACGGCCCTCGTCGCGCAGCGCGTTCACGCCTTCGGCCACGAGACGCATCGCGTCGACGTCGAGGCCGGAGTCGGTCTCGTCGAGGATGCACATTTTCGGCTCGAGGATCGCCATCTGAAGGATTTCGTTACGCTTCTTCTCACCGCCCGAGAAGCCGACATTGACCGGGCGCTTCAGCATATCGGCGTCGATCTTGAGCGATTTCGCCTTGCCGCGCACCAGTTTCAGGAAGTCGCCAGCGGAGATTTCCTCCTCGCCGCGGGCCTTGCGCTGTGCGTTGAGC
Organism: Thioclava sp. F1Mire-8; assembly: GCF_002213165.1. NCBI lineage: Bacteria > Pseudomonadati > Pseudomonadota > Alphaproteobacteria > Rhodobacterales > Paracoccaceae > Thioclava > Thioclava sp. F1Mire-8. The sequence continues at coordinate 472,433 of NZ_NBNY01000001.1, read as the reverse complement.
GCGGTACGCAGGAAGGTCATGTTGCCGACGCCGGGAATTTCCACCGGGTATTGGAACGCGAGGAACAGGCCTGCCGCCGCGCGCTCTTCGGGCTCGGAATCGAGCAGGTCGGTGTCGTTGAGATGCGCCTCGCCTTCGGTGACCTCGTAGCCATCGCGGCCCGAGAGCACGTAGGACAGCGTGGACTTACCGGACCCGTTCGGACCCATGATCGCATGGACCTTGCCGGACTCGACGCTCAGGTTGACGCCCTTGAGGATCTGCTTGTCCTCTTCTTCCAGTTTGACGTGCAGGTTCTTGATATCAAGCATGGTTCTTCCTCAGGATACGGTTACAGCGGTGCCGGAGGCCGACACCATTAGCATGGATTGGCCGACGACCTCGTAGTCGAGATCGACGCCGACAACGGCATTCGCGCCCAGCTCGCGGGCGCGGTCTTCAAGCTCGCCGAGCGCCGTGGCGCGCGCGTCTTGCAATTTGGATTCGTAAGCGCCGGAGCGGCCACCGATGATGTCGGTGACCTGCGCGAAGATATCGCGGACGACATTGGCGCCCATGATGGCCTCGCCCACGACGATGCCATGATAGGTCGCGATCGGGCGACCCTCGATGGTGGGTGTGGTGGTGACGATCATGCGCGCTCTCCCCCTTGGCGACCCTTACGGGCCGCGGCGGGCGCGCATGGGGTCAGAAGCGGATGGTTGTCTCGGCGTAGCGCAGTGTGCGCGGCTCGAATTGCGCGGTCTGCTGCTCCACCCAGTCGGGCGTGAAGGCGAGCGCCGCCATATCCGGTTCCCAGAACGCGATATTGTGCAGCCCCACGAAGGCCAGCGCGACGCCCAGCAGCTGCACCGCCATCAGTTTCACCGAGGCGAGCCGCAGCACCATGCCCAGCCCGAAGGCCGTCAGCACTGCCGCGACCACGAGGACCAGATCCGGGTTGGAGCCGACCTTCTCGGCGAGTTCCGGCGTCAGAAAGCGCATCTTGAGCGCCGTCACGATCATCATCCCGATCGCGCCGACCATCAGCGCGGGCAGGACCTTGAACACGGCCAGCCGCGAGTGACGCGGCTTGGCGATGACCCGACGCAGCATCGCGGAATCGTTGGTCACCCAGGCTTCCTGATCGCCGATATGCAGCTGAATCCGGCCCTTCGCCGATTTCCGCGTTTTCTCGATCCGCGCGAGGCGATCGTTGAAGCTGGCGCTCGATATCGTCATGGTCCTCACCTATCCATTTGGACAGGTTAAGACATGCATAAGGATTATGCCCGAAATGGGGCAGATCCTCGGCAATTTCGATATTTGCGCGCCTGAAGATCACCCGACGCTCCCCTCCAGCGAGATCGCCACAAGGCTTTGAGCTTCCATCGCGAATTCCATCGGCAGCGCCTGAAGGACTTCGCGGCAGAACCCGTTGACGACGAGCGCCACGGCCTCTTCCTCGTCCATCCCGCGGGCGCGGCAATAGAACAGCTGGTCATCATCGACCTTCGAGGTGGTGGCCTCGTGCTCGACCCGGCTCGAGTTGTTCTTCACCTCGATATAGGGAACCGTGTGCGCGCCGCATTTGTCGCCGATCAGCAACGAGTCACATTGCGTATAGTTGCGCGAGTCGGTCGCTTTCGGGTGCATCGAGACGAGACCGCGATAGGTGTTCTGCGCCTGACCGGCCGAGATCCCCTTGGACACGATCCGCGAGCGGGTGTCCTTGCCGAGATGGATCATCTTGGTGCCGGTATCGGCCTGCTGCCAGTTATTCGCGATGGCGATAGAGTAGAACTCGCCCTGGCTTTCGTTGCCGCGCAGAATGCAGGACGGGTATTTCCATGTGATCGCGGAGCCGGTCTCGACCTGCGTCCACATCACCTTGGCGCGGTCGCCGCGGCAATCGGCGCGCTTGGTGACGAAGTTGTAGATGCCGCCCTTGCCGTCTTCATCGCCCGGGAACCAGTTCTGCACCGTGGAATATTTCACCTCGGCGTCTTCCTCGACGATGATCTCGACCACGGCCGCGTGCAGCTGCGCGGTGTCGCGCTTGGGCGCGGTGCAGCCTTCGAGATAGGACACGTAGGAGCCCTTGTCTGCGATGATCAGGGTGCGCTCGAACTGCCCGGTATTCTCCGCGTTGATGCGGAAATAGGTCGACAGTTCCATCGGGCAGCGCACGCCCGGCGGCACGTAGACGAAGGAGCCGTCCGAGAACACGGCGGAGTTCAGCGCTGCGTAGAAGTTGTCACCCTGCGGCACGACAGAGCCGAGATATTTCTTCACCAGCTCCGGGTGTTCCTGGATCGCTTCCGAGATCGAGCAGAAGATCACGCCCGCTTCGGCCAGCTTGTCCTTGAAGGTCGTGCCTACGGAGACGCTGTCGAACACCGCATCGACCGCGATCTGGCGATCTTCGAGGTTGATGTCCTCCGCCCCTTCGACGCCCGCGAGGATCATCTGTTCCTTCAGCGGAATGCCGAGCTTTTCATAGGTCGCGAGCAGCTTGGGGTCGACCTCGTCGAGCGACTTGGGCTTCTCGACCATGCTTTTCGGGCGCGCGTAGTAGTACTGGTCCTGGAAGTCGATTTCCGGAACCTTCAGCAGCGCCCAGTTCGGCTTGGGCATATCTTCCCAGCGCGAGAAAGCCTGCAGACGCCATTCGGTCATCCACTCGGGCTCTTTGTTCTTGTCCGAGATCAGGCGGACGATATCCGTGTTCACGCCTTTCGGCGCGTATTCCATCTCGATATCGGTGTTCCAGCCGTATTTGTAGGTGCCCATATTCTGGACGGTCTCGACCGTCTCGCGATCGACGCCTTCACGTACTTCCACCTGATCAACGCCCGCCATATCCGGCTCTCCCATCTCTTACCCGCGCCGTGCGCGGTGTTTCGCTTCGCATTTCAGCCAGTGTTCGGCGAAACGCATGACATCTTCTTCGCGGCTCTGCGGCCCCAGCGAGACCCGCAATGCCGATCCCGCCTCGGTTTCCGAAAAGCCCATCGCGACCAGCGCGGCGGAGCTTTTGACCTTTCCGCTCGAACACGCGGAGCCTGCGGAGACCGCGAACCCGCCCAGGTCCATTTGCATCACCTGCGTCTCGCCCTTCCAGCCGGGCGTGATGAAGCAGGACGTGTTCGGAAGCCTGCGCGATTCATTCCCGACAAAAATAGTCTCGCTTGCCCGATCCGCAATGGCGTTTTCTAGAATGTTTCTAAGTTTTTCGATCTCGCGCCAGATTCCGCCCTCAAGATCACGCGAGGCGGCCTCGGCTGCCGCACCGAAGCCCGCGATACCGATCAGGTTCTCGGTGCCGGCGCGGCGCCCCATCTCCTGACCGCCGCCCTTGAGTTGCGCCGCGATATCCGTGCCGCGCTTCACGATCAGCGCGCCGACGCCTTTCGGCCCGCCCAGCTTATGCGCCGAAACGATGCCGCAGGTGGTGCCGAGCCAGTTGAACGCAAACGGGATCTTGCCAAACCCTTGGGTGAGATCGCTCAGATACAGGCCTTCGGGCAACTCCTGCACCACGCCGGTCTCGGAATTGGCCAGCTGCAGCGCCGAATTTGCGGGATCGGTGACGGTGATCCGCCCTGCCCGGTCCACAGGCAGGTCCTCCACGCACCAGCTGCGCACCGCGTCATGCTCGACGCCCGCACAATGGACTTCGCGCCCGGCCAGCGCCAAGGCGGCGGCTTCCGTGGCGCCGGAGGTGAAGATCACGTCCTGTCCCTCTGCGCCCAAGGCGGCCGCCACCTGATTGCGCGCCCGCTCCATCAGTGCCTTCGCGGCACGCCCCTCGGAATGCACGGAGGATGGGTTGCCGACCACGTCCATCGCCTCGATCATCGCCGCACGGGCCTCGGGCCTCAGCGGCGTTGTCGCGTTCCAGTCGAGATAGCTGCGCGCCATGATACGCTCCGCGTGAATGAAATGTCGGATGCCTCCGGCGGGGATATTTGACCCAAGCCGAAGAAGAAAGGGCGTGCCTTCGCCTCGGCGAAAATATCCCCCGCGGAGCGCCCGCGAGCGACCATCATGCCCGGGCGGACGGGATCACTCGTCGACGACCGAAAACAGGCTCGGCACCGCCGGACAGGGTTTGAGCTGGTTCTTCACCACGTCTTCGAGCGTCGTCTGATGCAGGAAGACGAAGACCTGCGCCGAGAGGCTCTCCCACAGCCGGTTCGCCATCGACTGCGCCCGCGAGCCCGAAATCGCGCCCGAGGCGCCGGCGCCGACATGCATCGCCGAGACGGTCTCGTCCACGGCCTCGAAGATCTCCGAGATGCGGATTTCCGCGGGCGTGCGCGCAAGACGGTAGCCCCCGCCGGGGCCGCGGACCGAATTCACCAGCCCCGCCCGGCGCAGCCGCACGAAGAGCTGCTCCAGATAAGGCAGCGAGATATCCTGACGCTCGGACAGCGCCGCCAGCGAGGTCCGGCTGCCTTCGCCCGCCAGCGCCAGATCGACCAGCGCGACCATCGCGTAACGGCCTTTCGTCGACAGTTTCATGCACCCTCCCCGGTCCGAGACCCATCCGAACCCGTATTTGACCGCAAATCGGCCCGAAAACTCTGCCCGCGCAGGAGTGAATCATTGCTAAAGCATTGACGCAAGCGCGAGGGCCGATTACCTCCACCAATGCCCGATCTCCCGGCATGGCGCCGGGGGTGGCTTTCTCCTAGGCCAGCCGCGCCGACCCGTCAAGAAAGGCGGATGCGCTGGCGGCCCCGGAACCCAGAGCTGGCGCAATAAAAACGAGAGACGATGCCCGAAGTCATTTTTCCCGGTCCCGAAGGTCGCCTCGAGGGGCGCTACCACCCGCAGCCCGCACCCGACGCGCCGATCGCGATCATCCTGCATCCCGATCCGCAGTTCGGCGGCACGATGAACAACCGCGTCGTCTACAACCTGCACTACGCCTTTTTCAAAATGGGCTTCACGGTTCTGCGCTTCAACTTCCGGGGCGTGGGCCGCAGCCAAGGCGAATACGATCAAGGCGTGGGCGAATTGTCCGATGCCGCCTCGGCGCTGGACTACCTGCAGGCGATGAACCCGAACTCGAAGCATTGCTGGGTCGCGGGCCATTCCTTCGGCGCGTGGATCGGCATGCAGCTGCTGATGCGCCGCCCCGAGATTACCGGCTTCATCTCCGTTGCCCCGCCTGGCCCGTCTTCGCCCGGCCCCGGCAATTACGATTATTCCTTCCTTGCGCCCTGCCCGTCCTCGGGTCTGATCATCAACGGCACGAACGACCGGATCGCGCAGCCGAAAGAGACCGAGCAGCTGGTCTCCAAGCTGCAGGAGCAGAAGGGCATCACGATCACCCATGAGGTCATCGAGGGCGCGGACCACTTCTTCAAGAACGAAGAAGCCCATATGCAGCCGATGATCGAGACCGTTCAGACCTATGTGCGCCGCCGGCTGACGGAGGGCACGCGCTGATGGCGCTGATCGACGAACTGGCCGAAAAGCTCGCCACCGACACGATGGAGGCGATGCGCAAATACGACGACGATCGCCTCTTCATGGAGGTGAGCAACTATATCGGCACGTCGTCGCCCTCCCTGCAGGAGGCCTACATGACCGCCTGTCGCCTGCACATGGCCGAGCAACGCGGCCGCGAATTCTTCGAGCGCAAGCTGGTGGAGTTGGAAAAACGCGCACAGGCGGCGGCGAAAACACCGGATTCCGGGACCGGGGCATGAGCCCGGGGGCCGCGCGCGTCCTCTTCGCGGCAGCCCTCTCCCTCGCCTTGTCGCTGATCATCGCGACGGCCTTTCATGCAGGCCAGATGCTCTGCGACGGCGACTGGGCCGGATCGCATTCGCGTGGCGAAGCGTTGCGCCTCGGGCTTGCAGACCTGCTTGCGCGGCCGCTGCACCTGATCGTCGTGGCGGTACCGCTCTGGCTTGGCTGGACCGGGCTCCTGCTCGCCGCCGCGAACCGCGCGATACCGCCGGTTCTGGGCATGGGAATCGTCGTTTTCTCGATCTTCGGCACGGTTCTGTTCTACGCTTTCGCGGCGCCGAACCTCGACTGTGCTGCCTATACCGATCGCGCGATGAGCTGGCGCGTGGGCGGTCTGTTCGCCTTCGTGGCGCTTCTTCTGCTTCTGCCCCGGCTCTGGAGACGTTCATGACCCGGCTCGATCAGCAATTCACCTTCCTCGCCGAAGCCGAGAAACTTAAATCGGTGACCCGCGCGACGCCGATCCACGACGCATCGCGCCCTGAGAATTCCGGCGAGCATAGCTGGTCGCTCGCGCTTTATGCGCTGACACTGGCCGAGCAGGCGCCCGAAGGTGTTTCGATCGACCGGGTGATCCGCATGCTCCTGCTGCACGATCTGGTCGAGATCGACGTGGGCGACGTGCCGATCCACAGCCAAGGCGGCACGGCGCATGGCGCGGAAGACATCCAGAAGGCCGAAGCCGCCGCCGCCGAGCGCATCTTCGGACTGCTGCCTGAGGACCAGGGGGCAGCGATGCTGGCGCTGTGGCAGGAATTCGAGGCCAACGAGACCCCCGACGCGATCTTCGCGAAATCGCTCGACCGGGTGCAACCGGTCCTGCTGAACCACCAGTCAGGCGGCGGATCGTGGATCGATTACGATGTCAGCTTCACCCAACTCGAAGAGCGCATCGGCACCAAGATCGCCCGTGGCGCGCCCGCGGTGTGGGACTGGGTGCGCGATCGGGTAGAAGGCTGGTTCGCGGCGCGCAGCTGATGCGTGCAGCCCCTCAGCGCCCGTTGCATGGGGATTTCGGGCAACCTCCGTATACAATCGCATACCGTCTAGCCAAGCGCATCTGAATCGGGTAAGAGGCAGCAAACCGAGGCTTCAACCGAAGAGGGCTGTGCCATGAGCGACAAGAACACTCCTGACATCATTTACACCAAGGTCGACGAGGCCCCGGAACTGGCAAGCGCATCGCTGCTGCCGATCGTGCGCAAATTCGCGCAAGCGGCCGGGATTTCGGTGGGCACCAAGGATATCTCGCTCGCGGGCCGCATCCTCGCCACCTTCCCCGAAGCGCTTACCGAAGAGCAACGCCAGTCGGACGATCTGGCCTGGCTCGGCGATTACGTGAAAACGCCGCAGGCCAACGTCATCAAGCTGCCGAACATCTCGGCCTCGGTGCCGCAGCTGGTCGCTGCCGTCCGTGAATTGCAAGGCCAAGGCTACGCCCTGCCCGATTACCCGGAAGAGCCGAAGACCGATGAGGAAAAAGCCGTCCGCGCGAAATACGACTCGATCAAGGGCTCGGCCGTGAACCCGGTGCTGCGCGAGGGCAACTCGGATCGTCGCGCCGCCGCTGCCGTGAAGAAATTCGCGCAGAACAACCCGCACCGCATGGGCGAGTGGACCGCCGACAGCAAGACCCGCGTCGCCTCGATGTCAGAAGGCGATTTCTTCTCGAACGAAGTCTCGGCCACCCTGCCGAAGGCGGCCACCGCGAAAATCGTGCTGGAAGGCGCCGATGGCGAGACCGTTCTCAAGGACGGCGTGAGCTATCCCGAAGGCACCGTGGTCGACGCGACCTACATGTCGGCTGACAAGCTCGACGCCTTCCTTGCCGAGGAAATCAAGAAGACCAAGGACGAAGGCGTCCTGTTCTCGCTGCACATGAAGGCGACGATGATGAAGGTCTCCGACCCGATCATCTTCGGTCATGCGGTGAAGGAATGGCTCAAGCCGGTCTTCGAGAAATACGGTGACAAGATGAAGTCGCTCGGCGTCGATCCGGCCTCGGGCATGGGCGACCTGCTGGAGCGCGTGAAGGGCGAGCCGGAAATCCTGGCTGCGATCGAGGAAGTCCGCGACCAGCGTCCGCCGATGTATATGGTGAACTCGGACAAGGGCATCACCAACCTGCACGTGCCCTCCGATGTCATCATCGACGCCTCGATGCCCGCTCTGATCCGCGCCGGCGGCAAGGGCTGGGGCCCGGACAACAAGGAACACGACTGCGTCTGCGTGATCCCGGACAGCTCCTACGCGCCGGTCTATGACGCGACGATCGAGTATTTCAAAGCCAACGGCAAACTGAACCCCGCCACCGCAGGCACCGTTCAGAACATCGGCCTGATGGCGCAGAAAGCCGAGGAATACGGCTCGCACCCGACCACCTTCGAGATTCCGAACGACGGCACCGTGAAGATGGTTCTGGACGACGGCACGGTCCTGCATTCGCATGACGTGAAGAAGGGCGACATCTGGCGTTCGGCCTCGGCCCGCAAGGCGCCGATCGAAGACTGGGTGAACCTCGCCATCGACCGTCAGAAGGCGACCGGCTACCGCGCGATCTTCTGGCTCGACGAGACCCGCGCCCACGATGCGGAGCTAATCTCCTACGTGAAGCCGATCCTGGAAGCCAAGGGCGTGGCCGACAAGTTCGAGATCATGGCCCCGCGTGAGGCGACCATCGCCTCGCTCGAGACCATCACCAAGGGCGAGAACACTATCGCGATCACCGGCAACGTGCTGCGCGACTACCTGACGGACCTGTTCCCGATCCTGGAGCTGGCCACCTCGGCCAAGATGCTCTCGATCGTGAAGCTGATGCAGGGCGGCGGTCTGTTCGAGACCGGCGCTGGCGGCTCGGCCCCCAAGCACGTTCAGCAGCTGGTTGAGGAAAATCACCTGCGTTGGGACAGCCTCGGCGAATTCTGCGCCCTCGGCGAGAGCTTCAAGTTCTTCGCGGACCAGACCGACAACGCGAAAGCGCGCGTGCTGGGCGAGACGGTCGAGACCGCGACGCAGGGCATTCTCGACAACGACCGGTCGCCCTCGCGCAAGGTCGGCGAGCCCGACAACCGCGCCAGCCACTACTGGTTCGCCCGCTACTGGGCCGAGGCTCTCGCCGCGCAAGGCGACGATGCCGAACTGGCCGCCGAATTCGCCCCGATCGCCAAGGCGCTGGCCGAAGGCGAAGCGAAGATCGTGGCCGAACTGGCAGAGGTTCAGGGCAAGCCCGCCGATATCGGCGGCTACTACCACGCCGATCCGAAAAAGCTCGCCGCGGTGATGCGCCCGAGCGAGACGCTCAACGCCATCATCGGCTGAGAGCACTGAGACCAGGGGGCGGCGCGGGCCGCCCCTTTCAATTCCCGGCCTCCCCGGCACACGAACCCGTGAATTAAGCCCGATCTGAAAAGGAACGCGCATGACCAAGATCAAGGTAGAGAACCCCGTCGTCGAACTCGACGGCGACGAGATGACCCGCATCATCTGGGACTTCATCAAGCAGAAACTGATCCTGCCCTATCTCGATATCGACCTGAAATATTACGACCTCGGCATCGAGAGCCGCGACGCGACCGACGACCAGATCACCGTCGATGCGGCCGAGGCGATCAAGCAATACGGCGTCGGCGTCAAATGTGCGACGATCACCCCCGACGAGGCGCGCATGGAGGAATTCAACCTCAAGCGCATGTATCGCTCGCCCAACGGCACGATCCGAAACATCCTCGGCGGCGTCATCTTCCGCGAGCCGATCATCTGCAAGAACGTCCCGCGCCTCGTGCCCGGCTGGACCAAGCCGATCGTCGTGGGCCGTCACGCCTATGGCGACCAGTACAAGGCCACCGATTTCCGCTTCCCCGGCAAGGGCACGATCACGCTGAAATTCGTGGGCGACGATGGTGAAGTGATCGAGAAGGAAGTGTTCCAGGCGCCTGACGCAGGCGTCGTGATGGGCATGTACAACCTCGACAAGTCGATCATCGACTTCGCGCGGGCCTCGCTGAACTACGGCTTGATGAAGGGCTGGCCGGTTTATCTGTCGACCAAGAACACGATCCTCAAAGCCTATGACGGCCGCTTCAAGGATCTGTTCCAGCAGGTCTTCGAGGAAGAATTCGCCGAGAAGTTCAAGGAAGCCGGCATCTGGTACGAGCATCGCCTGATCGACGACATGGTGGCGAGCTCGCTGAAATGGTCGGGCGGCTATGTCTGGGCCTGCAAGAACTACGACGGCGACGTGCAGTCGGATACGGTCGCGCAGGGCTTCGGTTCGCTGGGTCTGATGACCTCGATCCTGATGACGCCCGATGGCAAGACGGTCGAAGCCGAGGCCGCCCACGGTACGGTCACACGGCACTACCGCCAGCACCAGCAGGGCAAGGAGACCTCGACGAATTCCATCGCCTCGATCTTCGCCTGGACCGGTGGCCTGAAGCACCGTGCCAAGCTGGACGGCAACGCGCAGCTTCAGACCTTCGCGGAAACGCTCGAGAAGGTCTGCGTGCAGGCGGTCGAGGATGGTCACATGACCAAGGACCTCGCGCTGCTTGTCGGTCCGGACCAGAAATGGCTGACCACGATGGGCTTCCTCGAGAAGATCGACGAATACCTGAACAAGTCGCTGTCGCTCTAAAGCGCGCGAAACGGGTTGAGGAAGGCGGGGTTCTCCCCGCCTTTTTCGTTTGGCGAGCGACGCCCGACTGGCACGGGGCGACCAGCCCCGGGCCGCGCCCATTCGTCAGGCTTACGCCGCGCCACAGGCGCGACGGTCCCTCCTCATTCCCCCCGGGAGGGCGCATCGGCGGTGTCTCCGCAAGCACGCAGTCATTCGGGCTTGCGAGAAAAACACCCACACGCAGGCGGATCAAAGCGCCCACCCCAGGTCGGGCGCGCCCCTCATGTCCTTGCATGGGCCGGGCGCATCACACGCCCGACCCTTTCGTTTACCGCATCAAGCTCCACGGCTCTGGCGGAGGCTCAGCGGGCCCGAGCCCGATATCTCTGCGCAAGTGGTCGCTCAGCTGCCCGGCATCGACCGGACGCGGCTTGTTTCCGCGGGAAATAAGCGCGAGCAGCGCCGCGCGCAGCACTTTACCTGCGCCGAACTTGGCGATCGTGGCTTCAATGGTGAAGGCGTCGTTCGGACGCTTGAGAGTCTGGATCATGTGATGTCCCGGCGCGGGTCCAATCCCGCATCCGGCCTTTCTTCGATTGATGTGAAAGAAGACCCGACGGGAACCGCGAGAGCGCGGCCAGGATGCGTCGCGACAGGATCGGGACGCGGAAATCGGGTCAGTTTGCGGGAGTGGGGCCTAGGCCCCGGGTCGGATCGGGACGGTCAGGCGAGGCGTCGTGCGACGCGGGCGGTGACCGAAAAACCGATACGGGTTTCGCAATACGCTGCGAGGGCTTGGTGATATGACATCATGGCGGCCCTCCCTCTTGACTTGGGCGTTGCGAATGGCGCCACTTGGCCCGATCTCCGACAGCACGGCAACTCACGCGACGGTGTTTGGGAGGTATTGAGGCACCTCTGTTGCCGATGCGCCTCAGTTCTTGCGCTTGGCGTTGCCTCATGGCATCTGAGCGCCATGAGCCAGACCCGCATCCAAGACCCGCATCGCCATACCCTGCCCGAGGACACCCAAGGGCTTCTCTCCGGCACGCTGATGATGGCGCTCGCCGTAGCGCTGCTGCACGGCGCGGGCTTGTTTACCGGGCAGATCGCGGGGCTGTCGCTGGTGCTCTCCTACGTCACCGGATGGAGCTTCGGTGCGATCTTCTTCACGCTCAACCTGCCCTTCTATTGGCTTGCCTTGCGCCGGATGGGGAAGCGATTCACGGTGAAGACGGTGATCGCAGTGGCTATCCTGTCTGTCTTTACCGAGATCTTGCCGCATCTTCTCAGCTTCGCCACCCTTCACCCCGGTGCGGCGGCTGTCTTGGCGGGGGTCGTCTCGGGCGCAGGGCTTCTGGCGCTGTTTCGCCACGGCGCGAGCCTTGGCGGCGTGGGGATCGTGGCGCTTTATCTGCAGGACAAGACCGGGTTCAAAGCGGGCCGCACGCAGATCCTGTTCGATTGCGGCGTGTTCCTCTTCGCGCTGTTCGTGCTGCCGCTCGACAAGGTGCTGTGGTCGCTTCTGGGCGCGATGGTTCTGAACGTGATCATCCTGATCAACCACCGCCGCGACCGCTATATCGCTACCTGATCCGGACGCGATCGGCCGGCCAAGGGCCCGCGCGCCCTGCCCGACCCTTTCGAGTACTGCAAGGCGGACCTGCGCCCAGCGAGTTGGTAGGTCAGCGATTATGCCCTATTATTAGGTCATGACCACTGACGCACATATCACCGCCGACCAGATCGCCGCCAAAGACGCGACCCGTCCGCATTACTCGAAGCTCGAGGATCTGCAGGGCCTTGTCGTGGCCGCCGCTCAAGCCGCGCTGGGAATCCACCTGCTGCGCGCCGCGGGCCTCGTGACCGGGGGCACCGCAGGCGCCGCGCTGATCCTGTCCTATATCACGGGGGTCAGCTTCGGGGTCGTGTTCTTCGTGATCAACATCCCCTTCTACGCCTTCGCCTATTACGCGCGCGGCGCAGGCTTTGCGCTGAAAAGCCTCGTGACCGTGACGCTCGTGTCGCTGATGGCCGAGGCGCTCAAACCCGTTCTGCATGTCGCGGATATCCACCCTGCCGTGGCCGCCGTGCTGTTCGGGATCTCCGCAGGCGTCGGCCTTCTCGGCCTCTTCCGTCACAAAGGCTCGCTCGGTGGCGTCTCCATCGTCGCCGTGATCTTGCAGGACAAGTTCGGCTTTCGCGCCGGCTGGACGCAGCTGATCCACGACCTGTGCCTCTTCGTCATCGCGAGCTTCATCCTCGCACCGCCTTTGGTGCTCTACTCGCTTCTGGGTGCAATCGTGCTGAATTTCGTCATCGCGATGAACCACCGCCGGGACTGGTATATCGCCGAGTGATCCGGCAGAGTGCCGGCCATGCTCAAGACCTATGTCATCCTGCTCATCGCGGTCGCTTTCGAGACCTTCGGCTCGGCCTGCCTGCAGGCCAGCCAGCAATTCACGCGGCTCTGGCCGACGGTGGGCGTGGCGGTGGGCTTCATCGGCGGGCTCTATTTCTTCACGCTGGTGCTGAAGGTGCTGCCGCTCGGGATCACCTATGCGCTGTGGTCCGGGATCGGCATGGTCCTGATCGCGGGCGTGGGCTGGCTGATGTTCAATCAGCGGCTGGATTTGCCCGCCCTGATCGGGATCGCGCTGATTCTGACAGGCATCCTCGTGATCAACCTGTTCTCGAAATCGCATTTCCACTGACACGATGCCGCATCGCGGCGAGATCGCCATGCTGGGGGCTAGCCGAGAGGCGATCTTTCCTTTATGGGCGGGGCAACTCAAGAACAGGACGACCTCCCATGGACCTTCGCAACATTGCGATCATCGCTCACGTGGACCACGGCAAGACGACGCTCGTGGACCAGCTTCTGCGCCAATCGGGCGCTTTCCGTGAAAACCAGGCCGTCGCGGAACGCGCGATGGACAGCAACGACATCGAGCGCGAGCGCGGCATCACCATTCTCGCCAAGGCCACCTCGGTGGAATGGGGCGGCACCCGCATCAACATCGTCGACACCCCCGGCCACGCCGATTTCGGCGGCGAGGTCGAGCGTATCCTCTCGATGGTGGACGGTGTCGTGCTGCTGGTGGACGCAGCCGAAGGCCCGATGCCGCAGACCAAGTTCGTGACCTCGAAGGCGCTTGCACTTGGCCTGAAGCCGATCGTCGTGCTCAACAAGGTCGACAAGCCCGCGGCCGAGCCCGACCGCGCGCTGGACGAGGTGTTCGACCTCTTCGCGAATCTCGGCGCCGATGACGAGCAGCTCGACTTCCCGCATCTCTATGCCTCGGGCATCGGTGGCTGGGCGGATACCGAGCTGGACGGCCCGCGCGAGAACCTCGATGCGCTGTTCGAGCTGATCCTGAAGCATGTCGAGCCGCCGAAGCAGGAATTCCGCGCCGACGAGCCGTTCCAGATGCTGGCCACCACGCTCTCGGCCGACCCGTTCATCGGGCGCATCCTGACCGGCCGTATCGAGGCGGGCACGCTCAAGGTCGGCGATCAGCTCAAGGCGCTCTCGCGCAAGGGCGAGCGCATCGAAGCCTTCCGCTGCACCAAGATCCTCGCCTTCCGTGGCCTGTCGCAGCAGCCGATCGACGAAGCCGTCGCTGGCGACATCGTCACTGTCGCAGGCATGACCAAGGCCACCGTCGCCGACACGCTCTGCGCGCCGGAAGTCGATACCCCGATCGACGCCCAGCCGATCGACCCGCCGACGATCTCCGTGACCTTCGGCATCAACGACTCGCCGCTCGCCGGCAAGGACGGCTCGAAGGTGCAGTCGCGCGTCATTCGCGACCGCCTGATGAAAGAGGCCGAAACCAACGTCGCGATCCGCGTCGAGGACACCCCCGGCGGCGAGGCTTTCGTGGTCTCGGGCCGTGGCGAACTCCAGATGGGCGTGCTGATCGAGAATATGCGCCGCGAAGGGTTCGAACTGTCGATCTCGCGCCCGAAGGTGATCTTCCGCGAGGAAGACGGCCAGCGCATGGAGCCGATCGAGGAAGTCATCGTCGACGTGGACGACGAGTATTCCGGCGTCGTGATCGAGAAGCTGACCGGCTACCGCAAGGGCGAACTGGCCGAGATGCGCCCGGCCGAGGGTGGCAAGACCCGCATCGTGGCCCATGTCCCCTCGCGCGGCATGATCGGCTATCAGGGCGAGTTCCTGACCGACACGCGCGGCTCGGGCGTGCTGAACCGCCTGTTCCATAGCTGGGCACCCTACAAGGGCCAGATCGACGGGCGTCGTCAGGGCGTGCTGATCTCGATGGAGAATGGCGTCTCTGTCGCCTACGCGCTGTGGAACCTCGAGGAGCGCGGCAAGCTGTTCATCGGCTCGCAGGAGCAGGTCTATACCGGGATGATCATCGGCGAGCATTCGCGCGACAATGATCTCGAAGTGAACCCGCTCAAGGGCAAGAAGCTGACCAACGTCCGCGCCTCGGGCACGGATGAAGCGGTCCGCCTGACCCCGCCGGTGCGTCTGTCGCTCGAGGAGGCCATCGCCTATATCAACGACGACGAACTGGTCGAAGTCACGCCCAAGGCGATCCGCCTGCGCAAACTGCACCTCGATCCGCACGAGCGGAAGCGCGCAGCCCGCGAAGGCTGATCGGCTGCGGCACGGGCCGCGCCCCGATCGCCCAAACCTGACGTCACGAAGAAGGCCCCGCGCACCCGCCGGGGCCTTCTCCATGATTGCACCCGCCGCTTGCGGCCTTTATAAGGTTCCACAACAATATCTAGAATATCGAGGCGCGCGTGACCGACACTCCTGAACCGCCGGAAACCGAAGAAGAAGGCCCCGGGCGGCCCGCTTATCTCGGCCCCACCGTTTCCATCGCGGACGAGATGAAAACCGCCTATCTCGATTACGCGATGAGCGTGATCGTGAGCCGCGCGATCCCCGATCTGCGCGACGGTCTGAAGCCCGTTCACCGGCGCATCCTCTATGCGATGCACGAGACCGGGAACACTTTCGACAAGCCCTATCGCAAGTCGGCGCGTCCGGTCGGCGACGTCATGGGTCAGTATCACCCGCATGGCGACGCCGCGATCTACGACGCGTTGGTGCGGATGGCGCAGCCCTTCTCGATGTCGCTGCCTCTGCTCGACGGTCAGGGCAACTTCGGCTCGATGGACGGCGACAACGCGGCGGCGATGCGCTACACCGAAGTGCGCATGGCGAAACCGGCCAATTACATTCTCGCCGATATCGAGAAAGACACGGTCGATTTCCAGGACAACTACGACGGCAAGCAGGAAGAGCCGACGGTTCTGCCCGCACGCTTCCCGAACATGCTGGTCAACGGCGCGGGCGGTATCGCCGTCGGCATGGCGACCAACATTCCGCCGCACAACCTCGGAGAGGTCTGCGACGCGACGCTGGCGTTGATCGAGAACCCCGACATGTCGGACGAGGCGATCATGGAGATCGTCCCCGCCCCCGACTTTCCGACCGGCGGCCAGATCATGGGGCGCGGCGGTGCGCGCAAGGCTTACCTCGAGGGCCGTGGCTCGGTCATCATCCGGGCGAAGACCCGCGTGGAAGAGATCCGCAAGGACCGCTTCGCGATCATCCTCGACGAGATTCCCTATCAAGTGAACAAGGCGGCGATGATCGAGAAGATCGCCGATCTCGTGCGCGAGAAGAAACTCGAAGGAATCTCGAACATCGCCGACGAATCCGACCGCGTTGGCGTGCGTGTCGTGATCGAGCTGAAGCGCGACGCGACCCCCGATGTGGTGCTGAACCAGCTTTTCCGCTTCACGCAAATGCAGACCTCCTTCGGCTGCAACATGCTGGCGCTGAACGGCGGCCGCCCCGAGCAACTGACGCTGCGCCAGTTCCTCACCTATTTCATCAGCTTCCGCGAGGAAGTCGTCGCACGCCGCACCGCGTTCGAACTGCGCAAGGCGCGCGAGCGCAGCCACATCCTCTGCGGTCTGGCCGTGGCGGTGTCGAACGTGGACGAGGTCGTGGCGACCATCCGCTCCTCGGCCGACGCGGCAGAGGCCCGCACCCGCCTGATGGAGCGGCGCTGGCCCGCGCATGACATCGTCGAATATCTCAAGCTGATCGACGATCCGCTGCATCCGGTCAACGATGACGGCACCTATAACCTGTCGGAAACGCAGGCCCGCGCGATCCTCGATCTGCGCCTTCAGCGTCTGACCCAGATCGGGGTGAAGGAAGTCACGGACGAGCTCGCCCAGCTGGCCGAGAAGATCCGCGAATACCTCGCCATCCTCGCCTCGCGCGAGCGGATCATGGGCATCATCGCCGACGAGCTGCGCGAAGTGCGCGAGCTGTTTGCCGTGCCGCGCCGCACCGAGATCATCGACTGGGCCGGCGACATGGCCGACGAAGACCTGATCGAGCGCGAAGACATGGTCGTGACCGTCACTCAGGGCGGCTACATCAAGCGCACGCCTCTGGCCGATTTCCGCTCGCAGAAGCGCGGCGGCAAGGGGCTGTCGGGTGGCGCGCTGAAGGATGACGACACGGTCACCACGCTGTTCGTCGCCAACACCCACACGCAGCTTCTGTTCTTCACGACCGAAGGCATGGTCTACAAGATGAAGTGCTGGCAGCTGCCGCTCGGCTCTCGCCAGTCGAAGGGCAAGGCGATCGTCAACATCCTGCCGATCCCCACAGGCGTGTCGATCGCCGCGATCACCCCGGTCGATCGCGACGAGGCGGAATGGGACGACCTGCAGATGGTCTTCGCGACCTCCAAGGGCACCGTGCGCCGCAACCGCCTGTCGGATTTCACCAACGTCATGCGAAACGGCAAGATCGCGATGAAGTTCGAGGACGAGAACGCCGGAATGCGCCTGATCAATGCGCGCATCTGTTCCGAGGACGACGACGTGATGCTGGTCACCGCCAGCGGTCGCGCGATCCGCTTCCCGGTGCCGGAAGTGCGCGTGTTCAACTCGCGCAACTCGGTCGGCGTTCGCGGCATCAAGCTGAAGGGCGATGACGAGGTCGTCTCGATGTCGGTGATCCGCCACTTCGAAGCCAGCTCGGAAGAGCGCGCGGCCTATCTCAAGCAGCGTCGCCTGATGGCGGGCGTGACCGAGGACGAGGTCGAGCCCGACGAGGACGAGGAAACCGTGGCCGAGGGGCCGCTCTCGATGGAACGTTATGCCGAGATGTCCGCCGCCGAGGACCTGATCCTGACGATCACCTCGAAGGGGTCGGGCAAGATCTCGTCGAGCCATGACTACCCGACCCGCGGTCGCGGCGGTCAGGGCGTGACGGCGATCGACAAGGCGATGCGGGGCGGCCCGCTGGTGGCCTCCTTCCCGGTCGAGATGAGCGATCAGATCATGCTCGCCACCTCGACGGGTCAGTCGATCCGCTGCCCGGTGGAAGACATCTCCTTCCGCTCGCGCTCTGCCGGTGGCGTGCGTGTGTTCAACACCGCCAAGGGCGAAGTCGTGGTCTCGGTTGCACGGATCGCCGATCAGGGCGACGACGACGATCTGGATCCGGATTCCGATGGGTCGACCGATGCACCCGAAGCACCTTCCGCGCCGGACGCCTCCGGGAACGGCGGTGCGGAGGATAGCGAAAGCTGATCCCGCGCAGGTTGCTCGCAATTCGCAACGGCTTCGCAAAAAGCAATGAGATCAAGCCCCCGTTCCGCAAGGACCGGGGGCTTTCCCATTATGGCTTCCACGTTTGAAGAATAGTCGTGATGGCGAGTTCGATCTCTGGAACGTCGGCCTCCGCGTCACCCCTGGAAAAGGTTCGACCACGAACCTCTTCCGCCACAACCTCGTCATCTGATCGCACGGAGTTTCGATGTTGCGGCTCAGCCACGTGCCGCACCGTTTCGACTCTTTGTTGCTCTCAATTCGCCATTTGCCCGGAACCACCCCTGAAGCCACCCGTTGCGGTTGCACTATTCAAAAAAGGGAGAGTTTCATGAAAGCCTTGGCAGATAGGCTCCGCCTAAGAACCGACCCGACGATTTTCTTCGTATCGGCAGGCTTCACGATCGTCTTCGTGCTCGCCCTTGTGATCTTTCCCGGCCCGATTGGCGACGCGTTCGCCGCGGGCCGTTCCTGGATCGTCGCCAATCTCGGCTGGTTCTTCATTCTCGGCGTCAATATCTGGCTGGGCTTCCTGATCTGGGCCGCGCTGTCGCGCCATGGCCATATCCGGCTCGGGCCGAAGGACAGCCGCCCGGAATATGGCAATCTGTCATGGTTCACGATGCTGTTCGCGGGCGGTATCGGCACGGTGCTGATGTTCTGGGGCGTGGCCGAACCGATCAGCCATTTCTCCGAACCGCCGCTGCCGGGCGTCGAGCCTTTTTCCGACGAGGCCGCGAAAGACGCGATCTCAATCGCGATCTATCACCTCGGCCTGCACACCTGGACGATCTTCACGCTGCCGGGGCTGGGGTTTGCCTATTTCATCAACCGCTACGACCTGCCGGTGCGGGTCTCTTCGGTGTTCTACCCGCTCCTGAAAGAGGGCATCAACGGGCCGATCGGAAAGGCGATCGACATCGCTTCGATCCTCGGCACGCTGTTTGGCGTCGCCGTCTCGCTCGGCCTCGGCTCCAGCCAGATCGCCGCCGGCCTCGATGCGCTTCTCGGTACGGGCGACGGCACCTTCGTCAAGATCGCGATCCTCACCGCGCTGACCGCCGTTGCGATCACTTCCATCGTCGCTGGGCTCGACAAGGGCGTGAAGCTGCTGTCGAATATCAATATCGGCATGGCGGTCGGTCTGATGGTCTTCGTGCTCATCTTCGGCTCGACCCTGTTCCTGCTGCGCGGGATCGTCCAGACCTTCGGGCTCTATTTCTCCAACCTGCCGCATCTGGCCTTCTGGAACGACATGCTGGCCAACGAGAACCCCGACACGCCCGGCTGGGGCTGGCAGGGCTCGTGGACGGTGTTTTACTGGGCCTGGACGGTGACGTGGTCCCCCTTCATCGGGCTGTTCGTCGCGCGCATCTCGCGCGGTCGCACGGTGCGCGAATTCGTTTTCGGCGTGCTGCTGGCGCCCTCGCTCTTCACCCTGATCTGGTTCGCGATCTTCGGCTGGCAGGCGATGGAGTTCGACGGCATCGGACAGGCGGCGCGCGCCGCGATGGGCGATCAGGCGGGGCAATTGTCGAAAGCGGTCTCCGATAGCGTTCCGCTCGCGATGTTCGCCTTCTTCGAGCATTTCCCCTTCGTCCATATCGTTCAGGGCATCGCCGTCGTCGTGGTGGCGATCTTCTTCGCGACGTCGTCGGACTCGGCCTCGCTGGTGGTCGACATGCTCTGCACCGGCACGCCAACGCCCGGCCCCGTCCATCAGCGCGTTTTCTGGGGCGCGGCCGAAGGTCTGGTCGCGGCGATGCTGATCATACTCGCAGGCGATGCCGGGTTGACCGCGCTGCAACAGGTGATCACCGTCGTGGGCCTGCCGATCTTCATACTGGTGTCGATGATGATCCCTTCGATCATCAAGGGATTTGCGCTTGAAGACATCGACCATGTCTCGATCGGCAAGAGACCCAAGCTCGACGATTTCTGATCGCAAGAAACGGCCCGGGGATGCTCCGGGCCGTTTCGCGTTTTCCCTCCGCGGATCGGCCTTCCCTTTTGCCGCTTTGACCACTACATGAGCGGCCATGACAGAAGAACTCCATATCGTCGGCGGTGGCATGGCGGGCTCGGAAGCGGCCTGGCAGGCAGCGAATGCCGGCATTCGCGTGGTGCTGCACGAGATGCGGCCCAAGGTCGAAACCTTCGCGCACCAGACCGGCAATTATGCCGAGATGGTCTGCTCGAACTCGTTCCGCTCGGACGATCACGAACGCAACGCCGTGGGTCAACTCCATTGGGAGATGGGCGCCGCGAACGGGCTGATCATGGAGACCGCGCGCAAGCACCGTCTGCCCGCAGGCGGCGCGCTGGCTGTGGACCGCGAGGCGTTTTCGCAATCGGTGACCGAGGCGCTCCGCGCCCACGAGAATATTTCCTTTACGGAGGAAGAAGTTACGGAGCTTCCTTCAGAGGGAAAATGGATCTTTGCGACCGGGCCTCTGACGTCTGAGAGCCTCGGCAAAGCTATCCTGCAAGCCACCGGCGAAGAGCGACTGGCCTTCTTTGACGCCATCGCGCCCATCGTCTATGCCGACACGATCGACATGTCCGTCGCATGGCGTCAGTCGCGCTACGACAAGGGCGAGACCGAGGAAGAGCGCACGGCCTATATCAACTGCCCGATGACGAAGGACCAATACGAGGCCTTCATCGACGCCCTGCTCGAGGCCGACAAGACCGAGTTCCACGAGGGCGAGACCGCGGGCTATTTCGACGGCTGCCTGCCGATCGAGGTGATGGCTGAACGCGGCCGCGAGACCCTGCGCCACGGGCCGATGAAACCGGTCGGCCTGACCAACGAGCACGATCCGCAGACCAAGGCTTGGGCGGTGGTGCAGCTGCGCCGCGACAACGCGCTCGGCACGCTCTACAATATCGTGGGCTTCCAGACCAAGATGAAGTACGGCGCGCAAGCTGCTGTTTTCCGGATGATTCCGGGGCTTCAGGATGCCAAGTTTGCGCGTCTCGGCGGGATTCACCGCAACACCTTCATCAATTCGCCGACGCTGCTCGATGCTCAGATGCGGCTCAAATCGCACCCGAACCTGCGCTTCGCGGGCCAGATCACCGGCGTTGAAGGCTATGTCGAAAGCGCCGCGATGGGCCTTCTGGCGGGTCGCATGGCCGCTGCGGAGCTTCAGGGCCGCGAGCTGCCGCCGCCGGGACCCGAAACCGCGATGGGGGCGTTGATCACCCACATCACAGGCGGGGCCGAGGCGAAGACGTTCCAACCGATGAATGTCAATTTCGGGCTCTTCCCGCCGATCGACGCCAAGGGCGGGCGGCGTGGCCGCAAAGACCGCTACAAGGCCTATACCGATCGCGCCAAGACGGTCTTCGGCGACTGGCTGGCACATCAAGGAGAGACCGTGTGAACTACGTTCTGGCCCTGTTTCTGCCACCGCTTTCGATCCTGCTGATCGGGCGCATCTTCCTTGCGATCCTCGTCTTCGTGATCTGGGTTCCGGCGATCATCTTCTCGGGCGGCCTGACGCATCCGATGTTCATCGCGCTCGCCTGGATCCTGATCTATCAGGCGCATGCGGATCGCCGCGCGGGCGGCTGATTTGGCAGGGTGCGCGCGTCGATGATCACACGCTTCGCCCCCTCGCCAACGGGCCCGCTGCATCTGGGCCATGCCTATAGCGCGATCCTCGCGCATGACATGGCGCGCAAGGCCGGCGGGCAGTTCTTGCTGCGCATCGAAGACATCGACCAGAGCCGCGCGCGCCCGCACTGGGAACAGCAGATCTACGACGATCTACACTGGCTCGGGCTGTCTTGGGACGGGCCGGTTCTGCGCCAATCGGATCGCTTGAACCTCTATCGCGAAGTCCTTGAAAGACTTTGGGAAAGCGATCTTCTCTTTGCATGCTCCTGCACCCGCCGCGACATTGAGGCAGCCGCCTCCGCACCGCAGGAAGGCGCGCAATACGGGCCAGACGGCCTGATCTATCCCGGCACCTGCCGCGACAGCGGCGCGCGCCGACCCGGGGCTCCGCTGCCTGAAAGCGCCTTGCGTCTGAATATGACCCGCGCCGCCCGCGATATCCGCTTCGAGGAAATCTGCGCACTGCACAAAGGCACGCATCACATCTCTCGCGCCGATCTGATCGACAAGGTGGGCGATGTCGTGCTTGCACGCCGCGAGATGGGTACGTCCTATCACCTCGCCGTGGTGCTAGATGATGCCGCACAGGGCATTACCCATGTCACACGCGGCGCAGACCTGTTCGACGCCACGCAGATCCACGTGCTGCTTCAGAGACTACTCGAACTTCTCACGCCTACTTATTGCCATCACGAGCTTATCCGCGATGAGAACGGCAAGCGCCTCGCCAAGCGCGACGACGCCCGCGCGATTGCGAAATACCGCGAGGATGGGGTCACCCCGGACGAGATTCGCCGCATGGTCGGGCTACCCGCTTCCTCTTGACGGAAATATCCTTCCCGAAGAGTCGCTCTCAATCTTCCATCGGCGTGAGGATCTCGACCTCCTCGCCATCACGGATCGCGGTATAGAAGCACGACCGGCGATTGGTGTGGCAGGCCGGGCCTTCCTGCTCCACCAGCACCAGAAGCGTGTCGCGGTCGCAATCCACCCGCATCTCGCGCAGGCGCTGCACATGGCCCGAGGTCTCGCCCTTTACCCAGAACGATTGTCGCGAGCGCGACCAATAGGTTACGCGCCCTGTTTCGAGTGTCCTCGTAACGCTCTCAGCATTCATCCATGCCATCATCAGGATATCGCCGGACAGCGCATCCTGCGCGATGGCGGGGATCAAACCGTTGGCGTCATAGGTCAAGCTGGCGGGATCGAATGGCATCTGCTCTTTCCTTCCTGTGGCTCAGGTCCTATCTACGCCGGACGGGCCGAAGGGGAAAGAGATGAGCGACACTGATCTGATCAAGCTCTATTCGCAGCGCATTCTGGCGCTGGCCGCCGATATGCCGGGCACCGATCCGCTGCCCGAGCCCGACGTGACCATGCGCAAGCGCGCGCCGCTTTGCGGCTCCACAGTCGAAGTCGCGCTGACCTGCGCAGACGGCCGCGTGACCGGCTATAGCCAGACCGTACATGCCTGCGCGCTGGGTCAGGCCTCGGCTGCGATCTTCGGGGCTCAGGTCGTGGGCCGCACGCGCGATGAGATCGCGAAGCTGCGCGATCAGCTGGCCGAGATGCTCAAGGGCGGCCCTGTCCCCGATGCGCCCTTCGGCGATTATGAAGTGCTGCAAGCCGCGCGCGACTACCCCAACCGGCATGGCTCGATCCTGCTCGCCCCCGAGGCGACGCTCGAAGCGCTCGAGCAGTGCTGAGCCGCTAACCACTCTCTCCTACGCTATAAAAAAAGCCGCCACTCGAAAGAGCGGCGGCTGAAGGTTGCGCTTTACGGACAGGCGGGCCTGGGAGACAGGCAAAGCCGCGGGTTTGGGACAGGTGCGGCAGCCAAAAAGCGCGAGGCAGTAACGATGAGACAGGTCGGGCTTAGAGGAGCCCCGGCAGCCAAAGCGCCATGATGAAGCTTGCGCAAAGCGCGATGCCCCCTACGGCGTCGGCCAGCAGCGTGCTGTGATTGCGGTCGAGAAGCTCCTTGATTTCCTTGGCCATCTGGCACCTCCATTCCCTCTGTTGCTACTTTGTTCTCATAATTGACGTCGCGTGTAAAGAACTTTTTAGGAACATTTGAGAACACTGAAGGAGAACGTGAGTCGAACCGGGCTCAGCCGATGCCGATCAGGCGGATCGCGCGGTCCTGTTCCATCAGCCACAGCAGCACCCGCGTCGCCTGTCCGCGCGGGCCGCTCAGCTCGGGATCGTCGGACAGGAGCTTGCGCGCATCCGACTGCGCCACCGCCATCAGACCGGCCTGACGTTCAAGGTCCGCCACGCGGAAACGCGGCAGGCCCGACTGCGCCGTGCCGATCACATCGCCCGCGCCCCGCATGGCGAGGTCTTCCTCGGCGATGCGGAACCCGTCCTCGCTTTCGCGCAGGATCGACAGGCGGCGTTCTGCCGTCTCGCTCAACGGGCTCTGGTAGATCATCAGGCAGGTCGAGGCCGCAGCGCCGCGCCCGACCCGCCCGCGCAGCTGATGGAGCTGCGCGAGACCGAAACTCTCGGCCCGCTCGATCACCATGATCGAGGCGTTGGGCACGTTCACGCCCACTTCGATCACCGTCGTCGCGACCAGCACGCGTGTCTGCCCCTTCACGAAGGCCGCCATCGCGGCGTCTTTCTCGGCGGAGGGCATCTGGCCGTGAACCAGTCCCACGACATCGTCGCCAAGCGCCGCGCGCAGCGCCAGAAAGCGGTCGGTGGCGGAGCTCAGATCGACCCGCTCGCTCTCTTCGACCAGCGGGCAGACCCAATAAGCCTGCCGCCCCTCGGCCACCGCCTTGCGCAGATGCTCGACCACCTCTCCCATCCGCTCCATCGCGACGAGCGCGGTCTTGACCGGCGTCCGACCCGGTGGCTTCTCGTCGAGA
The DNA here is from genome assembly GCF_002213165.1 of Thioclava sp. F1Mire-8. Taxonomy (NCBI): domain Bacteria; kingdom Pseudomonadati; phylum Pseudomonadota; class Alphaproteobacteria; order Rhodobacterales; family Paracoccaceae; genus Thioclava; species Thioclava sp. F1Mire-8. The sequence goes on along the minus strand of NZ_NBNY01000001.1, from coordinate 447,949 downwards.
AGGCTCACATCCATGTCACCATATTGCGCCAGCGCGAGCGAGCGCGGGATCGGCGTCGCGGTCATGACCAGCACGTCGACCGCCTGCCCCTTGGCACCCAGCTCCATCCGTTGCGCCACGCCGAAGCGATGCTGTTCGTCGATCACGGAAAGCCGCAAATCCTGAAATTCCACGTCTTTCTGAAAAACCGCATGGGTGCCCACGAGGATACCGATCGCGCCCGAGGCCAGATCGGCGAGCTTGCGCGCCCGCTCCGCCCCCTTGTCGCGCCCGGTCAGAATCTCCAGCCGGACGCCCGCCGCCTCGGCCAGCGGCGCCAGACCTTCCAGATGCTGGCGCGCGAGAATTTCCGTGGGCGCCATCATCACGCCCTGCCCGCCAGCCTCGACCGCCGTCAGCAGCGCCATGAAGGCGACCAGCGTCTTGCCCGCGCCGACATCGCCCTGCAGCAGCCGGTTCATTCGCCGCTCGGAGCCCATATCGCCCGCGATTTCGGCGATCGCGCGGGTCTGCGCACCGGTCGGCTTGTACGGCAGGCTGGCCAGAACCTGCGCCGAGAGCTTGCCCGTGCCGCGCGTCACCCGACCCTTCTTGCGCCGCGACTGGCGCCGGGCGAGCGCGAGTGTCATCTGATGCGCGAAAAGCTCGTCATAGGCGAGGCGCGCGCGCGCCGGCGCCGTGGCCGCGAGATCGTCAATCTTTTCAGGGTGATGCGCCGTTTGCACTGCGTCGCGCCAATCCGGCCAGCCCTCGCGGCGCTTGAGCGCAGCGTCGATCCATTCGGGCAGGTCCGGCGCACGCGCCAAGGCCCCCTCGGCCGCCTTCGCCATCAGCTTTTGCGTGATGCCCGCGGTGAGCGGATAGACCGGCTCGAACCGGGGCATCTCGCCCGCATTTTCGGGCGGCAGGATGTAATCGGGATGCACGATCTGCGCCTGCCCGTCATAAATCTCGAGCTTGCCCGAAATGATCCGCCGCGCCCCGTTGGGCATCTGTTTCGCGAGCCAGTCGCCCCGCGCGCGGAAGAAGACCAGCGTGATGTCGCCCTGCGCGTCATGGCATAGAACCCGGTCTGGCGCGCCCTGTTTACGCGCAGGACTATGGGCTCCGATCGTCACTTCGACGGTGACAGTAGTGCCCGCGGGCACGCCTTGCACGGTCGCAACAGGACGGCGGTCGATCACCGAATAGGGCAAGGTGAACAACACGTCGCGCGGGCGGGTGATCCCCAACCCTTCGAAATGCTTGGCCGTTTTCGGACCGACGCCCGCGAGACTGTCGAGCTCGGCGAAGAGCTCGAACAGTTCGGAGGGCCGGGTGCTCATGCGCCCCCCGCGAGCGCGATCCATTCATCCTCGTCGATGACGCGGATGTTCAACTCGGCCGCTTTCTTGGCTTTCGATCCAGCGCCCGGCCCCGCGACGAGCAGGTCGGTCTTGGCGCTGACGGACCCCGAGACCTTCGCGCCAAGCGCCTCCGCCCGCGCCTTCGCCTCGGCCCGGGTCATCTTCTCCAGCGTCCCGGTGAAAACGACGGTGAGGCCCGAAACCGGACTGTCGGATTTCGGCTTCTCGGCCTCCTCGACACTCAGATGCGCGGTGAGACGGTCGATCGAGGCGCGCTCGGCCTCTTGCTGGAACGTCGTCACGACCGAGGTCGCGAGTGTCTCGCCGACCCCGTCGATCGAGATCAGGTCGTCCCATTCCGGGCCCTGGCCGCAGTCTGCCTGCGTCATCGCGGTCTCGAACGCGTCCCACGTGCCGTAATGTGTGGCGAGCATCCCTGCGCTCGTCTCACCGACATGACGGATGCCGAGCGCGAAGATCAGGCGTTGCAGCGGAATCCTGCGTTTCTCTGCGATGGCGGCAAAGAGGTTGCGCGCCGATTTCTCTCCCCAGCCCTCGCGGTTCTTGAGCTGCTGGATGCCCTGCCCGTAGCGCTCTTCCAGCGTGAAGATGTCGGCAGGTTCCTTGATCCAGCCATCCTCGTAGAATTGCTCGACCTGTTTCGCGCCGAGACCTTCGATGTCGAAAGCCGCGCGCGAGACGAAATGTTTCAGCTTTTCGACCGCTTGCGCGGGGCAGATCAGCCCGCCGGTGCAGCGGCGCACCGCATCGCCCTCTTCGCGGATCGCCTCGGATCCGCAGCGGGGGCAATGGGTCGGAAAGTCGTAGGGCACCGCGTCTACGGGGCGGCGCGCGAGATCGACATCGGCGATCTTCGGGATCACGTCCCCCGCGCGATAGACCTGCACCCAGTCGCCGACGCGTATATCCTTGCCGCCGCGAATTTCCGCGCCCTTGGAATCGCGCCCGGCGATGTAATCTTCGTTATGCAGCGTCGCGTTCGAGACGACCACGCCGCCCACCGTCACCGGCGTCAGCCGCGCGACCGGCGAGAGCGCGCCGGTGCGACCGACCTGAATGTCGATCCCTTCGAGCTGCGTCCAGGCAAGCTCGGCGGGGAATTTATGCGCGATCGCCCAACGCGGCGTGGTCGAGCGGAAGCCGAGGCGGCGCTGCAGCGCGAGGTCGTTCACCTTGTAGACGACGCCGTCGATATCGTAGCCGAGCGTGGCGCGCTTTGCCTCGATCTCGCGGTAATGGGCGAGCATGTCAGCAGGTCCGTCGCAAAGCTCGGTCAGCGGGTTGGTCTGGAAGCCGAGGGATTGCAGCCGCGCGATGGCCTCGATCTGGGTCTCGGCCAGCGGCGCGGAAAGCTCCCCCCAGGCATAAGCAAAGAACTTCAGAGGGCGCGACGCGGTCACTTTCGGGTCGAGTTGGCGCAAGGATCCAGCAGCGGCGTTGCGCGGATTGGCGAAACGCTTTTCGCCCGCGGCCTCGTTGCGGCTGTTGAGCGCCTCGAAATCGGCATGGCTCATATAGACTTCGCCGCGCACTTCCAGCACGTCCGGCGCATCCGCGATCGAGGTCGGAATGTCGTCGATGGTGCGTGCGTTCTCGGTCACGTTCTCGCCGACCGCACCGTCGCCGCGCGTGGCGGCATGGATCAGCTTGCCCTTCTCGTAGCGGATCGAGAGCGACAGCCCGTCGATCTTCGGCTCGGCCGTGTAGTTCAGCTTTGCGTCGGATTTTAGACCGAGGAAGCTGCGGACGCTTTCGTCGAACTCGGTCACCTCCTCGTCAGAAAAGGCATTGGCGAGGCTCATCATGCGGATCGCATGGGTGATCTTGCCGAAGCCTTCCGCGAGTTGGCCGCCAACCTGTTCGGTGGGCGATTGCTCGGATTTCAAAGCGGGAAATTTCGCCTCGATCGCTGCGAGGCGTTGCTTGAGCGCGTCATATTCCGCATCCGAAATCTCGGGCGCATCATGAGTATGATAGGCGGTATTGGCCGCCTCGATCTTGGCGATCAGGCTGGGCATTTCTGCGCGGGCCTCGGCCTCGCTCAGCGCGTCGATCTCGGTGCGGCTTGGCTCGGACATGGAAAACCCCCTCGTGCTGACCTTGGTTTAGGCAAGCGCCGAGGGGGCGTAAAGAGCCGTGACGACGGAGATCGCCGGCTTTGTGAAGTCAGGCGCCCATGGCGATGCGCCGCTCCAACTCCGAAGGGTCGGGATCGCGCAGCACGTAGCCACGGCCCCAGACGGTTTCGATGTAATTCTCGCCCTCGGTGGCATCGGCGAGTTTCTTGCGCAGCTTGCAGATGAAAACGTCGATGATCTTCAATTCAGGCTCATCCATGCCGCCATAGAGGTGGTTGAGGAACATCTCCTTCGTCAGGGTCGTGCCTTTGCGCAGGCTCAGGAGTTCGAGCATCTGGTATTCCTTGCCGGTCAGATGCACCGGCTTGCCATCGACCTCGACCGTCTTCGCATCGAGATTGACCGAGATCTTGCCGGTGCGGATGATCGATTGCGCATGGCCCTTGGACCGGCGGATGATCGCGTGAATGCGCGCCACCAGTTCCTCGCGGTGAAAGGGCTTCGTCATGTAGTCATCGGCGCCGAAGCCGAATCCCTTGATCTTGTTTTCGGTATCGTCGGCCCCGGTGAGGATCAGAATCGGCGTGTCGATCTTCGACAGGCGCAGCTGGCGCAACACCTCGTGCCCGTTCATGTCGGGCAGATTGAGGTCAAGCAGGATCAGGTCGTAATCGTAGAGTTTCGCGAGATCGATGCCTTCTTCACCCAGATCGGTGCAATAGACGTTGAGATTCGCATGGGTCAGCATCAATTCGATACTGCGCGAGGTCGTCGGGTCGTCTTCCACCAATAAAATACGCATTCTGGGTTCTCCGCATTAATCCCTCGATCAGGTCGAGACTTACATCAAATGGTTAACACCGGGTTACCTTCTCACGTTTCCGCGAGGGTGCAACCTAAAGCTGTTTGAGCTTCTGGATCGCGGTCACCTTAAGCCCTTGAATCCCGTGCCTTTCGATCGCTTCGATCCAGAGGTCGAGCTCCTCGTCGGAGAGCCCGTAGCGCTCCAGCACCTCATCGCGCGAGATCAGATCATGCGCGACCGCCTGCACGATTACGGCTTTTCGGCTGGCCACCCATCTTCGGGTTTTCGGAGAAGGCAGATCGGCACGGGTCAGGATCGTGCCGTCGGCGAGGGTCACCGCGCGCGGGCCGTCGACTTTCTTGAGATACATGGGCTCACCCCTTCAAGCTCTTCACGCCGGCCACATTGGTGCGCACGCCGTTAACACTGCGTGAAACGCGGGGTTGAGAGTGGGTCGCATTTTCCTATATTGCTGCACGTCTCGTTAAAGGACGCTTCATCATGCCCAAGGATCTGCCGCTCAATTCGCTCGGTTTCGCCAAACCGCCCGCGGACACCCGCGTCGTCGTCGCCATGTCGGGCGGCGTCGATAGCTCGGTCGTGGCCGCGAAACTCGCCGAGGAAGGCTATGACGTGGTGGGCGTGACGCTGCAGCTTTACGACCACGGCGCGGCGCTGGCCAAGAAAGGCGCGTGCTGCGCGGGGCAGGATATCCACGATGCCCGCCGCGTCGCCGAGGAGATGGGCTTCCCGCATTACGTGCTCGATTACGAGAACACGTTCCGCGAGGCGGTGATCGACGAATTCGCCGACGCCTATCTGGGTGGCGCGACGCCGGTTCCCTGCATCCGCTGCAACGAGCGCGTGAAGTTCAAGGATCTGCTGGAGACGGCGAAGGATCTCGATGCCGATTGCATGGCGACGGGCCATTACATCCAGCGCAAGGACGGCGCGGCCGGGCCCGAGTTGCATTGCGCGGCCGATCCGAACCGCGATCAGAGCTATTTCCTGTTCTCGACCACGCCGGAGCAGCTCGATTACCTGCGCTTCCCGCTGGGCCACCTGCCCTCGAAGGATGCGACGCGGGAACTGGCGGCGAAATACGGGCTGGCGGTGGCCGACAAACCCGACAGTCAGGATATCTGCTTCGTGCCGAACGGGAACTACGCAAGCGTCATCGAGAAGCTGCGCCCCGGCGCCGCCGATCCCGGCGATATCGTCGACATGGAGGGCAACGTGCTCGGCCAGCATCGCGGCGTGATCCATTACACGATCGGACAGCGGCGCGGGCTCGGCATCGGCGGACTGGAAGATCCGCTTTACGTTGTGAAGCTCGACCCCGAGACGCGCCATGTCGTCGTCGGCCCGAAAGAGGCGCTGTCGACCCGCACCATCCCCGTGCGCGAGATCAACTGGCTAGGCGACGAGCCCTTCACCTCGCGCGAGGAATGGCACCTGAAGGTCAAGGTCCGCTCGACCCGCCCGCCGCGCGAGGCGATCATCCGCCCCGTCTCGGAGACCGAGGCCGAGGTCGAACTGGTCGTGCCAGAGGAAGGCGTCAGCCCCGGACAGGCCTGCGTGTTCTACGCGCCCGAGGACAGCCGCATCTTCGGCGGCGGCTGGATCTACAAGAAGTAAGCCCGCAGACTGCCCGCAAGCGGCACTGCGCGCGGCGAGCCCCTCCGGCTTGCCGCGCCAACGCGTTTTCGGATCGCTCAGACCGGCACGCCGCCGAGGCTCACCCCGTGCTTGCCGACCCGAGGCGTCACTTTTTTCCGACCGCCTTGGCGAGCGCTTCGCCCTCTTCGGTGGCAGAGCGCACCGCGCGTTCCGCGATCCCCGTCATCGAGGTGGCGAGCTTGGTCATCTCGGCGGTGTAATCGCTGGCCGTACGCTGCCAGAACTCACCCCAGAGCGTCATCGCGCGCATCGGATCGGCAGTTTCCGACAGCTGGTTGACCATCTCCTGATCACGCTCGAACCGGGCTTTCAGGAATTCGAGCAGTTCGATGTTCTGCGCGATCATCGATTCCATCATTTTGAGCTGCGGTGCCATCACCGAGCTTACCGAACCCATATCCGGCACCGGCATGCAGCCGGCCATGTTCATGCCGGGTGGGGATTTCTTCTCTGCCATGTAAGCCTCCCTTGTGACTGGATAGCGTAACCCTAACATGGGCGCGCCGAAGATCGTTTGATTTGGAACAATCGTCGCGCGAAAAGCTTGCCCTAGGGCGATTGCCGAAAATTTGGGCCGGGCGCGCGCCCTCGCGTATGCATTTCGAGCGTTACCGTAAGTGAAAGACCGATGGCCGAGCCGCTTCTGATCCCGCGCCCCGAAGGGCTCTATTGCCCGAGCGGCAATTTCTATATCGACCCGAGTCGTCCCGTGGCGCGTGCGCTGATAACGCATGGTCACGCCGATCACGCGCGCGCAGGCCACGGGCATGTACTGGCCACGCGCCAGACGCTGGAGATCATGGCGATCCGCTATGGCGAGGATTTCGCAGGACAGCGGCAGGCTTACGAGGGGCCGCTCTCGGTGGGGGGCGTGGATGTCAGCTTTCATCCGGCGGGGCATGTGCTGGGCTCGGCGCAGATCGCGATCACGCATAAGGGGCAACGCATCGTGGCCTCGGGCGATTACGCGCGCGTCGCGAACCCGTCCTGCGCGCCTTTCGAGCCGGTGCCCTGCGACACGTTCATCACCGAAGCCACCTTCGCGCTGCCGGTCTTCAAGCATCCCGATCCTGCCGAAGAGATGGCGAAGCTGATGGCCTCGATGCGCGCAGCCCCCAAGCGACCGCATCTGGTGGGCGCCTATGCGCTGGGCAAGGCGCAGCGCGTCATCATGCTCGCGCGCGAGGCGGGCTATGACGCGCCGATCTACATCCACGGCGCGCTGCAGCGGCTCTGCGACTACCACCTGGAGCAGGGCATCCCCTTGGGCGATCTGCGCCCCGCCACGATGGACAAGGCAGAGGCGCGGGAGCTGCGCGAGGCGCTGGTGATCGCGCCGCCCTCGGCCTTTTCCTCACCTTGGGTACAGCGCTTCGCCGACCCGGTGATCTCTTTCGCCTCGGGGTGGATGCAAATCCGCGCCCGCGCCCGCCAGCGCGGCGTCGAGCTGCCGCTGGTGATCTCGGACCATATCGACTGGGTGGACCTTACGCGCACGGTGCGCGAGATCGACCCGTCCGAGCTGTGGATCACCCATGGCCGCGAGGAGGCGCTGATGCGCTGGGCGGAACTGGAGGGGCGCGTGGCCCGTCCGCTCCATCTTGTGGGCTACGAGGAGGAGCCGGAATGAAAGCCTTCGCGGTCCTTCTCGAACGTCTCGCCTTTACGCCCGGGCGCAACGCCAAGATCGACGCGCTGGCCGATTACCTGCGCCACGCGCCCGACCCCGAGCGCGGCTATGCGCTTGCGGCGCTCACCGGAGAACTGGAACTGGGCCGCGCGCAACCTGCGGTCCTGCGCGCGATGGTGGGCGAACGGGTCGATCCCGAGCTGTTCGCGCTGTCCTATGACTACGTAGGCGATCTGGCCGAGACGATCGCACTCATCTGGCCGCAGGAAAACACGCCCCAGGACCTCGATCTGGTGGAGATCGTCGAGACCCTGCAGGACACGCCCAAGACCCGCGTGGGGCCGCTGATCGCCGGGTGGCTGGACCGGCTCGAGCCCTCGGAACGCTATGCGCTCTTGAAACTCGCGACCGGGGGGCTGCGCGTGGGCGTCTCGGCGCGGCTTGCCCGGGTGGCTCTGGCCTCGCTCGGCACGCCCGAACTTGAGGAGATCGAGGAAATCTGGCACGGGCTATCGCCGCCCTATCAGCCGCTTTTCGACTGGATCGAGGGCGGCGAAAAGCCCGAGCGCGCAGGTTTTGCGCCGTTCCGTCCGGTGATGCTGTCGACTCCCACCGATCTCGACGCGCTCACCGATCTGACGCCCGACGACTTCGCCGCCGAGTGGAAATGGGACGGCATCCGCGTGCAGGCCGTGGCCGAGGGCGGCGAGAGGCGGCTTTATTCGCGCACCGGCGAGGATATTTCGGGGGCGTTTCCTGATGTAGTCGCGCATATGGCATTCGACGGCGCGCTCGATGGCGAGTTGATCGTACGGCGCGGCGATCAGGTGGCGCCATTCGGCGATCTCCAGAAGCGGCTGGGGCGGAAATCTCCGGGCAAGGCGATGCTCGCCTCCCACCCGGCGGCGCTGCGGCTCTACGATATCCTGATCGCGGGCGAGGAGGACCTGCGCCCCCTGCCCTTCGAGGCCCGCCGCACCCGGCTGGAGGCGTTTGTTGCTGACCTCAACCCCGAGCGCTTCGACGTCTCGGAACTGCTGCCCTTCGACACTTGGGAGGATCTCGCCGAGTTACGCGAAGCGCCGCCCGAGGTGGTGATCGAGGGCGTGATGCTGAAACGTCGCGATACGCCCTACATGGCGGGCCGCCCCAAGGGGCCGTGGTTCAAGTGGAAGCGCGACCCGCGGATCATCGACGCAGTGATCCTCTATGCGCAACGCGGGCATGGCAAACGCTCGGGCTTCTATTCCGATTTCACCTTCGGCGTCTGGGAGGGAGAGCATCTCGTGCCCGTGGGCAAGGCCTATTCCGGCTTTACCGATGAGGAACTGCGCAAGCTCGACCGTTTCGTGCGCAATCACACGGTGGAACGCTTTGGCCCGGTGCGATCCCTGTCGCCCGATCTGGTGGTGGAGGTCGCCTTCGAGGGGCTCAACCGCTCCACCCGACATAAATCCGGCGTCGCGATGCGCTTCCCGCGCATCTCGCGAATCCGCTGGGACAAACCCCCAGGTGAGGCCGACCGGATCGAGACGCTGCGCGCGATGCTGCCCGAGGTCGAGCAGCCCTAGCGGGTCAGCACGTACGCCCCCGGCGCATCGCAGAGCGCGCGGTATTTGCGCCCCTTGCCCATCGGGGGCGGCGCGATCTCGGACCCGTCCCCGGTCTTGCGCAGCCATTTCGCCCAAGGCTCCCACCACGACCCGTCGCGGGGCGCACATTCCGAGGCCCAGTCCACGGCGGAGGGATGCGGCATGCCGGGGCGATGCTCCATCAGGCGGTAATGCGCCCGCGGCGCACCCGGCGGACGCACGATCCCGGTATTGTGCCCGCCCGAAACCAGCGCGAAATTCACCGCTCCCGGCAGAGACCATGTCAGCTTGAAGACCGAATGCCACGGCGCGATGTGATCGGCCTCGGTCGCGACGGCGAAGACCGGCGTCTCGATATCCTGCAGGAAGACCGGCACGCCGCGCGTATCCATGCGTCCCTCTGCCAGATCGTTGTCGAGAAACAGCCGGCGCAGATATTGCGAATGCATCCGGTAGGGCATCCGCGTCGCGTCGTGGCTCCACGAGGCCAGCGCGCTGTCCGTCTCGCGCTCGCCCATCAGGTAGGTATGAACCGCCTGCGACCAGATCAGATCCTTCGACTTGAGCATCGTGAAAGTGCCCGCCATAGCGGTCTTGTCGAGATAGCCCTCCTCCCACATCATATCTTCGATCAGGCTCAGCTGGTCTTCATTGGTGAACAGGCTCAGCTCCCCGGCCTCGGTGAAATCGACCTGCGCAGCCAGCATCGTCAGCGAGGCCAGCCGTTCGTCGCCATCGCGCGCCATCGCCGCCGCTGCGACCGACAGGAGCGTCCCGCCGAGGCAATAGCCCAGCCCGTGAACCTTCTCCGCACCCGTGATCGCACAGACCGCATCGAGCGCCGTCATCACGCCCTTCTCGCGATAATCGTCGAAGCCCAGATCGCGGTCGCCCTCGTCGGGATTTTTCCAAGAGATCGCGAAAACGGTAAAGCCTTGCCCCACGAGCCAGCGGATCAGCGAATTCGTCTCCTCCAGATCGAGGATGTAATATTTCATGATCCAGGCCGGCACGATCAGCAGCGGCACCGAATGGACCTTCTCGGTGCGCGGTTCGTATTGCAGCAGCTCGATCAGATCGTTGCGCAGCACCACCTTGCCCGGCGTCAGCGCCACATCGGTCCCCGGGATCAGCGTGGGTTCAGGCTTGGTATCGCCGGTGAGCGCCTTGACCGCATCCTCGCCCCAATAGCGCGCCCCGCGCAGGAGGTTCACCCCGCCTTCCTTCAACGTCCGCTCGATCACTCGCGGATTGGTCGCGATGAAATTCGTGGGCGCCACCATGTCGAGCCATTGGCGCGCGTAGAACTGCATCATCTGTTCGTGCCGGGCCTCGACCCCGCGCACGTCCGTCGTGGCGTTGTGCCACCATTGCTGGGCATGCAGGAAACTCTGCGCGTAGAGGGAGTACGGAAACTGCTGCCAGTCGGGCGCGGAGAAACGGCGGTCCTGCGGCAGCGGTTCGAGCGGCTGCGCCTCGACATCGTCGCTGCTGTGCGGCGCCATTGCGCGCAACAGGTGCATCCATTTGCGCCCGGCCTTCCAGCCAAGCTCGGCCTGTTTGCCGGGGCTGAGGGCCAGATGCGTCGCCCAATCGGCCCAGGCGAGGCTCAGCGAGATCGGAGACAGCCCGCCCTCGGCCCGGCCCATCAACGCGTGAGAGAGACGGTCGAGCGCCTCGAAGGAGGCCAGCGCCGCGCTGTGTTCCTCGGTCCGGGGCTGATCGACGCCCGCGAGCTTGCTCACCACATTGGCCGATCCCGCGCCCGCCGTCGCGCCCTTGCGCGGCGACCCCTTGCGTGACGTCCCCTTGCGCGGCGGCACCTTGTCCCCGGCCAGATCCTTCATCCCGCTGTCTCCTGCCTGTGCGATTCCACGCCAAACCTAGCGCAGAAAGCATGACATTGGTTTGACCTGACGCAAGGGAGGACGCGCCCGCGGCACCTCACGGAAAACCGGCGCGATCTCACATGAACGGGAGGCGAATGAAATATCGGAACTGCGGCATTGCTGCATCGGTTCTCCCTGCACATCTCGAGACGCAAGGGCATAGGCAAGATGGCAGGCCGGGATACGCCACCCCCGGACATCGCCGTCGAGCGCAGATGCCTCGCGACATTCGGAAAGGCCGGGTTTCTCTCTCTCCCCCTCCCTGCCCGGGTTTCCGCGACGACCTGCTTCCGGGTTCTCTCGTCTCTCCTGCCCGGAAGCAGGCCCCATCACTCCCAACTCCCCGCCCGTTCTCGGGCGGGGTTTTTCTTTGCCGATCTCACCTGCGCGATAAAGCACGGCGCTCTGCGCGCGCCCGGCGGGGTGACACCGCGCGGCAAAGTGCTAGCTATGCCCGGTCATGCTGAGCAGGCTTCGCGAAAATATCATTCCGCTGACGGTGGCGCTGTCGCTCCTGATGGAGCTGATCGACGCGACCGTGCTGGCCACCGCGATCCCGGTGATCGCGCGGGACCTCTCGGTGCCGGTGCTGTCGCTCAAGATGGCGATGGCGACCTACCTGATCGCGCTCGCGGCCTTCGTGCCGATTTCCGGCTGGATCGCGGATCGGATCGGCGCACGACGAACGTTTCTGGCCGCGATGGGTGTGTTTCTCGTGGCCTCGCTCCTCTGCGCGATCCAGACGAGCGTGACGGGGCTCGTGCTGGCCCGCGCGCTGCAGGGCATCGGGGCCGCAATGATGAGCCCGGTGGGCCGGCTCATCGTGCTGCGCCACACCTCCAAGGAGGAGATGACCCGCGCGATGGTCTATGTCACCCTGCCCGCGCTGATCGGCCCGGCGCTGGGCCCCTTCGTGGGCGCGACGGTGACGACCTTCCTTGGCTGGCGCTCGATCTTCCTGATGAACCTGCCACTGGGCGCGCTGGCGATCTGGCTGACGCTGCGCCACATGCCCGCCGACGGCCCGCCCGAGCCGAAACCATTCGATTTTCCAGGCTTCGTGCTCTCTGCCGTAGGTCTGGCCACCGTGATGACGGGGTTTTCCGCGTTGGGCGAGCATATCCTGCCGTGGCAGGCCGCAGTCGCCCTCAGCGTCGCGGGCGTGGCCCTGCTGGTCCTCTACTGGCTGCGCGCGCGCAATACGTCCGAGCCGCTTCTCGATCTGCGGCTATTCCGGCACAGGACGTTCGACGTTTCGATCACCGGCGGGCTGATCTTCCGGCTGTCGAACGGGGCGATCTCGCTTCTGCTGCCGCTGTTCTTCCAGCTGGGGCTCGGCGCTTCCGTGATGGTCTCCGGCGCACTGACCGGGTTGAACGCCGTGGGCGCGGTCAGCCTGCGGACATTCGTGCCGCGCATCCTCGATCGGTTCGGCTTCAAATGGGTGATGATCTGGGCCGCCGTCATACGGGGTGCCACGATCTTCGGCTTCCTCACCGTGACCAGCATCCATGACTGGCAGTTGATCCCGCTTCTGCTGATCGGCGGCGCCGCGCAATCGGTGGTCTTCACCGCGATCAACTCAATCGGGTTTGCCGATCTCGACCTGCGCGAGATGAGCCCCGCCACCGCCTTCACCGCGATGAGCCGTCAGGTCTCGCTTGCGCTTGGCATCGCGCTGGCGGGCGTGGTGCTGGAACTGACCGCCGGGGCGGCCGCGACCACCACCGGGGCCGAGATGATCCCGATCCACGCTTTCCTCTGGGGATTTGCCATCGCGGGTGCGACGGGACCGCTCTCGGCGCTTTATTTCATGCGCTTGCGCCGGGGCGATGCCGACGGGCTGCGTCGCAAGCGCCGGACGGTCGAGCCCTACGGCTCCTCGCGCGAACGCTTCCACGCTCCGCAGTCCAAGGAGGCGCGCGAAGCGGCCGAGTGAGCCCCCAAGAGAGCAGCCGGAAAATCGGGGATGCACAAGGCGTTGAGCCGGTGTAGCGTGGCGCCATGATCAAGCTCGACCCCCGCGATATCGAAATTCTGCGCGTGCTGGCACGCGAGGGCCGCATCACCAAGGCGGCGCTGGCCGAGAAGATCAACCTCTCGCCGACGCCCGCATGGGACCGGCTGAAAAAGCTGGAGAAGGCGGGCCTCATCGCTGGCTATCGCGCGACCTTCAACCTCAAGAAGCTCGGGCCGCATGTGACGCTGTTCGTGGCCGCCGAACTGGCCGATCACACCGCCGCCAGTTTCCAGACCTTCGAGCGGTCGCTCGATCAGCACCCCGAGGTCGTGGGCTGCTGGGCTCTGGGCGGCGGCTTCGACTACCTGATGCAGATCGTGACCCGCGACATCGACGCCTATCAGCGGCTGATCGACTCGATGCTTGACGCGCGGATCGGGATCGCGCGCTACTTCACCTATATCGTCACGAAAGAGGTGAAGAACGCCGCCATGCCGCCCTTCGACCTCTTCGCAGACCAAATGGACTGACGGTCGGCGGTATTTCAGCCCAAATGCGGGGCCCGCGCAGCCCATTCGGACTATTACCCTGTCAAAACGGGCGCAGAGTGATCTCAACCAAGGAGGTCTCTCATGCTCGATACCGCCATTTCCGCCCGCCCCGATATCGCCGACAAGCGCCTTCTGCGCAGCTTTGCCTATGTGAACGGTCGCTGGGTCGCCGGCGAGACCGGCGAGGTGATCCCCGTCACCAACCCCGCCAACTCGGAACGGCTGGGCGACATCACCGCACTCAGCCGCAGCCAGTCGCTAGAAGCCGTCGATGCCGCACAGCGCGCGTTTCTCGATTGGTCGACGACGCTCCCGCAGGAGCGCTCCGCGATTATGCGCCGCTGGTTCGATCTGATCATCGAGGCCAAGGATGACCTCGCGCGGATCATGGTGCTCGAACAGGGCAAACCGCTGAGCGAAGCTCTGGGCGAGATCGACTACGCGGCGAGCTTCATCGAATATTACGCCGAAGAGGCCAAGCGCCCGAATATCGAGGGCGTCACCTCGCATCTGCATGACGCAGAAGTGGAGCTGTGGCTCGAACCCGTGGGCGTCGTGGGCCTCGTCACGCCCTGGAACTTCCCCGCCGCGATGCTCACCCGCAAGGCTGCCGCCGCCATCGCCGCAGGCTGCACCGTAGTCGCGCATCCCTCTCACGAGACGCCCTATTCCGCGCTGGCGCTGGCGGAGCTGGCCGAACGCGCGGGCCTTCCCGCAGGCGTGTTCAACGTGCTTACCGGCCACGCCGCCGAGATCGTCGAGCCTTGGGGAGAAGACACCCGTGTTCGCGCGCTGTCCTTCACCGGCTCGACCGAAGTAGGCCGCCTGCTCTATCGCCAATCGGCTCAGACGGTGAAGCGACTGGTCCTCGAACTGGGCGGCCACGCCCCGGTCATCGTCTTCAAGGGTGCCGATCTGGACCGGGCGGTGGAAGAGGTCATCAAGGCGAAATTCGCAACCTCCGGTCAGGACTGCCTCGGCGCGAACCGCATCTATGTCGAGCGCCCCGTCTATGAAGAGTTCTGCCGTCGGTTCACCGAGGCCACACAGGCGCTGAGCGTGGGCATCGGCATGGACGACCCCGATATCGGACCGCTGATGAACGAAAAGGCCGTCGCCAAGCAGGAAGAGCATGTCGCCGACGCGCTGGCCAAGGGCGCGAAACTGGCCTGCGGTGGCAAGCGGCTCGACCGCGGCCCGCTGTTCTTCGCGCCGACCGTTCTCATGGATGTGCCCGACAGCGCGAAGATCATGCAGGAGGAAACCTTCGGCCCGGTCGCTCCGATCACCGTCTTCGACACCGAGGAAGAGGTATTCGATCGCGCCAACGCTACCGAATACGGGCTCGTGGCTTACGTCCATAGCCAGAACCCGAAACGCATCTACCGCGCCACCCGCGCGCTGCAATTCGGCATGGTCGCGGTCAACCGCACCAAGGTCACCGGCGCGCCGATCCCGTTCGGCGGCATGAAGCAGTCCGGCCTCGGCCGCGAAGGCTCGCGCCGCGGAATGGAGGAGTTCATGGAAATCAAATACGTCTGCCGCGACTGGGGCTGATCGCCCCGCCCGCCCGGACGCCCCAAGACAAGAAGAAGGAGAGAAAATTGCTGACCAATGACCAACTCGACAAGTGGGATCGCGAAAGCTTCTTCCACCCCTCGACCCATCTCGCCCAGCACGCGCGCGGCGAGTCTCCCAACCGCATCGTCACCGGCGGCAAGGGCGTCTTCATCGAGGATCGCGACGGCAACAAGCTGCTCGACGCCTTCGCAGGCCTCTATTGCGTGAACGCGGGCTACGGGCGCACCGAAATCTCCGAGGCTATCGCCGAGCAGGCGAAGGAACTGGCCTATTACCACGCCTATGTCGGCCACGGCACGGAAGCCTCGATCACGCTGGCGCATATGGTCCTCGACCGTGCGCCCGATCACATGTCGAAGGTCTATTTCGGCCTGTCGGGCTCGGATGCGAACGAGACCAACATCAAGCTGGTCTGGTATTACAACAACATCCTGAACCGGCCCGAGAAGAAGAAGATCATCTCGCGCTGGCGCGGCTATCACGGCTCAGGGCTGATGACCGGCTCGCTCACGGGGCTGGAGCTGTTCCACAAGAAGTTCGACCTGCCGCTGAGCCAGGTGGTCCACACCGAGGCGCCCTATTACTTCCGCCGCCCCGATGAGGCGATGTCGGAAGAGGCCTTCACCGCCTATTGCGCCACGGAGCTGGAGCAGCTGATCGAACGCGAAGGCCCCGACACCATCGCCGCCTTCATCGGGGAGCCGGTTCTGGGCACGGGCGGCATCGTGCCCCCGCCGAAAGGCTACTGGGAGGCGATCCAGAAAGTGCTGAACAAATACGACATCCTGCTGATCGCAGACGAGGTCGTGACCGGCTTCGGACGTCTGGGGAGCATGTTCGGCTCGGATCACTACGGCATGAAGCCCGACCTGATCACCATCGCCAAGGGCCTGACCTCGGCCTATGCGCCGCTCTCCGGCACGATCGTGAGCGACAAGGTCTGGAAAGTGCTCGAGCAAGGCACCGACGAGAACGGCCCGATCGGACACGGCTGGACCTATTCGGCGCACCCGATCGGGGCGGCGGCCGGTGTCGCGAACCTCGAACTGATCGACAAGCTGGGTCTGGTCGAGAATGCGGGCAAAGTCGGCAAATACCTCAATGACCAGATGCGCGCCGCCATCGGCGAGCACGCGAATGTCGGCGATATCCGCGGCGAAGGAATGCTCTGCGCGGTGGAATTCGTCTCGGATCGCGACAACCGCACCTTCTTCGACGCCTCCGACAAGATCGGCGCGAAGATCGCAGGCGCGATGGTCGAGCGTGGCGTGATCGGGCGCGCGATGCCGCAGGGCGACATCCTTGGCCTCGCCCCGCCGCTGTGCCTGACCGAGGCGGAGGCCGACAAGATCGTCGAAGTCACCGCCGATGCCGTGAAATCGGTGCTGGGCTAAGGCCCCTCGGCAGGGGTCGTCTTACGAGGCGAGCTCTGCCAGCCATGCGGCAATCGCCGCGCGGCTGTCGGGATCGGGCGAATGATGCGAGACGATGAAATCGTCGAGCCATTCGCGCCGCTCCTCCGGCGTCTTCGAACCGAGCGCCCAGCCGAGCCTTTCCATCAATCGCTCCGCATCGCGATGACAGCGCCCGCAGGATTGCGTGAAAAGCTGCGCCGGATCGGGTTCGGCCAAAACGCTTCCCGCCCAAAATATCAGCGTCATCACCAAAAAGACGCGCATCACGCCCTCCCGAGAAACTCCAGAACTGAACGCGCGGCACGAAGGCCGGGCGGCTCGCCGCCCTCGCCCAAACGGCGCATCACCTCTTCCATCGCGGCCATCTGCTCGTCACGCGCCGCGTCTTCTTCCAGCAACTCCAGCATCTTCGTCGAAATCTCGCGCGGCTTGCATTCGGGGCCGAGGAATTCCGGGATTACCCGCGTGTCCGAGACCAGATTGACCAGCGTCACCGTGTCGATCTTGAGCATCCGCGAGATAATATGCCAAGTCAGGAAATTCGCGTCATAGGCGATGACCATCGGCACCCGGTTCGCCGCCAGCTCCAGGCTGACAGTCCCCGAGGCCGCCAGCGCGATATCGGCGGCGGCGAAGGCCGCGCGCTTGTCATCGGCATTCTCGACCACGATCGGCGCGACCGGCCAGCGCGCCGTCATCTCGCGCACCATCGGCGCCACGCCCCGCACCGTCGGCAGCACGACGCGCAGCCCCGGCTCGCGGTCGCGCAGCTGCATCAGCGCCTCGTCGAACCGTGCCCCGAGCCGCTTTACCTCGCCGCGCCGCGAGCCCGGCAGACACAGCGCCAGCGGTTGATCCTCGCCGATCATATGGGTCTCGCGGAAGGCCGCCGCGTCCGCACCGGTCGCACGCGGTTCGGCGACGACGGGATGGCCCACGAAATCGCAACTCATCCCGGCGGCTTCCATATAGGGCGGCTCGAAAGGCAGCAGCGCGAGCACGTGATCGACCACCCGCGCCATCTTCGCCGCGCGCCCCGGACGCCACGCCCAGACCGAAGGCGCCACATAGTGGACCACCTTGAGGTCAGGCCTTTTTTCCTTCACCAGCCGCGCGACGCGAAGGCAGAAATCGGGACTGTCGATGGTGATCAGCGCTTCGGCGCCGCTTTCGATCACATGATCCGCGGTCTCGGCGATACGACGTTTCAGATGGCGGTATTTCGGCAGAACTTCCATCAGCCCCATGACCGAAAGCTCTTCCATCGGGAAGAGGCTGGTCAGGCCCTGCGCGCCCATTGCCTCGCCGCCAATGCCGGACCATTCGACGTGCGGCACGAGCTCGTTAATCCCCGCCATCAGGGCGCCGCCGAGCTTGTCGCCCGAAGCCTCGCCCGCGATGACGTAGAGCCTCATGACGCCCGCGCCCAGAGAAAGAGGCCCGCTTCCTCGGCGGCCTCGATGACCGCGTCGCGGTCGAGAAGCATCACGCCGCCCGCCTCGAAGGCGATACCGGACAGGCCAGCAGCGGCGGCGTTCTTCACCGTCTCAACGCCAATGGCGGGCAGATCGGCGCGACGGTCCTGATCGGGTTTCGGTGCCTTGTAGAAGACCCCTTTCACCGCTTTAAGATCGCCGCGCAAGCCTTTGTGGTGACGCACGAAATCAAGCATTGCGTCGGTGCCCGGCAGTGTCTCGACGGCAAGGCAAAGCCCGCGCCCAACGACCGCACCCTGACCGATATCCGAGGCCCCAAGCGCGGCCACGATTTCGGCGCCACGCTCGGCGTCGTCTTTGTCCACGGCGGACGGTTTGCCGCACAGCACCCCCGCCTCGGGCAGCAATGTCGGCACTATTTCATGCGCGCCGACGACCTCCAGATCGAACTCCTCGAAGACCTCGATCACCGCCCGCAACGTTGCATCGTCGCCGGCCTGCATCGCCATGGCGAGACGCGGCACCAGTTGCGCCGAGCGCGGATCGAACTGCTCGGGGTCGATCGCCGGTCGCTGCATCGCGCCGGCGAACACCACTCGCTCGATCCCGCGATCGGCCAGTTCGTCGAGAAACGGCACCAGCCGCTCGATCCGGAATCGCAGGTGATCGCCATCCAGATCGCAAGGCGCGCCGATCATCTCGCAAACGAGGATGTCCGGCACGGCTTCTTGCACGATCGCGGGCAGACGGCCAGAGCCGGCGATCAGCGCGGTATGCTTGCCCCCGCTCATTTGCCGGGCGTCAGGAAGCTGCGCTCGGACGGGCCGAGGATGAAGTCGAGCACTTCGCGTGCCAATTCGCCCTCGACACCCTCTTCGGAGAGGGTTCGCGCGCTTTCGCGGAAGCTGCCCTGACCGAGCGCCTCGACGGTCTTGCGCAATGCCGAGATTTCCTCGCGCGGCGTTCCACGACGCTTCAGGCCCACGAGGTTCAGCCCTTCGAGCCCGGCGCGCGGTCCTGCGACCAGCGCGTGCGGGATAACATCCGCCGTCACCATCGACAGCGCGCCGATGATTGCGCCGCGCCCGATGCGGACGAACTGGTGCACGCCCGAGAGGCCCCCGACGATCACGTCATCGCCCAGCACGCAATGCCCCGCCACCGCGACCGAATTCACCAGAATGACCCGATCGCCCAGCTTGCAGTCATGCGCGACGTGGCACGACGACATGAAGAGCCCGTCATCGCCGATCTCGGTCAGCCCGCCGCCGCCCTCCGTGCCGGTGTTCATCGTCACGTATTCGCGGATGCGGTTGCGCTTGCCGATCTTCAGCCGCGTCTTCTCGCCGTTGAATTTCAGATCCTGCGGGATCTGCCCGAGCGAGGCGAAAGGAAACACCTCCGTCTCGTCGCCGATCTCGGTCGCGCCTTGCACGACGACATGGCTTTGCAACGACACGCCGCGGCCGAGCACGACCTCGGGCCCGACCACGCAGAACGGACCGATCCGGCAGTCCGGACCGATCACCGCCCCGGGCTCGACCACCGCGGAGGCGTGAATCTGCGCGCTTGGGTCAATGCTCATGCATTCAGCCCTGAAGGTCCATCATCGCGGTGAACTCGGCTTCGGCGGCCAGTTCGCCATTCACCGTACCCCGGCCCTCGAATTTCCAGATCTTGCCGCCGCCACGCTTCACGGAGACGTGCAGCTCCAGCACGTCGCCCGGAACCACCTTGCGACGGAACTTGCACTTGTCGATACCCATGAAATAGGTCAGCAGCGGCTTGTCGATCACGTCGAGCGAAATCCCCACGACGACCGCCGAGGTCTGCGCCATCGCCTCGACGATAGTGACACCGGGCATGATCGGCTCTTCCGGGAAGTGGCCCTGGAAATGCGGCTCGTTCGCGGTGACGTTCTTGATTCCGACCGCGCCCTTGTTCGGAACGATGTCACGCACCTTGTCGATAAGCAGGAACGGATAACGATGCGGAATGATGCGCTTGATGAGCGACAGATCGGCTTCGGTATAGGGGGCGGGTTCGGTCATGAGCTGTCCTCGTTCTCGGGCAAATTGCGCCTGCGGCCGCATTAGGGCGCCGCATCACGCAATCGTCGCTTTTGGCTTGTTGCTAGCAATCGCGGCCTCGCTTGGCAAGCAGCGCGCGCCTGCTATTGCCCCGGCTTGGTGTCCGTCGGAGTGGCCTGAGTACCATCTACCACCGGCAGACCGAGCGGTAATCCGGGCGCATCGCGGGTCGCCCCGTCCAGCGTGGAATTGCCGTTGCCCTTGGGCTTCGTGTTCGGCGTCGTATCCACGAAAACGCCTGCCTCACCACTCGAATCCGTCGTCGCGCCATTCGCAGGTTGATCCGGAGCGGGCTGGGAAGGCGCCGCCTGATCCGAAGGCGCGGGCGTATCGGTCGCCGCACCCGCGCTGTCATTGGAGGCGGGCGGGACCAGCGGTGTCACGCGCCCGGCCCCGTCGCCGATTTCCTTATCGACCCGCGCGCCGAGTTCCTGCGTCACGTCGGCCTGCGCGAGCCCGCGGATGATCGCGCGGGAATCGAGCACCACGACCGCACCGCGCGCCCGCAGTACCTCGTCGAGCAACGGCACCACCGTTTGCACGAAGGTCTGGTGCTCTTGATTGAGCTGGCGCTGGATTGCATCGGCCTTGGCCTTCTGGGCCTGACGAATATCGGTTGCCCGCTTGTCGAACGCATCGGCGGCTTTCTGGAACGCGTCCGAAGGCATCGTCAGCCGCTCCTCGGTGAGCTTTCGCTCCTCCGCCTCGAGCTGACTCGCGATCCGGTCGTTTTCCTTGCGCAGCGCGCTCGACGCGGCCTGAATCTCGGATTGCACTCGCTTGCCCCACAGCGAGTTGTCGTAAAGCTTCTCCCAATCGAGGGTCAGAACCGCGCTCTGTTGTGCGCGCGGCCCCAAGGCCTGCGCGTCGGGAGTCTGACCTGCCGATTGCGCGACAGCCGCGCCGGGCCCGAAGGCCAGCGCGGCTGCGATAAGGGTGGCGGAGATACGGCTCAGACGCATCGCGCGCCCTTAGAACTGCGTGGAAAGAGACAGATCGAAGTTCTGCGTCTTGTCGTAGCTTTCTTTCTTGATCGCGCGCGAGAAGTTCAGACGCAGCGGACCGATCGCCGATTTCCAGAACAGCGATACACCGACCGCGGAACGGACATGCATCGAGTCGTCGACCTCGTTACCGCCAGTGCCGTTGGTGTCATCCAGACCCCAGACGGAGCCAACATCCCAGAACACACCGCCGGTGATGCCGTACTCTTCGGGCAGACCGATCGGGAACTCCGCTTCGACCTTGCCGACCCAGTAGTAGTTGCCGCCGAGCGCGTCTCTGTTCGCTGCATTGAGATCACGCGGACCGATACCGTAGCTCTCGAAGCCGCGGATCTGGCTACCCGAGAAGCGTTGCAGGATCGTCGAACCACCCGTGGCGTCGACCGCACCACCTTCGAGCGAGGCGCGCAGCGTCGCTTCCTCGTTGAAGATCTTGCGCTCGCCGACAATCTTCGCGGTGGTCTGGCCACCTTTCACGTCACCGCCCACGCCCCAGAACTGCTGGTCGACGTTGAAGCGCCAGGTGAAACGCGGGTCGATCTGTTCGCGCGAGGTGTCGTAGCTGTAGCGCAGACCCGGGCCGCTGTACCGCTGCGAACCCTGGTTGGTTTCTTCACGCTGCAAGATTTCTGAGGAGTCGGTCGGCACGTTGTTCAGCGTGTCTTCGCCGATCTTGTAGCTCACCTGCAGCCGGCCGCGCTCGGAGACCGGGAATTCCAGCGCCGGTTCGATGCTGATACGGCGCGTGTCGTAATTGGTGTTCGTGGCCGAGCTGGACGTCGCATAGATCGCCGAGAATTTCAGCGCCACGTCACGGCCGAGGAAAGCCGGCTCGACGAAGCGGATGCTCGAGCTGTTGTTGTCCTTGGTCGTTCCGAGCGACAGGCCGAGATATTGCCCGCGGCCGAGGAAGTTCTTCTCTTCCAGCGAGGCGTTGAAGCCGATCCCGTCGGTCTTGGAATAGGACGCGCCGAAACCGAGCGAACCGGTGGGCTGCTCCTCGACGTTCACGTCGACCACGACCTGATCGGAGTTGCTGCCCGGCTTGGTGTTCACGTCGACCGACTTGAAATAGCCGGTGCCACGGATCCGGTCAGCCGCGTTCGAGATCTCGCGCGGGTTGTAGGGGTCGCCTTCGACGGTGCGGAATTCGCGCCGGATCACCCGGTCGAGCGTCGCCGTGTTGCCTTCGATGTCGATGCGCTGCACGAAGACGCGCGGGCCACGGACCAGAACGAAATCGACATTGACCGACTGCGTGCGCGGGTCTTCGGTGATGCGGGGATCGACGCGGACAAATTGCACGCCCTTCTTGATCGCAAGCTGTTCCATCCGGGTCACGGCCAATTCGATCGCCTTTGGCGAGAAGGTCTGACCTTGGCGGATCTTGGTGAGCGGCGCGAACTCGTCAGGCGCAAGCCCGTCGATCTCGGAGCTCGTGTTGATCGCGTTGAAGTGGTATTTCTGCCCTTCGATGATGTTGAAGGTCATGAAGAACGCATCGCGCTGACGCGACATCTGCGAGGACACGCCGGTGACCTGCACGTTCTTGTAGCCGCGCGCCTGGTAGAACTCGATCAGTTTCTGACGGTCGACCGGAATGCGGCTTGCGTTGAACGTGTCGTTCTTCACGAAGGTGCGGAAAATCCCCGCCTGCTTCGTCTCGAGCACCTGACGCAGACGACGATCCGAGAAGGAGCGGTTGCCAGTGAAAGTGACACGTTCGATCGAGGTGACTTTGCCTTCCTTGATCTCGAAGGCCACGTCGACGCGATTGTTGTCGCGGCGAATGACCTTCGGCACGACACGCGCGGCCATGCGGCCATCCTCGGAATAGGCACGCGCCAGACGCTGGGCGTCGGCTTCGATCTGGGCGGGATTGTAGACGCGGTTCGGCTTCGCCTGAATGATCGCGGCGAGCTGCGCATCCTTGATGATCTTGTTGCCTTCGAAATTGATCACGCTGATCGTCGGATATTCCGTCACGGCGATCTTGAGCGTGTTGCCCTGCGGCGTGATCGCAACGTTCTCGAACAGGCCGGAATTCGTCAGGCGCTGGTAAGCCGCGTTCAGATCGGCGGCGGTGACGGGCTGATTGCGGGCGATTCTGGCGAAGGACAGAATCGTCGCCGCGTCGACGCGCTCGTTACCGGTGATGACCACCTGCGAGAAGCTGTATTGCTGCGCCTGAGCGATCACGGGAACCGCGAGGCAACTCATTGCAACTGCTGGAAATACTACGCTGGCCCGCAGTGCCTTTCGCGTCGCACAGAGTCTCAGCATAGTTTGCACGCTCATCGACATCGCCCTCTCCCGCCGGAAGTTCACTTTTCCCTTTGGTTAGGGTGGTAGCGAAGGGCGTAACCGATGTCAAAGCTGGGATGACCCCTCGGCCCCGAGATTTTGTGGACCGCGATCATCTTGCCACGAAGGAAAGGGCCGCGAAGGCGGCCCCGGGATCAAGGAAGAACGGATTTTGCGGGCGTTGCGCCCCTGTCGGCTCCGGCTCAGATGCGCTGGAAACTCGAAGCGTCGCCGCCGAGAATATCGATCAGTTGAACACCGATCAGAGCCGCACCGAGAAGCGCGACCAGAACCGCCGCGATGAACAGCAGCCGGTCGCCGACAATATCCACCAAGGGGCGGAGTTCGCGATAGTGATGCGCGATGATCTCGGACATGGGTGGCCTCCTTCGCGCGAGTTGCGCCTAAAGGTTCCCTACCCGGCCTTCATGTCGGCATTGCGAGGCAAATGTGGCGAAACCGCGGCATCGCCCGGTCGCGCGCCCATCAGGACCCGCTCAGTCAGGCCCCGCTCAGCAGGTCAGATCGTTCCACAGCCCGAAGACCATCAGCGTCAGCACCAGCGCCAGCCCGATCGACATGAAGACGTTCATCAACTGATCGGAGGGCGGCTTGCCCGTGATCGCTTCGTAGAGGTGGAACATCAGGTGGCCGCCATCGAGCACCGGGATCGGGAAGAGGTTCAGGAAACCCACAGCCGTCGACAGCACCGCGATGAACCAGATGAAGTCGAGCATCCCCGATTTCGCCGCCGCAGCCGAAGTCTCGGCAATGCGCAGCGCGCCGGTGAGATTACAGCTCGAAATCCGCTGCGCGATCATCGCCTGAATGCCCGAGACCGATTGCGTGATGATGCCCCAGGTCTGGGTCACGCCACCCACCAGCGCATCGACAGGGCCGACCGATTGGGTTACCGGCTCGAACATGAACGAGCCCGTGGCGCCAATCAGGAACCGGGTCTCGAATTGCCCGTCGCCCACCGGCAGATCGGTGCGGCGCGGCTCGAGCGTCACGGAGAACGTCTTGCCCGCATCCCCCTCGGGCCGCCAGATATCGAGCGCGACCGGCTTGCCCGCGCCCGCTTTCACCGCATCCTGCAGATCGATGAAACGATAGACCGGCTTGCCGTCGATCGCCGTGATCACGTCGCCGGCCCGCAGCCCGGCATCATAGGCGGCCGAGCCGGGTTGAACGCCCGCAAATCGCGCCGGGAAGAGCTGCGGCCCCGTGGCGTCGGTTTTGCTGCCGTCGCGGGTTACGGTGTAATCGAGCGTCGGCCCTGCGGGCAGTTGATCGACCACGTCGGAGAGCGCTTGATAATCCGGTGTCGGCTTGCCCGCCACCGCGTCGATCACGTCGCCCTGTTGCAGATCGCCTGCCCCACCGGGCAGCGCCACGACAGTCTGGATCGCGGGCGTCTCGGTCGCCTTTCCGGCCCAGAGGCTCAATCCCGCGATCACGAGGATAGACAGAATGAAGTTGAAGACGGGCCCTGCCGCCACGGTCGCAGCCCGTGCCCAAAGAGGCGCGCCATGCATGGTGTGGCGGCGTTCCTCGGGGCTCAGGTGCTGCATCTCCTCGACATCGACCCCGGCCGAGGCCGCGTTCGCATCGCCCAGAAACTTGACGTAGCCGCCCAATGGCACCGCCGCGATCTGCCAGCGCGTGCCATGCTTGTCGACGCGGCTGATCAGCTTCGGCCCGAAGCCGAGCGAGAAGACCTCTGCCTTGATCCCGGAAATCCGTCCGATGATGTAATGGCCGTATTCATGCACCGCGACGATGATCGAGAGCGCGACGACGAAGGCCACCACGGTATAGAGCAGATTCCCGAATTGGGGCAGCAGGTCCAAAACTCAGATCCTTCCGTGTTCACAGATCGCCATTGCGCGCGCGCGCGCCTCGGCGTCGCAGCTCAGAACCATATCGAGGTCTTTCGCCGCGATTCCAAGCCCCTGATCCCGCGACATCTCGCCCAAGGTGGTCTCGACCAGCGCCGCCATGTCGAGAAATCCGATACGTCCCGCAATGAACAGATCGAGCGCCACCTCCTTGGCGGCGTTGAACACGGTGCCCGCCAGACCGCCCGTCTCCATCACCTCGCGCGCCAATCGCAGCGCGGGAAACCGCTGCAGATCGGGGGTGCGGAAATCGAGCTGTCCGATCTTCGCCAGATCGAGCTTCTCGACCGGAAGCGGCTTTCGCGCGGGCCAGTTGAGAGCATAGCCGATCGCATGGCGCATGTCGGGCACACCCATATGCGCCATCAGCCCGCCATCGTGGAACCCGACCAACGAATGGACGATGCTCTGAGGATGCACGAGGACTTCGATCTGCTCTGGCGCGAAACCGAAGAACTCTTTCGCCTCAATAACTTCCAAGGCTTTGTTGAACATGGACGCGGAGTCGATCGTGATCCGCTGCCCCATGTCCCAATTCGGATGCGCCGAGGCCTCTGCCACGGTCGCATGGGCCAGCTTTTCCATCGGCCAGTCGCGGAATGCGCCGCCCGAGGCGGTGATGATAACCCTTTCGACCGCAGCGATATCCTCGCCCACGAGCCCTTGGAAAATCGCCGAATGCTCACTGTCCACCGGCAGGATCGTCGCGCCGTGGGTGCGCGCCTCGGCCATCAGGAGCGGCCCGGCGGTGACCAGCGACTCCTTGTTCGCCAGCGCCAGCGTCGCCCCTTGCGAGAGCGCCGCGAAGCCGGGTGCGAGCCCTGCCGCGCCGACGATCCCCGACAGAACCCAATCTGCGGGGCGATAGGCCGCCTCGATCAAAGCCTGCGGCCCGGCGGCCACCTCGATCCCGGTCCCGGCGAGTGCATCGCGCAAGGCGGGCAGGCAGTCGTCGAATGCGGTTACGGCCAGATCGGCTTTCAGCGCCACGGCCTGCTCGGCCAGTCGCGCAACATTGCGGCCCGCACTCAGCGCCACGACGTCGTAGGCTTCCGCCCCGCCCTGTGCCATCAGCAGATCAAAGCAGCTTTCCCCGATCGAGCCGGTCGCCCCGAAGACCGAAACCTTCCGCATCGTTCAGCCTTCCGTCAGCGGCAGGGTCGTCACCTGCGAGATCAGCATCAGGAACACGACGGCCCCGGTCAGCGCGTCGAACCGGTCGAGCACACCGCCATGGCCCGGGATCAGAGAGGAGCTGTCCTTCACCCCGGTCGCGCGCTTGATCGCGCTTTCGGCAATGTCGCCCAGCTGGCCCGCGAAGGCCAGAAGCGGCGAGATCCAGATCATCGCGAGACCGCCGCCCATCTGGGCAAAGACGAAGCCCACGAGCGCCGCGCCGACCCAGCCGCCGATCGTGCCCGACCATGTCTTCTTCGGGCTGACCTTGGGCCAGAATTTCGGTCCGCCGACCGTGCGGCCGACGAAATATCCCATGATATCAGAGACAACGACCACCGCGACGATCCATGTGATCGCACCCAGCCCCGCGCCCTCTCGCAGCGCGACCAGCCCGTATCCCGTCAGCATGATCGCCAGCGCATAGGCCGCGCCGATCCGGCGCCGCCCGGTGCAGATCACCGCCGCCATGATCGGTACGATCAGCAGGTAAATCAGCCCGTAAGGTTCGTGGATCACGAAGACGAAGGTCAGGGTCGCCGCCGCCACGAGCCCCAGACCAACGGCTTTGCCGGGGCGTTCGGGGCGCAGCATCTCGGTCAGCTCCCAGACCATCAGCCCGGTGACGAGCACCGAGAGCGCCGCGAAGACCGGCCCGCCCCACCAGATCGCGGCAAGCCCGATCGCGACCATTGCAAGCCCGGAGGCGAGCCGCGGGACGAGATCGCCCCATTTGCCGGTCCGCGGCTGACGGGTCACGAGGCGACCCCGCCGAAGCGCCGCTCGCGCCCGGCGAACCGCTCGAGGATGTCCGCAAGCTCGGCCGGGGTGAAATCGGGCCAGAGCGTGGGCGTGAATTCATATTCGGAATAGGCCGCCTGCCACGGCAGGAAATTCGAGGTCCGCGTCTCG
Organism: Thioclava sp. F1Mire-8; assembly: GCF_002213165.1. Lineage (NCBI taxonomy): Bacteria > Pseudomonadati > Pseudomonadota > Alphaproteobacteria > Rhodobacterales > Paracoccaceae > Thioclava > Thioclava sp. F1Mire-8. The sequence continues at coordinate 420,578 of NZ_NBNY01000001.1, read as the reverse complement.
CCCGAGCTGCGGATCACCAGATCGGGATCGGGCATCCCCGCGCTGTCGAGCCGGGCCGAGATCAGGGCCTCGTCGACCGCATCGACGTCGATCTTGCCCGCGGCCACGTCACGCGCGATGGATTGCGCGGCGCGCTTCAGCTCGTCGCGCCCGCCGTAATTGATCGCAACCGCCAGCGTCAGCTTCGAATTGCCCTTGGTGCGGGTCTCGATCGCGTCCATCGTCTCGCGCAGAAGCGGGTCGAGCGGCGTCCGGTCCCCAATGAAGCGCAGCTCGACGCCCTGACGCGAAAGCTCCGCCGCCTCGCGTTTGATCATCAGCCGGAACATCTTCATCAGACCAAGAACTTCCTGCGTCGAACGCTTCCAGTTCTCGGTCGAGAAGGCGTAGATCGTCATGTAGCGGATGCCGAGGTCGGGCGCGGCCTGCACGACCTTCTTGATCTGCTCCGCCCCCTTGCGGTGACCGGCGAGACGCGGCCAGCCCCGCTGGGTGGCCCACCGCCCATTGCCATCCATGATGATCGCGACATGCAGCGGCGCAGGCGCGCCGCCGTCATGCCCCTGCGGGGTTTGGGCGATATCGGGAATGCTAGGGGCCATCGGCGATGTGATCCTTCTCGCGCAGGACGCAATGCGGGGCTGAGGCGGAGGCCTCAGACCTGCATGATCTCGGCTTGCTTGTCTTCCAGCGCCTTGTCGACCTTGGCGATATGCGCGTCGGTCATTTCCTGGACTTCGCTCTCCCAGAGTTTCACGTCATCTTCGGACATGCCGTCGGCCTTGGCCTTCTTGATCTGGTCCATGCCGTCGCGGCGCACGTTGCGGATCGCGACGCGGGCGTGCTCTGCATATTGGGCGGCGACCTTGGTCAGTTCGCGGCGGCGTTCCTCGTTGAGCTCGGGGATCGGCAGCATGATGATCGTCCCGTTGGTCTGCGGGTTGATGCCCAGACCCGATTCACGGATCGCCTTCTCGACCTTGCCGACGAGGCCCTTGTCCCAGACGTTGATCGTGACCATCCGCGGCTCGGGCACGTTGACGGTCCCGACCTGGTTGATCGGGGTCATCTGGCCATAGGCTTCGACCTGAACCGGCTCCACCATCGAAGCCGAGGCGCGGCCCGTGCGCAGCGACGCGAATTCATGCTTGAGCGAGCTCATAGCGCCATCCATACGGCGTGCCAGGTCATCGGTATCGATCTCGAAATCGTCGGACATTGGGTATTTCCCGTTCTTGTTGAGCCTCGGGCCGAGCTTTAGCGCAGCTCGCAGGCGAAAACTAGCATTTGTGATCGTCGCGCGGCGCTCAGCCCTGCACTTTGGTGTAGGTGCCTTCGCCTGCCAGAATGCCGCGGAAGCCACCCGGCTCGTCAAGCGAGAACACGATGATCGGCTTGTTGTTGTCGCGTGCGAGCGCGATCGCCGAGGCATCCATCACTCCGAGATTCTTCTGAAGAACCTCGTCATAGCTGACGGTATCGTACCGTTTCGCATCGTCGAATTTCTTCGGGTCCTTGTCATAGACCCCGTCGACCTTGGTGCCCTTGAAGATCGCTTCGCAGGACATCTCGTTGGCGCGCAGCGTCGCGGCCGTGTCGGTGGTGAAATAGGGGTTGCCGGTGCCGGCGGCGAAGATGCAGACCCGCTTCTTCTCGAGGTGGCGTACGGCGCGGCGGCGGATATAGGGCTCGCAGACCTGATCCATCGGGATGGCCGAGATTACGCGGGTGAAGACGCCCAGGCCTTCCAGCGCCGATTGCATCGCCAGCGCGTTCATCACGGTCGCGAGCATCCCCATGTAATCGGCCGTCGTGCGCTCCATCCCCTGAGCAGAGCCCGCAAGCCCGCGGAAAATGTTGCCGCCGCCGATTACCATGCAGATTTCGACACCGAGATCGCGCACCGACTTCACTTCATGCGCTATACGCGACACGGTCGGCGGATGCAGGCCGTAGCCCTGGTCCCCCATCAGCGCCTCGCCCGAGATTTTCAGTAGCACGCGATTGTATTTGGCCGCGGGATGCGTCTCGGCGCTCATCTGATCCTCCGATGGGCTGTTGTCATTGGCGCGCAAAATGATCCAAATAGAGCCGGGGTTCAACCTCTTGCAGAAGCGTTGTTCCCCGAGCCCGACAGAAAGCCTGCAAGAGCCGCCGATGCCGCCTGCCCTGCCCGATATATCGCCGCGAACGCCCGTGCTGATCGCGGGCGCCACGGCGAGCGGAAAATCGGCGCTGGCACTGTCGATCGCCGAAGCCGCGGGCGGCATCGTTATCAATGCCGATGCGCTTCAGGTCTGGTCCTGCTGGCGGGTGCTGAGCGCGCGACCCTCGCCCGAGGAAGAGGCCCGCGCGCCGCATGCCCTCTACGGGCATCTCGATCCCGGCGCGGACTATTCCGTCGGCCATTGGCTGCGCAATGTCACGCCACATCTTGAGGCATTTCACGCAGGCGGGCCGCGCCCGATCGTCGTTGGCGGCACCGGGCTCTATTTCACGGCGCTGACGCAGGGATTGGCGGAGATCCCTGAAACGCCAGCGGAAATTCGCGCCGAGGCCGATCAGCGGCGGCTCTCGGAAGGCCATGCGGGGATGCTGGGCGAGCTCGACGCGACGACCCGCGCGAAGATCGATCCGCAGAACCCGATGCGCGTCCAGCGCGCGTGGGAGGTGTTGCGCGCCACCGGCGAAGGCCTCGCCGTGTGGCAGGCCCGCACCCCGCCGCCGCTTCTGCCGCTCGAGACTGCGGCGCCCCTCCACCTCGATCCGGAGCGCGACTGGCTGGCCGAACGCATCGATCGCCGGTTCGATCTGATGCTTGAACAAGGCGCGCTCGACGAGGTTCGCAGGGTGGAGCCAATCTGGGATCCGGATGCGCTTTGGGCGAAGGCGATCGGAGCGCCGGAATTGATCGCGCATTTGCATGGCCAACTCGATCTGAGTGAGGCGCGCAAACGCGCGCAGGCGGCAAGTCGCCAATATGCCAAGCGGCAACGCACATGGTTTCGTAGCCGTATGAAGGCGTGGCACAAGATCACGTAGACTGTGACCCAACGGCAACTGCGCATCCGGGCTTCTGTGGAAAATTCCTTGGTCGCTAAGCGGGTTGCGGGCTATCCTCCCGCCGTCATCGCTTGGGATCAACGCATCGTGAAGCTCTTTTCCACTCCGCCCCTGTCGCAGCTGTCGCAGGCAAAGACCGTAAGGCCCGGGTCGCAGTCCATGTCCGGCCCGACGCGCGGTGACGTCGGCCAGCCTTCGGAACTGCCCACCGTTCCGCGGGAGCCACGGCTGGTGCAGATCGCCCATCTGGCCAAGGGCGGGCGTTGGCGGGTCGAGGCAATGCGTGCCCATTCCGAACCTTGCCTTCTGTGGTTCTCTCGAGGGCAGGGCCGGATCACGCTGGCGGGCGTGACGCGCGGCTATGGGCCCAATAACGCGATTTTCATCCCGCCGGGCGTGATGCACGGCTTCGAGATTTCCAACCAGACCCACGGTCAGGCGCTGTTCTTCGGGCGCGACAGCGACATCGTCTTGCCGCCCGCCGCCCATCACCTGCGCATCCGGGAGGCGATCGCACAGGGCGAAATCGGCTCGATCTTGGAAGCGATCCAGCGCGAGAACGAGAGCACGCGTCCCGCCGCCGACCGGGCACTGCGCAGCCATCTGGGCCTGCTCAGCGTTTGGCTCGAGCGACAGATCGCGAGCAATGCGAGCGAGGCGATCCGCCCGAGCGCGGCGCGCCGTCTGGTTACGCGCTACGCCTTTCTGGTCGAGCGCGAGTATCGCGCGGGAACGCCGGTCGCGGATATCGCGCGCGAACTGGGCGTAACACCGACCCATCTGTCGCGCGCCTGTCGCGACGCCTGCGGGAAATCGGCTCTGGAACTGATGCAGGAGCGGCGCCTTTACGAAGCCCGCCGCCTGCTGCGCGATACCCCCGTTCCGATCAAGGAGATCGCGCAGCTTCTGGGATATCGCAGCGCCGGATATTTCTCCCGCGCCTTTCAGGCCGGCACCGGCAGTACCCCGATCGCCTTCCGCCGCGCCACCTGAGCGGCGTCTCGCGCCGCGCGGAAGGGCCGGCGGGCTTGCTTTCCGAGCGGGCCCCGGGCCGATCGCCCCGGGGGACTGCGACCGGCCGACGCGTGGGTCGCGTCTGGGCGAATTCGTCCCATCACGCCAAGGGCGACGATACCTCGCCGCCTCGATCCGTGCGCCGAGGCGGCGGGGAAATCGCCCTCGCGCGTTTGTCACACCGATGTGCGTCTTTGGAACGGGCCCATGGATCAGACGCCTCATGCAGCGCTCGCGGTGCCATCGCGTTGCGGTAGGGTGAAACTCGAAACGGCGGCGATCAGCTGCGCGCTCTCTGACAGCATCGCGCGGCTGGCAGCGGCGCTGCGGTCGAACATCGCGGCCCCACGTTGCGTTGCCTGATCCAGTTGGTGCACCGCAGTGTTGATTTCGGCGATACCATTCGCCTGTTCCCCCGAAGAAGCCGCGATTTCCGAGACCCGGTCATGGATTTCGCGCACCGAGCCCACGATCCGCGCTAGAGCCGCACCGGTCTGGCCGACCAGACTCACGCCGGATTGCACCTGCCGGTCCGAGGAAGAGATCAGCTCTGAGATTTCCTTAGCGGCTTCGGAGGAGCGCTGCGCCAGCGCGCGCACTTCCGAAGCGACGACCGCGAAGCCCCGGCCCGCCTCGCCCGCCCGTGCGGCCTCGACCCCGGCGTTGAGCGCGAGCAGGTTGGTCTGGAAGGCAATATCGTCGATCACCGAAGTGATCCGCGAAATCGCCTTTGCAGAGGTCTCGATCTCCGCCATCGCGGCCACCGCGCTATCCACTACGTTGGAGCCGCTCTCGGCATGTCCGCGCGCGTCGCTGGCAAGATCGCGCGCCGACTGCGCCCCTTCCGCTGCCGATTGGACCGAGACCGTAAGCTCGTTGAGGGCCGCCGCAGTTTGTTCGAGCGTTGCGGCATTGCGCTCTGTCTGGGCGCTGAGTTCATCGGCGGAGTTTGCGATTGCGCGGGCCTCGCCGTCGATATGCCGTGCCCCGCTGTCGATCTGACTCAGCGAAGCGGCAAGCTGGGCCACGGCCGCGTTGAAGTCGTGGCGGAGTTTTTCATACTCGCCGGGCAGTTCGTGATCGAGCGAAGCACCGAGATCGCCGCGCGCGAGCGCATCGAGCCCCGCAGCGAGCGTATTCACGATGGTCTTCTGATCCGCGAGAGCTTGCCGCGACTCTTCCTCGCGCTGGCGCAGGGCTGCCTGTTCCACGGCTTCGGCTTCGCGCTCCGCGCGTTGCGCGGCCTCTGCCTCAGCACGGCGAGCCTCCTCGGCCTGCGCGACCTCTTCCTGACGCGCGCGATCCGCCTTTCGGGCATTTTCCTCTTCGAGACGCAGGCTCTCCTGCATTTCGGCGTTCCGCTCGATATTCTCGGCGAAGACCTGAAGCGCCCGTGCCATCTCGCCCAGCTCATCGCGCCGCTTGGCGCCCGAAACCTTGACCTGCGTATCCCCTTTTGCAATCGCATCGGTCGCCCGCGCCAATGCGCCGATCGGGCGCGTGATCCGTCCACCCGCGATCCAGGCGATCACCCCGGAGACGACGAAGGCCGCGGCAATCAAGCCGAGCGAAATCTGCCAGATCATTCGCCGCAGAGCCGCCAGCTCATCGGCGCTCAGTTCCACAGTCGCGGCACCGACGACGTCGCCGGAGAAATCCCGCACCGGTGTCGCGCGCAGCACGTAGTCCGCCCCGTCATGGGAGATCCACTTGTCGACCGTCTCGCCTGCGCGCAATGCCGCGAAATCCGCGTCGTTCAGCGGGTTCCGCTCATCCACGGTGAAGGCAAGCCGTTCTGGCTTCCCGTCCCCGAGGAGACCGAAATATTCATACTCGGAGCCGGTCTGGGCCTTGAGCGCGTCGAAGAAGGTTTGTCCGATATTGAGGCCGATCTCGACCGAACCGACCTGCTTGCCCTCGTGGAAGACCGGGGCGACGCCCCGCGCGCCGATCCCCGCCTTGCCCGATTCCAGCGCCGCGACCGGCTTGCCGGTCTCGTTCACCGTGACCACGGTCTTGCGGAACCCCGACAGATCGTCGCCGCGTTTTTCCAGCTTGTGGATACGGATCAGCGACGTTGCAGGCGCCAGATGGAACTGAAACTGCGCCACGCCGGTCTCGTCGCGCAAGACCGGCCAGTTCGGCGCGAAGATCGCTTCCAGCGCAGCATCGTCGCGCGCAGCCATTGCTGCCTGTACCTGCGGCAATCCTGCGATCAGCAGCGCCCGGTCGCGCGCACCGACACTCGCGGCCTCGATCGCGCTACGCATCCGTTCCTCGGCCGCATTCAGATTGCGCACGCGCGAGACATCCTCGAGCTTGCCACCGACCCAGAACATCCCCGCTGCCATCAGCGCGCAGGCGATGAGCGAGATCACGATTGGCAACAACAGGATTCGCCGGCGAATGGACATGTCGGACCCTTTCTCAAAGTCAGTCGGATCCGGACTAGAACGATTCTCCTAACATCTCGTTCACGCGATATCGGCGGCCCGCCGCGCCGCATAGAAATGGGCCGCGCCCTTTCAGGCGCGGCCCGGGTTTCGGGGAGGTAAACCCTATCAGAAGAACCCGAGCTTGTTCGGGTTGTAGCTGACCAGCATGTTCTTGGTCTGCTGGTAGTGATCGAGCATCATCTTGTGGGTCTCGCGACCGATGCCCGACTGCTTGTACCCGCCGAAGGCCGCGTGGGCCGGATAGGCGTGGTAGTTGTTAACCCAGACGCGGCCCGCCTCGATCCCGCGACCGAAGCGATAGGCACGCGAGCCGTCACGGGTCCAGACACCGGCGCCAAGGCCGTACATCGTGTCATTGGCGATCTCGAGCGCCTCTGCCTCGTCCTTGAAGGTCGTGACCGACACCACGGGGCCGAAGATTTCCTCCTGGAAGACCCGCATCTTGTTGTGGCCTTTCAGGATCGTCGGCTGGATGTAGAAGCCGTTCGCCAGATCGCCGTTGAAGCGCGCGGCGTCACCGCCGGTGAGCACCTCGGCCCCTTCTTCGCGACCGATGCTCAGATAGGACATGATCTTGTCATGCTGCTCCTGGCTCGCTTGCGCGCCGACCATCGTCTCCATCACGCGAGGGTCGCCCTGCTTGATGGCTTCGACGCGGGCAATGCAACGCTCCATGAACTTCTCGTAAATGTCCTCCTGAATGAGCGCGCGGCTCGGACAGGTGCAGACTTCACCCTGATTGAAGGCAAACAGCACGAAGCCTTCGACCGCCTTGTCGAGGAATGCATCATCCTCGGCCATCACGTCGGAGAAGAAGATGTTGGGCGACTTGCCGCCAAGTTCCAAGGTGACCGGGATCAGGTTCTCCGTCGCGGCCTGCATGATCTTGCGGCCCGTCGCGGTGGAGCCGGTGAAGGCGATCTTGGCGATGCGCGAGGAGCGCGCCAGCGCCGCGCCGACTTCCGCGCCGTAGCCGTTGACGATGTTGAGAACGCCATCGGGCAGCAGGTCGGCGATGACTTCAGCCACGACCATGATCGCTGCCGGAGTCTGCTCGGCCGGTTTCAGCACCACGCAGTTGCCTGCCGCCAGCGCCGGCGCCAGCTTCCATGCCGCCATCAGAACCGAGAAGTTCCACGGAATGATCTGCCCGACGACGCCCAGAGGCTCGTGGAAGTGATAGGCGACGGTGTCGGCGTCGATTTCCGACATCGTGCCTTCCTGGCTGCGCAGAACGCCCGCGAAATAGCGGAAATGGTCGACGGCGAGCGGAATGTCGGCGGCCGTGGTCTCGCGGATCGGCTTGCCGTTATCCCAGGTTTCGGCGGCGGCGATCAAGTCGAGATTTTCCTCGATCCGGTCGGCGATCTTGAGAAGGACGTTCGAGCGTTCGGCAGCCGAGGTCTTGCCCCATGCGTCTTTCGCGGCATGGGCGGCATCAAGCGCGGCTTCGATATCCGCCTCGTTCGAATGGGCGACTTCGCAGACCTTGCCGCCAGTGATCGGTGTGATGTTGTCGAAATACTTGCCGCTTTTCGGGGGCACGAACTTGCCGCCGATGAAGTTGTCGTAGCGGTCGCGGAACGGCGACACGGAAACGCCTTTGAACTCGGGCGTCATATCATTGGCCATTGGTCTTCCTCCCAGTTTAGAGCGCAACCGACAGGGCCGCGCAGCATGGGGCTCAGCTTGCCTAATCGCGCACGCTACGCATAGCCGGCCTGCGCTGGGGGAATACGTCATCTGTATCAGACCTGAGACAGGTGCAGGCGCAGCATTCAGAGGAAGGAGGGGCGCCGCCCCGCACCCGCGGAACCGCCGGAATACTTTCAGGACCGAAGGGGAGCGTCGCTAGCTCCGTCTCCACGTTTTCGACAGGTTGTGGCGGTGAATCTTGTGCATGCGAAGAGCAGACAGCGCACCAGAAGCCCTGTCGGCGCTCGCCGACCGACCGCGTCAGATACCGGCGCTACGACCCGAATTTCACGGTTGCGACGAGGCGACTTTTATCGTCGCTACGGGGACCGTTTTCACGAGTTTATATTGCGCGTTATAGTCTTGAATGACCTTCTTGCCTGCGCTTTGGCTCGCGAAGCTCCATTGCCCGGTCTCGGCGCCCTTCACGATCAGGGAATACACAGCGAGCTCCATGGCACGCCGCACCGCGAAGGTCTTGGGCTCGTTCCGCGTGACGCCGGTCTCGAGTTCGAGAATCTTGTCTGTCGCGACGAAACGGAAGACATCGCCCTGCAATTGAACGGAATATATCGTCTTGGTCGTCGTGACCGAGGTCAAGACCCGCCCAGTGGAGACGCTGACGGCCCGAAGCGCGACCGTAACGACGTTCTTGCGATATTCGTGTGTTCCGCCGATCCCGAGGAAACGAGCGCCAAATCCACCGGTCTGGACGCTGCTATCGTAACCGACGATCGAGCCTTCCATGATGATCCCGGCGAAGCGCAGAGGCGGCAGCGCAGCCTTGCCGCCATAAGCCTTCTGCGTCTGCTCGATTATGCTTCTTTCCTTAAGAAGATCGTCGACATTGTTGCGTTCGACGACGTTGAACCACTTTCCGTTACCTACTGAAGTGAGAACATCGGTGAGGATGTCCGCGCCGCCTTGGGTCACGGCCCGAGAGAAATCGGCAAAATCACTGTTGGGTTTGTTCTGACCAGTGAGATCGGGGAAATCATAGACAGCGACATCGATCGGCCGCGCAGGGGGCGGAAGATAATCGAGGCTGATTTTCGTGCTCGAGTTTTCTTGGAGCACTGGCTTTTCCGCGAACATCATATCGCTTTGATGCGGAAAATTAGCCCCACAGCCTGACAAAGTGAAGCCAGCGACAACGGCGAACGCCAAACGTAATACTGATTTCATAACTTCCACTTTTTAGTTGCTCGCCCTGTTGGGGGCCTGCCGCACTGGAGTTTTCTTTTATTGGTTCGTCGTCGTCCCAGAGCCAATTCCTGCGGTCGGAGCCGTCGGCGTCCCCGTATTGATGGGGATGATGATCGTAGGACCGCCGATACTGCCACCAGTGGAACCTCCTCCACCGATCCCAGGGGTCGTCGTGCCGCCTCCGCTGCTCTGGTTCAAATCGGTGATGGTCGCGGTCTTCTGGGTATCGGCAAGTCCGAAGAGAAAGCTGCCGTAATTCGGATTCCCACCGAAATCGGGGTTCTTGAACTTGAAGATGAGTTCCTGCGCAGACGCAGATCCAGCCGCGAGAGTGATCGAGAGAGCGAAAAGTCCCAATGCTGTCGAAAGTTTATTCATGCGTGCCTCACAGCAAAATTTTGCGTCACGTCAAAACCAATTGTTTCAGCAATGACATATTTTCGCAAAGAATTCCATTGCCGATCGCTTGAACCGGCAGCTTGGCGGGTCGTGTTGTTTTCGCGTCACGATCGAAAAACACCTCAAGATGAAACTCGATCATGGATTTATGACGATCGAGCCATCTGGCGCTCGCGCAATCGAGTAACTCGCCGGAGCGGATGAGCGCCCCTGGATCACACCGACCTTGAAGCGTCCGCTCGGCGACCGCGAATTCGTCGTCGGCGACGATGAAGAGCGAACCATCTGGTCAGAAACGTTAAGGGCTAGACGCTTCCCGACACCGAATTGAGACACGGATACGTCGGTGTCGTTCCCGGTGACCGTGACCGACGACTGGTTCCAGACCCCTTGCTGGTAAAGACCGACCGTATTTCTGTGGCCGTTGATCCCGATAAAGGATGAATTCAGACCGCCGACCTGCACCGCCAGCGCCGCGTTCAGGCTACCCTGGTTCACCGTGAGTGCCGAATTTTGGACCCCCGCCTGAATAAGTGCGGAACTGTTTCGGCTGCCAGATGAGATCTGCGCGCCGACATTACGTTGACCGGCTTGGAAAACACTCTGCATGTGTTTTGCGCCAAAGGCGACGTTCGCAGCACCATTGTGAGAGCCAATTTGCTGCAAGTAAGCTTCTTGAGCGACCGCGGACGAACTGCAGACTATCACGAATGCAGCCGTCATCAGCCACTGCGACGAGCGCGGCGGCATGATCCCCACCTCTCTTTTTCAAGACAGCAACCCTACGCCCGCACACACTTGGGCGGGCGTAGGAAAGAGTTTCAACTCAACTTAGTTGATGGTCGCGTGCGAGCCGTACGGGAAGCTCACATGGGCAATCGGCGACGGCAGCGGAGCCGTACCAACATTCGTGAAACCGAAGGCCGGCGTCGAGATCGAACCGTAGGTCTGCCCCGCCATGCCGCCCTGGTTGTTGCCGTTATTCTGCTGCCAATTAACACCAGTATTGTTGTTACCTTCCTGGATCGTCTGCGCCCTGAAGTTGGCATTCTGCACGCCCGGAGCCTGGTTAGCCAACTGGACCGTTACAGCCTTGTTGTTGCCGTTCATAAAGCCCCGCCCGCTTTGAATGACCAGCGAGTTCATCTGCGCACCCAAACCCGAGCGGGTACGCGCGTTATTGTTTGCCTGCGTATCTTCAAGTGAATTGTCGAAACGCGTGTCGACCTGATACGTCATCGCGGTATTGTTGGCACCCCGGCTCAAGTTGGCGGCGCGGAAGCCAATACCCTGTTGTGCAATGACCTGCCTCACATTCGTGCCATTGCTATATTCGGAATAGTTGAGACCGGTCAGGTTGTCGCCAAGCTGCGTGATGTATGCGTCTTGCGCATGCGCACCACCCGCGATGAGCAGCGCGGCTGCTGTTACTGCAAAAAGTTTCATGATCATCTTCCCCACTCAGTTAAAATTTGCCACTGGTCAAATCGTGATCAGAACAATGTCGCCAACCACAACGTACCGCGACGTCAGGTAGTAAACGCGCCGCATCGCAGTCTCGCAAGAGCAATGGTTAAAGAATGTGCCATTTTCTCGCCACATTCTAAACAAAATCATCAAATCAATTGAATTGTCGTCAATTATCGAATAGCACCCCAGCTATATTTCAATTTAAGATTTAATTAGAATATATATTTTCAACCAAAAATTGAATTTCGAATCTATGCTTTTTCGCGCATATAAGAATATTCGAGTCGCCTGAGGCTTCGCATGCTTCGCAAGCACCCACAACCAACGTGTTCGAAATAAGTTCGGCGCGGAAAGTTCGAGAGCGCGCAGCTTTGCTCGACGATTACTTGAAATCGAAATCTGACGGCAGCGCCTCCTGTCAGCAGGATCTCCGACTGCGAGCGTGAGACGCCTCCAGGCGCCGACCTTGCCGGACGCCCGTCAATTGATAAGAAACTAAATTGGAGGTCGAGGCGTGCTCGTGCCGTGCACATAACCCCGCCGCATCGTTAGCGCGGCAGCCCGCGCGACGTCTCACAGGCTGCCGGATCGTCGCCTAGCGTTGAACAACCAAAGCTCGATTATAGCTACCGGTCTGGCTGACGGATGCCATGGCTCGGTTACCGGTTTGATAAATGGATGCGCCGTTCCTCGTGCCGCTTTGCACAAGCGACGCCATGTTGAAGTTGCCGGTCTGCTTAATCGAGCCCGCCTGGACGCCTACCTGATAGAGCATGCTGGTATTGGACGTCCCCGTGCTCTGCACGTCCGCGAGCGCACCGGATGCCGGGGGAGTCGCCACCGGAAAGCCGCTCAGGTCCACACTCGTTATGCTTGGCTCCAAATGGAGATTTGCGATCCGCAGCTGCACATCGGGAAGGGCCTGTACAATTTTCGGCTGTGGCACAGTCAGGGTCATCGGACCCGCAGACACTTGCGCCAAGTAAGCCTCGCCCGCCATACCCTGCACCGGGATGCTAAGAGCTAGCACCGCACTTGCAATTACCATTCTGCTCATCATTCGCCTCTGCCCTATGCTTTGCCTCAGGCACGCCGCGGGTATCGGAGCGATACGTGTCGGAGGATTCCGAAGTCTTCATGCCTCAAGGAATCATCGAACTGTGGCGTGTTTTGGACGTTCGGGCGGCGATTTTCGTATCATCTTTACAACTCTGGGGCGCAGATCGTGCCGAGCGACACCGGACCGATCTATGTGGGAAACCGTTGCGAAAATGTGAGTGAAGCACTTTGCACAGCTAATTGGGCGCACGACGACTTGCAGTTGTTACCACAAGGCAGGCGCCCCACGGGGTGCCAGGCAACAAACGGAGATCCGGAAACGCGATAGAATAGCGCCGTGATCGGTCGGCCCAGCCCCCTGCCCGCCTCACCGCCACTCAAACGCCGAGGTTGAGCGCCTTGGCCTTGCGGTAGAAGGTCGCCCGACCGATGCCGAGATCGCGGGCGGCAGCCGAGACGTTGCCGCCGTTGCGGGCCAGTGCGCGGGCCATTTCGGCGCGTTGCGCTTCTTCGAGACCGTTGCGGATGCCATGCTCCAGCAGATCGGAGGCCGGAAGCTGGCCGATCTGCCCGGCTTCGATGCCGAGGTGCCGCCGGGCGGCGCGGGTGGCGCCGACGACGAGATCGTCGCGGTCGAGCGCCAACAGCATCACGCCCTGCGCCCCGGTTTCGCCCGAGCCGGTCGAGAGGATGCGCGCGCCGTCATAGGAGGCGCGGAACAGGTCCGCCTCGATCCGGTGCGCCGCGTCCTGCACGGTCAGCGCCACGAGGCGCGCATAGCCCTCGGTCATGTCGGAGCGCGCGGAGCTGACGTCGATCACGCCGGCCAGATCGCCCTGCGCGCCGAAAATGGGCGAGCCCATGCAGGTCAGCACCGTGTTGCGGGTGCGGAAATGCTGATCGCGCCAGACGGTGACGGGGCGCGCCTCGGCGACGCAGGTACCGATGCCGTTCGTGCCCTCGACCCCTTCGGACCAGTCCGAGCCGGGCGCGAGGTTGGAGGAATGGAAATCATCCTTATCCGCGTCGCGCAAACGCTCGTCCAGCACGAGCCCGCCCGCGTCGGATAGAAGGACCGTGCAGCCCGCATCGCCTGCCGCCCGCGACAGACGGTCGAGCACCGGCGAGGCGATCCGCATCATCAGTTCCGCCCGCTCGCGCCGCTCGCGCATCTCGGCCTGGGTCAGGCGCTCGTTGCGCCCACCGGTTTCGGGGTCGATGCGATGATGGATCATCGAGCGGCGCCAGCTCGCCGCGAACCCCGCCCGCGTGGCGGATTTCGGCGAAGAGACGACTTCGCGCACGATATCGGCATGTTGGCGCGGAACGCCCGTATGCAGTGACGGCATGCGAAAGCCTCCCTCTCTTGCGCAGCCTATGAAAGTCCACGCAGGTTAGGCCGATTCGAACCGTTCACAACGTAAATTCCCGCTGAGCGGGCAGGCACCTGTCTCGGGGTTGAGACAGTCTAGGCTCACGGCTCCTCGTGCCGCCGCCCGCGAAAACCTTGCGCCACCACGAATTTCTCCGAGCTGTCCGAGCGCGAGGCTGGCGGTTTCACATTGGCGACCTTGGTGAAGTTTTTCTTCAGGATCGTCATCAATCCCTGCTCCGCGCCGCCTGCGAGAACCTTGGCGACAAATGTGCCGCCCTCTTCGAGCACGTCGAAGGCGAACTCTGCCGCCGCTTCGCACAGCGTGATGATGCGCAGGTGATCGGTGTTCTGGTGCCCCGAGGACGCGGCCGCCATATCCGACATCACCACATCCGCAGAGCCGCCAAGCCATTCCTTGACCTTGTCGTCGGCGCCTTCTTCGAGGAAATCGAGCACGTGGATTTCGGCCCCGGCGATCGGCGTGACCTCCTGCAGATCGACACCCAGAACGGTGCCGACCTTCTTGCCGGATTTCTCGCCCAGGGCGTTCACACGCTTGACCGCCACTTGACACCAGCCGCCAGGCGCACAACCCAGATCGACCACGCGCGCGCCGGGCACGAGGAAGCGATACTTGTCGTCCAGCTCGAGGATTTTGTAGGCGGCACGGCCTCGATAGCCCTCTTTCTTTGCACGTTGCACGTAAGGGTCGTTCAGCTGCCGCTCCAGCCAGAGGGTCGAGGACAGCTTGCGCCCCTTCGCCGTCTTCACGCGCACGCGCAGGTCACGCTGCCCGCGTCCCGAAGTGTTCTTGCCGCTGGGTGTCTTCGCCATCATTTAATCTCTTCTAACACGCCGTCTCCGGCCATTTGCGCATAGAGGAGCCCCTCGCGCAGGCCACGGTCGGCAATGGACATCTGGTCGGTGGGCCAGACCCGCATAAGGGCCTGGAGAATTGCGGCGCCGGACATGATCAAGGTGTGTCGGTCGCGCCCGATCCGCGGGTCGGAGCGCCGCCCGGCGGGCCCGAGTTGCAGGAAGGAGCGGATCACAGCGTCGATCTCGCCCGAGGTCATGGTCAGCCCGTCCACCCGGTTGCGGTCATAGCGCTTCAGGTTGAGGTGGCAGGCCGCGACCGTCGTGACGGTGCCCGAGGTGCCGATAATCTGGAACCCGTCCTGCGGGCTGCCCGCCGCGTAGGGCGTGAAGTCCGCGAGCTTCTCCTCGAAGAACCAGCTCATAAGCGCAAAGCGTGCGGCATCGTCTTCGACATCGGCGAATTGATCCTTGAGCGTCGCGACCCCGAGCGGCACCGAAATCCAATCGACAACGCGTGCCGCCGGATCGGGCCCGTCGGGCTGGTTGAACCCTTGCGAGAGCCGCATGATCGCGCGGGCCCTGTCGCCGGGCGGCACGTCTTCGAGGTCGATCCAGACGAGCTCTGTCGAGCCGCCGCCGATATCGACCACCAGAACCTGCTCGGAATTGGGCGACACCAGCGAAGCGCAGGAGATCACGGCCAGCCGCGCCTCTTCCTCGGGCGCGATGATCTCCAGCGGCAGGCCGGTCTCGCGGCGTACATAACGGATAAAGTCGCGCGCATTCTTGGCGCGCCGGCAGGCTTCGGTCGCCACCAGACGCATCCGGGTGACCCCGTGCGTTTCGATCTTGCGGCGACAGATTTGCAAAGCCTGAACGGTGCGCGACATCGAGCTGCGCGACAACCGGCCATAGGTTTCGAGACCCTGACCCAGCTGGACCGCTTTCGAGAAGCTGTCCACGACCTGAAACTGAGAACCCTTGGGACGGGCAATCAGCATCCGGCAACTGTTGGTGCCAAGGTCGAGAGCGGCATATAGCCCCTCGCCGGACTTGGCGGATTTGGTCGCGGGGGACTCGACCTGAGCCGGTTTCACCGCCCGCGCGGGCGATGCAGCTGTCGGGAGCGCGCCCGCCGACCGGGGACGCTTGGGCGTCATCATTACGCCCTCCGATTTGAAGTTGCCATAAAGCTATCGGTTTGCGCGTCCCGGTTCAAGGGAGCGCGACGCGGAAGTGACAGAACGTCAGCGCATCTCGTCTGCCGAAACCGAACCGTACCGGCGCGCTCTCAGGCCGCAGGCAGGATCACCGTGAAGCAGCTGCCCTCGCCCTTCTTGCTGTCGACGCGGAACCGGCCACGGTGGCGCGCCACGATATGCTTGACGATGGCGAGACCCAGCCCCGTTCCGCCCTTTTCGCGCGAGCGGTGGGTATCGACGCGGTAGAAGCGCTCGGTCAGGCGCGGCAGGTGCTGTTCGTCGATGCCCTCGCCGCGGTCGATCACATCGACGCGATAGGCTTTGCCGCGCAACACCGGCTCATGCGGGATCAGCGAGACCCGCAGCCGCACCTCGCCGCCCTGCCCGCCATATTTGATCGCGTTCTCCACGAGGTTCGAGAAGACCTGCGTCAGCTGATCGGGATCGCCCTGCACGGGCAAGGCCCCGGTTTCGCCCTCGCAGATCAACTTGACGGACGCCGCTTCTGCCACGGGTTCGAGCGTCTGCGTGATCCCTTTGAGCACCAGCGCCAGATCGACCTTGCCAGTGGGACGCATCCGCTCTTCGCCCTCGACACGGCTGAGCGAGAGAAGATCGCCCACCAGACGGTTCATCCGCGCCGCCTCGCGCTCCATGATCGACAGGAACCGGTCGCGCGCCGCCGCATCGTCGCGCGCGCTCGAGCGGAGCGTCTCGATGAAACCCATCAGAGCGGTCAGCGGCGTGCGCAACTCGTGGCTCACATTTGCAACGAAATCGCGCCGCATGGCTTCGGCAGATTCGAGAGCCGTGATGTCTTCGAAGCTTGCCAGAACCGAATTCGTCGCAAGCGGCCCTTCGGGCGCGGGCGGCAGCGGAGAGAAATGCACCAGCGTGATCGTCTCGGCCTGACCGGTGGGATGCAGCCGCAGGCGAACCGGATCGGGCCGCGCCCCGCGCAGCGCCGCGCTTACCGCCGCGCCGAAGCCGGGCTGGCGCAACACCGTCACATAGGGGCGCCCGAGAAACTGCGTGCCGAACAGCCGATTGGCTGCGAGATTGCCCTGCGCGATCCGCTCGTCGCGCCCGATCAGCAAAACCGCGCTCGGCAGCGCGTCGAGAACCTGTCCGATCGCCCCTTGGCTCATTGCCGCGCCTCCCCGCCTGCCATCTCGTTCGGAGCAAGGTTTGAGCGATGCGAGGCGAGCTGTAAAGGCTTGTCATAGACATGAAATCCAACCCTGCATCGGCATTGCAACTCACGCTTCGCGGTTCGCAATCAATGGGTTGTAGAATGGCTACCGAGACGTTAAACCTAGGCGTGTATTTAGCGGAGCCCGGTCGGGTTCCGTCGAATACATCATCGGGGGCGATGAGGTTATTACGAATTATGCCAAGAACCCCGAGTTCCCGCCTTGCGCTACAAGCTGTTCTCTTTCAATGCGTGAAAACGTCCGAGAGCAGCAACCTTCTGCTTGTAGACCCGGGCGGAAAGTTGCCCCCGTCGCTCAACGAGATTTCGGGCCAGGCGATTCAGGTACTGCAATACGACCAGATCACCGCGAAAAAGATGGCGGCTCTGCGCCCCGAACTGGTGCTGGCGCCGCTGCTGACCACGCGGTTCGACATTCTCGATCTGGCAAAGCGTCTCGAACGGTTCGGGTTTACCGGCAAGCTGCGAGCCTATTCCACTCCGCTTCCGAATATCGACTTCATCCGGCAGGAGGTGCGCGCCGCGCATCCCCAGCTCGATTTCGATATATTCACCTTGCCGGTCGACAAGCGACGCGACAATTAGCCGATCGCTTTCAACCCCTTGGCGAAACGCGCCGCATTCTCGCGGTAATGCGCGGCCGAGCCCAGAAGCGCCTTGCGCGCGCCCTCGTCGAGTTCGCGAACGATCTTGCCCGGCGCGCCCATCACGAGGCTGCCATCGGGAATTTCCTTGCCCTCGGTGATCAGCGCACCGGCGCCGATCAGGCAGCCCTTGCCGATCTTCGCCCCATTCAGAACCGTCGCCCCCATCCCGATCAGCGAGCCGTCCCCGATCGTGCATCCATGCAGCATCGCCTTGTGGCCGATCGTGCAATTTTCGCCGATGGTCAGCGGAAAACCCATATCGGTATGGCAGACCACGTTTTCCTGCAGGTTCGAGCCGCGTCCGACCCGGATTTCCTCGTTATCGCCGCGCAGGGTCGCGCAGAACCAAACCGAGGTTTCGGCTTCCAACACGACCTTGCCGATCACGTTGGCGTCGGCGGCGACCCATGCGTCTTCGGCGATTTGCGGGGCGATCCCGTCCAGTTCGTAAATCATCTTGCGTCGAACTCCCTGTTCAGTTTTCGCACGAATTCGCTGAGCCCGACCTGACGATCGCGGCGGTTACGCTCCGCAGTCAGAATGGTGCGCAGCATCTCCTCGGCGCGGTCGAGGTCGTCATTGACCAGAACATAGTCATATTCCGACCAATGGCTGATCTCGGCGAGCGATTTCTCCATCCGGCTGCGGATCACGTCGTCGCTGTCCTGCGCGCGGCTGCGCAGACGGTCTTCCAGCGCCGCGATCGAAGGCGGCAGAATGAAGATCGAGACCACGTCCTTGCCAAGCGTGGAGTTGCGGATCTGCTGACCGCCCTGCCAGTCGACGTCGAAGAGCGTATCGCGCCCCTCGCCCATCGCCGCCTCCACCGGGCCTTTCGGGGTGCCGTAGAAATTGCCGAACACCTCGGCATGTTCCAGCATGTCGCCCTGCACCACCATCGCTTCGAACTCTGCGCGGGTCTTGAAGAAATACTCGACACCATCGGTCTCGCCCGTGCGCGGATCGCGCGTCGTGGCCGAGACCGAGAAGCGCAGCGTCGGATCCCAGCTCATCAGCCGTTTGGCAAGCGTGGATTTTCCAGCGCCCGAGGGCGAGGACAGGATGATCAGAAGGCCGCGGCGGGCAGTGTCGGGCATTGGTATCACTCTACGTTCTGGATCTGCTCGCGCAGCTGGTCGATCGCGTATTTCAACGCCAGACCGATCCGCGTCAACTCCGCATCGCCCGATTTCGAGCACAGCGTATTGGCCTCGCGCACGAATTCCTGCGCCAGAAATTCGAATTTGCGGCCCACGGGCCCGGTCTCGGCGAGAAGCGCGCGCGCGGCCTCGACATGGACGCGGAGCCGTTCGATCTCTTCGGTGACATCCGCCTTGATCGCGATCAGCGCCAGTTCCTGCGCGACCCGGTCGGGATCGGCCTCGGTCGCTTCCATCACCCGCGCGAGCGCCGCGCGCAGCGTCTCGGCAGCTTTCGGAGCGCGTGCTGCGGCGGCGATTTCCGCTTCATCGGTCAACGCCGCGATCTCGTCGATGCGGGCGGCCAGCAACGCGCCCGTCCGCGCGCCTTCCTCGCGGCGCATCGCGACGAAGCTTTCCAGAACAGGCGCAAAACTCTCCATCAAGGCGGCCAGCAGTGCGGCGGGATCCTCGATCGTGCTGCCAGAATGGTCGATCACCCCGCGCATCGCCATCAGGTCACTCGGCTTGAGCGGCGCCAGCGCCACGCCCTTGCGTTCGGCTGCGCGCTCGACCTTGTCGACGGCAGCAAGGGCAGCGTTCAGCACCTCCGGCTCGATCCGCATCGCGGCACTGCCTACGGCCTGCGTGAGCTTCAGGTTCAGCGTGACGTTACCCCGCGCGACCCGTTCGCCGACCGCCTTGCGCAGCGCGGGCTCCAGCCCCTCGATATCGGGCAGCCGCAACCGCAGGTCGAAGCCCTTGCCATTGACCGAGCGCAGATCCCAGCTCCAGTCATGCCCCGCGCCGCTCCCCTGTCCGGCGGCAAATCCGGTCATCGAGACGGTGGCGGCGGCGGGCGCCCCCTCCGGGCGCGGCTCTGGGGCGGGCTTAACCATTTAAGAGTTTCTTTCTCCATGTGACGAAAAAATGGCCTAACTTGGGGCCCGGTAAGAGTTCAGTAACGATTTCGTCCCGACGGTCAACCGCAAGGCGCCCCGCGCCACCGGCGCGCCGGGCGAGAGTAAGCGGCCCCGCGCCCGTGCCGCGCGGGACGAAACAAGGATTATAGAAATGGATCGCGAGACCGACAGCAACGCTGCATCCCCCGCCTCGGCCAAAGGTCGCCGGGTCGGCAACGAGCTGCACGCCTATTGGGAGGCGCTGCTCGACGGTCGCCCGATGCCCGCGCGCGCCGATATCGATCCGCGCGGCATCGACCGGGCACTGCAATTCGCCTTCATCCTCGAGCGCGTCGCGCCGGGCATGGCGCGGTTTCGCCTTGCCGGCCAGCATATCTGCGGCCTGATGGGAATGGAGGTGCGCGGCATGCCCCTGACCTCGCTTTTCGCGCCCGAAGCCCGCAAACAGATCGCCGATCTGACCGAGGCCGTCTTCGCGCGTCCCGCCATCGCCGAGGCGCAGCTGGCCTCGGCCGCAGGGCTCGGAAAACCGGAACTGACGGGCCATCTGCTGATGCTGCCGCTAACGGACGATTTCGAGGCGGTGACGCGCGCGCTTGGATGTTTCGTAGCGGAACCTCTGCGCGCTCCGGACGCGGCGGACGGTAACCTCGACGCTGGACGCGCCCCGCGCCGCTTTACCGTGTCAGCCGCGCGGATCAAGCCTTTGGAGATGCCGCCCCTGCGCGACCCGCAGCCTTCGCCCCGACCGACTGGGCGCAGGTCTCCTCCGGCGCACTCCTTCGAGCAGCCCGTGCCGACCGCCGCCACCTCTGGCTTCGCCGAAAGCCAGACGCCTTACACCCCGCGGCCGAAATCCCGCGCCGCACGTCTGGCGGAAATGACCCCGGAAGAGCGCCGCGCGATGTTCCGGGTGGTGCGACAGGAGGGTTAAGACCCGTGATGGATGACCTCTGCACCGCCGACAGCAATAAATAGGCCCGGACGCAAAGGTCCGGGCCTATCTATTTCGTAAACTGTGCCGCGGCGCGCGGGGCCTTATTGCGACGCCGCTTTCGCGAGCTTGCGGCGGTCCTGCAGCTCCTCGGCCACGAGGAACGCCAGTTCCAGCGATTGCGAGGCGTTCAGGCGCGGGTCGCAGGCGGTGTGGTAGCGCGAGGAAAGATCGCCGTCGGTTACCGCGCGCACGCCGCCGGTGCATTCGGTCACGTCCTTGCCGGTCATCTCGAAATGCACGCCGCCGGGGATCGTGCCCTCGGCTTTGTGAATCGCGAAGAATTCCTTCACCTCGCGCAGCACGGAGTCGAACGGGCGGGTTTTGAAGCCCGACGCGGACTTGATCGTGTTGCCATGCATCGGATCGCAGGACCAGACGACATTCGCGCCCTCGGCCTCGACCGTGCGGATCAGGCGCGGCAGGTGATCGCCGACCTTGCCCGCGCCGAAGCGCGCGATCAGCGTCAGACGGCCCGCCTCGTTCTCCGGGTTCAGCTTCTCCATCAGCACCTTGAGGTCGTCCTCGGTGGTGGTGGGGCCGCATTTCAGACCGATCGGGTTCTGCACGCCGCGTGCGAATTCGACATGTGCACCGTCGGGCTGACGGGTTCGGTCGCCGATCCAGAGCATGTGACCGGTGCCCGCAATCGGCAGGCCGGAGGTGGAATCGATGCGGCAGAGCGCCTCTTCGTATTCCAGCAGCAGCGCCTCGTGCGACGTGTAGAAATCGACCGAAGCCAGCTCATTCGCGGTTTCCGAGGTCACGCCCGCGGCCCGCATGAAGTCCATCGCCTCGCTGATATGGTTGGCGACTTCGCGGTATTTCTCGGCCTCGTCGGCATCGGTGAAGCCGGCGATCCAGCTCTGGACGCGGTGGATGTCGGCGAAACCGCCCGTCGAGAAGGCGCGCAGCAGGTTCAGCGACGCCGCCGCCTGCGTGTAGGCCTGCAGCATCCGGTTCGGATCGGGCAGACGCGCCTCCGAGGTGAACTCGAAACCGTTGATGATGTCGCCGCGGTAACTCGGCAGCTCGGTGCCGTCGATGGTCTCGGTCGGCGCCGAACGCGGCTTGGCGAACTGGCCCGCCATGCGGCCGACCTTGATGACCGGAACCTTCGCGCCCCAGGTGAGCACGACCGCCATCTGCAGCATCACCTTGAACGTGTCACGGATATTGTCGGCGGAAAATTCCCCGAAGGACTCGGCGCAGTCGCCGCCCTGAAGCAGGAACGCCTCGCCACGCGCAGCTTTCGCAAGCTCCGCCTTCAGCGTGCGCGCCTCGCCCGCGAAGACCAGCGGCGGCATCCGCGACAGCTGTGCCTCGACAGCGTTCAGCGCCCCCTGATCGGGATAGTCGGGCATCTGAACCCGCGGTTTCGCGCGCCAGTCCGATTTGCTCCAACCCTTGCCCATCTGATCCTCCAAAAGCGTGGTCGTGTTCATTCGGCGCCGCTTATAGACGGCGCGGGTCTGGGAAACAAACCCGAATTTGCATTTCGACAAGTCTTCAGCGCCCACCTTGCCCCCCTCTTGCGGCGCGCGCCAATTTCCTGTTTCGGTGATTCACCACAGATGACGGATTGACGACATGCCTGATCCCCGCCCCACCCGTCGGCCAGCCCCTTCGCAAGGAATGATCCGGATTGGCCCGGACGCACGCCAGCGTTCGGTCGTCTTCCTGCTTCTAGAGCGATTCACGATGATGGCCTTCGCAAGCGCGATCGAGCCACTGCGCCTCGCCAACCAGGTGTCCGGTCGCACGCTCTACACGTGGAAACTCGCCTCAGAGTCCGGCGCGGATGTCACCTGCTCGAACGGGACGACCTTCCGCACCGATATCGGTCTGGAGGAGCTGGGACGCGACACGATGGTGCTGGTCTGCGGCGGCATCGACGTGGCCGAGGCGGTCAGCAAGCCGCTGTTGAACTGGCTGCGGCGCGAGGCGCGGCGCGGCGCGGTGATGGGCGGCTTGTGCACCGGCTCTTACGCGCTGGCCCGCGCGGGTCTGCTCGACGGCAAGCGCGCGACGATCCACTGGGAGAATATCGACGCCTTCGCCGAGGATTTTCCCGATATCGAACTGACCAAGGGCGTGTTCGTGATCGACGGCAACCGGGTGACGACGGCGGGTGGCACCGCCTCGATCGACCTGATGCTGCGGCTGATCGCCCGCGATCACGGCGAGGAACTGGCCAATACAGTCGCCGATCAGCTGATCCATTCCTCGATCCGCTCGGACCGCGACACCCAGCGGCTGTCGATTCCCACCCGCATCGGCGTGCGCCACCCGAAGCTCGCGCAGGTGATCGGCCGGATGGAGCGCAATATCGAAGACCCGATCAGCCCCGCGACGCTCGCCACCGAGGTCGGCATGTCGGCGCGCCAGCTGGAGCGGCTGTTCCGCCGCTACCTCAACCGCTCGCCCAAGCGCTATTACATGGAATTGCGGCTGCAGAAGGCGCGTAACCTGCTGATGCAGACCGAAATGAGCGTGATCAACGTCGCCATGGCCTGCGGCTTCGCCAGCCCCTCGCATTTCTCGAAATGCTACCGCGCGCATTACCAGACCACACCCTACCGTGAACGCGGCGCGAGCGCTGCGGGCGAGAAGGAGATCCCGGACGCCGCTTCCGAGGTTGGACCGGAAGACTCGCTCGACTGAAAATTGCGCAATCCGCCCCCTCGCCTTTCACGAATTTGCACAACGGCCCAAATTGCCGTTACGTCGCATTGCGCGATGCTTGACCTTCGGGTCGGTTTTTCGCGTCATCGCGCCACTCGCGGTTCTTCACATTTGACGCACCGCGCACTAACCTCGCGCAAGAACGCGAGTTCCAACACGGGAGTGAACACATGAAAAAACTGCTTCTGGCTTCGGCTGCGATCGCGCTTGGCGCGACCGGCGCATATGCCGATGACGTGAAGATGGGCGTCCTGCTGGGCTTTACCGGCCCGCTTGAATCGCTCGCCCCGCCGATGGCGCAGGGTGCCGAGATGGCGATCAAGGAAGTCTCCGACTCCGGCAAGCTGCTGGGTGGCGACACCGTGACCGCAGTCCGCGGCGACTCGACTTGCGTCGACGCAGCAGCCGCAACCGCTGCTGGCGAAACGCTCGTCACCACCGACAAGGTGGCCGGCATCATGGGCGCGATGTGCTCGGGCGCGACCACCGCTGTCCTGCAGAACGTCGCCATGCCGAACGGCGTCGTGATGATCTCGCCCTCGGCGACCTCGCCGGCGCTCTCGGATCTCGAAGACGATGGCCTGTTCTTCCGCACCGCTCCGTCGGATGCGCGTCAGGGCGAAGTCATGGCCGATGAGCTGATCGAGAAAGGCATCAAGAACGCCGCCGTCACCTACACCAACAACGACTACGGCAAGGGTCTCGCGGACAGCTTCGAGAAAGCCTACAAGGCCAAGGGCGGCAACGTCACGATCTCGGCCGCGCATGAAGACGGCAAGGGCGACTACTCCGCAGAAGTCGCATCGCTCGCCTCCGCGGGTGGCGACGCGCTCGTCATCGTCGGCTATATCGACCAGGGCGGCTCGGGCATCCTGCGCGGCGCGCTCGACACCGGCGCCTTCGAGACCTTCGTCTTCCCCGACGGCATGGTCAGCCAGACGCTCGAAGACAATTTCGGCTCGGAAATCAACGGCTCCTTCGGTCAGCTTCCCGACTCCGCGGGCGACGGCATGAAGACCTATCTCGGCATGGCCGAGAAAGCCGGCTTCGACGGCTCGTCGGCCTATTCGGGCGGCGCTTATGACGCGGCGGCCCTGATGCTGCTGGCGATGCAGGCCGCCGACTCCACCGACCCGAAAGTCTACAAGGACAAGGTCATGGAAGTCGCGAACGGCCCCGGCGAGAAGATCTATCCCGGCGAGCTGGGCAAGGCGCTCGACCTGATCAAGGAAGGCAAGCCTGTCGATTACGAAGGCGCGACCGCCGTCAACCTGATCGGCAATGGCGAAGCCGCGGGCACCTTCCGCGAAATCGAGATCAAGGACGACAAGATCGAAACGGTGAAATACCGCTAAGCGATCATCAGACGCGAGACAGCCCGGAGCGATCCGGGCTGTTTTCAATTATAAAACAACAAGATGCGGCGTGAAGCTAACATGCCTACAACTCAGGGGACCCTATGATCCGGGTTGAAAACCTAGTCAAATCCTTCGGCGGATTCCGGGCGGTCGATGGCGCGAGCCTCGAGATTGCAACCGGCTCTATCACCGGGCTGATCGGACCGAACGGCGCCGGCAAATCCACGCTCTTCAACGTCATCGCAGGCGTGCACGAACCCACCGCGGGCCGTGTAACGATGGATGGCGAGGACATCACCGGGCTTGCCCCGCACGAGCTGTTCCACAAGGGGCTGCTGCGCACCTTCCAGATTGCGCATGAGTTTCCTTCGCTCACCGTGCGCGAGAACCTGATGATGGTGCCCACCGGGCAAGCCGGCGAGACGCTCTGGAACACGTGGTTCGGGCGAAAACACATCCGCGAGGAAGAAGCGGCGCTTCTGAAGAAAGCCGATGAAGTGCTTGATTTCCTGACGATTTCGCATCTCAAGGATGAGAAGGCAGGGAACCTCTCGGGTGGTCAGAAGAAGCTTCTGGAACTGGGCCGCACGATGATGGTCGAAGCCAAGATCGTCTTCCTCGACGAGGTCGGCGCGGGCGTGAACCGGACGCTTCTGAACACGATCGGCGACGCCATCGTGCGACTGAACAAGGAGCGCGGCTACACCTTCTGCGTGATCGAACATGACATGGATTTCATCGGCCGCCTCTGCGACCCGGTCATCGTGATGGCCGAGGGCAAGGTGCTGGCCCAAGGGTCCGCCGATCACATCATGGAAAACGAGGCCGTGATCGAGGCCTATCTGGGGACCGGCCTGAAGAACAAGGTCAAGGCCGAGGAAACCGCCGAGACCGCCGCGCATGAAGACCACGGCGCGCAGCCCGGTCTGGGCGACGAAGCAGGCCATGGAGGCGACCAATGAGCTACCTCGACGCCTCACACATGACCGGCGGCTACGGCAAGGCCGACATCCTGCACGACTGCACCCTGACCGTCGAAAAAGGCGAGATCGCGGTGATCGTCGGCCCGAACGGCGCAGGCAAATCCACCGCGATGAAGGCGGTTTTCGGGATGCTCGGCCTGCGCGAAGGCAAGGTCACGCTCGACGGGCAGGACATCACCGGCCTCTCGCCGCAGGACCGCGTCAAGAAAGGCATGGGCTTCGTGCCGCAGGTGAACAACGTCTTCCCGACCATGACGGTCGAGGAAAACCTCGAGATGGGCGCCTTCATCCGCGACGACGATTTTCGGGGCACGATGGATCAGGTCTTCGACCTGTTCCCGATCCTGAAGGAAAAGCGTCGCCAGAATGCGGGCGAGCTATCAGGCGGGCAGCGTCAGCAGGTGGCCGTGGGCCGCGCGCTGATGACCCAGCCGAAGCTCCTGATGCTCGACGAGCCGACCGCAGGCGTCTCGCCCATCGTGATGGACGAGCTGTTCGACCGCATCATCGAGGTCGCGCGCACCGGCATCTCGATCCTGATGGTCGAACAGAACGCCCGCCAAGCGCTTGAGATCGCGGATAAAGGCTATGTGCTCGTGCAGGGCGCGAACAAGTACACCGACACCGGCGAGGCCCTACTGGCCGACCCGGAAGTCCGCCGCACCTTCCTGGGGGGCTGAGGAATGGAACTCATCAACGCGCTCGTCGCGGTTACCAATTACGTCATCATCCCCGCCACCGCCTATGGCGCGCAGCTTGCGCTCGGCGCGCTCGGGGTCACGCTGATCTACTCGATCCTGCGGTTTTCCAACTTCGCGCATGGCGATACGATGGCCTTCGGCACCGGGGTCGTGATCCTGATCACCTGGGGTTTCCAGGCGATGGGAATCAGCTTCGGGCCTCTGCCGACCGCCCTGCTCGCATTGCCCTTCGGCATCGTCATCACCTCGGCGCTGATGCTCGGGACCGACAAGGTCGTTTACCAGTATTACCGAAAAGTCAGGGCTGCGCCCGTGGTCATGGTCATGGTCTCGGTCGGCGTGATGTTCGTGATGAACGCGCTCACGCGCTTCCTGATCGGCGTCGACCAGATCAATTTCGACGACGGCACCCGCTTCGTCATCAACGCCCGGCAATGGCGCGACATGACGGGCCTCTCCGAGCCGCTGACGCTGCGCTCGACGCAGGTGATCACCGTCGTCACCGCGATCATCACCGTGGCCGCGCTGTTCTGGTTCCTCGGCAAGACGCGCACCGGCAAATCCATGCGCGCGTTTTCCGATAACGAGGATCTGGCGCTGCTGTCCGGCATCGACCCGAACAAGGTCGTGGCCGTGACCTGGATCATCACCGGCGCGCTCGCGACCATCGCAGGCACGCTCTACGGGCTCGACAAGTCGTTCAAAGCCTTCACCTATTTCCAGCTTCTGCTACCGATCTTCGCCTCGGCCATCGTCGGCGGCATCGGCAACCCGGTGGGCGCGATCGCGGGCGGCTTCGTGATCTCCTTCTCGGAGGTGGGCCTCACCTACGCTTGGAAGAAGGTGGCGACCTATCTGATCCCGAACTGGGAGCCGGACGGGCTCGTTCAGCTTCTCTCCACCGACTACAAATACGCAGTCAGCTTCACGATCCTGATCCTTGTCCTGATCTTCAAGCCGACCGGCCTCTTCAAGGGGAAAATCGTATGAGCAGCAATCGTCAGGCTGGTGAGACCAGCCGTCTCCGTGCGCCCCTCTTCTTCGCCATCATGGCCGCGCTCATCCTGCTCGAAGGTTTCACCTCGGGCTGGAACTCGGCGCTCGGCATTCTCAACATGGGGCTTCTGTCGGCGATCATGGCGCTCGGCGTGAACATGCAATGGGGCTATGCGGGCCTGTTCAACGCAGGCGCGATGGGCTTCCTCGCGCTTGGCGGCCTCGCCCCGGTGCTGATCTCCATGCCGCCCACCCCCGGCGCTTTCTCGGGCGGCGGTCCGGGCATCATGGCGGCCTTCTTCGTGGCCATCGTCGCCGTGCTGGCGGCGGTCTGGATCTGGCGCAATCTGCGCGGAAAGACGCGCGGTCTCGCCGTGACGGCCGTGCTGATCGTCGGCTTCTTCACCTATCGCTGGCTCTTCGATCCGGCGGTCGAAGTAATCGAGGCGATCAACCCCTCGGCGCAGGGCAACCTCGGCGGGCTTGGCCTTCCGACGCTGATCTCCTGGCCCGTGGGCGCGGTTCTCGCCGCAGGCGCGGCTTGGCTGGTCGGCAAGACCGCCCTCGGCCTGCGCTCGGATTACCTCGCGATCGCCACGCTGGGCATCGCGGAGATCATCGTTGCTATCCTGAAGAACGAACAGTGGCTCGACCGCGGCGTGCTGAACGTCAATGGCATCCCGCGCCCCTGGCCGGTGCCCTACGAGATCGACCTGCAGAACTCGCCCGACTTCGTCGCGCAGATGCAGAGCTGGGGCCTCGATCCGCAGCTTGGCTCGACCATCGTGGTGAAGCTGGCCTTCCTCGTGCTGTTCGTGATCGTCATCCTCGCGCTGATCTGGCTGACCGAGATGTCGCTGAAATCGCCCTGGGGACGGATGATGCGCGCGATCCGCGACAACGAGATCTCGGCGGCGGCAATGGGCAAGAACGTCACGCGCCGCCATCTGCAGATCTTCGTGCTGGGCTCGGCGGTGATCGGGCTTGCGGGCGCGATGATGATCTCGCTCGACGGGCAGATGACGCCGACCTCCTACAACCCGCTGCGCTACACCTTCCTGATCCTCGTGATGGTGATCGTGGGCGGCTCGGGGAACAACTGGGGTTCGATCCTCGGTGGCGTGCTGATCTGGTATGTCTGGGTCAAGGCAGGCGACTGGGGCCCGGATATCATGGGCGCGCTGGCGGCTCCCTTCCCCGATGGCGGGTTCAAGGATCACCTGGTCCAATCGGCCCCGCATATGCGGATGCTGGTGATGGGTATCATCCTGCTGATGGTGCTGCGCTTCAGCCCGCGCGGGCTCTTGCCGGAGAAATAAAAAAGAGGGGCTCTGCCCCTCGCCCGTTCCGGGCTCACCCCGGGATATTTCTTCCAAGCCGAAGACAAGACGCGCGCCCCGCAAGGAGCGCGCGTTTTTTTGGGTTACTCCTCGCCGCCGTCAAACTGGGCGACGCGGGCGCCGGCCTTGTTCGTGGTGACGACGCCGAGCGATTTGAGCTTGCGGTGCAGCGCCGAGCGCTCCATGCCGACGAAATTCGCGGTGCGCGAGATGTTGCCCCCGAAACGGTTGATCTGGGTGAGCAGATATTCGCGCTCGAACAGCTCGCGCGCCTCGCGCAGTGGAAGCGTTGCAAGCGCGCCGCCCAGAACGATGCGCCCTTCATCCGCCGGGCCTTCCTGGCCGGGCAATTCGCGCGCCTCGATCACGCCCGTGCCTTCCCCGAGGATCAGCACCCGCTCGATCACGTTGCGCAGCTGGCGGACGTTGCCGGGCCACTCCATCGTCTGCATCAGCGCCGCCGCCTCTTCCGAGATTTCTCGCAGCGGCAGGCCTTGGGTCTCGTTGAAGCCGCGCAGGAAATGGTCGGCCAGAAGCGGCACGTCCTCGCGGCGCTCGGAGAGCGGCGGCACCTCGATCGGCACCACGTTGAGCCGGTCGTAGAGCTCCTGCCGGAAATGCCCCTCGCGGATCTGTGCCGTCAGATCGCGGGTCGTCGACGAGATAACCCGCAGGTCGACGCGGACCTTGTCGGCCCCGCCCACACGCAGAAATTGCTGCTCGGTCAAGACGCGCAGGATCTTCGACTGCGTGCCGAGCGGCATCTCCGCCACCTCGTCGAAATAGATCACGCCGCCATGGGCCTGCTCCAGCAGGCCCTTCTCGACGCCGCGCTCGGGCGTCTCGCGCCCGAAGAGGACCTCTTCCATCCGGTCGGGCTCGATCGAGGCGGAATTGACCGTGACGAAGGGCCCCGCCGCACGGGTCGAGAACTGGTGGATGTAGCGCGCGGCCATCTCCTTGCCCGAGCCCGGCTCGCCCGTCAGCATCACCCGGCCGTTGGACTTGGTCACCTTGTCGAGTTGATCCTTCAGCCGCCGGAAAGCCGCCGAGTCGCCGATCATCTCGCCCGAGGACATGTCGCGGCGCTTGAGCGTCGAGTTCTCGCGCCGCAGCCGCGCCGTCTCCATCGCGCGGGAGATCACCACCATCAGCTGGTCGATGTTGAACGGCTTCTCGATGAAGTCGTAAGCGCCCTGCTTGATAGCCGCCACAGCGATCTCGATATTGCCGTGGCCCGAGATGATGATCACCGGCACGTCCGGATTGTCGCGCTTGACCGTCTTGAGGATGTCGATCCCGTCCATCTTGCTGTCCTTCAGCCAGATATCGAGGATCATCAGCGCCGGTTCCTGCGCGTTGATCTCGTCCATGCACTCGTTGGAATTCGCCGCGAGGCGTGTCTTGAAGCCTTCGTCGCGCAGGATGTCGGCGATCAGCTCGCGGATGTCTTTCTCGTCGTCGACGATCAGAATGTCGCTCATGTCACTTCCCCGGGGGCTTCGCCCCTCTCCTTGATGGCTCTGAGCGCTGCTCGCGCGCGTGGGAGCCTGATTTCGGCGAGCGCCCCGCGATGGGCGCCCTCTACGAAGGCGGGCGCGTCGCTCAGCGTCAACGTTCCACCATGTTCCTCGATGATCTTCTTGACGATGGGAAGACCCAGCCCGGTGCCTTTCTCGCGCGTCGTCACGTAAGGCTCGAACAGGCGCGAACGGTCCGGCGGCAGGCCGATCCCGTTATCCGCGATATGGATCGTCACGTGATCGGAGGCGACTTCCATATCGAGGCGCACCTCGGGCGCGTAGCCTTCCTCCACGTTCCCTTTTTCCGTATAGGATTCTATCGCTTCGCCCGCGTTCTTTACGAGGTTAGTCACCGCTTGCGAAATCATCGTCGCGTCCAGTTCGACGATCACCGGCTCGGTCGGGACATCCGTCACCAGTTTCGCGCCATGCAGGCTGTCTTGCTGCAAGGTCGCCGCATCGCGCACGAGCTGCGCAAGATCGTGATCGGCACGGTCGGGCTCGGGCATCCGGGCAAAGCGCGAGAACTCGTCCACGATGCGCCGCAAGTCATTGGTCTGGCGCACAATAACGCCGGTAAGCTGATTGAGCGTTTCTAGGTCTTCGCCCTCGGTCATCTTGCCGAACTTACGCTTGATCCGTTCGGCCGAGAGCTGGATCGGCGTGAGCGGGTTCTTGATCTCATGTGCGATGCGCCGCGCCACGTCGCCCCAGGCCGCCATCCGCTGCGCAGAGACCAGATCGGTCACATCCTCGAACGCGACCACATAGCCTTCGGGCGTGCCCAGATCGTTGCGTCGAACGGCCATGCGCACCAGCAGGCTCTCCAGCCGCCCGCCGCGCGAAATCCGGATTTCCTCCTGCGCGACTTCATTAAGGCCGTCCTGCAACTTGTTGTAAATCGACAGAAATTCTGGAACAGCGGTTGCAAGGTCGCGGGAATGATCGCTCACGCTATTGAGCGCCAGCAACTGCATAGCTGCCCGGTTCATGAAATCGATCCGCCCGTCGGCATCGAGTCCGATCACCCCCGAAGTCACCGAGGACAGCACGGAATCGAACAGGCGACGGCGTTCTTCCGTCTCGCGGTGGTTCTCCATCAGGGCCATGCGCTGGCCCTTCAGTTGCCCGGTCATGCGGTTGAACGCCTCGCCAAGCGTCGCGATCTCGTCGTCGCCCTCGGCCTCGATCACCCGCGCGTCCAAATCACCCGCGCCGACCCGCTCCGCGGCGGCGGCGAGCCGCCCGATCGGCCGAGACAGGCGCTCCGCGAACCACAGCCCCATCCAGAGCGCGGCGAGGATTAGGATCAGCGCGAAGCCGAAATAGACCAGCCCGAATTCGAAGATGACGCGACCGCGGGCGCTCTCCAATTGCTGATAGAGCGTCACCGTCTCGCGCGTCTTGTCCAGCAGCGCGAGAATCTGCCCATCCACCTTGCGCGAGATATACAGATACCGATCCACGAAAGCGTCGAGCCGGATCAGCGCGCGCAGTTCCGAGTTCGGCCAATCCTCGATCAGCACCGTCTCGCCCTTCTGCGCCTCGACGATGTCACGCGGAGAAGGTTCTTCGTAATCAAAGAGATAAGAGCGATCGCCGCGCGCGATGATGCGCCCCGTACCGTCGATCACATAGGCCTCTTTCACGCCGCGCTGGATGCCCGCCTGCCCGGTAATGAGCAATTCGCGCAGCTCGCCATCCGACATGAAGGTCGACGCCTGCCGCCGCAGGTCGAGGAAATTCGCGAGCGCCCGGCTGTCCTGCACCAGATCGCGCTTGTGCTCGGACTGATAGGCCTCGGCGGCCTGAAGCGAGGTGCCGACGACCGAGCGCACGCGGTCGGAAAACCACCCCTCGAGGCCGATATTCACGGTAAGGAACGCGAAGACTGCGACGAGGATCGTCGGCACCAGTGCAATGCCCGCGAAAACGCCCGTCAGGCGCAGGGTGAGCCGCGAGCCGGCGGAATGGGCGCGCCGGGCTGCGATGATCTGCACCAGCCGCATCAAAATCAGACCGGCGAGCAGCAGAAAATAGACGAAATCGGCGAGCAGGATCAGGCGCAGCGCGGTGCTGTCCGCCCCCTGTCCCAGGGGGCCGAGGACAATAAAGGTCGCAATCGCGAGCGCCGGGCCAAGCACCACCAGGCCGAAGGTGAACAGGTTGCGGACCCGCTTCTGGCGGCGAAAGCGCGCCAAACGGTCCCAGCCTGAGCGATATGCCGTGCTGCCCTGCACCAATGCCCCCTCATTCCGGGCTGAAGCTCGCGAATCCGTTAGACGGAAAAGCCACAGGCCCCTGTTGCGGGTTTACATCAGTTTGCGGCGCCGTGTCACCTGAATATCCAGATCAGTGATCTTTTTCCGCAATGTATTGCGGTTGATGCCGAGCAAATCGGCACATCTGGCTTGATTGCCGCCGGTTGCATCCAAGGCGATTTCGATCAGCGGCGCCTCCATTTCCTTCAAAATCCGGTCGTAGAGGCCCGGCGGTGGCAGCGTGCCGCCGTGAAGGTCGAAATAGCGCCGCAGGTGGCGTGCGATGGAGGAGGACAACTTCTCGCCCTCGCCGCCCTGACGTAGCGGCTCGATCGCGGGCTGGTTGCCCAGCACGAATTCCGCCTCCGCCCGGGTGATTTCCTCTTCGGGCGAGGTCACGGCAAGCCGGCGGATCGTGTTCTCGAGCTGGCGCACGTTGCCGGGCCAGGAATAGGCGCGCACGAGTTGCAGCGCCTCGGGCGTGAAGCGGCGCAGCCCCAGTCCGTCGCGCTCGGCGCGGGCAAGGAAATGCTCGGCCAGAAGCGGGATATCCTCAACCCGCTCGCGCAGGCTCGGCACGTTCAGCGTCACGCCGCCCAGCCGGTAGAACAGGTCCTGACGGAACTTGCCCGCCTCCATCAGCCCCGCGAGGTCGATCTGCGTCGTCGCCATGATACGCGGTGCGGGATCGGGCAGCGCGTCGAGCATACGCACGATCCGCGCCTGCGTCTCGTCGTCGTAATCGCCGACCTCGTCGAAAACGAGCGAGCCACCTTTGGCCTTCGCCACCAGTGCCGCGGGGCCGTCCGCGCCCTGCAGATCGCCTGCCTGCGCCACCACGAAGGGAAGCGTGCGGCGGTCGGAAAAGTCGTGAATAGCCTTCGCGATGAGGGACTTGCCGGTGCCGCTCTCACCCGCGATCAGCACCGCGAGATCGGCATTCATCACCCGCGCAACGAGCCGGTAAAGCTCCTGCATCGCAGGCGTGCGCCCGACCAGCGGAAGATCGCCCGCATCGGCGCGTCCGTCGATCTCGCGCGGCGCGGTCGGACTGCGGCGCTTCTGCTCCAGCGCCTTTTGCGCACGCTTCATCAGGTCGGGCAGATCGAACGGTTTGGGCAGATAGTCGTAGGCCTCGGCCTCGGCCGCCTGAATCGCGGTCATTATTGTGTTCTGCGCCGAGATCACGATGACCGGCAGGCCGGGACGCTCCTCGGATATCTTCGGCAACGCCTCCAGCCCGTTCCCGTCGGGCATCATGACGTCGGAAATCACCAGATCACCCTTGCCCTCTTCGACCCACCGCATCAGCGTCACGAGCGAGGCCGTGGCGTGAACCTTGCAGCCCGCACGGGTAAGCGCCTGGGTCAGAACGGTGCGGATTGTGCGATCGTCATCCGCGACAAGTACGGTGCCGTCCATGGATCAGGCCTCCTTCGGCGCAACGGGAAGTGAAATGCGAAACCGGGTCTTGCCCGGGACCGAGTCGAGCGTGACCCAGCCGTCGTGATCGTTGATGATCTTCGAGACAAGGGCGAGACCGAGCCCGGTCCCGTTCTCGCGACCCGAGACGAAGGGCTCGAAGATCTCGTTGGAGATTTCCGGCGGAATACCGGGGCCGTCGTCGATGATCTCGATCTGCAGCGGCAAGGGCTGCCCCGATCCATCGGCGCGACGCAGACGCAGGCTGTGTTCGTAGAAGGTACGGATCTTGATATTCCCAGCTCCTTCAGAGGCTTCTGCGGCGTTTTTCAACAGGTTCAGGAAGACTTGAGTCAACTGATCCGCATCGCCCAGCGTCGGCGGCAGCGAGGGATCGTAATCTTCCGTAATCGCCATATGCGCGCCGAAACCCACACCTGCGGATTTGCGTGCGCGGTCGAGTACGTCATGGATATTGACCGGCTTCTTCTCGGGCGCACGGACATTGCCGAACTGTTCGACCTGCTCGAGTAGCTTCACGATCCGGCGCGTCTCGTCGACGATCAGATCCGTTAATTCAAGGTCTTCTCCGGACAAGTTCATGCTCAGAAGCTGGGCCGCCCCGGCGATCCCGGCGAGCGGGTTCTTGATCTCATGGGCCAACATCTCCGCCATACCGATGGCCGAGCGCGCCGCCGATTTCACGAGACTCGCGCGGCCCAGCCGGTCAGCCAGCTCGCGCGGCTCGATCAGCAGCAACACCCGGTCGGGGTCTTCGCCCACCGGCGCAGCCTGAAGGTTGCATTGCACCGGGGCTTTCTCGCCCGTCGTCAGCTCGACATCGTTAACGAAGAGAGAGGCGCGGTTCTTCCGAACCCGGTAGAAGATCTCCTCCAAAGGCGCCGAAATCGCGAGCCTTTCGCCGATCGCCTTACCCCGCAGCGCCTTGGCGGAGAGGTTAAGGAACAGCTCGGCGGCCGGGTTCACCTCGTCGACAAGATCATCGCCGTCGATCAGCAAAGCCGGGGTCGGCAGCGAAGTCCAGATTATGCCGGGGGCCGGAAGGTTCATGCGGCGCACCTTTCGCCGAAAGCGCGCTCGATTAGCGCCAAGGTCGCCTCCGGCGTTTCGCTGACCATCATCTCGGCGCGCAGCGGCGCGTTCGCCGCCTCGCAATACCAGCCCAGATGCTTGCGAGCGAGACGCAGCCCGAGATCACGGCCGTAGAAGCTCAAGATCGCCTCGTAATGTTCTGAAATATAATCGCAAAGTGCGTTTCCGTACGGAACCTGCGGCTTCGGCGATCCGAAGATTTCATGACCGATTTCAGCCAAGCGCCATGGTGCGCCCTGCGCCCCACGCCCGACCATCACACCCGCCGCGCCCGATTGT
Organism: Thioclava sp. F1Mire-8; assembly: GCF_002213165.1. NCBI lineage: Bacteria > Pseudomonadati > Pseudomonadota > Alphaproteobacteria > Rhodobacterales > Paracoccaceae > Thioclava > Thioclava sp. F1Mire-8. Next base: position 385,243 of record NZ_NBNY01000001.1, on the reverse strand, counting down.
GCAAGCGCTGCGCGTGCGGAACTCGCATCGACCACGTCGCCATTGGCGATCACCGGGATCGAGACCGCCTCGACCGTCTCGGCAATCGCCTCCCAGTCGGCGTTGCCTTTGTAGAACTGCATCCGGGTGCGCCCATGCACGACGATCATCTTCACGCCCGCAGCCTCCGCCCGGCGCGCGATCTCGGCCGCGTTATGCGTATCGTCACACCAGCCCAGCCGCATCTTCAGCGTCACCGGCAGATCGACCGCGCCCACCGTCGCCTCGATCAGACGCAGCGCGTGATCTGGATCGCGCATCAGCGCCGAGCCCGAGGCCCCGCCCGTCACCTTCTTGGCCGGGCAGCCCATATTGATGTCGATGATCCGCGCCCCCATGCCGGCGACCATTTTCGCGGCTTCGGCCATCGGCTCGGGCTCACGGCCCGCCAATTGCACCGAGGTCGGCAGCTCCAGCCCCATCTCGACCCGCGCCTTCGCGCGCACCGAGGGCTTCGCCGTCAGCATCTCACCCGAGGCCACCATCTCGGACACGACGAGACCCGCGCCGAAGCGCGCCACCATCCGCCGGAACGGAAGGTCGGTGATCCCCGCCATCGGCGCGAGGAAGACCGGAGGGGTCAATGTGATATCGTCGAGAACCAAATTCTGCGGCACGGAGACTGTCCTGTTACGCGTCTTCCTTCGAATTAGGCGTTTGACCAAAGAATCACAATTGCGTCCAGCCTTTTTTAGGTGGGAAAATCAGCATCCGCCTATTTTTTAATCACCGGTCCGTGGCCAGTTGTCACATCCCGCAGCGTCTCGCGTCCAGCGGCACCGATTGCGCAAAGTCGCGTCTTCGCCTAAGCCCTTGGGCGATCAGGGAGGCGCCATGAGCAACGCCATCATCATCGTCGCCGCCGGGCGCGGCACCCGCGCCGGCGGAGAAACCCCGAAGCAATGGCAGAGCCTCGCGGGGCAGCCGGTGCTGGCCCATACCGTCGCCGCTTTCGAAGGCATCGGGCGGATCGTGGTCGTTCTGCATCCCGAGGACATGACGCGCGGCGTCGCGCTGTTTCAGGGCAAGGTCGCGCTGTGTGCGGGCGGTGCCAGCCGCGATGCCTCGGTGCGCAATGCGCTGGAGATGCTCGAGGGCTCGGGCGTCGAGAAGGTGCTGATCCATGACGGGGCACGCCCGCTGGTGAGCCGCGCAGTGATCGACGGCGTGCTAGAGGCGCTGGACAGCACACAGGCGGCAGCTCCCGCCCTGCCCGTGTCGGATGCACTCTGGACCGGCGAGAACGGTCAGGTCACGGGCACGCAGGACCGCAACGGGCTCTACCGCGCGCAGACCCCGCAGGGCTTCGATTTCGACGCGATCCTCAGCGCGCACCGCGCCCATCCCGGCGGGTCCGCCGATGACGTGGAAGTGGCCCGGGCGGCGGGTCTATCGGTTGCGATCACGCGCGGCTCGGAGGACAATCTGAAGATCACCTACCCGGAGGATTTCGCCCGGGCCGAGAGACTGTTGGGAGACAAGATGGATATCCGTTTGGGTCATGGTTACGACGTGCACGCGTTCGAGCCGGGCGATCACGTGACGCTCTGCGGGGTCGCGGTGCCGCATGACAAGAAGCTCAAGGGCCATTCCGATGCCGATGTGGGCATGCACGCGCTGACCGATGCGATCTATGGCGCGCTGGCCGAGGGCGATATCGGGCGGCATTTCCCGCCATCGGACCCGCAGTGGAAGGGCGCGGCGTCCGAGATTTTCCTCGACCACGCGGTGAAACTGGCCGAAGCACGAGGCTTCCGTCTGGGCAATGCCGATGTCACGCTGATCTGCGAGCGTCCCAAGATCGGCCCGCATGCCACTGAAATGGCCCAGGTTCTGGCGCGCATCATCGGGATCGAGCCGGGCCGGATCTCGGTCAAGGCCACCACCTCCGAACGTCTGGGCTTCACCGGGCGCGAGGAAGGCATCGCCGCCATCGCCACTGCCACGCTGATCAAGGAGTAACGCCATGCTGCGCGCCATCAACACGGTCGGATTTGTCGGCTTGCTGAAACCCGCGCCGGGCACCTGGGGCTCGCTGGTGGCGGTGCTGGTCGGTTGGGCGATCGAGCATTGGCTGGGCTTTATCCCGCTGGTGATCGCCACGGTCGCGGTCACCGCACTCGGCTTCTGGTCGGTGCGCGCGCAACTGGGCGACAGCAGCGACGACCCCTCCGAGATCGTCATCGACGAGGTGGCGGGCCAATGGGTGGCGCTCCTGTTCCCGGCCTTTGGCTTCTGGCAGCGCGGCCTCTCTACCGGCGTCGATCTGCATATGGTCTGGCCCGGCCCGGTCGCGGCCTTCCTGCTGTTCCGGCTGTTCGACATCTGGAAGCCGTGGCTCGTGGGCCGCGCCGATCGCCGCCATGACGCGACGGGCGTGATGCTGGACGATATCTGGGCGGGGGTCTTTGCCGGGATCGTGTCGATCATCCTCGCAGGGCTCTATCACATCGTCTTTCTGGGCATGATGGGATGAGCCGCGCCTCCGACGTTCTCGACGCCTGCAAGGCGCGCGGTCTTATGGTCGCCACCGCCGAGAGCTGCACCGGCGGCATGGTCGCCGCAGCCCTTACCGATATTCCGGGATCGTCGGCGGTGGTGGAGCGCGGCTTCGTCACCTACACCAATGACGCCAAACGCGAGATGCTGGGCGTCAGCGCGGAAAGCCTCGACGCCCATGGCGCGGTCTCCGAGGAGGTCGCGCGCGAGATGGCCGAGGGCGCGCTGCGCCACTCCCACGCCCAGCTCGCGGTCGCGATCACCGGGATCGCAGGCCCCGGCGGGTCGGAGTTCAAACCCGAGGGCCGCGTCTGCTTCGGCCTCGCCCGAAACGGCGCCGAAACGCAGGTCGAGACAGTCGAATTCGGCGCGCTCGGCCGCGACACCGTTCGCGAAGCGGCCCGCGATCATGCGCTGAGCCTGCTGCTTCAAGCCGCCGAAAGCTGACTCACTTCCGCCCATCAATCGCGCATATCGGGAAAAATCTGCCCAATTTGCGCGCAGTTTCCAAAGTGACGCGCATTTGAGCGGCCTGCGCGGAAATTGTCCCTTTATTGCGCGCGGCGCTTATGGCCCCTGCCCCTCCAGAGGGATTTCCGAGGAGGATGTGAGCAAATGGAAGCGGGGATGAACGCGGCCGATACCGCGTGGATCATGGTGGCGACGGCGCTGGTCTTGCTGATGACGCTGCCGGGGCTGGCGCTGTTCTACGGCGGGCTGGTGCGGGCGCGCAACGTGCTGTCGATCTTCATGCAGTGTTTCTCGATCGCCGCGCTGATGAGCGTGCTGTGGCTGCTGTTCGGCTATTCGATCGCCTTCGGGGACGCCAATGGCTACTGGGGCGGTCTGGGCAAATTTGCGCTGCTGGGCGTGACGCCCGAAAGCCTCTCCGGCTCGATCCCCGAGATCGTCTTCTTCGCTTTCCAGATGACCTTCGCGATCATCACGCCCGCCCTGATCGTCGGCGCCTTCGTGGAGCGCATCAACTATGCCTTCGTGATGGCCTTCACCGGGCTCTGGATGCTGCTGATCTACGCCCCGGTCACGCATTGGATCTGGGGGGGCGGCATGATGTCGGATGGCGGCATCTGGGGCGCGGTCGGCACCCGGGATTTCGCGGGCGGCATCGTGGTGCATGAAACCGCGGGTCTTGCAGCCCTCGTGCTGGCGCTGATGATCGGGCCGCGCGCCAAGCGCACCACCCCGCCGCACAATCCCGGCATGGTCGCGATGGGCGCAGGGCTCCTGTGGGTCGGCTGGTTCGGCTTCAACGGCGGCTCGGAGCTGGCGGCCGATGGCGTCGCCGGCATGGCGATCACCGTCACTCATATCTCCGCTGCCGCCGCCTCGCTGAGCTGGGCGCTGTGGGAGCGCATCAAGTTCGGCCGCGCCTCGATGGTGGGCCTCGTGACCGGCACGATCGCGGGCCTCGCCTCGATCACCCCGGCCTCGGGCTTCGTGGGTCCGATCGAGGCGCTGGTGATCGGCTTCGCCGCCGGGATCATCTGTCAGGAATTCGTCGTGCTGATCCGCGAGAGGCTTCATGTCGATGACAGTCTCGACGTCTTCGCGGTCCATGGCGTGGGCGGCATCTTCGGCACGATCATGATCGCGGTCTTCGGCCATGGCAGCTTTGTTGCCCAGCTTGGCGCGCTGGCGGTGGTGGGCGTCTTCACCGTCGCAGGCAGCTGGGCGCTGGCGATGCTGGTGCGGCTCGTCTTCCCGCTGCGCGTGAGCGAGGAGCACGAGACCAACGGGCTGGACCTTTCCACCCATGGCGAACGCGCCTACGACATGAATTCCTGATCGCAGGGCTTTGAACGGAAACGCAAAAAGGCCGCCCCGAGAGGCGGCCTTTTTCGTGGCGCGGAACGAACGGCGCGGCGCTCAGCCCTTCGGCCCGTACAACTCCTCTGCGCGCTTCTCGAAGGCACGCACGATCCGCTGCATCGCCTCGTTGAAGACGACCCCGATCACGCCCTGCAGGATCGCGTTCTTGAACTCGAAATCGACGTGGAAATCCACCTCGCAGGAGCCGTCCTCGCGATCGGTCATCCGCCAGTGGCTGTGCATGTATTTGAACGGCCCGTCGATATATTCGGTCTCGATATGATGCTCCTCGGGATGAAGCACCACGCGCGAGCCGAACTTCTCGCGGAACACTTTGAACGAGATCACCAGATCGGCCAGCATCAGGATCGAGCCGTCCGGACGCTCTTCGCGCGAGCGCACGCGGGCGGCGGAATTCCACGGCAGGAATTTCGGATAGCTCTCCACATCGGCCACAAGATCGTAGATCTGCTGCGCGCTATAGGGCATGACCCTGTTCTCGTGATGCTTAGGCATGTCTCTCCCGTTTTCTTGCGCCTCTTGATGCGCTAAAGCTAAGCCCGAGTTCAAGCCCTACAACCCGTTTCGAGGCCCGACATCATGACGCAGCGCCCCTATGTGATCGACCAGATGATTTCGGCCAAGCAGATCGCGGCCCGAGTCGAGGAATTGGCGGCCGAGATCACCCGGACCTTCAAGGGCACCGACAAGCTCGTGGTGGTGGGGCTGCTGCGCGGCTCCTTCGTGTTCATCGCCGATCTGGTGCGCGAGATCGACCTGCCCGTCGAAGTCGACTTCCTCGAGGCCTCGAGCTACGGCGACGCGATGACCAGTTCGCGCGAAGTCCGCATCCTGAAAGATCTGCGCGCGGGCATCGAAGGCCGCGACGTGCTGGTGGTCGAGGATATCGTCGACACTGGCTTCACCCTGCACCACGTGATGGGAATGCTGCGGGCGCGCGAACCGGGACGGATCGAATCCTGCGCGCTGCTCGACAAGCCGTCGCGGCGCGAGGTCGATGTGCGCGCCACCTGGACCGGGTTCGAGATCCCCGATGAATTCGTCGTGGGCTACGGGATCGACTTCGCGCAGCGCAACCGCAACCTGCCCTATATCGGCAAGGTGCGCTTCACCGGGGATGCTTCGTGAATTACACGTGGCTGCTGCGCATGGCGCGGTGGGCACGGCGCCCTCCGTCGATGACGCAGGTGAAGATCGTGGCGGTCGTGGCGCTCGCCGTGATCGCGATCGTTGTCATTGAAAAGCTTGGATATTGGCCGGACTGGGCGACGGTGAACCCGCGCGCCTTGCGCGCTCCCAGACCCTGAGGCCGCGGTCCCTCTTCGGGCTTGTGAAATATCCCGGGGGGTGAGGCGGGAAAGGCGGCCTTCCAGTGGAAGAACGCCCCGCCGAACGCCCGACGCGCAAGCGACGGGCCGTGACGAGCGGGGGCAGCGCCCCCGCCACGCCAGTTTTACAGCGACGAAATGCGCAGCAGGCGCGCGATCTCGCCGACGATGCCGCGGCGGAACAGCAGCACGCAGGCGATGAAGGTCGCGCCGATCACCACCTGCACCCACGAGCCGATGCCCGACAGGAAGTGCTGCAGCGTGACCACGATGAACGCGCCCACGACCGGGCCGAAGATCGTGCCCATGCCGCCCAGAAGCGTCATCAGGATCACCTCGCCCGACATCTGCCAATGCGCGTCGGTCAGCGAGGCAAACTGGAACACCAGCGCCTTGGTCGAGCCCGCAAGCCCTGCCAGACCCGCAGACAGCACGAAGGCCAGCAGCTTGAACCGGTCGACGTTGTAGCCCAGCGAAAGCGCGCGCGGCTCGTTCTCGCGGATCGCCTGCAGCACCTGCCCGAAGGGCGAATGCACGATGCGGTAGATCGCGAGGAAGCCGACCAAGAAGATCACGGCCACGAAATAGTACATCGTGATCGGATCGCTGAGATTGAAAATCCCCAGCAGGTTGCCGCGCGGGATGCCTTGCAGACCGTCCTCGCCGCCGGTGAAGGGCATTTGCAGCGCGAAGAAATACACGATCTGCGCGAGCGCGAGCGTGATCATCGCGAAGTAGATGCCCTGCCGGCGAATGGCGAGCGAGCCCACGACCCAGCCCATCGCAGCCGCTGCGAGCGTGCCAGCGATGATGCCCAGGATCGGCGGGAAGCCCCAGACCTTCAGCACATGGCCCGCGACATAGGCCGCACCGCCGAAGAAGGCGGCATGGCCGAAGCTCAAGAGGCCGGTGAAGCCGATCAGCAGGTTGAAGGCGGCCGCGAACAGCGCGAAGCACAGCAGCTGCATCACGAAGACCGGGTAGAGGAAGAAGGGTGCGATCGCGAGGAAGCCCAGCAACACCACCCAGAACACAGCCTGCACCATGCGGCCGCGCTTGTGGGTCTGGGGGCTGACGTCTTCCTGTTCGAATTCGCCGATTTCGCTCGTCGTGCTTGTCGTATTGCTCATGTCTTCACCCTCACCCTTGACGTCCGAAGAGGCCCGACGGGCGCACCAGAAGCACGATCACCATCAGCAGGAAGATCACCGTGTTCGCGGCGGGCGCGTAGAAGACCTTGGTCACGCCCTCGATCAGCCCCAGAGAGAAGCCGGTGATCACCGCCCCCGCAATCGAGCCCATGCCGCCGATCACGACGACCGCGAAGATCACGATGATCAGGTTCGCGCCCATCAGCGGGCTGACCGAGTAGATCGGCGCGGCCAGCACGCCTGCGAGCCCCGCGAGGCCGGTGCCGAAGCCGAAAGTCAGCATCACCATCAGCGGCACGTTGATCCCGAAGGCTTTCACCAGCTCGGGGTTCTCGGTGCCCGCGCGCAGCCGTGCGCCGATCCGGGTCCGTTCGATCACGTACCAGGTCACGAAGCAGACCACGATCGAGAAGATGATCACGAAGAGGCGGTATTTCGGGAACATCATGAAGCCGAGATTGGTCACGCCCTTCATGCTCTCGGGCATCCCCGGATAGGGCGTGCCGGAGGCGTTGAAGTAATTGATGAACAGGCCCTGCAGCACCAGCGTGATCCCGAAGGTCAGCAGCAGCGAGTAGATCGGGTCGAGCTTGTAGAGCCTGCGCAGCAGGAAGCGTTCGATCAGCATCCCGAAGCAGGCCACCAGGAGCGGCGCGAGGATCAGCGCTGGCCAGAAGCCGATATGCAGGTCCGCCATGCCGATCCACTGACCGACATAGGAATACAGGATCAGCGCGAGGAACGCGCCCAGCATGTAGAGCGCGCCATGCGCGAAATTGACCACGTTCAAGAGGCCGAAGATCACCGCGAGCCCGAGGCTCAGCATCGCGTAGAACACGCCGTTGTTTAGGCCCAGCATCCCCTGGGCAAGAATAAGTCGGATCATCGGATCCATCGGGGTTGTCCTCCCTGTCGGGTCTCGGGCGCCTGTGCCCGGCCCGGTTTCTCGTTACACGCTCAGGTAATGGTTCAGCCGGTCCATCGAGGCTTCGACCTGATCGGCTTCGATCACGTCGATCACCTCGCCATGTTCGATGACATAATGGCGGTCGGCGAGCGGGGCTGCGAAGCGGAAGTTCTGCTCCACCAGAACGATCGTGTAGCCGCGCGATTTCAGATCGCGGATCACGCGACCCAGCGTTTTCACGATCACGGGCGCAAGCCCTTCGGTGATCTCATCGAGCAGCAGCAGCCGCGAACCGGTGCGCAGGATACGCGCGATGGCCAGCATCTGCTGTTCGCCGCCCGAAAGCCGCGTGCCCATCCGCTTGCGGACATTGGCGAGGTTCGGGAACATCTCGAAGAGTTCCTCCACCGACATGCCGCCCTCGCCCACGCTCGGCGGCAGCATCAGGTTTTCCTCGACATTGAGCGAGGCGAAGATGCCGCGCTCTTCGGGGCAATAGCCGATCCGTGCATCGGGCGAGATCTTGTGCGTGGGCTTCGTCAGAAACTCCTCGCCATTGATCTTGATCGAGCCTTCGCGGCGATCGACCATACCCATGATCGAACGCAGCGTGGTCGAACGGCCCGCGCCGTTGCGGCCGAGAAGGGTGATCAGCTGCCCCTCGCCCAGTTCGAGATTGATCCCGTGCAGGACGTGGCTCTCGCCATACCACGCGTGCAGATTCTCGATCTTGAGCATCGGTTTGGTCATGGTTGCGGTGCTCATGCGACCTCCTCCTGCTCGTCGGCGGAGACGCCCATGTAGGCCTCCATGACTTGCGGGTTCTTCGACACTTCGGAATAGGGCCCTTCGGCCAGCACTTCGCCGCGCGCCAGCACGGTGATCGTGTCGGCCAGTTCCGCCACGACGCCGAGGTTATGCTCCACCATCACGATGGTACGCCCCTCGCGGACACGACCGATCAGCTCGGTCACGGCGCCCACGTCCTCGGTGCCCATGCCCTGGGTCGGCTCGTCGAGCAGCATCAGCTCGGGCTCCAGCCCCAGCGTCGTCGCGATCTCGAGCGCGCGTTTGCGGCCGTAGGGCAGCTCCACCGCTTTGAGATGGGCGAAGTCCTTCAGCCCCACCTGATCGAGTGCAGCGACGGCTTTCGCGTCGAGGTCGTGCAGCACCGATTTGGAGCGCCAAAACTGATAGCTCACGCCCAGCGAGCGTTGCAGCGCGAGGCGCACGTTTTCCAGCGCCGTCAGGTGCGGAAAGACCGCGGAAATCTGGAACGACCGAACGATGCCCATATTGGCGATCTCGGCGGGTTTGCGATTGGTGATATCGCGGTCGTTGAAGAGGATCTTGCCCGACGTGGGCGTGATGAATTTCGTCAGCAGGTTGAACATCGTGGTCTTGCCCGCGCCGTTCGGGCCGATGATCGCGTGAATGGCGCCGCGCTTGATGCGCAGGTTCACGTCATTGACGGCCACGAAGCCGCCGAAACTCTTGGTCAGGTTCTTGGCCTCGAGAATGATATCGTCGCTCATGGTCTCGCTTTCGGACTGATACGCAGGCGCAGGGCGGTCGCGATGCCGCCCTGCGCCAAGGATTTGTTCAGATCACTTGTTGACCAGCTTGCAGCCGCCCGCTTCGAGCGAAGCATAGGCCTCTTTGCCCGGAATGGTGCGCGCCACGTCGGCCACGTCCCACGGATCTTCGCCCCCTTCCTTGACCTTCAGCAGATACATGTCGTGCTCCAGCAGGCCGTCGGGACGGATGGTGCCGCCCTTGGCGAAGAAGTCGTCGATCTTCATCTTGCCGAGCTGCTCACGCACCTTGTCGGAATCGTCGGTGCCAGCCGCCTTGATCGCCTCGAGATAGGCCATGGTCAGCGAGTAGTCCGCAGCGTGCACGAAGGTCGGCGCTTCGCCGCCCGAGAACTTCTCGTACTCTTCCTTCCACTTGCGGCTCTCGTCGTCCATGTTCCAGTACCAACCGGTGGTGAACTGGAGGCCCTTGGCGACGTCGGTGCCGAGCGATTTCACGTCCGAGATCAGCACCAGCATACCAGCGAGCTGCTGGCCACCGGCGACGATGCCGAATTCATGCGCCTGCTTGATCGAGTTCACGGTGTCCTGACCGGCATTGGCCAGACCGATCACTTTCGCGCCCGAGCTTTGCGCCTGCAGCAGGTACGAGGAGAAGTCGGTCGATGCCAGCGGCACGTCCGAGCTGCCCACGACCGAACCGCCGAGGTTCTTCACGACTTCCGAGGTGTTGTCCTGCAGCGCATGGCCGAAGGCGTAGTCAGCGGTGATGAAGTACCAGCTGTCGCCGCCGTTCTTCACGACCGCCGTCGCGGTGCCGACCGGCAGCGCATGGGTGTCGTAGCCGTAGTGGATGCCATATTTCGAGCAGTTCTCGCCGGTCAGCGCCGCGGTGGCAGCGCCGGTTGCGAAGGTGATGGTCTTCTTCTCGGAAGCGAGTTGCTGCACGGCAAGCGCCACGGCCGAGTTGGTCAGGTCGGCGATCATGTCGACATGCTCTTGGTCGATCCACTCGCGTGCGGTGGCCGAACCGACATCCGCCTTGTTCTGGTGGTCAGCCGAGATCACTTCGATCGGCTTGCCGAGAACTTCGCCGCCGAAGTCGCGTACGGCCATTTTCACCGCGTCGACCGCGCCCTTACCCGAGAAACCGGTCGAGTAGACGCCGGACATATCGCCGAGCACACCGATCTTCACCGAGCCGTTCGAAATCGCATCCTGCGCCATCGCGCCGCCTGCGGCAATGCTAAGCGCCGCGGCACTTACACCTGCGTAAATAGCTGATTTCATCAACATTCCTCCCATTGGTTGATAGATTTGGCTCTCTTGCGCATCGCGCCATGAGAACACGCCGACGGGACGCTTCTCTGGTCCCTGCCGGATTACGATCCTGTTTTTCTCCTCACACGGCCGTCCCTGCTCCTCGACGCGACCGCTGGCGAATTCAGCTTGGAAACGAGGGGACATTCAAGTGCTTGCGCCACCGCAGTTCCCTTCAAGCCGATAAATTCATTGTCAGCGCTCCCATCATAGGCAGAAACCGGCCATGTGCAAAAGGCTAGGTGGGAAAATACGCGCGGCCATGCCACGTATCGCCAAACGCATGTGCAAGAATACCCATATAGCCCGTTTTTACGACACACGACTGCAAAAAGGACCGGCAATGAGCTTCGATTGGGACGATCTGCGATTCTTTCTCTCGGTGGCCCGGGCCGGGCGCCTGACCGTCGCGGCCCGCGCGATGGGCACCGATCATGCCACGGTATCACGCCGGGTCAAATCTCTGGAGACCCAGCTTGGCGCGCAATTGTTCGAGCGCAGCCCACGCGGCTATGCGCTGTCGGAACATGGCGAGCGGCTTCTGGCGAAGGCCGAGCAGATCGAGAATGTCGCGGCACGCGTGCAGGACGAATTGTCGGGCACGCTCTATGCGCTGTCCGGCACGGTGCGGATCGGCGCGCCCGATGCGTTCGGGGCGTTCTTTCTCGCGCCGCGGCTGGCGGATTTCATCAAGGCCAATCCCGAGCTGGAGGCGCAGCTGGTCGCCACGCCGCGCCTGTTCTCGCTCTCGAAGCGCGAGGCGGATATCGCGATCACCCTGTCGCGCCCCGAAAAGGGGCGGCTCGTGTCGCGCAAGCTCACCGAATACACGCTGCATTTCTACGCCTCCCCCGACTACCTCGCCCGCAATTCGGCGATCAACCGCAAGGAGGACCTGCTGAAGCACCCGCTGGTCGGCTATATCCCGGAACTGATCTACACGCCGGAGCTGGATTACCTGTCGGTCATGCTGGGCGATCACACGCCGCGCCTGTCCTCGACCAATCTCTTCGCGCACAAGCAGGTGGCCGAGGCCGGACGCGGGATCGCGGTGCTGCCCGATTTCCTCGCCCGCCACTCGACGAAGCTGGTGCCGATCCTGCCCGACGAGATCGAGATTCGCCGCACCTTCTGGCTGGTCACTCATGAAGACCTGCACGAGATCGCCCGCGTCCGCGCCGCGATGCGCTTCATCGCCGAAGAGGTTTCCAAGAGCCGCGCCGAGTTCCTGCCCCGGATCACCGCCCTGTCGGATTGAACGGCGCGACGCGGCGGGCCGATTGGGTCAGCGATGGAGCGCGGTCGATTGAGCCGCGCTCATGATCTTGGCGCGGATTATTCCGATGCGCAGCGCTGGTCCAGGCCCCTGCCCGCCTGCTATCACCTGCCCCACAGTCACCGGCACGTCGCTCACCCGCGACGGAATGTCGAAAATCCACCGCGCCCGGCGTCGCTTTCGGGCAATTCTGGCCCCACGAGGAGAGAGATTCGCATGGCACAGATCACCTTGGTCTATTGGCGCGACATCCCGGCCCAGATCATCGCGGGCAAGGGACGCCGTGGCGTCAAGAAACCACTGCCCGAACGGTTCGAGCAGGCGATCGACCGCGCGGCCATGAAGATCGGCGCCCGCGACAGCGACGCCTATCTGGCCGAGTGGCGCAAGGTGCCCGAGGGCGAGGAGCCCGGCGACGATGCCGAGGCGGCCGAGGCCGTGCTGGCGCGTATCCTCTCTGACTACGACGACGCGCGGTTGCGCGCGTTGATTGCCAATGACGGCTGGAACCCCCAGCCCGACGCGTAAGGGAGAATAGGCGCATGGCTCTTGTGAATTTCCGCCGCGAGGCTGCGAAACCGGTCCGCCCGCCGGTGAACGCCAATATGGTGGCCCTGCTGGACGGCGCCTCGGTCGAGGTCATGCCGCGCACCGCCGCGAAGGTGGCAAGCTTCGCGCCTTTGTTCGCGAAGGGCTCCCGCGTCTATATCGCCCATATCGACGGCACGCCCTTCGAGGAAATGCTCGCCACGGCCAAACGGCTGCGCGAAGAGGGTTTCGAACCGATGCCGCACTTCCCGGCGCGCATCATCCGCGACGAAGCGCAGCTCAATGACTGGGTCTCACGCTACCGTGGCGAAGCAGGTGTCGAGCAGGCGCTGCTGCTGGGCGGCGGCGTGGCCGAGCCGAAGGGCGACTTCCACTGCGCCATGCAGATGATCGAAACCGGCGCCTTCGACGGCTTCGCCCGTCTTCATGTCGCCGGCCACCCCGAGGGCAACCGCGACATCGATCCCAATGGCGGCGAGGCAGAGGTGATGGCCGCGCTGAAGCTCAAGCAGGATTTCGCGAACCGCACCGATGCGGATATGGCGATCGCCACGCAATTCGCCTTCGAGGCCGGTCCGATCCGCGACTGGGCCAAGCGTCTGGAGGCCAACGGCATCGAAATGCCGGTCCATCTGGGCATCGCGGGCCCCGCGAAACTGCAGACGCTGCTGAAGTTCGCCATCGCCTGCGGCGTCGGCCCATCGCTGAAAGTGCTGCAAAAGCGCGCCCGCGACGTGACGAAGCTGCTGCTGCCCTTCGAGCCGACCGAATTGCTGACCGATCTGGCCGCCGATCGCCCGTCGAATATCGAAGCCGTGCATTTCTTCCCGCTGGGCGGTATCACCGCCACAGCCAATTGGATCGCCGAACAGAGAGGCCATGAATGACCCGCACCGTCCTTGAGTCCAAAACCAAAACCGTCGTGATCGGCTTTGACGAGCCCTTCTGCGTCATCGGTGAGCGGATCAACCCCACCGGCCGCAAGAAGCTGGCCGCCGAGCTCGAGCAAGGCGATTTCTCGACCGTCGAGAAAGACGCGCTCGAGCAGGTCGCCTGCGGCGCCACGGTTCTGGACATCAATTCGGGCGCGGTGTTCTCGAACAAGATGGCCGAAGACCCGCGCTATGCGGATAACAACTTCGTCGAACCCTCGCTGATGCGCGATCTGATCAACTGCGTGCAGGGCGTGATCGACGTGCCGCTGTGCATCGACAGCTCGGTTCCGGCCGCGCTCGAGGCGGGTCTGGAAGCCGCCGAAGGCCGTCCGCTGCTGAACTCGGTGACGGGCGAGGAAGAGCGTCTGGAACTGGTTCTGCCGCTGGTGAAGAAATACAACGTGCCGGTCGTCGCGATCTCGAACGACGACACCGGGATTTCCGAAGATCCCGACGTGCGTTTCGCCGTGGCCAAGAAGATCGTCGAGCGCGCCGCCGATTTCGGCATCCCCGCGCATGACATCGTCGTCGATCCGCTGGTGATGCCGGTGGGCGCGATGGCCTCCGCGGGCCGTCAGGTCTTCACGCTTGTCAACCGCCTGCGCGACGAGCTGGGCGTGAACACCACCTGCGGCGCGTCGAACATCTCCTTTGGCCTTCCGAACCGCCACGGGATCAACGGGGCCTACCTGCCTATGGCGATCGGCGCCGGCATGACCTCGGCGATCATGAACCCGGTGCGCAATCAGGAGATGGAAGCGATCCGCGCCGCCAACCTGCTGATGAACCACGACCCGAACGGGATGGAGTGGATCCGCCTGTCGAAGACGCTCGACGCGATGAAAGAGGGCGGCATCAGCTTCGCCGAAGCCTCTGCAGCCGCGGCCACCTCCTCCGCCGGTGGGCGTCGTGGCGGGCGCCGTCGCCGCGCCTGATCCGCCCCACCAAGACAGTCGAACGCCCGGGCTAGCTCCGGGCGTTTCGCATTTTGCGCATCGCGTTTCTTCCACTCCGGATTTGAGGCCTTTCCAGCGGCTATTGTTGCGCAAACCGGCACAAATCGTCCGCAACCTCACGACAATGGCGGTCATCACGGCGCGATTCGCGGAGTCGTGATCAATCAGAGCTCCCGCGCACAGAAGCCGTCTCATTCAGCATATTGCAGCCTCAGCCGCGCTGCGGACCGGCGGGATATCGCCGCTTCGCGCCCCGAGGCTCGAAAATTCCGATTGTAAGGCAAAGATTTACTGGCAGGGCTTAAACCCGTATGTGTACCTTGCGGCATCGAACTGGGAACACGCTGCCATGCGCTTAGCATTCAAACTGCTCAGCGCGGCCTCTCTGGCGCCTGCGCACCTTGAGACGGCATCGCGCACCGGCTTGTTGAAAGCCTCGTCCCCCGGACGCGCTGCGGCGCGGGCGGGCACGCTCGCTGCGCTGATCGTCGCGGGCGGTCTCGCCGCCTGCTCGACCAACAGCCCCGAGGTGACGACGACCCGTGGCACGGCCCAACTTCTCGACCTCTCCGCGCCCGATCTGGCGCCAGGGCTCGAGACCGCTCCCTCGTCTGAGCGGCTGCCCGATAACAGCCATCTGGGCGCCGACTTCATGGAGCTCAGCTTTTTCCTCGAATCCGGGCGCGCGCTGCCGCGCTTCACCCGGTTCGAAGGTCCCGTCTCGATCACGCTCGCCGGCAACGCCCCGCCCGTCGCGCAGACCGAACTGGGTCATCTGGTCCACCGGCTGCAGACCGAGGCGGGGCTGAACGTGTCGACCGAACCGGGCAATGCCAACACGATCTCTGTGCAATTCGTTCCCCAACGGCAGATGCGGCGCGAGGTTCCGAATGTCGCCTGTTTCGTGGTGCCCAATGTCGAAAGCTGGACGGATTACCGCAACTCGCATGGCGACGAGGCCAGCGATTGGGCCAAGCTGACGCAGCGCCATTCCGCCACCGTGTTCATCCCCGCCGCCTCGACCCCGCAGGAGATCCGCGATTGCCTGCATGAGGAGGTCAGCCAGGCGCTCGGGCCGGTGAACGATCTCTACCGCCTGCCCGATACGGTCTGGAACGACGACAATTTCCACACCGTGCTGACCAAGTTCGACATGACGATCCTGCGGGCCTATTACGACCCGGCGCTGCATACCGGCATGAGCCCCGACGAAGTGCGCGCGGCCCTGCCCGCGATCCTGTCGAAGATCCACCCGTCGGGCGGCCAGATGCGCACCCTGCCCGCCGATCCGACACCGCGCACCTATGTGAAGGCGATCACCACCGCGCTCGGTCAAGGCGCGAGCGACAAGCGCCGTCGTGCCGCCGCCGAACGCGCCACGAAGATCGCCACCAGCCGGGGCTGGCATGACAGCCGCGCGGCGTTTGCGTGGTTCGCGGTCGGGCGGCTGACGATGAAGACCGATCCCGAGAAAGCCGTCGCGGCCTACAAGAAGGCAGGCCGGATCTATCGCGCAACGCCGGGCGCGGAAATTCAGGCCGCCCATATCGACATGCAGCTTGCGGCCTACGCGCTTGGCACGGGCCGCGCGCAGGAGGCGGTGACGCTGGTGAACCGCGCGCTGGCCTCCGATGTCTCGACCGAGAACGCCTCGCTGATGGCCACGCTCTACATGATCCGCGCCGAAGCCTATGGCCAGCTTGGTGACGCTACGCAGGAACATCAGGCTCGTCTCGACATGCAGCAATGGGCGCGCTATGGATTTGGCTCGGACGCGGCGGTTACACGCCGCGCGAAAGAGGTGGCGGCCCTCGCCAATGCGGGCGCTCGCGTGAACTGACCGCAAAAGGCGGTCCGGGCGCGCCCGGACCAAGACCGCAAGGGGGCGCAGCATGTATGTTCTGGCAGGGGTGGTGATCGGGCTGATCTGGGGCGACTGGAAGGCCCGCAAACGCGGCGGCAACAAGCTCGACCGGGCGCAATATGCCGCCGTTCACGCGATCGGGCTGGCGCTGGTGGGCCTCTTCGTCACCGTGATCATCAACCGCATCTGGGCATAATCGGAGGGCGGAGATGTTCCTGCCATTCTTCGATGCTCTGCGGCGCGGCGGTGTCCCCGTCTCTCTGCGCGAATATCTGAGCTTTCTCGAAGGGCTGGCCGCGGGGCTTTGCACCTACGACATCGACGGGTTCTACTATTTCGCCCGCGCCGCGATGGTGAAGGACGAACGCTTCCTCGACCGGTTCGACCGCGCGTTCTCCGAGGCCTTCTCGGGGCTGGAGACGATCACGCCGGACGATGTGCTCAACGCCGTCGATCTGCCCGAGGAATGGCTGCGCAAGCAGCTTGAGAAACACCTAACAGACGAAGAAAAAGCGCAGATCGAGGCGCTCGGCGGGTTCGACAACCTGATGGAAACGCTGAAAAAGCGGCTCGAGGAGCAGAAAGGCCGCCATCAGGGCGGCAGCAAATGGATCGGCACGGGGGGCACCTCGCCCTTCGGCGCTTATGGCTACAATCCGGAAGGCGTCCGCATCGGCCAGAAGGAAAGCCGTCACCAGCGCGCCGTGAAGGTCTGGGACAAGCGCGAGTTCCGCGATTTCGACGACACCGTGGAACTGGGCACCCGCAACATCAAGGTGGCGCTGAAACGCCTGCGCCAATGGGCGCGCCACGGCGCGAACGAGGAACTCGACCTGCCCGGCACGATCCGCGCCTCGGCCGAAGCCGGCTACATCGACGTCAAGACCCGGCCCGAGCGGCATAACGCGGTGAAGGTCGTGCTGTTTCTCGATGTGGGCGGCTCGATGGACGCCCATGTGCAGCTGGTAGAGGAACTGTTCTCCGCCGCCAAATCCGAGTTCAAGCATCTCGAGCACTGGTATTTCCACAATTGCCTCTACGAAGGCGTCTGGAAATCGAACAAGCGCCGCTGGAACGAGGCGACGCCGACCTGGGACGTGCTCCATCGCTACGGGCCCGATTACAAATGCATCTTCGTGGGCGACGCCTCGATGTCGCCCTATGAGATCACCCATCGCGGCGGCGCAAACGAGCATTGGAACGACGAAGCGGGCCATGTCTGGCTGACCCGCGCGCGCGAGCAATGGCCCGATCACACATGGCTCAACCCGATCCCGGAACGCGGCTGGGGTTATACGCCGTCGATCGAGATCATCCGCGAGATCTTCGAGAACCGAATGCATCCGCTGACCCTCGAAGGGATCACCGCGGCGATGAAAGAACTCGGATGAACCGGCTGCGCTACCTCTGGGGGCATCACAAGATCGCCTCGCTGGGCTTTATCCTCGCGGTCGCGCTGTCGCTGTTCTTCGGCGCAAGGTTCGTCTCGCGCGCGATCTACTGGTCGGACCCCTCCCATCTGCATCAAAGCCCAGAGGAATGGATGACGCCGGGCTATATCGCGCGTAGCTGGCATCTGAAGATCGAGGAAGTCGACGCGATCCTCGGCATCGAGGACGGCCACGCGCTGGTCGGCGACGGACGCCCGACGCTGGAACGTATCGCGAAGGCCAAGGGCGAGCCGCTGCAGGACCTGATGCGCAAACTGTCTCTCGGCCTGCCGAAGACGATCGCCGACAAAGAAGCGCGACCGCCGCAATGAGTTTCTCCGACCTTTCAGACTGGCTGCTCGCGCAGGTGCCGCTCTACGGGCCTTGGCTGTTAGGTCTGACGACCTTCCTGAGCTGCCTCGCGATCCCGGTCCCCTCCTCGCTGATGATGATCGCGAGCGGAGCCTTCGTGGCCTCGGGCGATCTGGACCTCGCGACGGTCGCGGGCGCAGCCTTCACCGGCGCGATCCTCGGCGATCAGCTGGGCTTTCAGCTCGGCCGCCGGGCCGAGCGGTTCCTGCCGCAGCCCGGCACCAGACGCGGCGCCCTGGTGGACAAGGCGATGGCCGCCCTGCGCAGGCGCGGCGCGGTCACGGTGTTCTTCACCCGCTGGATGTTCTCCGCGCTCGGACCTTGGGTGAACCTCGCAGCCGGCGCCTCGGGCTTCGCGCATCGGCGTTTCACGCTGGCCGATCTGGCGGGCGAAGCGGTCTGGGTCACCGCCTATGTGGGCCTCGGCATCACTTTCGGGGCCAATCTGGACGCGGCCGCCGAACTTGCGGGCAACGCGCTGGGGCTGTTGGGCGCGGGTGCGGCCGCCTTCGCCTTCGGCTGGTGGCTCTGGCACGCGGCCAAGCGCGCGCCCAAAGCCCCCCATCCGACGCCTGATCACGACGCTTGATCACGGGCCCGCGAGCCGCCATATCCATCCCATGTTGTTCCGCCTTCTCCCGATCCTGCTGCTGGTCCTCTACGGCTTCGCCATGTGGCATTTCTCGACCTGGCAACTCAAACGCCAGCTGAACGGGAATTCGCGCCGGTTGCGCGACAGCAAGCTGGAGCCCTATCTCGACCGGCTCGCCGCCGCGCTCGAAGTCTCGGAAATCCCCGTCCATGTCTACCAGATCGAACCGGTCAACGGGCTCGCCGCCCCCGATGGCCGCGTCTTCATCACCGAAGGCTTCATGCGCAAATATCGCAACCGCGAAGTCTCGGCGGAGGAGCTGACCTCGGTGATCGCGCATGAGTTGGGCCATGTCGCCTTGGGCCATTCGCGCCGCCGCATGATCGACTTCTCGGGTCAGAACGCCCTGCGCGCCGTGCTGATGACAGTGCTTGGCCGCTTCATCCCCTTCATCGGTCCGTGGATCGCCAATCTGATCACCGCCGCACTCGCCGCCCGCCTCAGCCAGCGCGACGAGTTCGAGGCCGATGAATTCGCCTCCGCACTGATGATCAAGGCTGGCTTCGGCACCGCGCCGCAGGTCTCGCTTTTCCGCAAGCTCGATGCGCTGACCAAGAACGCGGGCCAGACCACGCCCGCCTGGTTGCTCACCCACCCCAAGACTGAAAGGCGCATCGCCGCGATCGAGGCGAACCAGTTGCGCTGGTCACGCGCAGAGCGCTGATTTTCCTTACTTTCGCCGCGCAGGGCCGCTAATCTGCCCGCGAGGAAGGGCAGCGAATGACAAGCGGGTCTAAAGGGCGGGTGCACAGGCGCCGGGTGTTCTACATTCCGGGCTACGACCCGATTCACCCCCGCCGCTACCGCGAGCTTTACCGCAAGGAAGGCGCAGACCAGGCCCGCATCTCGGGCTATGAGATCGCGCTGGCGCCCAAGCGCGCAGGCGGCCCCTATGGCTGGCACGTCACCTCCACCCAGGACGGCGCAGAGGTCGAGGCCGATGTCGAAGTGCTCGTCTGGTCCGATATCGTGCGCTCATCGATGGGCAAATCGATCCCCGCGACCTACGCGCAACTGATCCGCACCGCATGGGCCTATATCGCCTCCGGCGCGCTGTTCCGGCTGATGAGGCTGCGCAAAGGCCCGGTGATCGCCGCGCTCTACCCGATCGTGGCACTGATCGTGCAGGCGCTGATCGGGTTCGGCCTTGGCTGGGCTACGGCAGCACTCGCATTGACGCGCCTTCCCGGCTTCCCGCTCGACTGGCTCGCAGGCCTCATTCTCGGCGCCGCGATCCTCGCTCTCACCCTGCGCTGGTTCCGAGGCAAAGACGGCAAGCTCTTCGCCTATTACCTGATGCATGACTACGCCTTCACCGCACGCTGGGGCGGCGCGAACCCGCCAGAGCTGGAAGCGCGCATGGCCGAGTTCGCCGCCCGCATCGAAGACGCCATGCGAGAGGACTGGGATGAAGTCCTGATCGTCGGCCATTCCTCGGGCGCCCATCTCGCCGTCTCGATCCTCGCCGACCTGATCCGCGAGAACCGCCTCCCCAGTTCGGGCTTGTCGAAATATCCCGGGGGTCCGGGGGCAGCGCCCCCGGCGCTCGCCTTCCTCTCGCTCGGTCAGGTCATCCCGATGGTCAGCTACCTCCCCCGCGCCACCCGCCTGCGCGCAGATCTGCAGTTCCTCGCCACGCGGCCCGAGCTGTTCTGGCTCGACGTCACCGCGCCGGGCGATGGCTGCGCCTTCGCGCTCTGCGATCCGGTTGCGGTCTCGGGCGTGGCCCCGGAGGGCCAGATCCACCCGCTGGTGATCTCCGCCGCCTTCACCCAGACTCTCAGCCCTGCACGTTGGAAAGACCTCCGATGGCGCTTCTTCCGGCTGCATTTCCAGTACCTCTGCGCCTTCGACCGGCCCGGAGATTACGACTATTTCCGCCTGACCGCCGGACCGCTGACCCTGGCCGAACGCTTCCACGGTCGTCCGCCATCGAAAAGCCGGATCACGACGCCCGCGAACCGGTTCTCGAGCGTCACATGAGCCGGCCCTCCCGCCTACCCCCAAAACCGACCCCGCGCCCGGATCGCGTCTCGCTCTGGCGCTATTTCCGGCTGTTCAAATCTGACATCCTCTCCGCCCAGCCCGCGCGTCTCTATCGCGCGTGGATGGCAGAGTTCCGCACGCCATTCTTCCGCTCCTACATGTGCAACGACCCCGATCTGGTCGATCTGGTGCTCAGCAAACGCCCGATGGATTTCCCGAAATCCGACCGAGTGCGCGAGGGGCTGAAACCGCTTCTCCGCGAGAGCGTCTTCATCACCAATGGCGAACAATGGCAGCGCCAGCGCCGGATCATCGACCCGGCCTTCGAGGGCGGCAAACTGCGCGAGACATTCCCGGCGATGTGGGCAGCGGGCGAGGCTTGCGTCGAACGGCTGAAGATGAAGACCGGAACCGAACCGATTGATATTGAAACGGAAACCTCCCACGTCGCGGCCGATATCATCTTTCGCACCCTATTCTCGATCCCGATCGAGGATGAGACCGCCAGCGCCGTCTTCGCAGCCTTCAAGCGCCATCAGCGCGCCTCTCCGGTGGTCAATCTTGGCGCGCTGCTGCCGCTGCCGCGCTGGTTTCCGCGCTTTCATGCGCGCGAGACGAAGCGCACGGCCGCCCATATCCGCGCGCTGATCAAGCGGCTGACGACAGAGCGCGCCGCCCGGATCGCCACCGGCACCGCGCCCGACGATCTGGCGACCAAGATCATGACCACCGCCGATCCCGAAACCGGCGAGACCTTCGACACCGCCGAGATGGTCGATCAGGTCGCGATCTTCTTTCTTGCGGGCCACGAGACTTCGGCTTCGGCGCTGGCATGGGCGCTCTATCTGCTGGCGACGCATCCGGAATGGCAGGACCGAGTGGCCGAAGAGGCAACGAATGCACTGGCGGAAAGTCACAACTTTTCCGTGCTTTCCAAGCTGAAGTTGAACCGCGCCACATTCCGTGAGGCGATGCGGCTTTACCCGCCGGTGCCGATGTTCGTGCGCGAGGCGACCTGCCCGGAAACCTTCCGCAAGCGCGGCGTCAAACCGGGCAGTCAGGTGGTCATCTCACCGTGGCACCTGCATCGCCACGAACGGCTATGGGACAATCCCGACGGGTTCGACCCGAGCCGCTGGGAGACCGAGAACGGCAAGTCCTGCCAGCGCCGCGCCTATATCCCGTTCTCCTCGGGTGCGCGGGTCTGCCCCGGTGCAGGCTTCGCGATGGCGGAGGGGCCGCTTCTGCTCGCGATGCTGCTGCGGGCGTTTCGGTTCGAGGCTGTCGAGGACCGCGAACCGGTCCCTGTCGCGCATCTGACGGTGCGCGGCAAGGACGGGATTTATCTCAGGATTTCCATGCGTTGAGACGCGAAGCTCAGTCCCGCACGACGAGATCGGCGGCGCGGCTCTCGCGCGTGATGGTGCGGCCATTGGGCAAGTCGTTTTCCTCGACACGGCGGCGCGTTTCGGCCAGATCGCAGCCCTGATCGCGCCAGCGTTGAGTCAGCCGCTCGCGCAGCACCTCTTCAGGCAGATCGATGCGGATCGTAAGATCGAAGAGCGGATAGAGATCGCTCCAACCGGGCCGCGTCAGCAGCAGGTAATTGCCCTCGACGATCAGGTATTTCGCCGAGCCCGGCACGTTTGCACCGCCCGGAACGGTGGCGTCCAGATCGCGGTCGAAGGTCGGCACCGCCTCGTCCTGACGGCTCGATTTCAGCCGTGCAAGAAGTTGCGAAAACCCCTCCGTATCAAATGTTTCCGGTGCGCCCTTCACGTTACGCAGGCCGCGTGCGTCGAGCCAGTCATTGTCGCGGTGAAACCCGTCCATCGCGACAATCGCCGATTGCTCTCCGAGCGCCTCGGCGAGTTCATGCGCGAGATGCGACTTGCCCGCACCGGGGCCGCCGACCAGCCCGATCAGCAGCCGCTCGCCCGGAAGCTGGCGGATATGCGCGGCCAGATCGGCGCGCGGCACCTGCAGCTCGCTCTCCATGAAGGCCCCGTAATCGCCCATCGGGCCGTCGCTATCGCCGAGCCAATCCGGCATCACGACATCGCCTTGATGAACCGTCCCAAAGCTGCGGCCGGGTCGTCTTCGCGCCAGACCTCGTCGCCGAAAGCGAACCAGTCGGTGACGGGGGCGAATTTCGTGACCAATTCCTCGGTCAGCGCGCCTTCGGCCACCACCGGGACTTCGATCACTTCCGACCACCAGGCGAACAGCTCGTGCTCGGCGGGTTCGGCCGTCCCCAGATTGGTCTCGCCGATCGGGCCGAAACAGACATAGTCGGCCCCCGCCTCGCCCGCGTTCATCCCCTCATGGCGGGAATTGCCGCAGAAACTGCCGACGATCGCGTCGTCGCCCAGCTCCTTGCGGCCATAGCGGATCTGCTTCGCGCCATCGATGAAATGCACCCCGTCGAGCCCGTGGCGTTCAACGAGGGCGACATGGGATTCGATGACCAGCGCCACGTCGCGGGCATGGGCCACTTCGCGCATCGCGTCGGCGATCCGACCGATCTCGTATTCGTCGCGGCTGGCGAGCGACAGGCGGATGCAGGCGATCTCATGCGCATCGAGCACCGAGGCCAGTTTCGGCGCGAATTCCTCGGCGTCGAAAGCGGGCGGCGTGATCAGGTAAATCTGCGGGAGGTCTTCGGCCATGGGCAGGCTCCTTTGCGGGTCTTGGGCGCCTATTAACGCAAGCGGCGCGGCCTTGCCAGTGCCAGCTTGCGCGACTAGGAGAGGCGCGAAAGGACCGCCCATGCCCCATACGCCTGAAATCCCCGATCCCGCCCAGCCCGCCTTCATCCTCGTGCGTCCGCAGATGGGCGAGAATATCGGGGCGGCGGCGCGCGCGATGCTGAACTTCTCGCTGCGCAAGATGCGGCTGGTGGAACCGCGCGACGGCTGGCCCAACCCGAAAGCGGTGGCGATGGCCTCGGGGGCGGCGGGGCAGGTGCTCGATTTCGCGGGCGTCTATGACAGCGTGGCGGACGCGGTGGCCGATTGCGATTACGTCTTTGCCACCACCGCGCGGGGCCGTGAGTTGCCCAAACCCATCTACACGCCCGAGGCGGCGATGGACGAGGCGCGCAAACGCATCGTCGCAGGCCAGAAGGTCGGCGTGCTTTTCGGGCCCGAACGCACGGGGCTGGAGAATGACGACATCCTGCGTGCCAATGCGATCATCACGGTCCCGGTGAACCCGGAGTTCTTCTCGCTCAACCTCGCGCAGGCGGTGCTGCTGTCGGCCTATGAGTATTCGCGCCACACATTGGAGTCCGTTCCGATCGATCCGGGGCTTGCGGGCCATGATCCTGCAAGCGCGGTTGAGGTCGAGAAGCTGGGCGATCACTTCGAGCAGCGGCTCGAGGAGGCGGGCTTCTTCCACCCGCCCGCGAAGGCCCCGATGATGAAGCGCAACCTGCGCAACATGTGGACGCGCTTCGCGATGACGCGCTCGGAGGTGCAGACACTGCACGGCGCGCTGCGACAAATCCTCCGCGGGCGCGACTGACGCTTGGTGAAAACCGTGGCTTGCGCCATCTTGGCGGTATGTGGCGAGTGATCCGGGTCTCTCTATTGGCGCTTCTGGCGGGCGGGCTTCTGGGCCTGATCGCTCTCTTGTGGTTCTATCCGGTACTGGCGGCGGGGCTATGCCCGCGCTGCTTCGGGCTGGACCGGGCCGCGCCGGGCATTTTCGTCGAGCATGAGATGAGCCGCGCAGAGCGCCGCGATCTGGTCGAGACGGTCGATGCGGCACGCGACACCGTCGCCCAATTTTATCCCACGCGCGAAGCCCATACCCGCATTCTCGCCTGCACGAGCGACGCCTGCGACCGCCGCCTTGGTGGGCGGGGTGCGGCGGCAGTGACCTATTCGCTCGGGGCCTGGGCGGTGGTGCGCGTGGCCCCGCGCGGGCTGACCGAGACGATCCTCGCGCATGAGCTGACCCATACAGAGACCCATGCCCGGCTGGGGGTGCTGGGTCAGGTACGCGGACGCATGCCTGCGTGGTTCGACGAGGGGTTAGCGGTGCTGGTCTCGAACGATCCGCGCTATCTCGGGCCAGGCTCGGGCATCGGGCGCTGTCAGGCGCTGCCGCGCGCCGATCTGCCCAGCTCGCCCTTCGACTGGGCACCGCAGGCCGGGCGCAACAACCGACTTTATGCCGAAGCCGTCTGCGCCGTGCTGATCTGGGAGACGCATCAGGGCGGGCCGGAGGCCATCCTTGCGCGGCTGGACGACGGGCGCAGCTTTCCCTGAAACGCAGCCATGCGCGAGGCGTGCGCGGATTGCGCTTGACCTGAGGGCGTGTGCGCAGAAAAAGGGGCCATGGCACAGGCACATCTTCATATCGACCTCGACGCAGTGGTCAGCAATTGGCGCGCGCTCGACGCGCAATCGGGTGAGGCGACGCGCACGGCGGCGGTCGTGAAAGCCGACAGCTACGGCTTGGGCGCAGAGCGTATCGCCCCGGCGCTTTACCGGGCGGGTGCGCGGGACTTCTTCGTCGCGCTGGCCGAGGAAGGCGCGAAGCTGCGTCCGCATCTGGGCGAAGACGCGCGGATCTTCGTTCTTGGCGGTCATATGGCGGGCGATGCGGGTTTCCTGCGCGACGCGCGGCTGATCCCGATGCTGAACTCCGGCGAACAGGCGCAGCGGCATCTGCAGGCGATCCCCGAGAGCCCTGTGGGCGTACAGCTCGACACCGGGATGAACCGGCTCGGGATGGAGGCTGCCGACTGGCAGGCCGCCGCCCCGCAGCTGATGGAGCGCGGGATCGAATTGGTGATGAGCCATCTCGCCTGTTCCGACGAGCCCAACCACGAGATGAACGCCAAGCAGCTGGCCGAATTCAAACGCATGACCGACGGGATGGGGTTGAAACGCTCGCTTTCGGCGACGGGCGGCATCCTCTTGGGCCCGGACTATCATTTCGACGTGACGCGCCCCGGCATCGGCCTTTACGGCGGGCGCCCCTTCGAAGAGGCGCGCCACGTCGTGACCCTCTCGCTGCCGGTGATCCAGACCCGGATCGTCGAGCCTGGCGAAACCGTGGGCTACGGCAACACCTGGACCGCCGAGCGCGAGACGAAGATCGCGACGCTCTCGGCGGGCTATGCCGACGGAATTCACCGCGTGCTGTCGAACATCACGAACCTTTACGCGGGCGACACGCCCTGCCCGCTGCGGGGCCGCGTCTCGATGGACCTGCTGACGGTGGATGTGACCGATCTCGATACGGTGCCCGAGACGCTAGATCTGCTCGGGCCGCATCAGGGTGTCGACACGCTGGCGGATCTCGCGGGCACGATCGGCTACGAGATCCTGACCTCGCTCGGTCCCCGCTATGCCCGCCGCTACGCGGAGCCCGCCGCATGACCGCAACGGCGCTCAGCCGGCCGCTGGCCACGCTCGGGCGGGCCACGCTCGCGCTTCTGGCGGAGACGGGGCGGCTGTCGCGCTTCGTGGGCGAGACGCTGAGCCACCTGCTCCGCCCGCCCTTCTACCTGCGCGAATTCTGGCTCGCTTGTCTCAATATCGGCTGGCTGTCGCTGCCGGTCGTGGGGATGACCGCCCTGTTCACCGGCGCGGCGCTGGCGCTGCAGATCTACGCGGGCGGCGCGCGCTTCTCGGCAGAGCAGGTCGTGCCCTCGATCACCGCGATCGGAATGGTGCGTGAACTTGGCCCCGTCCTGGGCGGCTTGATGGTCGCGGCGCGTGTGGCCTCATCCATCGCGGCCGAAATCGGCACGATGAAAGTGACCGAGCAGATCGACGCGCTCACCACGCTCTCGACCAACCCGATGAAATATCTCACCGTGCCGCGCGTGCTGGCCGCGACGCTTTGCGTGCCGATGCTGGTCGGCGTGGGCGACGTGATCGGGATCATGGGCGGCTGGGTCGTCGGCGTGAACCGTCTCGGCTTCAACTCCGCCACCTACCTCAAGAATACGTGGGATTTCCTCGAGTTCTGGGACGTGGGATCGGGCCTCGTGAAGGGCGCGGCCTTCGGCTTCATCGTGGCGACGATGGGCTGCTATCACGGGATGAATTCGGGCCGCGGCGCGCAGGGCGTGGGCCGGGCGACGAAATCGGCGGTGGTCGCCGCCTCGGTCGCGATCCTCGCCGCGAATTACGTGCTGACGGAGGCGTTCTTCTCGGCATGATCACGCTTGAGGCCATAACCAAGAGCTTCGGATCGAACCACGTCCTGCGCGGCGTCGATCTGGTGGTGCCGACGGGGCAATCGACGGTCATCATCGGTGGCTCGGGCACCGGCAAATCGGTACTGCTGAAGTGTATCCTCGGGCTGGTCAAACCCGATAGCGGGTCGATCACGCTCGACGGGGTCGATGTCCGCACCGGGGAGCGCGACGCCTTCCTCGCCCGCTTCGGGATGCTGTTTCAGGGCGGCGCGCTGTTCGACAGCTTTTCCGTCTGGGAGAACGTCGCTTTCCGCCTGCTGCGCGGCGCGCTGAAGCGCCCCAAGGCGGAAGCGCGCGAGATCGCGGTGGAGAAGCTGCGCCGGGTGGGCCTATCGCCGGATGTGGCGGACCTATATCCGGCGGAACTGTCGGGCGGGATGCAGAAACGCGTCGGCCTTGCCCGCGCGATCGCCGCAGAGCCCGAGGTCATCTTCTTCGACGAACCCACCACCGGGCTCGACCCGATCATGGCGGGTGTCATCAACGAGCTGATCCGCGAGATCGTCACCGAGATGGGCGCGACCGCGATGACGATCACCCATGACATGACCTCGGTCCGCGCGATTGCCGACCGCGTTGCAATGCTCCACGCGGGCAAAATTCGATGGGAAGGTCCGATCTCGGAAATGGACGCGACTTCAGACCCTTACGTCCAGCAGTTCATCCACGGACGTGCGGACGGACCGATCGAAACGCTTCGCTGACATACAGGCTGCGGAACCAAGCGAATTTCCGCGCATTCTCCCCAAGTGCTTGATCCGCCAACGAGACTCAAACTCGGACCGGTTCCGGCCAACATCTTCAACAAGGGGACCGGGGGGGTCAGACAATGCAAACCGAACACGTTGGGAGCGCCAATCTAGACCGTATCAACGCGGCGATTGGCCAAGCACTTACCGTCACCGTCGCAATCACCGCACTCGCCGCGATCGGCGCGGTCGCTGCGGCGTCGCTCGGCCTGATGCCGTGGCTCAGTCTCGAGGCGCAATTCGGCGACACTGTCCTGCCTGATTTCGGCGCCTGGCTACAGGTTGGCGCAGCGCTTCTGGCGCTGATCCTGTTGCTCTATCTGCCCTCCTGCTCGCGCGTGTCGAAGCTCGAAGGCAGTCATCGGCGGTTCCACGTCGACATGGATGACGTGACCCGCGCCTATCGCAGCGCGCATGATGCGGACCGCGCAGGCGTTTTTGCGCTGTCGGGCGAGTTCGACGCCATGCGCGAACGCATCAGCTATCTGCGCCAACATCCCGACCTGGGAGGGCTCGAGCCGGAACTGCTGGAACTGGCCGCACAGATGAGCCTGCAATCGCGCGACCTCGCGAAGGTCTATTCCGAGGAAAAGGTCAAACGCGCCCGCGCCTTCCTCGAACAGCGCCAACAGGAGGCGGAGACGCTGAGCGATCAGATCGCGGTCGCCCGTGGAACCTGCACGCAGCTTCGCGAATGGCTGACCGATGTCGAGACCGAGGAGCGCGAGGTGAACGCCGAGTTTCGTCTGCTGGAGCGCGACCTGCGTGACATCCTGCCGCTGCTGGGCTACGAAATCGAAGACGGCCCGCAGCCCAACGTGGTGCCGATCGCGAAGAAAGAATCCAAGTCGTAACGGGGCCGAAGCGTCCCTCGGGAAGAGCGCCGGTCGATGCTGAAATTCGCCAATCTGGCGCTCTTGCTGCTCTTTCCCCTCGCATGGGCCGCGCCGCTTCTGCGCGCGGGGCTCTTGCCCTTCTTCGGGCTGGAGGAAATCTCGGTGCTCAGCGGGCTGCAGACGCTGTGGCGGACGGATGTGTTTCTCGCCCTGCTCGTCAGTTTTCTGGCCCTGTTTGCCCCCTATCTGAAGGTGATCGGCGTCGCGCTGATCCAGTTCGATCTGGCCTCGCCGCGCCTGCTGCCGACGCTGAACGTCTTGGGCAAACTGGCGATGGCCGACATCTTCCTGATCGCGATCTATATCGTCGTGGCGAAAGGCGTGGGCGTCGGGCGCCTCGAGACGGCTTGGGGGCTGTACCTGTTTACCGGATGCGTCGCGGCCTCTTTCGCGATCTCGCATCTGGAAATGAAAAAGGCGCCGCGAGGGTGATCCCCCGGGCGCCTTTCGCGTCCGTTCAACCGATCAATGGACCGAGACCGGGTCCAGATCGTTCTGCCGGGCCAGCGAGAAGGCCAGCTTGCGGTCCTTCACCAGCGCGAGCCGTTCGCCATCGCTGTCATGGACGGCATAGAGGTGATCGACATCGTCCAGTTCGGCCCGGATTTCCTCGGGCAGATCGACGACCGCCACTTCGCGGACATAGACGATGGGATGTTCGGCCTTATCGCCGAAATCGTATTCCGTATTCATTGCGCTTTTCCTTTCCTGCCTGATTATTTCCGCTCGATCGGGATGGTCTGCACGATCGTCTCGGGCGGCGCCCTGTTCAGATCGACATGCAGTAGACCGTTCTCGATCGTGGCGGCTGCGACCTCGACCCCTTCGGCGAGCACGAAGCTGCGCTGAAAGGCCCGTGCGGCGATCCCGCGATGAAGGAACAGGCGGTCGCCCTCCTCCTCGCTTTGACGGCCGCGGATCACCAAAGCCCGGTCTTCGAGCGTGATCGTGAGGTCTTCCTCTCGGAAGCCTGCCACTGCGAGCGTGATGCGGAACGCATCCTCGCCGCGTTGTTCTATGTTATACGGCGGATAGGCATCCGATCCCTTGGCGGTGCGTTCCACCAGCCGTTCCAGCTGGTCGAAGCCCAGCAGGTAGGGATGTGCGCCAAAACTCAGTTTCGTCATTCGGCAAGCCCTTGATCAAGCGACGTTGCAAGTTCGGGCCCCGATCTTCGGCAGCCCACTAGTCAAATATGGGCGGCGTGGAAGCCCCCTGCAAGACCCCGCCGTCCATTTACGCTAAGGGCAAATTTTCTCCTAAGTCGTTCGAAACCTGTTATATTGACCCTCCCCCCTGACGGGCCCAGCCGAGTCGGGCGGAGGGTAAATCGCGCAACCAGAACCGGATGATACGGATATGAACGCCCATCTCGAGATGGATCATGAAGAAGTGCTGCGGGTGAAGCTGGAAGTGCTGCGGCGTGAACACCGCGATCTGGACGAGGCGATCTCCGCCCTCACGCAGGCGGTGCATTCCGATCAGCTGCGCCTCGTGCGACTGAAAAAGCAGAAGCTTGCCCTGAAAGACGAGATCGCGCGGATCGAAGACCAGCTCACGCCCGACATCATCGCCTGATCCCCGAATTGATCCCGATCCGATCGGCGCTGCAGCCCTGCCGGGGCTTGCCGCGACGGCACAGATTCCTATAGTGCGCGCTCCATCTGAAAAGGGGGCGTCATGAGCGTGAAAGTGGGAATCATCATGGGCAGTCAGTCCGACTGGACCACGATGAAAGAGGCGGCGGAAATCCTCGACGAACTCGGTGTGGAATACGAGGCGAAGATCGTCTCGGCCCATCGCACCCCCGACAGGCTCTGGTCCTACGGCAAGACCGCCGTGGAGCGTGGTCTGCACGTCATCATCGCAGGCGCGGGCGGTGCCGCGCACCTGCCTGGCATGATGGCCTCGAAAACCCGCGTGCCGGTGATCGGCGTGCCGGTGCAGACCCGGGCGCTCTCGGGCGTCGACAGCCTCTATTCCATCGTGCAGATGCCCAAGGGCTTCCCCGTCGCGACGATGGCGATCGGCGCGGCGGGTGCCGCCAATGCGGGCCTGATGGCCGCTGCCATCCTTGCGGTGTCGGACGAGGATCTGGCGAAGCGGCTCGATGGCTGGCGCGAGAAGCTCTCGGCCTCGATCAAGGAGGAGCCGGAAGATGAGTGAGCCCCTGCCCTATGGATCGGTGATCGGCATCCTGGGCGGCGGTCAGCTGGGACGGATGCTCTCGGTCGCGGCCTCGCGTCTGGGCTACAAGACCCACATCTTCGAGCCGGGCGCGAACCCGCCCGCAGGCGACGTGGCCCATGCGGTGACGACTGCGCCCTATGAGGACGAGGCCGCGCTGCGCGCTTTCGCCCAAGCCGTGGACGTCATCACCTACGAGTTCGAGAATGTCCCGACTTCGGCGCTCGATCTGCTGGAAAGCCTCAAACCGATCCGCCCCAACCGCAAGGCGCTCGCCGTCAGCCAGGACCGTCTGGTTGAGAAAGCCTTCCTCAACGACCTGGGCCTCGCCACAGCACCTTTCGCCGCCGTGGACGATATCGAGGACCTCAAGGAAGCGATCGCCGAGATCGGCTGCCCCGCGATCCTGAAGACACGCCGCTTCGGCTATGACGGCAAGGGACAGGTGGTGATCAACGCGCCCGAAGAGGCTGCCGCCGCGCTGGAGGACATGAAGGGCGCGCCTGCGATCCTCGAAGGCTTCGTGGAGTTCTTCAAGGAAATCTCCGTGATCGGCGCGCGCGCCGAGGATGGCGCGATCTCCTGCTACGATCCGGGCCAGAACAAGCATGAGGGCGGCATCCTGCGCACCACGCTGGTGCCCGCCGCGATCACTGACAGCCAGCGCACCGATGCGGTACTGCTGGCGGCGAAGATCCTCAACAAGCTCGATTATGTCGGCGTGATGGGGGTCGAGCTGTTCGTCACCCGCGACGCGCTGATCGTGAACGAGATCGCCCCGCGCGTGCATAATTCCGGCCACTGGACGCAGGCGGGCTGCGCGGTCGACCAGTTCGAGCAACATATCCGGGCCGTGACCGGCTGGCCGCTCGGCGATGGCGGGCGCCATTGCGACGTCGAGATGGAGAACCTGATCGGCGACGACATGGACCGCGTGCCGCGGCTGGCGAAGCTCGCGCGGTATCAGATCCATCTCTATGGCAAGGCCGAGGTGAAGCCGGGCCGCAAGATGGGCCATGTGAACCACATCCTGTAAGTGAAAAAGGCGCCCATCGCGGGCGCCTTTCTCTTATATCGCACGATCACTTCGCAGACCATGTGAAGCGCGTGCCCCACGGGTCTGCCACGCTGTCGCCATAGGCCTCGCGGAAGGCGGCGAGCGGCTCGGCATCGGCCTTCAGCCCCACCTCGGCCAGACCGGTCACGGGCTGGTGACGTTCCTTGGCGCCGCGGCTGTTCCAGATATTCGTGGCGAGGTGGTGGTGATAGCCGCCCCAGCCGTGGAAATTCGCTCCCGGATAGCGGGCCATCACATCCGCACCGAGCGTCTCGGCATAGAACGGCTCCGCCGGATCGAGCGCACCGACCTGTAGGTGAACGTGCCCGATCACCGAACCCTTCGGCGCGCCGCGCCACGGGCCGCGGGCCTGCGCCATCACGTCAGCCAGATCGAGCGGGTCGGTCACCATCGCGATCATCCCGTCCTTGCGCGGCCAGTCTTCGCGGGCACGGTCACGGTAGATCTCGATCCCGTTGCCTTCGGGGTCGTGCAGATAGACCGCCTCGCTCACGAGGTGATCGGACGCCCCGTCGAGCCGGATGCCTTGCTCGGCGGCGTGGTTCAGCCACGCGCCCAGATCGGCGCGGTCGGGCAGCAGAAAGGCGGTGTGAAACAGTCCCGCCTCTGCCCGGCTCGATTTGCGCGCCTCCGGGTCGGCTTTCAGGATCACGAGCACCTTGCCATCGACGCCGTAACGCGCCTCGGCAGTGTCGCCCCCGATCTGCTCCAGCCCGAGCACGCTCTCGTAGAACGCGCCCACCGCCGGGAGGTCACGGACCACGAGGGTCACATGGCCGATTTCGACATTTGCATCACTGGTCGCCATCGTCTCCTCCTGTCATTTCCGGCTCAAAGGGCGCAGCGCATAGGCGCCGTCACCCAGAGCAGCGAGCGTGAATTGCACGATGGCCCACATCACCGGATATTCCCAGCCGCCGCCTTGGTTCGAGAATCCGAAGCCGTTGCCCCAGTGCGCCGTGAAGGCCGCGCCGAGCAGGATGAACCCGAGCCCGAAAGAGACGATCCGAGCATAGATGCCGGTGAGCAAGGCGATACCGCCGAGGATTTCCGCCGCCATCGTCACGATGCCGAGCCAGCCGGGCAAACCCAGCGATTCAAAGAAACCCATCGTGCCGGCCGGAGTAAAAACGAAAAGCTTCGTCAGGCCGTGGGTGAGAAACAGCGCCCCGGTCAGAAGGCGCAAAACGAGGACGCCGTAGGGGGCGAGTTTGGTGTCGATCATGGTCTATCTCCTGCAACCGCACTCTGTGCGCGGTGTGTTCGCGTTACAGCGAGGAAATTAGTCGTTCCGTTAGTGAATAAAATGGATATTATCTGGAATTACTTTTACCATTTTGTTCTGAATAGCGATGGATATCACCGAACAGCTCCGCGCCTTCGTCGCGACCGCCCGCGCCGGCTCTTTCACCGCGGGGGCGGAGCAATTGGGCATCTCCAATCGGCTCGCCTCGAAATATGTGGCCGAGCTGGAGGACCGCCTTGGCACGCGCCTTCTGCAGCGCACGACGCGGCGGATCGGGCTGACCCCTGCGGGCGAACGGCTGCTGGCCGATGCGCCGGGCGTGCTCGACGGGCTCGACGATCTCTTGGGCGCGGTGTCCGAACAGTCGCGGGGCTTTTCCGGCGTGCTGCGGATCTCCGCGCCGGTCACTTTCGGGGAGGTCTATCTGGCCGAGATGCTCGCGCGCTTCGCCGCACCGCACCCCGATCTGGTGATCGATCTGACGCTCTCGGATGCACCGACAGATCTGGCCGCCGAGGGGATCGACCTCGCTTTCCGGATCGGGCAGCTGCGCGATCAGGCTCTGCGGGCGCGCAAGCTGGGCGAGATCGGGATGCGCGTCGTGGCCTCTCCGGCCTATCTCGAACGGGTGGGCCGTCCTGCGAAGATCGCCGATCTGACCGATTACCGCTGCATCCATGACAGCAATCACAGCGCGATCCCGCATTGGCGGCATCGTGAGAGCGGCGAGATAACCACCCTGCCCGTTCCCGCGCAAATCCGCGTCAACAGCGCCCGCGCGGCCTGCGAGCTGGCGCTGGCGGGCCACGGCATCGCCTATGGGCCGGACTTCGTGCTGGGCCCTGAAATCGCAGCGGGGCGGCTGGTCTCGCTCTTTCCGGAGGAGATGCTGCTGCGCATCCCGATTCACGCGGTCTATCTCGACGGGCCGCGGCTGCCGCGCAAGCTGCGCTCGTTGATCGAGTTCGCCTACGAGGATACGCGCCCCTTCCGGACCTGAGCGCTCAGCCCTTGACCGTCGCCGTCACGCCGCGCGTGGCCGCCTTTTCGGACCGCTGTGCGCCTTGGGCGCGCTGGTCCATCATGTCCTCGACGAAGAGGCTCAGAAGCGCGCCGCGCCCGTTCACCCCGGCTTTGCGGTAGATTGCCGCGCTCTGCGCCTTGGCGGTGCCCTCGGAGGTCCCGCGAAGGGCCGCGATTTCCGCCGTGCTGAGCCCCTTGATCGCGAACAGCGCGACGTCGCGCTCTGCCGCCGTGAGGCCCCAATCCGAGAAGCGTTCTTCCAGAAGGTCTTCGAAGGCCGAGGTCGCCCGGTCCAGGCGCGCCTGCGCCCGCGCCCCCTCGCGTAGTGCCCCCGCCAGAGCGAACGCCCCGAGCGCGAGGCCCAGAACGAGGCCGAGCGCGGCGCCGATTTCGAGGAATTCGCGGTTCTGCCAACTGATCGGCGCCGGGTAGAGACCGAAGATCGACAGCAGGATGTCGGAGATGAAGAACAGCGCGCAGACAGCCTGAAAGAGCAGGATCGCCCCCACAAGCACCGCCCGGCGCAGCCGCGACGTCATAGCGCCGCTCCCGTCGACCGCTGCGGGGCGTCAATCATCCGCACTGTCTCCGCCGCTATCGCTGCTATCGCTGCTATCGCTGCCCCCGCCATCGTCGCTGCCGCTGTCGTGGCTTCCGCCATCGTCGCTGCCGGCGCTGGACCCGCTGTCGGATCCGCTATCCGAGTCGCTGCCGCCATCGTCCGACCCGTCGTCGGAGCCGTCTCGTCCGGATGTGGCGCCCTGTCCGGCATAGGAGCTCGATCCGTTCCCGCCCAATGGCGTGTCGTTCAGGATCGGCCTGCGGCTGGAGCGTGACAGATCGCGCAGGATCTCGCCGCTGCGCGGATCGAGGACGATCTCGCGCTCGACGCCTGCCCGGGTGCCAGTGATGCGCACGCGGCCCAACAGGGTCCGCTGTACGTCGATGCCATGATAGCCGTAATCTTCGAGCTGTCGGGTGACCGCCTCGCTGGCGCTCTCGGCACGGGCGAGGCCGGGCGCGAAAGGCACGCTCAACGCGCCGATCAAAGCGGCTATCGCCAAGTCTCTGCGCAATCTCATCGGCTCCTCCTCCCGCGCGGATACGCGGCTCTTGCGGGGATTATGCCCGGCGCAGGGAGCGCCGGGCAAGTCCGTTCGGATCAATCGTCGTTGCTGTCATGCGAGCCGCCGTCATCCGACCCGCTGTCATGCGAGCCGCCGTCGTCGGAACCGCTGTCATCCGAGCCGCCATCGTCCGAGCCGTGGTCGTCCGAACCGTGATCGGAATCCGACATGGTGTGATCGCCGTCGCTGCTGTCATCCATGCCCTGATCGTCGCTACCGTTATGGTCGTCTTCGCTGCCGTCGTAGAAATCTTCCGATTGCTGACGGACGCTGACGCCCTGCGTCATGTCCTCGCCCGCGCGCGTCCGGTAGGTTTCCTGTTTCTGGATCTTGCCGGTCTCGCGGTCATAGACCACTTCGATCTTGGTGCCGTCGGGGTTGTAGCCCTCGGCCTTGACCTGGGTCGGGCCGACCTTGATCTCGATGCTGGTGAAGCCATTGGCCTGAAGATCGGCGGCGATGCCGTCCGTGGACACTTCAGCCTGCGCCATATGCGCTGAGACCGCGAATGCCGCGAGTACGGCGAGGGTAGATTTCATCTTCATCGTCTCTCTCCTCCGATGGGAATTGCGCCGCGGGCTGCGACGTCGGGGGAGAGGGTCGGCGGACAGGGCCCGCCGGTCCATTGACAATTGGGTTATGTCAGCACATTCGGCCTGCCGTTGCAGGACATAAACCTGAGTTTATGCCTGCATATCGAAGCCGAGATGCTTCGCGACGGCGAAAATGTCCTTATCGCCGCGCCCGCACATGTTCATCACGATGATATGGTCCTTGGGCAGATCGGGAGCGATCTTCATCACATGGGCCAGCGCGTGCGAGGGCTCGAGCGCGGGGATGATCCCTTCGAGACGGCAGGAGAACTGGAACGCCTCCAGCGCCTCCTTGTCGGTGATGTTCACGTATTCGGCGCGCCCGGTGTCATGCAGCCAGCTATGCTCCGGCCCGATTCCCGGATAGTCGAGCCCGGCCGAGATCGAATGCCCTTCGAGGATCTGCCCGTCCTCGTCCTGCAGCAGGTAGGTCCGGTTGCCATGCAACACGCCCGGACGCCCGCCGGTGAGCGAGGCGCAATGCTCCATCTTCTCGTCGACGCCGTGACCGCCGGCTTCGACGCCGATGATGCGCACGGACTTGTCGTCGAGGAACGGGTAGAACAGGCCCATCGCGTTCGAGCCACCGCCGATCGCCGCGATCACGGTGTCGGGCAGACGGCCCTCGCCTTCCTGCTCTTCAAGCTGCCAGCGCACTTCCTTGCCGATGATCGACTGGAAATCGCGGACCATCGCCGGATAGGGGTGC
Organism: Thioclava sp. F1Mire-8; assembly: GCF_002213165.1. NCBI lineage: Bacteria > Pseudomonadati > Pseudomonadota > Alphaproteobacteria > Rhodobacterales > Paracoccaceae > Thioclava > Thioclava sp. F1Mire-8. Next base: position 348,765 of record NZ_NBNY01000001.1, on the reverse strand, counting down.
GGACCGGCCACCGTGCCGATGCAGTAGAACGTGTCACGCACATTGGTCACCCAGTCGCGCAGCGCATCGTTCATCGCGTCTTTCAGCGTGCCGCGGCCCGATTTGACGGGCACGACCTCGGCGCCCAGCAGGCGCATCCGGAAGACGTTGGGCGCCTGACGCTCGACATCGGTCGCCCCCATATAAACCACGCATTTGAGGCCGAATTTCGCGCAGACCGTCGCGGTCGCCACGCCATGCTGGCCCGCGCCGGTCTCGGCGATGATCCGGGTTTTGCCCATGCGCCGTGCCAGCAGGATCTGCCCCAGCACGTTGTTGATCTTATGCGCGCCGGTGTGATTCAGCTCGTCGCGCTTGAGATAGACCTTCGCGCCGCCCAGCTCTTCGGTGATGCGGGGCGCGAAATACAGCGGCGACGGACGGCCGACATAGTGCTTCCACAGATCGTCCATTTCGGCCCAGAAATCGGGATCGGTCTTGGCCTTCTCGTATTCCTCTTCGAGCGCGAGGATCAGCGGCATCAGCGTCTCGGACACGAAGCGGCCACCGAAAATGCCGAACCGCCCATTCTCGTCGGGCACATTCATGAAGGAATTGATCAGATCGTCAGCCATGGCTCACCTCGCGCTTTTCGTGACGACGGGTCTAGCGTCAAAGCGGGGCAAGATAAATCCCTGCCCCGGCCTCAGACCAAAAATACTCGATTGCGCCGGGCCCGGCTACGCCCCGTCGGCCCCCTGACGCGCGGCGCGCACGAAGGCGCGGATTTTCTCGGGGTCTTTCACGCCCGGCGCGCTTTCCACGCCGGAAGAGACATCGACCTGCCGCGCGCCGGTCAGCAGGATCGCTTCGGCCACGTTTTCGGGCGTCAGCCCTCCGGCCAGCATCCACGGTTTTTCCCATTTGCGCCCGGCGATCAGCCGCCAGTCGAAGGAAAGCCCGTTACCGCCCGGAAGCTCCGCCTCTTTCGGCGGCTTTGCGTCGAGCAGGATCTGGTCAGCCACCGCCTCATAGTCCGCGATCTTCGGCAGATCGGCCGCATCCGCGACACCTACCGCCTTCATTACGGGCAGACCGAACTTGGCGCGGATCTCGGATACCCGCTCCGGCGTCTCGGAGCCGTGAAGCTGGATCATGTCAAGCGGCACGGCGTCCGTGATCTCGGTGAGAAGCTCGTCGCTCGGGTTCACAACCAGGCCAACCTTTGCGATGCCGGGTTCCACCTCCTGCGCCAACTCGCGCGCCTCGGCGATCTCCAGATGACGCGGGGATTTCGGGAAGAAAACGAAGCCGACATAGCGCGCACCCGCCTCGACGGCGGCGGCGATATCCTCGGCCTTGCGCAGCCCGCAGATCTTGACCCGGGCGAGACCCTGCGCGTTGCGGTCTATGGCGACGGTCGGCATCTCAGCGCGAGGGCTGGTCGAGCAGCGCCAGCACGTCGTCCTTCGGGCCGGTCTTGTCGTGGCGCAGGGTCTGAACCTCCGCCTCGAGCTTGCGGGCCTTGCGGTGCGACTGGCGGGCATCGCGGCGCAGACGCGCCTCGCGCGCCCATTCCCAGACGAAACCGATCAGCAGGCCGATCAGAACGCCCGCGAGGATCACGAGGAACAGCGGCACCTGAACAGCCCAGTCCCAGCCAAGGAAGCTGCCCGCCTCGAGCGGCAGCACCCGCAGCGTGACGATTTGACGATTGGCCAGCGCCAGTCCGATCAGGACCACGGCGAGCAGGCCGAGAAACAGCAGCCGAAGCGCTCGAATCATTAGCTCTTATTCCTCTTTCCCGTTCAGCCGGTCGCGCAGCAGCTTACCGGTCTTGAAGAAGGGTACATGTTTTTCCTCGACCTCAACCGCTTCGCCGGTGCGCGGGTTCCGACCGGTGCGCGCGTCGCGCTTCTTGACGGAAAAAGCCCCGAAGCCGCGCAGCTCGACGCGGTCGCCCGAGGCGAGCGCCTCGGTGATCTCGTCGAAGATCGTATTCACGATCTTCTCGACATCCCGCTGGTAAAGATGCGGATTCTCCTCGGCAATCTTCGTGATCAACTCAGAGCGGATCATCTTGTTGTCTCCCCCACGGGCTTGGCCGGGTGAGTTCCCGGCTCTCACATGCGTCAGAGTGCAATTATAGGACCAATCGGGTCAGCGCGGAACAGCAAAGACCCGGAAAATCCACGTAAAATCGAGCCCCTAGCGGTCTGCCGCCGATAGAACCGCCTTCGCAATCGCAGAAAATTGGCCGATCGCCCGCCCACGCGTCACCCTGTGCGCGAATCGCTGTTGCACATCGCCAAGCCTTTGCAGGAACGAAAAAGGCCCCGCCAAACGGCGGGGCCCCCGGTTGGACCGAGCGGTCCGATCTCTTACTTGTCGCCCTTGAGCGCGGCGCCCAGGATGTCGCCCAGCGACGCACCCGAGTCCGACGAGCCGTACTGTTCCACGGCTTCTTTCTCTTCAGCGATCTCGCGCGCCTTGATCGACACACCCAGCTTGCGGGTCTTGGAGTCGACGTTGGTCACGCGGACATCGACGTGATCGCCAACCTGGAAGCGCTCGGGGCGCTGGTCGGCGCGATCGCGGGCGAGGTCCGAACGGCGGATGAACGACTTCATGCCGTTGTATTCCACCTCGACGCCACCGTCTTCGATCGCGGTCACGGTCACGGTCACGATCGAACCACGCTTCACGCCGTCAACGGCATCCGAGAACGTGTCGGCGTCGAGCGCCTTGATCGAGAGCGAGATACGCTCCTTGTCGGTGTCCACTTCGGTGACAGCGGCCTTGACCATGTCGCCTTTGCGGTAGTCCTGGATCGCATCCTCGCCACGCTGTTCCCAGCTGAGGTCCGAGAGGTGAACCATACCGTCGATGTCGTTCTCGAGGCCAACGAACAGACCGAACTCGGTGATGTTCTTGACTTCGCCTTCGATGACGGTGCCGACCGGGTGGGTCTCTGCGAAGACTTCCCACGGGTTGCGCATGGTCTGCTTGAGACCCAGCGAGACGCGGCGCTTCGCGGTGTCGATCTCGAGGACCATGACGTCGACTTCCTGGCTCGTCGAAACGATCTTGCCGGGGTGGACGTTCTTCTTGGTCCAGGACATCTCGGACACGTGCACGAGACCTTCGACACCCGGCTCCAGCTCGACGAACGCGCCGTAGTCGGTGATGTTGGTCACGCGGCCGGTATGCACCGAACCCAGAGCGTACTTCGATTCCACCGAGTCCCACGGATCCGACTGCAGCTGCTTCATGCCGAGCGAGATGCGGTGGGTTTCCTTGTTGATCTTGACGACCTGGACCTTGACGGTCTCGCCGATCGACAGGATCTCGGACGGGTGGTTCACGCGGCGCCATGCCATGTCGGTGACGTGCAGCAGACCGTCGACGCCGCCCAGATCAACGAACGCACCGTATTCGGTAATGTTCTTGACCACACCATCGACGACCTGACCTTCGGAGAGGTTGGCGATGACTTCGGCGCGCTGTTCGGCGCGGCTCTCTTCGAGGATCGCACGACGCGAGACAACGATGTTGCCACGACGACGGTCCATCTTGAGGATTTGGAACGGCTGCTTGAGACCCATGAGCGGGCCAGCGTCGCGCACCGGGCGCACGTCAACTTGCGAGCCGGGCAGGAACGCGACGGCGCCGCCCAGATCGACGGTGAAGCCGCCTTTGACGCGACCGAAGATGGCGCCTTCGACGCGCTCTTCCTTGGCGTAAGCTGCTTCGAGACGATCCCATGCCTCTTCGCGGCGGGCTTTCTCACGCGAGATCACGGCTTCGCCGCGGGCGTTCTCGACGCGGTCGAGATACACTTCGACTTCGTCGCCGACTTCGATCTGCGGAGCCTCGCCGGGATTGGCGAATTCTTTCAGTTCGACGCGGCCTTCCATTTTGTAGCCGACATCGATGATGGCCTGGCCCGCCTCGATGGCGATGACCTTGCCTTTAACAACCGAACCTTCGTTCGGGGTGTCGATTTCGAGGCTCTCGTTCAGAAGGGCTTCGAATTCGTCCATGGTTGCATTTTGCGACATGCGTTCAGATTTTCCTTTTCATCTTCGGTTTTCTGGCCTTGCGGTTGGCTCCGCCGGTCTTTCGTTGGAATGTCCGTGCTGCAATAGCGCACAGGCCGGGTGAGTCCCGACCTGCCTCAGACCGCGCCGATATAGGCGCGATCAACCATTATCGCAAGCATTTATTGCGTCCTGAGCAGGCCGTGGCGCCCTCTCGCTCAACCGTGGCTCGCACTGGCGAGAGCGGCCTTGACGTCGCCCAGCATCCACGACGAAAGCGGGGCCGCGCTGGCGGGATAGGTCGCGATCACCGATCCGTCGCGGCCTAGCAGCACCTTGTTGAAGTTCCAGCTCGGCTCGAACCCCTCGGTGTCATGCATGTAGCGGTAGAACGGATGCGCCTGCGGCCCCTTCACCTTGGCCAGCTGCGCCATCGGCAACTCGGCCCCGAAGGTCAACGCGCAATAGCGCTTGGCCTCCTGCGCGGTGGAGAGTTCCTGATGGAAATCGTTCGACGGCACGGTCAGAACGACCAGCCCGTCGCGTCCGTAGGTCTCGGACAGTTTCTGCAACTCGGTGAACTGGGGCGCGAAGCCGCATTTGGATGCGGTGTTGACCACGAGCACGACCTTGCCACGAAAATCGGAGAGCGACACTTTTCCGCCTTCGACCAGATCGAAGGACAGATCGCCGGGCACCGGCGTCGCGGAGTGCGCCTTGACCTGGAGCGGTTCGGGAAGCGGACTGTCGGCCCGCGCCGGAGCGGTCAGGGACGCGGCGCCAAGACAGATGCAGGCCAAAGCCAGGGGCAAGCGCATCGGACCTTCCTCATGTAGTTTCCACGTACCGCTAACGCAGCGAGGCGGGAAAAGGTTCACCATTTCGTGATTATATATTTCGGATGTTTCTTTTCCTCAATCGCAAATGCGATCGACGCGGCGATATTTCGGCACCGGGAATTCCGGTATTTCCATGGGATCACGGGGCTTTACGCCAGGGCGCACCGCTTCCGGTGCGGTGGTCACGCTGTCGAAATCGAGCGCGAGACGCTGGCAGATTCCGAGGCTTTTCTGCGCTATCGCCCCCAGATCGCTCAGATCGACCAGATGCCCGCCCTTTCGCGCGAAGCCCGTGACGCCGAAATCGAGCGGCGGATCGAGGCGCAAGCGCTCGGTGTCGGGACCGAAGAGCGTCGCACCGCCTTTCCAATCCCCGGCAGGTCCAAGCGCCACCTGCAGCTCGAACCGGCCCGGCGGCACCAACAGGCGAAAGAACTCCCCACCCTGCGCATAGGCGCCCATCACGTCCTGCCCGGTCGTGGCATCGCGCAGCACGATGTAGAGATCGCGATCCGGGGCGGATTTGATCTGCAACGGCATGGTGCGCGGCAGGTCCGTCTCGCTCCATAACAGGCCCTGCGGGCGCTCCTCGGCGATCGCCTGAGAGGCAAGAACCAGCAAGAGGAGCCCCCAGCGCAGCATCCCTGCCCCCTAGTCCAGATCGCCCGCGCGGCGGGCCTCGATCTGATCGGCGGCGCGGGCGACCGCCTCTTCGATGCTGAGATCCGACGTGTCGATCACGAGCGCATCCACGGCCGGGCGCAGCGGACTGTCGGCGCGGCCCATGTCGCGGGCGTCGCGCTCGCGCACCTGTTCGAGCACGTCGGCCTCATCGCCGCCGAGCTCGAGCCAGCGCCGATGCGCGCGCACCTCCGGCGAGGCGGTGACGAACAGTTTCACCTCGGCCTGCGGGCAGATCACCGTGCCGATGTCGCGCCCGTCGAGCACCGCACCGCCCTCTCGCGCCGCGAAATCGCGCTGAAACGCCACCAGAGCCGCGCGCACCTCGGGGATCGCGGCGACGATCGAGGCCGCCTGCCCCGCTTCCATCGTGCGTAGATCGCCGCGCTCCAGATCCTCGGGGCGGAGCGCCTTGGCCGCGGCGATGGGCTCCAGCCCCTCGGTCTCGGATTTCATGCCGACCGCGCGATAGAGTGCACCGGTATCGAGATGCGCCAGCCCAAACCGCTCGGCCACGGCGCGGCTGATCGTGCCCTTGCCAGCCGCGGCGGGGCCATCGATGGCGACGGTAAAGCGCATGAACGGTCCTTTCTTCTCACAGCGACGCGGACAGCCGCCCTGCCCGGCTCAGCCTTCGCGGACGATCTCCGCACCCAGCTGCGCCATCAAATCTTCGAAGATCGGGAAGGAGGTTGCAATGGGCGAGCCGTCATCGACCGAGACCGGCTTCTGCGCAGCCATGCCCAGTACCATGAAGCTCATTGCGATCCGGTGGTCGAGATGGGTCACCGCGGTGCCGCCGCCCGGAACGCCTTCGGGGCCGCAGCCATGCACGATCAGCGTATCCTCGTCTTCCTCGATCTTGACGCCGTTGGCTTCCAGCCCGCGCGCCATCGCGTCGATCCGGTCGCTTTCCTTCACGCGCAGCTCATGCACGCCGGGCATGCGCGTCACGCCTTCGGCAAAGGCTGCGACGACCGAAAGAACGGGATATTCGTCGATCTGCGCCGAGGCGCGCTCGGCGGGCACGTCGATCCCGTGCAGCTTGGAATAGCGCACGCGCAGATCGGCCACCGGCTCGCCCCCTTCTTCGCGCTCGTTCTCGAAGGTCAGGTCCGCGCCCATCTCGCGCAACGTGATGAAGATCCCGTTGCGGGTCGGGTTCTGGCTGACGCCCGGCACCACAATCTCCGAGCCCGGCACGATCAGCGCAGCGCAGACCGGGAAGGCCGCCGAAGACGGATCGCGCGGCACGGCGACCTCCTGAGCCTTCAACTCAGGCTGGCCCTGCAACGTGATCACATGGCCCTGATCGGTCACTTTGGTGGTGATTTCGGCACCGAAGCCGCGCAGCATCCGCTCGGTATGATCGCGGGTCGGGGTCTTCTCGATCACGACGGTCTGACCCGGCGCGTTCAGCCCCGCCAGCAGCACCGCCGATTTCACCTGCGCAGAGGCCATCGGCGTCGCATAGCGCACGGGCGCCGGGCTCGGCGCGCCGAGTATGGTCATCGGCAGACGACCGCCATGACGCCCGAAAGCTTGCGCGCCGAACAGACGGATCGGGTCGGTGACGCGGCCCATCGGGCGTTTGCGCAAAGACCCGTCGCCGGTGAAGGTCGCCACGATCGGCGAGGTCGCCATCGCGCCCATGATCAGGCGCACGCCGGTGCCGGAATTGCCGCAATCGATGACATCTTCGGGCTCGGCAAAGCCGCCCACGCCCACGCCATGCACCGACCAGCTGCCGGGGCCGTGCTGCGTGACCTCGGCGCCGAAGGCGCGCATCGCCTTGGCCGTGTCGAGCACGTCTTCGCCTTCGAGCAGGCCGGTGATCTTCGTCTCGCCCACCGAGAGCGCGCCGAGGATCAGCGCGCGATGGCTGATCGACTTGTCGCCGGGAACCTCCGCCGTGCCCTTGAGGGGACCGCAGGCGTGCGAGGTCATTTTGATCGGTGTGCCGTGGCCGGACATGATGCCTCCCTAATTTCAACGCGCCCCTGTTAGCGCGATCTGGCGGGAGGCGGAAGGGCTCAGATCCGCCGATAGGTCAGGTAATGCGGCTTGCGGCCCTCACGCAGCGCTTTCTGTTCGTAGCGCGTCGAGAGCCAGTCCGCCCACGGTGTATCCCAATCGCCGGAAACCGGCTGCGGATCGTCGAAATCGAAGGCGGCGGGCACCTCGAACAGCGGCTCGAATCCGGCCTGCGGGACTTCTTCGACCGTCTGGCGGACATAGTCGGGGATGTCGGTCGCCACGCGGAATTCCGATCCCGGTTTCAGCGCGCGGTGCAGCGGTTCGAGATGCTCCTGCGTCACGAAGCGCCGACGATGGTGCTTCGATTTCGGCCACGGGTCTGGATAGAGGAGAAACGCCTTCGAGATCGAGCCCTCGGGCAGCACATCCATCAGGTCGCGCGCATCGCCGGGATGGACCGAGACATTCGGTATTTTCTCGCGCCGCAGCTTACCCAAGAGCATCGCCACGCCATTGACGAAAGGCTCGCAGCCGATGAATTCCACGTCCGGATAGGTCTGCGCCATGTGGGCGAGATGTTCGCCCCCGCCGAAGCCCACTTCAAGCCAGACCGGCTTGCCCTTGAACCGCGTCTCCATGTCGAGCGGCTCGCGGTCGGGGTTCTCCTCCCAACCGACGGGACCGGGCAGACGGCCCGGCAGGTCCTCGCGCAGATATTCCTTCTGCGCCTTGTTCAGCGTCTTGCCGTGGCGGCGACCATAGAAGTTGCGCCAGGGCTGTTCGGGGGTGTCATTCTCGCTCATGGGAGGGGCCTCTAGCGGCGTCTCTCGAAAGGTTCAAGCCTTCTGAATGAGGAACAGCCCCAAGCACATGAAGCCGATCCCCGCCCCGCGCATCAGAGTGATCGGCCGGACCAACGCGCCAAACAGTCCGAACTGGTCGATCGCGGCGGCGGCGATCATCTGGCCCAGCAGCACGAAGAACACCGCATTGCCGACCCCGAATTTCGGCGCGATGAAGGTGATCGAGATCACGTAGAAGGCAACGAGGAGCCCCGCGAGAAACAGATACCAAGGCTGCCCCGGCAGACGTGCGAGCGGCGCGGGACCGACGGTGAAGAGCATCACGATCACCGCACCCGACAGCGCCACGCAGAACAGGACGACCGCCGCGACCGCAGGCGATGCGATCCGCGCGCCAAGCTGGGCATTGAGCGCGGCCAGCACCGGAATCCCTATCCCGGCGGCAAGCATGATGGCGGCATAGCGCAGGGCGTCGGGCATGGTCTGTCTCCTGTTGTTTTGCGGCGGAGAGTGGCGCGGAAGGTCGGGAGGCGCAAGCTGGATCGCGAAGCGTTCGGTCTGTTCGTCTGCGCGCACGAACCGCTTGGGACGACAAGCCCCAAGGCCGCGCCCGACCCTCAGCACCATCCCTGCAAAAGCAAACGGGCAGAGGTTCCCCCTGCCCGTCGCAAATTCCTGAAAGCTCTCGCCTCAGACCGCCTTCTTCAGCGCCTCGACCAGATCGGTCTTCTCCCAGGAGAAGCCGCCATCGGCCTCCGGGGCGCGACCGAAATGGCCATAGGCCGCGGTGCGCTCGTAGATCGGCTTGCAAAGATCGAGCGTCTCGCGGATGCCTTTCGGCGTCAGGTCCATCACCTGCGCCACGGCTTTCTCGATCACCTCGTCGGGCACTTCGCCGGTGCCGAACGTGTCGACATAGATCGACAGCGGTTTCGCCACGCCGATCGCGTAGGACACCTGGATCACGCATTTGCGCGCCATGCCTGCCGCAACCACGTTCTTCGCCAGATAGCGCGCCGCATAGGCCGCCGAACGGTCCACCTTGGTCGGGTCCTTGCCCGAGAACGCGCCGCCGCCATGCGGGGCCGAGCCGCCATAGGTGTCCACGATGATCTTGCGCCCGGTGAGGCCCGCATCGCCATCCGGCCCACCGATCACGAAAGTCCCGGTCGGGTTCACCCACCATTCGGTCTCGTCGGTGATCCAGCCTTCGGGCAGGGTCTCGCGGATATAGGGTTCGACGATGGCGCGGATATCATCCGAGGTCTGATGCTCGTGGGCGTGCTGGGTCGAAAGCACGATCTGGCTCACGCCGACGGGGCGGCCATTCTCGTAGCGCACCGAGAGCTGCGATTTCGCATCGGGGCGCAGTTCGGGCTCGGCGCCGGATTTGCGCGCTTCGGCCAGACGGCGCAGGATCGCGTGCGAATAATGGATCGGCGCGGGCATCAGTTCGGGGGTCTCGTCGGCGGCGAAGCCGAACATGATCCCCTGATCGCCGGCCCCGTCCTTGTCGACGCCCTGAGAGATATGGGCAGATTGCGGGTGCAGGAAGTTCGCGACTTTCAGCGTCGCCCAGTGGAACTCGTCCTGCTCGTAGCCGATATCCTTGACGCAATCGCGCACGATCTTGTCGATGCCTTCGAGATATTCGGCGAGCTTGGTTTTATCGGCCAGACCGACCTCGCCACCGACCACGACCTGATTGGTCGTCGCGAATGTTTCGCAGGCGACCCGCGCGTTGGGCTCTGCAGCCAGGAAAGTATCGAGAACGGCATCCGAAATCCGGTCACAGACCTTATCGGGATGCCCCTCCGAAACGGATTCGGAGGTGAAGACGTAATTCGCGCGTGCCATGAAAGGGTGCTCCGTTGTTGATATCCCCACCCCGTCAGGAAGCCGTTGGGGTGGTTCGGCTTTCTAGCTAGGAGCGCCTGCCGGTCGGGTCAATCGAAATACGCGTAAAGAGTGAAAGAAGCGCCAAAGCTGCAACAATCAGCGCGATGAACGGTGCGTCACCCAGCTTCGAATAGAGCGTCGGCGGCAGGCTTGGCGGCAGCGCCACGTCGAGCTTGCCCATCCGGTCGAGTCCGAGGCTCGCCGTGATCCGCCCCTTGGCGTCGATCATCGCAGTCACCCCGGTATTGGCGTCGCGCGCAAGCGGCAGGCCCTGTTCGATCGCGCGGAGCCGCGCCTGCGCGAAATGCTGATAGGGCCCGCTGAGCGTGCCGAACCACGCGTCATTCGTGACCTGCAAGATCCAGTCGGGCCGCTGCGGGAAGCCGCGCAGGTCCTGCGGGAAGATCGCCTCGTAGCAAATGAGCGGCGCGACATGGCCGAGCTTGCCCAGATCGAGCAGCTTCTCCCCCGGCCCGGACGAATAGCCATTGCCGACCTGCGCCGCGAAGGCGGTGATCCCGATTTTCGCCAGCGCATCGCCGAAGGGCATGTATTCGCCGAACGGCACGAGATGGGATTTGTCGTAAAGCGCCTCGATCCGGTCATCGGGGGTGATGACGGCGAGCGAATTGAAATAGCGGCTGCCTTCACTGCGCTGCACCCCCATCGCGAGCGGGATGCCACCCGCCGCCTCGGTCGACATCTCGAGCCCACCCTGCGGATGGTCGAGCAGGAACGGCACCGCCGTCTCGGGCCAGACGATCAGGTCGGGCTTGGGCTGACCGGGCGCGGGATCGGCCTTCGTCAGGTCCAGCAGGCGCTGGAAGAATTTCATCCGGTATTGCGGCAGCCATTTCAGGTTCTGCGGCGCATTGGGCTGTACCAGACGCAGGGTGATCGGCTCGGGCCTCGGCGCCACCGGCGCGTTGAGCCGCGCCACCCCGCCGAGCCAAAGCCCGACCAGCACGACCAGCGCCGCGCCCACGATCCCGAGGGCGGCAGGCATCCGCATCCCGCGCGTCATCGCGGGTGCGCTCGCGATCAGCAAGGTGATCAGGCTCAGCCCCAGCGGCCCGACAAAGGCCGCCGCCTGCGCGACGGGCGAGCCGATCCAGATATGGCCGACCAGCACCCACGGAAACCCGGTGAAGACGTAGGAGCGCAGCGCATCCGAAGCCGCCATGCCAAGCGCGATCCCGAGCGCACGCGAGCGCGGCCCCTGCCCCGCATAGGCCCCGAGCCCGTATCCGATCGCCCAGAATGCGCCCATCCCTGCGGCCATCAGGACCAGCGCGAAAGGCGCCATCCAGCCATAGACATCGGCCTCGACCATGAAAGGCTCGACGATCCAGAACATCGCGGCCAGCGCATAGCCGAAGCCGGTGGCGAACCCGATCCAGATCGTGGAGGCGCGCCAGCGTTCGGCGGAGGCGAACCAGACTGAGGCCGCCAGCGCGGGCAGCGCGATCCACCACAGACCGAGCGGCGCCTGCCCGGCGGCGAACAGAACACCGAAAAGCGCTGCCAGAGCCAAGCTCTGCCAGCGCGGGCGCAACGGTGCGCGAAAGCCCTCTCGGATGGTCGCGATCATGGGCGCGTCATAGCCCGCTCACTCGGCGGGCGCCACTCCCGGCAGACGTACGCGCAGACGTTTGATCCGGCGCGGATCGGCATCGACCACCTCGTATTCGACGCCGTTCTCGGTCACCACGACCTCGCCGCGCGCGGGCACCCGGCCAAGCTGCATGAAAACCAGACCGCCCATCGAATCGATCTCGTCATCGGCCTCCTCGTCGGAGAGCCGCATCCCGATCTGCGCTTCGAACTCGTTGACCGGCGCGCGGGCCTGCACGACCCATTGGCCGGGCTTTTCCTCGCGCCAATAAGCGTCGTCGGCCTCGTCATGCTCGTCCTCGATCTCGCCGATCACCTGTTCGATCAGGTCTTCGAGCGTGAGCAGACCGTCGACCCCGCCATATTCGTCGATCACCAGCGCCATATGGGTGCGCTGCACCTGCATCTTCTGCAAGAGCACGCCGATCGGCATCGACGGCGGCACGTAAAGGAGCGGACGGATCAGCTTGCGCAGCGAGAACCGGCCATTGCCCGATCCGAAGCCGTATTCCAGCGCCAGGTCTTTCAGGTGGACGAGGCCCAGAGGCGTATCCAGCGTTTCCTTGAAGACCGGCAGGCGCGAATAGCCGTGCTGGCGGAACTTCTCCACCAGCTCGTCGCGGGTGATGGAGACCGGAACGGCCTCGATCTCGACTTTGGGAATGGCGACATCGCCCACCCGCATCTTGCGCAGGTTCCCCAGCCCCAGCGGCGCTGGCGCGGGTTTGGGCGGCATTTCTACCTGTGGGGCCTCTTCTTCCATTGGGCGTTGCCCGAAAAAGCGGCTGAGCAACCCGCGCGAAGCGGGCTCCGAAGACTGACCGGGTTCTGCGTTTTCCGAACTACCGGTATTGGCGGAGGTAACTCCGTCGGCGACCTGTCCCATTGTTCCTTTCCGAAAGATGACGCGGAATGCGCCTAGTCTTACACATATGGGTTACGAATTCCTACGCTTTCAAGAAGCCGGATTTCGATTTGTTCCATAACTTGCGCATCTTCGTCGCGAATATGGTCATAGCCCAACAGGTGCAGCACCGCATGGATGAGCAGATGCAGCGTGTGATCTTCGACGGATTTGCCTTGCTCTTCGGCCTCCCGGGCGCAGGTTTCATAGGCGATCGCGAGGTCGCCGAGCTCGATCTCACCGAAGACATCGGGCGCGGGCGGTTCGGGATGCGCGCCGGGCTCTTCCGCGCCGCGTTCTTCGGCGGGCCAGCTGAGCACATTGGTGGGCTTCGCCTTGTCGCGATATTCGCCGTTCAGCTCGGCGATGCGCGCATCGTCGCAGGCGAGCACCGAGAGGCGGCAGAGCTCCGTCTCGATTCCGCGATCCTCCAGCACCAGTGACGCGGCGCGGGTCATCAGGTCTTCGAGCCCGACCGTCTCCCAGCGGGGGTCTTCGATCTCGAGGTCAATTTCCATCGGAATTCCCGCCCTCCGTGCCAAGCGTCAGATCGCCCACCTTCTGCCCGGCCTTGTCATAAACCAACACCTGCCCCCCATCGGTCACCACCACAGTATAGTTGCGCGCGAAGGTCACGGCCTCGGCCTGTGCGCCCTCGGGCAGCGTGATCGCGGCGGGCAGTTGCGGCAGCGGATCGGGTTGCTGCAAGCGGATGACAAGCAGCGCCACGATCGCTACAAGCCCGACGATCATCACCGCCGCAAGCGTGGTCACCAGTATCTTGAGAAAGCGAAGATCGGGTGGCAGCGTGGTGGCAGGCTCTTCGTCAGGCAGGTCGGACATGAACAAGGAAATCCTCAGCATCGAGATCGGACCCGGCATGGGCCCCCGCCTTGATAAGGCCTTGGCGGCGGCTGTGCCAGAGGAAGCGGCGCTCTCGCGCTCGCGTCTGGCGAAACTGATCGCGGAGGGCTCGGTCAGCCGCGAGGGCGTGGCCGTGACCGATCAGAAAACCAAGGTCGCCGAGGGCGAGGTCTATCAGATCGCGCTGGAGCCTCCGAAAGAGGTCGAGACCGTCGCGCAGGACATTCCGCTGGAAGTGCTGTGGGAGGATGACGACCTGATCGTCGTGAACAAACCCGCGGGCATGGTCACGCACCCCGCGCCGGGCACGCCCGAAGGCACGCTGGTCAACGCGCTGCTGCACCATTTCGGCGGGAATCTCTCGGGGATCGGCGGCGACGCGCGCCCCGGCATCGTGCACCGCATCGACAAGGACACATCGGGCCTGCTCGTCGTCGCGAAATCGGACCGGGCGCATCACGGGCTCGCCGCGCAATTCGAGGCGCATACGGTTCATCGCCATTACCGCGCGCTTTGCCACGGCGTCCCGCAGGCTTCCGATCCGCGGCTGCGCGGACTGAACGGCGTCAGCTTCGAGCAAGGCGGCGTGCTGAAGATCGTCACGCAACTCGCCCGCCACAAGACCGACCGGCAGAAACAGGCGGTGGTGGCCCATGGCGGGCGGCATGCCGTCACCCGGGCCCGCACGATCGAGGATTTCAACGGAACGGCGGCGCTGATCGATTGCTGGCTCGAGACCGGGCGCACCCATCAGATCCGCGTCCATATGGCCTATGCGGGGCACGGGCTGATCGGCGATCAGACCTATGGCGGCAAGCGCAAGATCTCGGAAAAAGCGGTGGGCGCGGCTGCGGCAGAGGCCGTCCGCGCCTTCCCGCGTCAGGCGCTCCACGCGGCGACGCTTGGCTTCGTTCATCCCGTCACCGGAGAGGAACTGTCCTTCGAGGCGCCCCTGCCCGACGACATGACCGACCTGATCGACGCGCTGCGCGCCGCCTCCATGCCCCCTGCAGGCGGCACCGCCCCGTGAACGTCTGGTGGGCGGAGCTTCTGACGCTGCTGTTTCACTTCGGCAGTCAGGCGCTCGCGCTGCTGCGCGTGTTCACCCGTCCCGACAAGCCGCCCGCGGTGCGCGCAAGCTGGACGGTGCTTATCCTGTCGGTGCCGTTCCTCGGCGTCATCCTCTACATCCTGATCGGGGAGACGCGACTCAACCAGCGCGTCGCGCGCAAGCTGCAGGCGACGGTCGCCGCCCTGCCCGCCCCCGATCCGGTCGAGCCCGCAGACCTCGAGGCCATCTCCCCGGCCTATCGCGCGGCCTTCGCCCGGGCCGCCGCGATCAACGGCTACGCGCCGAGTAGCGGCGATGCCATCGCCTTCCTGCCCGACCCTGCCGATCAGCTCGAACCGCTGATCGCCGATATCGACGCCGCCACCCGAAGCGTGCACCTCATCACCTATATCTGGCTGACAGACCTGACCGGCATCGCGATGGCCGAGGCGCTGACCCGCGCGGCCGAACGCGGGGTGACCGTGCGCGTCCTCGTCGACGGGCTGGGCGCGCGCGGCTTCATCAAGTCGCGCCATTGGAAGGCGATGAAGAAGGCCGGAGTGAAGACCGCGATCGCCTTTTCCTTCCGCTGGCCGCTGTTCAAGCTCGCGACGATGCGGATCGACCTGCGCAACCACCGCAAGCTCGCCGTGATCGACGGGCATGTGGCCTATACCGGTTCGCGCAACATCGCCGACCCGGAGTTCCGCATCAAGGCGCGCTTCGCGCCGTGGAAGGATGTCATGCTGCGGATCGAGGGGCCGCTCGCCGCCCAGCACCAGCACATCTTCGCGACCGACTGGGTGACGCATAGCCGGGAGGAAATCTCGGACCTCGTGATCCCCACTCCCGCCGCGCCGACCGCGCGGCCCGGAACGGCGGTCGCCTTCGCCACGGGGCCGATGCTGGACACGCGCGGGGTGCCGGATGTGTTCCTTGCGGTGATCGGGGCCGCGCGCGAGACGCTGACCCTCTCCACCCCCTATTTCGTGCCGGGCGAGGAAATCGCCTCCGCCCTGCGCGCCGCCAAGCGCCGGGGGGTGCGAGTGCAGGTGATCGTGCCGAGACGCAACGACTCGCGCTTCGTCGCCCATGCCGCGCGCAGCTTCTACCCGGTGCTGGCCGAGGCGGGCGTCGAGATCTGGGAGCACGGGCCGGGCCTGCTGCACGCCAAGACCCTGCTGGCCGATGGCCGCGTCGCGATCCTCGGCTCGGCCAATCTCGACCGACGCAGCTTCGAGCTGAATTACGAGAATTGCGTGCTGATCGAGGACCACGAACTCGGTCTCGAACTGGGCGAACGCCAGCGCCACTGGATCGCGCAGGCCCGCCGCGTCGGACCGGAGCGGATCGCGGAATGGCCCCTGCACTGGAAAATCATCAACAACCTGATGTCGGTGCTCGCGCCGATCTTGTGAAGCGTCAGATGTTTTTTTACACATCCGCGACGGAAATCCCGTTACGATACGTTGATCTTTCTATGCGACTGCGTCAGGGCGGCTTTCGGTGAACCAATCCGCACTGCCTTGCGTTTCTTGAAAGAACGGGGGGCGATCCCCATATTGAGCAGCCGCCAAAAGGGAGACATGGGAGACGATGACGAGCTACACGAACCTTCCGGCCCCGAGTCCTGAGCAGGGGCTGAACCGCTACCTTCAGGAGATCCGGAAGTTCCCGCTTCTGGAGCCGGAACAGGAATATATGCTGGCCAAGAGCTGGGCCGACCACCAGGACACCGATGCCGCGCACCAGTTGGTGACGTCGCACCTGCGTCTCGCCGCGAAGATCGCGATGGGCTATCGCGGTTACGGGCTGCCGCAGGCCGAGGTGATCTCGGAGGCGAATGTCGGTCTGATGCAGGCCGTGAAGCGCTTCGATCCCGAGAAGGGCTTCCGCCTTGCGACCTACGCTATGTGGTGGATTCGCGCCGCGATCCAGGAATACATCCTGCGCTCGTGGAGCCTCGTGAAGCTGGGCACCACCTCCGCGCAGAAGAAGCTGTTCTTCAACCTGCGCAAGGCGAAGTCCAAGATCGGCGCCTATGAAGACGGCGATATGCGCCCCGAGAACGTCAAACAGATCGCGTCCGATCTGAACGTGACCGAGGAAGAAGTGATCTCGATGAACCGGCGGATGTCGGGCTCGGACGCCTCGCTGAACGCACAGATCGGCGCGGGTGACGAAGGCGGGGCCGCGCAGTGGCAGGACTGGCTCGAAGACGAGGATGCCGATCAGGCCGAGGCCTATGCCGAGACCGAGGAGATGGAAGCCCGCCGCGAGATGCTGATGGACGCGATGGACGTTCTCAACGACCGCGAGAAGGACATCCTGATGCAGCGCCGCCTGCGCGACGATCCCGTCACGCTGGAGGAACTCTCGGGCGTCTATGACGTCTCGCGCGAGCGTATCCGCCAGATCGAGGTGCGCGCCTTCGAGAAGCTGCAGAAGCGCATGACCGAACTGGCACGGGAAAAAGGCATGAACGTGCCCGCGTAACCCGCGAACAGTAACGAGTGCGAAAGTATGTCGCCGCTCCCTTCCCGGGGGCGGCGATTTTCTTTGCGCCGCGCCGCATAAGCATTACCTTCGCCCCGGATACGAGCACGAAAAGAGGGAGAGAGACGATGCAGGTGTTGAACTGGGGAATCCTCGGCGCCGCGAAATTTGCGCGCGAACATATGGGCCGGGCGATCCATGCGGCTGAGGGCGCGCGGCTGGCGGCGCTCGCGACGTCGAGCCCCGAAAAAGCCGATCCGTTCAAGGCCTTCGCGCCCGATCTCAAGGTTCATGACAGCTATGATGCGCTGCTCGCCGACCCCGAGATCGACGTGGTCTATATCCCGCTGCCCAACACGCTCCATGTCGAGTGGACGAAGAAGGCGCTGGCGGCAGGCAAGCATGTGCTGACGGAAAAGCCCATTGCGATGAAGGCCGAGGAGATCGACGGGCTGATAGACGCGCGCGACGCCGCCGGCAAGTTCGCGACCGAGGCCTACATGATCGTGCATCACCCGCAATGGCGGCAGGTGCGCGACTGGCTCGATGCCGGTGCAATCGGAGAGCTGCGGCACGCCGATGTGGCCTTCACCTTCAACAACCCCGACCCCACCAATATCCGCAACAAGCCGGAGATGGGCGGCGGCTCGGTTCCCGATATCGGCGTCTATGCCTATTCCTGCGTGCGCTTCGCAGCCCGGGCCGAACCGGGCGATCTGCGCGCCGTCATCCATCGCGAGAACGATGTCGACACGTTCACGCAGGTCACGGGCGAGATGGTCGGCGACAAGGGCCGCTTCACCTATGGCGCGCTGACCTCGACCCGGCTGCATCCGCGCCAGGAAGCGGTCTTCCAGGGCTCCGAAGGTTTGATCCGCCTCACCTGCCCGTTCAACGCGAATGTTTTCGATCAGGCGGAGGTCACGCTGATCCGCAAGGGCAAGCCGGACGAGGTGGTCCGCTACCCGGGCGTGAATCAATATGTGATCCAGGTGGAGGCCTTCGTGCGTCATGTCACCGAGGGCGCGCCCTATGCGTGGACACTTGAAGATGCGCGCGGCACACAGGCGATGATCGACAAAGTGTTCGCCAGCGAACAGGGATAGCGCAGGCTCGCACAGGGAACAAAGCACGCGTGACGGGGTTCAGGACGAATGAAATCAGACAGTTCCCAAAGTGACGCGCAGGGCGGGTCCGACAACGGCAGCGGAAAAGCCCAGAACAACGCCGTGCGCGAACGGCACGAGGAGCGCTCGGTGAAGCAAGCCTCGCGCCTCTCCGCGCGGTTGATCTACGCCGTGATCCGGCATGACGGCGACGAAGAGCTGAACCGCCCGCTCACCTCTCTCGTGTGGTCGGGGCTCGCGGCGGGCATCCTGATCAGCCTCTCGGTCATCGCGCAGGCGAGCTTGCATGCGCGTCTGCCCGACGAAAGCTGGCGGATTCTGGTCGAGTCCCTCGGCTATTCGGCCGGGTTCATGGTGGTGATCTTCGGGCGGATGCAGCTGTTCACCGAGAACACGATCACCACCGTCCTGCCGGTGGTGGCCGAACGGTCGCTGACATGCCTGCTGAAAATGCTGCGGCTCTGGGCGATCGTGCTTGCGTCGAACATTCTTGGCTGCGCGATCGCCTCGGGGTTCCTGAGCATTCCCCATGTCATCCCCAACGAGATGACCGACAGCCTGCTGGCCGTGGCGCGCCACGCGACCGACGGCGACATGGGACAGAACTTCTACCGCGCGATGCCGGCGGGCATCATCATCGCCGCCGTGGTGTGGATCATGCCCGCGGCGCAGGGCAGTTCGTTCCTCGTGATCCTCGCGATGACATGGCTGCTCGCGGCTTCGGGCTCGGCGCACGTCGTCGCGGGCTCGGTCGAGGCGGGGCTGCTTGTCTGGAGCGGCCATATGAGCCTGACCGAGGCGATCAGCCGGTTTTTCTTCCCGGTTCTCGCAGGCAATGTCGCGGGCGGCACGGCGGTCTTCACGCTGCTGACATGGGGTCAGGTGAAGAACGAGGTGATCGGCGAGCACGACGAGGCAAACGGCGAGTCCTGAGCCGCCCCGACCGAGTTTTTCAAACCATATGCGAAAACCGCCGGGCGCGCCTCAGCGCAGCTTCGGCGGCTTGCTCGGATCCATGCCGGGGGCGGAACCGGGCCGCAGTTCCTGCACCTCTTCCTCGACCGGCTCGGGGACATGCAGCACGAGCCCCTTGTCCAGCAGAAGCTGCGCGGCCTTGTCCTCGGGCTCGAGGAAGGTCACGTCCAACTCGCCCGCATCCAGCCCCGAGAAGGTCAGCGCCTCGCCCATTGCCTTGGCGATACCCGCGCGGAAATGCTCATGCGCGCCGATCACCGCGAGCACATGGCCCCGGTGGCCGTCCTCGTAGGTGACGCCGCCCAGCACGGCAGCCTGCGCGATCCCGGCAAGCTGGTCCAGCTTGGCCTCGAAGGCGGGCAGCAGCAGCGCGATCACTGCGGGCGACAGGCCCGGAGCGGTGAATTCCACCGGACGGCCCTGCGCCTCCAACGGCGTATGCGCGAGCGTCTCGGTCAGCCAGTCCAGCGCCTCGGGCGGCAACAGCATCGCCGAGTCCGCAACACCGAGATTGACGCCCAGCCCGATATTCTCGCCCACCAGATGCTGCGCGATCACCCGCCCCGGCAGCGCCGCGTAGGGCTGCGGCCCGTCCGCGAATTCGCCGAGACGGTCTTCGGTATCGAAGACGAGAACGAACTCGCCCTCTTCGGTGGAGAACACCTGCGGCTTGATGTTTTCGTCCTCGGGCTCTTCTTCGAGCAGCAGGAACAACTCGGCATCGGCGAGACGGTCGAACACGGCGAGACGCTTGGCCTCGTTCTCCGGCTCGGCTTCCATCGCGGCATGGGCGCGGTCATAGGGGGTCATGTCAGCTCCTTCACCCGGGCGCGCAGGACAGGCAGCAGGTCGGCCTCGAACCACGGGTTTTTCTTCAGCCATCCCGTATTGCGCCAAGACGGATGAGGCAAGGGGAAGAGGCGCGGCGCGTGGTCCCGCCAGCCCAGCACGGCCTGCGTCACGTTGCGTGTGCCCAGATGCCAGCGCTGCGCGGCGCCGCCCACAAGAAGCGTCAGATCGACCGGGCCGATTTCCTCCATCACCCGGTCGCGCCACGTCTGGGCGCAGATTGCGGGCGGCGGCAGGTCGGACCCCTTCGTGTCATAGCCCGGAAAGCAGAACGCCATCGGCGCGATCGCGATGCGCGAGACGTCGTAGAAGGTCTCGCGATCGACGCCCATCCAGTCGCGCAGCCGGTCGCCCGAGCGATCGTTGAACGGCACGCCGGTCTCGTGCACCCGGATCCCTGGCGCCTGCCCCACGATCAGCACGCGTGCGCCGGCGGCGAACCACGCGACGGGACGCGGCGAATGCCCGGTCGCGGTCGCGCGGAACCGCGCCGCGCAAAGGCGGCAGTCGCGGATCTCGTCTTGCACGGGGCGGGTCATCGTTTCTCCTCTAGTGTCAATGTGTTCGTCATTGCATAACCCTCCCACAACTGAACATAATGCTGCCCAAATCCAAGGTTAGGCGGGTTCTCACACTGCTGCCCCCGTGATTTAGTGGCGAGGCGCGCACAGATGGAGACCCGGGCCAAAAAGTAATGATCGTATTCGAGAACGTCTCCAAATCCTTCTGGACCGGCAAGCAGCGCAAGGTGATCCTCGAACGCGCCAGCTTCCGCGTGGAGCTGGGCCAGAGCCTCGGCATTCTCGCGCCCAACGGCACCGGCAAGACCACGATCATCAACATGATGGCAGGGCTGGAAAAGCCCGACGAGGGCGAGATTCGCCGCACCAGCCGGGTCTCGTTCCCGCTGGGCTTCATGGGCGGCGTCGTCTCGAAACATTCGGCGCGCGAAAACGCCCGCTTCATCGCGCGGCTCTACGGGCTCGATCCCGATTATGTCGAGGCCTTCTCGCGCTGGCTGACCGGGATCGCGGAATATTTCGACCAGCCCGTGGGCACCTACAGTTCGGGGATGCGCGCGCGGTTCACCTTTTCCCTCCTGCTCGCGCTGGAATTCGACATATACCTGATCGACGAGGGGATGCCCTCGACCACCGATGTGGAGTTCAACCGCAAGGCCGGCTCGATCCTGCGCGACCGGCTGCGCAATTCCACCGTGGTCGTGGTCTCGCACCAACCCTCCACGATCGAGAAATTCTGCAATCGTGCGGCGGTGCTGCGCGACGGGCAACTTTACCAGTTCGACACTCTTGAAGAAGCGAAGCGGTTGTATGACTACCAGTCCTAAGGCCCCGAAATTCCGTATCCGCCGAGATGGGCCGGTGATCACGGGGAGCGACGGCTCGCTGCAGCTGGGGGCGATGCCGCTGAAATCGAGCGCCGGGACGACGGGAGAGCCGACCACGCCGCGCGCCTCCAACGCCTCTGCGGCCTCCGCCGCGCAAGCCGCACCCTCTTCCGACACGCCGGAACCGCAACGGCAACGGCAACGGCAACGGCGGCACAGAGACAGCGATCCCTCCAGCATGTTCGAGCCGCAGGATGACGGGTTCGGCGATCAGAAATTCCCGACGGCGGAGCGCAACGGCGCCGAGGTGATCGATGCGGGCCAGCGCACCCCCGAGGAAGAAATCGACGCGATCCGCGCCGAGGGGCTGACCGGCCGCCAGTTGCGCCTCGCCCGCCGGATGGCGCAGAAACACGGCGTGCAGGCCAGTTCCGATTTCGAGGCCGTGCTGCTCCTGCGCCGCCGCGGGATCGATCCGTTCGACCGCTCGAATATCGTGGCGATGGTGAAACCCGGCGAGGCGGAAGCGACTTCGCGGGCGCTGGCGCGGACCGACGGGCCGGGCGCGGATACCCGCGTGAACCTGCCGCAGACGATCAAGAAAGGTCAGCTCCCCTCGACCGAGGTGATGACCGAGGATCGTCGCGCCGCCGAGATCCTGCGCATCCAGCGCGACATCGCCAAACGGCGCCGCCGCAAGCTGATGCTGCTGGGTGCGCGGCTGGGCTTCTTCGTCGTGCTACCGACGCTGATGGCCGCCTATTACTATTTCGCGATGGCCACGCCGATGTATGCGACGAAATCGGCCTTCGTGATCCAGAAGGCCGAAGGGCTGGGCAATTCCGGGCTGGGGTCGCTCTTCTCGGGCACGCAGCTCGCCACCAATCAGGACTCGGTGACAGTGCAATCCTATCTGCAGTCGCGCGATGCCATGAAACGGCTCGACCGCGATCAGGGTTTCAAGAAAATCTTCGAGGATCCGAGCATCGACCCGCTTCAGCGCCTGCCGAAGGATGCCACCGACGAGCAGGCCTACCGGCTTTACTCGAAAATGGTCGAGATCGGCTACGACCCTTCCGAGGGCATCGTTAAGATGGAGGTCATCGCCCCTGATCCGCAGAAATCGCAGCAATTCTCCGAGTCACTGATCTCCTATGCCGAACAGCAGGTGGACCAGCTGACATCACGGTTGCGCGACGACCAGATGAAGGGCGCGCGCGAAAGCTATCAGGATGCTGAGGCGAAGGTTTTCGCCGCGCAATCCAAGGTGCAGCAGCTTCAGGAGAAGGTCGGCGTCCTCGATCCCGTCAGCGAGAACTCGGTGGTGATGGGCCAGGTCGCCAATCTGGAAAACCAGTTGCAGCAGAAACGGCTCGAGCTGGGCCAACTGCTCGACAATGCGCGTCCCAACCAGGCGCGGGTTTCGGGTGTGCAGGGCGACATCAGGCGAATTCAGGCGCTTCTCGAAAAGACGCGTGGCCAACTCACGGCGGGGCGCCAGGCCACCGGGGGCGAGTCGCTCGCCGCCGTCACCGGCCAGTTGCAGATCGCCCAAGGCGAATTGCAGACCCGCCAGATGCTGCTCTCTGCCGCTGCGCAACAGATGGAAACCGCCCGGATCGAGGCCAACAAGCAGGTACGCTATCTGGAGATGGGCGTACGCCCCGTCGCCCCGGACGAGCCCACCTATCCGCGCGCTTTCGAGAACACGCTGTTGGCTTTCCTGATCTTCTCGGGCATCTATCTGATGCTGTCGCTCACAGCGTCGGTCCTGCGCGAGCAGGTCTCGAGCTGAGCTAGAGCGGTCCGTCACAGGCTGCGGAGAGAGAAATGAAAGACGTGAAAATCGGCGGGCTGACCGTCTCGAACGATCGCCCGCTGACGGTGATCGCGGGTCCGTGCCAGCTCGAAAGCCGCGACCATGCGATGATGATCGCGAAGGAAATGGCCCGCGCCTGCGACCAGGCGGGCGCGCAGTTCATCTTCAAGGCGAGCTACGACAAGGCCAACCGCACCAGCCTAAAAGGCAAGCGCGGCCTCGGCATCGACGCGGGACTGAAGATCCTCGAAGAGGTGCGCGCAGAGATCGGCTGCCCGGTGCTGACCGACATCCACGACGCGGAACAGGCCCGGATTGCAGGCGCCGTCGTCGACGTGATCCAGATCCCGGCCTTCCTGTGCCGCCAGACCGATCTGTTGCTGGCCGCGGGCGAGACCGGCTGCGTCGTGAACATCAAGAAGGGCCAGTTCCTCGCGCCGTGGGACATGCCCAACGTGGCCGAGAAGGTCGCCTCCACCGGCAACGAGAAGATCCTGCTGACAGAGCGCGGCACCTCCTTCGGCTACAACACGCTGGTCGCCGATATGCGCGGCCTGCCCGAGATGGCGAAGACCGGCTACCCGGTGATCATGGACGCGACCCATTCGGTGCAGCAGCCCGGCGGTCAGGGCGGCTCCTCTGGCGGTCAGCGCGAATTCGCGCCGGTGATGGCGCGCGCGGCGGTGTCGCTGGGCATTGCGGGGGTATTCATCGAAACCCATGAGGCGCCCGATAGCGCGCCCTCGGACGGGCCGAACATGATTCCGCTCAACCAGATGCCGAAGCTGGTGCAGACGCTGATGGAGTTCGACCGGATCGCCAAGGACGACCCGATCCGGCTGTAATCGCGTATGAGAAAGGGCGCGCGAGTGTTCCGCGCGCCCTGCCCTGTTCGCAAAGACCTGCCTCAGGCGTCGGCCACGACCTCGGCGCGCTGCTGGCCCAGTCCTTCGATCTCCAACTCCACTACATCGCCCGGACGCAGGAAGCGCGGGGTCTCCATCCCCATCGCGACGCCCGGAGGGGTCCCGGTCGAGATCACGTCGCCCGGATGCAGCGTCATGAATTGCGAGAGGTAACTGACCAGCTTCTTCACGCCGAAGACCATCGTCTCGGTCGAGCCGTTCTGCATCACTTCGCCGTTCACGCTCAGCTTCATCGCCAGCTTCTGCGGATCGGCCACCGCGTCGCGCGTCACCAGATACGGTCCGAGCGGGCCGAAGCTGTCGCAGCTCTTGCCCTTGGTCCACTGGCCCGAGCGGTCCTTCTGGTAGCTGCGCTCGGACACGTCGTTGGCGAGCACGTAGCCCGCGACGTAATCCATCGCATCCTCTTCCGAGACGTATTTCGCAGGTTTGCCGATGACGATGCCCAGCTCGACTTCCCAGTCGGTCTGCTCGGCGCCGCGCGGAATCACGATCGGATCGTTCGGGCCCTGGATCGCGGAAGTGGCCTTCATGAAGATCAGCGGCTCCGGCGGCACCGTCGCGCCCGATTCCGCAGCGTGGTCGGCATAGTTCAGCCCGATGCAGATCATCTTCCCGATGCCCGCGATCGGCGCGCCCAGACGCGTGCCTTCGGGCACGGCGGGCAGCTCGGACACGTCCAGCGAGCCGATCGCCGCCAACCCGTCATCCGAGAGCACCGCACCCCCGATATCGGCGACCTGGCCCGACAGGTCGCGGATCACACCCTGACCGTCCATCAGCCCCGGTTTTTCGGCTCCGATAAGCCCGTGACGCAGAAGTTTCATGTAATGTCCTCCATAATTTGGCGGCATCAAGCCTGTGCGGCGACGAAGATGCAAGAGTGTCAGGTGACATGCAGGATGAAAATCCCGAGCAGAACCAGAAGCGCGATCACCAGCGCAAACAGCACCAGCTCGGGCCAGTTGGTTCCTTGGCTGTCCGGGGCCTTGCCGCTTTCGATCGCGGCGCGCAGCATCCGCATGCGCACGAAGGCGAGGATCACCACGACCCCGCCGCTCAGCACCATCGCCAGATCGGACCATTGCGGAAGATCCGTCCGGGTCAACTTCGCCGCGGTGAGCCCGACCCCGACGATCGCGACGGCCGTGCGGAGCCACGCGAGGAAGGTCCGCTCGTTGGCGGCGTGATCCTTGAAGTTCTCGTTCACGGCCACTCTCGAGCCTGCCTTTCCATCGCATCTCGCGCGATCCGCTGCGACACGCCACGCAAGGCGGCGCGCACCGCGCGCTCCTGTATCGGAATCGCATCTGCGGCCCGATCGGTTCCCCTATCCCCGGAAGCGGTCTGCCGCCCTGCCCCTTGGGGAACCCCGCCCCGCTTTCAACTCATCTCACGGCAATCGTGAGCCGCGGATCACGAGATCGTTGCCCCGATCAGCGCTGCGGGAGCGCCTCGCGAGCGTCCCGCCAGCGGATTTCCGCCCGAAAAACAAGGCCCGGCTGGCGCGTGCGCTTTCCGCGGAGGAAGGCTCTCCGAGCGGCTCGTTCAACCAAGATCATCATCGCGTGAGGAGAGGTGGTCGCGCCCCCGTGACTGCATCATTCTGGGCGCTCGCGAACATCCGGCGCCCGCGCCACATGGTCGTGATCGTCCCTCGGCGGGCGTCGGTGCGCCCGACATCTGCATACATCTGAATGTTTGGAACAGATCACTCCGCCATGCATTGTTCGTGAAAACGACGTGAACAAGAACCGACCGACCGGGCTAAAGGGAGAATGGAACAGTGACGAGCATCCACGCGTCGCACCGGCTCGGCCCGGGTCAAACCTGACACCGGAGCCAGCCAATGCAAATCACCGAAACGCTCGGCCTGCTGCTCGCCCTCAGCTTCGTCATCTCGCTACTGGCGTTGACGATCCTGATCTGGGCGATCGCGAACAAGCAGGTCCACACGCCAGACGCCGACGATGCGCGGACCATCTTCGAGCCCGGCGAGGGCGCGGATACCGACGTGCCGAACGACCCTCACCACTTCAACGCGGCGCGCGCCGGTATCGACGCGAGTTCCTCCAGAGTCGTGATGTGGCTCATCGCGGCGGCGGTGTTCTGGCTGATCTACGGCTCGCTGCACGGGCTGGCCGCCTCGCTGGAACTGCACCTGCCCGATCTGATGTCGGGAACTGCGCAGATGACCTTCGGGCGGATGCGCACGGTGCACCTGAACTCGGTCGCCTATGGTTGGGCGAGCCAGGGCGGCCTCGCCGCCGTCTGCTGGATCCTCCCGCGTATCTTCCGCACCGAACTGCGCATGACGGGCCTTCTGAAGACCGGGGTCGTGCTTTGGAATATCGGCCTCGCCGCAGGCGTGTTCGCCATCGCGAACGGCTGGACCGACGGGCTCGAATGGCTCGAGATCCCGTGGCAGATCGACATCGCCCTCGCAGCCGGCGCGGCCTGTTTCGTGGCCCCGCTGATCGCGACCGCGAAGCACCGCAACGTCCATCACATCTACGTCTCCGGCTGGTATTTCCTCGCCGCGGTGCTCTGGTTCCCGGTGCTGTTCGTCATCGCCAACATTCCCGGCGTCCATCACGGGGTCGAGCAGGCCACGATGAACTGGTGGTACGCCCATAACGTGCTGGGCCTCTGGTTGACGCCGCTGGGCGTGGGCGCAGCCTATTACTTCATCCCGAAGATCATCGGCAAACCGGTCTATTCCTACGCGCTCTCGCTGGTTGGCTTCTGGGCGCTGGCGCTGTTCTACAGCCAAGTCGGCATCCACCACCTGATCGGCGGCCCGGTCCCGACCTGGCTGGTGACGCTCTCGGTCGTCCATTCGGTGATGATGTTCGTTCCCGTGATCGCGGTGGCGATCAACCAGCACGTCACGGTGGCGGCCAATCTCTGGGCGCTCAAGGAGTCGATCCCGCTGCGCTTCATCTCCTTCGGGGCGGTGATGTACACGCTGGCCTCGTTCCAGGGCTCGATCGAGGCGCTGCGCTCGGTCAACACGATCACCCACTTCACCCATTACACGGTGGCGCACGCGCATCTGGGCGCCTATGCCTTCGTGTCGCTGGTGCTGATGGGCGTGATCTATCAGGTCGTGCCGCGCGCGACCGGGAAATACTGGCCCTTCCCGCGGATGATCGCATGGCATTTCTGGCTGAACGTGATCGGCTTCGCGATCTACTTCTTCTCGCTGACAATCGGCGGCGTGCTGCAGGGCCTTGCCCAGCTCGATGCGACGAAGCCCTTCGCCGACAGCGTGACCCTGCTCAAGCCCTATCTTGAAGGCCGTTCGCTCGGCGGCGGGCTGATGACGCTGGGCCATGTGCTGCTGGCGATCAACCTCATTGCGCTCGGCTTTTCCAAGAAGACCCGTGAGACCGAAACCGACAACATGGTGGCTGCAGAATGAACCGCTATCTTCCTCTCGCAATCACGGCGCTGGCGATCCTCGCGCTCGCGACCCTGTTCCTGGTGATCGCGCCGGGCATGCAGATCAGCGCACAGGGACCGACGACGGGGCTCAAGCCTTACACCGAGGCCGAGGCGGGCGGCCGTGAGGTCTATGTCTCGCTGGGCTGCCTCTACTGCCACTCGCAGCAGCCGCGTTCGCTGGCCCAGGCCCCCGATGCCGAACGCGGCTGGGGCCGGGCCTCGGTCGCGGGCGACTACGCCTATGACGCCCCTCACCAGCTGGGCACGATGCGCACCGGGCCGGACCTGATGGATATCGGCGACCGCATGCCCTCGCAGGCATGGCAACTGACCCATCTCTATCAGCCCCGCGCGATCTCCAGCTGGTCGATCATGCCCGCCTATCCCTACCTCTTCACGCATAAGGACAAAGCCGGGCCTGACGATGTGGTGGTCAAGCTGCCCGCGAAATACGCGCCAAAATCCGGTGTGATCGTGGCCAAGCAGGATGCGCTCGACCTCGTGAAGTATCTGCAAGGCATGACACGCCAATACGCTCCGCCGAAGGACGGTCTGCGCGACAACGGCTACGCGCTGATCGCCGAGAAGCAACGCGAAGCGACCGATGCCACCAAGGCCTCGAACTGAGACGACGGAGACAAGAATGACCGACAAGAAACCCGATCCCCGGCGTCCCGACGAGACTTTCGAGCCGTTCGAGGCAACCCGCCGCATCCCGTGGCCCGTCTATTCGATCGCGATCGCGCTCGCGATCTGGGGGGTGATCATGCTGGTCCAGACCAGCACGGCCGTTCAGGTCGCGGACAAGGCGCAAACCGAAGCGGCCAAGCAGGAGCCCACGAAACTCGCGCAGGCCGCCGCGCCCGATCTCGACGCGGGCAAGACGCTGTTCGCGGACAATTGCGCGACCTGCCATGGCGATGCCGGTGAAGGCGTCACCGGCGCCTTCCCCCCGCTGCACGGCTCTGACATCGTGAAGCTGGGCGGCGCAAAGGCGGTGACCCAGATCGTGATGCGCGGCATCGGTGGCAAGCTCAACGTCAATGGCGAGAGCTACGAGGGCGAGATGCCCGCCTTCGGCTCTGTTCTCAGCGACACCGAAATCTCCGAAGTCGCATCCTATGTTGCCACCGAGCTCAATGACGACGCCAAGACCATCAGCGCCCCGGAGGTCGCCGATATCCGCAAGGTGGCGGGCGACATGGACCCGCTCGATGGCGGCGCCGGCCTCGCAGGGCTGATCAACAACCTGCCCGCGCAGCCGGAATCCGCAGCTGCCGAGAAAGGTCCCGGGTCCGAGCGCGTCGCGCAGCTCGTCAGTCAGGGCTCGGGCACGGTCTGGGCCTGCGCAAGCTGTCACGGCGACAAGGGCGAAGGCACCGAGACCGTGCCGCGGCTGGCGGGCCTTCCGGCGCCCTATCTGGCCAAGCAGTTGCACGACTTCCAGAAAGGCACCCGGCCCAACGACTCGATGGCCTATGTGGCCAAGGGTCTGAGCGATCAGGAAATCGTCGAACTGGCGAACTACTACGCCACGATGACCAGCCCCTCGGGCGCGAAGCCTTCTCTGGAAGGCGATCTCAAGCGCGGCGCGCAGCTTGCCAAGGAAGGCGACTGGTCGATCGGCGTTCCGGCTTGCTTCACCTGTCACGGGCCCTCGGGCGTCGGCGTCGCGCCGAATTTTCCCGGGATCGCCGCGCAGCAGCCGGCCTATGTCGCGCATCAACTCGCGATGTGGGCAGGCGGCGCGCGCCATAACTCGCCGCTCGGCCTGATGGCGGGGATCGGCAAGGCGCTGAACGATGCGGATCGGCGCGCGGTGGCCGATTACCTCGCCTCGCTCGCCCCGATGCCGGCGATGGACAAAACCGAACTGGCCGCGATGGAAAGCAACATCCCGGTGCGTGAAGGAGTGGATCAATGAGTAACAAGCACCCGTCCGACATCCCTCCGCGCGGAGAGACCGACCCCTCCCGCGGCAAGACGGCCCTGCGCGCGATCCTCGCGGTAGGCGGTGGCCTCGCACTGGTCGTGCTGGGCTCGCTGCTGGTAAATTTCGGCCTCGCACCCAGCTGGTTGACCGGCGCCACGCGTGACCAGAGCGAAGCCGAGGCCGCCGCGCAGCAAAGCGGTGGCGACACTCAGCAGGCGAAGCTTTTCACCCCGCCTGCGGAGAGCACCATTCCCGACGACGATTTCGGCAAGTCGGTCCGCCGAGGCATGGCGATTTTCAACGATACCGGCACCAACGCGCATGACTTCGTCGGAAACGACCTGTCCTGCTCGAACTGCCACCTCGACGCGGGCCGTCAGGCCTTCTCCGCGCCGATGTGGGCCGCCTACCCGGTCTATCCGAAATATCGCGGCAAGAACAAAATGGTGAACACCATGGAGGACCGCATCAAGGGCTGCTTCACCTATTCGATGAACGCGCAAGGTTCGCCCTCGGGGGGACCGCCGCCCTATGGCTCGGATGTCTATCGCGATCTGCAGGCCTATTTCTTCTGGATGTCCAAGGGTCTGCCCACGGGCGAGAAACCGGAAGGCGCAGGCTTCGGCAAGATCGACAAGCCAGCGAAAGAGCCCTCGCGCCAGCGCGGCGAAGCGGTCTTCGCCCAGAACTGCGCGGTTTGCCACGGCGCCGACGGTCAGGGTCAGAAGGACATCAACGGCAAGGTCGTCTTCCCGCCGCTCTGGGGGCCGAACAGCTTCAACTGGGGCGCGGGCATGCACAAGATCAACGCCGCCGCCGCCTTCATCAAGCATAACATGCCGCTGTCGGAGCCGAACAAACTGACCGTGCAGGAAGCCTGGGACGTGGCCGCCTTCGTCGACAGCCATCCGCGCCCGAACGACCCGCGGCAGATCGGCGACGTGACGGTGAAGGACGCCGTCGACAAATGGCACCACAACCATCAGGGCTTCTACGGCAAAGAGGTCGACGGCAAGCTGATGGGTCCGGGATATCCCTCCAGCGATCAGGCCTCGGCGCCTGCGCAAAACGAAAGTTCGGGAGGCTAAGCCTTTCCATTAGACCTCCTAGAACGGGCCGGCGCAGCAATGCGCCGGTCTTTTCCTTTTGAGCCCTTCCCGCGGCGGCCCGCGCTTGCCTTTGGCGATCTGCGCTGCAATATGTCTGGTGAAACATATCGAAGGAGGCCCCATGTCCCTGCCCCGCATCCTCGCCCTTGCGCTTACGACGGCGAGCCTCGCGCTACCCGCCCGCGCAGAGGAGGTCACGATCTTCGCCGCCGCCTCGATGAAGACCGCGCTCGATCAGGTGGCCAAAGCGTGGGAGACGAAGACCGGCGACGTGGCGCATATTTCCTTCGCCGGGTCCGGTGCGCTGGCCCGCCAGATCGCCGCCGGAGCACCGGCCGATATCTACATCTCCGCAAATCCCGGCTGGATGGAGACGGTCGCGAAGACGGGCCGCATCAAGGTGCAGGAGGACCTGCTGGCCAACCACCTTGTGCTGATCGCCCATGATCCGAAAGCGAAACCGGTGACGATTTCTCGCGATCTCGATTTCGACGCGCTTCTGAATGGCGGCAAGCTGGCCATGTCGCTGGTGAACGCGGTGCCCGCAGGCCAATACGGCAAGGCGGCGCTGGAGCATTACGGGCTCTGGTCCAAGGTCGAGCCCGAAGTCGCGCAGGCCGATAACGTGCGCGCGACACTTGCGATGGTGGCACTTGGCGCGGCACCCTACGGGATCACCTATGCGACCGACGCCGTGGCCGAGCCGCGCGTGCATGTCGTGGCGACCTTCCCCGAAGACAGCCACCCACCGATCCGCTACCCCGCCGCCCGCCTCACCGATAGCGACGCGGCGAAAAGCTTCTATGCCGAGCTGAAATCCGACGCCGCCGCGAAGATCTTCCACGTGCAAGGCTTCGAGACACTGAAATGAGCTGGCTGTCGTCCTCCGACTGGCAAGCAGTCTTTCTCTCGCTGAAAGTGGCAGGCTGGGCGACGCTGCTGTCATTGCCGCCAGGACTGTTCGTCGCCTATGCGCTGGCCCGCTGGCGCTTTCCGGGGCGCAGCCTCGTCAACGGGCTGGTGCATCTGCCGCTGATCCTGCCGCCGGTTGTCACTGGCTACCTCTTGCTGATCGGTTTCGCGCCGAACGGGGTGATCGGGGCGGCGCTGGCGCGGGTCGGGATCACGGTGGCTTTCTCATGGCGCGGGGCAGCGCTGGCCGCCGGGATCATGGCCTTTCCGCTGATGGTGCGCGCGATCCGGCTCGCGATCGAGGCGGTGGACCCGAAGCTGGAACAGGCGGCCTCCACCCTCGGGGCCTCGCGCATCGCCAGTTTCGCAACGATCACCCTGCCCCTGATCCTGCCCGGCATCCTTGCGGGCGCGATCACCGCCTTCGCCAAGGCGATGGGCGAATTCGGCGCGACGATTACCTTCGTCTCGAACATCCCCGGCCAGACCCAGACCCTGCCGCTCGCGATCTACTCGCAATTGCAGGTGCCGGGCGGCGAGGTCGAGGCCGCGCGGCTGGTGGTGATCTCGGTCACGCTGGCGCTTGGCGCGCTGTTGGTCTCGGAGTGGCTGGCGCGACGGATCGCGGCGCGGATCGCGGGACAGAACTGATGCTGGAAATCTCGCTCAGCCATCGCCTGCCGGCGCTCGATCTCGACGTAGATTTCACCGCGCCTGAGGGCGTGACCGCGCTGTTCGGCCCGTCCGGCGCGGGCAAGACGACCGTGGTGAACGCGGTCGCGGGGCTGCTGCGGCCCGACCGGGGGCGGATCGTCGTCAATGGAGAGGTGCTGCTCGAGACCGAGGCCGGGATCTGCCTGCCGCCCCACAAGCGCCGCATCGGCTATGTCTTCCAGGACGCCCGGTTGTTCCCGCATCTGAGCGTCAGATCAAACCTACTCTACGGGCAGCGTTTCAACAAAACCAAGACCGCGCCGGAGTTCGACCACATCATCGATATGCTCGGCCTCGGCGCGCTGCTGGAGCGCCGTCCCGCCGCGCTCTCGGGCGGTGAGAAAAGCCGCGTCGCGCTTGGTCGCGCGATCCTGTCGAACCCGCGGATGCTGCTGATGGACGAGCCACTCGCGGCGCTGGACGCTGCGCGAAAATCGGAAATCCTTCCCTATATCGAGAGGTTACGGGACGAAGTTAAACTTCCCATCCTCTATGTCAGCCACGCACCGGCCGAGGTCGCGCGTCTCGCCACCTCCATCGCGCTGATCGAGGCCGGCCGGCTGCGCGGTTTCGGCCCCGCGCGCGAGATTCTGTCCGATCCGACACTCGCCCCCGCGCTCGGGCAGCGCGAAGCGGGGGCGGTGATTTCGGGACGTGTCATGGCGCAGGAAGCCGACGGCCTGACCCGGATCGAAACCGCAGGCGGGCCGGTGCTGCTGCCCTATCGGGAAGGTCAGCCCGGCCAATCGCTGCGGCTGCGAATCCATGCGGGGGACGTAACGCTTGCGGTTGCGCGGCCCGAAGGCCTCTCTGCGCTCAACATCCTGCCGGTGACGGTCACGGAGCTGCGTCCTGCGGCTCCCCCCAGCGTCTATGCCCGCCTGAAGATGGGCGACGAGCATCTGCTGGCCCGGCTCACCACCCGCTCGGTCGCGGCGCTTGGCCTGACCGAGGGGAAGAGGTGCCACGCGATCATCAAGGCGATGTCGGTGGCCTCCGAGGATGTGGGCTAGCAGGCCAGCGGGATTTACCCCGCCAGCAATGCCGCGTTACCGCCCGCCGCCGTGGTGTCGACGCACAGATGCCGCTCGTGGAGGACATCGGCCTTCTGCACAGCGCCGGTGGTCAACGTCAGGATCGGGCCCTCGCGTTTCGCCAGCGCTTTCACAAGGGCGCGCGTATCGTGGCCCCACCAGATGGCGCCCGCGATATCCTCAAGCGTTTCAAGCACGTCCGGGGCGATCTTGCCATCGGCACCGACGGCCACACCGCCCAGCTTCTCGACTTCCTTGATCTGCGCCACCTGCGCAGCTTCGCCCGGCCCGAGGCACAGGATCGGCCCGCGCGGATAGCGGCGCAGCGTGTTGGCCTCGCCCGTCGGCCCCGGCAACTCCAGCGCCTCGAGCGGCTCGCTCGCCTCGGCCTTCGCCGCAGCTTTCGCAAGCTTTTTGCGCAGCGTGTCGAGATCGGCCTTGTGGCCCCATTCGCCGTTTTTCGACGACGCCTCAGGCGCCATCGCGAAGCGGGTCAGGTAAAGCGGTCCACCCGCTTTCGGCCCCGTGCCCGACAGCCCCTCGCCGCCGAAGGGCTGCGAGCCCACGACCGCGCCGATCTGGTTGCGGTTGACGTAAAGGTTGCCGACATGCAGCGCGTCCGAGACCTCCTGCACGCGGTTGTCGATCCGGCTGTGCAGACCCGCGGTCAGCCCGTAGCCGGTGGCGTTGATCGCGTCGAACACCTTCTCGATATCCTCTGCGCGATAGGTCGCGATATGCAGAACCGGGCCGAAGACCTCACGCTCTAGCGCCTCGATGCCGGAGATTTTCACCAGCGTCGGCGCGATGAAATGGCCCTTCGACGGCGCATCGAGCTTGTGCAGCACGCGGCCCTCTTTCTCGGCATTCGCGATATAGGCGGCGATGTCTTCCTGCGCCTCGCTGTCGATCACCGGTCCGACATCGGTCGACAGATACCACGGATCGCCCAGCGACAGCTCGTCCATCGCGCCCTTGATCATCGAAATCAGGTTCTCGGCCACGTCTTCCTGCACATAGAGGCAACGCAGCGCCGAGCAGCGCTGACCCGCCGACTGGAAGGCCGAGGCGATGATGTCGCGCGTCGCCTGTTCGGGCAGCGCGGTCGAATCCACGATCATCGCGTTCAGACCGCCGGTTTCCGCGATCAGCGGCGCGGTCGGATCGAGATTGTCGGCCATCGACCGGCGGATCATCTTCGCCGTCTCGGTCGAGCCGGTGAAGGCGATGCCCGCGATCTTCGGGTTGGACGACAGGGCTGCGCCCACCGTCTCGCCCTGACCCGGCAGCAGTTGCAGCACGTCGCGCGGCACACCCGCCTCATGCATCAGGCGCACGGCGATGGCGGCGACGAGCGGCGTCTGCTCGGCCGGTTTCGCGATCACGCCATTACCGGCAGCCAGCGCCGCCGAGATCTGGCCGGTGAAGATCGCCAGCGGGAAGTTCCACGGGCTGATCGCCGCGAAGATGCCGCGCGCCGTCGGGTCGCTCTCTTCGGCCTGCGCCGAATAATAATGCAGGAAGTCGACCGCCTCGCGCAATTCGCCCACGGCGTCGAGCTGGCTCTTGCCCGCCTCTTTCGCGAGCACCGCGAAGAAGGGTCCGAAGTTTTCCTCGTAAAGCTCGGCCACGCGGCGCAGCACGGCGGCGCGCTCAGCGACCGGGGCAGCCCACGGACGCGCAGCGTCGATGGCGGCCGCGACACAGGCCTCGTCGGCCTCGGTGACCTTGGCCACCTCTTCGCCGGTCGAGGGGTTGATGACGGCCACGGGCTCGCCCGTCGCCTCGCCCGCCACCAGCGGACCCGCATCCGGGATCGCCACATTGCGGGCGGCGTCGATGCGCGCAAGCGTGCCCTCGTCGGTCAGATCGAAGCCCATGGAATTCTCGCGGGACTCGGCGAACACCTCCGAGGGGAGCTTGAGCATCGCCGAACGCTCGGCCGTCTCGAGTTGCACGAACGGGTCTTCCGCGATGGTCTCGGGCGCCACGTCCTCATCGACGATTTGGTGCACGAAGGAAGAGTTCGCGCCGTTCTCCAGCAGGCGACGCACCAGATAGGCCAGCAGGTCGCGATGCGCGCCGACGGGGGCGTAGATGCGGCAGCGGGTGCCCTCTTCGCGGTGGACGATCTCGTGCAGACGCTCGCCCATGCCATGAAGGCGCTGGAACTCATAGGGACGGCCCTCGGCCATCTCGAGGATCGCCGCGACCGAATGGGCATTGTGGGTCGCGAATTGCGGATAGATGCGGTCGGTATAGCTGAACAGCTTGCGCGCATTGGCAAGGTAGCTGACATCGGTCGCAGCCTTCGTGGTGAACAGCGGGAAATCCGGCAGGCCTTCGACCTGCGCCAGCTTCATCTCGGTGTCCCAATAGGCGCCTTTCACCAGACGCACCATGATCTTGCGGTCGAGCTTTTCCGCCAGCGCGCCCAGCCAGTCGATCACGAGGCTCGCGCGTTTGCCGTAAGCCTGCACGACCACGCCGAACCCGTCCCAGCCGGCAAGCTCGGGGTCGGACAGAACCTCCTTGATGATCTTGAGCGAGATCACCAGACGGTCCTGCTCCTCGGCGTCGATGTTGAGGCCCATGTTCCCGGCCTTCGCGGCCTTCGCCAGATCCTTGAGCACCGGCACGATCTCGGCCATGGCGCGCTCTTCCTTGGCGACCTCGTAGCGCGGATGCAGCGCCGAGAGTTTCACCGAGATGCCGGGATTTTCGGCCACAGGGCGGTCCTTGCAGACCTTCGTGATGGCGGCGATGGCGTCGGCGTAATCCTTCGCGTAGCGCTTGGCATCGCGCGCGGTGCGGGCGGCCTCGCCCAGCATGTCATAGCTGTAGGTATAACCGCGATCTTCAAGCTTCTTCGCGCGGCTCAGCGCGTCCTTGATCGTCTCGCCAAGGACAAACTGGCGGCCCATCTCCTTCATCGCGCGGCTGACGGCAGCGCGGATCACCGGCTCGCCCAGACGGCGCACGGCACCGCGCAACACGCCTGCCATGCCGGGCTTTTCGTCTTCGAGCACGCGGCCCGTCAGCATCAGCGCCCAGGTCGAGGCGTTGACCATCGAGGACGACGCGGTGCCCATGTGCTTGCCCCAGTCCGACGGTGCGATCTTGTCTTCGATCAGCGCGTCGATCGTCTCGGCATCGGGCACGCGCAGCATCGCCTCGGCCAGACACATCAGCGCCACGCCTTCCTGCGTGGACAGGCCATATTCCGCGAGGAAATGCTCCATCAGCGTCGGTTTGGCTTCGGTCCGGATACGGCGCACGAGCTTTGCCGCGCGGGCGGAGATCTGCTTGCGATCACTCTCGCTCAGTTCGGCCTGGCCCTTTAGCCGCTCCAGAAGCGCGGCTTCTTCGGCGAATTTCGCCTGTGTCGTGAACTGATCGAACGTGTCGCCCATGCGATCCTCCCTTGAATCTGATTGTCCGATACTATTCGATTTCCTCTAGGCGATTGGCGCAAAGATTTGCTAAGCGATGGTCTCTGGAACTTATTTTTGGAGACTCTGTAGCCCATGAGTGAAGAGATCGATGCAATCGACAGGCGAATCCTCAACGAGCTTATCGCCGATGCACGCCTTCCCGTGGCTGAGATAGCGCGCAGGGTCGGCTTGTCGAAGACGCCGGTGGCCGCGCGCATCCGCCAAATGGAGGAAACCGGGCTCATCAAGGGCTACCGGGCGATGATCTCACCGATCAAGCTGGGGCTGACCCATGTGACCTATATCGAGCTGAAATTGAGCGATACGCGCGAGACCGCGCTGAAGGCGTTCAACGCTGCGGTGCGCGCGATCCCCGAGGTCGAAGAGTGCTACATGATCGCCGGGGGCTTCGATTATCTGGTGAAGATCCGCGCCCGCGACATGGCCGATTACCGGCGGATCATGTCGGAAGAGCTGTCCACCCTGCCCCATGTCCATTCCTCGTCGAGCTATGTCGCGATGGAGACCGTGGTGGAGGCCAGCGCGCCGCCCTTGGAGTGAGGTTACAGAGGGCAGCGCCCGATCGCCGGGCGGGCGTCCCTCGTCATGTGGTCCGTACTTAATCGCGGCCAAATCCGGATGACCTCGATCCGCGCGCTGACGTCACCCAAGCGCCCGCCCGAGGGGGCGGTCGGGCGCTGCCCGGGCCGCTTCGCGGCTGTTCCGGGCAAGCAGATTGCGTTCGTTCAGATCGAGGCCCTCTCTACGCTTCCCTGTCCCTGCACGCGCATATTGGCAATAGTTGTCCACTTGGCACAGGGCGACCAGCCCCGGGCCGCGCCCGACCCTCACCACATTAGGCGCAATAGAAAAGGCGGCAGGTCTCCCCGCCGCCTCTCGATCCGATCAGGTCTAACTCACTCGCCCTGTTTTTTGATCCGCCCGTCGAGCTTGGGTGCGACCGTCCCCTTGCCCTCGATATAGGTCATCACGTCATTGGCCATCAGGTTGCCGTTGCCGGCGTTCACGATGACCTTGCCGCCGCCGAGCGACGTGTAGCCGTCGCCGCCGCCCAGCATGTAATCGTTGGTCGCGACCTTGTAGACCTTGTCCTTGTCGAGCGGCTGACCGCCCACCTCGACCGAGACCACGCGCGACCCGGCCGGTGCGGAGGGATCGTAGACCACGCTCATGCCCGATATCTGCGGGAAACGGCCCGCACCGTTCTCGACCTGGCTGAAGCCGTTCTCCAGCGCGCTCAGGAGCTGCGAGCCGGGGATCTCGGTCACCACCGTCTTGTTGCCGAAGGGCAGCTCGGTCAGCACGTCCTTGCGGGTGATCTTGTGGCCCGCATCATAGGTCGTGTCGCCCCGGATGCCGCCGCCATTGATCAGCGTCACATCGGCCTTGGTCGCGGCGCGCAGCGCATCGGCGATGAGATCGCCCATCGTGCTCTCCTGCGAGCGCACCACGTTGCGCCGCGAGTCCAGTTCGGTCTCCGACGTGCCGATCTGCTGGCCGAGATTGTCGTCGAGTTGCTGCTTGAAGCCGTTGACCAGCTTCATCGATTCCGGATCCGGCGTCACATTCGCGGTGTCGATCCAGCGGAAATCCGGGGTCCAGCTGATCTTGCGCTTGCCGTCCTTCTCGGAGATGTCGACGGTCAGATCGACCGGCATCAGGTAGCGCGCGTCGATCGAGGTCTCCACATAGGCCGTGATCCCGTCATAGAACATCGCATTGAGGTGGTCGTCGCCCGAGATGATGACGTCGAAATCCTTGCTCGCGATCAGGTCGCGGTCGTTCGACTGATCGGTCTGCACGACCCCGATCACCAGATCCGCGCCATCCTCGCGCGCCTTCTTGGCTGCTGCGATGGCGCTGTCCACGGTCGGCCCGAATTTCAGATCGCCCGAATTGGCGACCTCGGGCGTCGTGTCCTGCGCGACCGGAACGAGCGCGACCTTGAGACCGGCGATCTCTTTCATCATCACGCCGCCCAGACCCTGAACCGGCGAGCCGTCTTTCTGGGTGATGTTGATCGCGGCCCACGGGTATTTCGAGGCTTCCATCTTCTTCTCGAAATTCTGCGGGCCGAAATCGAATTCATGGTTGCCCGGCACCGCGATATCGAAGGGCACGATATTGGTCAGGTCGATCGTGTTCTGACCTTCGTCGATCCCCGACAGAAGCGAGGGCGAGAGCATGTCGCCATCGAAGACATAGAGCGTGTTGGGATTGTCCGCGCGCTCCTTCTTGGCGACCGCGTTGAGCCGGGCGAACCCGCCGCGCTCGCCATCACCGTCGAAATTGTAGATATCGCCAACCCCGAGGATCGTGAGCTTCACCGTCTCGGCCTGAATTGGCCCGGCGGCGAGAAGCCCGGTGGAGGCGGCGCCCAGCATGAGGGCAGCCAGACGGCGCTTGAAATCGGACATTTCGGTCTCCCTGCGGAATGAATTTATTCATAGACCCCGAACGGCCGCATGGCCCGGGGCGTGGGAGAAAGCTTAGCCGCACTCTGTCATCGCGCAAACCTCAAGTCAGATGACCTCGCGTTCACGATCGGGCGCGCGCCTCTTTTCGCGTCACCCCGCGCAGATCAGCGCGCTGGGTACGCTTTCAGACCAATACGCCCGCCAAGCGCGCGAACAACGCATGCGCCGCCGCCTCGTCGATCAGGTCGACGGTGAATTGCGCGAAGGTCAGGCCGGTCTCCGGCGCGCTGGAGAACATGACGCGGACGTCCTCGCCCGACTCGGTGATCATGTCGAGCTGCCCGCCGAAGACGGTCGTGTAGCTTCCCGCGAATCCGGACATCATGGCCTCCAAAGCCTTGGCGCAGGCCACGATCTCGTCCGACGACCCTTTGACGGGCCGCAAGATCCGGTCGCTGGGGCCGATCCGCCCCGCAAGCTGCAGCCCCTCGGGCAACTCGATACCCAGCCGGAGCCGCGTGGTGGCGAGAAGCAGCGGGTTTTCCTGCTCCACCGGGGCCTCCCTCTCGGCCTCGGTTTCAGGCACGACGCCGCCGGTGACATTCGGCCCCGGCTTGAGCGCGGGCTCTCGAACGGGCTCGCGCGCAGGATCGCGAAGGAGTTTCGACGCCCGCGTGACACGACGTGGCGACACCTCGGGCGTGCGGTCGACGGGGTTCGGGTCCGGCCGATACTCGGGCTCGGCCCCGGGGGGCGCGACCGGCGCGACCGGCGCGCCCGAATTTGCGGGCTCGGAGCTGCGTTTACGCTCCCCGGGCGCGCGGAACGGCAAGATCGCCCCGCCATGTTCCGAGAGCAGCGGGGACGGCGCGTCATGGGCCCCGATCGCCAGATCCGCCTCGGTCTCGGGATCGAGCGCGTCGAGCCCGGCCACCGCGCGCCCTGTCATCGCCCCGAGCGCCGCGATCAGCGCCGCGCCGCCGCTACGCTGGAACGCTTCATCCGAAGTCTCGGCGGCGCGCAACAGATCACGCGATCCGTGCAGAAATGCGATCCGCGAGAAATACGCCGCCGACTCGCGCTGAACCCGTGCCTTCAGCTTCGCCCGGTCCCTGTCGTTGCGCAGCTTGTCGCCACGCGAAATCGCGAGCAGGCAATCGGACGGGCGCGCAGACCCCAGACATTCGATCAGAGTCTTTTCGGTCAGCCGCCATGCCTGCGAGGCGATCGTGACCCAAATCATCACGTCGCAGGTGGCGATCAGGCCGACCTGTCCTTCGTTGAGATCCTCGGCGCAGGTCAGCGGCACCTCGACGAATTCGAACCCCTGCAGATGCGGCTGCGCGGAATAGACGTAAATCTCGGAGGGCACGGCGCCGCCCTCTTCGACCTCCGCCGCGTCGATCTCCCGCCCCGTCGCGTCGCGCATCACCACGCCCGGCGTCGCCCGGTAGCGCGCGACGACCGTGGGTCGCTCGGTCCGGCCCAGATTGTCGCCGATGCTGCGCGCGCGCAAAATCGCGTTGAGCACCGTGGACTTGCCGGAATTGACCTCGCCGCAGATCGCGACCCGCAACGGTGCGCGGACCGGATCGGGCGGTGCCTGATCGTGGCGGAGGTCTTGTTTGAAGATCATTTGCTTCCTTGTCCTCACGCCGCGCGGGATGCGGGCTTGCGCCGCGGCATCATCGTGCTGCTGACGGCGCTTTCGATCGCGCCGAGGTTGATCAGGCGCCGCTCCAGAACTTCCAGCTTGCTCTGGATGCGCGACGCCATCCGGCTTTGCTGGGCGGGATCACGCGCCAGCCGTTCTAACTCGGCCCGCTCCTGCTTGAGCTGCAGGGTCCGCTCGCGCACGACCATCTCCATCATCCGAACCATGACCCGCAGTCGCGACCCGCCCGCGGTCGCGCGCTCCACCAGCGTCTCGCCATAGGCTTGCAGGATCTTCTCCACCGCAGGGCGCAACTCTTCCGCCGCGACGATGCGCAGACCCTCGAGCGTTTTCTCGATATTCACGGTCGGTCCACGCCAGAAGGCCCAGCCGCGCTCCAACGCGAAATTGATGCGCAGCGCGCGCCGGGTCAGCGTCAAGGTCGAGGTGAACGTGTCATGCGGCATATCCGCGAGGTCGATCTCTTCGCTGGGATCGTCGAACCGGTCCACGATGGTCGTGCGGCAGGCATGGATCGCATTGTCGAGCAGCACGTCGATCGCGGCCCGCGAGCGGGCGTAGCTTTTCGTCACTTCGCGTTCGAGCGCGATCTGCAACGCGGTCGTATCGGTCTCGAAGCTGCGCGGCGGACGGCCGTCGCGGATCCGATTGGTGCGCAGAACCTCCTCGAACCGGGCACGCTGACTGTTGACGAAATCCTCGATGCTCTTGTTGAGCCGCGTCTCCAACGCCGACCAGCCTCGGTTCAGCACGGATTCGATCTGGTGTTCGGCGCTCTCGACATGGTTTTCGAGCGCGCCGCGCAGCGCCTCCGTCGCCTCGATCTCGCCGGTCATCTCCTCGATCGCGGCCTCCGCCACGTCCGAGCGAATGCTCTCGATCTGCATCTGCAGCGTATCGCGTTCGCGGCGCGCGACGAATTGCATCCCCGACAGCTCCGCGCGCAGATCGCCCCGCAGCTGGGCGAGCTGCTGACGCCCCACCCCGCCATCGATCACGGCAGAGAGCACGTGTTTGACCTCTTCGACGCCCGAGGCCAGCAGAAGCCGATCGATCGGATCTTCGGGCACACGGCCGAAACGCGAATACAGATATTGCGCCAGCTCCATCGAATCCATCTCGGCGCGCGCCCAGGCGGCTTCCTCGTCGGAGCGCTGGGTGAGAT
The DNA here is from genome assembly GCF_002213165.1 of Thioclava sp. F1Mire-8. Classification (NCBI taxonomy): domain Bacteria; kingdom Pseudomonadati; phylum Pseudomonadota; class Alphaproteobacteria; order Rhodobacterales; family Paracoccaceae; genus Thioclava; species Thioclava sp. F1Mire-8. The sequence continues at coordinate 306,713 of NZ_NBNY01000001.1, read as the reverse complement.
CGGCGAGATAGGCACTGCCCGCGACGATCTTGAAGTCGATGTCGGGGATCGCCGCGCGCAGACGGCGCGACACATCGGCAATCACGCGGGGCACTTCGACCGCGTAATCGTCCAACTCGTCGATCCGGTTGAGGAAGATCAGCACGTCCTTGTCGTCCTGCCGCGCGAGGATACGGATCAGGGCGAGGTCCACATCGGTCAGCGGCTGATGCGCCGAAAGCACCATGATGAACACGTCCGAGCGGTCGAGCGAGCGGCAGGTAAACTCGTCGCGCACGAGGAACGGGTCGTTCACGCCGGGCGTGTCGGTGATGATCGTCGGCACCTGAAACTCGGGTAAGCGCATGTAGATATGGGCGCTTTTCGTCAGCGCGGCGAACCGGCCGAGCGCCTCGCGATCCAGCCCGTCATCCGCGCCCGGCCCGGCACAGACATAGCGCTGCAACAGGTCGGGGGCGAGGAAGTCGTAGTCGTGCTGCTGCCCCAGAAGCGTGTGGTAATGCTTGCCGAGCCGCCGTTGCGCGCGCCGGCGCATCTGCTCGGACTGCTCGCGCAGGATGTCGGTATCGAATCCCGGCAGCAGCTCTTCGGTCAGTTGCCGGATGCGCGTGCCACCATTGATGATCTCGTCCCAATCGGCTTCCGAGAAGAACTCGAACCGGGCCCCCGTCACCGGATCTTCCGGCAGGTTGATGCGCATGTTCGTCACGACCGAGGTCCACGGGTTCACGTCCGAGGGCAGGAAGTCATGTTGGTGCAGGAAGGCGTTGAGGAAGGTCGACTTGCCCGCCTTCACCTGCCCGATCACCGCCACGCGCGCCGCCCAGTCATGCAGCCGCAAGCGCAGATCGCGGATGCGCGGACGGGCGCTGCGTTCGACGGCGGTTTCTATCTGGTCGAGCGTGCCGTCGAGAAAGTCGAGTTCCTTACGCAGTTGCGGGGCGATCTTCATGGCGTGCTCCTCCTCGTCGCGTAGGCCGGCTCGGGTTCGTCTGCGGCTCTGGCATCGAGCCGGTCAAGCAGATGTTCGACATGGGCGAGGACATCTGCGGCATCGGTAAAGGCGTGACCCGCCGTGAGTTCCTCCCACAGCGCGCGGGCCGGGCCCGGCATCGAGGCGGGCTCTGCGGGCGGGTAGTCGGGCAGCGGCGAGTCGAGGATCAGCGGCTCGGCATCGGTCACCTCGGGCAGCTCCGCGCCCTCCGCCTTTATCAGGCGCGCCGAGCGCAGACGGCGCGGCTTGACCGGCATGCGCGGCTTCGGGAAAGCGATCACGTCGCGCTCGCGCACGAATTTGGCGACCGTCTCGTTGGTCTCTCCCGATGGTTGGCCGATCGGGCCGATCAGCCGCTCGATCTCGCGCCCGATCTGCGCGACGTCCTGCGCGTCGGTCAGTGCCGCCAGACGGATCGTCGGGAAAACCTCCCCCGCCTCGCGCTGAACCCGGCGCATCAGGCGCGCGCGGGTGCGTTCGTCGGGCAGACGGTCGCCATGGGTCACGACGAGCATCGGCTGCTCGAGAAGCGCCTGGGGCATCGCGTCCCAGACCGCCTTCTCGCTTTGCCGCCACGCCTGCGTCGCGTTGGTGCACCAGATCACGAGATCGGCATAGCGCAGCATCCGCTGCCAGCTTTCCATCGGCATGTTCGGGTCCGACGAACCGGGCGTGTCGATGATGTCGATCCGCTCGAGGATCGGCGCACCATGGGCGATCACGCAGTAGCGCGCCTTTTCCAGATTGAGCTGCGCCAGATCGCAAAGCGGGCGCGCGACCTCCTCCTTGTCGATCCAGATCTGCCCCCGGTCCCTGCCGTGCACCAGCCAGATCGGCGGCAGGGCGGTCGCGGTGACATGCGAGGGCAGCACCTTCTCGCCCAGCAACCCGTTGATGAGACTGGTTTTGCCAGCCGAGAATTCGCCCGCCACCAGCACCCGCAGCTTGCGCGGTTTCGCGGCGGCTTGCGGGCTCTGGGCACTCGTGAGGTCCGGCAAGGCAGGGCGTTCGCGTTTGCGCATCGAGTTCATGCCGAGAGCCTTTCCTTGTCGTGTCCCGCCGCGCCCGAGAGGCAGCGCTCGCGCACCGCCTTGCAGAACTGACCCTGATCGAAGACGAAGCGCTCCACGATCTCGCGGCTGCGCGCGATGGCGGGGTCGAAATACTCGGTCATCAGGTCTTCGATCAGCGGCGTGGTTTCCGCGATTATCACATCGCGGTAGCGCGCCTGTGCCGCGCCCTTGCGATTGAACCGCCAATAGCGACGCCACCACGCGCCCTGCATATCCAGCGTGATCATTCGCGCGAGCACCGTCGGCGCGCGATGTTGCGGCTGTTCGGGGAAGCGGCTCACATCGGCCTCGCGGATCACGCCGAACTCGGCAGCGAGGAAGCTGTCGATCCCGTCGCTGACCATGTCGAGCGCCGCCTCGCCCTTGCGCCGCAGCCGCGCGCAATTGGACGCGAAGGCGGTCTTCATCGCCATGCGCAGCGAAGTCGGATCATGGGTCCACGCGCCGATCTCGCCATAGGTGTCGATATGCGACTGCAGCGCCTCTAGCGCCGAGGCCACGAATTGCTCCTGCGCCCGGTCGAGCCGCTCGCGCAGCTCCGCGCGCAGGTCCGCGGCATCGCGGTTGAAGGCGGAGACGGCCTCTTCCTCGATCTCGGCAAGGCGCATCATCAGTTTGGACTCGCTGAGGATGGTGGAGGGATCAGCCACCCGGGCGACGCTATCCACGGTCTCGGCGCGCTCGATGATGCGCTCCAGCTCGTCCTGCACATCGCCAAGCACCGCCTGCCCCGGCCCGTCGACGATCCGCTTGACCACCGCCTGCATCAACGCACCGATCCCGGACGCTTCCATCGCGCGCTGGCGCAACTCGGTCTCGCTGGTGGGCGTGAGGCCGGTCATCTTCTCCAGCGCCGCGCGGCTGGCAGGCGCCATCTCGTTCACATCGCCCATCGCGCAATTGGCCCAGTAGCCCGAGCCGAACAGGATCTCGATCTCCTCGCCCAGCCCCATGCGCCCCAGCGTCTTGCGGATCGAGCCGCGGATCGCGGCCTGCGCCCCGCGCGGGTCTTCCAACTCGTCGATGCGGTTGACGAAGATCACCACCTCGCGCGCATCGATCGCGCAGATGATGCGCAGCAGCGCGAGATCCATCGTGGTCAGAGCCTGATGGGCGGAGAGCACGACGATACAGGCGCGGCTGTCGCCGATGGCATTGAGCGTGATCTGCTCGCGCATCATGAAGGTGTCGTTCACACCCGGCGTGTCGCGCAGACACAAGCCGCGCGGCAGATGCGGCAGATCGAGATAGAGATCGGCGGATTTCGTCAGATCGGCATAGGTGCCTTCGCTCGCGCCCTCGGCCAGATCGTCGGGATCGCCGTAGCAGATATATTGATCCAGCACCGCCTTATCGAGCGTCGGGAAGGCGCGGCTGGTGCCGAGAAGTTCCTCGAACTGCTCGCCAAGCCTCGCCTCGGTCGCGTTGCGCATCGCGGTGACCTGCTTGCGCACGCTCTCGGCCTCGGTCTCGAAGCCCGCGCGGTTGGCCATCTCGCCCAGACGCCCGCCGGTCGCCACAAGCCGATCCCATTCGTGGCGGTCGAAGAAACGAAACAGCGCGCGCGTGTCCATCGGGCGGTGGCGCGCGTTCAGATGCAGCGCCGTGATCACCGAGGTCCAAGGGTTCACATCCGAGGGCAGCATCCCCGGCTTGCCGATCAATGCGTTGAGAAGTGTGCTCTTTCCCGCTTTGACCTGGCCGATGACGCTGACGGTCGGCTCGAACGCGTCGATCATCTCGAGCACGCTGTCGAGCTGGTCCTCGACGAAGCCGAGATCGGCGTCCGAGACATCCTTTACCGCCTGTTCGAGCTGGTCGAGCGTCTCCCAGTAAGAATTGAGCGCCTCGAAACCGCGGCGATGCCAATCAAAGATGGAATTCGCTTCATACACGAGGGGCACTCCTTTCCGCAGGGGCGATGCGGTCTTGGGCGGAAACGGTTCGGCACACCCCATGCCGCCCGAGACCGCCAACGTTACAGGGACGGCGCGCGCCCCCTTCTTGGCGACGCACCGGCTGGGTCGGTTCGTGCTTAAGTTCTGTTGTGCACTCTTGTCCGAAATGCGGCAGAGATTATGGCAGAGCGACCATAATTGCCGTCCGGGGCAGCGCGCGGCGCATTTCCCCGATCACGATTTTTCGCCTGTTTTCTTTGCTTTGCTGGGTCGATGCGAAATATGTGACGCAGGGGAAGTCTCGTTTCGGCCCTATTTGTCTGCGTATTCACGAATTTGTGAGTGTTTCCGGTTATCGCGAGTTACCGCAGGTTTTCCGTGGATTGTTTACACGTAATCCGTCTATCGCGCACCGTCATCAAAGCTTCACTTGATCCGACTCTCTTATTTCGTAAAACCTCGAAATATGGATGAGATGACACCCCAACGGCTCACCGTGCTGGGCCACGCGCAACGCCTAGCGATCTTCCGGCTGCTGATGCGCCGGTATCCCGACCGGCTGCCCGCAGGCGAAATCGGCGCGGCGCTGGGGCTGAAACCCTCCACGCTCTCGGCCTATCTCGCAGCCCTCGCCGAAGTCGGGCTGATCGGTCAGACGCGGGCCGGCACTTCGCTGCGCTACGGGATCGAGATGGAGACCGTGCGCAACCTCTTCGACGCGCTTCTGATCGACTGCTGTCAGGGACGCCCCGATATCTGCTCTCCCCTCACGCAACCCGATCCCAGCAGAGACAGCCGCATGACGCAATCTGCAACGGGCCGAAAATTCAACGTGCTTTTCATCTGCACCGGCAATTCGGCGCGCTCCATCCTTGCCGAGACGATCCTGCGAGACCGGGCGGGCGACCGGTTCAAAGTCTATTCGGCGGGCACGAAGCCCTATTCAGAGCTGAACCCTTTCGCGGTGCAGGTGCTGCGCGACAAGGGCCATGACGTGGAGCCGCTGCGCGCGAAGAACATCTCCGAGTTTCACGGAGAGGACGCGCCGGTACTCGATTTCGTCTTCACTGTCTGCGATCTCGCCGCCAACGAGGAATGCCCGCCCTGGCCCGGCCAGCCGATCAGCGGCCATTGGGGGATGCCCGACCCGGTAAAGGCGACCGGCACCGAGGCCGAACGCGCGCTGGCGTTCCAGCAGGCCTATGGCGCGCTTCACCGCCGGATCGAGGCCTTCGCCGCCCTGCCGCTTACCACGCTCGACCGCATCGCGCTGCAATCCGCCGTCGATGACATTGGCCGTAACTGAAGGACTGACCATGACCACCTACGCCCTCAATGGCCTCGGCCGCATCGGGAAACTCGCCTTGAAGCCGCTGCTGGAGTGCGGTGCGAAGATCGCATGGATCAACGACGCGGTGGGCGATGCGGCGATGCAAGCGCATCTGCTGGAATTCGACTCCGTTCATGGCCGCTGGGACGCGGAGTTTTCGAGCGACGCGAACAGCGTCACCATCGACGGCACCCGCCTGCCCTTCATCGGCACGCGCAACATCGAAGACCTGCCACTCGACGGGGTCGACGTGGTGATCGACTGCACCGGCGTCTTCAAATCCGAGGCCGCACTCGCCCCCTATTTCGCAGCCGGCGTGAAGAAGGTCGTCGTCTCGGCCCCGGTGAAGGACGGCCCGACCGCGAATATCGTCTATGGCGTGAACAATGACGCCTACGATCCTGCTGCGCATAGCATCGTGACGGCGGCCAGCTGCACCACCAATTGCCTCGCCCCGGTGGTGAAGGTGATCCACGAGAACCTGGGGATCAAGCACGGGTCGATCACCACGATCCATGACGTGACCAACACCCAGACCATCGTTGATCGCCCCGCGAAGGACCTGCGTCGCGCGCGTTCGGCGCTCAATTCGCTGATCCCGACCACGACCGGCTCGGCCACCGCGATCACGCTGATCTACCCCGAGCTGAAGGGCCGCCTGAACGGCCATGCGGTGCGCGTCCCGCTTCTGAACGCCTCGCTCACCGATTGCGTCTTCGAGGTCGAGCGCGAAACGACCGCCAAAGAAGTCAACGCGCTGTTCAAAGCCGCCGCTGAGGGCGATCTGCACGGCATCCTCGGCTACGAGACGCGCCCGCTGGTGTCGTCTGATTACACCAACGACATCCGCTCCTCGATCATCGACGCGCCCTCGACGATGGTCGTGAACGGCACGCAGGTGAAGGTCTATGCGTGGTATGACAACGAGATGGGCTATGCCTGCCGGCTCGCCGATGTCGCGCTGATGGTGGGAGCCTCGCTGTGACCGACCACCCCGCCAGCCGCCCCGAAGGCTTCTCCGCCTATATCGCGGTGACGGCGGCCTATTGGGCCTTCATGCTCACCGATGGCGCGCTCCGGATGCTGGTGCTGCTGCATTTCCACACGCTCGGCTTCTCGCCGGTGCAGCTGGCTTACCTGTTCATCCTGTATGAAGTCGCGGGGATGGTCACGAACCTCTCGGCGGGCTGGATCGCGGCGCGGTTCGGGCTGGTTTCGACGCTCTATGCGGGGCTGTCGCTGCAGGTCGTGGCGCTGATCGCACTGGCGCAGCTGAACCCGGGTTGGGCGATTGGCGCGTCCGTCACGTATGTGATGATCGTGCAGGGCCTCAGCGGGGTCGCGAAGGACCTTGCCAAGATGTCCTCGAAATCGGCGGTGAAGCTGCTGGCGCCCACCGACAATGGCGGGCTCTTCAAATGGGTCGCGGTGCTGACCGGGTCGAAGAACGCGGTGAAGGGCGTGGGCTTCCTGCTGGGCGCGGCGCTGCTGGCGGCGCTCGGCTTCGATTACGCGGTGGTCGCGATGGCGGTGGTGCTGGCGCTGATCCTCGCCGCAATCGTCGTGGCGATGCCGCCGGGCCTGCCGCGCGGGCGCAAGGGCGCGAAATTCTCGGAAGTCTTCTCGAAATCGGCCAATGTGAACTGGCTCTCCGCGGCGCGGGTTTTCCTGTTCGGCGCGCGCGACGTCTGGTTCGTCGTCGGCGTCCCGATCTATTTCTACGCGGTTCTGTCGGACGGGACAGACGCGGGCGACCGCGCGGCCTTCTTCCTCGTGGGCACCTTCATGGCGCTCTGGATCATCCTCTACGGCGCGGTGCAGGCCGCCGCCCCGCGCATCCTGAAGGCCAAATCCCGCCCCGAAAGCGCACTGATCGGGGCCGCGCGGCACTGGGCGCTGGCGCTGCTTGCCGTGCCTGCGCTCCTCAGCGCCGCCGTGCTGATCGACCCGACGCCATCGCTGTGGCTCAGCACCGTGCTGGTCGTGGGTCTGCTCGTCTTCGGCGCGATCTTCGCGGTGAATTCCTCGCTCCACTCCTATCTCATCCTCGCCTTCACGCAGGCCGAGCGGGTGACGATGGATGTGGGCTTCTACTACATGGCCAATGCGGGCGGGCGGCTGATCGGCACGCTGCTGTCGGGGCTGAGCTACCAGATGGGTGGGCTCCCCGCCGTGATGATCACCGCGACGGGGATGGTGGCCTTCAGCGCGCTGGCGGCGGGGCGGCTCTCAGCGCAAAGCCCCGCATAAGCCCGTGAGCGGAGATGGACATTCCCGGCTCTCCGCGCTTTTCTGAGCGGCGGAGGAAAGCGGCCCCCGCGCCGCTTGCAAAATGGGAGGAGAGCCGGTGCTGTCACGCGGCAAGGATTACGCGGCCACGCGGGCTGCGTTTCGATGGGACATACCCGAACGCTACAATATCGGCGTCGACACGTGCGACAAATGGGCCGCGCGCGAGCCTGACCGCGTCGCGCTGATCGAAGTCGAGGAGGACGGCTACGGCGCAGTGCGCGAGACCACCTTTGGCGCGTTGCGCGAGGCGTCGAACCGCTTCGCCAATGTGCTGGCGGCGATGGGCGTAGGCGGCGACGGGCGCGAGACCGGCGACCGGGTGGCGATCCTGCTGCCGCAACGCCGCGAGACCGCCATCGCTCATATCGCGGCCTTCAAGGCGGGCTGCGTCTCGCTGCCGCTGTTCACCTTGTTCGGCCCCGAGGCGCTGCTGCACCGGCTGCGCGACAGCGGCGCGCAGGTGCTGGTGACCGACCCGGCGAGTTACGAGGTGATCGCCGCAATCCGCTCCGAGCTGCCCGATCTGGAGACGGTTTTCGTCACCGATGGCGGCGGGACGCAACCGGAAGGCGCCGCGGATTTCGACGCCGCTCTCGCCGAGGCTTCGCCCAAGTTCACCCCCGTCGATACCAGCGCCGAGACCCCCGGCGTGCTGATCTACACCTCGGGCACGACGGGCAATCCGAAAGGCGCGCTCCATGCCCATCGGGTGCTGCTGGGCCACCTGCCCGGCGTCGAGATGAGCCACGATTTCCTGCCGCAGCCGGGCGACCGCATCTGGACGCCCGCCGATTGGGCGTGGATCGGCGGGCTCTTGGACGTGCTGCTCCCGGCGCTGCATCACGGTGTGCCGGTCGTGGCTTGCCGCTTCCGCAAGTTCTCGGCGCAGGCGGCGGCCGATCTGATCCGGCGTCTGGGCGTGCGCAACGCTTTCCTGCCGCCCACCGCGCTGAAGATGATGAAAGCCGACCCGGAGAGCCTGTCTTGGAGCCTCAATATGCGCTCAGTCGCCTCGGGGGGCGAGCCGCTGGGCGCGCAACTCCTCGACTGGGGGCGCAAGGCGCTTGGCGTCACGATCAACGAATTCTACGGCCAGACGGAGTGCAACATGGTGGTCTCGTCCGCCGCGAGCCTTGATGCGCCCGAACCGGGTGCTATGGGCTGGCCGGTGCCGGGCCACGAGGTCGCGATCGTCGACAGCCAGACGGGTCAGATCCTGCCCGATGGCGAGGAAGGCGCGATCGCGGTGCGCGCGCCCGACCCGGTGATGTTTCTCGGCTATTTCAATCAGCCCGAGGCGACAGAGGCGAAATTCGTGACCGGCCTCGACGGGCGCTGGCTGCTGACCGGCGACCGGGGCGTCAGCGGCGCAGACGGCAGGCTGCGCTTCATCGGGCGCGACGACGACATCATCTCGACCGGCGGCTACCGTGTCGGCCCCGCCGAAATCGAGGATTGCCTGATCTCGCATCCGGCGGTGCAGATGGCGGGCGTCGTGGGGCAGCCCGATCCGCTGCGCGGCGAGATCGTCGCGGCCTTCGTCACGCTCTGCCCCGGCCATGCCGATACCGAGGCGCTGCGCGACGACCTTGCCGCCCATGTCCGCGCACGGCTCGCGAAATACGAATACCCCCGCGCGATCTACGTGATCGACGACATGCCCGTGACCACCACCGGCAAGATCATCCGCAACGCGCTACGCGCCCGCCTACCCAAGGAGCCCGCCCAATGAGCCCCGTCCTATTCGAGACCCGCGGCAAGATCGCGATCATCACCCTCAACCGCCCCGAACGGCGCAACGCGATCAATGCCGAAGCCGGCCACGCCCTGACCGAGGCGGTGGCCCGTCTGGAAGCGGATGACGCGCTGCAGATCGGCATCCTGCGCGGCGAAGGCGCGGTGTTCTGTGCGGGCATGGACCTCGCCGCCTTCACCGAAGGTAAGGTCGAGGAGTTACTATTTGCTGAAGGCGGTTTCGGCGGCCTGACCCAATCCCACCGCAGCAAGCCGATCATCGCCGCCTGTCACGGCGCGGCGCTCGCAGGCGGGTTCGAACTCGCCTTGGGCTGCGACATGATCGTGGCGGAAGACGGCTGCCGCTTCGGCCTGCCAGAAGTGCTGCGCGGTCTGGTTGCGGGCGCGGGCGGCGCGTTGCGGCTGGCGAGCCTCATCCCCCCGGCCCGGGCGCGCGAATTGCTGCTGACGGGGCGGCTTTTCGACACGGCGGAGGCGTGGGAGCTGGGCCTGATCGCCCGCCGCGCCGAGGCCGGGCAGGCATTTGACGCGGCGCTGGCGCTGGCCGAGGAGGTCGCGAAGAACGCGCCCTTGGCCCTGCGCGAAACCCTGCGGCTGTCGCGCGAGATCGAGCGCCGCGCGGTCGACCCTCTCTGGGAGGAGAACGCGCGGACCTTGAAGGCCGTGATGGAGAGCGAGGACGCCGCCGAAGGCGCGCGAGCCTTCCTCGAGAAACGCGCGCCGGAGTGGTCCGGGAGATAAGGGCCGCACCCGAGCCTTGGGGTGAGCCGCGTCTCGGAAGGGTTCCAGTGGAAGTCTTCAGCGGCGAACGCGCCGCGCGTCGCGGCGCAGGGGGCGCCTGTGTTTCGCGGAAAGGGTTGCGCCCGAGCCTCGGGCGGGCGCTTCGTTCCCGTCGACGCTCGGCACTTTATCTCGCAAGCCCGGACGACGGTAATGCCCTAGATGACATCGCCAATGCGCCCTCCCGGGGGGAGGATCGGGCACGGCCCGGGGCTGGTCGCCCCGCGCCAAAATCAGACCTGAGAGCGTTTCGCAAAATGAAAAGGCCCGAGGCGCATCGCCCCGGGCCCCTTTTCTTAACTCCGAACGGCCCCTGAGGCGCCCGGCCCTTATGTCTCCGCCGCAGCCAAGAACGCCTTGCGGCGTTCGACCCGCTCGCGGATCTTTTCGACATCGGCGATCGGCGTCGCGGCCAGCAGCGTCTTGGTATATTCGTGCTGCGGATTGGCGAAGATCTGATCGCGCGAGGCGTATTCCACCACCTCGCCCGCATTCATCACCATCACCTCATCCGCGAAATAGCGCACGACCGAGAGGTCATGGCTCACGAAGATATAGGACAGGTCGAACTCGTCCTGCAGGTCCTTGAGCAGGTTGAGCACCTGCGCCTGCACCGACAGATCGAGCGCCGAGACCGGCTCATCCAGCACGAGGATCTGCGGGTTCAGCATCAGCGCGCGCGCAATCGCGATCCGCTGGCGCTGGCCGCCCGAGAACATATGCGGGTAGCGGTTGTAGTGCTGCCGCTCGAGGCCGACCTTCTCCAGCATCTCCTCGGCGCGCTTGCGGCGCTCCTTGGCGGGGATGTCGGTATTGATGATCAGCGGCTCGGTCAGAACCTCGCCCACCTTCTGGCGCGGGTTGAGCGACGAATAGGGGTTCTGGAAGACGATCTGAACCTTGGCGCGCAGTTCGGACGTCACCTTGGTTTCCTTGATGTCGATCTTCTCGCCCTGGATATACAGATCGCCCGAATTGGCCGGGTCGATCAGCGTCAGGATACGCGCCAGCGTGGATTTGCCGCAGCCGGATTCGCCGACGATGGCCAGCGTCTTGCCCTGCTCGAGCGAGAAGGAGATGCCGTGCAGCGCCCGGATCGTCTTCGCCCCGCGCAGGAACCCGCCCGAGACGATGTAGTCGCGCGTGATGTCGCGCCCTTCGAGGATCACACTCATTGCACGCCCTCCCAGCCATCGGCGACGGTCAGCAGACGGTCCCCGGTCGCGTTCTCCGGCAGCGCCGCCAGAAGCGCGCGCGTATAGGGATGCTGCGGGTTCTCGAAGAGTGAGAGCACGTCGGCCTCCTCCAGTTTGCGGCCCTTGAACTGGACCGAGACGCGGTCGGCGGTCTCGGCCACGACGCCCATGTCATGGGTGATCATGATCAGCCCCATGCCGTATTCTTCCTGCAGGCTCATCAGCAGATCGAGGATCTGCTTCTGGATCGTCACGTCGAGCGCGGTCGTCGGCTCGTCGGCGATCAGCAGGCGCGGCTTGCAGGCGATGGCCATCGCGATCATCACACGCTGGCACTGCCCGCCCGAGAGCTGGTGCGGATAGCTGTTCAGCCGCCGCTCGGGATCGGGGATGCCGACCTGTTCGAACAACTCCAGCGCGCGTTTGCGGGCACCCTTGCCCTTCAGGCCAAGGTGACGCGTCAGCACTTCCTCGACCTGGAAACCACAGGTGAAGGAGGGGTTGAGCGAGGAGATCGGCTCCTGGAAGATCATCGAGATTTCCTTCCCGATGATCTGGCGACGTTCGCGGCCAGACATTTTCAGCATGTCGCGCCCGTCATAGGTGATCTCGTCGGCGGTGATCGTCGCGGTGGGCGGCAGAAGCCCCATCACGGCGAGCATAGAGACCGATTTGCCCGAGCCGGATTCGCCCACGATGGCGAGCACTTCGCGGCCGGAGACCTCGACATCGATCCCGTCCACGGCGCGGAAAGCGCCCTGAGCGGTGTCGAATTCGACGGTGAGATTGCGGATTTTCAGCAAGGACATTGGCTCAGCTCCGCTTCAGTTTCGGATCGAGCGCGTCACGAAGGCCGTCGCCCATCAGGTTGATCGCCAGCACCGTCACGAGGATCGCGATACCCGGGAAGGTCACGACCCACCATGCGCGCAGGATGAACTCGCGCGCTTCCGACAGCATCGTGCCCCATTCCGGCGTCGGCGGCTGCGCCCCCATGCCGAGGAAGCCAAGCGCCGCCACGTCGAGGATCGCGTTCGAGAAGCTCAGCGTGCCCTGCACGATCAGCGGCGCGAGACAATTCGGCAGCACCGTGCGGAACATCAGGCGCATATGGCCTGCGCCCGCGACCTGTGCGGCCATGACATAATCACGGTTCTTCTCGGACAGCACCGCGGCCCGCGTCAGGCGTGCGAAATGCGGCTGGTAGACGATGGCGATGGCGATCATCGCATTGATCAGGCCCGGGCCGAGCACCGCCACGAAGACGAGCGCGAGCAGCAGCGACGGGAAGGCGAGGATGATATCCATCACCCGCATGATCACGGTATCGACCCAGCCGCCGAACCAGCCGGCGAGCAAGCCGAGGAGCACGCCCACGGAGAGCGCGAGCAGCACGACCATCACGCCGATGAACAGCGAGAAGCGCGCGCCGAACAGCAGGCGCGAAAGGATGTCGCGCCCGACCGCGTCGGTGCCCATCAGGAACGTCCCGTTCGCGTCATGGGTCAGCGGACCCGCCAGAAGCGCGTCACGGAACTGCGTATCGGGATCGAAGGGCGCGACCAGCGGCGCCGCGATCGCGGCCAGCGCGATCAGCACGAACACCACCAGACCCAGAACGGCCCCACGGTTTTCCTTGAAATAGAACCAGAACTCGGCGAATTGCGCGCGGCGCGTGCCGGCCGGGATATCGGTTTCGATCACTTCGGACATGTCACTCACCTATGCCGGATACGCGGATTGATCAGACCGTAGAGCAGATCCACGATCAGGTTCACGAACATCACGATCAGCGCGATCATCAACAGCCCGCCCTGCACGGAGGGGTAGTCGCGCCGCGAAATCGAGTCGACCATCCATTTGCCGATGCCCGGCCAGGAGAAGATCGTCTCGGTCAGGATCGCGCCCGCCATCAGCATGCCGACCTGAAGGCCGATCGTGGTGATGACCGGGATCATCGCATTGCGCAGCGCGTGGACGCCCACGACGCGGCGCGGCGGCATCCCCTTGGCGCGTGCGGTGCGCACGTAATCCTCGCCCAGCACTTCAAGCATGGCCGAGCGGGTCTGGCGCGCGATCACCGCGAGCGGGATCGTCGCCAGCACGATCGCGGGCAGGATCAGGTGGCTCAGCGCCGAGGTGAGCGCGCCGGACTGCCCCGACATCAGCGCATCCCAGATCATGAAGCCGGTGCCGTTGGGGAAGTAATACATCAGCGAGATGCGCCCCGAGACCGGCGTCCATTGCAGAATGCCGGAGAAGAGGATGATGAGCAGCAGGCCCCACCAGAAGATCGGCATCGAATAGCCCACCAGCGCCGTGCCCATCGTCGCCTGATCGAACCACGAGCCGCGCTTGATCGCGGCCATCACGCCGATCGGAACGCCGATCACCACGGCGAGGAACATCGCGCAGACGCCCAGCTCCAGCGTGGCCGGGAAGAGTGCGAAGAACTCACCGAGCACGGGTTTGTGGGTCACGAGGCTGTCGCCGAGATTGCCATGGGCGAGTTGCCAGATGAACTCGAGATATTGCTGCCAGAGCGGGCGATCGAAGCCCAGCTGATGCGCCAGCTCGGCATGGCGTTCGGGGCTCAGCCCGCGCTCGCCTGCCATCAGCAGCACGGGATCCCCGGGCAGCACCCGAACGAAGCCGAAAGCCACGATCGTGATGCCGATCAGCGTAGGGATCAGCCAGAGGATCTTGCCGATTATGAAACGTAACATGTCACCGGTCCTGTTTGCGGTTCTCTGCGGAACCTTCGTGGAGCCCCTGCCCGCCGCACACTGTCGCGCCCGCGGTCATCGGTCTCCGATGTTTGGCCCCTGAAAGTATTGCGAGGCGCCCGGTCTCCCGGACGCCTCAATCAGACGGGTATTCTCAGGATCACTCCGAGATGTCCACCCCATAGAAGTCGTGACCGCCCAGCGGGCTCATCACGTAGCCGGTGACCTTCTTGGACATCGGCATGAACACGGTCGAGTGGGCGATGGTGTCCCACGGCGCCTGTTCCTTGAAGACTTCCTGAGCCTCTTTGTAGAGCTTGGTGCGCTCGGCCTGATCGTTGCTCTGACGCGCCTTGGTGATCAGATCGTCGAATTTCTGATTGCACCAGAAGGCACGGTTCGCACCGCTTTCGGCCGCCGAGCAGCCCAGCAGAACCGCGAGGAAGTTGTCCGGGTCGCCGTTGTCGCCGGTCCAGCCGAGAATCACCGCGCCGTCACGGCTCGGGTCTTTCGACTTCTTCAGGTACTCGCCCCACTCGTAGGAGACGATGTTCGCCTTCACGCCGACCTTGGCGAGATCCGACTGCATCAGCTCCGCGGTGCGGCGCGCGTTCGGCATGTAGGGCCGCTGCACGGGCATCGCCCAGATGTTCATCTCGAGGTCCTTCACGCCGGCATCCTCGAGCATTTTCTTAGCCTGCTCAGGATCGTAGGCGTCGTCCTTGATGTCCTTGTTATAGGACCACATGGTCGGCGGGATCGGGTTCTTGGCAACCTGACCCGCGCCCTGGAAGACCGCGTCGATGATCGCATCCTTGTTGATCGCCATGTTCAGCGCCTTGCGGACTTCGACCTTGTCGAACGGAGCCTGCGTGGTGTTGTAGGCGAGGTAGGCCACGTTCAGACCGGGCTGCTCGTCGACCTTGATGTTCGAGTCGTCCTTGAGCGCCTGGATGTCGGCCGGCGCCGGGTACGGCATGATCTGGCACTCGCCCGCCTGCAGCTTCTGCATGCGCACCGCCGGATCGGGGGTGATCGCGAAGATCAGGTCGTCGACCGGGGTCTTGCCCTTGAAGTAGTCCGGATTCGCCTTGTAGCGGATCACGGCGTCCTTCTGGTAAGCCACGAAGGAGAACGGGCCGGTGCCGACGGGCACGTTGTTGATGTCGGCCTTGCGGTCTTCGCCGGCGAGCTTGTCGGCATATTCCTTCGACAGGATCGACGCGAAGTCCATCGCGAGGTCTGCGAGGAACGGCGCGTTCGGCTCGGACAGGGTGAACTTCACCGTGTAATCGTCGACTTTCTCGATCGATTTGATGATCGTCGGCATGTCCATGCCGGCATAGTATTCATAGGACACGCCCGGCGCGTAAGCGTAATAGGGGTTGTCCTTGTTGCCCTGACGGTCGAACGAGAAAATCACGTCATCGGCGTTGAAATCGCGGCTCGGGGTGAAGCCCTCGACCGAGTGGAATTTCACGCCCTTGCGCAGGTTGAACGTGTAGGTGAGGCCGTCATCCGAGACGTCCCAGCTTTCCGCGAGGCCCGGTTCGATCTCGGTCGTGCCCGGCTTGAATTCGACGAGCTGGTCGTAGACCGGGTGCGAAGAGGCGTCGAAGGTCGTGCCCGCGGTGTAGGGCGCGGGGTCGAAGCCTTCCGGCGACGCTTCCGAGCAGTAAACGAGCGTCTTGGCGCCGGCCCCGCCTGCGGTCATCATCACCGCGGCAGCCCCCGCCAAAAGCATCGAGCGAATGGTCATGGTCTGTCCTTCCTGTTGGTTGGTCTTCTCGTGTGTGCCGCCGCCCCCTCAACGGTCGCGCGGACGCGACATCGTGGGACGGTTCAAACACAAACTGGTGAGGAGTAAATCGTGCTTTGATCACGTGGTCAATGAATGCCGTGACGTCGCGGGTCACGAGCGGGTGAAGCTTTCGTGCGTCCGAGGCACGGGGTCACGCCGCAGCGCGCCGTTCACCGCCTCAATCGAGCGGGATCACGTCCACCGCCTGCGCGCTTTGCTGACCGCCCGCCCCGCGCATCGCGCCGCGCAAAGGCGGCACGTCGTCATAGTCGCGGCCATAGCCGACGGTGATGTAATCCTCGCCCGCATATTGATCGTTCGTGGGGTCGAATTCGATCCAACCGGTCTCCGCCCCCGCCCATGCTCGCACCCAGGCATGCATCGCATCCGCGCCTTCCAGGCGCGGTTGGCCGGGCGGCGGATAGGTTCGCAGGAAGCCCGAGACGTAGCCCGCAGGGATGCCCACCCCGCGCAGGCAGGAGATCATGATATGGCTGAAATCCTGGCAGACGCCGTGGCGGTTCGCGAATGCCTCCGCCGCGGGCGTGTTCACATCGGTCGCGCCCGCATCGAAGCGCATCTCCCGGTGCAGCGCACGCCCCAATGCCTCGATCGCGCCGCGCGCGGTCTGGCCCGGCTGCAACTGCGCCCGGGCGAACTCGGTCATCGCCTTGGTCGGCCAGGCGCGGCGCGAGGGCGCGAGGAAGTGATGCGGCGCGTCGGGCGCGAGGCTGCGAAATTGCGCGATCTCCTGCGCCAGTTCCTCGCGCGGCGACGACAGGTCCAGCCCCGGCTCCGCCAGCCCGCGCTCAATCTTGGCGTTCAGCGTCACTCCGATCTCGGCGACCGGCGCGTGCCAGACCGCCGAGGTCATGCCATTGCCGAAGAAATCGCGCGACTCGTGACGCTCGTCGGGCGGAGGATCGAAGCTGAGCACCCGCGATGTGACGGTTTGCAGCCCCGCGATGTCCGAGGGTAGCACCCGCAGCAGGGTCCGCGCATGATCCGATGGCGCGTTATATCTGTAGGTCAACTTCAGCTTCACCTCGTAACGCATCGGATTACCTCAGATATTTCTGCGACACGAGATCGGAGAGCCGGAACAGGTCCGACCGGATCTGCTGTAACATCTGCAGCGTGACCTCCTCGGGCTCGATCACCGAGAGCTGGGTGCGCAGCGGCATGAGCGCGCGCAGCAGATCGCCCGGACGCCCGGCGACCTCCGCACCGGGGAGTTCATCAAGAAGCGCTTTCAAACCGTTGATATGGAAAAGAATTGCGCGCGGATTGGCGGCGTCGAGCACCAGCAGGTCCAGCACCGTCTCCAAGTTGGTGCGCACCCGGTAGCGGCGCTGGTGGGTGATGACGCTGTCGGCGACCTCCACCGCCAGATCGAGCGCTCCTTCCGGTGCGTCCTCGGCGGTGAAACGGATCAGCAGCGCGGCCAGCCCGTCGGCGCGCTCCAGCGCCCGCCCGATCGACAGGAAGCGCCAGCCCTCGAAACGATACATGTTCTCGTGCACGAGCCCGGAGAACCCCGTGATCTTGCGCAAAAGCACCCCCATCGCGCGGGCCGCATCGTCGCCGGGGCGCGCGGTATTCACCATCTCCCGGGCGGTTTTCGACAGATCCTTCAGCGCGAGCCAGCCATCGGTCGAGAACCGGTCGCGTACTTTCGACGCGCAGGCCTGCGCCGCATCGAGCCGCTGCAACAGCGCGTCGGGCACGGGCTGGGAAATGTCGAAGCCATGCGCGCCGAGGAACTGCGCCAGTCGGGCCAGCCGCGGGTCCTCCGGGCTGCCTGTCGCGGCGAGGCGCAGGTGATAGGCGCGGATCACCCGGATCGAGTCTTCGCAGCGCTCGATATAGCGGCCGAGCCAGTACAGGTTGTCGGCGGCGCGCGCAGGCAGCGTGCCGGGGATCTTGCGCCGGAAGGTGCCAGTCTGGCGCGGCGCGATGCTCGCCGAGGGCACCGGCTTATCCGAGACGATCCAGACATCGGCCACCGCGCCGCCTTGCTGCATCGAGAGCGCGGTCGCATCGCCTTCTGGCCCGATCCGGGCATAGCCGCCCTTCATGAACTGCCAGCCCTGCGGCGTGCGCGCGGCAAACACCCGGACCGTCATCGGACAGGGCCGGATCGCGCCGCCGCCCTGCCCGTCGTCATGCCATGCGGGCGTCGTCGACAGAGTCACCGCCTCCTGCCCCACGAGCTGGCCGCCCTCGGCCTCCAGCCAGTCCGCGATCGGCGCCTCCGCCCCCGAACGGAACTGCCCGCCCAGCGCGGTCGCGGCATCCAGATCGAACGGGAGATCCACCGCCATCGCGGGGCCGATCATCATGTTGGCCGCATTGGCGCGGACATGGGCGCGCTCTGACGCGCCGCCGCACCACCATGTCGCGATATTGGGCATGGCGAGCGGCTGCCCGGTCAGCACCCGCGAGATCTTCGGCAGGAAAGCCATCAACGCGCGGGTTTCCAGCACCCCTGCGCCCAGCGCATTGACCATCGCCAGATTGCCTTCGCGCACCGCCTCCATCAAACCGGGCGTGCCGATCTGCGTGGCGGGATCGAACTCCAGCGGATCGACGAAGCTCGCATCCATCCGCCGCCAGAGGGCACCCAGCGGCTGTGGCCCCTCGATCGTGCGGACCATCGCCTCGCCGTTCTGGACCAAGAGATCCTCGCCTTCGAGAAGCGAGAGGCCGAGGTAGCGCGCGATATAGGTGTGCTCGTAATAGCTGTCATTGGCCGGGCCCGGCGTCAGGATCGCGGCGCGGCGCATATCTCCCTCGCCTCGCCCCGCCAGCGTCTCCAGCGCGGCGCGGAAATCGCCGAAGAAGGTGGCGAGCTTGTGGATATGATCGCGCGGGAAGCTCTCGGGGAAGATGCGCCCCGTGGCCATCCGGTTCTCCAGCGCGAAACCTGCCCCCGAGGGCGCCTGCGTCCGATCCCCCAGCACGAACCACGACCCGTCCGGCGAGCGCCCGATCTCGAAGGCGAGGAAATGCAGGTAGTTCCCCCCCTTGGGTTGCACCCCCACCATCGGGCGCATCCAGTGCTTATTGCCCGCGATGAGTTCCGGCGGCAGGTGTCCGTTGGAGACCAGCGTGCCAGGCCCGTAGAGATCGGCCATCACCGCCTCGAGCAGATCGGCGCGCTGTGCCAGCCCCTCGCAGATACTCGACCATTCGCTTTCATGCAGCACGACGGGAATATGGCTAAGCGGCCATTCGCGTTCGGCCAGAACGTCGTTGGAATATTGCCGGTAATAGACGCCCGCGTCGCGCAGGTATTGATTGCCGCGCTCGAACCGCTGGGGGATTTCCCCCGGTTCGAGCTGCAGGAACTTCTCCACGAAGGGCCGCCAGACCCGCCGCATCGCGCCGGAGCGTTCGAACAGCTCGTCGGCCACGCCGGGCACAGGCGCATAGCCCGCCAGAAGTGGGTGCTGTTCGAGCGGGCTCGCAGCGTCGGGCGTATCGGGGCTTTGCATCGGGTCTCCGTTAGGCTCGGATCAACTCAGCCCGACAGGACGTCGCAGGTCAAGCGTCAGGGGAAACTCCGGATGCGGGGTGTCCGGTTCCGGACGATATGCCCCCGGCGTGTGACCGTGCCCCTCGAAGCGCGCCAATCGGCGGGCTTCCGCCTCGTTGCCGTTCACCGGGAAGGTATCGTAGTTGCGCCCCCCCGGATGGGCCACGTGGTAGACGCAGCCCCCGATCGCCCTGCCCGTCCAGTCGTCATAGATGTCGAAGGTCAACGGCGCATTGACCGGCAGCGTCGGATGCAGCGCCTCTGCAGGTTGCCATGCCTTGAACCGTACTCCCGCGACAGAGACCCCGCTCTCCTGCGTCCGCGCCAGCGGCACGGGGCGACGGTTGCACATCACCCTGTAGCGGTCCTGATGGAGCGAAGTCATTTTCACCTGCAGACGCTCCACCGAGCTGTCGGTATAGCGAACCGTACCGCCAATGGCGCCGGTCTCCCCCAACACATGCCACGGCTCCAGCGCCTGACGGATCTCCAAGTGCACGCCTTCCGCCTCGATCTGACCGCAGAAGGGGAAACGGAACTCCGATTGCGCCTCGAACCATTGCGGATCGAGATCGAAACCGTGGCGGCGCAGATCGGCGAGAAGATCGGTGAAATCCTCCCACAGGTAATGCGGCAGCATGAAGCGGTCATGCAGCACCGTCCCCCAGCGCACCGGACGCCCCTCTACCGGCACATTCCAGCACCGCGCGATGATGGCCCGCAACAGAAGCTGCTGGGCGAGCGACATGCGCGGGTCCGGCGGCATCTCGAAGCCGCGAAATTCGACGAGGCCAAGTCGCCCCGTGGGGCCGTCGGGCGAGAACATCTTGTCGATGCAGATCTCGGCGCGGTGCGTGTTCCCGGTGACGTCGGTCAGCATGTTGCGCAGCAGCCGGTCCACCAGCCACGGCGGCGGGACGTTGCCTGCCTCGGGCGGATGGATCTGGCTCAGCGCAATTTCCAGCTCGTAGAGCGTATCGTGCCGCGCCTCGTCGATCCGCGGGGCTTGGCTGGTCGGACCGATGAACAACCCTGAGAACAGGTAGGACAGCGACGGGTGCCGCTGCCAGATCAGGATCAGCGATTTCAGCAGATCGGGGCGACGCAGGAAGGGGCTGTCGAGCAGCGTCTCCCCGCCGACAACCACATGGTTGCCGCCCCCCGTGCCGGTATGGCGCCCGTCGATCATGAACTTGTCGGCCCCCAGCCGGGACTGGCGGGCCTCCTCATAGATCGCCTCGGTGGTGGCGACGCAGTCCTCCCAGCTATGAGCGGGATGGATATTCACCTCGATCACCCCGGGATCGGGCGCGACCCGGATCACGTTGAGGCGCGGGTCATGCGGCGGGGCGTAGCCTTCGATATGGATCGGCAGCCCCATCGCCTTGGCGCTTTCCTCGGCGGCGGCGATCAGTTCGAGATAGTCCTCCAGATCCTCGGTCGGCGGCATGAAGACGCACAGCCGCCCGTCGCGCGGCTCGACCGAGATCGCGGTGCGCACGACGCCGTCGATCGTATCCAGATCCTGCTCCACGATGGTCTGGCCCGGCTCGGCCGATTGCGCCTCGGAGACGGGCTGGCTGTGTTCCTCGGTGGGCTTGTCGACCAACCCCTTCGCGACGGCCTTCTCCATCTCGGCATGGAAATCGGGCAAATCGCCTTTGGGCAGCGAGGTATCGGTGACGTAGTGATAGGGATATTGCGCGGGCGGCACATAGGGCAGCGCGCCCAGCGGCAGACGGAACCCGGCAGGGCTGTCCCCGGGGATCAGGAACAGCTTGCCGCGCCGGGTCTTCCACTTCTCCGAGCGCCAGCGATGGCCGGGCTGCGCCTTGGCCTGCCAGCGCTGCACCGGCAGGATGTAGCCCGTGGGCGTCTCCAGCCCGCGATTGAAGACCCGGGCGAAACGGGCGCGATCCTCGGGGTTCTTCAGCTTGCTGTCTTCGGGCGTGACGTTCTCTGGCAGGTTGCCTTCCTTGAGCATCCATTCAGCCGGGTCTTCATAGGCGGGCTGCGCGTGATCGGGCTCGATCCCCAGATGCTCCGCGATGCCGCGCATCAACGTGCCGGCCTCCTCCGGGCCCGCGCCGGTCTCGTCGCCCTCCTTGGCGATCAGATCTTCGTCGCGCCAGATCGGCTTGCCGTCGCGCCGCCAGTAGAGCGAGAAGGTCCAGCGCGGCAGGCTTTCACCGGGATACCATTTACCCTGCCCGTAATGCAGAAACCCCCCCGGCGCGAAGCGGTCGCGCAGCCGCCGGATCAGCTCATCGGCCAGCGCGCGTTTTTGCGGGCCCACGGCGGCGGTGTTCCACTCGTCGCTCTCGAAATCGTCGATGGAGACGAAGGTCGGCTCTCCCCCCATCGTCAGGCGCACATCGCCCGCCTTCAGGCTTTCATCCACCTTGCGCCCCAACGCATTGAGCCGCTTCCATGCCTCGTCGGAGAACGGCTTGGTGATGCGAGGATGTTCGGCCACCCGGTCCACCGTCATGTCGAAGGCGAAACTCACCTCCGGGCTGCCGACCGAGGAAAAGCCCCCCGAGATCGGCGCGGCATTGCGGAAATGCGGAGTGGCGGCCAGCGGGATATGGCTCTCCCCGGTCAGCAATCCGGACGTCGGGTCCAGACCGATCCAGCCCGCGCCGGGGATGAACACTTCGCACCACGCGTGCAGGTCGGTGAAGTCGTGATCGGTGCCAGACGGCCCGTCGAGCGCCTCCAGATCGGGCTTCAGCTGGATCAGGTAGCCCGAGACGAACCGCGCCGCGAAGCCGAGATGGCGCAGTACCTGAACCAGTAGCCACGAGCTGTCCCGGCACGAGCCCGAGCGTTTCTCCAAGGTCTCCTCTGGCGTCTGCACGCCGGGATCCATGCGGATCGTGTAATCGACGACGTTCGAGATATGCGCATTGAGCGCGACAAGAAAATTGACCGTCCCTTTGATCGTGTAGTCGATCTCGCCGATGAACTGCGCCAGACGCGGGCCTTCCGGCTCGGGCGTGCGGTAGATCGACAGATCGTCGCGCAGCTCCTCGGGATAGTCGAAGGGCCATTCCTCGGCATATTCCTCGGTGAAGAAGTCGAACGGGTTGTAGACGGTCATATCCGCCGTGAGGTCCACTTCGATCTTCAGCTCGGTCACCGGCTCGGGAAAGACGAAGCGCGCAAGCCAGTTGCCATAGGGGTCCTGCTGGTGATTCACGAAATGCCCGCCGGGCGAGACCTTGAGCGAATGCGAGATCACCCGGGTGCGCGAATGCGGCGCAGGCCGCAGGCGGATGATCTGCGGGCCGAGCGTCACCGGGCGGTCATATTGGTAATGGGTCAAGTGATAGATGCTGGCATGGATCGCCATAAGTCTCGCTCCCGCAATAGGATGTCGCGTTTCTTCACGATGACGGAGCGAGGGCATCGGTGAAAGGAACAATTTCGAAAAATACGCCCTGCCCCTGCTTATTGCGAAATCGAACGCCCAATAATGAGGCAGGAAGCGCGCCGGCAAATTATTCCGATTATTTCACTCAGGCATTGACGCCTTCGTGAACCGCCGTTACCTCTTCGCTCACGAAAACGCGAATGGAGACTTCAATGACCCGGACCCTCGCCCTCGCCCTGATGGGCACGGCCCTCGCCACGCCGACGCTTGCGGATGTGAACATCTATTCCCACCGCCAGCCTGAATTGACCCAGCCCGTGCTCGACGCCTTCACCGAAGAGACCGGGATCGCGGTGAACATCGCCTATGTCGAGAAAGGCATGGTCGAGCGTCTCAAAGCCGAGGGCGACCGCTCCCCCGCCGATCTGGTGCTGACCGTCGATATCGCGCGGCTGAGCGAAGTGGTGAATGCCGACGTGACGCAGGCGGTCGAGGCCCCGGCGCTGCAAGACGCGATCCCCGCCGAATTCCGCGATCCGGAGAACCACTGGTTCGGCCTGACCTCGCGGGCGCGCATCGTCTATGCCTCGAAAGAGCGCGTGGCCGATGGCGAGGTGACGACCTATGAAGACCTAGCCTCCGAGAAATGGAAGGGCCGCATCTGCACCCGCTCCTTCACCTCGGATTACAACGTCGCGCTGACCTCCGCCTATCTCGCCCATCACGGCGAAGAGGCGACCAAGGAATGGCTCGAAGGGCTGAAAGCGAACCTCGCCAAGACGCCCGAGGGCAATGACCGCAGCCAGGTGAAATCGATCTGGGCGGGCGAATGCGACATTTCGCTGGGCAATACCTATTACATGGGCCAGATGCTCGCCGATCCCGAGCAGGCGCAATGGGCCAATTCCGTGCGCATCACCTTCCCGGTCTTCGAGGAAGGCGGTACCCATATGAACGTCTCGGGCATGGCGATGACCAAATCTGCGCCGAACCGCGAGGACGCGCTCAAGCTGATGGAATTCCTCGTCTCCGATGAAGCGCAGGAAATCTACGCTCAGACCAACCACGAATTCCCGATCAAGCCGGGCGTTGCGCGGTCCGAGCTGGTGCAAAGCTGGGGCGAGTTCACGCCCGACACGCTGGACCTCGCGAAGCTGGCAGAACTGCGCCCGACCGCGCTGAAGCTGATCGACGAGGTCGATCTCGACGGCTGATCGCAGGCGTGCCTCCGAAAAAAGAAAGCGGCGTCCAGAAGGCGCCGCTTTTTTCATTCTCGCAAAGGAGCGAACCGAACCGTTTACTGGGCGGCGATCTGCAACGCTTCGTCGGGGCCGATGCGCACGCCGTCGATGGCAGCCATCTGCTCCAGATCCTGCTCGTAGCGGCGCTGCAGCGAGACCCGGTCGAGCGCGTCGAACTCCGCAATCGGCGTGCCCTGCGGCTGATGCTCGTGGAACCGCGCCAGACGGCGTTTCTGCTTCGGCCCGATCACGACGCCCGAATGATGCAGACGCTGCATCATCGCAATCACCGTATCGGAATGGTTGGGTTCGGCATCGGGCGCGGGCTCGAGCGACGCGCCCGGCACCAGCGCCGCCAGCGCCTCGCCGATCTGCGAGCCATGCGGCAAGACGATGATCTCGCGGGGTTCGAGCCCCGCCTTCAGATCACGCACCACGTCGACCCAGCGACGCGGGCGCGCCATCAGGCGCGGCGTCAGCTCGGCGAAGGGCTTGAGCGGGCGGCGGGCGGCGAGGTCACGCCAGAGCGCCGGGTAATAGTCTTCATAGCTCGGCGCGTAGAGCACCACGCGACCGACCGTCCCGGCCAGCGCTGCGCGAAACCGCTCGGCCCGTTCCTGGGCTCGGGCGAAGAGGTGATAGAGCCCCGCCGCCGCATCGCCGATCAATTGCGAATCAAGATGGACACGGCCACTGGCTGCTGCACCGATCACGGCCTGCCCATAGCCTGCGCGGGCCAGAGCGTCCTGTCCGCAGCCAAGCGTGCGGGCCATCCGGCCACTCATCCCCCCCGAAGCGGGCGCTGCAATGAAAACGTGATGCTGGTTCATGTCTGGGTGTCCTTCCCTGCAGCAATTTGTCTAAAGACCGAATGTGGCCAAATGTGGCCGGTGGCTGGAAAGCTTCGGGGCGAACACACGCATAGGTATTGTTGATTTGGTGCGCCTCACCGTCATCCGCCCCCATATCTGGACATCGCCGCGCCGCCGCGCCAAGGTCGCGCGGAACCCACGAAGGAGGCGAACATGGCGCGCAAGATCATCATCGACACCGATCCCGGACAGGATGACGCGGTGGCGATCCTGCTGGCTCTGGCCAGCCCCGAGCTGGAAGTCCTGGGCATCACCTGCGTCGCCGGAAACGTGCCGCTGCCGCTGACATCCAAGAACGCGCGCGTGGTGTGCGAACTTGCCGGACGCACGGATGTGCCGGTCTATGCGGGCTGCGACCGGCCGCTCGCGCGCGAACTGGTGACCGCGGAATACGTCCACGGCAAGACCGGGCTCGACGGGATCGAACTGCCCGAGCCTCAGATGCCGCTGCAGGACCAGCACGCGGTCGACTTCCTGATCGAGACCCTGCGCGATCATCCCGCCGGCAGCGTGACGCTCTGCCCGCTGGGCCCGCTCACCAATATCGCGACCGCCTTGCGCCGCGCCCCCGATATCGCCGAGAAGATCGCCGAGATCGTGCTGATGGGCGGCGCCTATTTCGAGGTGGGCAACACCACGCCCGCCGCCGAGTTCAACATCCATGTCGATCCGCAGGCCGCCGAGATCGTGTTCACATCCGGCGTGCCGCTGGTGGTGATGCCGCTCGACGTGACGCATAAGGCGCTCACCACCCGCGCCCGCGTCGAAGCGTTCCGCAATCTCGGCACCCGCGTCGGCCATGCGGTCGCCAGCTGGACCGATTTCTTCGAGCGCTTCGACATGGCAAAATACGGCTCGGAAGGTGCGCCGCTGCACGACCCATGCGTGATCGCCTATCTGCTCAAGCCCGACCTGTTCACAGGGCGGCATATCAATGTCGAGATCGAGACGACGTCGGAGCTGACCATGGGCATGACCGTCGCCGATTGGTGGCGCGTGACCGACCGGGCGCCGAATGCGATGTTCATGGGCGATCTGGATGCGGAAGGGTTCTACACGCTCCTGACCGAGCGCATCGCGCGGCTGTAAAAGCTGGGAGGGGCGCTGCCCCGCGCTGACGGCCCTTCGCTTGCGCTTCGGGCGTTCGCCGGGGCGTCCTTCCACTGGAAGGCCGCTGATCCCGCCTCACCCCCGGGGATATTTGGGCCAAGCCGAAAGTGACTGCCTGCGCAAGAGAAAGGGGGCCGAAGCCCCCTTGCCCGTCTTACTTGTCTTCCACCGTCGCCTTGACGATGTAATCGGGATCCTCGACCACGCCGTTGCGCGCCGCGTCGCCCTTCTTGATCTTGTCGACCACGTCCATGCCGCTCACGACATGACCCACGACGGTATATTGACCGTCGAGATGGGGCGCGGGGGCGAACATGATGAAGAACTGCGAATTTGCCGAGTTCGGATCGGCGGAGCGGGCCATGCCCACGATGCCGCGCTGAAAGGAGATGTTCGAGAATTCCGCCGGAAGGTCGGGCAGATCGGAGCCTCCCATCCCGGCCATCGAGGTATCTCCGCCCTTCTTGCCGAATTGCACATCGCCCGTCTGGGCCATGAAGCCGTCGATCACGCGGTGGAAGACGACATCGTCGTATTTGCCTTCCTTGGCGAGCTTCATCAGCCGTTCGGCGGCTTTCGGGGCCTTGTCGGTGAGCAGGTCGATCACGACCTTGCCTTCGGTCTGACCGCCGATCTGCAGCACGAGCTTCGGCCCGCCGGTATCCGGCACGCCAGAGCTGTCTTGCGCGAAGGCGGCGGGCGCCGAGACGACGAGACTCGCGGCGGCGGCGAGGACGGTGCGGCGCAGGATATTACGCATCGGCGGCCACCTTCACCGAGATCATCCGGTCGGGGTTCGCCGGCGGCTCGCCGCGCGCGATCTTGTCGACATGCTCCATCCCCGAAATCACGCGGCCATAGACCGTGTATTGACCGTTCAGGAAGTGGTTGTCCTTGAAGTTGATGAAGAACTGCGAATTGGCCGAGTTCGGGTTCTGCGAGCGCGCAGCGCCCAGCGTCCCGCGATCATGCGGCAGCTTCGAGAATTCCGCCGGAAGGTCGGGATATTGCGACCCGCCCGTGCCCGCACGGCCCGGATTGTAGTCCTTTTCCATATTGGCGTTCGCGACATCGCCGGTCTGGGCCATGAAGCCCTCGATCACGCGGTGGAAGGCCACGTTGTCATAGGCGCCGTCGCGGGCGAGCTGCTTCATGCGCTCGGCATGTTTCGGGGCGACGTCGCTGAGCAGCTCGATCACGACCGGCCCGTCCTTGAGCTCGATGATGATCGTGTTCTCGGGATCCTTGATATCGGCCATTGGGTCCTCCGTTGAAATTTGGGCCGACCATAGGAGCGAGGCCCTTGCGCGGCAAGGACAAAGCGCCGCAGTTCGGTCCGCCGTGTTGACGCGACCCATCGCCGCAGGCAAGAAGAACGCAAGCCGCGGGAGCGGGCCACATTCGCGATGGCCCCCTGCGCAGATTGGGAGAGTGATATCATGGCTTGGAAAACCCTCGACGAGGTCGATCTGGACGGCAAGGTCGTGCTGGTGCGCGTGGATATCAACGTGCCCGTGGAGAACGGAAAAGTGACCGACGCGACGCGGATCGAGAAGATCGTGCCGACCGTGCAGGACATCATGTCGAAGGGCGGCAAGCCGGTGCTGCTGGCGCATTTCGGGCGCCCCAAGGGGCAGGTCGTGCCGGAGATGAGCCTCGAGCCGCTGGTGCCCGCGCTGGAGAAGGCGTTCGGCTTTCCGGTGAAATTCGCAAAGGACTGCATCGGCGGCCCTGCGAAGGAAGCCGTGGGCGCGCTGCAGAAGGGCGAGGTTCTGCTGCTGGAGAACACCCGTTTCCACGCCGGCGAAGAGAAGAACGACCCCATGCTGGCCGCCGAGATGGGCGCGCTTGGCGAGGTCTATGTCAACGACGCCTTCTCGGCCGCGCACCGGGCGCACGCATCGACCGAAGGCATCGCGAAGATCCTGCCCGCCGCGGCCGGTCGCCTGATGGAGGCCGAGTTGAAAGCCCTCGAGGCGGCGCTTGGCGATCCCGACCGTCCGGTGACGGCAGTCGTGGGCGGGGCGAAGGTCTCGACCAAGCTCGACCTGCTCGGCAATCTGGTGGCGAAGGTCGATCACCTGATCATCGGCGGCGGCATGGCGAACACCTTCCTCGTGGCGCAAGGCATCGACGTCGGCAAATCGCTGGCCGAGCGCGACATGGCCGACACGGCGAAGGAGATCATGGAGAAGGCCAAGGCTGCGGGCTGCAAGATCCACCTGCCCGTCGACGTGGTCGTGGCGCGCGAGTTCAAGGCGGGGGCCGAGAACGAGACCGTGGCCAATGACGCCTGCCCCGCGGATGCGATGATCCTCGATGCCGGACCGAAATCGGTCGAGGAAATCAGTAAGGTCTTCGAGAACTCGCGCACGCTGATCTGGAACGGCCCGCTCGGCGCCTTCGAGATCGCACCCTTCGATGCGGCGACCAATGCGGCGGCGGCGAAAGCGGCCGAGCTGACGCGCGAGGAGAAGCTGATCTCGGTCGCGGGCGGCGGCGACACGGTGGCCGCGCTCAACAAGGCCGGTGCGGCGAAGGATTTCTCCTATATCTCTACCGCTGGCGGTGCCTTCCTCGAATGGATGGAAGGCAAGGTCCTGCCCGGAGTGGCGGCGCTCGACCAGCAAAGCTGAGCCGCGCGCCCTGAAAACGGGCGGGAGACAGGAAAGAGCAAACGGATCGGGCCGGGGCTGCGAAAGCACCCCGGCCTTGTCTTTTCGCGCAGCGTTTCAAGGCGCGCGAGGGCGGGGCCGGCGAGGACACGCCAAAATGCGCGCCGTTTCGATATGTTAGCGTCACCAGCGTTGCATCGCCCCGGCGCGGAAACTATCCCTTCAGACGACCCTATATCCCGCAGGAGGAATTCCCATGTCCAACGCCAAGCAGACCGAGCAGATGCGCGAGGGCAACGGCTTCATCGCGGCCCTCGACCAGTCGGGCGGCTCCACCCCCAAGGCGCTGCGGCTCTACGGCATCGAGGAAGATGCCTATAACAGCGAAGACGAGATGTTCGACCTGATCCACCAGATGCGCTCGCGGATCATCAAATCCCCCGCCTTCACCGGCGAGAAAGTGGTGGGCGCGATCCTGTTCGAGCAGACGATGGATCGTGACATCGACGGCACCCCCACCGCCACCTATCTTTGGGAAAAGCGCGGTGTGGTGCCCTTCCTGAAGATCGACAAGGGCCTCGAGGCCGAGGAGCACGGCGTGCAGCTGATGAAGCCGATCCCGAACCTCGACGCTCTGCTCGAGCGTGCCGTGAAGGCGGGCATCTTCGGCACCAAGGAGCGCTCGGTGATCTCCGCGGCCAATGTCGGCGGCATCAAGGCGATCGTCGATCAGCAGTTCGAGCTCGGGATGCAGGTGCTCAGCCACGGACTCGTGCCAATCCTCGAGCCGGAAGTGACGATCTCGATCTCCGACAAGGACGAGGCCGAGCAGATGCTGCTGGCCGAGATTCTGAGCCATCTCGACGCGGTGCCCGAGGGCAAGCAGGTGATGCTGAAGCTCTCGCTGCCGACCGAGCCGAACCGCTACAAGCCGCTGGTCGATCACCCGAAGGTGCTGAAGGTCGTGGCGCTCTCGGGCGGCTATTCGCGCGACGAGGCGAACGAGAAGCTGGCCAAGAACACCGGCATGATCGCGTCCTTCTCGCGCGCGCTGACCGAGGGCCTCTCGGCCCAGCAGTCGGACGAGGAATTCAACGCGATGCTGGAAGATGCGATCACCTCGATCCATGCGGCGTCTGTGGCCGGGTAAGATCGGTTACCGATCAAGGGGCTCTGCCCGATTCATAGCTGCCGGTTGGACACCTCCGACGCCGTGTCGGAAAGGGGGCAACGGCACGCGCATACCCGCTGCCGCGCCGATGGGATCGGTGGGCAGACGATGAACGCTGAGAGGGCGCGGAACCTACCGCGCCCTCTTTTTCTTGTTGCCAGACCTAAGGCGCGGCAGCCCCTTTTCATGCTCGGCGAGCCTCCACGCGGAGCCCGCGCAAAGCGGGTCTGTCGTGTCTCTTGCGGCGCGTTCGCCTTGGGGTTCGCACCGGTGAAACAGCGCAGGGCGCTGGCGTGGTCGCCGCCGCCATGCATATCCACTCCCCTTGCACCGCGATTCCCAGCGGTTTCGTTTCTCCGATCGAGACGGCGGCAAATTCAGCGGCGTCTTTAGGGAAGCCTTAAGGCGGCGTTGCTATGCCTCGTGTGACCGCTTTGTTCCCGGCCCAAGAAACACGAGGTCTCGTTCATGCAACCGACTCCCGATGCCTCCGGCTCGACGTTACGGGGCTGGCGCCTCCGCAACTTCCCCGATTGCGCCGCGATCTCGGGCGCGAGGCTCCGGTCATCTCTTTCCGCGCGCGCTTTCCGAGACGCCTTCGAATTCCGACTGAGGTTTCAATAGATGACACGCAGTATTCTGGTGGTCGACGACTCCCTGTCGGTCCGACAAATGATCGCCACGACCTTGAAGAGCGCTGGCTACGACGTGGCCACTGCGGTGGACGGGCAGGACGCGCTGGACATCAGCCGGACCCGTAGCTTCGATGCGGTCATCACGGACCAGAACATGCCCCGGCTCGACGGGCTGGGGTTCTGCCAGGCGTTCCGGGCACGCCCCGCCAACCTCGGCGTGCCAATCGTCTTCCTGTCGACCGAAACCGCAGCCGCGATCAAGGACAAGGCCCGCGCGGCGGGAGCCATCGGCTGGATGGTGAAGCCGTTCGACCAGCAGAAACTCCTTTCGGTAATCGGCAAGGTGGTGGGGACATGATGGACGAAGACTCTCTCGACACCTTCCGCGCGGAGGCCGAGAGCCTCGTGGAAAGCCTGGAGCAGCAGTTGCTGGCCTTGCAGGACGCCCCGGGGGACCGTGGGCTGATCGACGGGGTTTTCCGCGATCTGCATACCCTCAAGGGATCCGGCGCGATGTTCGGGCGCACCGACATCGCCGGTTTCCTGCATGACTTCGAGACGGCATTCGTAGCCGTACGTGAGGGGACGGTGCCGGTGGACGAAGACCTGATCACGATCAGCCTCGCGGCGCGCGATCACGTCGCTGGCCTGCTATCCGGGGCTGCGCGCGATGACGGCAACGCCATCCTCAAGCGGCTCGCCGACCATCTCACCTCCGACGCTCCGCCGGCCGCGCCCGGCAGGCACCTGCGTTTTTTCCTGCCACCGGACACGCCAACGCTGGGCGGCCGACCAGAACTGGTACTGGAGGAATTGCAACACCTTGGCGCGGCGCAGATCCTTGCCTTGACCGACGAGATTCCGCCCCTCGATGCGCTGGACCCGCTGCAGCTCTACCTCGGATGGGAGGCGTGGATCGACTCAACCGCGACCGAGGACGATATCCGCGGCGTCTTCCTGTTCCACGAGAACGGCCTCCGCCTCGAACTCGAGTCGTCGGAACCGGCGGACCCCCTGCCCCCGCAACGCGCGAGCAAGGAATCTACGGCCCCGGAACAGGAACCCGCAACCGATCCGGCGCCGGCCCGGCCCGCGGAGGGGGCTAGCCGCGGCTCCGGTGCGCTCATGCGGGTGCCGGCCGAGCGCCTCAACGACATGATGGACCGTGTCGGGGAACTGGTGATCGCAGAGGCCCGGCTGATCGAACTGGCCTCACAGTCCGGCGACCCCGGGCTGATCGCGGTGGCCGAAGACATTCAGCGCCTGACCACGGCGATGCGCGACACGACGATGTCGATCCGCATGACCCCGATCGGCGCGATCACGGGACGCTTCCGCCGGCTGGTCCATGATCTGACCGGCAGTCTGGGAAAGTCGCTCACTTTCACGGTCGAGGGCGAGGAGACCGAGCTGGACAAGACCGTTGTCGAGCGGTTGACGGACCCGCTCATGCATATCATCCGCAACGCCGCCGACCACGGCCTGGAGGATGCGGCGACCCGGCGCGCGATGGGTAAGCCCGAGACCGGAGAAATCCGGTTGAAGGCCCGCTACTCCGGGGCCGAGGTGCTGATCTCGCTTGGCGACGACGGACGCGGTCTCGACCGTGCCGCGATCCGCGACCGGGCCGTGGAGCGCGGGCTGATCGCCGAAACCGCCGAGCTGAGCGACGACGCGCTCTTCCAACTCATCTTCGTTCCGGGCTTCTCGACCGCC
Source organism: Thioclava sp. F1Mire-8 (assembly GCF_002213165.1). Classification (NCBI taxonomy): domain Bacteria; kingdom Pseudomonadati; phylum Pseudomonadota; class Alphaproteobacteria; order Rhodobacterales; family Paracoccaceae; genus Thioclava; species Thioclava sp. F1Mire-8. The sequence goes on along the minus strand of NZ_NBNY01000001.1, from coordinate 274,594 downwards.
GCCACGGTGACTGAGTTGTCGGGGCGCGGAGTCGGCATGGACGTGGTGCGGCGCACGATCGAGGCGCTGCGCGGGACGCTCGAGGTCACGAGCGAACCCGGCCACGGCACGACGGTTACCCTGCGCCTGCCGCTGACCCTCGCCATCGTCGACGGTCTGCTGATCGAGGTGGCGAACGAACGTTTCGTGATCCCGCTGGCCGCAGTCGATGAGATCGTCGAGCTTCCCGCCGAGATGGCCATGCCCGACAGCGGCAACGCATTTCTCGACATTCGCGACAGCCTGGTGCCCTTCCTGCGCCTGCGCCATCTGCTGGACAGTCCCGGCGCACCCGGCCCGCATCAGAAGGTGATCGTCGTGACCAGCAGCGATGGCCGCGTCGGACTGGTGGTGGACCGCATCATCGGCACCAATCAGACCGTCATCAAGCAGCTCTCGCCGCTGCATGCCGGGCTCAAGGCGTTCTCCGGCGCGACGATCCTGGGCGATGGCGCGGTGGCGCTGATCCTCGACGTCCCGCAACTGGTCGCGCGCGGCCATAGCGAGGCCGAAACCGGTCAGGAGGCGGCATGACCCTGAACAGCGACCCCCGCGCGCTCGACGGTGATCTCGTCACCTTTCACCTCGCCGGTGAAACACTGGCGGTCCCGACAGCGCAGCTGCGCGAGGTACTCGAACCGGGCGCCATGACCCGCGTGCCCGGTGCGCCCGATTTCGTCGCCGGGTTGATCAACGTTCGCGGCGCCGTGGTGCCGCTCGCCGACCTGCGGGTTCCGCTGAGAATGCCGCGCGCCACCGGGGGGATCGCGGCCCGTGTTCTGGTCCTCGATCTCGATCTCGAAGACCAGCGCAGCATTGTCGGCATCCTCGCCGACAGCGTGCATGAGGTCACGCGCATCCCGCCCGAATCCATCGAACGCATACCTCCGGTCGGCAGCCGCTGGCCGCCCCGCTACGTCGCCGCCGTCGGACGCTGGTCCGGCCGCTTCGTCACGATACCCGACCTGTCGACGATCTTCGGCGATTTTCTCATCGGGCGAACCGCCCAACCAGAAAGGCCCGGCGCAACGTCCGCGGGGTCCACACCGCAACCGGAGCATGCCTGATGCGATTTACCTTGAAACTCAAACTGGCCGCCACATTCGTTCTTCTGATTGCCCTCGCTGGCACTGGCCTCGCATTCGCGATCCGCGATCTCGGACGCCTCAACGATCGTTTGGGCGAATTGGTCAACAACTCCGCGCGCAGGATCGAATTGTCCCAGCAACTGAATGCTGAGCAGTTGCGCATCCAGCGCAACGTGCGGGAATATCTGCTGAGCGAACGCGCTTCCATGCGGACCGAATTGCGCAGCGAACTCGCAGCCGGGCGAAAGGCCCATGACGCTTTGGTCACCGACCTGCTTGCCCTTGCGACATCCGAGGGCAAGGCGGAAATCGCCACCTATACCGACATCAACGCCAAGCTGCGCGACATCAACAATCGCGCGATGGGCATGGCCGACAACGACGGGGCTTTGTCGGGCTACCGGCTCGTGTCGAGCGATGGACAAGCCCAGTGGACCGAAATGCAGACAAGCCTCGACGCAATTCTGGCTTCCAACCATGCCATCATGGCCGAGGCGATCCGGAACACCGATGCGCTCTACGCCAAAGCGCGACAGACCGTGATCGGGTTGATGATCGCCGCCGTGGTGCTCGGCGCCCTGACAGCCACGTGGATCGTGATGACGATCTCGCGCGGGCTGAATCGCTCGATCGAACTGGCGCGCCGCGTCTCGGACGGCGATCTGACGCAAACGGCCACGTTGCGCGGCAACGACGAGGTGACCGATCTGCTGCGCGCGCAGAACATCATGGTCGAGAAGCTGCGCGACATCGTCGGCGAAGTTACCGGCGGTGCCAGCAACGTCGCCTCGGGCGCCGGCGAGATGGCGAGCACGTCAGAACAACTCAGCCAGGGCGCGACCGAGCAGGCCTCTTCGACCGAGGAAGCGTCGAGCTCGATGGAGCAGATGACCGCCAGCATCAAGCAGACGGCCGAGAACGCGTCCGAAACCGAGGGCATGGCCAAGAAATCGGCCGAGGACGCCCGGGCTTCGGGCTTGGCGGTGTCGCGCGCCGTAACTGCGATGCAGACCATTGCGGAGCGCATCATGGTGGTGCAGGAAATTGCGCGCCAGACCGACCTCCTGGCTCTCAACGCGGCGGTCGAAGCCGCGCGCGCAGGTGAACATGGCCGAGGCTTCGCCGTGGTCGCTTCCGAGGTGCGTAAGCTGGCAGAGCGCAGCCAAACCGCGGCCGGGGAGATCAGCGGACTGTCTTCGGACACGGTCAAGGCTGCCGAGGATGCCGGCCGGATGCTCGACGGTCTGGTCCCCGACATTGAACGCACCGCCGAACTGGTCAGCCAGATCAGCGGCGCCAGTCAGGAGCTGGCCACCGGCGCCACACAGGTGAATCTGGCGATCCAGCAGCTGGACAAGGTCACGCAGGAAAATACTTCGGCGTCCGAGCAGTTGTCGTCGACCGCCGAAGAGCTGTCGGCTCAGGCCGAGACACTGCGCGCGACGATGTCGCTGTTCCGGCTGGCTGACGGGATGGCCGCTCCCGCCGGGCACGCGGCGTCGTCCACGTCCACCGGCCGCAAACCGCAACGACGGGCATCGGCCGCGCAGCCCAAATCGCCACCCAAGTCCGGTGGCTTCGATTTCGACATGACCGTCAGCGAGGACGAGCTGGATGCTCAGTTCACCCGGGCCGGCCGCAACGCTGCATGATCAGACACAAGTCCCACAGCAAGGATGCGAAGACATGACACAGAACCACCGTACCGTCGTCACCTTCGGACTGGCGGACACGCTTTTCGCTCTGCCCGTTGCGCCTGTGGTCGAGATTCTGGACGTGCGGCCAATCACTCCACTGCCCCGAACGCCAGCACATCTGCTGGGGCTGATCGACCGGCGCGGCGCTTCGGTACCGGTGATCGATCTGCGCCGTCTTCTGGGACGCCCCGACTGCGATGACGCGCCAGATACGCGGATCATTGTCTTGGGGCTGCGCGGCGATGGTGACGCCGATCACAGTGTCGGGCTCCGGGTCGACCAGGTAATCGAGGTGACAGAGCTCGACGAGGCTGTCACCCGGCCGCTGGCCGAGGCGGGTTTGCTGAAATGGCACGAATCTATGGTGGCCGGCATCGGTCGGCGTGACGGCGCCTTCGTGACAGTGCTGGATGTCGACGGGCTCTTCGCGGACGATGTCGCTGTTCTCGCGTCGGCCGCATTCGCCGCCTGACAATGGTAGACACGGCAACCAGCACCAGCCACGCCAGGCTCGATCGGTTCCGCGACCTCGTTCACGAGGTCAGCGGCATCCGGTTGCGGGAGTCTAAAAACGTGATGATCGAGTCGCGCCTGCGCAAGCGTATGGTCGCGCTCGGATTCCCCACGCTGGACGCATATCTCGGTCACCTGTTCGACGATGGAGCAATGCGCGAAGAATTGCCCCGGATCATCGATCTGATAACCACCAACAAGACCGACTTCTTCCGGGAGCCGGCACATTACCGCTTTCTGGAGGAGCGTATCATTCCCGAATGCCTCGCGCCTGCGCCCGCTGGACGGACGGTCCGGTTCCGGCTCTGGAGCGCGGCAGCCTCGACCGGGGCCGAAGCATGGTCGGCGGCAATGCTGCTGGCCCGTGCGGCACAGGCTGATCGCCGGCTGGATTGGGCCATACTCGGCACCGACATCTCTCACCGGGTGCTGCAGATCGCGCAAAACGCCGTCTTTCCGCTATCGGATCTGGAGCCGGTCCCCCCGGCATTGCGCGACGCCTATCTCATGCAGGGCAGGAAAGGCCCGGTTCGGCAGGCACGAATTGTGCCGGAACTCCGTGCGCGGGTCCGGTTCGCACCGATGAACCTGATGGAGATACCCTATCCGATCGAAACCGGTCTGGACGTTGTCATGCTGCGCAACGTCCTGATCTATTTCGACCCGCCGACGCAGCACCGGGTGCTCGCCGCGCTGGCGCGACACCTGCGTCGCGGCGGCTACCTGATCGTCGGCCATTCCGAGTCCATGATCGTGCAGGTGCCTTCGCTCGTTCAGATGGCCCCCGGCGTGTTCCGCAACGAAGGAGCGACTTGATGGCGCAGATCAATGTTCTGATCGTCGATGACAGCGCCTCCGCGCGAAAGGCGCTGTGCGAACTTCTGGGCGCGGATCCGGCCATTCGGGTGACGGCGACCGCCCGCGATGCTTTCGACGCGGCAGAGAAAATGCGCGATGCGCTGCCCGATGTGATGCTGCTGGATCTGGAATTGCCGCGTATGAATGGGCTGACTTTTCTGGCCAAGATAATGGCACAGCACCCGCTGCCCGTCGTCGTCTGTTCGAGCCATACCGATGCCGGCTCGCATGCCGCGATGCGCGCGCTGGAAATTGGGGCCCGCGAGGTCGTGGGCAAGCCGCGCCTGACCTCACCCGAGGCCCGGCAGGAAGCACAGATCCGGCTCTCCGACGCCGTACGCGCCGCTGCGAAGGCAGGCGGACTTCGCGGCTTCGGCGATCGCGCGTCCGCCCGACTGAAGGCAGAGCCGACCCAGCTCTCGCCTGGGCCGAAACTTACGGCCGACGTCATCCTGCCTCCGCCACGTCCCGGCGCGCCGATCCCCTCCGGCGTCGGGCCGCTCGTGGTGATCGGCGCTTCGACCGGGGGGACGGAGGCGCTGGCGACGCTGCTTCCGCGGCTGGCCCCGACGACGCCACCGGTCGTGATCGTCCAGCACATGCCGGAGAAATTCACAGCGGCCTTCGCCCGGCGGCTCGATGGTCTCTGTTCGGTCAGTGTCAGCGAGGCGGTCGATGGCGACCGCCCCGTCCCGGGCAGCGTGCTGATCGCACCGGGCGATCGCCACCTCATTCTGCGGCGGCAAGGCGCGGGCTATCGCGTGGGGATTCTCGATGGGCCCTATGTCGCACGGCATCGACCTTCAGTGGATGTTCTGTTCCGCTCGGCGGCGATCGCCGCCGGGCCGGCGGCGCTTGGGATCCTGATGACGGGCATGGGCGATGACGGCGCGCGCGGGCTGGCCGAGATGCGGGCGGTCGGCGCCCAGACCATCGCTCAGGACAAGCCGACCTCGGTCGTGTGGGGGATGCCCGGTGAGGCGATGCGCATCGGCGCCGCTGAACGGGCGGTTCCGCTGCAGGGGCTGGCGACGGAGATCGCGCGGTACGAGATGCGGGTCGGTGCGGCATGACCGATGATATCACGCGGTCGCTTGCCGCCCTCCGAACAGTTTCGGCGCAGCTGGCGGGCGAGTTGGAAACCGTCTTCCTGAATGCATCGACCGCGCTATTCGCACGGCTCGACGATCTCCGTACGATGCAGACCATGCTGGGACGCGTCTCCGAGGCGTCCGGCCAGGAGGGATTGAAACGGCTCGACGAGGCAGCGCGCGACGTCGGGACGCTCCTCGAAAAGGTCGAAGCCCAGTTCGGCATGCTCGACGAGGCGGCCGAAATGCTGCTCGGCAATGCCGCAGAGATCCGTGCTCTGATCCCCGCTCAGGTCCGCAGAATTCGGCTTGCGCGAATGATCGCGACCAATGCCCTCGTCGTCAGCCGCGCCATGAACGAGGGGTCGTTGGCGCGCTTCGCCACGGAGGCCCGGACAATCCTCGACAGGATCGATCGCGCGGTGGCAGAGCTGGGGGAGGAACTGGCGCAGGGCGACCGGCAGCTGGCCCACCTCGCCCCGGAGATCCGCGGCATGAAACGGACCGCGCAAGACATCGGGGATGTTCGAAGGGAAATCTCTGCTCTGCTCGGTGCGCTGCGTGGCAATTCCTTGCCGCTCCGGGCCGTGGAACAGGTCGGAGAAGCGCGGCAGCGTCTCGGATCCGCCCTCCAAAGCGCGGTGACCCATCTTCAATGCGGTGACGCGGCGCGGCAGAGGCTGGAACATGTCGAGGCGATGGCGGCGCGCGGCGAGGCCGGTCCGGCGGGCGTAAGACCTGCCGCCCGGACGCTCGCGCAGCGACAGCTGCACGCGGCGATCGACGACTTGGGGATGGGCATCGAGGCCGCCCTGCCGGAGTTCGATCGGATGGGAGTGCAGGTCGAAAACGCGCGCGTCGAACTCGCCGGCATCGCCGAGGCTCCCTTGGCAAGATCACTGGCCGGCGTGGCCGAACGCGCCCGCCGGCTGGCGACCGGGGCAGAGCAACTTGCAGCACAGCGTGATCGGATCGCGCCGGACATGGCCGCTCTCTCGGCCCTTTACGCCCGCAGTGCCGCGTCCGCCGCGGAAATATCCCGTCTCGACGAACGCATCCAGCTGCTCGGGATAAACGCGACCCTGGTCTCCGGCCGTCTGGGGCCGGACGGCGGAGCGACGCTCGAAGTGTCGGAGCAGCTGCGCGACTGCACACTCGAGATCGCGGCCGGGATCGCCGGGATCGTCCGCCTGGCCCTGTTGCAGGAGTCGAGCGCCGCGGTCTTCCTTTCCCCGGACGAGCAGAGCGGCGCGGATATCTCTGCGGTCAGGGCCATGGAGAGCCTCGCGGCGGAACTCGGCGCCGCGTTGGACGGCATGACAGATATGGTCCGCGCCGACCGCGATGGTCCCCTGCGGGATAGCCGGGCCGCGTTGGTGCGCTTGCTGAGCGAAGCACGATCGGCGCTTCCTCCGAACACGAACAATGCCTTCCAGGGCGAGATTTCGAACGACATCGCCAGCTTTTTGGACGCGGTCGAGGCGAGTTACACCATGCCCGCAGAGCGCGAGGTGCATGCCGGGGTCTTCCCGTCATCCTCGGCGGATTTCGTATCCGTGGCACAGGAGGCCGAGGACATCTTCTTCTGAAAGTATCCGCATATTCTGTCACCGGTGCCAGCGCCCGGGCGCTGAAGCGTATCGTGCGCCGATTTCGCCAGCGTGTCGTCGGTGCAGCCAGTGTCGTAGAGACAGACGTGACGGGCGCTGGTCACCGTGTGCCTTTCCAGCCATTCGAGGATGTAATCACCGATAGTCTTCACGATAGCGACGAGGGCCGGACCGTCGCGCGTCGGCGGCGGGGGGCGCGGTGATGCCGAAGAGCCGAATCTTCTTCGATCCGATCGCCTCGATGAATCCGGAGATGCTCACATGCGCGCGTTTCCATCAGTGCCTGCTTAGCCAGATGCGCGGGTGGGAACAAGTTTGTGCGCAACCAAGGGCGGTGCATGCGAGACAATTCGCCGACGCGCAACTCTGCGCGGAATCTTTGCAGAATTGATCGCAGGGGGGATTCCAATGACGAATCACATGTGACATGATTCGAGATACAGGGCCCGGCAGAGGTCAGGACGCGGCTCCGGGGGACGGAGCGCGGCCGATACGGAAGAGAGGCAGGACAATGGTTATGAGACGCCCCACGATCGGGCCTCTGATTTTCGTGACCGTGGCGGTGGTGCTCGGCGCCTATTTCGCCTTTGCCGCCGTACAGGGACGCTACGGCATTCTCAGCCGCGTGCAGATCGAAGCGGAGATCGACGCCAAGCGCGCCGAGCGCGATGCGCTGCGCGCCAAGGTCGACCGGATGGCCAACCTGACCCATCGCCTCTCCGACGATTACCTCGATCTGGATCTTCTCGACAGTCAGGCGCGCGAAGTGCTGGGCGCGATGCGCTCCGACGAGATCGTGATCCGCTGAGAGGCTACTCGGCCTGCCCGTTTTTGCGGCACAAACATCGCTCGAAAACTGCCTCACCGGCCCTAGTTGAAACGTGAGCGCCATTCCCGCCCTGCGATGCCGCGGGGTCATTGCCTTCGGCCCGGCATTGCTGTAAGGAATGGTTTAACGCTAAACTATTCCGGCCAAGGGAGGTCTGACCAATGGCAGCACGGAAAGGCTCGGCGAGCGGCGCCAAAGCGGGCGCGAATGTCTCGGCCGAGGAACTCAAGCAATATTACCACGACATGCTGCTGATCCGGCGCTTCGAAGAGAAGGCCGGTCAGCTTTACGGCATGGGTCTGATCGGCGGCTTCTGCCACCTCTATATCGGGCAGGAAGCGGTGGTCGTCGGCCTCGAGGCTGCGGCGAAGGAAGGCGACAAGCGCGTCACCTCCTATCGCGACCACGGGCACATGCTCGCCTGCGGGATGGACCCGAAAGGCGTCATGGCCGAGCTCACGGGCCGCGACGGCGGTTACTCGAAGGGCAAGGGCGGCTCGATGCACATGTTCTCAAAAGAGAAGCATTTCTACGGCGGCCACGGCATCGTCGCGGCGCAGGTGCCGATCGGTGCGGGCCTCGCCTTCGCGGATAAGTACAAGGGCAACGACAACGTCACCTTCACCTATTTCGGCGACGGTGCGGCGAACCAGGGTCAGGTCGCAGAGACCTACAATATGGCGCAGCTCTGGGATCTTCCGGTCGTTTTCGTGATCGAGAACAACCAGTACGCGATGGGCACCAGCGTGAAGCGCGCGACCAAGTCGCCCGACTTCTACGAGCGCGGCATTGCCTACGGCATCTCCGGCGAGGAAGTCGACGGGATGGACGTGCTGGCGGTGAAGCAGGCTGGCGAGAAGGCCGTCGCGCACTGCCGCGCGGGCAAGGGCCCCTACATCCTCGAGATCAAGACCTATCGCTATCGCGGCCACTCGATGTCGGACCCGGCGAAATACCGGACCCGCGAAGAAGTGCAGAAGATGCGCGAAGAGCGTGACGCGATCGAGCAGGTCCGTCAGCTCCTGCTGACCGGCAAGCACGCGACCGAGGACGAGCTCAAGCAGGTCGACAAGGATATCAAGGCGATCGTCAACGGCGCCGCCGATTTCGCCAAGGAGAGCCCGGAGCCCTCCGTGGATGAACTTTACACCGACATCTACACCGATGTCGCGCCGCAGAACGCCTGAGGGGGGAAAGACAGATGGCAACCAAGATTCTGATGCCCGCGCTCTCGCCCACGATGGAAGAGGGCACGCTGGCGAAATGGCTCAAGAAAGAGGGCGACGAGATTTCGGCCGGTGACATCATCGCCGAGATCGAGACCGACAAGGCCACGATGGAATTCGAAGCGGTCGACGAAGGCACGCTGGGCAAGATCCTCGTCGCCGAAGGCACCTCCGGCGTGAAGGTCAACGACCCGATCGCGGTACTGCTGGAAGAAGGCGAAGACGCCTCCGCCGCGGAAGAGGCCGAAGCGCCCGACACCGGGTCGGACGCCGCCGAGAGCGACGACAGCGACGAACCCGCGAAAACTCCGGCCAAGGCGAAGTCCTCGGACGACGGCGACGACATGCCCAAGCCCGACACCACGCCGGATTGGCCCGAAGGCACGCCGATGAAGACGCAGACCGTCCGCGAGGCGCTGCGCGACGCGATGGCCGAAGAAATGCGCGCCGACGACACCGTCTTCGTGATGGGCGAGGAAGTCGCGGAATATCAGGGCGCTTACAAGGTCACGCAGGGCCTGCTCGACGAATTCGGCGACCGCCGCGTGATCGATACGCCCATCACCGAGCATGGTTTCGCCGGTCTCGGCGTCGGTGCGGCCTTCGGTGGCCTGCGCCCGATCGTCGAATTCATGACCTTCAACTTCGCCATGCAGGCGATGGACCAGATCATCAACTCGGCCGCGAAGACGCTCTACATGTCGGGCGGCCAGATGGGCGCACCGATGGTGTTCCGCGGTCCGAACGGTGCTGCGGCCCGCGTGGCGGCACAGCACAGCCAGGATTACGGCGCATGGTATGCCCATGTTCCGGGCCTGAAAGTCGTGCAGCCCTACTCGGCGGCCGATGCGAAGGGTCTGCTGAAAACCGCGATCCGCGATCCGAACCCGGTGATCTTCCTCGAAAACGAGATCCTCTACGGGCGGAGCTTCGAGGTGCCGGATCTGGAGGACTTCACGATCCCCTTCGGCAAGGCGAAGATCTGGCGCGAAGGCGCGGATGTCACCATCGTCAGCTGGGGCATCGGTATGAGCCACGCGCTCGAAGCCGCCGACAAGCTCGAGAAAGAGGGCATCGACGCCGAAGTGATCGACCTGCGCACCCTGCGCCCGGTGGATTACGACACGGTGCTCGCCTCGGTGCGCAAGACCAACCGCTGCGTGACCGTCGAGGAAGGCTTCCCCGTCGCGAGCTTCGGCAACCACCTGTCGGCCGTGATCATGGAGCGCGCCTTCGACTGGCTCGACGCCCCGGTGATCAACTGCACCGGCAAGGACGTGCCCATGCCCTACGCGGCGAACCTCGAGAAACTGGCGCTCGTGACCTCGGACGAGGTCGTCGATGCGGTCAAAAAAGTCACCTACCGGTAAGGGGATAGCGCAATGGCAACCCAGATTTTGATGCCCGCCCTGTCGCCCACGATGGAGGAAGGCACGCTCGCGAAATGGCTCGTGAAAGAGGGCGACGAAGTCTCCTCGGGCGACATCATCGCGGAGATCGAGACCGACAAGGCCACGATGGAATTCGAGGCTGTGGATGAAGGCACGATCGGCAAGATCCTCGTCGCCGAAGGCACCTCCGGCGTGAAGGTCAACGACCCGATCGCGGTTCTGCTGGAAGAAGGCGAAGACGCTTCCGCCGTGGACGAGGCCGAAAGCCCTGCCCCGGCCGCGGCTCAGGCCGAAGCGGCCGAGGACGCGGAAGAGACCAAGGAAGCCGACAACGCGCCCGCCGAGAAAAGCGGCGCGAAAGCCGGTGGCTCGAAAGGTGCAGGCGCCGCGCCGAAGACCGAGAAAGCGCCTGCCGCGCCGCAGGATGCGGATGGCAAGCGCGTCTTCGCCTCGCCGCTCGCGCGCCGCATCGCCGCCGACAAGGGCGTCGATCTGGCCTCGCTCAAGGGCTCGGGCCCGAAAGGTCGTATCGTGAAGGCCGATGTCGAAGCCGCCGAAGGTGGCAAGGCAGCCCCGGCCAAGTCGGACGCGCCGAAATCCGCGGATGCGAGCCCCGTTCCGGCGCCCGCGCCGACGGTATCCTCCTCTGCCATCGCCAAGATGTACGAGGGTCGCGAGTACGAGGAGATCGAGCTCAACGGGATGCGCAAGACCATTGCCGCGCGCCTCACCGAGGCCAAGCAGACGATCCCGCATTTCTACCTGCGTCGTTCGGTCAAGCTCGACGCGCTGATGAAATTCCGCTCGCAGCTCAACAAGCAGCTCGAGGGTCGTGGCGTGAAGCTGTCGGTCAACGACTTCATCATCAAGGCCTGCGCGCTGGCGCTGCAATCGGTGCCGGATGCGAATGCGGTCTGGGCCGGCGACAAGGTGTTCAAGCTGAAGCCTTCGGACGTGGCCGTCGCGGTCGCGATCGAAGGCGGGCTGTTCACGCCGGTGCTGAAAGATGCCGAGGCGAAATCGCTCTCGACGCTTTCGGCGGAGATGAAAGACCTCGCGACCCGGGCCCGCGACCGCAAGCTCGCGCCGCATGAATATCAGGGCGGCAGCTTCGCGATCTCCAATCTCGGCATGTTCGGGATCGAGAATTTCGACGCGGTCATCAACCCGCCGCATGGCGCAATCCTCGCCGTCGGTGCAGGCATCAAGCAGCCGGTGGTGAATGACGAGGGGGAGATCGAGGTGGCGACCGTCATGTCGATGACCCTTTCGGTCGATCACCGCGTGATCGACGGCGCGCTCGGCGCGGAGCTTCTCAAGGCGATCTGCGAGAACCTCGAGAACCCGATGCTGATGCTGGCCTGACCGGTCCGCACGTTTCGAGACGTTGAATAGGGGGGCGCTGCCCCCCTCTTCGCATTCGCGAACTCGCCCCAGGGAGATTTTCACCAAGGAAACGATGCGCAGTCATTCGAGAGGCCTGGAGGCTTTTCGCGAGGCAGCAAAAAAGCGGGGCCGAAGCCCCGCCTCTCTATTCCATCTGAGATTTTCTCAACTGCCGTGCAGCAGCTGGTCCATCTCGCTTGCCGGACGCTCGCAGCCCGCCTCGCCGACGATCTTCGCGGGAACGCCGGCCACGGTCTTGCAGCAAGGCACGTCCGAGAGGACGACCGACCCCGCCGCGATCCGGCTGTTGTCGCCGACATGGATATTGCCAAGCACCTTCGCACCGGCGCCGATCAGCACGCCATTGCCGATCTTCGGGTGACGGTCCTCGTCTTCCTTGCCGGTGCCGCCCAGCGTCACCGAATGCAGCATCGAGACATTGTCTCCCACCACGGCCGTTTCGCCGATCACGATCGAATGGGCGTGGTCCATCATGATGCCGCGGCCGATCTTCGCACCGGGATGGATGTCGACGCCGAAAAGCTCCGAAGCGCGCATCTGCACGAAATAGGCCATGTCGCGACGCCCGTTCGTGAACAGCCAATGCGCAATCCGGTAGCTTTGCAGCGCCTGGAACCCCTTGAAGAACAACAACGGCTGGATCAGGCGGTGGCAGGCCGGGTCGCGCTCATGCACGGCGACGAGATCGGCGCGGGCCGCCTGCCCCAGATCGGGATCGGCCGCGAAAGCTTCCTCGGCGATCTCGCGCAGGATCTGCTCGCTCATCTCCGCCGAGGCCAGCTTCATCGAGAAACGGTAGGCCAGCGCGCGTTCCAGCGTCGGGTGATGCAACAGCCCCGCATGGATCAGCGCGCCCAGAAGTGGCTCGTCACGCACCGCTGCCCGCGCCTCGTCGCAAATCTGCGTCCAGACCGGATCGACGGTTGCAACCTTTGCCATCTGCTTGTTCATCGGATTACTCCCTCTTCGCGCGCAAGAACCTAACACATAGGTTTTTCGGCGGATAGAGGAAGGGGCGTTCGATCATTTCGGTTTACGGGCTGCCGCATGGATTGCCACGTGGCGAGCCCCGCGCAGACGCAGCCTAGCGCGGACAGATAGCGCGGATCGCCCGGCCGTGCCCGCGCCCGCGGCATCCTCAGCGCCATGCTCAGGATCGCGCCATTGCCCCAGCAGGGGTGCACACGACGCAACCTCTTGCAGTACCGATCGGCCGCATGGACTTGATCGAAAAGCCGGTGGAGTCGCTCCATGCGGCGCTCCTCCGGCCATAGCATCACCGCCCGTGCAAGCGTTATCAGATCGCCGTCGAGCACCGCGCGCATCTTATCCCGTCCAGATCAGCCGCGCCGGTAGTCCCGGCCCGAACACATCAGAGATCTGCGCCACCTCGAAGGTCGGCGCCGCGATCATCCCGTCCTCCGCGCGCTCCGCAGCGCCATAGGCCCATTCCGGCGTGCTCACGATCACTTCGCGCCGGATCGTCTGCCCTTCGAGAACCCGCACCCGGTAGCGCTCGGACGCCTCCCCCAAAGGCACGTCCAGCGCCTCCCAGTCGTCGCCCCCGATCCGCGTCCGGCGCACCCAACTCAGCCGCAGATCGCCGCCCTGCGCCCCTGCGCGCAAATGACAAGGCGACAGTGGCCGCAACCCGATCCCCGCGAAGGCCTGAACCGTGTGAATATAGGAAGGGTCGTCATAGCCCCGCCCCGCCGGCCCCACGCGGTAGTGGCGCGCCAGATTACGTGCCGAGGGCGCGACCTCGATCTGGCGCGGTGCCCCGTCGAGCATCACGACGACCGAACCCTCCGGCCAGACATCGGGCATCACCGCGTCGCTGCCCGCCTGCCCGCGCAGCCGGGTCGAGATATCCCATACCCCCGGCTCTACCGGCTCGGCGGTGACGAACTGGAAGATCTCCCACCGATCCGACGACCCATCGCCGATCGCCATCGCGTTGAGCCCGGCGAGCACACTGGCCTCGCTGGCGCTGTGCAATTCCCCTGAGAGCATCTTCACCCGCAAGCCCGGACCACGGTCCCACAGACCGCTCTGCGCGCACGGCAGGATCGCCTGCGTCACCCCGACCGCCGCCTGCGTCTCGACCTTCGTGTTGAGCGCATAGCCCGCATCCTCCAGCGCCGAATAGAGCGCGGCCGCCCCCGGCCAAGGGCTTGCAGTGACCGCAAGATGCGGCGCGTAAGGATCTTCCGCCCCGGTCAAAAGCGGCAGATCGAGAAACACCGGCGTCACCGGCACCGGGGGCGTGAAGCTCTCGATCCGCGCCACCTCGTCGGTCTCTTCCGAGGGGTCGTAAATTCCCGACTCCACGCGCACGGCCTCCACACGGATCGCTTCAGCGCGTTCCATCCGGTCGATCCGGTAGCGCAGCGCGCCCTCCTCGGTCTGCAGCACCACGACATCCCCCGGCCCGAGCCATCCCATCGAAGGCGGGAGCGTGAACTGCACCGTATCGCGCGCCACGCGCGCCTCGGCGAGCCAGCGATGGACGACACGCATTCCCTCGGCCCGGGTCAATGCCAGGGGCGCCTCGCTCGCGGAGGCCGGGCCATCCATCTCATCAGGAAAGATCGCCTCCACCGCGCGGGTCTCGAAACTGCCATCGGCCTCGACATAGGCGAGCCGGACCCGTCCCGCGATCTCTGCCTCCGGGACGCGCCGCGTCTCGAGGCTCTGATCCTCACCATCCAACGCCAGCAGCGGAGGCAAAAGCTCCGCATCCACCGACGCATCGCGCATCCGGAACACCAGCACCCCGTCGCGCTCCAACGCATCGAAGCCGTAGATCAAGCTCAACGACTGCAATGCCCCGCGCGGCGTGATCCCACCGGGCATCGCATATCCGCGCACCACACCGTGCAGCGCGCTCACGTCGAATACGGAAACGCCCGCAAGCGCACATATCTCGCCCACCACATGCGCCAGAGGCTGGGCCGTCGCCCGCCCCGAAATCCAATGTCCGCGCGCGTAATTCGCAGCATCTTCCCACAGGTCCGGCAACCCGGGAAATTGCGGATAAGGTCGCACGTCCCAAGCCCAGACATGAGCGTGCGACATATCCACCATCGGGCCGCCATAGAACTCCGAGACCGGGTTGCGCGCGTCATCCCCCCAATAAGATGTCATCGCCCGCAGATATTGCATCTGCATGTAGTCGTCCCGCCGCCCGTCCGAGTAATGCGGCAGCGCACTTTCCGAGCTTTTCGGATCGAGGAACTTGTTGGGCTCGTTGGTGCCCTTGTCGATCGCGGCGCAGCCCATCTCCGTAAACCAGATTGGCTTCGCGCGCGGCACCCAGGCCGTCGGCTCCTCAATTCGCACGCCGCCGATCCGCTCGTGATGGTCATGCTCCCACCAGCCGCGAATGTCCTTGTAGCGCCAGACCCAGGGCTCTCCGTGATCGCCATCGGTGATCTGCGTGCGGATCTGCGCGTCGCGATGCTCGGGCGAGGCGTAGTACCAGTCGAACCCCTCCCCGCCCTCGACATTCGACTGCAGGTAATCGAGATCGTAGATAGTGCCCCAATGCGCGTCCGCGTGGTGCTCGCCCTCCCGCCAATCCGACAGAGGCATGTAATTGTCGATCCCGATGAAGTCGATATCGTCATCGGCCCAGAGCGGATCGAGATTGAAGAACCGGTCGCCGTTACCCGGCTGGTAGCCGAAATACTCGGTCCAATCCGCCGCGTAGCCGATTTTGCACTCTGCCCCGAGCACCGCACGCACGTCCCGGGCCAACTGCACCAGTTGCGCCACCGCCGGGAAACTGTTGCCCGGCCCTCGGATCTGCGTAAGTGACCGCATTTCGGACCCGATGCAGAACGCCTCCACCCCGCCAGCCAGTTTGCACAGATGCGCGTAATGCAGAATGAAGCGCCGGAACGACCATTCCTCCGGCCCGCTATAAGTAACAGTCTCGCCCGACGCCGCAAAATCGGTCACCTGCGCCGCCCCAAAGAACGTCACCACCTCATCGACGGCAGCCGCCGCCCCATCCGGCGACCCGGCACGCCCCGGCGCCTCGGATGTCGTGATCCGCCCCCGCCACGGCAGCTTCGGTTGGCTCCGCGCATCGCTCCACGGATCGGGTAGCGCGTTACCCTCCAGCTGATCCATCAAGATGAACGGATAAAACGTCACCGCCTTGCCCGCCGCATGCAGTGCCGCAATCGCCTCGATCACCGCCGCATCCGCAGGCGTGCCTCCATAGATCGAGCGCCCGTCGAGCTTCGGCACCTCGTCGACATCGCGTCGTTCAGCCCCGGAAACGCACCAACGCATCTCCCTGCCCTCGCGCCCGCGATCACCGACCTTCGGCCGCACCTGACACCGGTCGCAACGCAGATCGTCCCCAAACCAAGACACGACCAGCGACACGGCACCGCAACCGGGCAGTTCCTCGTCGAGCATCTCGACGCTCACGGCAAAATCCGTTCCGCCATTCGGCGCATGCTGGTTTACCGGCTCCACCGCAGTGTCGATGCCCCATCCGCTGAAGAACGATAGCGAGGAGCCGGTCGGATACATCAGGTCCGACCCGGTGCCGTCCCCTCGCAGCTCCGCTTCGCTCACCCGGCGCGTCGCGAGCGAATACTCCCCCGACCCCGGGATCAGCGCCACCGCCTCGATCGCCTGCGTCAGATCGGGCGCGCCGCACACGCCTTTTCCCTGCGCCGGCCGCACCACCTCGAAGGTGAATTGCGGCACCCGGTTGCCAAACGGCTTGAGCTGCAGGTTTTCGAAGACGACATAGGCGATCCCGCGATAGCTCGGCACCGCGCCTGCACCCTCGACCGCCTCGATTTTCGGATCGGGCTGCTGATCCTCGGACCCTGTGTAGACCCGCATATTCAGATCGGACGGATCGAGCTCGGTCCCATCCGCCCAGATCCGACCGACGCGCAGGATCTCCCCCTCGCCCAGAGCCATCGCGAGGCTCACCGAATAGCTATATTCGACAAAGGTCGGCTCACCCTTGCCGCCGCCGCTCTTGTGCTTTGTTTCGATGAAACGCGTGGCCCAGATCACCTGACCTGCCACCCGCATGCGTCCCCAGTGCAGCCCGAGCCCATCGCCCTCGAACGCGCTCGTCAGGCGCAGCCGATCTACCCGGCCGGTCTCGACCGAGCCTGAACCGCCTCCCAGCAATTGCTGATCGATGGCCCGGCCCAAGGTCGCCCCGACCGCGCGTCCGATCACCGCGCCGGAGAGTCCCAGTATCGTGCCTCCGAACCCGGCCCCGATCGCGGCCCCTGCCGCTGACAGCAAAATCGTCGCCATTCTCCGGCTCCTTCATCGAAATTGAAAACGCGCCACGATGCGGCGCTGCCACGGCAGGCTGAGCGCACTCTCCCAGACCCCGTGCCCGGCATAGGCGTGAATGAAAGTTGGCTCCGCGCCGACCGCGCCCGCGATCCCGAGATGTTTCGCGACCGCTCCCGCACGCATCCGGAACAGCAGCACATCGCCCGACCGCTCCACGCCGTTCCATGCGGCCATCTGCGCGCTCAGACCGCGGAAGAACGCCTCATCGCACCCCGCCTCCCCCCAGTCCGGCGTATAGGCCGGGACGCCATCCGGCTCGCAGCCGTAAAGCTCCCGCCAGACCGCCCGCAGCAAGCCCAGGCAGTCGCAGCCCACACCGCGATGCGAGCCTTGATGCAGGTATGGCGTGCCGACCCAAACCCGCGCGATCGCCACCGCCCGCGCCGCCCGCTCCTCTGCGGTCACTTGAACAGGCTCCCACCCGTATTTCCGCCACCCTGCACCGGGTAGGCGGTCAACCAATCCTCGCCGGGAATATGCGGAAAGCCACGGAAATTCAGAAAGTTGGCGAACTTGCCCTTACAGGTCTCGGCCCGCTTGTCGCAGCCGGCCTCAAGTCGCACCACATCGCCCACCGCCACATCCGCGCCGATCCGCGCCCACAGTTCGATCTCGCGCCCTGCATCGCGTACCCGGTCCACCTTGATTCCGCCGACCAGCCCTGCCGCGGCCCCCGAGATCACCCGAAACCGACCCTTCTCGAACCATCGCTCGGCAAAGCCACCCAAGCTGTCGAAGCCGAACACGACCGAGCCCTCGACAAAATCCACCGGCCCCTCGTGAAAGTAGCCCAGCTGCCCGGTATCGAAACGACACGCGCCATCGCCCAGCACCGCCGAACAGCGCGGATGATAGATCCGGCCCTTCTCGGCGCCCAAGGCCTCGCTCAAACCCCGCAGCTCTGCCGAGAACGCCCCGGCCCCGCGCGCGATCTCGCCGAGATGCCCGCGAAACAACAGCGCACGCTGGCTCACATCCGCCCAGTTCACGATCCATGCGCGCACCTCGGCCCCATCATATCGCCCGGCCAGAATATCCGCTTCAGAGATCGCCTCCGAACTCAGCGCGCCATAGACCTCCGAGTTATCCACGGCCAAGCCAGTACCCTGTGCGACCGCCTTCGCCGTCATCCCGCTCTCCGGCTCGAACGCGATCCCGTCGAAAACCAGCCCTCCGTCGTGATCGGTGAAGCCAAGCACCACGCCATCGCGCCGCGTCACCGCCCAGGCCCGCGCGATCGTCGTTGCCCCGCTCTCGAAATGCGCCCGCAGCGCCTCCGGATAACCGCTCATATCCGCACCTCCACGACCGGCACCTGCGGCATGTCACCCGCCTGAAAGCTCTGGACCGAAACCTGCACCGCATCGGTGTCGAACCGCACCGGAACGTCGAACTCGAAGCCGGCGGTGATCGGCGCGCCGTCGGCGGGCGGATCGACGAAGGTCACCTGGCCCGTCTCCAGATCGACGGCCCAATCCACCGCTTCCGCCTGATAGCCGCCCTGAACACCCAGCTTCACCGTGCCCGCGACCGGCTTGGTGATCGGGCGGCGATACTCCGACCCGCCCGAGGCATAGAGCTTCGAGAGCGTGAACACCCGGCTCACCCCGTCGCCATGCCCGATCAGCTGGTCCTCGTAACCGACCGCCTGCGAGGGCGAACAGCTTTTGAAATCTGCCCAATCCTTCCAGCGAAACCCGTGCAGCTGCCCCCCGCGCGCCTCGAAGAAGGCCAGCAGTCGCTCCACGTCATCTAGCGACCGAAGCCCCACCCCCGCATCATAGCGCCTGCGCGAATGAGCCCAGGGGCTGTTGCGCTCCTCGAACCCGTTGGTCAGCGTCACGATCTCCGTGCGCCGTTCCGGCCCGCCGACCGAACCAAAGCTCAGATTCGCGGGAAATCTCACCTCGTGAAATGCCATCTTTGCCCCCTCAGCGATTGCGCTCGCCACGCGCCAGCGCCCGGCTGATCTGCGCCGCGATCTGGCTCGACGAGCGCTGGAACCCGGCCACATCGGGCGTCGTGACATTCATCATCACGTTCACCGTGCGGCCCCCGCCCTGCGCAGCCACACCCAGCCGCCCATCGGCCCCGCGGGTCAGCGGCATGATCGCCTCAGGCCCGGCCTCCCCCATCAGCCCGGTCGCACCGCGCATCGAGAAACGGGTCGGGCTCGACACAACACCGCCCTTGGCGAACGCCCGCACGCGCCCCTGGCTGAACGCCCCGCCATCGGCAAAGGGAAACAGCCCGCTCACGAACCCGTTCACCCCGTTCGCCACCGCCCCGCCGATAGCCTGCTGCACCGGCCGCATCGCGACGTTATAGGCGCTGTCGGCCATGCTCCGCGCGACCTGCTGCAGCGCCTCCGACAGCCGCATCCCGTCGAACACGACCCCGTCGAAGGCGCTCCGCAGCCCCCGCCCGAACGCATGGCTCAACGTGCTCACCTCGCGCCCGGTGAAAGTCAGGCTCTCCCGCATCGCGGACAGTTCCTGATTGAACACCTCCGCCATCGCACTCGCGCCGCCAAGCGAGCGCTCCAGCTCCGCCGCCTGTCCACCAAGGGCATCCAATCCATCCGTCTCCATCATCGCTCCATCCTCTCCCTGTCGCCCGCGCCATCGGGAAACCGTGCCAGCAATTCATCGAGCCTCGCCCGTCTCATCGGACGGGCCCCCGCGCAGCCCGCGCCCAGCATCAGCGCCAACTCCGCCGGGCTCAGCGCCCAGAACTCCACGGGCTTAAGCCGCAACTCCTGCATCCCCACCCGCATCAACCCCGGCCAGTCGAGCCCGCTCACGCCGCCCCCTCGCCCGGCACCGAAAACGCCCGCGCCAGCAGTTCCGCCGCCTTGCGCGCGGCCTCCACCGGACCGCCGTCAACCTCAACGCTCCGCAGATCGCCCGCACAGCCCTGCCAGCCGCCGCCGCGCAGCCCCGCGACGATCACCGCCAGCACGTCGCGGCTCGAGAACCGTCCCGCCTCGAACCTCTCGACCAGTGCGATCATCCCGCCCGTCTCGCCGATCTCGGCCTCCAGTTCCGCCAAGGCGCCCAGCGTCAGTTTCGCCACATGCCGCTGGCCATTCAGCGCCAACTCGACCTCTCCTGCCCACGGGTTCGCCATCAGATCGCCGTGAAGCTCAGAGCACCGGCAGACGCCATTGCGAGCTCGTAAGTCGCTTCGCCGTCATGGCTCCCCGCATAGTCGATCGAAGTGATCATGAACGGCCCCTGCACGATGCCGAAATCCGGGATGATCACCTGGAACTGCGGCACCTCGCCGTCGAAGAAGATCTGCCGCGCGCGCTCGTCGGTGCCCGCATCCTTGAACACGCCAGAGCCCGAGATCGCGGCCGAGCGCACCCCCGCGCCCCCCAGCAACTCGCGCCAGCGCCCCTCGCTTTCCAGCGAGGTCACATCGACCGTTTCCGCGTTGAAGGTGATACGCGAGGCGCGCAGCCCCGCGATGGTCTCGAATGTCTGGTCCCCGTTCAGGTCCAGTTTGATCAGAAGGTCCTTACCGTTCTGCGCAACCATGGATTTTCTCCGCTTTTCGATGTTCTGTTTCCGCCAGAGCGACAATCGACCGGCCGAAAAGTTGCAAATGTGAAAGTGTACTCAGCCCTCGACCCGCGCGCGGAAGGTCAGATCGAGCCGCCGCGACGCCCCCTTGTCGACCCGCCGGGCGCGCGCCTTGAGGAACCAAAGCCCCACGACGCGCCCTCGCGTCAGGCTCAACGGCCCCTCAAGAAGCGCATCCGAGATCGCCGCGCCAATCTCCTTGGCTGCATGAAACCCGGCCTCGTCGCTGACAACCGAGACGGTGAAATCATGCACCGCCCCGTCGCCCGTCATGTCCGAGGCATCGCGCGCGTTCTCCGGCCCGAGGCTCACATAGGTCCCGCTTGTCGTCCCCGCAGGCGCGGCGTCATAAACCGCCGCCCCGACGAGCGCCGTCACGACCGCATCGTTCTGCAAGCGCGCATAGACCGCCTCCTGCAAGGCGGCTCCGATCGCGTAGCTCATGCCACCACCTCCTCACGCGCGAAACAGGTCAGGTAATGCGCCCCGGCATCCGCCTCCGCCACCGCGAGGATCCGGAACACCCGCGTGCCCTCGCGAAACCGCTGCTCCGGCTTCGGTCTGCGCGGCGAGCCCTCGGGCGCGGCCCGCACCGTGATCTTCCACGGCACCGAGGCGAGCGTCACGAATTCACCCGCGCGCTCCACCCCCGTCCCCGGTTTCATCTGCGTCCAGAGGATGCCCAGCTCGGTCCAGGCTTCGATAAAGCCACCCGCCCCGTCCGGCACCCGCTCTGGCGTCTCCAGCACCAGCGCTCGGTTCAGAAACGGACCCTTCATCGCCGACCTCCCAACAGGCGCACCGTGCGCCAGCGCTCGATCAGCGCGCTAACGCCATAGGGCATCTCTCGCCCGCCCGCGCCCTCGTCCCGGCGCTCATAATATTGCGACGCCAGCAGAAAGACCGCCTGCGCCAGATCGGCCGGCAGATCGGCCCAACTCGCCCCAAACCCAGCCGTGAACCGAACTTCTGCCACACCGCCCGCCGGGATCGGTGGCAGTTCGCCGCCACACGCCGCCAGTCGCGGGCGCTGCAGATCCGCGACCAACCGATACCCCTCCGGCGCGACCACCGTGATCACCTCAGCCGCATCGACCAAGCGGACCTCAGTCACCGCACTCACCGGAGCCACCGGCAATGGCTGCGCCACTGCATCGCGCCACGCCTCAAGGCTCAGCGCGAAATCCCGCGCCAGCAGCACCTTAGCGGTGCGTCCTTCGATCGCCGCCATCGCCGCGCGCAGGTAGCGCTCCAGCGCCGCATCCTCTTCCCCCATATCCGAAAACCCGGTGCCGAGCCGCAGATGCGCTCGAAACTCCGCGACGGGCAGCGCGCTTGCCGCCACCACCGTCTCTTCAGTCAACATCATGACATTCCTCCGCAATTCGCGTGGTTGCCCCCCCGGCCGGGGATGCCGCCAATCATGTCGGGCGCGAGCCCCGCCGCCGCTCGAACGGAGGGAGCAGCTAGGCGACGGCCGTCAGCCCCGCGCCCGTCCCGAGACCGGCATCCCGGCCCCGGGAACCGGAAGGCGGAGCCCCCCGATCCCGCTCACGCATCTCAGGCGAGCGCGAATTTCAGCAGCTTGATCGCGGCGAAATCGCTGACATCGCCGCCGACGCGCTTGGAGGCGTAGAACAGGACATGCGGCTTGGCGGAGAAGGGATCGCGCAGCACCCGCAGATCCGGGCGTTCCGCCACCGTGTAGCCCGCCTCGAAATCGCCGAAAGCGATCGCGAAACTGTCCGACGCGATATCCGGCATGTCCTCCGCGATCAGCACCGGATAGCCCATCAGGCGCGCAGGCTCGCCCGCAGCCAGACCATCGGTCCACAGGAACCGCCCATCGGCATCCTTCATCTTGCGCACGGCGCCTGCGGTCTTCGAATTCATCACGAAGCTCGCATTGGCGCGGTATTCCGCCTCCAGCGCATAGACCAGATCGACCACCGCATCGGCAGGGTTCGCGCCCGAGAAATCCCCATCCGCGCCCGTCGCGACATAGCCGAGCGAGCCCCAGGTCCACGACCCGTTGCCGACCTGCGGATGGGTCAGAAAGCCCGTCGGCTTGTCCACCCCATCGCCCGAAATGAACGCCGCCGCCTCGGCGCGGGCAAATTTCTCGGCGATGCGCTGCGCCAGCCAGGTCTCGACATCGAAGGCGCTGTCATCGAGCAGCCGTTGCGACGCTTTCGGCATCGCGGCCAGCTCGTGCAGCGGGATCGAGATCCGATCGATCTGCGGCGTCGCAGTCTCGCTCAGCGCCGCACTCTCGGTGGCCCAACCCGAGCCCAACTCGCTGCGATCGACCAGCACGTCGAAAGAGGTCGCCTCGACATTGACCACATTCGCGATCTGGCGGATCGAGGCCGTCGAGGTCAGCACCGAGCGGATCGTGTCGGAGGTCTGCGGGTCAACCAGATAGCCACCTTCAGCCGCGACCGAGCTGTTGAGCGCCTTCCCCTCGAGGCTCAGCCCCCGCAATGCGTCGTCATCCCCCGAACGCAGGTAGGCCGCAAAGGCCTTCTGATGCGGCGCCTCCTCGTTCGCGGCGGCGGAAAGGGCGGGACGCCCGGCAGTCATGGATTTGCTCTGCAGCATGGTCAAACGCTCGTCTTGTTGTTGCATCTTCACTTCAACTTCATCGCGGAAGGCTTTGACTTCATTTACGAAAACGGCCAGCGCGGATTGCACCTCCGTGGCCGGATCGGGGCCTTCGGACATACCCGTCCCGGCCCGAGACTTGCTCTCGGTCTTCATCGTCACTCCATCTCCAATGGGATCTCTCGCCCGCCCGCCTCAGCGACCGGCCAGTTCCGCCGTGGCACCGCGAAGCGCCGCGGCCAGATCGCGCAGATCACGCGCGAGGCTTTCGCCCTTCGCCGCCACCCGCGCCTCGCGAAGCATCGGGAAGGTCACCAGCGACACTTCCCAAAGCTCCAGTTCCGCAAGCAGCCGCTGGCCTTTTGCGTCCTTCTCGGCGGCGACCGTGCGATAGCCGATCGACAGCCCGTCGATCGCCCCCGCGGCAATCAGCGCCGCCGCCTCCCGCGCCCGCGCCACGCCGGGCAACAGCCTGCCCTTGACGTAGAGCCCGCGCGCGTCTTCCCGGATATCGTCCCAGATCCCGATCGGCTGCGCCGGGTCGTGCTGCCAGAGCATCTTCACCGTGCCGCCCCGTGCCAACAGCCGCTCCAACCCTTTCGCGTAAGCGCCTTTGCAGACGACGTCGCCACCTTGATCGGGCAGACCGAACAGGCTCGCATAGCCCTCGATCACCGTCCCATCGGTCAGTTGAACGGGATGCGCCTCGTTCGCGCAGAACTTCAACTCCAACCCGTAATCATATGTATTCATGTCTATTTCCCTATTTCGGACCGACCTCGACGACGCTGAGCACCGCCTGCGTCAGGATCACTGCCACCACGCCATAGACCGCCATCCAGAGCCGCCGCTCCAGCCGTTCGATCATCGCTTCGATCCGACCGAGCCGCTGTTCGACCTGCGAAAATTGCAGCTCCATGATCTTCTCGGTCGCCTGCATCCGTTCCTCGTGGACGGCAAAGGGCGCCTTGAGGTATCGCGATCCACCATCGGCCATCTCAGCTCTCCACCGCGTCCACGGGCACAGGCGGCAGGCCCAGCAGCGCGCGCTTCTCGGACGCGGTCAGGAAGGAGACCTCGCCGATCCGCTTCCATTGCTGATCGCGTTCGCTCGCCAAGGCCGGGATCTGGTCGAGATCGGGCCTCAGGCTCACCCGCTCGCCCGTCCATGTCGACAGCCACCACGCAACATCCGCGGCCACCTTGGTCGCGAGCGGCAGCACCGTGAGCCGATAGAAGGCCCGGTGCGCCTCGGCGTAATTGGCGTAGGTCGCATCGCCGGGGATTCCCAGCAGCATCGGCGGAACCCCAAAGGCCACCGCGATCTCACGCGCCGCGGCCAGCTTGGTCTCGTGAAATTCCATATCGGACGGTGAGAACCCCATCGGTTTCCAGTCCAGCCCACCCTCCAGCAGCATCGGCCGCCCCGCGTTGCGCGCGCCCTGATGATGCGTCTCCATCTCGAAGACGAGCCGGTCATACTGGTCAGGCGACAACGTCCCCTGTCCATCGGCGCCCTTGTAGACGATCGCCCCCGAAGGTCGCGCACCATTGTCCAACAGCGCCTTCGACCAGCTCGACGCACTGTTATGGACGTCCACGGCCACCGCTGCCGCCTGCATCGGCGACAGTCCGTAATGATCGTCCTGCGGATGAAACGCCCGCAGATGGCAGATCGGATCGGGGCTTCCGGTCATATCAAACCGATGCTTGCGCCCGGCCACCGTGTAGTCATAAGCGACCGGCCAGCCATCCGAGCCCGGCACGATGCTCATCCGATCCGCGCGCAGCACGTGCAGCTCGCGCGGCAGCCCCGGCTCCACCGCCACCGCCTCCAGGTAGCCGTTGCCCGACAGCAGCATCTGCCCGTAAAGCGCCTCGAAGAACGCACCCTTGCCCTGCGCCGCGTTGGGCCGCGCGATCAGCTCGAGTACGGGATGGACATCGTAACGCCGCTCCGCATCCTGGCAAACAAGCGGCAAGGCAGCCGCGGCCTCCGCGATCAGCTTCACGCAACGAAATCCGACCGGGTTGCCCGTAAACCCCGACCGCGTCAGCGAACCCACATCGCGAGGCGACCACACCACACGCCCCGACCCGCTCGCCATCGCCACGATCCGTCCCGTCGCCGAGGCCTTCACCTCCGACCGCCCCGCGCTTTCGGATTTGCGAAAGATGTTCCAACCCATTCCCGTCTCCTTCTCGCGGCCCCGTCGCGGACCGGCTGGCAAAGAAAAAGGGCCGGGGAATGCCCCAGCCCTTGCTCTCGAATTCGATTGTTGCGCGCCGGGGGTTTTGCACCCCCGGACCCCCGCAGGATATTTCGCCCAAGCCGAAAGAGGCTCAGAGCCCCCGCAGCTGCGGCCTGCGCCAATGCGCGGCCGGCTCGAGGATCAGTTCGGTGATCGCCCAGACCAGCGCATCCACGCGGTCGGGCGAGCCCTTGCCCTGATAGCCCTGCAGTCCCATCCGACACATCTGGTCTTCGAGCGCGTCGAGATCCGACGATCTCAGATGCGCCACCCGGCCCTGTTCATAGAGTGCCGCCACAGGTTCCGCGCGCGCCGATTTGCCCCGGCTGGCGCGCAACGCCTTGAACGGGATCAGCGGGTCGATCTGGCGCAGCACGCTCTCGATCAGATCGCCGCCTTGATTGACCTCGGCCACCAGCTTCTCCGCGCCCCAGCGCTCCATCGCTGCGATCCCGGCGCGGGCCCAGTCCGTCGGCTTGCCGCGAATGCTGGCATCCTCCAGCACCACCGCGCGCCAGTCCTGCACCGGGCCTTGGGTGCGCGCCCCCACGACCACGATCCCGCATTCGTCAGAGGCCGCCTTGCCGCTGACCGACGGATCGAGCGCCACCACGACCCGGTCCAGATCACCGGGATGATTGATCCGCGCCCGCTCCAGCATCGCCGTCGTCCAGAGCGCGCCCTCGACATCCTCCAGGAGCACCCCGTCCAGCTCCTGCCGCCCCAACCGCGTCCCGGCATAGCGCGCCCGGACCTCGGCGAGGAAACTCTCCGCCAGATGCGCCCGGTTCGCCTCGGTCGGCGCATGGCTGACCACGGTCGATTGCGTCTCCAAAATCTGTTTCAGCACGCCCACGTTGCGCGGCGTCGTCGTGATCACCTGCTGCGGATGATCGCCCAGACGCAGCGCGAATTGCAGCATGTCCCAGACCTCCTCCGCCTTCTTCCATTTCGCCAGTTCGTCGACCCAGGCCGCGTCGAATTGCGGCCCCCGCAGCGCCTCGGGCTCATGCGCGGAAAACGCCTGCGCCGTGGCCCCGTTCGGCCAGACGAGCCGGCGCCGGGTCGCTTCCCAGACCGGTCTGCGGTCAGGCGGAGAGCAGGCGAGTATCCCGCTCTCCCCCATCACCATCACGTCGCGCACCTGATCGAAGGTTTCGCCGACCAGCGCCACACGTCGCGCCCTTCCGGGGTCGAGCGGGCGTGCGCCTTCCACCTGCGCACGCACCCACTCGGCCCCGGCCCGCGTCTTGCCCGCGCCGCGCCCACCCATGATCACCCAGCTTTTCCAATCCCCTTCGGGCGGAAGCTGATGATCGAGCGCCCAGAACTCGAAGATCCAGGGCAGCGCGAGCAATGCATTGTCATCAAGCCCGTCGAGAAACGCCTCGACACTCTCAGGCGTCGCGGAGGCGAGCCAGGCGGCGCCCGATTTCAACTCTGGCGGCATCGAAGTCGAGCGCGCCATCCCGCCCGGCGGCGACGCCTGCCAACTGTCTGCGGAGTTTCTCGACACGCGTTCGTTCCTCCATCACCAAATGAAAAGCGGTGCGGAGGTCCTTGACCGCCTGCACCGCCGCTTTCGCCTCGGATATCTCGCCGCACCGCACCCCCTGCAGCGCCTGCGCCAGTTCCTCGGCCACGTCACGATAGAGCGCTTCGGTCTGATCCAGAAGATCGACCGGCGCCCCCGCCTCGTTCATCATGTTGTCTTGCGTCACGTACGAACCCACCCGTTCCAAGTTGGTCCGTTCGAGAGACATGAAAAAACGCCGTCGGGTTGCCCCGCGGCGTTTGCCCACTTCTCCTAGCGTGCCAAACTTCTACCCGAGAGCGTTCGCAGAGTCAAGCTCTAAATTCCGGGTTGTGCGGCGTGGGCAAAAAAGAACCCCGGCGAAAACCGGGGTTCTTTACGTGATATCAGTTACTTGATGCGTCTTCCTGACGCTGCTTCTCGATCTCGCGCCACTTCGCCACGTTCTTGTTATGCTCTTCGATCGTGCTCGAGAAGGCATGCCCGCCAGACCCATCCGCCACGAAGAACAGGTAGTCGGTCGAATCGGGATGCAACGCCGCCTCGATCGCCGCCTTGCCCGGGTTCGCGATCGGCCCGGGCGGCAGCCCGTCGATGACATAGGTGTTGTAGGGCGTCGCCTTGCGCAGCTCGGACTGCCGCAGCCCGCGGCCCAGCACACCCTTGCCTTCGGTCACACCGTAGATCACGGTCGGGTCGGTCTGCAGCTTCATGCCCTTTTCGAGACGGTTGATGAAGACGCTTGCCACTTCGGGGCGCTCAGCGGGCACGCCGGTTTCCTTCTCGACGATCGAGGCCATGGTCAGCGCCTGCTGCGGATCGTCATAGGGCAGCCCCTCGGCGCGTCCGTCCCAGGCATCGGCGAGGATCTTCGACTGCCGCTCGGACATCAGATCGATCAGCGCCTGCCGGTCGGCCCCGCGCGTCACCTCGTAGCTGTCGGGCGCGAGCGTGCCTTCCCCCGGCACCCCGTCGATCTTGCCCGACAGGAAGCTCGCTTCCTTCAGCCCCTGCACGATCTGCCAGCTGGTCACACCATCGACGACGGTCACGCGGGTGCGCACATCGACGCGGTCGGCCTTTTCCTCGAAGCCTTCGGGCGGCTTTTCGCTCTCGGGATTGTATTCCGCGACCTTCTGGTAATCGCCCGTGGTCGGGTCCAGCTCGCGCAGCAGCACCTCGTTGCCGTTCACGCCGATCCGGAACACCAGCTCCGAGCCGCAGGTCGAAGGTCCACCCGACGTGATCTGCCCCACGATGGATTGCATCGAGGTGTTCGGCTCGATCAGGTAGGAGCCGAATTTCAGCTTGTCGGCCTTCTCCTCATACTGCGCACCGGTGCGGAAGAGATAGGAAGAGGAGATAGCCCCCTTCTCCTTCAGCTTCGACGACACGCCCTGCAGGCTTTCGCCGGGCGCGACGCGCAGGCACATCGCCTCGGCCAGCGGGCCGGGCTCGACATATTGGTTCTTCGCCCAGGCGACCAAGCCGCCAAGCGCGACGAGAATGACGATCAGCAGCGTCAGGAAATTCGAGACGATGTTACGCCACATCAGCTATCCACCTTGCCCATCACGAGGCTCGCATTGGTGCCGCCGAAGCCGAAGCTGTTGGACAGAGCCACGTCGATCTTGCGCTTGACCGCAGCCTTCGGCGCGAGGTCGATCACAGCCTCTTCCGGCGGATTGTCGAGGTTCAGCGTCGGCGGTGCGATCTGATCGCGGATAGCGAGGATTGAGAAGATCGCCTCCACTGCGCCAGCCGCACCCAGAAGGTGGCCGACCGAGGACTTGGTCGAGCTCATCGTGGCTTTCGACGCCGCATCGCCCAGCAGGCGCTGCACCGCCCCCAGCTCGATCACGTCGGCCATGGTCGAGGTGCCATGCGCGTTGATGTAATCCACCTGATCGGGGTTCAGGTCGGCCCGCTCCAGCGCCGCTTTCATCGCGCGGAAGCCGCCATCGCCATCCTCGGACGGCGCGGTGATGTGATAGGCGTCGCCCGACAGGCCATAGCCCAGCACCTCGGCATAGATCTTCGCGCCGCGCGCCTTGGCGTGCTCGTATTCCTCCAGCACGACGCAGCCCGCGCCCTCGCCCATCACGAACCCGTCGCGATCGGCATCCCATGGACGGCTCGCGGCCTCCGGCTCGTTGCCGCGCTTGGTCGAGAGCGCCTTGCAGGCGTTGAAGCCCGCGATACCGATCTCCGAGATCGGGCTTTCCGCACCGCCGGCGACCATCACATCGGCATCGCCCAGCATGATCAGACGCGCGGCATCGCCAATGGCATGCGCGCCGGTCGAGCAGGCGGTGACGACCGCATGGTTCGGCCCCTTGAAGCCAAACCGGATCGAGACCTGCCCCGAGACGAGGTTGATCAGCGCGCCCGGGATGAAGAACGGGCTGACGCGGCGGACACCCTTTTCCTTGATCAGAACGGCTGTATCGGCGATCGAGCTGAGCCCCCCGATCCCCGAACCGATCATCACGCCGGTGCGCAGGCGACCCTCTTCATCCTCGGGCTCCCAGCCGGAATCCTTTACGGCCTGCGTCGCAGCCGCCATCCCGTAGAGGATGAAATCGTCGACCTTGCGGCGCTCTTTCGGCTCCATCCAGTCGTCGGGATTGAACGTGCCGTCGGAGCCGTCGCCCAGCGGAATTTCGCAGGCGTATTTCGTGGTCACGTTGGACGCATCGAAGCGCGAGATCGTCCCCGCCCCCGACTGACCCGCGATGAGCCGCGACCAGGTCTCCTCGACCCCGCAAGCCAGCGGCGTGACCATCCCCAGACCCGTGACAACTACCCGGCGCATGCGTGACCTCTTTCTCAGCAAAATATCTTGCCAGACCTGATACACGCGGGCGCGCAAAGGCGCAATCACAACCCAAAGCGGCAGGCGGGTTACCGTCCGGCGAATGGCTGCAGTTCGGACGGGTTTGCGCCGCGTCGCGCGACCGGTTCAGGCTGGCACGCAGACTTCAGCTTGAGCGCCTCGACCCGCGTGTCCGGCGCGACAAAGGGCGGCGCCGAGGCGCGGAGTTCGAAGGAGGGCTGCGCCAGCAGAACCCGGTTGCGCCCGCGGTTCTTCGCCGCGTAGAGCGCCCCGTCCGCCCGCGCATAAAGGCTCCGCAGTTCCTCGCCGCACTCCCATTCGGCGACCCCGATGGAGACGGTGACCCGCAGACCAGGCGCCTGCTGCCCCTCGAAACCCAGCGCGGCCACAGCGGCGCGAAGCCGCTCCGCCGCCTCGAGGCCCTCGGTCAGCCGCGCGCCGGGCAGGATCACCGCGAATTCATCGCCACCGATCCGTGCAAGCGTGTCCTCCAGCCGCAATTGCGCGCGCATCTTGCGCCCCGCGCGGCGCAGCACCAGATCGCCGAGCGCATGCCCACCGCGATTGTTGACCTGCCTGAAATGGTCGATATCGATCATCAGCGCGGTGAACGGGACCCCCTCGCCCATCCCCTGGCTAAAGGCTTGCTGAAACCGCCGCGACAGCATCTCGCGATTGAAAAGCCCGGTCAGCCCGTCCCGCATCGCGCGGTTGAGAAGTTTCCGCTCCACGGCACGCCGCGCATGATCCGTCCGCTCCAGCGAGACCGCCATCAGGATGATCAGGCCGACATTCACCCCCACGATCGTCGCGAGCAGCAGCAGCATTTCCGCGCGCGTGGCCAATTCGGGATCGGCGAGCAGGTAGAAGGTTCCCAGAAGGATCGGTGCGACCACGCCCAGCAGCATCTGCGCCCGCGCTTGCCGGCCCGACGCGTGTTCGTTGAGCAGCACCCGCATCACCCCACGGTCGCCGCGGCAGATCACCCCGGCATAGGCCAGACAGAGGATCGCCACCGAGGCGCCGAGCGACATCTCCCCCGACAGATAATCGTGGACGAAAACATGCGAGAACAGATACATCAACGCGCCACCGAAAACCGTCATATGGGCAACGGTGCCGATCAGGTAGGCCCGCGCCTCGACCGCAAAAAACGCCGCCGCCGTCATCGCGAGAAGCGTCGCGGCGCTCGGCTCGATCACGGGTACGCCGTCCCACCGGTACAGCGGCGCGAGCGCGGGCACGCCCCGCCCGAGGCAAAGCAGCAGGCTCGCCGCGGCCAGCCCACGCGCCCCGATCCGTACCTCCCGGCCACAGGAGAGCGCCCCCGCCAGAGCCAGCACCGCGCCCGCCGTCCCGGTTCCCATCCCGATCCACCCGTTCAGCGCGCGCAACGGCTCCGGGCCGACGCCCGACTGAACGGCCAATCGGGAGATCAGACCCAAAGCGGCAAGCGTCGCCGCGAAAGACAAAAGGGGGCGGACCGCAACCTGCGCCCGGCGAAAGACTGACATGTGACTACCAAGATCTGCACGGGCATTGAGCGTTTGTCGTAAAGCGCCCGCGATAGGATCAGGAGACGGCCCAATTCGTTAACAAACGATTAACAGCCACTCTCAAGAGCCGCGTTTTCGTTCACATCTTCCTTAATATATGTCTTATGACATAAAATAACTGGCAAGCATCTCGTGGCGCGGCGGCCCATGCCCAAGAGTCGAGCGGATCAGCGCCACGTGATCGGGGCCGAATCCCGGCAAGCGCACCGCCCCCTCGCGGGCCATGAATCGCCCCAGCCGGGCCAAATCCCCTGCTCCTGCCCGCTTGCCGAACCGTGCCAGCGTCACATGCGGGCGGAACCGTCGCCGCGGCAGGTCGATCCCCGCCGCTCGCGCCGCCACCATCACCGCACGGTGCCAGCGGAGCAACTCGGGATCGGCCTGTACACCCAGTACCAGCGCCTCGGGCCGCGCCGGGCTGCCGAAGGTCTCCAGCCCTGCCAACACCACCTCCGGCCCCGGCGCCCAGTCGATCTCGCGCAGCCTGTCGTCCAGAGCCTCCAGCTGTCCGACGTCGATCTCGTCGAGAAAGGCCAGCGTCAGGTGAAGGTTCTCCGGTTGCACGATCCGCCCCGCGCCCAGATCGGCCTGCAACCGCTCGATCGCCTCGATATGCTCCCCGGGCAATTCGATCGCGACGAAACTCCGCATGCAATCCTCCCCGACACCCGCGCGTCTGGCGCAAAAGAAAAGCGGCGCTCCGGTTTCCCGAAGCGCCGCCCTTAACTCTCTCTCAGCGTCCGCCGTTAAGGCTTACTGCGCTTCCGAGATGAATTTAACCGCATCGCCGACGGTCTGAATGTTCTCGGCGGCGTCATCGGGGATCTCGATGCCGAACTCTTCTTCGAAGGCCATGACCAGCTCGACCGTATCGAGGCTGTCCGCACCGAGGTCGTCGATGAACGAGGCGCTCTCAGTGACCTTGTCCTCTTCCACGCCGAGATGCTCCACGACGATCTTCTTCACGCGATCAGCGATGTCGCTCATGTCAATTCCTCAAAGTTTATAGGGCCTAGCCCGTTCATGCTTGCTCGTTTACGAGCGTCTCAACCCGCGCGCCCCGGGTCAACCCGAAGACCGCAATTCAGAGCCGTGGCTGTTACGCCCGGCTCGTCTGCAGCGCTCTTAGCGATTGCCGTGGCCCATGGCAAGACGTTTCTCCACCCTAACAAAGGCGGCCATGCCGTTGGGTCACAAAGACGTCAGGCCATCGTCCCGCCGCCGTTGACATGCAGCACCGCGCCGGTGACGTAGCCCGCCTCGGGGCTCGCGAGATAGCGCACGGCGGCAGCGATTTCTTCGGGCGTGCCCATGCGCCCGGCCGGGATGCCCGACAGGATCGCGTCTTTCTGAGCATCGGTGAGCTTGTCCGTCATCGGCGTCTCGATGAAGCCCGGCGCCACGCAGTTCACCGTCACGCCGCGAGTCGCGACTTCCTGCGCGAGCGATTTCGACGCGCCGACGAGACCCGCCTTGGCTGCGGCATAGTTCACCTGGCCGGGATTGCCGGTCTGGCCGACCACCGAGGTGATGTTGATGATCCGGCCCCAGCGCGCCTTCATCATCGGGCGAAGAACCGCGCGCATCAGGCGGAACGCCGCCGTCAGGTTCACGTCGATCACCGACTGCCAATCCTCGTCCGACATCCGCATCACCAGCTGGTCGCGCGTGATTCCGGCATTGTTCACGAGGATGTCCAGACCGCCCATCGCATCGATCGCCGCTTTCGGCAGCGCCTCGACGCTTTCGGGATCGCTCAGGTTGGCCGGGCAGACATAGGCACCCTCGCCCAGCTCGGCGGCCAGCGCTTCGAGCGGCTCGACCCGCGTGCCCGACAGCGCCACGGCCGCGCCGCCCGCATGGAGCGCTCGCGCGATCTCGGCCCCGATCCCGCCGGAAGCTCCGGTCACCAGCGCGCGCTTGCCTTTCAAATCGAACATCATGCTACCTCGTTTCTAAGTCGACGCTCTCATATCAGCGAATGTGTCGTTAGGGAACTCCAAGTGCCACACGCCAAGGTTGCGCCCGCCGGAATAGGCGCTCCGCCGCGTGCGACGCCACATGGAAAGGCCGTCCGGTTCGATGGCGACCCCGGACGGCCTCGCCTTCCTCTTGGCGGAAATATCCCAGGGGGTCCGGGGGAGGATCCCCCGGCTCAGCCCTCAGTCCTTCAGCGCGGCGACCTCTTCCGGCGTGCCGATCGCGCGGCAGGTGATGTCCTTGGCGATCCGCCGGACCATCCCTGCGAGCGCCTTGCCCGCGCCGATCTCCCAGATTTCGTCGACGCCCTGAGCGGCCATCCACGCGACGCTCTCGCGCCAGCGCACCGAACCCGTGACCTGCTCGACCAGAAGTTCGCGGATCAGGGCCGGATCACTCACCGCCTCTGCACGGACATTGGCGACCAGCGGCACCACCGGCGCCTTGATCTCGACCTGCGACAGCGCGGCGTCCATCGCATCGGCGGCGGGCTGCATCAGCGCGCAATGGAACGGGGCAGAGACCGGAAGCATCACGGCCCGCTTCGCGCCCGCTTCCTTGGCGAGCACCGTGGCCCGCTCGACCGCCGCCTTGTTGCCCGAGATCACCACCTGGCTCGGATCGTTGTCGTTTGCAGCCTGACAGACCTCGCCCTGCGCCGCCTCGGCAGCGACTTTCGACGCCGCCTCGAAATCGAGCCCGAGGATCGCGGCCATCGCGCCGACGCCCACCGGCACCGCCGATTGCATCGCGTCGCCGCGCACGCGCAGCAGGCGTGCGGTGTCGGGCAGGCTCAGCGACCCCGCCGCACAAAGCGCGGAATATTCGCCCAGCGAGTGACCCGCGACATAGGCCGCATCTGTGACCGCAAAGCCCTCGGCTTCCAGCGCCCGCAGCGCCGCGATAGACGTCGCCATCAGCGCGGGCTGCGCGTTGGCGGTCAGCGTCAACTCGTCCTGCTCGCCTTCCCAGATGAGCGCGCTCAGCTTCTGCCCGAGCGCCTCATCGACCTCTTCGAAGACCGCTTTCGAGGCGGGATAGGCGTCGGCCAATGCCTTGCCCATGCCGATGACCTGTGCGCCCTGACCGGGAAATACGAATGCGCGGCTCATGCCTGATCCTCCTGATTGATCTTTGGTTTCCCTTAGCGAGAAGGGCGCGGCGGGGCAAGTTCGCTGCCCTTGGCCAACCCTGCACCGCCTCTCACGCTTTACCGATGATGCGCGCAGGATTGCCCGCGACCGTGGCACCCGCCGGCACGTCGCGCGTCACGACGGCCCCCGCGCCGATCAGCGCGCCATCGCCCACCGTGATCCCCGGCAGGATGATCGCCCCGCCGCCGATCCAGACATCCGCGCCGATCCGCACGGGCCGCCCGAATTCCAACCCGGTCCGGCGCGTCTCCGGATCGCGGGGATGATCGGCGGTCAGGATCTGCACCTTCGGACCGACCTGCGTCCGGTCGCCGATCGTGACCGCGACCACATCGAGGATGACACATCCGAAATTCAGAAAGACTCCGGCTCCAAGCCGGATATTGCTGCCGTAATCGCAATGGAACGGTGGGCGGATGCGCGTCCCCTGCCCCACTTCCGCGAACAGCTCCGACAGTAGCGCGTGGCAGTCCGCGGCACTATGCGCGACGGTCGCGTTGAACCGGTCCATCCACGCCGCTGCCCGCGCCATATCGGCTTCGATCTCCGGCCCTTCGGCGCGATACAATTCGCCCGCCAGCATCTTGTCCTTTTCCGATCGCATGATCCCTACCCGCCATCTCGCCGGACGATCCTGCCCCAGCTACGCGCAAAGAAAAAGGGGCGCTCGATGCGCCCCTTCTCCTCAGTCCAGTTCGAGATGCGCGACCCCGTCGGAGCGCCGCCCGATCGAGCGCCCATCCGCGCCGATGGTCGCGCGCACGCGCCGCCGCATCGAGGAAAACGCAGCACTTTCAACGACATCCACCGGCTCGTCCAGCGCAATTTCGATGTCGTAATGGGTCTCGCCCTTGCGCCGCAGCGCATGGACGCGGCCGCTCACCGGATGGCCCAGATAGCGCCCGCGCACCGCATCGCCCAAGGCATAGCCCTTCGCGTGTGCAGCCGGTTCGGCACGTCGCAGCGCCGCCACCATCGTGTTCCAGTCGGCATGACCCGCCGCCTGCGCGGTCAACTCATACGCCTTCGACAGCGCAACCGGATTGCCCGCCTGCGCCATCGCCTCGGCCAGACGGCGCGCCTGCGCCTTTACGTCTTTCACTGCATTTACAGTCATCGTTTCGTCTCCACGGGGATGATCCACCGCTTCGGGGCCCGCATTGCCGAAGAGCCCCCGAAAGTAAGGAGAGCGATCGTGAACCGGATTTCACCAAGGGAAACGCCCCGCGGGCGGCAGGCATCCGGCAGCCAAGGCCGAGAGATGGGCGGCGCGGACGCATCTGTCAAGGGACGCAGCCTTACCCGGCGTCCAGCGATGCGAAAGCGCCATAGCAGACGCCCCGAATGCGAAAGGGGCGCCCGACCGGACGCCCCTTCCCATCACTGTCCCTCTCCCGTTCAGCAGGAGTAGTAGTACTTGTATTCCACCGGGTGGGGGGTGTGCTCGAACGCGTACACTTCTTCCCACTTCAGTGCGATGTAGCCCTCGATCTGGTCCTTGGTGAACACGTCACCGGCCAGCAGGAACTCGTGATCCTTCTCGAGCGTCTCGAGCGCTTCACGCAGCGAGGCGCAAACGGTCGGGATCGAGGCCAGTTCTTCCGGCGGCAGATCGTAGAGATCCTTGTCCGAGGACGGGCCCGGATCGATCTTGTTCTTGATGCCGTCGAGGCCGGCCATCAGCAGAGCCGAGAAGCACAGATAGGGGTTCGCCGACGGATCGGGGAAACGGGCTTCGACGCGCTTTGCCTTGGGGGATTCCGCCCACGGAATACGGACACAACCCGAGCGGTTGCGGGCCGAGTAGGCGCGCAGAACCGGAGCCTCGAAGCCCGGGATCAGACGCTTGTAGGAGTTGGTCGACGGGTTGGTGAAGGCGTTGAGCGACTTCGCGTGCTTCAGGATACCGCCGATGAACCACAGGGCTTCCTGCGACAGGTCAGCGTATTTGTCGCCTGCAAACAGCGGCTTGCCGTCTTTCCAGATCGACATGTTCACGTGCATGCCGGTGCCGTTGTCGCCGGTGATCGGCTTCGGCATGAAGGTCGCCGATTTGCCATAGGCATGCGCCACGTTGTGGATGACGTACTTGTACTTCTGGATGTCGTCGGCCTGCTTGGTCAGCGTCCCGAAGATCAGGCCCAGCTCGTGCTGGCACGAGGCCACTTCGTGGTGGTGCTTGTCGACCTTCATGCCCATGCGCTTCATGGTCGAGAGCATTTCCGAACGCAGGTCCTGCGCGTCATCCACCGGGTTGACCGGGAAGTAGCCGCCCTTGACGCCCGGACGATGGCCCATGTTGCCCATCTCGTAATCGGTGTCGGTGTTCCACGCCGCGTCGATCGCGTCGACCTCGTAGGAGACCTTGTTCATCGAGACCGAGAACTTCACGTCGTCGAACAGGAAGAATTCCGCTTCCGGACCGAAGAAGGCCGTATCACCGATGCCCGAGGCAACGAGATAGGCTTCGGCCTTCTCAGCGGTGCCGCGCGGGTCGCGGGCATAGGGCTCGCCGGTGTCGGGCTCGACCACGGTGCAGTGCACGCACATGGTCTTCTCGGCGTAGAAGGGGTCGATATAGACCGAGGACGCGTCCGGGATCAGTTTCATGTCGGACTGATCGATCGACTTCCAGCCGGCGATCGAGGAGCCGTCGAACATGAAGCCTTCTTCGAAGAAATCTTCGTCCACTTCGGTATGCATCAGCGTCACGTGCTGCAGCTTGCCGCGCGGATCGGTGAAGCGCACGTCGACGTATTCGACGTCTTCGTCCTTCATCAGTTTGAGAGCGTCCTTGATGCTCATGTCACATTACCCTTTCGTTGAGCTTGGGTTGTCCCTGGACCCGCAACGGGGTCCGCCGGGAATGCCGGAGGTTACAGCGCGTCGTCGCCCGACTCGCCGGTGCGGATACGGATCGCCTGCTCCATCGGAGAGACGAAGATCTTGCCGTCGCCGATCTTCTCGGTGCGCGCGGCGTTCGTGATCGCCTCGATGGCGGCGTCGACGAGATCGTCGGGCAGCACCATCTCGATCTTCACCTTGGGCAGGAAATCCACGACATATTCGGCGCCGCGATAAAGCTCGGTATGGCCCTTCTGGCGTCCGAACCCTTTCACCTCGATCACCGAAAGGCCCTGAATCCCAACTTCCTGAAGCGCTTCCTTCACTTCATCGAGTTTGAAGGGCTTGATGATCGCCTCCACCTTTTTCATGCCGCCGACTCCTCCGTCAGGTCTTCGTTCCGACCCCCTCAGACCACTTTCCCAAAGCCCCCGCAATCGGCTAGGCTGGCGGAGCGCGGTTTTGAGGTCGGATATCCGAAAAGCGCGCCCGCAATTCGTGCAAGTAGCACAAAAATGCAGCAGTTTGAAAACGATTCCTTCGAAGACCCCGGGGACCATGCCTGAAATCCTGACCGCCAGCCAAATGCGCGAACACGAACAGACCGAGATCGCGCGCGGCGCGGTCACGGGGCTCGAGCTGATGGAGCGTGCCGGGGAAAGCGTGGTCACGGCGATTTTCTCGCGTTGGTCCGATCCGGGGCCTGCTCAGGCTGTGGTGCTGTGCGGGCCGGGCAATAATGGCGGCGACGGCTACGTGATCGCGCGCCTGCTGGCCGCGCGCGGCTGGGGTATCGCCTGTTACGCCTATGGCGATCCGGCTCGTCTGCCCCCCGATGCGAAGGCCAATCACGACCGCTGGGCGCAGATCGGGGACGTGCTGCCATGGGACGATGCTGCGATCGAAGGCCGCATCGACGATATGGAGAGCGGGCTGGTGATCGACGCGCTGTTCGGCACCGGCCTGACCCGTCAGATGCCCGAGGACACGGCGAAGACATGGCGCGGGATCTATCCGCGGCGCTTTTCCAATCCCTCGGGACCGCGTCCGCATTTCATCGCCGTCGATATCCCCAGCGGCATCTCCTCGGATAGCGGGCGCAATCTCGGGGGGGCATTCCCTGCCGACCTGACGGTCAGTTTCCACCGCGCGAAATGCGGCCATTACCTCGATCCGTCCGACGGGCCCGACCGCCCCGGCGGTGGCGCCTCGATGCGCGGTGCGCTGGTGGTCGCCGATATCGGCCTGCCGCAGGATACGATCCCCGCGGCTGCGCGGCTGATCGACCGCCCCTCGAATTTCCTGATGAAGCGGACGGGCCACAAGTTCAGCCACGGCCACGCGCTGGTCCTGTCGGGTGGCGCAGGCAAAGGCGGCGCTGCGCGGATGGCTGCGCGCGCGGCTCTGCGGATCGGCGCGGGGCTGGTGACGCTGGCCTGCCCGCCCAAGGCGCTGGCCGAGAACGCCGCCCATCTCGACGCGATCATGCTGAGCGCCCTGCCCGACGCCTATAGCCTGCGCGGGATGCTGGGCGATGAGCGCCTCAACGCGCTCTGCCTCGGGCCCGGTCTGGGCATGTCCCGCGCACAGGAGATGGTGCCGGCGGCGCTTTGGGGCAAACGCGCGACGGTGCTCGATGCCGATGCGCTCAGCGCCTTTTCCTACGACCCGAGCCTGCTCTTCGGCCAGCTCCACGAGGCCTGCGTGCTGACCCCGCATCCGGGCGAGTTCAAACGGCTCTTTCCCGATCTGACCGAAAAGCTGTCAGGCGACGATCCGACCTATTCCAAACTGGACGCCACCCGCGAGGCGGCTGCGCGCGCGGGCTGCACGGTGCTGCTCAAAGGGGCGGACACCGCGATCGCGGCACCGGACGGGCGCGTGGCGCTGCATTCGGCGACGCAGGACCGTGCGGCCCCGTGGCTCGCGACGGCGGGCGCGGGCGATGTGCTGGCGGGGCTGATCGCGGGGCTGCTTGCGCGCGGGTTCCAACCGTTCGACGCCGCGACCACTGCGGCATGGCTTCATGTCGAGGCGGCACGCAGCTTCGGTCCGGGTCTGATCGCCGAAGACCTGCCCGAAGAACTCCCGAAAGTGTTGCGCGCCCTGATGGCGCGGGACGCTGACCGCGACTGAGCCGCGCCGTCGGGGGGCACGCGGCGCGAAAGTTTCGGGCGGCGAAAGGCAGAGGCCCCTCGCCGCCCCTTGCAGCTTATTGCGCCATCTGCTCGCGCGATTGGTTCTGGTTTCCGTTGCGCGCGCCCGGTGCCGTGTCCGTCGCATCCGCCGGAGCGGTGGCCGGGGCCGCCATGGCGGCTTCGGGAGTGTCGACTGCGTCGGTCCCAGCGGGCCCCGTCATCATATCGCACCCGGCCAGAGCGGCGGTCGCGCCCAGAATGATAAGCCAGTTCTTCATCCGTCTCTCCTTTTGTTGCAGTTCATCTAAGCTCCAATCCGCGGCGCGATTCCTTGATGTTGATCAACGTGCTAGGCGCATAGCGCGAATTTCCTGCAACTTCGTGTGGAAAGACGCTGAAAAGGCTGGCGCAACACGGTTTTTCGCCCCCGCGGCCCTCGCATCCGAACCTCACCCCGACTAAGCTCTCCCCTGCGACAGGGAGACGAGACGCGATGATCGAACACTCGAAGTCCGGAAAGCGGATCGAGATAGAGGGCGTAGTGGCGCAGGGCAAATTGCAGCGTCTGCTGGACGCGCTGCCGCCGGAGCTGCGCACCGAGATGATACCGCTCTGGCAGAGTATCCGTTTCGCGCCGGGCGACGTGCTGATCGAGGATGGCGAAGTCGCCGACCGGATCGGCTTCGTCGCGGACGGGTTTCTCGCGATGTCGAAAACGCTGCAGGATCAGCATCGCCACATCATCGGGCTGATCACGCCGTCCGACATGTTCGGACGCGCCTTCAACGGCCCGTCGGGCTACCGGATCGAGGCGCTCAGCGATGGCGCGGTCCTGACCTGCGACCGGCAGAAATTCGAAGCGATCCTCGCGCGTTCGCACGCGGCGGAGCGGCTGTTCCTGCTGAGCATCCTCGACGAGCTCGACGCGGCGCGCGAATGGGTGATGGTGCTCGGCAGTTCGAAAGTCGTCGAGCGGCTCGCCTCGCTCCTGATCATCCTGAGCCGCCACAAATACCGCACTCTCGAAAGCTGCGCGCGGGACAACATCCGGCTCGGCCTGCATATCCATATCAAGCGGGTCGATATCGCCCATTTGCTGGGCACCTCGCCTGAATCGCTGAGCCGGGCGTTTCATCAGCTCGAACGCGAGGGCGCGATCCGGATCGTTACACCCTACGATATCGAGATCTCGAATCTCGGAACGCTCGTCGATATTTCCGGCAATTCGCTGGAGATGCGCGACGCCTGAGCGCACTCAGCTCGCCAGAAGCTCCTCCAGCCCCGCGGCCAGCGCGTCGAGATCGTTGAGCCGGAACTGGCGGGTGTTCAGGATGTCGATCAGCCCGTCCTTCTGGAACTGGTGCAGAGACCGGCTGACGGTCTCCTGCGTCGTGGCGAGCAGATCGGCGATGTCCTGACGCGGCAGCAGCATGGTCAAGACGCCGCCGCCATCGGGCAAGGCCTGCCAAGGCATGATATGGCGCGACAGCAGAAGAAGCGCGCGCAGCCGCGCCGCCGGCGCGAAGGCGCCGAGAAGCCAGCTCAACCGCCGCGCCTTCTCGACCCAGCTTTCCGCCTGACGGCACAGCGCCCGGCGCAGTTCGGGCTCCTGATCGATGAGCTGCGCGAAAGTCGCGGCTTCGAAGAGACACAGATCCGTATCGATCACCGCTTCGATCGCTGTGTCCCGATGGCCGTTGAGAAGCTGGCCGATGCTATCGCCCGGGCTGACCAGACCGGTGATCTTGCGCCGCCCGGCGAGCGAATGACTCTGCATCCGCAGCATGCCGCGTTGCACCAGCGCGATGTGCTCGCAGCTGACGTCTTCTTCGCAGAGCCGCTCATTGGCCGCGCAGGAAATCTTGCGCGCCCGTTCGGCGACCCTCGCCAGAGCACGATCCGATAGGGATCCGCAGACACCTTGGTTGCGAGCGGTGCAACCCGCGCAATGCAAGATTGCCTCTGCATTTCGCAAAGGTGCCGTCATCGCAATCTCCAAAAGGGTTTACCCACACTCTTCGCAGCCACGCTGCGCACTCGTCCTCTGGTGCACGATCGAGCTAAGCAAATGACATACGCCCCTGTCAACACACGCGCTTGATCGTGAGCGGTAGCATCGAAATGCTACCAAGAATGTGACGGCGAAGCGCATCACCCCCCTTGATACCGGCGGATATCGGTCGAAATCGCGTGCGGATCAGGCCTCGACGCCTGCGACCGCGGCGGCCATTTCCACGCCATCGACATAGATCACCTCGGGCGTCTCGAATTCCAGCACAAAGAGCCGCGCGCGACCTTGCCCCAGCGTGACATAATGCCCGTCGACGACCGATTGCGCAGGCAGAAGCGCCTCGCGCTTGCCGTAGATCACCTGCACCCGCCAGTCGCGCATCATCAACTGCGCGCCCTGTGCGATGATGAGCGGCGCGCCGGGGCGATCATGGCCAAGCGCGCCGGGCGAGATGCGGATCAGCGCGCCCACGTAATCGCCGGCCCGCAGCGCCTTGAGCCTGCAGGTCCCGCTACGGGTCACGATCCGGTCGCCGGGCTCGAGAAACTCCACGGGAATCGCTCCGTCCAGCGTGTAGACCCGTGCCCCGGCGGCGATCCCGGCGCTGAGATCCGGCTTCGGTTTGCGCATCTCCAAAGGCGAGGTGCGCGCTGCCACCTCCGGACCGGCCGGGCCCGGCAGAGCGTGACGCGGATTGGATTCGATGATCTGGCGGAGCATGGCCATGCCATTCCCCCGCCGTGGTGCCTGTCCCATGGCGATACCTGCTCTTGCCCACTCGTAACCTCGGCCTCTGGCGTGCCGTTGCGTAAAGGCTAACTCTCACCAACGCGTTAAGACGAGCAAAATCGCATCTTCCTCTTTCCGTACCCGCAAGCTGTTGCTATTACGCCCCTGATGCGGGTGTGGCGGAACTGGTAGACGCACCAGATTTAGGTTCTGGCGCCTTTGGCGTGGGGGTTCGAGTCCCTTCACCCGCACCACTCCCAACCTCCGGAATTTCCTACCATACCCTCGCCTTCTCCCGCGTGCACGCTAGTTTAAGATGGCTGCGCGGGCGGAATTGCCCCGCTTGGATGACCGAATGCGTGGGAGAGGTGATGGTCGAAAGCCCGCAAACACCGCCTCGGCGGCCAGTCGAAGACACGTCGCCGGGCTTGGATTCGCAGACATCCCTTCCCATCCGCTGGCTCACCCGCGACACGATCGCCACCGATCCGAATTTCTTCGCCGCGCAGCAGGCGGTGGCGGCAATGCTGCTCGACGTGCAGGCGCAGACACCGCGGATCGCGCGCCACATGGCTTCGCATCGGCGCTGGCTCGTGAGCCAGACCAGTTTCGCGCTGGCGATGAGGGCGAAGATGGAGCCCGGCGCGCCGGAACTGACGCCGGGACGGCTTCTCGCGGCGCTGACGCCTCATGTCGAGATCAACCGCAAGACGCTGAGCCAGTATCTGGGCGAGATGGAGGCGCATGGGCTGCTCGCCCCGCCGGACGAGCACAAAGGCGACGGGCGGCTGCGCCCCGTGACCACCACGCCCCTGGCAGAGCAAGGGATGCGGCGTTGGTGCGAGGGCCACCTGCACTGTCTCGATATCCTTGATGGCGGCGCGCGGCTGGACGCGGCCCGGCGCGACCCCGACCTCGCCTTCGCGATGCAGCGGCAGATGGTCGAGATCATCCGGGTCGATCCCGAATGGCACGCCCCGCCCGCGGCGATGGCGCATTTCCTCGGCT
Source organism: Thioclava sp. F1Mire-8 (assembly GCF_002213165.1). Classification (NCBI taxonomy): domain Bacteria; kingdom Pseudomonadati; phylum Pseudomonadota; class Alphaproteobacteria; order Rhodobacterales; family Paracoccaceae; genus Thioclava; species Thioclava sp. F1Mire-8. Next base: position 231,266 of record NZ_NBNY01000001.1, on the reverse strand, counting down.
CCGACACGGGCGGGATGATGCTGCATGCGCTCACGCGGATGCTGCGAGATCTGCGCGAAACGGACGGGCGCATCTATCTCGAACGGGTCAGCATCGCCGATTTCGCCGCGCAGTTCCTGATCTCGGTCTCGAAGATCAAGCGCATGGTCCAGAAAGCCGAAGAGGCGGGCAACCTGGGATGGGAAGAGCCGCGCCGACGCGGCAGGCTCTGGCTCTCGCCCGATTTCATCCGCGCCCACTTCCGCCGGCAGGCAGTGAAGTTCGAAGCGGTCGAGCGCGCCTATCGCGCTGTCGCGTGAAAGTCACAGGCGGGTTGCGCGGGCGGGTGACGGGCGATCTGTCCGAAAATGACCGCTGAATTTCAAACACTTCTCGGTTAGGCTTACCTCTCGGGAAGATCGTGTCATTCTCGCTTCGGATCCGCGAACAAGGGGGCGGATCCTCCGAAGCGGCGGAAGATCACGACGGCGCGCCGGTTTGGCGCAATCCCGATTTCGCGGCCGGAGCGACTTCGTGGGGTGGTGCGCCCCGGCCGCAGCTTTCCGAGCCCGCGCGCACCAGACGTTCATCGCATCGCCCGCCGCGCCAACCGCGGCACCTTCCTCCGTCGCGTCAGCGCCCCCCTGCCCGCTCCCTATCCCGGGTTCCCGCCCTCGCCCACGCGTACACCCTGCCCGGGCGTCATTTCACCGCTCGCAGGCCGCTCTGCGGCCCCTTTTCGCCTTGCCACCATGGCTGAGGCTCAATAGAAGGACGCCTGAAATTCGAGAACCGGCCGCGATCCGCGCGGCGCCCAGAGACAAAGGACAAACCATGCAGGTCACCGAGACCCAGAACGACGGCCTCAAGCGCGGCTACGAGATCACCATCACCGCCAAGGAACTCGACGAGAAGGTCACCGCGAAGCTTTCCGAAGCGCAGCCCGAGATCGAGATGAAGGGCTTCCGCAAGGGTAAGGTGCCGATGGCGATGCTGCGCAAGCAATTCGGCCCGCGCATCCTCGGCGAAGCGATGCAGGAATCGGTCGACGGCGCGATGAGCGAGCATTTCGACAAGACCGGCGACCGCCCCGCGATGCAGCCGAAGATCGAGATGAAAGACGGCGAGAACTGGAAAGAGGGTGACGACGTGGTCGTGACCGTCGAGTACGAAGCGCTGCCCGACATCCCGGACGTCGATCTTTCGGGCGTCAAGCTCGAGCGTCTGGTCGTGAAGGCCAACGAAGGTGAAGTGAACGAAGCGCTGGAAAGCCTCGCGGCAACCGCGAAGAACTTCGAAGCCAAGGATGGCAAGGCCGAGAACGGCGATCAGGTCGTGATCGACTTCGAAGGCTTCGTCGACGGTGAAGCGTTCGAAGGCGGCAAGGGCGAAGGCTACCCGCTGGAGCTCGGCTCGGGCTCGTTCATCCCCGGCTTCGAGGAGCAACTCGTTGGCGCGAAAGCCGGTGACGACGTCGAAGTGACCGTGAAATTCCCCGAGGAATACGGTGCGGAGCATCTCGCGGGCAAGGAAGCGATGTTCAAGTGCAAGGTCCACGAAGTGAAGGCGCCGAAGGCTGCCGAGATCAACGACGAGATGGCCAAGCAGTTCGGTGCCGAAGACCTCGCCGCGCTGAAAGCGCAAGTCGCCGAGCGTCTCGAAGCCGAGTACCAGGGCGCCGCACGTCAGGTGATGAAGCGCGGCCTGCTCGACCAGCTCGACGATCAGGTGAAGTTCGACCTGCCCCCCTCGCTCGTGGAAGCCGAGGCCAAGCAGATCGCGCACCAGCTCTATCACGAAGAGAACCCGGACGATCACGGCCATGACCACGGCGAGATCGAGACCACCGAGGAGCACACCACCCTCGCCGAGCGCCGCGTGCGTCTTGGCCTGCTGCTCGCCGAAATCGGCCGCAAGCAGGAGATCGAGGTCTCCGACGCCGAGATGACGCAGGCGATCATGAACCAGGCACGTCAGTACCCGGGTCAGGAGCGCGCCTTCTTCGAATTCGTGCAGCAGAACCCGCAGATGCAGCAGCAGCTGCGCGCGCCGATCTTCGAAGACAAGGTCGTCGATTACATTGCCGGTGAAGCCAAGGTGGACGACAAGGAAGTCACCAAGGAAGAGCTGCAGAAAGAGATCGAGAAGCTCGACGAGCTGTGATCTCCGGGCGCTCAGCCCAAAATTAGCGAAGGCCGCCTTTCGGGGCGGCCTTTTGCGTTTCCGGGCGTGGACCGGCGCGGAGCGCGGTCGCGCCGCATCACTCTGCGCCCGGCACCTTCAGGAATTTCGCGCTCGGAATCAGCGAGGGCAGCCCGGTCGCGGTCGCCACGTCGCGCAGGGTCTGCGCGGCCCGGTCGACCTGCAGGGACGCCGTGCGTTCCGCCGCCGGGTTGCCGGGTTCGATCCGGTCATGGATCGCGCTGCGCAGTACCTCGCCCACCGAGGCAAGCCGGTCGCGCGCGCCCTCGGGATCGTGCAGGTACAAAAGCCCTCCGGTCACGAGGATCGTGTGGGTCAGCGCGAAGTGGAGGATCGAAAACAGCCGCATCTCGGGGCCTCTTCAGGTTGCTTGCCCTCCGAGGATTCCCTGCAAAAGCGGCGAATTTTGGGCCCGCTTCGGGCCAGCCGCGCTCAGCGTTTGCGCGAGGGCGCGGGCGCCACGGCATCGGCCACTGCCGCGTTGCGCGCGCCCAAGGGAAGCGGCGCGCCAATGGTGCTGTCCTTCGCCGTCTGATGCTCTGCCTCGGAGTTGATCTCCGCGCCCACCAACACCGCCGTCGTCGAAAGCCAGATCCACATCATCAGCACCACCACCGCGCCGATCGAGCCATAGGTGCTCGAGTAATTCGCGAAGTTCGAGGTGTAGAAGGAGAACGCCGCCGAGACGATCAGCAGGAGCAGCGAGGCAACGATCGCCCCCGGGACGACCCAGATCCAGCGCGGCGCGTTGCGCGCGGGCGCGTAGCGATAGAGAAGCATCAGCATCCCCATCAGCACCAGTGCCATCACCGGCCAGCGTCCCCAGCGCAGCACCGCGTCGAAGGCGCCGCCGAGCGGGATGAAATCCAGCGCGACCGGCAGCACCGCCGCCACGAGGATCAGCGCACAGACCATCACGACCCCGGTAATCGTCATGCCCAGCCCGAAGAGATTGAGCTGCACGAAGCTCCGCCGCTCCCTCTCGCCATAAGCCACGTTGAGCGCCCCGATGATCGCCTTCACACCGCCATTAGCCGACCAGAGTGCCAGCAGAATGCCGAAGATCGAAGCGAGACCGAGTGCGTTGGAACTCGACCCGATCAACTGCTCGAGTTGGGTGCGGATCAGGCTCAGCGCCTCGGGCGGGACGACGTTCTTCAGCGCGTCAAGATCCTGCAGCATGGTCTGGCGGTCCGCGAAAATGCCGTAGATCGAGACGGTTGCGGTCAAGGCCGGGAACAGCGCGAGCAGCGCGTAGAAGGTCACGCCCGCCGCCACGGCCAGCACGCGATCCTCGTCGATCTGGCCATAGGCGCGCGCAACGATGGCCTTCCAGCCTGCGCGGGGGATTGCGAAGGGGCTTTCTGCCTGACGTCCTAGCGCGCGATCGGCGGGCCGGTCGTAGCGGTCGGTGCGGGTGGCGGGAATATGCCGCGCACTGCGGCCTTCGGTCGGGCCGTGGATCGCGGCCTGCCGATCCTCCTGATAACGCCGCCACATGAGGTAGGCGCCGAAGCCCAGAAGCCCCGCCTGAACGAGCCTGTCGCGTGTGCTGGATGTCGCGTCGCGTGGGCTTCGCCCCGGTCGTTTCGTCATGCGCGCCCCCTGTTTTCAAAGCTCTGTAGGCTATTTAGGGGCCAACGCCGGATTGCGGTACGCGGTTCCGGGATCTGCGCCGCGCGCCTCGGCCCCAATATGTCTTTAGACATAATTCGCCGAACCATCCGCACAGGCAAGCACGAAAAAACCGCGCCCCGGAAGGCGCGGTTCTCTGTCTTTCGACTGAAGGGTCTAAGCGACCGATCAGGCGTTGTTGTCGTCTTCGGCCGACTCCGGGGTGGCAACGGGGCCGCCCTCGTCGTCGTCGGAGGTCGCGCCGCCGATATCGTCGAACAGTTCGGCGATCTCGAATTCGGCCGCAGCCTCTTCCTCGGCCGCCACGTCCTGGATCGACTTGCCCGACGCCTGCAGCTCGGCCTCTTCGGGCGAACGTGCGACGTTGAGCTTGATCTCGGCGACGACTTCGGGGTGCAGGTGCACTTCGACGTCATGCAGGCCGAGAACCTTGATCGGCTGGCGGATGATGACCTGCTTGCGGTCGACCGAGAAGCCCTGCTCGGAGGCGATGTTCGCCGCGTCACGGGTGGTGACCGAACCGTAGAGGTTGCCGCCGTCCGAGGCCGAACGGATCACGACGAAGGTCTCGCCGTCGAGCTTCGACGCCAGAGCTTCGGCTTCTTTCTTGGTTTCGAGGTTGCGTGCCTCGAGCTGGGCCTTGCGCTCTTCGAAAGCTTTGATGTTGCCTTCGTTGGCGCGCAGCGCCTTGCCCTGCGGCAGCAGGTAGTTGCGGCCGAAGCCGTCCTTGACGGTGACGACGTCACCCATCTGGCCGAGCTTGGCCACGCGTTCGAGAAGGATCACTTCCATCGGTCGGTCTCCTTATTTCACGGCGTAGGGGAGCAGGGCGAGGAAACGGGCGCGCTTGATTGCGCGGGCCAGTTCACGCTGCTTCTTCGCCGAGACGGCGGTGATGCGGGCGGGGACGATCTTGCCGCGCTCAGAGATGTAGCGCTGCAGAAGACGGGTGTCCTTGTAGTCGATCTTCGGCGCGTTCTCACCCGAGAACGGGCAGACCTTGCGACGGCGGAAAAACGGTTTTGCCATGGTGTCTACTCCTGTCTACCGATCAACGGCGCTCGCGACGGTTGTCGCGCTCGTCGCGTTTCTGCATCTGGACCGAGGGGCCCTCTTCGTGCTCGTCGACCTTGATGGTCATGACGCGCATCACGTCGTCGTGCAGACGGGCCAGACGCTCCATTTCCTGCACGGCGGCCGACGGGGCGTCGGTGCGCAGGTAGGCGTAGTGACCCTTGCGGTTCTTGTTGATCTTGTAGGCCATGGTCTTCACGCCCCAGTACTCGGAATCGACGACTTTGCCGCCGTTGTCCGACAGGACCGTGGAGAAATGTTCGACAAGGCCTTCGGCCTGCGCGTTGGACAGATCCTGACGCGCGATGAGGACATGCTCGTAAAGCGGCATGCGAACTCCTGTATTTCGAGGCGGCTTCAACGTTGGGCGATGATACTTCCGCATCCCAACACGAGAGGCTCCGCCGGTTCATAGCAAACGCGGAAGATGCGGCCTTATACGGGATGGGCGCAGGGATGCAAGGAAAAATCCGGGGGCCTGCGGGGCGCATTTGCGCCCTGCCCTGCCCGGCTCAGTCCAGCTCACCCGCGGCGAGGATGGGACCGGGCAGCGGGCCATGTTCGCTCGCCAGGGATTCCTGAACGATCACCACGGCGGGCGCGTCCCCGTCGACATCGACCGAGAGCGTAACCGGCTTGCGCCCGTCCCATTCGGCGATTCCGGTCAGGCTGGTGACGATGTTCTTGTAGGTCACCGTGCGCCCGGCATTCTCGCCGCGCAGGATGTCGACCGTGGCGGAAGGCTTGTAGCGCACGAGCTGCACCATTGCGGGCGTCTCCAGCGCGTCGACCGGGGTCAGCTCGATCTCGTAATGATCGCCCTCACCGGTGATCTTCAGATCGACCTCGGGATGGACATCGGTCTCGCGCAGGATCGCATTGTTGAGCGCCGCTTTCTGCGGTCCGACCAGCGTCTCGCGGCCGGCGATGATCATCTGCGGCGTGTAGACCGTGCGCTCACCGGCGGCGATCGCATAGGATTTCTGGCGCGCGGAGAATTCCGGCTTTCCGAAGGGATCCTTCCAGCCGAGGTAGTCCCAGTAGTCGACATGCAACGCCAGCGCGATCACGTCGTCGCGGTCGGCAAGCTCCTTGAGAAGCGCGTCCGCCGGCGGGCAGGACGAACAACCCTGCGAGGTATAAAGCTCGACCACGACGGGGTTTTTCTCCTCGTCGTCATTCGGGTCGGGATTCGCGGGCGCAGCCTTGGCGGAGGGCTCGGATTTGGCAGGCGCCATCTGATCGAGCAGCGCCCCGGACGCATCGAGACGCATCCCAGGCGGCGCATCTGCCGCCCCTTGCGCACAAGCGATTACCGCGGAGCTGACCAGCCCCACGGCACATGCAGCTCCGATCGCGGTCAAACGTCCTGCGCGCACTCGAAAAATTCTCCTCAATTCGCCGTCTTTATACTTAGCGTTTCTGCTCTGGCCATGCCTAATCAATGTTTTGAGAGTTTTCTTTCTGTCCGAACGCGCAAAACGATATAAATCAAACGTATCCGGCTCGGGATTGGATCAAAGTGACGCGAGGTCGCCTGAGAGGCCGCTTTTGTGTGCAACGGTATACAAAAAATGGTCCGACCCTCTTGAACGGATCGCGCGCTTGGGGCAAACACACGCCAGCGACACCCTTAGGACCCTTGAAGGGAGGCCATTCTCATGCCCATCGTTACCGGTAAGGATACCGCGAAGACCCGCCGCGAACTCAGCGTCGGCTCGAAGACCTATGCTTATTACTCGATCCCCGCCGCCACCGAGGCTGGCCTGGGTGATTTCTCGAAGCTGCCCGCCTCGCTGAAGGTGGTTCTGGAGAACCTTCTGCGGTTCGAAGATAACGGCTTCACGATCTCGACCGACGACATCAAGGCCTTCGGCGAATGGGCCGAGAAGGGCGGCAAAAACCCGCGCGAGATCGCCTACCGCCCCGCCCGCGTGCTGATGCAGGACTTCACCGGCGTTCCCGCCGTGGTCGACCTCGCCGCGATGCGTGATGGCATCAAGGGTCTGGGTGGCGACGCGCAGAAGATCAACCCGCTCGTGCCCGTCGACCTCGTGATCGACCACTCGGTCATGATCGACGAGTTCGGCAACCCGCGCGCGTTCCAGATGAACGTTGACCGCGAATACGAGCGCAACATCGAGCGCTACAAGTTCCTCAAGTGGGGCCAGACCGCGTTCGAGAACTTCCGCGTGGTTCCGCCGGGCACCGGCATCTGCCACCAGGTGAACCTCGAATACCTCGCCCAGACCGTCTGGACCGACAAGGATCAGGACGGCACCGAAGTCGCCTATCCCGACACGCTCGTGGGCACCGACAGCCACACCACCATGGTCAACGGCGCGGCCGTTCTCGGCTGGGGCGTGGGCGGTATCGAAGCTGAAGCCGGCATGCTCGGCCAGCCGATCTCGATGCTGATCCCGGAAGTCGTGGGCTTCAAGCTGACCGGCGCGATGGTCGAAGGCACCACCGGCACCGACCTCGTGCTGAAAGTCGTCGAGATGCTTCGCGCCCATGGCGTGGTCGGCAAGTTCGTCGAATTCTACGGCGACGGCCTCGACCACCTGCCGCTGGCGCAGCGCGCGACCATCGCCAACATGGCCCCCGAATACGGCGCGACCTGCGGCTTCTTCCCGGTCGATGACGAAACCCTGCGCTATCTCGAGCAGACGGGCCGCGACAAGGACCGCATCGCGCTGGTCGAAGCCTATGCCAAGGAAAACGGCATGTGGCGCGACGCGGATTACGCGCCGATCTACTCCTCGACGCTCGAGCTGGACATGAACACCATCGTTCCGGCGATCTCGGGCCCGAAGCGTCCGCAGGACTATGTCGCGCTGACCAAGGCGGCCGACGCCTTCGAGAACGTCGTGGCCGATTATCGCGGCATCGACATCTCGGAAGACGCCAAGGACATGGCCGACGAAGGCCCGGCCGCGACCAAGTCGGTCTCGATCGGCAAGACCGCCAAGGTCGAAGGCGAGGATTACGAGCTGCGCGACGGCTCGGTGGTGATCGCCTCGATCACGTCCTGCACCAACACCTCGAACCCCTACGTGCTGATCGGCGCGGGCCTCGTGGCGCGGAAAGCGCGTGAACTGGGCCTCAACCGCAAGCCCTGGGTGAAGACCTCGCTGGCACCTGGCTCGCAGGTCGTGTCGGAATACCTCGAAGCCGCTGGCCTTCAGGAAGACCTCGACGCGGTTGGCTTCAACCTCGTGGGTTACGGCTGCACCACCTGTATCGGTAACTCGGGTCCGCTCCAGCCGGAAATCTCGAAGGCGATCAACGACAACGACCTGATCGCGACCTCGGTGCTCTCGGGCAACCGGAACTTCGAAGGCCGGATTTCGCCTGACGTGCGCGCCAACTACCTCGCCTCCCCGCCCCTCGTGGTGGCCTACGCGCTGGCTGGCGACATGAACATCGACCTGTCGAGCGAGCCGATCGCCCAGACGCCGGATGGCAAGGACGTCTACCTGAAAGACATCTGGCCGACCGACAAGGAGATCGCCGATCTCGTCGAGAAGGTCGTCACCCGCGAGAAGTTCCAGTCGAAATACGCCGACGTCTTCAAGGGCGACGAGAAGTGGCAGGCTGTGGAAGTCGAAGGCGGCGAAACCTATGACTGGCCCGCCAGCTCGACCTACATCCAGAACCCGCCCTACTTCAAAGGCATGTCGCCGGAAGCAGGCACGATCTCGAACATCAAGGGCGCGGGCATCCTCGCCGTGCTGGGCGATTTCGTGACCACCGACCACATCTCGCCGGCGGGTTCGTTCAAGCCCGACACCCCGGCCGGGAAATACCTGGTCGAGCGTCAGGTCGCGCCGAAGGACTTCAACAGCTACGGTTCGCGCCGTGGCAACCACGAAGTCATGATGCGCGGCACCTTCGCCAACATCCGCATCAAGAACGAGATGCTGGACGGCGTCGAGGGCGGCTTCACCAAGGGCCCCGACGGCGAGCAGACCACGATCTTCGACGCGGCGATGGCCTATGAGAAAGCCGGCAAGCCGCTGGTGATCTTCGGTGGCGAGCAATATGGCGCAGGCTCCTCGCGCGACTGGGCGGCGAAGGGCACCAACCTGCTCGGCGTCAAGGCCGTGATCGCGGAGAGCTTCGAGCGTATCCACCGCTCCAACCTCGTCGGCTTCGGCGTGATCCCCTTCGAGTTCACCGAAGGCCAGACCCGCAAGGATCTGAACCTGACCGGTGAAGAAGAGGTCTCGATCGAAGGTCTGGAAGGCGAAATCAAGCCGCAGTCGATCGTGCCCTGCACCATCACCTACAAGGACGGCACCACCAAGGAGATCAAGCTCAAAAGCCGGATCGATACCGCGGTGGAGATCGAATACCTCAAGAACGGCGGCGTGCTGCACTACGTGCTGCGCAACCTCGCCAAAGCCTGAGGCTGACGGTCACAGAATTGGAGAAGGCCCCGCGAGCGCGGGGCCTTTTTCGTTCGGGAGGAGCGATCCGACTTTCGCCCGGGCGGCCAGCCCGGGCCGCGCCCGACCTCCCCCCCCCGGGAGGTCGCGACTGCACTGCACCACTGAGACTAGGCCGTCGGGGTGATGGAGAAATAAAGTTCCCCCGCCCACATCTCACGGGCGCCCACCCGAGGTCGGGCGCGGCCCTCAGCGCGCGATTCCCGCCATTCGCCCGGTCTGTGCTATACTCGGCCTCTCACGAAGGGAGGACGACGCGATGAACAGACGCGAGATGTTGGCCCTGACAGTCGGAGCGATGACGGCGGGAGGCGCGTTGGGAGGCTCGCGGCCCGCGAGGGCGGAGGCGGTGATGGGCGATGGCGGGCTCTACCGGCAGCCCTTCTTCCACGAAGGGTTCCTCGATCTGGGAGAGGATCTTCAGGAGGCTGCGGATCAGGGCAAGGGGCTGATGGTGCTCTTCGAGCAGCGCGGCTGTCCCTATTGCCGCGAGATGCATCTGGTGAATTTCGCCAAGCCAGAGATTACCGGGCTGATCGAGAAGAGCTATCTGGTGGTGCAGCTCGATCTCTGGGGCGCGCGCGAGGTCACCGATTTCGACGGCGAGGCCTTGGAGGAGCGCGCGCTGGCGCAGAAATGGGCGGTGAACTTCACGCCGACGCAGGTGCTGATCCCCGCCGCGAATGCGGGCGCGCAGAGCCTGCGCGAAGCCGAGGCATTCAGAATGCCGGGCTATTTCAAGCCCTTCCATCATCTGGCGGGACTCGAATACGTGGCCAGCGGCGCCTATGCCGACCAGCCGTTCCAGCGCTTCCTGCAGGACAAGTTCTCTGAACTCAGCGCTAAGGGCATCGACCCGGACGTCTGGTAAGGCCCAAATGAAAACGGCCCGCGCGATTGCACGGGCCGTCTCAAACCGTCACACGGGCTCAGCTTACGCGAGCGCGAGGTTACCTGCCGACTGGCGGCCGTCACGGCCGGTTTCCAGATCGTAGGTCACTTTCTGACCGTCATCGAGACGCTGGATGCCAGCGCGCTCAACGGCGGAGATGTGAAGGAAGATGTCCTTGCCGCCATCGTTCGGTGCGATGAAGCCATAACCCTTGGTGCTATTGAACCATTTCACGGTGCCTTCGGCCATCGTGAGTCTCCTATTAAATTATGCTGCCTGCGAAATGCGTCAGCTCGGCGTAGTCAGTTCTTGAAAGCAAACTGAAGCCGTAAGGAGACAGTGCATCTGGGAATCAAACGTAGCGAGAGAAGACATAAGGCGAACGGGCGAAAATTGCAATCGTCAAAGCGGGCGCGCCTCCTTGCGCACCCAATATCTTCGACGGCGACGCGCGGCTTCTCGCCGACGCCGGTCCGGGCGAGAAATCGAAGAGATTTTGGACCTTTGCCAAGGCGCCCGCGTTACTCCCTAGCGAACACAGAGATCTTCAGTCGCTGAAGACCCAGGAGGACCCCCATGACAGCAGCTCCGCTTGGCCCCGGCCAACTCAACGCAATCGACCATGGCGGCTCGGGTCGGCCCGTGGTCCTGATCCACGGCTGGCCGCTCTCGGGCAAGGCGTGGGAACGGCAGGTCCCGGCCCTGCTCGACGCCGGCCACCGCGTCATCACCTATGACCGCCGAGGCTTCGGTCTGGCGGAAAAACCCACTGAGGGCTTCGATTACGACACGCTCGCCGCCGATCTCGATGCCCTCATCACGGCGATGGATCTGCATGACGTGACACTGGTGGGCTTCTCGATGGGCGGCGGCGAGGTCGCGCGCTACATCCGCAATCACGGCGAAGGCAGGCTGCGCGCCGCTGTGTTCGCCTCCGCCGTGACTCCCTATCTGATGCAGAGTGACGACAACCCCGACGGCCCGCTGACCAAGGAGGCCGCCGAGGAGATGGAGCAGGGCCTGCGTGATGGGCGCGAGAGCTTCTTCCCGCAATTCGTAGAGACTTTCTACAGCGCCGGCGGCGAGCTCAAGGCCTCGGACGAGGATTGCGAAAAGGCGGTAACGCTGTGCAACCAGTCCGACCAGAGCGCGGCGCTCGGCTGCATGGAAGCGTTCGGCACGACCGATTTCCGCGCCGACCTGGAGGCCGTGCGGGTGCCGGTTCTGGTGATTCACGGCGACAGCGACGAGATCGTTCCGCTCGAAGGCTCGGCCGCGCGGACCTACAAGGCGATCCCCGACAGCCAGTTCTTCACGATCAAGGGCGCGCCGCATGGCTGCAACGTCACCCATTCGGAAGAGTTCAACATCGCGCTGATGGAGTTCCTGAAGTAACGCACCCCGGGCTTCGGCCTTCTATCAGTCCGGCCCGCGATCCCTTGCGGGCCGGGTTTCTATTGTCTAAAATGTTCATGTTTTGTTTTCACCACCCCTCTCTGTCGCTGCGACCCGATGACCACGCCCCACCCTTTCCCCCTGCGCGAAGGCCGCACCCATGAGGTCTGCGGCATGGGCACCACGAGCTTCGCCTGCGCGGTCTGCGCCAGCACCACGGGGCCGATCCTCTGGGTGAACGAACGCCATCGCCGCGAAGGGCTCAATCCGCGCGGTCTGGTGAGCTTCTTCGACCCGGCGCGGCTTCTGCTGGCGCGCGGCAAGGACCAGACCGACACGCTCGCGGTGATGGAAGAGGCGCTGCGCGACGGCTCGGTGCCGCTTGTGATCGGGGAATTGCCGCGCGAGATCGGGCTGACGGCGGGGCGGCGGCTGCAACTGGCCGCCAAGGAGGGCCGCGCGACGGGGCTGTGCCTGATCCTGCCCGATGGCGGCTCGAACGCGGCGGAGACGCGCTGGCACGCGATGCCGATCTACGACAAGCTGCTGCGCGAGGGCGTGGACTCGCCGCGTCTGCGCTGGCGGCAGCTGAAGAACAAATCCGGCCCCTGCCGCGCCTGGGAGGTGGAGTGGAACGCGAAGACCCGCACGCCCGAGATCCTGTCGGTCAATGACTGCGCACCGTCGAGCGTACCGGTGTAGCCCTATGCCTCAGAGGTCGAGCTTGTCCTCGATCGCGCCGATCTGGGCGACCGGATCGACGGGCCACTGGCTGATATTCTGCAAGCCGCGATCTTCCAGCACCTCGCTTCCCGGATGATCTGCCAGCCATGCCTCGATCTGTGCATCGCGTGCGCGCAGAAGAGCTGCGAATTGCGGACGATAGAGCGTGACCATCGCGCTCAGCCAAAGGTTCACCGCCCAGTTCGGATGCGCCAGTTCGATCGCGAAATGATCGAGCAGCCGGATCATGTCTTCGGCGCGATAGAGGCATTCGTCCGTCACCCAGCGATTGGTGGTGAAAATGCGGATCGCCCGGCCCTTCGCATCCACGCTGATCGCGCCGATATGGACGAAGCGCGCGGACCTGTCCTCGGGGATTTTCGCACCGGGCAGATCCCACGGCTCCAACTCCGGAATGATCCCTTCGGGGCGCATGAACAGGTGGAAATGCCCGTTCTCTTCCTCGGCCATCTCGCGCGCGTCATGGGCATGGTAGAAATAGTGGCAATGCGTCTCGGTATCGAAGACATCGCCCTGCGGGTAGCGCGACCAGACAAGGAAATCCCCCTGCCCGCGCAGCACTTCCGAGACGACGCTCATTCCCGATTTCGCCAGCACCGTCTCGCATTCGAGAACGGTCTCGGCCGCGTCATGCATCTCTTCCAGTCGGGCACGAGGCAGCCCCTCGATCCCCGGATCGGCGATGCGCAGCGTGGGCGCTGGCGTCGCCGGGTTGGCACTGTCGGGTGACATCTCGGAGGATGTTTCGGGTCGAGTCATCGGTCTCTCCTCATGCGAACGGGGCCAGCCTAGGCGCTGACCCCGTCCTTGTCATCGCGGCATCTGCGCTCAGAGCGGCTCCATGCCGAGCATCTCACGCACAGCCGGTTCACGCGAGGTCTTCAGACCAATCTGGCGGCCTTCCTGCACGGCGATCTCGTTCGGAACGCCTTTCGAGGCACGGTAGAGCGCCCACATCGCGCCCACCCGGTTCGCGCTCTCGCAATGCAGCAGGATCGGGTAGTTCGCCGGGTCTTCGACGATCTTCGCGAATTCGGCGACCTGTTCCTCGGTCGGCGCCTTGGTCGGCACGGAGATCTGGATATAGTTCATCCCGGCCCTCTGCACGAGATCGCCTTCGTTCGGCGCGCCCTCGTCAGGCTTGAGCAGACTCACGACGGTCTTGAAGCCGAGCATTTTAAGCATCGGGATGCCCGTCGGGTCGATGAAGCCACCGGTGCCGACATAGGGCGTCGCGCGCAGGTAGTTGTCGACGATCGGGGGCATCTTGTCGCCATAGGGCGCCTGCGTGGCCTTGACGGTAGTGTCATAGGGCCCGCTGGCCATCGGTGCCGCGTCGTTGCCCGCATCCGCAGCCTTTGCCGCCGAGGGCGCGCAGGGGTTCGCCGCGGCGGGCGCGCAGGGGTTGGCCGCCGCCGGAGCGCAAGGGTTGGCCGGAGCGCAGGGGTTCGCGACCGCCGGCGCACAGGGGTTGGTCGCCTGCGCGCTGGAGGTGGCGGGAACCGCGGCGCTCATCGCGACCGCCGTCACCGGCACCATCGCGGCGCGCAACAGGCTCTTGCGTTTCTTGTGCAGTTTCATGGACTTTGTCCTCCCTAGGCTATCGTCCGTGTTAATACTGGTTACCCACGCGCGTTTGCTGATGTCAGGGCGAACTCGTCGGCCTCGTCATCCGGGGCGCATACCTCTTCGGCGGTGAACGGACCGCCACGCGACCGCTCGAGGATCGTGCCGAGGCGGAAGCCCACAGCGGCGATGATGATCAGCGCCAGCAGGATCACCCATTCCGGCAGCCCGAAGAGCTGCGGCAGGGTCTGCGCCGTCGGCCCCTGACCTGCGAGGTAGAAATCCTTGATCGGGTCGAACACCCAGGCGAAGACCGAGGTGCCGAGCACCATGCCGATCGCGAAGACCACCGCGTCGATCCGGCCCGAGGCCACACCGACCACGGAGGTGCCCGGGCAGTAGCCGCCCACAGCAAATCCCGCGCCGATGAAGACACCGCCCAGCAGGATCGCCCAGAAGAAGAGCGTCGGGATGAAGACCGCGGCCGGGCCCATCCAGCCCATCGTCCGCAGCACGTAGAGCCCCACGGCGCAGACGATCACCGCGGTGAACATCACCTTGAAGACCGAGAAGTCGCGCAGCGTGAACTGCCCCGTCAGCTTGCGCGGAGAGCCGAAGCCCGCAGCTTCCAGCGCATAGCCGAACAGGATGCCCGACAGGAGCCCCGAGGCTATGCCGCTATCGTAAAGAGGGATACTCATTGCCAGATCCTCCGCATCATCATCGAGACGGCGAAGCCCGCCGCGAAGAAGCCGATCAGGAAGACGAAGCCCGCCACGGCGAGCGTCGCGCTGCCCGACAGACCCAGACCCGAGGTGCAGCCGCGCGCCAGACGCGCGCCGAAGCCCACCAGCGCGCCGCCCAGCAGCGCATAGACGAGGCGATTGCCGGAACTGGTGCGCGGCCCGCGCTCCACCTTGACCGAGATCCGGCCCGCGCCTTTCGCGCCGAGCCACGCCCCGATCAGGACGCCCACCACTTCCCAGGTGATCCAGCTCAGAAGCGGGCTGCCTGCCGCCATGAAAGGACCGAAATAGGAATTGCTGGCGGTCGCCTGCGGGGCGATCCAGTCATTGGCCTGCGCCGCGAAGCGGGTCACGAAGCCGGATGCGCCGAGCCCGTGCCCGGTCACGATGAAGGTCAACAGCAACGCGAGGCCGAGCGCAGTGCCGGCGGCGAGCGGTGACCAGAATGGTTTTGGAGCGTCTCTCATGAAAACCTCCGATCCTCCCATAATCATATTCAAAGATGATGATACAACACACCCGAACCGTTTCAACATTTTTAACCGCTGCAAGGCGGCAAATGACATATTGTCGGAAGGCACCCTACCCGCCCGCCAGAGAAAACCACCGAAAGCCAAAGCCTTGCCCCAATCCCCCGCCTCCTTCACCGCGACGATTGATCGCGACGGTCGCTGCGAATTGGCGCGGTCGGGGGGGCGGCTTTTTCCCTATTGGAGCTTCACCAAACCGGTGATTGCGGCTCTGGCGCTGATGCTCGAGGCCGAGGGGTGGCTCGACCTGCGCGCGCCGCTCGACCTGCCGGAGCTGCCCGGTCGCATCACCCTCGCCCGTCTGCTCGACCACAGCGCGGGCCTGCCCGATTACGGCACCCTGCCCGACTATCACGCCGATGTCGCCGCCGGACGCGCACCGTGGCCACGCGATCTGCTGGTGGCACGGGTTTTGGCGCAGCACTCGCGCGACGAGTGGCGCTATTCCAACCTCGGTTACATGCTCGCCCGCGAGGCGATCGAACGGGCAGCGTGCCGGAGCCTCGCGGAGCTGGTACGAGACCGGATCGCTGGACCGTTGGGGCTTGAAAGCGTGCGGCTCGCGGAGGCGCCTGCCGATTTCGCAGAACTTCACTGGCCCGAGGCGCGCGACTACCATCCCGGCTGGGTCTATCACCGCACGCTGATCGGCACGGCGGGCGATGCGGCGCGGCTGTTGCGCGGGCTGAGCGATCTGCTCTCGCAAGACGCATTCGCCCGCATGACCGCCTGTCGCGAGCTGGGCGGCGCGCTGCCGGAGCGACCTTGGACGCGGCATGGCTACGGGCTGGGGCTGATGTGCGGCGACTGGGGCGAGACGCGCGTTTTCGGCCATTCCGGCGCGGGGCCGTTCAGCGCCAACGCGGTCTATCACTGCCCCGAGACAGGCCGCACCGTCGCCGCCTTCACGCATGGCCCCTTCGAGGGGCCGGCGGAGATCGCAGTGGCAAAGCTCGTGGTGGGGCGGTGAGGGCTGCGCCCGACCCTGGGTGGGCGCATGCGCTCCCTAGGTGGATTTCCGTTTATCGCTCCACCTCTCCCTAACTTGCGTTCGCGCGGCTCCGGTGCAGATGCGCCCTCCCGGAGGGAGGGTTGGGCGCAGCCCGGGCTGACCGCCCGGGCGAAGGCACGGTTTCAGACGCGTCCGAAGCCTCCGGCGCATACCTTCGTCGCCAAAAAGAAAGGCGGCAACCTCCGTCGCCGCCTCTCCCAAGATACCGGGAAATCTGATCTCACACGCCGCTGTCGAAGGGCTCGAACGCCTCGGCGCGGGCACGCTTCCAGCGCTTGAGATAGCCGAAGCGGTCGTCATCCTCGCGCAAAAGGAACCCTTCGGGCATGTAGTGATAGATCTCGTCGCCCACTTTGAAATCCCGCTCGCGGTCGCGCACCAGCAGGTGATGCGGCAGGAACTGGCCCGGATGGGTGAGGCCCGCAGCCCCCGTCATTTCGGCCAGCGCCTTCATCGTGTTGCGGTGGAAATTGGCCACGCGGGTCGCCTTGTCCGGCACCACCAGCGCGCGCTGACGGATCGGATCCTGCGTGGTGACGCCGGTCGGGCAGCGGTTGGTGTGGCACGACTGCGCCTGAATGCAGCCGATCGAGAACATGAAACCGCGCGCCGAATTCGCCCAATCCGCGCCGATCGCGAGAACCTTGGCGATGTGGAACGCGGTGACGACCTTGCCCGAGGCCCCGATCTTCACCTGATCGCGCAGCCCCGCACCGCGCAGCGTGTTGTGCACGAAGCTGAGCCCTTCCACGAGCGGGAAGCCCATGTGGTTGGCGAATTCCAAAGGCGCGGCACCGGTGCCGCCTTCCTTGCCGTCGACGACGATGAAATCGGGCGTGATACCGGTCTCGAGCATCGCCTTGACGATGCACATGAACTCGCGGCGATGCCCGACGCAGAGCTTGAAACCCACTGGCTTGCCGCCCGACAGTTCGCGCAGTTCGCCAATGAATTCCATCATCTCGATCGGCGTCGAGAAGGCCGAATGCGAGGCGGGCGAGATGCAGTCGCGATCCATCGGGATGTCGCGTGCCTCGGCGATCTCGGGGGTGATCTTTGCGGCCGGGAGCATGCCGCCGTGGCCCGGCTTCGCACCCTGGCTCAGCTTCAGCTCGATCATCTTGACCTGCGGGTCCTGCGCGCGCTTGGCGAATTTCTCGGGGTTGAAGCTGCCATCGTGATTGCGGCAGCCGAAATAGCCCGAACCCACCTCGAAGATCAGATCGCCGCCCTCGCGGTGATAGCGCGAGATACCGCCCTCACCGGTGTCATGCGCGAAGCCGCCCATCTTCGCGCCTCTGTTGAGCGCCATGATCGCGTTCGCCGAGAGCGCTCCGAAGGACATCGCCGAAATATTGTAGATCGACGCCTTGTAGGGCTGTTTGCAGGTCTCGCCGCCGATCTCGACGCGGAAATCGCTATCCTCGATGTGGCGCGGCTTCACCGAATGGGTGATCCACTGATAGCCCGATTCCGAGACACGCATCCGCGTACCGAAGGGCTTGGCGTCCTCGATATCCTTGGCCCGCTGGTAGACGATCGTGCGGGTGGCACGCGAGAACGGCACCTCCTCGTCGTCGCCTTCGATCAGGTATTGCCGGATCTCGGGGCGGATCTCCTCGAAGAAGAAGCGCAGATGGCCGAGGATCGGATAGTTCCGGGTGATGGCGTGGCGGCCCTGGATCAGGTCGTAGATGCCGACCAGCGTCAGGAAACCGAAAAGGATCGCGGCGACCAGGAACCAATCTGTCAGGATCAAGCCGGAAAGCGCGAAGAGCGTCAGCAGGGCTGACAGGACGAGCGGAGAAAACCGTATGAAACGCGTGAACATGCCCCCTCCCGCGGGGTTTTTTGTCTTGTGTTCGCTTTGCCCGCCCACTCTAGCGTGCGCGGGTTCTATGTCGAAGAACAATTACGCCCGCAACCCCGGATCGGACCAGATAGCCGCCTCGAGCGTATCTAGGCCGTCGGTCAGCGCGGCGGGGCCCGGTTGCAGAATGAGGGTCGATTTGACCTCGTGCAGCCGGTTTCGCGCAACAGCCGGAACGTCCTGCCAGCCTGGCCTTGCGGAAACTTTCTCGGGGCGGAATTTCTTGCCGCACCAGGAGCCCACGATGACCTCGGGCGCGGCTGCGATCACTTGTTCGGGAGCGACGATGCGATCCTTGGCTTTGCCCTCTTTCGCCAGCTCGGCGAAGACATCGCGACCACCCGCGATCTCGATCAGCTCCGACACCCAGCCGACGGCAGAGATCAGCGGCTCGTTCCATTCCTCGAACCAGACGCGCGGACGGCTCGGGCGCGGCTTTGCGGCGATCTCCGCCAGACGCGTCTCGTAGCCTGCGGCCAACAGTTCCGCCCGCTCGGTGCAGCCCACCAGCGCGCCCACCGTGCAGATCATGTCGAGGATGCCGGCGACCGAGCGCTGGTTGAACGCGTGCACGGCCACGCCCTCGCGCACCAGCCCCGCGACGATGTCGGCCTGAAGGTCCGAGAACGTCAGGACGAGGTCCGGCTCCAGCGCAAGGATCTTCGGTAAATCGGCGGAGATGAAAGCGGAGACGCGCGGCTTTTCCTGCCGTACCCGTTTGGGCCGCACCGCGTAGCCCGAGACGCCGACGATGCGCGCGTCCTCGCCCAGAAGGTAGAGCGTCTCGACCGTTTCCTCGGTCAGGCAGACGATGCGTTCAGGAGGAAATGCCATCAGATCCCCAATGTGGAAAGTGGTTGAAAAACCGGGCCTTCCGACGTGATTTTAAAGTGCGCGCGGATGTGAAAGACCTGCGCCAGAAGCGTCTCGGTCAGGACCTCGCCGGGCGGTCCATCCGCCACAAGCCGCCCGCGATCCATCACCCAAAGCCGGGTGCAATGGCGCGCGGCCAGCCCCAGATCATGCAGTGAGGTGACGACGGCGCCGCCCGCCTGCGCGTGGGCGCTGAAGACCTGCATCGTCGCGATCTGCGCCGCCGGATCGAGCCCGGCAATGGGCTCGTCTGCGAGGATCAGCGGGCTTTCCTGCGCGAGCGCCCGGGCGATCAGCACCCGCGCCTGCTCGCCGCCCGAAAGCTGCGTGGCGGCGCGGTCTCGGTAAGTGTCGAGCCCCATCCGGCGCAGCGCTTCTTCCACCGCCGCCGCCCCGCGCGTCGCGTGATCGCGGCCATGCGGCAACCGCCCCAGCGCGACAAGATCGGCAACCGACAGCCCCCAGGCGATTTCGCGCGCCTGCGGCAGCCACGCCGCCGCCCGCGCCCGCGCCATCGGATCGAGCGCCGACAGCGAGCTGTCCCCGCGATGCGACAAGAGCCCCATCGCACCGCGCAGCAGCGAGGTCTTGCCCGCGCCGTTGGGCCCGATCAGCCCGATCAGCTCGCCCGGCGCGACCTGCGCCGAGACGTGATCGACGACCGGGCATTCGCCCCGCAGAACGATCAGGTTTTCCAGCTTCAGCATCAGCCCTCGCGCCCCATCTTGCGGATCATCGACAGGAAGAACGGCGCGCCGACCAGCGCGGTCAGCACCCCCAGTTTCAGGTCGCGCTCAGGCGCGATCACCCGCGTCGCGATATCGGCCAGCGTCAGCATCGCCGCCCCGCCAAGCGCCGAAGCCGGAAGCAGCCGTGAGGGCCGCGCGCCCACGGATTTGCGCAGCAGATGCGGCACGACGAGGCCGACGAAGCCGATCGCACCCGCGACCGCCGTGGCCGCACCGACCATGAGCGCGGTCCCGAAGACGACCTGAAGCCTCAGTTTTTTCAAAGAGATACCAAGCGAAGCTGCAGCATCCTCCCCAAGGCTCAGCGCATCCAGCCCGGCCCCTGCGCGCAGCAGGATCAAAGCGCCCACGATCAGGAACGGCAGTGCCAGGGCGACATGGGTCATCGACCGATCGGCAAGCGAGCCCATCATCCAGAACACGATCTCGGCCGCGGCATAGGGCGACGGAGCGAGGTTCAGCACCAGCGCGGTCGCCGCCGCCGCCAGCGCGGAGACGGCGATGCCTGCAAGGATCAGCACCAACGCCCGGCCCTCGCGCCCGGCAAGGATCAAGATCAGCGCGACGGCCACGCCCGCGCCCGCCAGCGCGGCGAGCGGCAGGGCCAGGGCGAAGAGCGCGTAGAGCCCGGTCTGGATCGCGATGACCGCGCCAAGCGCCGCCCCTGCAGAGGTGCCGATCAGCCCAGGCTCGGCAAGCGGGTTGCGCAGGAAGCCCTGCATCGCGGCGCCAGACAGCCCCAGCGCGGCGCCAACGCCGATACCGAGGATCGCGCGCGGCAGGCGCAATTCGCGCATCACCAAGCCCGCCGCGCCATCGCCGGAAATGAGCGCGGATATCCCGTCGAGCGGCGAAATCCCCGACGGTCCGATCAGCAGCGACGCTGCGAAAAGCACCGCGCAGAAGGCTGAGAGGAGAATGAGGATCGCGCGATAACTCATTGCGTCAACTTCTCTTTCTCGATCTTGCGCCCAAGCGTCGCCAGTTGCCCTACCGCATTCAGCATCGCCGGTGCGCCGCAGGTCCAGCTCGCATCGCGCAGGCCCCGCACGACCGGAAGATCGCGCAGCACCGGGTGCGCCAGCACCTCCTGCGCGCGGCTCGTGCCGGTGCCGCCTTGCGAGCCCCCCACGACCACCAGATCGGGGCGATCCATCACCAGATCCTCCAGAGGCAACCGCCCGCCCCAGTCGAGCCCCGGCCCGCTGACGACGTTCTGAAATCCTGCCATTTCAAGGATTTGCCCTTCAAGGGTTCGCGGCCCGTAGCCATAGCCCGAGGGCCCGATGATCGCAGCTTTCAGCCCCGGCGCGGGTGTCTGGATCGCCGCCAGCCGCGCATCGAAATCCGCGAGCATCTTCGCCGCGCGACCGGGATGGCCAAGAAGCTTCCCCATCGTCTCGATCCGGCCGCGGATCTCGGGCAGCGAGGTGCCGGGCGGCAGTTGCTCGACCCGGATCCCGAGTGTGCGCAACATGCGGATCGTGTCGGGGTTCGACCAGGTATCGGCCAGCACGAGATCGGGATGGAGAATGGAGATTTCCTCGGCGCGCCCGAAGTTTACGGGAACGTCTTCAGCCTGTTTCCAGTGCACCGACATCGACGGGTCGGTCGCGAAATGGCTGACCGAGACGATCTGCGACGGATCGGCCAGCGCCAGCGCCAGCTGATCGGTGCAGAGGTTCATGGAGACGACCCGCCGCGGCACATCTCCCGCAGGCTCTTCCGCCCATGCGGAGGAGGTCGCCGCCAGGGCGGCGAAAAGGGCGGCGCAAACCGCCCCTTTCAGATCAGAACCGCGCACGCAGCCCCACATAGGCGGCGCGACCCGAGGTGCCGTAGCCCGGCCAGAGCTGGTAATCGGTGTCGGTCAGGTTCTCGATGCGCAGATAGGCCTCCTTCTCGTTGCCCAGATCGTAGGTCATCTGCGCGTTCAGCAGGCCGTAATCGGGCTGGCTCTGACGATCGGTGACCACACGCATATCGGCGGCGAGCGTGATCTTGTCGGTCACCTGCGCGTCGATGCCCGCGGTCAACGTATGACGCCCGAAGGCCGAGTTCCACGTCGATCCCGACGACAGCCCGTCGGGGTTCTTCCAGTCGAGATAGGTGTAGCCGAGGCTGTAGTTGATCTTGCTGGTGATCGGCCCTTTCAGCCCCAGCTCCAGCCCCTGCCGCTTCGCGGTGCCCGAGGTCTGGTAGTAGGTGCCGTCGTAGTCGATCAGGTCGTCCACCTCGATATGGAACAGCGTCGCGGTCAGCTTATGCGCACCGAAGTCACGCTCGACGCCGAGATCGTAGCTCAGCGATTTCTCAGGCTTGAGGTCGGGATTGCCTACGTAGCCGCCATAGAGTTCATAACCCGACGGCGCGCGGAAGCCATTGCCGATCGACGCCCGGTAGAGCGTCGCGGCGTCGGCCTGCCACGTCACGCCCAGACGACCCGTGGTGTTGCCGCCGAAATCCGAGTGATCGTCGTGGCGCGCGGAGGCGGTCACGTTCACCCCGTCCATCGGCGAGAAAGCGTATTCACCGAAGATACCCGTATCCGCCGTCAGGACGTGGCCCGAGACATAGGTGCCTGTATAGGTTTCCAGCGTGCGATCCGCCCCGAAGGTCAGCCGCCCCGGCCCGAGATCGGTCGAGGCTTTCCAGTCGAGTTTGCGGCGCTTGCCCTCGTAGCCATAGTCATAGACCGGATACCAGCGCGAGGTCGTGTAATAGGTCAGACCGAGCTCGTGATCGAGCGGGCCGGTCACGAATTTCGCGAAGAGACGTCCGCCCCGCTCCTTGTGGATCGTGTATTCCCCGTCGTCGGAGGGCGGCGAGGTGAAGGCATTGTCGAACTCGCCCCGATCGTTCTGCGCGAACCCGTTGAAGCCGATCAGCAGATTGTCGGAGATGCGCTTCTGCACGCGCAGGCTGACACGGTCGGCGCGGTAGCCGTCCTTCTCGGTATTGCCGTTCTTCTTGTCGGCGGCCGAGAAGCCTGCAGTGTAAATTTTCGACAGCTGAATCGCGAGCTCGTCATCGCCCTTCTTCCAGCCGAAATTATAGGCCGCATTCGCGGTGTGGTAGGAGCCGAGCTCGAGCTTGACGCTTTGGCTCACGCCATCCTCGGTCGGGCGCGGCGTGTCGAGGTTGATCACACCTGCAACCGCCTGCCCGCCATAGACCGCCGATTGCGAGCCGCGCATGATCTCGACCCGGTCGTAGTTGAACGTGTTGAACCGGCCCAGGTCGGGCAGCACCTGCGTCGCCGACGGATCGGAGACGTCGATCCCGTCCACCATGACCTTCACGTAATTCTGCGACACGCCGCGAATGGTGAAGCCGGTCTGCGCGCCCATCGGCCCGCGCGACAGGATGCCGACGCCCGGCGACTGCGCGATCAGGTTGGCGAGACGGGTCTGGCCCGAACGCTCCAGCTCCTTGCGCGACAGCACGGTGACCGCCTGCGCGGTCTTGTCCGACGATTGCGGCTCGAGCGCGCCGTGATAGATCACGATCTCATCGAGTTGGTAAGGTTGCGCATCTTGCGCGAGCGCGGGGCCTGCCAGCGCTGTGGTGAGCATCAGGCCCACGGTCAAACGGGTGCGGATCATATCCAATTCCCTCGTGCCGCGACTCTGCGGTCGCGTGAACTTCGTATTGCAAGTCTTTGGAAATTTGGAATTTCCGCCGACGGTGAAAAATGTCACCACTGACGGAAGACCGCCTCCGCTGCGCGCCCCGCACAGGCAGAAAGGATGAGCGCCTCGGCAGGTCTCCTGGCTCGCGGGTCCTGGTTCCGGCTGGCCTTCCCGGGTCTCCCCAGTGGCTCAGTCAGCCGTCACTCGCCGCTCACAGTTGCGGGGGCAGCCCCGGAATGAATGCACGCATCGCACCGGGTTCCCTTTTCATCCGCTTTCGCGGAACCGAAGTGCCCCTGCTGTGCCGCGCGCGCCGCACTGAGTCAAGAATATTTCAGCTTTCCACAGCGCGTCGGCAGCGCCGGTTGAACCGGATCGAGGATAGCAGCGCGAGACCGATCAGCCCGGCCCCGATCAGGCCGGTGATCACCTCGGGCACTTCCACCAGCGTCTGCGCGAACATGACGACGGAGAGGATCAGGATCGACCAGAAGGCGCCGTTCTCGAGATAGCGGAATTCGCTGAGCGTGTTGCGCTCCACCAGCATCAGGGTCATCGAGCGCACATACATCGCACCGATCCCCAGACCGATCGCGATCAGGAACAGGTTCTGGGTCAGCGCGAAGGCCCCGATCACCCCGTCGAAACTGAAGGACGCATCGAGCACTTCGAGATAGAGAAACGCGCCGAGGCCCGCCTTGGCCGTCTCGGCGGCGATATTCGTCCGGTCGAGCACGTGGCTGAGCACCTCGACGCCGAGAAAGGTCGCAAGGCCGCAGATGGAGGCGAAGAGGAACTCGTCCTCGCGCCCCTCCGGCAGAATCCAGGTGAAAAGCAGAACGACGACCAGCACGAAGCCGATCTCCAGACCTCGGATCGACGCGAGCGCGCGCAACCGGCGCTCCAGCGCGCGGATCCAGTCGACCTCCTTGCCCTCGTCGATGAAATAGGTGAGCGCGACCATCATCAGGAAGGCGCCACCGAAGCCCGCGATCGACAGATGCGCGTCCTCGATGATCTCGGCATATTCGGCCGGGTGTTTCGCAGCCAGAAGAACCGCATCCCAAGGTCCGATGCCCGCGGCGATCACGACGATCAGAAGCGGGAAGAGGATACGCATCCCGAACACCGCGATCAGGATGCCCCATGTCAGGAAACGACGCTGCCATTTCGGCGTCATCTGGTGCAGCTTGTTGGCGTTGACGATGGCGTTGTCGAAGCTCAGCGATATTTCCAGCACGGCCAGCACGGCAGTGATCATCAGGAAAGAGACCGCGCCGCCAAGCCCTCCGGTCTGGGCGAACCCCAGCGCGAAGGACCCGACCAGCCCTGCCACCGTGACGGCGATGGCCCAGGAAAAATAACGATACATGATGGTCATGCTGGCTCCGGCTGCATGAGGCCTCACTTAGGCTTCGCCCCCTGTCTTCGCAAGGGAGCGCACTGTCAGAGTTGGTCTGTGTGACCCTACGGCGTGGGGCGGGTGGGCGGAAAAACGCGGCGCAAGACACCCTGCGCACGGCGGGTCGCGCCCGCTAGAGCCCGACCTCGTCGAGCCAGCCCTTGATCCGCGCCTCATTCACCCCGAGATCGGATTTCCCGTAGACGAGGTGCCCGCGGATCTGCAGCGTATCGCCTTCGATCCAGAGCGTGGTGACATCGGGAAAGCCCCAGACGGCCGAGCGCGTCACATAGGCCGCGTAGCCCTCGTCGGCGCTGCCCGCGACGCGCTTGGTGCGCGCGGTGCCCCGGATGATCTTGTCGAGCGCGGCCATCTGCGCCGGCGGATCGGAGACGTCGCGCACGGCCTGAAACCCGCCTGTCTCCGGGTGGTC
This sequence comes from Thioclava sp. F1Mire-8, assembly GCF_002213165.1. Lineage (NCBI taxonomy): Bacteria > Pseudomonadati > Pseudomonadota > Alphaproteobacteria > Rhodobacterales > Paracoccaceae > Thioclava > Thioclava sp. F1Mire-8. The sequence goes on along the minus strand of NZ_NBNY01000001.1, from coordinate 206,081 downwards.
ACCGGGCGCTTTCGCCAGCCCGTCGACATCGAAGCGCGCCGGATCAATCGGGGCGAGGCGCACCCACCCGTCGGCCGCCACCACGACGGCGAGCCCGAGCGCGAGGATCGTCACGGCCCGTTTCATGCCGCCCTCTCCCGCATCGCCCAGCCCGCAAGGGCGATCAGCTCGGTCGCGACATGAGCCCCGGCGATCGCCGTCACCCCGGTCGGATCGTAGGGCGGAGAGACCTCGACCACGTCGCCGCCGATCAGGTTGATGCCCTTCAGCCCGCGCAACAGCTCTGCCGCCTGCCAGCTCGCCAGACCGCCCCAGACAGGCGTACCGGTGCCGGGCGCGAAGGCCGGGTCCAGACCGTCGATGTCGAAGGTGAGGTAGCAGGGTCTATCACCCACCACCGCGCGGATGCGTTCGAGCGTGGGACCGATCCCTTCGCGATGCACGCTCGGCGCATCCACGATGTTCACGCCCAGCGTATCGGGATTGTCGGTACGGATGCCGACCGAGACCACATTCTCCGCCCGCAAGACGCCCGACTTGATCGCCTTGTAGAGGAAAGTGCCATGGTCGATCCGGTCCATGTCGTCATCGGCCCATGTGTCGGAATGGGCGTCGATCTGGATCAGCGCGATCTCGCCATGCGCGGCGACTGCCGCGCGCAGGATCGGCAGCGTGATGAAGTGATCGCCGCCGAGCGTGATCGGCGCCACGCCCGCCCCGAAGATCGCGCCGAGATGCGCCTCGATCCGACCCGGCACCTCGGGTACATTGGCATAGTCGAAGGGCATGTCACCGTAATCGACGATCGCCAGCTCGGAGAGCGGGTCATAGCCCCAGCCATAGGGCGCATCGAAAGCCTGCAGCGTCGAGGCTTCGCGGATCGCGCGCGGCCCGAACCGCGTGCCGGGGCGGTTGGTCACCGCCTGATCGAAGGGGATGCCGGTCACGGCGATCTGCGCGCCTGCGAGGTCTTTCGTGTAACGCCGCCGCAGGAAGCTGGTCGCGCCACCGAAGGTATTCTCGAAGCTCAGACCGCGCGCATCTGCGCGCGTAAAGGCCTGATCCACTTGGGTTTTCGCATCTTCCAGAGCCATGGTCGCCCTCCCTTTCGCCCGCGAAATCTGCGCCAGCCCTCGCAGGAGGTCAAGTTGCCCCGCAAGGCGACGAGGGACGTGTCCGAATCCGCGCACTCCGACAAGGGCCCGCCTGGGGCGATCCGGGCCGGGCAGTGCCCGCAACCGCGCGAACCGGGCGCAGAAGACCGAAGCTCTCATTCGCTCACGCCACCGTGTGCCGCGACTTCACCGAATGGACGCGCCCGCCGCGCCGGCCCGGCAGCCCCGCCTCACCCAACCGATATTGGCCCGCGTGACAACGGCGCGGCAAAATCTCGCCTCGGCGCGAAAATTTCCAATGAATGTGACATAGGTCAAACTTGCGAGGCAAACTTATCTATATCACCGCCGCGTGAGCTGGAGGAGTTACGATGCGTTTGACCACTCGAACCAATCTCGCGATGCGTGTGCTGATGTTCTGTGCGGTCAATCCGGACCGCACCGTGCGCAAGCACGAGATCGCGGAAGCCTGCAATGCGTCCGAGAACCATCTGGCGCAGGTGATCAACACCCTTGCGCATGAGGATTTCATCACCACCCTGCGCGGCCGCGCCGGTGGCATGAAACTTGCGCGCCCACCCGAACAGATCGGCGTCGGCAACGTGCTGCGCGCCTTCGAGGCCCGCCTGCCTTTCGCGGAATGTTTCGACACCGAGACCAACACCTGCCCGCTGCGCGACGCCTGCCTGTTCCGCGATGCGCTGAGCGAGGCGCTCGAGGCGTTCTACGGAACGCTCGACCGCAAGACCATCGCCGATCTGGTCGAGAACAACACCGCGCTGGAGGCGATGCTCAGCCTACCCGGCCTGCAACCCATCCCGATCTGCACGGCGGCGCGAGCTGCGCGATAGCCCTTTGAAACAAGGCTCCGCGCAAGCGGCCACGATAGGTCCGAATTCTTGACGCACTCGCGCCAAAATCCGCGCTTTCGTGTCGGCGACGTCACAGTTTCAGACGGTCGCTCACGCCAATGCGACCAAAAATCAGTTTCGCTTGACCGACCCTTTTCTCGGCGAGAGCCTGTGGCTACTTGTCGCAGCAACGGGAAGACCCCGCTAGAACGCGACTCATCACAAGGCTTAGGTCATGCAACAGCAATCGGGCAATCAATCAGGCCAGCAACAGCAAGGCGGCACGAACCGTCCTGGCCAGCAACAAGGCCAAACGGGCAATACGACCCAACAGAACGGCACCGTATTCGACGATTGGGCGTCCATCTGACGCCCTCTCTCGCGCCGCGATGATAGCGGCGCAGGCAGGCCCCGCAACCGGCATCTTCATCCACCGCCGGTTTTCGCGCCGCCCGCCATTCGATCTCTCCTTCGCGCTGCTCTTGCGTGGCGCGAAGTCCAGCTTCAGACTGCGACGATCCGCCAAACCGTCGCGCTGCCCTTGCCGCGCGGCCCAAAGGACCGTCCGGCACGATGAGCACCTCTCTCACCTCCATCAAGGGGATCGGCCCCGCCACCGCCGAAGGCTTCATGCGCGCCGGGATCACCTCGGCGGAAGACCTGCGCGAGATCGGAGCGGACGCCGCCTATGCCGCCTGGATCGAGGCCGGGAACCCCGCCCATTTCATCGGTTACTACGCACTGCACATGGCGCTGCAGGGTCGGCCGTGGAACGACTGCCGCGGCGCCGAGAAGGCCGCATTCCGGAAGAAATTCGACGCGCTCAAGGCGCGGATCGCAGCGGAGGACAGCTCCGCGCCTTCCGCAAAAGAAAAGGGCCGCGCCCGGCTGGACGCGGCCCTCTCGGAAATTGGTCTGATCGCGAAACGCTAGATCAGCCGACGATCTCGAGACCCGAGAAGAAGAACGAGATTTCTTCCGCAGCGGTTTCCGGAGCGTCGGAGCCGTGCACCGAGTTCTCACCCACGGAGAGCGCGTATTCCTTGCGGATGGTGCCCTCGTCGGCTTCCGCCGGGTTGGTCGCGCCCATCACTTCGCGGTTCTTGGCGATCGCGCCTTCCCCTTCGAGGACCTGAACGACGACCGGCTCGGACGCCATGAATTCGCACAGTTCGCCGTAGAAGGGGCGCTCTTTGTGCACTTCATAGAACTTGCCGGCCTGTTCCATGGTCAGCTGGATGCGCTTTTGCGCGACGATGCGCAGACCCGCTTCCTCGAACTTGGCATTGATCTTGCCAGTGAGGTTGCGCTTGGTCGCGTCGGGTTTGATGATGCTCAGCGTGCGTTCGATGGCCATGTGTGACCCTTTCCTTGTGTTCGCGGCCGGAAAGCCGGTCCGAAATATCCCGCGCCTGCTATCATGCAGGGGCTGGCTTGAAAAGCCCTCATGGGCGGGCCCGGGGCGAGTCTAGCGCGGTTTCGTGACCGTTTGGTCAAGGTAGACCGGCGGGCCGCCGGGCTTCACGCGCCGAAGGACGCCTCCGGCGGGGATATTTTTGCCAAGCCGAAGGGGCGCGGCGCGCAGCAGCGATTGACTGTCGCGCGCCCCTGCGCCAAGTCAGGCCCCATGTTGCGCATCTCCGATATCTCTTTTTCGATCGAAGGCCGTCCGCTCTTTGCGAACGCCTCCGCTACGATCCCCGAAGGCCACAAGGTCGGCCTCGTCGGCCCCAACGGCGCGGGCAAGACCACGCTGTTTAGGCTGATCCGGGGAGAGCTGACGCTGGATGGCGGCGAGATCGCCCTGCCCTCGCGCGCCCGCGTCGGCGGCGTCGCGCAGGAGGTGCCGTCTTCTTCGACCTCGCTGCTCGACACCGTGCTGGCCGCCGATGAGGAACGCGCCAGTCTTCTAGCCGAGGCCGAGACGGCGACCGATCCGCATCGCATCGCCGAAGTGCATGCGCGGCTCGCTGATACCGACGCATGGTCGGGCGAGGCGCGGGCCTCCGCCATCCTGAAGGGGCTCGGCTTCGACATGGAGGCGCAGAAGCGCCCCTGTTCGGATTTCTCCGGCGGCTGGCGGATGCGCGTGGCGCTGGCGGGCGTGCTCTTCGCGCAGCCCGACCTGCTGCTTCTGGACGAACCGACGAACTATCTCGATCTCGAAGGCGCGCTCTGGCTGGAAAGCTACCTGATGCGCTACCCGCATACGGTGATCGTGATCTCGCACGACCGCGATCTGCTGAATCGCGCGGTGGGCTCGATCCTGCATCTCGAGGACAAGCAACTGACCCTCTATCAGGGCGGCTACGACACCTTCGCGCGCACCCGCAGGCTGCGCCGCGAGGCGCAGGCCGCGCAGGCCAAGAAGCAGGACGCGCGCCGCGCCCATCTGCAAAGCTTCGTCGATCGGTTCCGCGCGAAGGCCACCAAGGCCAAGCAGGCGCAGGCGCGGGTCAAGATGCTCGAGAAGATGGAGCCGATCACCGCGCCGGAAGAAGCGGCCAAGCAGGTCTTCACCTTCCCCGAGCCCGAGCAGCTCTCGCCGCCGATCATCGCGATGGAAAGCGCCGCTGTCGGCTATGGCGGCCCGGCGATCCTGAAGCGTCTCAACCTGCGTATCGATCAGGACGACCGGATCGCGCTTCTGGGTCGAAATGGTGAGGGGAAATCCACGCTTTCCAAGCTCTTGGCGGACAAACTTCAGGTGATGGAGGGCAAGATCACGCGGTCCTCCAAGCTTCGGATCGGCTATTTCGCCCAGCATCAGGTGGATGAGCTTGACCTTAAGGAAACGCCGCTGACCCATCTCAAGCGCGAGCGTCCCGACGAGCATCCCGCCAAGCTGCGCGCGCGGCTCGCTGGCTTCGGCCTCGGCGCGGATCAGGCGGAGACGGCGGTGGGCAAGCTCTCGGGCGGACAGAAGGCGCGGCTGTCGCTCCTGCTGGCGACGCTCGACGCGCCGCATCTCTTGATCCTCGACGAGCCGACCAACCACCTCGATATCGAAAGTCGCGAGGCGCTGGTGACTGCGCTCACCGAATATTCCGGCGCGGTGATCCTTGTCAGCCACGACATGCACCTGCTGGGCCTGGTCGCGGACCGGCTCTGGCTGGTCAAAGGCGGCGCAGTCGCGCCCTATCAGGGCGATCTGGAAAGCTACCGCGCCGAGCTGCTGGCGCCGCCGCCCGAAGACAAGCCCGCGAAGCCCGCAGCACCGAAAACGGCCAAGCCCTCCCGCGATGCGATGACGGCAATGAAGCGCGAGGTGCGCGACTGCGAGGCCCGGGTCGAGAAGCTTAGCGGCATGCTGGAGAAGCTCGACGCGAAACTCGCCGATCCCGCGCTTTACGAGCCGGAAAAGGCAAAGGACCTCGCGGTCTGGCAGGCGAAGCACACCGAGGCGACGCAGGCGATGGAGAAGGCCGAAGCACTCTGGATGGCGGCCTTGGAAAAGCTGGAAACCGCTGAGCAAAATTAAGATCGTCGAAGGGGCCGCCCGCCCCTTCCTCTTGACCCAAATATCCCCGCCGGAGGCGCCTGTCCTTTCGGCAAGCGCTTCGGCTCACAGCTTGTAGATGCCTTCGAATTTCCGCGTGAGATAAGCCAGCAGCGGCGTCTCGGTCGGCTCGGCCCCGCAGGCATGCCGGATCGTCTCGCGCGGCGTGCGCAACCCGCCGTGGACGCGCAGGTTTTCGTCGAGCCATTGTTTCGCGGGCGTCGCATCGCCCTCGGCGAGGGCTGCGTCGATCCCGGGCGTGACCGCGCGCATCGCCTCGTCCAGACAACCGGCATAGACATTGCCGAGCGCATAGGTCGGGAAATAGCCGAACAGCCCCACCGACCAGTGTACATCCTGCAGGAAACCCTGGCTGGGCTTGGTGACCTTCACGCCGAAATCCTGCTCGAAGCGGGCATTCCACGCCTCTTCGAGATCGGCGACCTCCAGCTTGCCCGAGATCAGGTCGCGCTCCAGATCGAAGCGCAGCATGATGTGGAGGTTGTAGTTCAACTCGTCCGATTCCGTGCGGATGAAGCCCATGTCGACGCGGTTGACCAGCGCGTGGAAGGCCTCCCTATCCATGCCGAGATCGCCGAACGCATCGGTCATGCGCTGGTGCAGCCAGCCGGTGAACGGGGCCGAGCGGCCAAGCTGGTTCTCGTAGATCCGGCTCTGGCTCTCATGCACGCCCATCGAGACGCCATGGCCCAGCGGCGTGAAGCGATAGGCCGGGTCAATCGCCTGCTCGTAGGTGGCGTGGCCGACCTCGTGGATCGTCGAGTAGATATTGCCGAACGGGTCGCTTTCGGAGATGCGCGTCGTGATGCGCGCATCGTCGCCGCCGCCCGAGGAGAACGGGTGGACCGACATATCCAGCCGCCCGCGCGTCCAGTCATAGCCGAAGGCGGAGGCGCATTTACGCGCGAGCCGCAGCTGGGCGTTCTCGGGGAAGACCTTGTCGAAGGGCTGCGGCGAGACCTCCGAGCCCAGCACCCGGTCGCGCAACTCCACCAGCGGGCCGCGCATCCGGTCGAAGACGGTGGCGATTTCCTTGGACGTCGCGCCCGGCTCATAGTCGTCGAGCAGTGCGTCGTAGAGATTGCCCTCGGACAGGCATTCCGCCTCCTCGCGCTTCAGGCGCACAACCTCTTCCAGCGTCGGCAGGAAGGCGGAGGCATCCTCATTGGCGCGGGCCTCGGCCCAGATGCCTTGCGACAGCGAGGTCAGCCGCGCCATCTCGGTCGCGAGGCGCGCCGGGATACGGGTCGCGCGGTTGTAGCTGCGCCCGACCAGATCGAGGATGCGCGCGCTCACCGCGTCGTCGGCCTCGGCGCGGGCCAGCCAGTCTTCGATACGCGGATCGGTGCGGCGCGCATGCAGCACCGATTCCAGCGCCGCGGATTCCTCGGCGCGCTGATCGGCGGCGCCGCGCGGCATCATCACTTCCTGATCCCAGCTCAGCAGCCCGGCGATATTGCCCAGCGCTTCGGTTTCGCGCTGATGCGCGAGCAGGTCCTGATAGGCGCTCATACGCGGCCCTCCCGGATGGAACGAACAAGGGGGAAGCGCGCCATGTGACGCGCGCGGATCACGAGGACCCATGTAATAACGGCACCGAACTGATGGATGAGACCCAGCCACCAGTAATTCACCAGCTCAAGCGCGGTGCTGATGCCCAGCACCATCTGGAAGAAGATCATCGCGGCCATCAGCGCGAAGGCTTCCTTGGTGCGCGGATGGGCCGAGCTGCGCGCGCGCCATGCGGCATAAAGGCCCGAGGCGAAGACGAGATAGCCGACCATCCGGTGCAGGAATTGCACCAGCGCCGGGTTCTCGAAGAAGTTGCGCCAGATCGGCGTGTAATCGAAGCTCTCCGACGGCAGGAACTGTCCGTTCATCGAGGGCCATGTCGGGAAGGCGAGCCCTGCGTCGATCCCCGCGGTCAGCGCGCCGAGGATGATCTGCACGAACACGAGCCCGATCAGCACCGAGCCGATCCGGGTCAGGCGCGGTTCGGCCAGTCTACGTGCCTGCAACAGCGCCGATTCCGGGCGCGAGAGTTGCAGCGCGAACCAGGAGATCAGACCAAGGATGATGAAAGCGAGGCCGAGATGCGTGGCCAGACGATAAGAGGCGACCGACGTCATCCGCCCCACGAGGCCCGAAGACACCATCCACCAGCCGATCGCGCCCTGCAAACCGCCCAGTATCCCGAGACTGAACAGTCGACCCGTCCAGCCGGTCGGGATTTTCTTGGTCAGCCAGAAGCCGATGAAGCCGATGAACCAGACCATGCCGATCAGGCGGCCCAGCTGCCGGTGCCCCCATTCCCACCAGAAGATGCCCTTGAACTCGGACACGGTCATGTTCGGGTTCATGTATTTGAACTGCGGGCTCTCTTTGTAATGAGTGAATTCCGCCTGCCAGTCCGCATCGCTTATCGGGGGGACCGCCCCCGAGATCGGGTCCCAGCGCGTGATCGACAGACCGCTATCGGTGAGGCGCGTTGCCCCGCCTACCGCGATCATCGCCACGACCAGCGTGAACAGCACGAACAGCCACATCCGGATCGCCCGGCGCGCGCCGCGCGGCTTGGCGTCGATCATGCCTCCCTTGGGCTCGGCCCGTTTGGCACTGCCCTCGGCTCCGACTTCCTCGAAGATGCTGCGTTTTTCGGCCATGCGTGCGGACCCCCGGCTTGTCTGTCGGCTTTACTCGGCAAGAATTTGCGCGAGGGCAAACTAGGCCGCCCCCTTACCGGGGGCAAGGGGGCGGGAGAGCGCGGGATGCGCGGGCCGAGGCCACTTAGGCGTGATCGCGATGCGTCAGTCGAGATCTTCGCGAACGATGCGGTCTTGCGAGACGCCGAGCTCTTTCAGCGTGGCCTCGAGCTCGTCCACCATTTCGTGGGGGCCGCAGACATAGAACTTGCCGCTCTCCTTCTCGACATAGGGCGCGAGGAAGCCGCGATCGATCTTGGCGGTTTGCACGCCCGCGCCGGGATCGTCCTGCTTGGTCACGGTCCAGACGGTCTCCAGCCCCGACATCGCCTCGAACTCGTCGCGCAGGATGATGTCGTCCTCGGTCTTGTTGGAGAAGATCAGGCGGCAACCCTCCAGCGTACCTTCGCGGGCCAGTCGCGCGCGCAGGATCGAGATGAAGGGCGTCACCCCCGCCCCGCCCGCGATGAAGGTGCCGGGGCCCTTGTCCTTGATAGCGCCCCACGGGTCGGAGACTTCCACCGCCTCGCCGGGCTTGAGCGTCGCGATCTGCTCTGTCACGCCGTCATGGTCCGGATAGGACTTTATGACGAATTCCAGCGTGTCGCCGTCCACCGGGTTCGTGAAGGTGAAGGGACGCTTCTCGTCGGTCCAGCCCTCCCGGGTGAGGTTCAGCTCGACCGCCTGACCGGGGTCGAAGTCGAACCCGTCGGGGCGCGGGAAGACGAGGTGATGCGTGTCATGGGTGACGGGGCTGATACTTTGCAATTCGAGACGGGTACTCATGAACGGCTCCTTTCGTTGAAGAGCGAACGCGAGGCTTTGCGCAGGCGTTCCCATCCGATCCGCGGAATGCGCAAAGAAAAGGGCCGCGCGATTGGATGTCGCGCGACCCTTGGGGATTTCGAGGGGTAGCGGCGCGATCAGAAGCCGAGCGCCGCGCGGATCTGATCGACCACCCCTTCCACGAGTTGCGGATTGTCGCGGGCGCTTTGCACCGCCGTGCGCAACTGCGCCTTCGTGGCCTCGGGCAGCTCGGACGTATCGACGATGTCGATCACCCTGTCGGCGTCGAACCCTTCCACGGTCAGCGCCTTCGCGGCGCTCATCACGCCCTGGCCCTGCACCGGCGTCTGGGTATCGCCACCGCTCGCGGCGCCTGCGGGGGCTGCCGCCTGCGTCGCATTGGTGGCGGCGGCCGCGGCGTCGGCGGCGGCATTCGCGGCTTGGCTGGCGGCCTCGGCGGCTGCTTGCGCCGCAGAACTCGCCCCCTCGATCGCGGTCTCGCTCGCATCGGCCTGCGCGCCGCTGGCGGCGGACGCCGCCGCGTTCGCAGCCTTCGCGGCCGCTTCCGCTGCCGCCGTCGCGGCCTTCGCGGCATCGGTGGCGGCAGCACTGGCCGCATCGCTGGCGGAATTCATCGTGGCTTTTGCAGCCTCGTTCGCAGCCGAAGCGGCGTCCTTGGCGGCACTGGTCGCGTCGCTCGCCGCCTGCTTGGCTGTATCGGTCGCTTTCGAGGCGGTATCGGCAGCGCTCTGGGCGGCATCGGAGGCAGCAGTTTGCGCCTGATCGGCCCCCTTCTTCGCGGCCTCTTTCGCGGCATCCGCCGCATCCGACGCCGCGTTCGAGGCGGCATCCGTCGCGCCTGCCGCCGTGTCCTTCATGCTTTCCGCGGCATCCGAGGCGGCCTGCGTCGCCTTGTCGGCCGCGTCGGAAGCGGCTTGGGTCGCCTTGTCCGCGGCGGCCTTCACCGACTCGCTTGCGGATTTCACCGCATCGCTGGCCTTGTCGGCCATGGTCTTTCCGGCGCTCTCGGCGCTCGTAGCGGCCTCCGGCGTCGCATCGGTCGCTTCGGTTCCGTCCGAGATATCGGTATTCAGGATGATCAGTCCGGCGGCCACCCCCAGCACCACGATCACTGCTGCCACAAGCTTGTTCATCACGCTATTTCCCTTGATTGTCTTGCTCTGCGGGCCCTCTTCGCCCGACCACGATCTTCGAACGCAGCGGCCCGCGAGGCCCGCGATCGCGCGGCAAACGCCTTGGCCCTGCCCGGCGGGACACAACGCAGATCCTCCCTGCCCGGTTCCCGTGCCTTTGCGGTTGAATACGGCGGCACTCGGGACTATCTTTTCCGCCCGAAATTACTCAATGGCTACAGAAGGATTCCCACCATAGCCCGCAGACCCCACAACGCCCCGCCGACCCGTGATACCGGCCCCCGAGTGAACGGACGCATTCGCGCGCCCGAGATTCGCCTGATCGGTGCAGAGGGTGAGAATGTCGGCGTGGTTTCCCCGCGCGAAGCGATGGCCATGGCCGAAGAGGCCGGGCTCGATCTCGTGGAGATTTCGCCCAACGCCAACCCGCCCGTCTGCAAGATCATGGATTTCGGCAAGTTCAAATACGAACAGCAGAAGCGCGAAGCCGAAGCCCGCAAGAAGCAGAAGACGATCGAGATCAAGGAAGTCAAATTCCGCCCGGGCACCGATGTGCACGACTATGACGTCAAGATGCGCAACGTGGTGAAGTTCCTCGAGAACGGCGACAAGGTGAAGGTCACCCTGCGCTTCCGCGGCCGCGAGATGGCGCACCAGGATCTGGGTCTCGAGTTGCTCAACCGCGTCCGGAGCGACGTGGGCGAGTTGGGCAAGGTCGAGAACATGCCCAAGCTCGAAGGCCGCCAGATGGTGATGATGATCGCCCCGGCCAAATAAGCGGCCGAGCCTTCCGAGACGGTTTGAACCCTCCCCTCACCGGGAGGGTTTTTTCATGGCCCGTGGCGGGCGGCGGGCGCATCTCGAGGGGGTGAAAAATTAAAGCGCCGCGGGAGGGAGACCCGCGGCGCGTTTGGGGAAAGACGAGGGAGAACGTCTGTTCCTCTGGTCGGGTTCTGTGCGGCGTCGACCGCGTCAGGGAGATCAAGAACCCGATGCACTTGTGATATGGGAGTATCCGTGTGCTGAACTTGACTTAGGTCAAAACTCATCGCGTTTGAACTGCGACAAACTGTTCCAATGGTCACGTTTCTGGCAGGCTCGGTGAGGCGGGCGTGAGGAGAACCACACCCGTCGTCGATCCACCCTCCTGCAAGGCTGTATTTTCGGGCTCTGAGAGCACACGACGCGCTCACGCAAGCGCCTCGCCCCGCGCCGTCATTGGGGGGCTTTTTTCGCGGTCTGATCCGCTGTCGCGCGCGCTCCGCCGCGATTGCCCCGGTTTCGCCATTCCCATCGCGCGAAATCGCCCCGTTCGGAGGCGACATCGATTCCCGGACGCGCGGGTTCGCGTGGCCTTTATTGCGTCGCCCCCTGCATGCTAGTTGCAACGAAAGGCAGTTTCGAGATCGACATGGGCAAGCAACGAGTGATCCGGCGCAGGATGGAGGCGCAAACGGGCAAGCCCGCGCTGCTCGACGCGGTGGGCTGGACCGACGAGACCGATCTCGGCCCCCGTCACCATCTGCGCGCATTCTTCGCCGCCCCTTCGCAGGCCGAGGATCTGAACCTCGACCCGGTGCCCGGCGCCGCGCATCTGGCCGAGGCGCGCAATGTCGCGGGCGCGGTGATGGGGATCTATGAACCGACCGCGCCGGGACCGATCCAGGCCGCGATGGCCGGGCCTGATGGTCCGGAATTGCGTGAGATCACCCCTGCCGCGCCAGATTGGGACATGTTCGAGGGCCGCAACTGTCTGTTTGGGCTTCGGCTGGAGGAAAGCGTCGAGACGGTGCTCGATTGGCTCTGCTGGCATCACGACCATCACGGCGCAACGGGCGCGGTGATCGTGAACCGCGCGCCCGAGAGCAGTCCGGCAGGTAGCGGCGAAGCTTTCGCCGACGCGCTGGAGGCGGGCATGGCGCTGCGCGAGCTGGACCTGCCGGTCGCGATCCTTGAAAGCCCGCTGCCGCTCGGCAAGCCGGGGATAGGGCCGGAGAACCATGTCTTCCTCGCCCCGGACGCGCCCGGCAAGGACCGGATGGAGCCGCCCGCCCCCGATCCGCAGCTGAGCCCGCTGGGCCAGGCGCTGATCTTCGAGATCGCGAAATGGCGGTTCTTCGCGAAGGCGGCCTCGGTGCTGGTGCTCGACGTGACCGATCTTCTGGCGGCGCGCGAGCCGGGCCAGCCCTCGGCTTTCGAGGCCACGCAACAGGCCGAGAACGGCGTGATCCTTCTGGTGGGCCGCCGAATCTACCCTTGGCGCGTGCGCAACGATCAGCCCGCGCGCTTCCCCGACCATATCTGCCGTCAGTTCGACGCCCGGCGCGGCATCGCGCGCTGGGGCTGCGCGCCGGCCAAGGCCGGACTGGACAATACGTGGCGGCTGCTGCGCGTCAGCTATTGCCGCCCCGATTCGGGGCTGACCTATGGCTTCTGGCGCGCGATGGCGCTGCGGGTGCCGGGCACCTCGCCCGCGGAACTCGCGCCCAAGACCTCGCTGGTGGAAGACCCGCGCCTACTGCAGATGTCGCGCGATGTCTGGGGATTCAAGCCGGTGCGCCCACCGGTCTCGAAGGTGAAGGACGCGCCCGCGCAGGCGGTCGAGGCAGGCCGCACCGCCATCGTCACCACGATGAAGAATGAAGGCCCCTTCATCCTCGAATGGATCGCCTATCACCGCGCGATCGGGGTGGATGATTTCCTCGTCTATACGAACGACTGCACCGACGGCACCGATACGATGCTCGATCTGCTGCAGGCCAAGGGCTACGTCCAGCACCGCGAGAACCCGTTCCGCACGATGGTCGATATGAAGCCCCAGCACGCGGCGCTGGCGGCGGCGGAGACCGAGCCGGTGATCACCAAGGCGGGCTGGTCGATCTGCATGGATGTGGACGAGTTCATCAATGTGAAGATCGGCGACGGCACGCTGAAATCGCTGTATAAGGCGATGGGCGAGGCGAACATGATCTCGCTCACCTGGCGGCTGTTCGGCAATAACGACGTCCACGCATACGAGGACAGCTTCATCACCGGGCAATTCACCCGCTGCGCCCCCGAGATCGTGCGCAAACCGCATCAGGCCTGGGGCTTCAAGACGCTGTTTCGCAATATCGCGCTCTACAAGAAGCTGGGCGTTCACCGCCCCAAGGGGCTGAACCCGGACCTCTGGGATCAGGTGAACTGGCTCAACGGCTCGGGCCAGCCGATGCCGCGCGAGATGTTCCGCAATGGCTGGCGCTCGACGCTCGACACCTATGGCTATGACTGGGTGCAGCTGAACCATTACGCGGTGCGCTCGGCCGAGAGCTTCCTCGTGAAGCGCGACCGCGGCCGGGTGAACCATGTCGATCGCGATCAGGGGCTGAACTACTGGTTCCGGATGAACCATAACGCGGTCGAGGATCGCTCGATCCAGCGGATGCTGCCTGCGGCCCGCGCCGAGTTCGACCGGATGATGGCCGATTCCGAGATCGCGGCGGCGCATCACCACGCTGTCGCCAGCCACCTTGCGAAGATCGCGGAGCTGATGGCGCGCCCCGACCAGCGGGAGTTCTACGAGACGCTGACATCGGAGCGGTTCGAGGCGCTCTCGCGGATGCTGCATGTCTTCGGCTCTGCCGTGTTCAACACCGGCCCGCACGTAATCCCCGACGACCTGCATGCCCGAGACCTGCCCGCGGATTTCTTCTTTACCGTCGAAGCTCCGGACGAGGCCGCGCACTAGGCGCGCCGCCTTTACCCAGGCGCGCCCTGACCTAGCTTTCCGGTCAAAGGAAAGGATACCAAACATGGCACGCATTTTCGTCATCGGCGCGACAGGCGGCGTCGGGCATCGGCTGGTCCCGCTTCTGATCGACGCAGGCCACGAGGTTACGGCGCTGCACCGCAAACCCGAGCAGGCCGACAGCCTGCGCGCGATGGGAGCCACACCCGTTCAGGGCGATCTGATGGAACTCACCGCGGGCGATTTCGAACCGATGTTCGAGGGACAGGACGCGGTCGTCTTCTCGGCGGGGGCTGCAGGCTCCGGGCTCGAACGCACCACCCGGATCGACGGCGACGCGCCGCTCGACGTGATCGCCGCGATGAACCGGATGAGCGTGCCGCGGCTCTACCTCGTCTCGGTCTTCCCCGATGCGGGGCGCGGCAAAGAGATCAAACCGGGCTTCGAGCATTACATGCTGGCGAAGAAGACCGCCGATGCCGCCGTGGTGGCGAGCGGGGTCGACTATGTCATCCTGCGCCCCGGCACCTTGATGGATGAGGATGGCGACGGTCGCGTGGCGCTGGCCCATGCGCTGAATTACGGCTCGGTCGCGCGCGGCCATGTCGCGGCGGTGCTCGCGGCCCTGATCGACACCCCCGAGGTGAGCCGTGAAATCCTCGAGCTGACCGACGGCACCGAAGAGATCGCTGCAAGCGTGGCAGCCCTGCCGCGCCGCGTCACCGTGTGATCCCAACCACTTGCGAGCGCGCGCGGCCCCTCTAGAGTGGCGCAATGCGTGCGCTCGCGATCACATCCGTCAAGAATGAAGGCCCGTTTCTGCTGGAATGGCTGGCCCATCACCGCGCCATCGGCTTTACGGATTTCCTTGTCTTTTCCAACGACTGCGACGACGGCACCGATGCGATGCTGGATCGGCTGCAGGAGATCGGCTGGCTGACCCATGTGCCCAATCCCGGCCCGTGGAAGGAAGGCCCTCAATGGGCCGCGCTGAAACAGGCCGATGCGCATCCGCTGGTGGCCCAGGCCGACTGGATCGCGGTGATCGACGTTGACGAATTCGTCACCATAAAGACGGGTGACGGCACGCTGGACGCGCTGATCGAGGCCGAGCCGCAGGCGACCGCCTTTGCGATGACATGGCGACTGTTCGGCAATTGCGGCGTGGTCGGCTTCGAGGATCGCCCCGTCACGCAACAGTTCACTCGCTGCGCGCCGCCGGACATGCTCTGGCCGTGGCGCGCCTCGATGTTCAAGACGCTGTTTGCCAATACCGGCGCCTATACCAAGCTCGGCGTTCACCGCCCCCGTGCACCACAGGACGACAAGCTGGCAGGCACGCTCTGGGTCGACGGATCGGGCCGCAAACTGCCGCCGCACTATCAGCGCCAGAAGCTGTTCACCCCACCGGGTAGCGCGCCCTACGACCTCGTGCAGCTCAACCATTACCCGCTGGGGTCGATGGAAGGCTACCTCGTGAAATGCGACCGGGGCCGGTCGAACCGGCGGGCCGGCGCCTTCGACATGTCCTACTGGGTGGAGCGCAATTTCTCGGAGGTGGAGGACGATTCGATTCGTCGCCACGATGCGGGCACGCAGGACGCTCTTACAGAGCTGAGCGCCGATCCCGAGCTGACCCGCCTGCACAATGCGGCAGTTCTGTGGCGCAAGGAGCGGGCCCGCACGCTTTTGCGCGAAGAAGCCTACCGCGGGCTTTTCGGCCGGCTTCTCCTGTGCCCGCCGAGCCGCCCGCTCTCGCCTCAAGCCGCTAAGCTCATGGTGCGCCTTGCAAAAGCGGCCGCGGCCGAAAACCCGTAAACAAACATCCGAAAATGGGCCAATTGTCGCCGGTTAAGAAATGTGGCGGCAGATTCCTCGCTTGGCTCCTATTTGTGCCCCTTTCTTGCGGTGATACGTTGGGAGAGCAGAATTGGCGGTGTCCCGCCCGCATCCGCAACCCGCGAGATGCGCACGAAAGCTGAAAGAGGCGAAGGTGAGCAAGGCAGACACGGAGTGGCGCGCACGGCTGGAAGAGATCGCGGACGAGACCGGCTATTACGAGCCGCTCGGCACCGATCACGAGGTGCTGTTCCATGACGACTCGCCCGTCCTGATCGTCAGCTTCGAGACCCGAGCCCAGATCGAGGCCGATGCCGACGAGGCCCTGCCCTTCGGCTACAAGATCGCCCGCGACGAAGGCTGGTCCGCGCTCAGCGTGATCGCTTCGGACGAAAGCTGGTTCCGGGATTCGGCGGTCTATGCCTATTTCGACCGACTCGTCGACGAGGCCTTCTTCGAAGATTTCGACCGGGTGGTCTTCTACGGTGCGGGCCCCGGCGGCTACGCGGCGGCGGCTTTCTCGGTCGCGGCGCCCGGCGCCACGGTGGTCGCGCTCGCCCCGCAGGCGACGCTCGATCCGACGCTCGCGGGCTGGGACGACCGTTTCCCGCAGACCCGCCGGATGTCCTTCACCGATCGCTACGGCTTCGCGCCCGAGATGCTCGACGGCGTAGCGCAGGCGTTCATATTCTATGACCCGTTCGAGCGACTCGACGCGATGCACGCAGCACTGTTCGCGCGGCCTTGCGTATCCTTGATGCCCTGCCGGCATATCGGCCCGGACCCGACGACGGCGCTGCTCGACATGGATATTCTCGACGAGGTGCTGATCGCCGCTGGCGCTGGCAAGCTGACCCCGTCGCTGTTCTGGACTTTCTTCCGCGCGCGGCGGCTGTCGAGACGCTATGTCTTCCGCCTGCTCGACCACCTGCGGAGGGCGCGCCGTCCGGTACTGGAGGCGATCATGTGCCGCGCGGTCGGGACGAGCCAGAACCGCCCGAAATTCCGCAATCGCTACGAAGCGCTCGCACAGAAGCTCGCCGAAGAAGGGATCGAGTTGCCCGAGCCGTTGCAACGCGCGGGCGCCGCCTGAAACCCCGAACAGTATTGCAGACATGTAAAAAGGGCGCGCCCGGCGGGGGGCACGCCCTTTTTCAATACGTGGCGCTTCGGCGCCCCGGACCGGGTTCAGATGTAGAAACGGTCGCGGAACACGTGGCGCACGATGCCGTCACGGGTCAGACCCATATCGGCAAGCTCAGCGTCGCTTTTCGCGTCGAGCGCGCGGATTTGGTCTTGGCGCGACTGGCGCTCCATGTAGGCGACGAGGCCTTGTGCGATTGCTTGGCCCATACGAGCGAAGATCGATTGTCCGCCATGGGCGGTGGTAACGAATGCCATGGAAACCTCCTGAGGGTTTAGCGTACAGGTTCGTTTCCTCCCTTGGCGATGAACTTAGGTCAGCCTCGCTGCCTCTACTACCGCCATCTGCGCATCCCCGCCATGCATATGCTGCAGCGCGGCATGCGCGCACCCTCTGGATTCGCGCGCGACCTCGGGCTAAGGACTTTTCCCATGAACTCGATCACCCTGCCCCGCCCCGATGACTGGCACCTGCATCTGCGCGATGGCGCGATGCTGGAAGGTGTCGCCCCCGAAACCGCTCGCGATTTCGCCCGCGCGATCATCATGCCGAACCTCGTGCCGCCGGTGGTGCGCGGGGACGATGCCGCCGCCTATCGCGAGCGCATCCTGAAGGCGCTGCCGGAAGGGAGCGATTTCGAGCCGCTGATGACGCTCTACCTGACCGAGAAAACCGACGCGGAAGACGTGGCCAGAGCCGCAGCCTCCGGACTGGTCAAGGCGGTGAAGCTTTATCCGGCGGGCGCCACGACGAACTCCGATTCCGGTGTGCGCGATTTCGACAAGGTGCGCGGCGTGCTGGAGAAGATGGCCGAGATTGGCCTGCCGCTTTGCGTCCATGGCGAAGTGACCCGCCCCGAAGTCGACATCTTCGACCGCGAAGCCGTGTTCATCGAAACCGTGCTCGACCCGATCCGGCGCGCGACGCCCGGTTTGCGCGTGGTGATGGAGCATATCACCACCAAGGACGGCGTCGATTACGTCTCCTCGCAGGGCGAGGACATGGGCGGAACGATCACCACGCATCACCTGATCATCAACCGCAACCATATCCTCGTGGGCGGGATCAAGCCGCATTACTACTGCCTGCCGGTCGCCAAGCGCGAGACGCATCGGCTGGCGCTTGTCGCCGCCGCGACCTCGGGCAATCCGCATTTCTTCCTCGGCACCGACTCTGCGCCGCATGTCGACGCGGCCAAGGAAAGCGGCTGCGGCTGCGCGGGCTGTTTCACCGCGACCAACACGATGCCGCTTCTGGCGCATGTGTTCGAGGCCGAGGGCGCTCTCGATAAACTGGAGGCCTTCGCCTCGCGCAACGGCCCCGCCTTCTACCGGCTTCCGGTCAACGAGGCGACGCTCACGCTCGAGAAGACCGACGAGCCCAACAACTGGCCCGCCAAGATCGAGACCGGCGCGGGCCCCGTCACCCTCTTCGATCCGGGTTTCCCGGTCCATTGGCATGTAAAACGCTGATCTTCGCCTTGGCGCAAATATCCCCGCCGGAGGCTCCCAGGCCCGCCGGCGGACGCTCCGCGGGGGATATTTAGACCAAGCCGAAGCCAGTCTTGATAAGGACGAGATGATGATCCCCAGCTCCTTCCCCAGCAAAGAAGAAATCGCCCGCCTGACCGCGCGGATGCTTCTGGAAATCGAAGCGGTGCATTTCAACGCCGACGAGCCCTTCACGCTCGCCTCCGGCCTGCCCTCGCCGACCTATATCGATTGCCGCAAGCTGATCTCCTTCCCGCGTATCCGCTCGACGCTGATGGATTTCCTCGCCGTGACGGTGATGCGCGAAGCCGGCTTCGAGGCGTTCGACAATATCGCGGGCGGCGAGACGGCGGGCATTCCCTTCGCCGCGATGGTGGCGGAGCGTCTGGCACTGCCGATGACCTATGTGCGCAAGAAGCCGAAGGGCTACGGGCGCAACGCGCGCATCGAAGGCGCGATGACCGAGGGTCAGCGCGTGCTCTTGGTCGAGGATCTGACGACCGATGGCGGCTCGAAGTTGAGCTTCGTCGATGCGATCCGCGACACCGGCGCGACCTGCGGCCATACCGCGGTGATCTTCTATTACGGAATCTTCCCGGAGACGGTCCCGAACCTGCGCGAGCATGGCGTCGAGCTGCATCACCTGTGCACCTGGTGGGACGTTCTGGCCGAGGCGCGCGAACAGGGCAGCTTCTCGAAAGAGACGCTCGACGAGGTCGAAGCCTTCCTGAGCGATCCGCGCCCGTGGCAGGACGCGCGCAAGGGCTGAAACGGCCCGAGATTTCTGTGGATGAAGCTGTGGATGCTCTGGGGAGCATTTTCGCCCGCGACTCTCGCTAATCGCGCCCACTCGCGAAATGTGGTAGGTTCGGTCGCGACCGCACACTATAAATTCCGAAGACTCCGCTGAAACAGCGGGGTTTTCCCCAATCTTATCCAGATTCCTATTCCCCCCGACTGCGGTTAAAAGACCGCCTGAGGGACGGGGACACCGAGGCAGGAACATGAACGATCAGGCACAACGCCCCGATGAGGGGCAGCCCGGAAATTTGCCCGCAGAGGGCACCGCGCTGCCCCATAATATCGAAGCCGAACAGCAGCTTCTGGGTGCGATCCTCACGAATAACGACATCTTCGACCGGATCGCCTCCGTCATCAAACCGGAGCATTTCTACGAGCCGGTCCACCAGCGAATCTACGAGGTCGCGGCGGCGAAAATCCAGAAGAACGCGCTCGCCTCGCCGGTGACGCTGAAAGCCTATCTCGAGGACGATGCGGGCCTTCAGGAACTGGGCGGGCCGGCCTATCTGGCGCGTCTGGCGGGGGCGGCAATCTCGGCCTATGCGGCGCGCGACTACGCGCTGATGATCTACGAGATGGCGGTGCGGCGCGGCCTGATCGAACTGGGTCAGGACATCTCGTCGCGCGCGGGCAAGCCGCAGATCGACGACGATCCGAAAGAGCAGATCGCGGCGGCCGAACAGCGGCTCTACACCTTGGCCGAAGAGGGTCAGGCGCAGAAGGGCTGGACCTCGTTCCTGTCGGCTGTGACCGAGGCCGTGCAATCGGCCAATGCCGCCTATCAGCGCGATGGCGGTCTGGCAGGCGTCTCGACGGGGCTGCGCGATCTCGACAAGAAGCTCGGTGGCTTCCACCCTTCGGATTTGCTGATCCTCGCGGGGCGTCCCTCGATGGGGAAAACCTCGCTTGCGACCAACATCGCCTTCAACATCGCCAAGGCCTACAAGAAGGGCATGCGCCATGACGGGGTTGAGGGCGCGATCGAAGGCGGCGTTGTCGGGTTCTTCTCGCTCGAGATGAGCGCGGAACAGCTGGCCGCGCGTATCTTGTCCGAAGCCTCCGAAGTGCCCTCCGAGCGCATCCGGCGCGGCGACATGACGGAGAGCGAATTCCGCCGCTTCGTCGAGGCCGCGAAAGCGCTGGAGAAATGCCCGCTCTATATCGACGACACGCCCGCCCTGCCGATCGGTCAGGTCGCCGCGCGCTGCCGCCGACTGAAGCGGACGCACGGGCTCGACGTGGTGATCGTCGACTACCTGCAGCTGCTGCGCGGCTCAGGCCGGGGCGACAACCGCGTGCAGGAGATCGGCGAGATCTCGATGGGTCTGAAGGCCATCGCAAAGGAATTGAACATCCCCGTGGTCGCGCTGTCGCAGCTGTCGCGGACGGTGGAAAGCCGCGAGGACAAGCGCCCGCAGCTCTCCGACCTTCGGGAATCCGGCTCGATCGAACAGGATGCCGACGTGGTGATGTTCGTCTATCGCGACGAATATTATCACGAACGCCTCAAGCCACCGGAAGACGACCCGAAATTCGCCGAATGGATGCAGAAGGCCGAGCGCGTACACGGCAAGGCCGAGGTGATCTTGGGCAAGCAACGTCACGGGCCGATCGGCACGGTGGAATTGGCCTTCGAGAGCCAGTTCACGCGCTTCTCGGATCTCGCCAAGCCTTGGCAGGGCGACGGCAGCGAAGGGTTCTGATCGGGGTAGCGGGGGGCTCTGCCCCCGTCCCTTGCGGGCCTCCCCCGGGATATTTGCGCAAGCCCGAAGGACGACCTCCGAGATAGGAATAATCGAGCAGAAACGAGAAAGGGGGGCGAGCGCCCCCCTTTTTTACTGTCGGTCGGTTTTGACGCGTGGTGCGCTCAGTAGAGGCCGCCTGCCGAGAGCGAGCCGAAATCGGCCTTCTTCTTCGGAATGACCTTCTGCTGACCCGTCGAGGTGGTGACCGTGGTAGAGCCCGCGTCGTCACGCTCGCCCTGCGCGAAGAGCGGCAGGTTGGAGCCCATCGCGAAGCCGCCATCGACGACCAGCGAGCCGAGGCCCGACATGTCCTGACCGGGGCGCAGATATTCGGCTTGGACGAATTCGCCGGTGGCGGAGTCGGACAGACGCTCGCCGGTATAGCGGTTGAACTTGGCCCAGGTGCCACCCGGCGGAACCTTGAACTTCGAGCCGCCGAATTCCTTGATCGCCTCGCGCATGAACTCGTTGAACACCGGGACGCAGAGTGTACCGCCATAAGCGTGACGGCCCAGCGAGCGCGGGTTGTCGTAGCCCATGTAGCACGAAGCCACGATGTTCGAGCTGAAGCCGGTGAACCAGACGTCTTTCGCGTCATTCGTGGTGCCGGTCTTGCCCGCGATCGGAACCGGCAGGTCGACGCCGTAACCGGAGCCGCGCTTCACCACGCCCTCCATCAAGGAGATCATCTGGTAGGCGGTGATCGGGTCGATGATCTGGTCGCGGTGGCTGACGATCTTCGGGCCCTGCCCCTCGGGCAGGTTCGGATCGTCGCAATTGTCGCAGCTGCGCTGGTCGTGACGGTAGATCGTGCGGCCGTAGCGGTCCTGCACGCGGTCGACCAGCGTCGGCTCCACCCGCTCGCCGCCATTGGCGAACATCGCGTAGGCCGAGATCAGGCGGAACATCGTGGTTTCCTGCGCGCCGAGCGCGTTGGCTAGGAAGCGGCGCATATGGTCGTAGACGCCGAATTTCTCCGCATAGGCGGCGACCGTGTCCATGCCGATTTCCTGCGCGATCCGGATCGTCATCAGGTTGCGCGAATGCTCGAGACCGGTGCGCATCGGCGTCGGGCCGTAATACTTGTTCGAGGCGTTCTTCGGGCGCCACATGCCCTGCGGCGTGTTCACCTCGATCGGCGCGTCGACCACGATCGTCTCGGGCGAGAAGCCGGAATCAAGCGCCGCCGCGTAGACGAAGGGTTTGAAGTTCGAGCCCGGCTGGCGCATCGCCTGCGTCGCGCGGTTATAGACCGAAGCCTGATAGGAGAAGCCGCCCTGCATCGCCAACACGCGGCCGGTATTCACGTCCATCGCCATGAAGGCACCTTCGACCTTCGGCACCTGGCGCAGCGTCCAGCGGATGAAGGAGCCGTCGCTATCGCTCGTCATCGCCCGGACCTCGACCACGTCGCCGGTCTCCAGAAGGTCCTGCGCCTGCTTCGCGCGCGGGCCGAGCTTGCCGTCCTCTTTCAGCTTGCGCGCCCAGGTCACGTCTTCCGGCGGAATCCAGTGGCCGTCTTTGTCTTCCTCGATACCCTCGATGCCGATCCGGGCCGAACCGCCCTCGAAGCCCAGCACCACGGCCGGGTGCCATCCCTCGATGTCGCGCGGCGCCTTCGCGGTCGAGACATCGTCGAGCGCGGCGCGCCAATCGGCTTCTTTCTTCAGCTTGTCCTCGGCGATCTTCGCGCCGGTGCCGCGCCAGACGCCCTGCTCGCGGTCGTATTTCTCCAGCGCGTGCTGCAGCGCCTTCGTCGCATGGGACTGAAGATCGGGGTTCACGGTCGCGCGGATGGTCAGGCCACCGCCGAAGAATTCCTCTTCGCCAAAGCTTTTCGACAGCTGGCGGCGGATTTCGTCGGTGAAATAGTCGCGCGGCGGGAGCTGTGCGCGGAACGGGGCGTAATCGCCGTTCTGCACGGATTTCAGCGGCTTGTTCTGCTCCGCTTCCATCGTCGCCTTGTCGATGCGGCCATCCTCGTACATCCGGCGCAGCACATAGTTGCGGCGATCCACGGCGGTTTTGTAGTCGCGCACGGGATGCAGATCGGCGGGCTTCTTCGGCAGCGCCGCGAGATAGGCGGCCTCGCCCACCGTCAGATCGGCGAGCGGCTTGTTGAAATAGGTCTGCGCCGCGGCAGCGACCCCGTAGGAGTTCTGGCCGAGATAAATCTCGTTGAGATAAAGCTCGAGGATACGGTCCTTGCTCAGCACATGTTCGATGCGCGAGGACAGGATCAGTTCCTTGATCTTGCGCTCCACCGAGCGGTCCGAGGACAGAAGCAGGTTCTTCGTCACCTGTTGGGTGATCGTCGAGGCCCCGCGCACGTCGCGCCCGCCCGATTTCACGGCGGTGAACATCGCCGCGGCGATCCCGCGCGGATCGAAACCGGGGTGGATGTAGAAATTCTTGTCCTCCGCCGAGACGAACGCGCCCTTCACCCGGTCGGGAATGTCGCGGATCGGTACGAAGAGGCGGCGCTGCTCGGCGAATTCGTCAATCAGGCGGCCGTCGCCGTTATAGATGCGCGAGATGGTCTTGGGGCGGTATTGCGCAAGCTGGTCGTAGCTCGGCAGATCGCGCGAATAGATCCAGAAGATCGCCCCGATGGTGAGCGCCGCAAAGAACAGCCCGGTCACAACCCAGGAAAACACGCCGCCGATCGAGCCGAGAATGAAACGGATCACAGATACACCCCTTGCCTCGGGGCAGTTTACCCCATCGCGCCAGCCTATACATCGCGCCTTCGTGACGGTCAAAGTAATGTGCGCTCACGCTTCCGAGAAGACGCCGCGTGGTCATAATCTCGCCGAATGGGCGGATGACCGCGCGTCAGACCTGGAAAAACACGCGATTACTGGCGCAAAAGCTTCGCCTCGGCGGCATCGGCCTGCGCCCAGGTCTCGACACCCTTGGTGATCGCCGCAGCCATCCGGGCGCGCCAGTCGGGGTCTTTGAGCCGCGCCCGATCGGCAGGCGACGACAGGAAACCCAGCTCCACGAGGACGGACGGAATATCGGGCGATTTCAGCACCGAGAAATTCGCGCCCTGCACCGGGCGTTTGTGCATATGCAGCCCCGCTCCCTTGATCGCGCCCGCCAGCACCTGCGACAGCCGGACCGAGCGCGGCTGCGTGTCACGCCGCGCCAGATCTACGAGGATATGGGTGATCGCATCGCCCTGCCCGTTCAGATCGACACCTGCAAGGATATCGTCGCGGTCGTGGCGCTGGACCAGCTTGCGCGTGGCCTCGGTCTCGGCGTGATCGTCGAGCCGGTAGATCGTGGAGCCCGTCGCCCGGCCTTCGGCGATGGAATCGGCATGGAGCGAGATGAAGATATCCGCCCCCGCCGCGCGCGCGACCGTCACGCGGGTCTCGAGCGGCACGAACACGTCCTGATCGCGGGTCATGACCACCTGCATCCCCGCCCGGCGCATCGCGTCGCGCAGCTGACGCGCGAAGCCGAGCACGATATCGGCCTCATGCGCGCCGCCATCCTCCGCACCCGGATCGATGCCGCCATGGCCGGGATCGAGCACGACCTTCAGCGGCCGCGTCCCATCCTGACGGCGGTGCGGCGCGGGTGTCGGCGCGGGCTGCGGCAAGTCCCAGAGTGCGGAATCGGCTGCCCCCTTGCGCGGGGTGAACTTGGCAGCGGGGACTTTTGCGAGAGTCAGCGCGATTTGCGGGTCGCCCTTGGTGCGCTCTTCGGAGCTCACGAGGCGCATCGGATGGGCCAGTTCGGCCACCATCCGCGACCAGCCGGGCCGGAACTTGCCCCATCGCAGACCTTTGATCGCATCGCTGCCTTTCAGCAGATTTTCGGGCGGGTTGGCCCCGAAATTCAACTCGCGGAAGTCGATGACCAGCCGGTAGGGATCGGCCAGCAGAAAGGCGCGATACGGCACCGGCTGGCTGATCCCGAGCGTAATCGCGAGCTTGTCGCCGCTTTGCGCGATCTGGCTGCGCGCGGGTGCGTATTGCGCCAAGGCCGACAGATCCTGCGCGCGCGCAGGCAGAGCCAGCGCGAGAGACATCGCGAGAAGAAGAATGAACCGCCCGATCATACGCGCCCCGTTTTTATGCGCTTTCGTTTTGCGGGCACTATAGCGGCCGGGTTCGCGCGGAGCAAAGGGCGAATGGGGCCGCCCTTGGCAGGGGCGACCAGCCCGGGCCGCGCCCGACCCTCCCCAATGGCAGGGCGCAATGGCGATGTCACCTCGAGCACGACCAACTTGCGGGCCTGCGGGATAAAGCGCCCGGCCACCAACGATACGACGCGCCCACCCAAGGGTCGGGCGCACCCCTCATCGCAACCTCAGCGGTTCTCCATGAAGCTCCGCAGCCGTTTGATGCCCTCTGCCACCCGCTCGGGGCTTTGTGCGTAGGAGAAGCGGAGGGTCTGGGCGCCGCGATGGGGATCGAAATCCATCCCCGGCGTGACCGCCACCCCGACGCTCTCGAGGATTTCCGCAGCGAAAGCGGCGCTATCCTCGGTCAGCTCCGAGACATCGGCATAGAGGTAGAACGCCCCGTCGGGCGGCGCGATCCGGGTGAAGCCCATCTTCGGCAGCTCTTCGAGCAGCATCTGCCGGCTCTGCCCGTAGCGCGCGACATTCTCGGCCATCTCGTCGAGGCTCTCGAGCGCGCCCAGAGCCGCGACCTGACTCGCATGAGGGGCGCAGATGAACATGTGCTGCGCGAGACGCTCCACGGTGCGCAGATGGCTTTCCGGCACCACCATCCAGCCCACGCGCCAGCCCGTCATCGAGAAATATTTCGAAAACGAATTGATCACGAAGACGTCGTCGCTGATCTCCAGCGCCGAGACCGCACGACCCTCATATTGCAGCCCGTGATAGATCTCGTCCGAGATGAAAGCGATGTCGCGGGCCTGACAATGCTCGATCAGCGCCTGCAGCTCCGGCTTGCCCAGCATCGTGCCTGACGGGTTGCCCGGCGAGGCCACGATCAGCCCGGCCAGATCGTCCGGGATTTCCTCGGGCGTCGGCTGGTAGCGGTTCTGCGCCTCGGTCGGAATGCCCACCGGCTCGATCGAGAGCGCCTTGAGGATCTGGCGGTAGCTCGGATAGCCCGGCTCGCCCAGACCCACCTTGTCGCCCACATCGAACAGTGCGGTGAAGGCCAGCTGGAACGCCCCGGACGACCCCGAGGTGATGACCACGCGCGCGGGATCCAGATCGATGTCGTACCAACGCTTGTAGAGCTTCGCGATCCCCTCGCGCAGATAGGGCAGCCCCAGCGCAACGGTGTAGCCCATCGGCTGGCTCTCCAGCGCCTCGGCCAGACGACGCTTGGCGGCTTTCGGTGCGGAAGTTCCCGGCTGGCCCACTTCCATATGCACGATGTCGCGGCCCGCAGCCTCCGCCTCGGCTGCCATGCGCAGCACATCCATCGCGATGAACGGTTCCACCTGCCCGCGTTTCGACTGCCGCATCCTGCCAACTCCTTGCCGCTTGAGATTTCGCCCACGGGGTTAGGCCGAAGCCGCCCGAGCGTCAATGCGCCCGCATTTCGCCCTGCGCGATAACGCCCACTTGATCCCGCGCGTCCGAGCGGTCAGTTTGCTTGCGAACCAACAGGACCCGATCCAAAGGAAATGCCCATGCTCCGCACGCTTCTGGCCGCGACCGCCTTCGCCGCGCTCGCCACGGCCGCCCCGCTCACCCCGGCAGCAGCCCAGGATTTCGACTTCGCCAATATGTCGGACAGCCAGAAATCCGCATTCGGCGACGCCGTGCGCGAATATCTGATGGCGAACCCGCAGGTTCTGGTCGAGGCGATCAACGAGCTGGAGGCCAAGCAACAGGCCCAGCAGGCCGACAATGACAAGAAGCTCATCCAGACCAATGCGAAGGACATCTTCGAGGACGGTCACAGCTGGGTCGGCGGCAATCCCGATGGTGACATTACCATGGTCGAGTTCATGGATTACAAATGCACCTACTGCAAGAAAGCCTATAGCGAGGTCTCGGACCTGATCTCGAAGGACGGCAATATCCGCTTCATCGTCAAGGAATTCCCGATCCTCGGCCAGCAATCCGAACTGGCGGCGCGCTTCGCGGTGGCGACGAAGCAGATCAACGGCGACGACGCCTATGCGAAGATGCACGACACGCTGATGACCGCGCGGGGCGACCTGACCGTCGAGAGCCTGAGCCAGATCGCGAAGGATCAGGGTCTCGATCCGCAGCCGATCCTGAAGCAAATGAACGACGACTCGGTCACCGAGGTTCTGCGCCAGAACTACCAGCTGGCACAGCGCATGGCGATTTCGGGCACCCCGGCCTTCGTGATCGGCGGCCAAATGCTGCGCGGATATGCCCCCGAAGCCGCGATGGCGAAAATGGTCGCCGAAGAGCGCCAATCCGAGTGATCCGCACCTGAAGAACGCCGTGCAAAGCCTTCTTCAGGTTAATTTTTCGAGATTGTCAGCGCCGCCCGATTCGATCACGATCCGGGCGGCGTTTTCCTGTCGTTTGCCGTGACTCTCCACAGCTTTTGCGCGTTAGGCGGTCCTCGGTGGGTCGCGCATCGCGGCGGCGCGGCGCACCAGCGCCAGCAAGGTAAAAATGCCCCCCATAAAAGAACCGGCGCGATGACGCGCCGGCTCTCATGTCGCTTTCCGTCTCGGGGCCTTACGAGGCCGGGACCACGTAGACGATCGCGCGGTTGTCGGGATTCACGAAGACCGTGCGGTCGTTAATGTTGCCGTAGGCATAGGTGCTGTCGGGCACCGGCGTCAGCGTCACCACGTCCGGGACGACCTTGCCGGTCGCGACCTCGCCTTTCAGATAAACCGGTGCGACAGGGTGCTTCTCGACCCAGGTGATCGTGGTGGGTTCGGGCTTGGCGGCAGCGCCGACACCTGCGGCACCGACGAGCGCGCCGACCACGGCCCCCACGGGACCGCCCACGGCCGCGCCGGCCGCACCACCCGCGGCAGCACCGGTCAGCGCCGCGGCACCCTGAGCGTCCTTGTTGGCGTTATCGCCCGGGACCTGAATCTGGTTCACCGTCACCGATTGCGGGTTCGTCGACAGAAGCGCCAGCTGGCCGTCGACCATCACACCCAGCTGGCTGGCAGGGGCATAGCCGTTCATGCCGTCATAGGTAACCTGGCAGATCGTGCCGTCGGGCAGGCAGCCTTCGACAGGAATGGTCGAGCCGGCCATCACGGTCGCAACGGTTTTCGACGAGGCTTCGACCCCGGCATGGATCGTCACGTCGCCCTGCGCCGTCGCCATAAGCGGCGGGCTGGTTTCAGCAAAAGCGGTGCCGGCGATCATCGTGGTGCTGGCAGCAGCAGCGAGAATAGTAGCGAGTTTGCGGGTCATTGGACTTACCTCCGTTATTACCCTGACCGTCATCAGCGACGGCCTCTCTCCGTTTGTGGAGAGGGAAATGTGGAGGGGGCCAAATCGTTCCGCGCCCACCTCATCACGCCAGCGTGAGGTGGGGCGAATTCAGGAGGCCGGAGGCGCTTTTCCGCTTACTCGGCGGCAGCTTTCTCCGCTTCGATCTCTGCCGATTTTTTCTCAACCAATTCAACGATATGGTCGATCATGTCCGCGTTGGACTGCTTGTGATCCTGCTTGCCGGCCATGTAAACCATGCCCGATCCGGCCCCGCCGCCGGTAAAGCCGATATCGGTCATCAGCGCTTCGCCGGGACCATTCACGACGCAGCCGATGATCGACAGAGAGATCGGCGTCTTGATGTGTTCGAGCCGTTGCTCGAGCTCTGCGACGGTCGCGATCACGTCGAACCCTTGCCGCGCGCAGGACGGGCAGGAGATGATCTGCACGCCGCGGGTGCGAAGCCCGAGCGATTTCAGGATCTCGAAACCGACCTTCACCTCTTCGACCGGATCGGCCGAGAGCGAGACGCGCAGCGTGTCGCCAATGCCCATCCACAGCAGGTTGCCCAGCCCGATCGCGGATTTCACCGTGCCGGAGGTCAGGCCGCCCGCCTCGGTGATGCCAAGGTGGATCGGCGCGTCGGTGGCCTCGGCGATGCCCTGGTAGGCTGCGGCGGCGAGGAACACGTCCGACGCCTTCACCGAAATCTTGTATTCGCGGAAATCGTGATCCTCGAGAATGCGGATATGGTCCATAGCGCTCTCGACCATCGCCTCGGGGCACGGCTCGCCGTATTTCTCCAGCAGGTGCCTCTCGAGAGAGCCCGCATTCACGCCGATCCGGATCGAACAGCCGTGATCCTTTGCGGCGCGCACGACCTCGGCCACGCGCTTCTCATCACCGATATTGCCGGGATTGATGCGCAGGCAGGCAGCTCCCGCCTCCGCCGCTTCGATCGCGCGTTTGTAGTGGAAATGGATGTCGGCAACGATCGGCACCGGGCTCTCGCGGCAAATCTCGCGCAGGGCGCGGGTGCTCGATTCATCCGGGGTCGAGACACGCACGATATCCGCGCCGACATCGGCCGCGCGGATCACCTGATCGAGCGTCGCGCGCACGTCCGAGCTGTCGGTATTGGTCATCGTCTGCACCGAGATCGGCGCATCGCCCCCCACGGGGACATTGCCGACCATGATCTGACGGGACTTGCGGCGATAGATATTGCGCCACGGGCGGACCGGGTTGAGAGACATGCAAACGCTCCTTCGAGACCTCGGCTCCTGATACGCCAAGGCCCGCTGCGGTGCAACGGGCCGGGGCGGATCGTGATCTGCGGATTATTGCTGGTCGGTTGCCGCCTGCGTCGCAGCATCGCCCGCATCGGCCACGGCGATCATCTTCGCGAGGTCCTTGTCCTGCGAGAGATTGGCGACCGGATAGGTCTCGTCGAGCGCAGCCGAAGACAGCTTGATGTTCTTGGTGACCTGGCCGCGCTTGCCGACCGGGCCATGCGTCACGCCGTTGACCGCGAAATAGATCGCGCCGGATTCACCCGTGCGCATCGTCGGCGGCTCTTCGAGCTTGGGCAGCACGTAGCGTTCGCCCGCATCCATGACCTTCTCGAACAGCGTCGCGCCATCGGCGGATTTGATCCGCACCCAGGAGGGGCGCACGGCCAGCACGACGACGTCGGGCTGATCGGCTTCGAGCGCCTTGGCGACGGCGGATTGGATGTTGTTCTCGGGGCCCGCCGCGGAGGCGAGCTGCGTGCTTTTGGGCGCATCGTTGTTCTGCGCCAGACCGATCAGATTGGGCGTCAGGCCCGGAGCGGCTGCGCCCACCCCCTGCCCGGCCAGCGCGCCGGTCGCATTGGGGTCGATCGAGGCGATCGGCCCGTCACGCGAGACCAGCACCGGCGCGTCGAGCGCAGCCGGGCGGTAGATGCGTGCGGAGCGCTCGGGCTGGTTGACCTCGGGCAGCGTGTCATCGGCCTGCGCCATCTCCGGCCCGTCCTTGACCGAGTCGAGCGGGTCGAGATCGGCCATCACGCCGGGCGCCTGATCCACCGGGGTCAGCTGCACGCGCTGCACTTCCTGCAGCACGGTCCAGCCGCCATAGCCGATCCCGCCACCGATCAGCGCCAGCACGAAAAGCGCACCGACCGCGCGCGGTTCGATCTTGCTCCAGATCGATTCCTTGCGCGGAATGAAAGCGGGATTGGCGAGCGCCTCGGCCATGTCCTTCGGGTCGCGCTGCGGCTTGGGGCCGGAGGCGGCCTCCGACATGCCGTGGGCGGGCGAATAGCCAGCCTCGTTGCAGAAGCGCTGGAACGACCATTCCGGGTCGAGACCGAGGTAACGTGCATAGGAGCGCACATAGCCCGCGATGAAGGAGGGCGTGTCGAAAGCTTCCACATCGCAGGCTTCAATGGCCGCGATATAGGCTGCCTTGATCCGGAGTTCGCGCTGAACATCAAGAAGAGATTTGGCGAGCGTCGCCCGCTCGCCGCGCATCACATCGCCAAGACGAAGTTCGAAATCGTCAAACCCTTTAGGTTTGACTTCGTCCTCCGTCGAAGGTTTAGCCCTTCGCCCGATCATGCTGCCTGTCCCTGCCGTTTTCCCGCCTGCGTCGATTCGGAGCCAATAGCCCCTTCGATTAACAAAGGCTTATCACAAGCAAGCGAGCCGCGCACGCGCCTATGTCGCTCAGGCGCTCGCTTCGGCGCGATTTAGCTCACAGCGCGCCCAAAGCGCATCCATGCCCTTGACCAGAGCGTCAATCATACCGGTGTCGTGCACCGGCGAGGGCGTGAAGCGCAGACGTTCGGTCCCGCGCGGGACGGTCGGGAAGTTGATCGGCTGGACATAGACGCCGAACTCGTCGAGCAGCATGTCCGACAAGGCCTTGGTATGCTTGGGATCTCCGATGATCACGGGCACGATATGCGAGCCGTGGTCGATGATCGGCATACCCATGCCCTTCAGGCGCATCTTGAGAATCTTCGCGTGCAGCTGCTGCTTGTCGCGCAGCTCCTGACCGCCCTCGCCTTTCAGGAAAGCGATCGACGCGGCAGCGCCAGCCGCGACCGCCGGCGGGATCGAAGTGGTGAAGATGAAGCCCGGCGCATAGGAGCGCACCGCGTCCACCATCTTGGCCGAAGCCGCGATATAGCCGCCGAACACACCGAAAGCTTTACCCAGCGTACCGTTGAAGATGTCGATCCGGTCCATCTCGCCCAGCTTCTCGGCGATACCGGCGCCGCGCGGGCCATACATGCCGACCGCGTGCACTTCGTCGAGATAGGTCAGCGCGCCGAATTCCTCGGCGAGGTCGCAGATGTCCGAGATCGGACCGAAATCGCCATCCATCGAATAGACCGACTCGAAAGCGATCAGCTTCGGCGCGGCGGGATCGTCTGCGGCCATCAGTTCGCGCAGATGGGCGACGTCATTGTGGCGGAAGATACGCTTGGCGCCACCGTTGCGGCGGATGCCTTCGATCATCGAGGCGTGGTTCAGCTCGTCCGAATAAATGATCAGGCCGGGGAACAGCTTGGGCAGCGTGCTCAGCGTCGCGTCATTGGCGATATAGGCCGAGGAGAAGACCAGCGCGGCCTCCTTGCCGTGCAGATCGGCGATCTCATGCTCCAGCCGCTTGTGATAGACCGTGGTGCCGGAAATGTTGCGCGTCCCACCCGAGCCTGCGCCGGTGGCGTCCAGCGCCTCGTGCATCGCCGCCAGCACAGCCGGATGCTGGCCCATGCCCAGGTAGTCGTTGCCGCACCAGATGGTGATGTCCTGCTTCGATCCGTCCGGCTTGGTCCAGACGGCATGGGGGAAATTGCCCTTCTCGCGCTCGATGTCGATGAAGACGCGATAGCGGCCTTCCTCGTGCAGCTTGTCAATCGCCTGATCGAGTGCGCGGTCGTAATCCATCTTATGCTTCCCTTGCATGACTGTTCGCTGGGTCTGCCCTAGAGGGCTCCACAAAGCGCGACATTGATAAATGTCAAATTCCTCTCCCTGAAGCGTAAAAATGTCGCAGATAGTCATGAAAAGCAAACATTCACTTTTCGCAATTTGTCGCACCCTTGCGTCACCCCCTCTGGACAGTCTCGCGCGCGGCCCTAGGCTGTGGCAAAAATAAAGGAGGCCTGCATGGCACTGAACGAGGTTCTCACCGAAATCGACAATGGTCTGGACGCCGCGATGGAGCGGCTGTTCGAGTTGCTGAAAATCCGCTCGATCTCGACCGATCCGGCCTATCGCGAAGAGACCCACGAAGCCGCGGAATGGCTCGTCAAGGAGTTGAAATCGCTTGGCTTCGACGCGGAGCTGCGCCCGACCACGGGCCATCCGATGGTGGTCGCGCATTCCAAGGGCGACGGCCCGCGCCTGCTGTTCTACGGCCACTACGACGTGCAGCCGGTGGACCCGCTGGAGCTGTGGGACACGCCCCCCTTCGAGCCGCGCATCGAGGACACCGAGAACGGCCGCGTCATCCGTGGCCGCGGGGCCTCCGACGACAAGGGTCAGCTGATGACCTTCATCGAGGCCTGCCGCGCCTACAAGGCCGTGAACGGCGAATTGCCTGGCAATCTCGTGATCTTTCTTGAAGGCGAGGAAGAATCGGGCTCGCCCTCGCTGGTGCCCTTCCTCGAGAACAACCGCGAGGAACTGACCTGCGATCTGGCGCTGATCTGCGACACCTCGATGGTCTCCCCCGGCGTGCCCTCGATTGCGGGCAGCCTGCGCGGGATGCTGAAGGACGAATTCACCCTGCACGGTCCGCGCATCGACCTGCATTCGGGCCATTACGGCGGCCCCGCGCTGAACCCGCTGCGCGAGATTTCCAAGCTGATCGCGAGCTTCCATGACGACAAGGGCCGCGTCGCCGTCGAGGGCTTCTACGAAGGCGTTCACGAAGTGCCTCAGGAGCAGCTCGAGGCCTGGAAGACCTGCGGCTTCGACGAGGAGGAATACCTTCACCACGCCGGGATGACCGTGCCGCACGGCGAAGAGGGTTACACGACGCTGGAGCAGCAATGGGCACGTCCGACGCTGGAGATCAACGGTCTCTGGGGCGGTTATCAGGGCGCGGGCTCGAAGACCGTGATTCCGGCCGAGGCGCATTGCAAGATCACCTGCCGTCTGGTGGGCGACATGGACCCCGCACATGTGCGCAAGGTTCTGCGTAAACATGTCGAGGACCGCCTGCCCGTCGATGCGCGCATCACCTGGGACAACGATATCGATGGCGCGCCGGCCTCCGTCATGGACACCTCGCGCCCGGAATTCGAAGCCGCGCGCCAGGCACTGAGCGACGAATGGAACCGCGAGGCGGTGATCGTCGGCATGGGCGGCTCGATCCCGATCGGCTATTACTTCAAGTCGATCCTCGGCATGGATGCGATGCTCGTCGGGTTCGCCAATGACGACGACGCGATCCACTCGCCGAACGAGAAATACGACGTCAAAAGCTTCCACAAGGGGATCCGCTCCTGGGCGCGGATTCTCGACCGGATTGCGAAATAAGCCTGCGGCGAGGGCTTCGCGGCCCTCGCACAGCCGCGCTTCAGTCACCGGCCATTCGCCTCTCGCGAATGGCCGGAACCGTTTCAGCTCCCGGATCGCGCCGGAGGCGGCCTCTACTGCCCGTCCCGCGCCGCCTGCACCGCCTGCAGCCGCTCGGGCCATGTCGAGCGGATGAAGCCGAGGATGTCGAGGATTTCCGCATCGCTCAGCGTTCCGCCGAAACCCGGCATCCCACTCGGGAAATCGGCGACCCCACGCGCGGCCAAAGCTACCGCCCCGCCCTGCTTGACGTAATCGAACAGCAACGCGGTCTCGTGGTGCCACGTGTGGCCGGTGGCATCATGCGGCGGCGCCGGCAGAACCCCATCGGGCCCCGCCTCGCGCCAGTCCGGCTGCCCCTCAAGATCGGCGCCATGACAGCTCGCGCAATGGGTCGCGTAAAGCTGCTTGCCCCGAGCGATATCGCGCCCTTCAAGCGAGCTGGCGCCCGCCGGAGACAGGGCAACGCCCCCTGTGATCGCGAGGCTGAGAAGGAATATCCGCCCCATCACGCCACCTCGATCCAGGACGTCATCCCCGCGGCCGCATGGGCCAGCATGTGACAGTGCAAAAGCCACTTGCCGGGGTTATCGGCGGTGAAGGCGATCTCGTGGCTGCGCCCCGGGATCGTCAGCACCGTGTCGCGCATCGGGCCGAGGCTTCCATCCTCGCGCAGCTCGCGGAAATGCATTCCGTGCAGGTGCATCGCATGCGGGAAAGCGGTATCGTTGACGAAGCGCAGCCGCACCTGTTCGCCCTGCGACAGCTTCGCGAATGGCGCATCGCCGATTCCGGCCTGACCGGCCAGCGTCCAGAAATTGCCGCGCTGCATCAAGGCCTGCATCCGATTGCGTGACATTCGGCCCATCGCGCCGCCTTCGATCTTCATCTCCAGCGGACGGGCCTGTGTCAGATCGGGCGGGTCCATGTTCGGATTGGGCGGCAGGGCCGCAGGCGGATCGCGCCGCGTTCGGCTGGCCTCGCCCGAGATCGCGAAGCCGACCTGACGCTGCCATTGCTGATCATTGCCGAGCCGCTCGATCGCGGCCTCGGCGCCATCGCTGGTCACATCTACGATCAGGTCCACGCGCTGCGCAGGCGCGAGCACCAGTTCCTCGGGAATAGCCTCCGGCGCAGGCAGCGGCATCCCGTCGAGCGCCACCTGCCAGGCCGAAAGCCCGGTCAGGCGCAGCACGAAAATCCGCGCATTGGCGGCATTGATCAGCCGCAGGCGTAACCGTTCATGGCGCTTCGCCGTCAGGGTCAGGGCGTAATGCCCGTTGGTGCCCACGAGATTGCCGAAACGCCCGCCATGGCTGAGGTCCATCGGATGGGTGAAATCCGGCTCCAGCTGCGCAGTATCGGGGTCGAGCAGCCAATCGTCGAGCAGCAGAACCTCGTCGCGATCGACATCTGGCGCCTCCGGCTCCTCGACGATCAGCGCACCGGAGAGACCGCGCGCGACCTGCTCCATCGACTTGGTATGCGCGTGATACCAATAGGTGCCCGCGTCCGGCACACGGAAATCATAGTCGAAGGTCTGGCCGGGCGGCACCGCGTCCTGCGTAAGCCCGGCCACGCCATCCATCGCGTTGTCTATGCGGATGCCGTGCCAATGCACCGAGCTTGGCACGGCGAGCTTGTTGACGAAGCGGCGTTGCAGCCGCACCCCTTGGGCCACCCGAAGCTCCGGCCCCGGCAGCGTGCTGTCATAGGACCAGACCTCGGTCTGCGGATAGCCCTCGGGGGCGATCTGGGCCTTGGCCACCTGTGCGGTGAGCAGCGTCGGGGCGGTGGCCGCCCCTCCTACACGCGCGGTCAGCGCAGACGCACCCATCCCTGCGAGAACCGCACGGCGGGTCAGTTGGAAGTTCCGCATCTCACTCGATCCCGTTGGCACGCTGCAATTCGCGTACGTAAGCGACGATATTCGCGACATCGCCGCGGGTCAGGCCCTCTTGCGGGGGCATGTTGCCGAAGCGCCAATGATGCGCCCGCACCCCGGCCTGAACGGCGGCCTGGAAGGCCATGTCGCCGTGATGGGAGGGTTCGTAGATCTTGTGTACGAGGGGCGGGCCGAAGCCCATCTTGCCCGTGGCATTCGCGCCATGACAGGCGGCGCATGTCGCATCAAATGCGCGTTTGCCCATCTGGGCCTGCTCGGAGAGCGTGTTCGGCAGGGAGACAGAGACAAGCGGTTCGCCCCGTGCGGGCGCAGCCTCCGCCTCGGTCGCGGTGTCGGGCTGCAGAACGAGCCAGCCGCCCGCAACGAGGGCCGCGACGACGACGGCAGAAAGTATGTAGCGTTTCATCAGGGTATCCTGTTCGATCATGCGTCCTTTGCACGGACGCGACAGACGAGCCCCCTCGGGGGCTAGCGACGGTGTGATCGATCAGATACGGGGCGGAGGAAGGTCGAGTTGCGGCTCATGCGCCACGGGTGCGGGCGTCTCCGCAGGACGGAGCGTCATCGACAGGTCGGCGCGGCTCAGAGAGAATTCCGGCGCATGATCGAGCCCGGCAGAGACCATCATCTGGGCATGGGGACAGGACTGGTCCTGCATCGGTCCCGCATCGTGATGGGTGTCGGGACAGGCCGCACAGTCGCTCATGGCGACCGTTTCCACCGCGTCCATCGCGCGTGCATGTGTCATCGCGGCAGCGGGCGCGCCCAACTGCGACAGACCGATCAAGCAGACCAGTGCGATCATCACGATATGCAGCGCTTTGCGCATGGCTCTCCCGGTTTCTCCCTGCCCTCTATCTGGTGGGCTCTGACGCAGCTGTCAATTCCCGCGCAGTCCCATCAGGTCGTCGAGGATCGCGCAATCGGGCGCATCGTCGCCGTGGCATTACGCGATCAAATGTTCGAGCCGCGCCTCCAACGCAGCGAGCGACGCGATCTTCTCGCGCACCGCTTCGAGGTTTTCCTGCGCCAGCGCGCGTACATCGCGGCTGGCCCGTCCCTCATCGGCGCTCAGCGCAAGAAGGCGGCGACATTCCTCGAGCGAGAACCCAAGGTGACGCGCCTGCGCCAGAAGCCGCAGCTGCTCCACGCAGCTTTCCGAGAAATCCCGGTAGCCATTGGCCCGCCGATCCGGCGAAATCAGGCCGATATCCTCGTAATAGCGGATCGTTTTGACCGGCAGCCCGGCCTGCGTCGCGGCGGTTCCGATATTCATGAGCACGTGCCTCCTGCGACACATATAAACCTTCCAGCGGCTGGAGGCAAAAGTCACGCTCGCGTGAGAAATACGGGAACGGCGCCACGCGATCGAAGGTTGGCGTGGAAAGATCAATCAGGCTCTTGACCCTCCAGCTACTGGAAGCCCTATCTGATGGGGCGAAGTTGCCGAAAGGATGAACGGATGACACCGCAGCACGCCCATCATACCAAGGAAACCACCGACGCAATCACGCGCGATCCGGTTTGCGGCATGACGGTCGACCCGAATGCCGACAAACCCAGCGCCGAGCATGACGGGCACCTTTACCATTTCTGCTCGCAGGGCTGCCACGACAAGTTCGTGGCCAAACCGAATGACTACATCAAGGCGACCGACCCTGTCTGCGGCATGTCGGTCGAGCGCGCGACGGCGAAGCACATGGCCAAGCTCGATGGCGAGCGATTTTATTTCTGCTCCGAAGGCTGTCAGCACAAGTTCGAGGCCCGGCCCGAGGATTATCTGGGCGCGCGCCCGGCGGCGAAGCCGATGCCCGAGGGCACGCAATATACCTGCCCGATGCATCCCGAGATCGTGCAGGATCATCCCGGAGATTGCCCGAAATGCGGCATGGCGCTGGAGCCGATGAGCCCCACGGCCGATAGCGGCCCGAACCCCGAGCTTGTCGATTTCCGCCGCAGGCTCTGGATCATGGGTCCGCTGGCGGCGGCGGTCTTCGTGCTGGAAATGGGCGCGCATATCGGGCTGCCCGTCGCGGACTGGATCGGGCCGAAAGCCTTCCTCTGGCTGCAATTCGCGCTGGCGACGCCGGTTCTGTGGTTCGCGCGTCCCTTCTTCGTGCGTGGCTGGAAATCGGTGGTGAACGTCTCGCCAAACATGTGGACGCTGATCGCGCTGGGTACGCTCGCGGCCTACCTGTTTTCGCTCGCGGGCCTTCTGCTGCCGGGAATCTTCCCGGCAGAGATGCTCAACGAACACGGGCTTCCCCCGGTCTATTTCGAAGCCTCGGCGGTGATCCTCGTGCTGGTGCTGATCGGCCAGATCATGGAGCTTTCCGCGCGTGAGAAGACCGGAGATGCGATCCGCGCGCTGATGGACCTCGCGCCGAAAACCGCGCGTCGCGTGGGCGAAAACGGTGACGAGGACGTGCCACTCGATCAGGTACAGACGGGCGACAAGCTGCGCGTGCGCCCGGGCGAGACCGTGCCGGTCGATGGGGTGGTCACGGAAGGCTCCTCCGCCATCGACGAGAGCATGATCACGGGCGAGCCGGTCCCGGTCGAGAAAGCCCAGGGCGATGCGGTCACCGGCGGCACGCTGAACAAGCAGGGCAGCTTCGTGATGGAGGCGCAGGCCGTGGGCTCGGAAACCACGCTCTCACGGATCGTCGAGATGGTCGGCAAGGCGCAACGCTCGCGCGCCCCGATCCAAGGCTTGGCCGATCGCGTGGCGCTTTACTTCGTGCCCGCCGTCGTGGCCTGCGCCATCCTCGCCTTCATCGCATGGCTCGCCTTAGGGCCGAACCCGGCCTTGGGCTATGCGACCGTGGCTGCGGTGTCGGTGCTGATCATCGCCTGCCCCTGCGCGCTGGGTCTCGCCACGCCGATGTCGGTGATGGTGGGCACCGGGCGCGGCGCGAGTGCAGGCGTGCTGATCCGCGATGCCGAGGCGCTGGAACGCTTCGCCAAGGTCGACACGCTCATCGTGGACAAGACCGGCACGCTGACCGAGGGCAAGCCCGCGCTGACCGATGTGATCGCGGACGGGGCCTCGGAGGAAGAGGTCAAATCGCTCGCCGCCGCGCTGGAACGCGGATCGGAGCACCCGCTTGCCGAGGCCATCGTGCAAGGCGCGGAAGGTGCGCCCAAACTCGAGGCCGAAGGGTTCGAGGCGGTGACCGGAAAGGGCGTCACGGGCCGCGTCGACGGCGCGCAGATCGCGCTCGGCAATGCGGCCCTGATGAAGCAGATCGGCGCGGATACCTCCGCCCAGTCCGACACGGTCGAGCGTCTGCAATCGGACGGCAAGACGGCGATGTATCTCGCCCGCGACGGTGCGGTGATCGGCGTGATCGCGGTGGCCGACCGGATCAAGGAGACCACCGCGGACGCCATTCGCGCGCTCCACGACGAGGGGCTGCGGATCGTCATGGCCACCGGCGACAGCGAGGGCACCGCGCGGGCCGTCGCACGCGAGCTGGGCATCGACGAGGTCCATGCCGGGGTCTCGCCCGAGGACAAGGCCGCGCTGGTCGACAAGTTGCGCAAGGACGGCGCCTCCATCGCGATGGCCGGTGACGGGGTAAACGACGCGCCTGCGCTGGCGGCCGCCGATGTCGGCATCGCCATGGGCACCGGCGCGGATGTCGCGGTGGAGAGCGCCGGGCTGACGCTGGTCAAGGGCGACCTGACCGGCATCGTCCGCGCGCGCCGTCTGGCCGAGGGCGTGATGCGCAACATCCGCCAGAACCTGTTCTTCGCCTTCGCCTACAACACCGCGGGTGTGCCGATCGCGGCGGGCGTGCTCTACCCGGTCTTCGGCCTGCTGCTCTCGCCGGTGATCGCGGCGCTCGCGATGAGCTTCTCCTCGGTCTCGGTGATCGGTAACGCGTTGCGGCTGCGGAGGCTGAAGCTGTGACATTCCCGAAGAAAGATGACAGGGTAACGCAAAACTCCGGAGGACTCATGACACGCTTTCTCAGCATTCTCGCCCTCGTGGCGCTGCCCACCGTCAGCTACGCGCACGGGGATGGCAGCGCGGATGGGGACACGCATGACATGATGTCGGGCGATCACATGATGATGGACGATGCGGAGATGGGCGACCACGCGCATATGGGCGCCGACCAGGACATGCCCGCCCATGACGACCACATGATGCCGGACGAGGCCCATGCCGACGGGCAGGTGCCCATGACCGCGCCCGAGCAGATGCCCGGGATGCAGGAAGCGGGCGCGATTACCGAGCCGGGTCAATCCGCTTTCGCGGCGATCCAGGAGATCGTGGCCCATCTGCTCGCCGATCCCGACACGGATTGGAACCGCGTCGATATCGAGGCGCTGCGCCAGCATCTGATCGACATGAACAATGTCACCCTGCACGCCAAGGTCAGCGAGAGCGACATCGAGGGTGGTGCGCGCTTCGAGGCGACCTCGGACGATCCTGCGGTTACCGCCTCCATACGCGCAATGGTGCCCGCCCATGTCGCGACGATGAACGGTATTCGGGGCTGGGAAATGAGAGCCGAGGAAATCCCCGGCGGCAGCGCGCTCACCGTGACCGGGGCGGATGCGCAGAAAATCCGCGCGCTCGGCTTCATCGGCATCCTGACGGTCGGCGCGCATCATCAGCCGCACCATCTGGCGATGGCGAAGGGCGAGATGACGCAGGGGCATTGAGCCCTCTCAGGTGACACGGAACGCGAAAGGCTGCCGAGGCATCGCCCGGCAGCCTTTTCTTTTGTCCCTCGCGCCTCAGCGCTCGGTCAGCTTCAACTCGATCCGGCGGTTCTGGGCGCGCGCCTCGGGCGTGTCGGCGGTGTTCACCGGGTCGAACTGCGCGAATCCGGCAGCGGCGAGCCGATCCGGCGGGAAGCCGAGGCTGTCCACCATGTATTTTACCACCGAAAGCGCGCGTGCCTGGCTCAGCTCCCAGTTATCCTTGAACTCGCCCTGCCCCGACAGCGGCGTGTCGTCGGTATGGCCATCGACACGGATGATCCACGGGATGTCGCTCGGGATTTCCCCGCGCAGCTGATCGAGCAGCGCCGTGACCTGCTTGATCTGCGCGCGGCCCGCATCCGACAGCGTGGCCGAAGCCGGCGCGAAGAGCACCTCGGAGGAGAAGACGAAGCGGTCGCCTTCCACCTTCACGCCCTGCTTGCCCTTCAGAAGCTGCGACAGCTTGCCGAAGAATTCCGAGCGGTAGTTCTGCAGATCCTTCGCCTTGGCCTCGGCCTCCTTGCGCAGTTTCTCCTGCAGATCGGCACGTTTCTTTTCCTCCGACGCCGCGCGGGCGAGCGCCGCGTTCAGCTGTTGTCCGAGGTTGTCGAGCTGCACCTTGGCCTCGGCATCCTTCTGCTGCGCCTCGTCGAGCACATTCTGAAGCTGCGCAAGCTGGCTTCGCAAAGCCGCGACCTGCTGATTGAGTAGCGCCACCTTCTTCTGCGCGCCCTCCGAGATCGCCTGCTGATCGGCCAGCGCCTTCTGCGCAGTGGCCTTCAGCGCGGCCTGCTTCTCGGCCTCCGAGAGCTGCTTGCCCAGCTGCTTTTCCAGATCGGCCTTCGCGGTCTGCGCGGCGGCGAGCTTGGTCAACGTGTCCTCGGCCTTCTTGCGTGCCTCTTCGAGTTGCAGCGTCATCGCCGCGACCTCGTCGCCCGATTTCGTCAGCTTGTCGCGCAGATCGGCGATGGTTTCCTTGCTCAGCCGGATCTCGTCGGCCTTGGCGCTCGCATCCTGCTGGGCGGCGTTGCGCTCGCCCACGAGTTGCGCGACGCGGGCCTCGAATTCTGTAATCTTCTGTTTCGCATCCGCCAGCGCGGCCTTCCGGTCATCGAGCTGCGAGGTCAGCGTGGCGATCAGCGAATCCTGCTGATCGGCCTTGTCCTTCGCGTTCTCCAGCTCGCCCGTCAGTTGCTGCGTCTTCGTCTGTTGCAGCGACAGCGCCTTGGCGAGGTTCGAGACCTGCTCGTTGAGCTGGATCAGCTCGCCTTCCTTGGTGCTCAGCGTGTCGCGCAGAACCGATTGCACGATCATGAAGATCGACAGCACGAACATCAGGACCAGAAGAAGCGCCGTCATCGCATCGACGAAACCCGGCCAGATGTTGGTCGAGAACCGATTGCCGCCGCGCCGTGCCAGAGCCATAAATTACTCCTCGCGATGCGGTTTGTAGCCGAGGATCGCCCGGGTGAGACCTGCGAAATCATGGCGCAGCTCGGCCATGCTTTCCTGCCGCCCGGCGCTGACTTCCTCTAGCATCCGCATCATCTGCTGATCGATCGAGCGCA
This sequence comes from Thioclava sp. F1Mire-8, assembly GCF_002213165.1. Taxonomy (NCBI): domain Bacteria; kingdom Pseudomonadati; phylum Pseudomonadota; class Alphaproteobacteria; order Rhodobacterales; family Paracoccaceae; genus Thioclava; species Thioclava sp. F1Mire-8. Next base: position 164,051 of record NZ_NBNY01000001.1, on the reverse strand, counting down.
GCCGCATCCGGGTCTCCATCAGCGCCTCTGCCTCGGGGGCCCCTTCGGCCGTGCGCTGCGCGAGATGATCGAGCGCGCCGATCAGCCGCTCCTGCCCCTCCGCCATCTGCTGCAGCGCGCCTTGCTGGCGGTTGCGCGCATCCATCTCCGCCGAGAGCCGTTCCGACAGGTCGTGGATCGCGTTCGACAGATGCGCGATGCGCGCCTCGGTCTGCACGCGTCCGGCATCGGAGCGCACGAACAGCGTCTGAATCTGGTCCATCTGCTCGGACATGTGATCGAGGACGCCCGCCACCATAGAGCTTTCGCCATCGCCCCCTTCAAGCGCGGTGAAGGACAGCCGCGTGATCGAAGAAATCCATTCCTCCAGCTCGCGGTAGAAGCGATTCTGACCGTGGCTCGCGAACAGTTCCAGCAAGCCGATCACCAGCGAGCCCGCAAGACCCAGAAGCGACGAGGAGAACGCCGTGCCCATGCCGCCCAGCTGCGCTTCGAGCCCCGTCATCAGATTGTCGAACACGCCGATCGCGCTCTCGCCTTCCTTCGGTGCGAGCGCGCGGATCGTCTCCACCACGGCAGGGACGGTGGTGGCGAGGCCGTAGAACGTCCCCAGAAGACCGAGGAAGATCAGCAGGCCCGCGATGTAACGGGTGATGTCGCGCGCCTCGTCGATCCGGGTCGCGACGGATTCGAGGATCGAGCGGCCGGAGGAGGACGACACCGCGCGGCGCGCCTCGCGCGAGCCCAGAAGGGCTGCGAGCGGCGCCAGCATCGACGGCGCGCGCACCTGCGGGCGGCCCGGACGATCGGCGGCGAAGCTCTCGATCCAGTTCACCGCCTTGACCAGCTGCACCACCTGCCAGAAGCAGGCGAGGATGCCGAAGACGAAGACCGCGAGGATCACCCCGTTCAGCCAGGGATTGGCGAGGAAAATCGGGAAGATGCGCGAATAGGCGAAGTAGCCTCCCGCAGCGACCAAGCCGAGCACCAGAAGCATCAGGATCACCTGACGCACGGGTTGTGAGAATTGCGGCTCCAGCCGGATCGGCTCTTGCATCATTGCCCCTCTTGCCTGTTTGCGCAGAGCCTAGCGACGGCGCAGCCCTTCGCCAAGGCCTATCGCGACAAGACACGCAGCCGTGCCACCAATGCATCAAGATGGGGGTCGGGAATGCCCAATTCGTGAAGATGCTGGGCAGTATTGAACAGATAATCGCGGTTCGGACCGCGCCCGCCGGTGGCAGAGGCGATGATCCGGGCCTGCTCGTCATCGCTGAGGCCACCGCAATATTGGTCGTGATGGCGGTCGATCACGTAGGTCACGGCGCGCACGCGCCGGCCGTCATCCAGATCGACATCAATTTCTCGTTCCAGATAGGCCGCGGTCACCAGCTCGCGCTCGCGCAGGTAGGTCATGACCTCGTCTTCCTGTCCGGACTTCACCGCGAAGGCGAGCCCCGCGCAGGCGCCCTGCCCCTCGTCGAGCGCCAGCACCAGTCCCGGCGCCTCGGGCGTGCCGCGATGCACCAGCGAGCGCATGCAGAAGCTGCGCTCCCAACCCGGCGCGCGGGCAAGCATCCGTTCGTCGAAATCGAAGCCGGGGTTCCAGATCAGCGAGCCGTAGCCGAAGACCCAGATCCTGTTGTCGTCGCTCTGGTCCTGCATGGGCTCAGGGCTTACATGGGGTTCACCCGATTTGCAAAGAGGCTACGATGCGCAAACTGATCATTCTGGTGCTGGTCGCGACGCTGGCCTATTGCGGCTACTGGTTCTACGGGGCGCACAAGATCGAGAACGGCGCGCGCGACATGCTCGCACAGGCCCGGCAGGAAGGCTGGGGCGATGCGCAATCGGTCTCGCTGGCGGGCTTCCCCTCGCGCTTCGATCTGACCTTCGACAAGCCGGAACTGAAGGATCGGGGCGGCCTGTGGCGCTGGAGCGCCCCCTTCGCGCAAATCTTCGCGCTGGGATATGAGCCCAACAAGGTGATCGCCTACCTGCCCTCGGGCCAGATGCTGCATCTGGGCGACAAGACCTACCGCCTGACGCAAGACGACATGCGCGCCTCGATGACGGTGGGCTATTCGACCGCGCTGCCGCTGGAAAACGCGGTCGCCGTGGTCGCGTCCCCCGTGCTGACGCCCCAGGGGGCCGCCAAGCCGGAGCTTTCGGCCGATCAGCTGCGCCTCGCCATCGCGCGCAAGGACAAGGCGCAGGGCGCGATCGGCGCCTCGGCCCAAGCCGCCGATCTGGTGATGCCCGCCGCCGCCTATCGTCTGGGCGCGGAAGCCAAGAAACTGAAACTGCCGGCCGATCTGCTCGAGCGGATCGACCCGAAGGGCACGCTGCCCGACACGATCACGCGCCTCCATTTCGACGCGCTCATGGGCACGCGGGAGCCGATCGACCAAAGCGCGCTGGAGGCAGGACTGCCGGGTCTGATGACATTCGCGATCTCGGACCTGTCGCTGAGCTGGGGCGATAACGACGTCTCGGTCGAGGGCAACCTGACCGTCGATCCCTCTGGCTATCCAGACGGCACGCTGACGATCCGCTCTGCCTCGTGGCGCAACTGGGTCGGCATCGCGCAGGGCATGGGGCTGATCGGAAAGGACGAGGTGAAACTCGTCACCGGGATAGGCGCAATGCTGGCCGCCAAGAACCCCGACGGCGCGCTGGAAGTGCCGTTGATTTTCAAGGACGGGCAGATGAGCCTCGGCCCGGTGCCGCTGGGCCCCGCACCGCAACTGGTCGCGCAACGGCAGTGAAACACGGGGCGGGCAGTAGGGCGCGGGCCGCCTGCCCGCGCGCGCCTTACGCGTCTTTCTTCGGCGCGCCGCGGCCGAAATCGGGCGCATCCGTATCCTGACCCGCCTCGATGATGCCGCGACGGATCGCGCGCGTGCGCGTGAAATAGTCGTGCAGCATGTCGCCATCGCCCATGCGGATCGCGCGTTGCAGCATGAACAGCTCCTCGGTGAAGCGGCCGAGGATGTCGAGCGTCGCTTCCTTGTTGGTCAGGAAGACGTCGCGCCACATCGTCGGGTCCGAGGCCGCGATCCGGGTGAAATCGCGAAAACCCGTGGCGGAATATTTGATGACTTCCTCGTGGGTTACACGACGAAGATGATCCGCCACGCCCACCATCGTGTAGGCGATCAGGTGCGGCGTGTGCGACACGACCGAGAGCACGAGATCATGGTGATCGGGCGCCATCTCGTCGGTATTGGCACCCATCGCCTCGACCAGCGTTTTCAACCGGGTCAGCGCCCCGGAGTCGGTGTCTTCGATCGGCGTGAACAGCCACCAGCGATTGGCGAACAGCGTGGCAAAGCCCGAGCGCGGGCCGGATTGCTCGGTCCCCGCCAGCGGGTGGCCGGGGATGAAATGCACACCGTCGGGCATATGCGGGCCGACCGCGTCGATCACCGCGCGCTTGACCGAGCCCACATCGGTGACGGTCGCGCCGGGGGCGAGATGCGTGGCGATCTCTTCGGCGATCTTGTCCATCGCACCGACCGGCACGCAGAGCACAACCAGATCGGCGCCCGCGACCGCCTCGGCGGCGGTCTCGTAGACGGCATCGACCAGCCCGATTTCCAGCGCGGTGTCACGCGTCTCGGCAGAGCGCGCGTGACCGACGATCTCGCCCGCCAGACCCTTTTCACGCATCGCATGGGCCATCGACGAGGCGATCAGGCCGAGCCCGATCAGCGCGACCCGCTGGTAGAGTTGGCTCATCTGGGCACCTCGATCCCGCCTGCCTTGAAGACGCCGATCAGATGGGCCACGCGGCGGCACGAGGGCTCGTCGCCCACCGTGATGCGCAGGCAGTTGGGCAGGTTATAGCCGGCGACCCGGCGCACGATGATGCCTTCGGATTTCAAGTAGGTATCACAATCGGCCGCTTCCTGCTCGGAAGCCAGACGCGCAAGGATGAAGTTCGCCGTTGAAGTATCTGACGGAACGCCTTTTTCCGCCAACGCCTCTGCGAGCCAAGCGCGCAGGCGGGTGTTGTCATCGCGGCATTTCGTGACCCAGTCCTGATCGCGCACGGCGGCCTCTGCCGTCTCCTGCTGCGCGGTCGAGAGGTTGAACGGACCACGGATACGGTTGAGCACGTCGATCACTTCGCGCGACCCGTAGCCCCAGCCGACGCGCAGCCCGCCGAGACCGTAAATCTTCGAGAAGGTCCGCGTCATGAAGACGTTGGGCAGGCGTGTCGCCAGCTCCGCCCCGCCGTCATAGCCTTCGACATATTCTGCATAAGCGCCGTCGATCACCAGCAGCGCGCCTTTCGGCAGGCCCGCCGCCAGCCGCTCCAGCTCCGCCAGCTGGATCATCGTGCCGGTCGGGTTGTTCGGATTGGCGAGGAAGACGAGCTTGGTCTTCTTGGTGCAGGCGCTCAGGATCGCATCGACATCGGTCGTGCGGTCGCGCTCTTTCACCTCGATCGGCGTGCCGCCCGCGGCCATGGTCGAGATACGATACATCAGGAATCCGTGCTCGGTGAAAATCACCTCGTCCCGCGCGCCGACATAGGCCTGGCACAGGAAGTGGATGATCTCGTCCGAGCCCACCCCGCAGATGATCCGGTCGGGATCGAGCTTGTGCACGTCACCGATGGCCGTGCGCAGCTTGCCGTGGTCGGTTGAGGGGTAACGATGCATCGAATGGGCGCATTTCGCGAACGCGTCCTTGGCCTTGTCCGAGGGGCCGAACGGGTTCTCGTTCGAGCTGAGCTTCACGGCATCGGTGCGCCCCGCCACATGGGAGGCGCCGCCCTGATAGAGCTCGATGTCCATAATACCGGGCTGGGGGCGAATATGCGTGGTCATTGTGCACTCCTGAATCGTGGCCCGAGTTCTATCCGCCATGGCGCGACAGGGCTAGTGAGAAGATCACCCGCATAGCAGACGCGGCAGGGATGCAACGGATGTCATAGCACGTCGATGAGAGATGTATTGCCCACGGGTGCCGGAGGGCAGCGCCCCACCGCCGGGTGGGCGCGCTTCATTCAGCGGTTGCCCCTTTATCTCACCACATCCGCACGACCTCGCCGCGCCGATGAGACCGAAGAGCGCCCGCCCGAGGGGGCGGCCGGGCGCTGCCCGGGCCGCTGCGCGGCTGTTCCGGACAAAAGCCCCCCTCGCCCATCGCCCAAAATAAAAAGGCCGCGCCCCGGGGGCACGGCCTTTCCAAATGATCGGCGAAGACTGAGGGATCAGTTCTTCGCGTAGAATTCGACCACGAGATTCGGTTCCATCTGAACCGCGAAGGGCACGTCGGACAGGGCCGGGGTGCGCACGAATTTGGCGGTCAGTTTGTTGTGGTCGGCTTCGATGTAATCCGGAACGTCACGCTCGGGCGACTGAACGGCTTCGAGAACCAGAGCCATCTGCTTGGACTTCTCGCGGACTTCCACCACGTCGCCTTCTTTCAGGCGGTACGAGGGGATGTTCACTTTCTTGCCGTTCACGAGCACGTGGCCGTGGTTCACGAACTGGCGCGCTGCGAAGACGGTCGGGACGAACTTGGCGCGGTAGACCAGCGCGTCGAGGCGACGCTCGAGCAGACCGATCAGGTTTTCACCGGTGTCGCCCTTCACACGCTCGGCTTCGGCGTAGATGCGGCGGAACTGCTTCTCGGTCAGGTCGCCGTAATGGCCCTTCAGCTTCTGCTTGGCGCGGAGCTGGATACCGAAGTCGGACAGTTTGCCCTTGCGGCGCTGACCGTGCTGGCCGGGGCCGTATTCACGACGGTTGACGGGCGACTTGGCGCGGCCCCAGATGTTCTCGCCCATGCGGCGGTCGATTTTGTACTTGGCAGACGTGCGTTTGGTCACGGCTGATCTCCTTCTTTAGCGTTTCGAAGGGCGTTGTCCTCCTCCGGGCCTTGCGGCGACCGGCGACAGGTTTCCTCTTGCGAGGTCCACCAACACCAATGAATAACCCCGGCAACTCGCGTTACCGGGATGGCGGGCTTATACATCGGCGCGCGCGGGTGTCAACCACTCCGGGCGAGACGTCCGGGGAACGCGAACGATCCGGCCCGCCAGACTGCCTCTCTGCCCACCTCTCCGCCCACGAGGCGGCCGCCTGCCCGCCCCAGCAAATTTCCCATCAGGCTCCCGACGCTGCGTTCCGTCACGGTTTCGTGAGTAAATTTTGGCTTTCGCCCCCTGTTCAGAGCAACAATTCGCTCCATGATGGCGCTAACGGGGCGCGTGCCGGATGCGCGTCCCGGCGTTGTCCTGCCGGAGGTCGGCACGGGCGGCGCGCGGGAGTGAGGCGTTGCCCGCTCCACCGGGAGGAACCCCATCCGGCCTTAGGAGGATTACAATGAAAAACATTCGTCGCTCGACGTGCGGAACCGCCGCGCGTCTCGCCGGAACCAGCGTTCTCGCGCTCGGCCTGATTGCAGGTGCCGCGCAGGCCCAGAACATCACCGCCGACAGCTTCGGCGCCGACTTCTCGGCCATGAGCCAACTCAAGGACATCGCGTCCAAGGGCAAAGGCAAGGTCGGCGTGCTGCTGCCCGACACCGCCAGCTCCGCCCGCTACACCTCTTTCGACGAGCCCTACCTGAAGAAAGCCTTCGAAGCGGCGGGCCTGTCCTCGGACGACCTGATCATCACCAACGCGCAAGGCTCGGAAGCCGACCAGCTCACCCAGGCGCAGACCGATATCAGCCAGGGCGCGACGGTTCTGCTGATCGACCCGATCTCCTCGGGCGGCGGTGCCGCTGTCGAGAAATACGCGAAAGAGCACGGCGTCGCGGTCATCGACTATGACCGGATCACGCTTGGCGGTTCGCGCGACTACTATATCAGCTTCGACAACGAATATGTCGGCGAGCTGATCGGCAAGGGCATGGAACAGTGCCTGAGCGATTGGAACATCGAGAAGCCGAATATCCTCGTGATGGCGGGCTCCCCCGATGACAACAACGCCACGCTGTTCAAGCAGGGCTACATGAAGGTGCTTCAGCCGAAATTCGACGACGGCAGCTACACCAATGCGGGCGAGCCCGCGGGCACCTGGGACCCGTCTGTCGCACGGACCACCTTCGAGCAGCAGTTCACCGCGCATCAGGACATGAACGCCGTCGTCACCCCGAATGACGACAACGCCAACGCGGTCATCTCCTATCTCAAGACGCTGAACGTGCCGGCGAAAGCCTTCCCGACCACCGGTCAGGATGCGACCGTCACCGGCCTGCAGAACGTGCTCACCGGCTACCAGTGCGGCACCGTCTACAAGCCGATCTATCTCGAAGCCCAGGCGGCCGCGGCACTCGCGCTCTATATGCGTGCCGGTGAAAACCCGCCCGACGGCCTCGTCAACGGCAAGGTCAATGACAGCCAGGGCGGCATGGACGTGCCCTCGATCCTGCTCAAGCCGATCTGGGTCACCCCGGAGAACATGGCCGACACCGTCGTGAAAGACGGCTTCGTCGACACCTCCAAGCTCTGTGCGGGCGACGCGGCTGACGCGTGCAAATCCGCTGGCATCGGGAACTGATAGCTGATGATGGACACGGGCAACGGCACCGGGTCCCAAGCGGAGGATCGCGACGCGATCCTCCGCATTCGGGGTCTGGAAAAGAGTTTCGGCGCAGTGCAGGCGCTCAGCGGGGTCGATTTCGACGTGCGCCCCGGCGAGGTGACGGCACTGGTCGGTGACAATGGCGCGGGCAAATCCGTGCTGACGAAAACCATCGCCGGCATCCATGAAGCCGATGGCGGCGTGATCGAATGGGAAGGCAACGAGGTCCGCGTCCGCTCGCCGCGCGACAGTGCGGAGCTGGGCATCGAGGTCGTCTATCAGGACCTCGCGCTGTGCGACAATCTCGACGTCGTGCAGAACATGTTCTTGGGGCGCGAGATCCTGACCAACGGGATGCTCGACGAGGACGCGATGGAGCGCGCCGCGGCAGAGACGCTGCAAGGCTTGCGCGTGACCACGCTGCGCTCGATCCGCGCGCCGGTCTCGGCGCTGTCGGGCGGTCAGCGGCAATCGATCGCGGTCGCCAAGGCCGTGATGTGGAATTCCAAACTGGTGATCCTCGACGAGCCCACGGCGGCGCTCGGCGTGGCCCAGACCGGTCAGGTGTTGCAACTCGTGCGTCGCCTCGCCGATCAGGGCCTCGCGGTGGTGATGATCTCGCACAACCTCAACGACGTCTTCGCAGTTTCCGACCGGATCGCGATCCTGCGTCTGGGCGAGATGGTCAGCCAGGGCCCGATCGAGGAATACGACACCCAACGCGTGGTCGAGCTGATGACCACGGGCAAATCCGACCATGTGGTCGAGCCGGGCGCGATGCGCGCCGCCGCCTCGATCGCGGCAGAGAACGCCAAGGACGTCGCGGCGCAACGCGAGGCATCGGGCGAAAGCGGCCCCTCTGCCGTGGTGGGCGCCACGACCGAGGATCAGAGCTTCTCGAGCTACCTCTCGCGCACCTGGGCGAAGATCAAGGCAGGCGAAAGCGGCGTGCTCCCGGTTCTTCTGGGCTTCGTGCTGATCTCTCTGATCTTCCAGCTGCAGAACCCGAAATTCCTCTCGCCGGGGAACATCGTGAACCTGCTCGTCCAGGGCTCGGTCTTCATGATGATCGGGATGGGACAGGTTTTTGTCCTCTTGCTGGGCGAGATCGACCTGTCGCTCGGCTTCGTGGCCGGGATCGGGGCGACAGTGGCGACACTGCTGGTGGCACCGGGCTCCGACTGGCCCTGGTGGGCGGCGGTTCTGGCAGGTCTGGCGGTACCGGCGGTTCTGGGTATTTTCCAGGGTTCGCTGATCACGCGCCTGAAACTGCCCTCTTTCGTCGTCACGCTGGCGGGCCTTCTGGGCTTCAACGGTCTGATGATCCAACTGCTGGGCGCCGGGGGGACGATCCCTGTGGCGAGTGACACGATCAACAACTTCGCCAATGGCACGCTGAGCCCGCTGATGGGCTGGCTGATGACCGGCGTCGTGGTTCTCGTCTTCGCGATCCTCACCTTCAGCAAGGATGCGAAACGTCGCAAGAGCGGCCTCGTCGCTCCGCCAATGGGCCTCACCATCGCGAAGATCGCCGCGGCCGTGATCGCGGGTATCGTGCTGGTGACGATCTCGAACATGAACCGCGGCGTCGCGCGCTTCCCGCTCTCGGGGATGCCGTGGGTGATCCCGATCGTCTTCGCGGTGCTGCTGGCATGGTCCTTCCTGCTGGGACGGCTGAAATTCGGCCGCTATGTCCTCGCGATTGGCGGCAATGCCGAGGCTGCGCGCCGGGCGGGTATCAACCTGCGCCTGATCCGGACCGCAGCTTTCACGCTGGCCGCGACGACGGCGGGTCTGGGCGGCATCATCTACGCCTCGCGCCTGCGCTCGATCTCCACCAGCTTCGACGGCGGCACGATCGTGCTCTATGTCGTCGCGACCGCGGTGATCGGGGGCACCTCGCTGTTCGGCGGGCGCGGCCATCCGATCCACGCGATCCTTGGTGGCGTCGTGATCGCGGCAATCGTCAACGGCATGGCGCTTCTGGGTCTGCCGGCGGCGGTGCAGCTGATGGCGACGGCGGCGGTGCTGCTCGCGTCGATCACGGTCGACGTGGTGGTGCGCCGGCGCGGCGAGACGACGCGCTAGAGCCAAGCAAAACCCCTTGAAAACGAAACGCGCGCGAGACATCTCGCGCGCGTTTTTCATGGCGACCGACGCTCCTGCCCTGCGCCGACCCGCGCCCCCGCCTGCGCCATCTCCGCCCCACGCGAGGGAAATCGCAAACCACCAGAAATTCCGTCGAAAAACCGCTTGTCTCCCCCCGAGACGATCCCTATACGGGTCCGCGGAGACGTGGCCGAGTGGTCGAAGGCGCTCCCCTGCTAAGGGAGTAGGCCCGGAAGGGTCTCGAGGGTTCGAATCCCTTCGTCTCCGCCACCAAAACCCGCCTTGTTTTGGAAATTTATCCAACAAAAACAATACGTTAGATCGAAGCGCCCTGCGCGTAGTCCGTCGTTCTGCCTTGTTTTGCAACACATTTCGCCGCACAATCCGCACACATCACCAGCGGGGGAACGGCCATGACCATCATGAAGCGGGGCAGCACTTACCACCTGCGCAAGCGCGTGCCGCGCCGCTATCAGGGCGTTGAAGAGCGCAAGAGCATCTGGGTCAGCCTGCACACGGACTCCCTTACCGTCGCGCAACAGAAAGCCCCTATCGCGTGGCAACACATCGTGGAAGGCTGGGAAGCCCGGCTTGCCGGAGACACAAGCGACGCGGAACAGCGTTTCGAGGCGGCCAAGAATCTCGCCGCCGTCCGGGGCTTCCGCTACCTGCCAGCACCCCAAGTTGCCAAGCTGCCGCAAGACCAGCTTCTTGCACGTGTCGAAGCCGTCAAAGAGCGTAAAGACGGTGAGCTGGATATGCGAGACACGGCTGCCCTTATGGGCGGCGTGAGTGAACCAGCGATCACGGTGACTCGGGCGCTGGAACTCTATTGGAGCTTGGTAGCGGACAAAACGCTTGGAAAGAGCCCGGACCAGCTCCGCCGTTGGGAGAACCCGCGCAAGAAAGCCGTGAAGAACTTCGTGGACGTGATTGGCGACAAGGCCATTGGCGACATAACCGGCGACGACATGCTGGACTTCCGCCATTGGTGGTTTGAGCGCATCCAGAACGAAGGGCTCACGCCCAACTCGGGCAACAAAGACCTTATCCACCTTGGCGACGTGCTGAAGACCGTGAACCGCATGAAGCGGCTCGGGCTGGTGCTGCCCCTCTCCGATCTCAGTTTCAAGGAAGGCGAGGCAAAGCAGCGTCCGCCTTTCTCCGAAAGCTGGATACGCGACAAGCTCTTGGCTCCGGGAGCGCTGGACGGGCTCAACAAGGAAGCCCGCTGCATCGTTCTGGCGATGGTCAACACCGGGGCGAGGCCGAGCGAGCTGGCGGCCCTCACACGAGACCAGATACGGCTTGGCGCGACCACGCCGCACATTTCGATTGAGCCCGTTGGACGCCAGCTCAAGACGCGCAACGCGCGCCGTGTCATCCCCCTGACCGGCGTGAGCCTGAAAGCTATGGCACAATGCCCTGACGGCTTCCCCAAGTATCGCGCCAGCTCCGCCAGCCTCTCGGCCACGATCAACAAGTATCTCCGGGCCAACAGGCTCTTGGAGACACCGGAGCACTCTCTTTACGGATTGAGACATAGCTTTGAAGACCGGATGTTGGCGGCGGGGATTGATGAACGGATCAGGCGCGACCTTTTCGGCCACGCCCTTGACCGTGAACGGTATGGCAAGGGTGCGTCCCTTGCCGACTTGCAGCGATTGATTCAGCGCGTCGCGCTTTGAACAAGGGCACGCGCCCGGGCCAGCACGTCATTGGCGGCGATGGCTTCCAGCTCGGCAATGTCGGATTCTATGCGCTCGAAAATCGGAGCATAGACAGGATCGGCCACCACCATGCGCGCGACTTTGGCGCGTGCAACTTTCAGGCGTTCAAGGTTCTCCATCTGTTGATACCAAGGGCAAGCGCATTGCGTGGAGAGTAGACGCGCCGCGCTGGGACAAACGGGGTGGTCAGTCCCGCGTTGAGAGGCCGAGCGGTCCCATCACTCGACCTCTAACTCAGAACGCCCCGTTGAGGCGGACGCGAACGGACCCGGACGGGTTGCCCGCTGCCGAGACGGCCACGCCGATCTTGGTATTGCCGCTGGCGGTGCTGGTCACGGCCCCGTCGGACGTGCGGAAATAGACCGCATCGCCCACGGCCAGTTCGTCGGTGGAGACTTTGGGCATCTCGAAGACGCCTTCCGTCACCAACACCAGCGGATCGCCAATGTCGGCGTCCCCCGATGCAATGCCGAAGATATTGCCGAGCTTGACGCCATCGCCAGAGCTAGCGGCGGCCACGGCGGTCAGGGTGAGGTTTTCACCGGGTTGCACGAAGTTGCGCATTTCAGGTTCCTTTCGAGGTTCGGAAATGAAGGGTGGTCGGCGTCCGACGCCCGGCCAGCTCGGCAATCTGCCGGTCCAGCGACGCCAGAGCGGCGGCCATCTGGGCGTCGGACTTGTATTCGACTTCCTCGCCATTCTGGTCGCGGAGGCGCCGCACGCCGCCCGCACGCGCCGTCAGAAGCGCGTCACGGGCTTGCGTGAGCTGGTCGAGCGTCAGAGCCATCAGGAAGTCGCCACGCGCTGCGCGCCGCGCCAGTCGAGCCAGCCCGCGCCGAAGTCGAGGAAGCCCCGGAAGGACAGCCCCAGCGTGTCCCAGCTTTCGCGGCGCTGGACTTGGACGCCCTCGGCCCCGCTCAGGTAGGCGTAGCGCAGGCAGGCCAGACGGGCCGGGTCCGCAAAGAGATACCACGTGCCCGACGGCAGGCGCGGTTCCACCAGCAGCTTCAGCTTGCCCGCGAAGGGGTTCACGTCCGCCGTGGTGCCGGGCTGGATCGCGGCAAGGATTTCCTCGGCCTCGGTTTCCAGATCGGCGGGCACCAGCAGATAGCGCGGCGGCGCGTCGATGATGGTCTTGCCATCGGTGCCGGTGCGCAGGCGCATGGCTTCGCGGTTCTCGGTCAAGGTCGCCTTGGAAGGCAGCCCAGCGGTTTCTCCGATATTGCCCCGGCTGGCGTCGAAGACGGGCGTGCCGTCGCGCATGTCCGGGTTGCTGGTCAGCATCGCCACCATGATCGCCGCTTCCGTCTGGGCAGCCGCCTCGCCAAAGGCGCGCACGGTGTCAGACAGCAGGTTCAGGTCATCGTTGATGATGAGATTCCGGGTCAGGTCGATCCGGCGACCGAAGGTCTTGAGGTTGATGGACTCGCCCTCTTCGGCCCGGCTGGTGGCGGTGAACTCGCCATTCTCGGCCATCTCTTCCAGCTCGCCCATTTCGCCAAGGCGAATTGCCGTGCTGGTCTTGAAGTCCCGGAGCGTCTGCTTGCGGCAAAGCGCCTTCAGGGGGCTTTCGGCGGCCCGGTAAGACGCCATCGCGGTCTTGCCGGTCGCGTCCATGACGGTCAGGGCGAAGTCGCTGGTGCCGTGCGCGGCGGCGCGGTGAAGCACTTCATCCCGGCTCATGCCGCGCGTGCTGGTGCCCATGCGCTCCACGGATTCTCGGGCCATGTCCATCAGGCTCACGTCGGCATAGGTGCGCGACGCCTCGGGCAGCTCTTCCAGCCCGCCCATGCGATAGGCAAGCGCCTCGGCTTGTCGGGTGCGGATCGTGGCCGGGTCTTCGTTCGAGCCATGCACGCGGACCACGGGGGCCGAGCGGCGGGTTTGCTGAGCGTCGAAGACGGCAGCCTTGGCGGCGGTCATGTCGGCTTCGTCGTCAATGAGCTGGTCGGCCAGCTCCGGGCCAAGCCCGGCAGCGCGGACAAGCCCCCGGATGTCGCTCCGGCGTTGCGCTTCCACCTCTTGCGGCGAAAGGGTTTCGGTGGTCTCGGGCATGGGTTCCTCTTTCTGCCGTAGACGGGCGGACGGGTCCGCCGGATTAGAGGTCAACGTGACCTCGGTGAGACGCCACCCGGTCGGGCTCTTCACCCTGCCCTGCGGCGTATTCCGTTCGGCCCAGCCCGAGACGCGGTAGCCGATACTTACTCCGCTCACGGTGCCGTCCGCGATCCGCTGGACCACGGGGGCCGCGTCCTCGGCGCTGGTGATTTCGAGCACGGCCACCACGGCGTCGCCTTCCACGGCGACGGACCGAACGCGACCAAGCTGGTCGCGGACAGAGGCGGTGCGATGCGAGTCCAGGACGGGCAGCCCGTTAGCGCCCGACAGGTCCAGCGTGTCGGCGGTCAGCACCTCCAGAAACGCCCCCCGGGCATCGCGCCGGGTCACGGGCGACGGCGTGGCGATCACGGCGGACACGGTGCGCGTCTCCGGGTCATAGCTGTTGGGGCGAGTCTGGGCGGCCCGCGTCAGGGCGTTATCGAGGGGCATTCGAGCCTCCATTACTGAAGGACAGGCCAAGCTCGGATTCCCGCGCCCGGTCGTCGGCAATCTCGCGGTCCAGCTCGGACACGTTCCAGCCGAGTTGTGCGACGGCTTGGCGGCGGCTGGTCAGCCCCATTTCGAGGGCAGAACGGGCCGCCTCCATGTCCTTTTGCGGGTCCACCTGCATCGGGCGCGGCGGCAGCCATTCAGCTTTCCGCGCGGCGGCAAGGTCGGACACGTCCAGACGCCCGGCCACGTATTCGTCGGTGACGAAGCGTTGGAAGATCGGGTTCAGGAATTGCGGGACAAGCGTGTGGTAAACGTATTGCTCCACCTTGGCCCGGAACGGCAGCAGCCCGGCCCGCAGGCTGGAATAGTTCGCTTGGCTCAGGTCGCCGTCAACAAGGTGCTGGGGCACGCCAAGCCCGGCGGCAATCTGGCCGAGCGTCAGCTTTGCGAAGGCGATGGACTCCTTGGCTTGTTCGGGCGCGGCGAACTTGATGTCAGTCCCGCCCGGCAGGACGCGCACCACGCCGGGTTCAAGGGAAATGTCGCCGCCGTCGGCTTCGGGGAAGGCTTCACCGGCTCCGCCCATGTTCGTGGTGTCAGTGACGAAGCCCGCGAACATGGAAGAGATTTTCAGCCCGACAAGCATGGCATCAAGGGCTTGGTCCAGCTCATTGACGGTCAGCAGGATCGGGGCGAGTTGGGAAATACCGCGTACTTGGCCCGGGCCGAGCTGGCGGAAAATGTGGATCACGTCTTCAGCCGGAACGCGGATGGACTCTTGCGCGGTCGGAAAAAGATCGGTCGGGCGTTGCGGGCGGAAGTGATAGGCGCGGCGCGTGCCATTGGCGGCAAACTCCACGCCCGCCACCACATAGCCCCCGTCGCCCAAGTCGCGGGTGTCGGACTCGTCCAGCGCCTCGGCAGGGTATTGCCGCCAGACGGTGCGCCCGTCGCGGTTCTCGGCCACGAAGAGGGCTTCCCCGTCCACGATTTCGGCCAGCACGGCGGCAGCGGTCATACCCCGGAAGTCGGTGCGGCCCTCGGCGTCCAGATCGGCGTCGGAAAACGCCTTGTCGATAAGCGCGGCCACATCCTTGTCGGGATAGGCCGAATTGCCTTCGATGCCTGCCCCCACAGCCTCGGCCACAATAGCGTCCACGGCGTTGCGGATATAGCCGTTGTTGGCGTAGGCGTGCCGAGCCCGGGCGCGCACCGGAATGGCGGCGGCCAGCGTCTCGGTGCCATGCGAACCGAAGTGCCGCCCGAAGCCCGCGCCACGGCGGCCACCCGCAGCCGCGTCAAAAGACCGGACGGCCACCGGGGCCGCGTCGCGCTTGAAGGGATTGAGGCGGGACAGCAGGGACATTAGTGAGTTGCCCCCCGACGGCGCATCAGGTGCGAAAGGACCGGATCGAGGGGGCACGTCCACGAAGACCGAACTTGGAGCGCGGCGGCTTCAGGCGGAAAGTTGGTGCCGCGCGTAACGCCGTCCTGCACTTGCCGATAGCGGGCCGCCACTAGCGGCTTGCGCGCGCCGGGCTGCCGGAAGAACACGATGTCCGCCGCGAAGTTGCGGAAGCCTTCGGCATAGGACGCCATGATAAGCGCTCCCGGGGAACGCGGGATCAGTTCGAGCGGGCCGGGTTCGTCGCCGGGCCGCCAGTTCTGGATTGCCTGCCCCAGAGCTTTCCGGGCGTCAGGGGACGAAAAGCCCGCTTCACTTGCACGAAGCAGCACGGCCAACGCCAGCGCCGCGTCCGGGCGATACAGGTGGGGTGTGCGCTTGTCGGTTCGGCCTCGGCCATAGGGCTTCACGTAGCCGGCCGCGCCCATATTGCGGATGAAGGCTTTTGCGTCGGCAATGGGCAGGCCAGGTTCGGCCAATGCCTCTGCAAGAACTTGGTGGGTCAGCCCGACGCGATCATGGGCGATATAGACCGCGCGCTCGGCTTCGTTTTGGGTCGTCTGAAGGGCCATCGGGCAAATCCTCACTAGCGGAGATTCGCCTTACGATGACCAGAATCGGGGCTCAGGTAAATTCGCAACCTGTAGTAGACAATGGCATTGGCTACCTGAAGTAGACAATAAAAACAATGACTTGCGAGCGATGCTCGGGATCGCTTATGGTTCGATTCGCCAGTTATGGGAGTGGCTGGCAGTCGAGTGCCCGAAGTGACCGGGCGGGGGCATCCTCGCCCGCCCGGTCACACCCGACAGAAGGAAATTCACATGCACGCACCGCACCAAAAGCGGCTCGGCTTGGCCGGGCTCGCCTCCATGAATGGTTCCCGAAAACGGGGCAGCAACGCAGTCCTGCGTTCGACCCGTCAGCGTCGGAAAGCCTACGTCAAAGCGGAAGACGCCTTGATTGACGAAGCGCGGAAGAGGTGGGGCAAGGTCGACAACATGCCGCCGGAAGCGCAGGCTAAGCTTGAAGCGAAAATCGCCCACCTGCATCAGACGTTTTTTGGCTAAACTCAGGCGGAATCAGTGAAGGGACAAGCCAATGAGTGATCCACTCGCAGAATTCCACGAGAATGGCCGCGCCGCTGGCGTGCGGATTATTGAAGACTTGGTGCGCAATGGTGACATGGACGAATGTGTAAACCAAATCAGAACAGCCGCAATCAACGACTCAAAATTCAACTGGCACCTGCTCGAAAGCATCGCAGCTCTCGCTGCATACGGCTTAGAGAATTCCGAGGACCAAGACGAGACGAGCAAATAATCGCTTAGCTAACCAGAAAACACCGCAAAAAGCAGGTATGAGCCTACCGCGGCTTAGAGCAAGCAAGAGACCGATCGACTCTAAAGAAGCGAAAGACCTCTACCCCCGACGTTAGATCGGCTCATTGATCAATCGACTGACGACTCTGTAGGGCGAGAAAGCTAACTCCCGCGCTTTCTTGCTTCGTTCCAATTTTCCTCCGAGTCCCACGTTAAATTTGATGAAGGAAGAAGCCGCGCCAATGGTCGCCCCAACTACAGGCAATCCAACAGTTGTGCCCATAATTGCTCCGGCGGCACCGCTCATGAGCAAATTGGTTGAGCTTAACTCCAAGGAGACGCCATAGGTGAAATCGCTAAGAGAAAATCTTATCTTCGACTCTCTGCCCGCTGCGACAACGTCTGAGCATCGCTGGTCAATTTCCCCTATCGCCCGTTTCAGCTCAAAGTCAGAGTCCTCTGCGTTCATTACCCGAGAAAAGAGACCATCGATTTCCAAAGTTAGGCTGAGCAATTCATCCCGTCGTTTTTCCTTAAAATTTAGGAGATCTTCCAAGGGAACATCAGCCGTTGGCAGAGGGATGGCTCGGTGCAGCTCGACCAAAGCTCCACGACCTTGAGTGAAAATTCCTTTGGCTTGAAGATTAAAAGAGTTCTCACCTTCAGACATAGACCAGAGACCCGGTTCTCTTTCTTCAAGCTCCTTAAAAGCTGCCAAGTGCAGGTGCGAGTATATTAGCCCGGCACGACCAGACACTTGGCCAACGCTGACCTCCATCTCGCTTAGTAATTTGCACTCCTTGAGATATCTCTCGTCGTCAGACATCCCGAAACTGATAAGCCTATTTTTCGGTTTATTGATGCGATCCCAAAATAGTACGGCGCGGCGAAGCTCAACGGGGTCGACACCGCCGCCTCGCGCGGAAAGCGATCCGTCTTCAGTTATGGTGATCGGTGGTGAAACAACGATGCCTTTGCCAGCTTTAGGAAACTTCCCATAAAAGCGGTCATTTTCCTTTCTGCGTTTCGCCTCACCCATTTTGATAAATCACCTTCCAAGCCAAATACTTTTCACCACGATAGCTTGGCGTTTGGGCATTGTCACCGCCTGAACCTCTTCGGCGCGACGGTCCACGTTCGCGTTGACCAGATTACGCACGGCCATTGCGTAGATCACGCAATCGAGTGACTCCGCCCGGCGGCCCGGGGTGCGTTCCCATTGCCGGATCGGTGCGCCCTTACGGTAGCGCACCACCAGCCGTTCGGACGCTAGCTCTTCATAGAAGCGCCCTTCCAGCGTGTCAGAGAAGCGGACAGACCGGCCACGGGTCAGCCGGTTGATAAGCTGCCCCTTGAGCCCGTCCACGCCCACGATGAAGAGCCGCGCGCCACGGGTGTCGCTCGCCTTGATCGCCTGCCGGTCGCCCGATGCCCCCTTCACGGCGTAGATGCGGCGGCCCATGCGGGGGCGGCAGAAGCCAAGGACTCGGTCCATCGTCACGCCGTCGCCCGCGTCAATCCCCGTTGCGTCCACCCGCAGGAAGCCGCCTTTGGGGTGCTTCCAGACGGTGCGAAGGGCGTCGTCCAGCTCGGCCCACACGTCGTCCCCCATCGGGTCGCCATAGATTACGTCTTGCGCCAAGATGAAGACTTCATCCCTGCCCCAGCCCACGAAGACCATTTCGAGCCGGTCGCGCTGCACGTCCACGCCACAGGTGACAAAGAGCACATCCCCCGGGATCGCGTCGGGCAGTCCGAAAGGCTCGGCCCGGGCGGCCAGTGCGGCGTCGTCGATCTCTTCAGCGGCCTCACGCCAGCCTTGGCCCATAAGGGTGTTGGTCCAGACTTGCAGCTTGTCGGGGTGCGCCTTCGATTCAAGGAACTCTTGGGCGATCTTGCCCCAAGAGGCGTTCGCCAGCGTGGACACAAGCGCGTTGAGCCGGAATCCGGCGTGACCCTCCACCTCGGGCCGAGTGATCCGCCAGCGCCCGGCGGCCACCATCGCAGGCTTGTGTCGCTCTTCGGTCACGGCCCCGCAGCTCGGGCAGACATAGGCGGCTTTCAGGGGCTCGCCGTCGGGCCATTGTATGTCCGCCCATGTGATTTCATGGAAGTCGCCACAGTGCGGGCACGGGCACTCATAGACGCGGGAGTCGCTGTTGGCGTAGCTCCGCAGCACGTTAGACGTGGCCTCAAGCGTCGGGGTGCTGCCCAAAACGATCTTGCGGTTGGGGAAACTCAGGGTGCGGCGTTCGGCCAGCGTGAGGGGTGAGCCCTCGGCCCCCGGCTCCATCGCGTCGGCTTCGTCGATCAGCAGGACGCGGACGTTGTGGCGGCGCAGGTTGCGGGGGCTCTTGGCGGCCACCACCTTGAGGCTGCCACCGGGGAAGCGGCGGGACAGCAGCGTGTTGCGCCCGGCTTCGTCGGTCTCGGCAGACATAAGCCCCTTCAGCTCCGGCGTGGCCGAGAAGATCGGTTCCAGATCGCTCACCACGTAGTCGCGGGCGTCCGCCTCGGTCGGCTGCAAGACCATGATCGGCGCGGGCTCATTGGCGATGTATGCCGCCACGGTGCCCGAAAGCAGCGTGGTCAGCCCGACGCGCACCGGCTTCACCACAGTCACGCGCTCAATCAGCGGGTCCGAAATGGCTTCAGCGATGCCCCGTTGATAAGGCCAGAGCGTGACGCGCCCCGGGGTGGCCGAGACGCCTTCCGGCAGCCGCATGGTGCCTTCGATCCAATCGGGCAGGCTCAGGCGCGGCGGTGGCTTCAGAGCGGCCATAGCGTTGCGGCGGGTGCGGGTCAGGGTGTCACTCATGTTCGGCCAGCTCCATCAGCACGTCGCGGACTTCGGCGTCCAGCGCGGCAAGGTCATGCGGGGTCAGGTGGCCGAGCTTGCCAGCGGCCCGGCTCGGCAGAGCGAGGAAGGCGGCGCGCACGTCCCGCAAGACGCCAGCCCATTCGCGTTCCACCTCGGCGGCGGCGATCAGCTCGCCACGGGCTCGGGCGTTCTGGAAGGCGAGCTTGTCCGCGTTCTCTTTCGCCAGCCGGAGCTTTTCGGCGGCCAGCTCGGCGTCGGCCCGGCGGCCAGTAGCTCCGGCGCGGGCGTGGTCGCAATAGGCTTTGACGGCGGCCCGGAGCGGAAACCGCTTGTCGGCGTTCCGGGGGATCACGCCTTCCCGGGCGAGGGTCGAGACGCGGTTGGCGGTCAGGCCGAGCCATTCCGCCAGCTCACCAGCGGTCACGCCCTCGGGTTCCGGGCCACCCACCAGCGCGTCTATTTCTGCCATTTCAGTCTTGGGGATCATGCGGGCCTCTCGGGAAAGTTGGGAACGGCGGTAAACTCGGGAAAACCGGGTTTCCCATTTGAAATTTTTTCTGAAGCGGGAAATGCCGGGGCTCCGCGTTCCCCCCGACGCGTCCAGAGGGGGAAGGACCCACACGGGAACGGCGGGAAGCTCGGGAACGCTGGGAATGCCCGGCCAAGGTTGGTGGCCGCACGCCCAAAGGGCGGCCTTCCAACCCTATGGGGGTATGGGGGTTGGAAGGAACATAGGTTGGCATAGGGTTGGAACAGGGGTTGGCATGGGGGTTGGTAGTAGGCTGGAAGCCTCCAAAGTAGGGGTTGGAAGAGGGTTGGAAGGCCCACATGGGAACGCCGGTAAAGAGAACACCCATCAGGAATCCCCCACGAGAAAAGCCCGCCTCTTGGAAGGCGGCCCCTCTTCCTCCACTCGGATTGCGCCATTGCTCAGAAGCTGTTCCATTGCTGCTTGGAAAGCGCGCTTGCTCACGCCCTCGCTGCCGGGCAGCCCTGCGAAGACCTTAGGGGCGTAGGCCGACGAAGCCTTGGGCGATACCTTCCTGCCCTGCTTGGTGTGCTCGGCCAGCAGGGAAAGGAAAACCCGCTCGGCCTTACTGTTCCGCTCTTCGCGTGTGGGGGCGTCGGGAACGAAGACGCCCCCCATCCACGTCAGACCAATTTCCTCGCCCGTGCGCCCGTAGTTGGCTTTCATGGTTTCAAGAATCCGGGCATCGGGGTCAGCCTCATACCCATCATCCTTCACCCTGCGCAGATAAAGCCGGGAACGGACGGAATTGCTCCACGCGGTCGAACCGGACGCGCCGGTGCCGCTGTTGAGCCCGGTCAGCGAAGGGTGCGCCAGCAGGACAACTGCGCACTCATATTCAATCGCCAAGTGCCGCAGCATCCCGATAAACTGGCGGCCATGCGCACGGTCGTTTTCGTTCCCCGCGTGCAAGTCCGCCAGCGTGTCGAGAATGATCAGCTTGGGGCGTTCGCGCTCCATCGTTCTACAGATTTCAGCATAAAGTGCCGTGGGCTTCAGTGCGTTCGTCTTGCGGTCCAGCACCGCCAGCAAGGCGTCCTCCCCCGCCAAAGATCGCATTAGCAACTTGTTGAGAGCTGCCAACGGAACGTCGTTGCTGTCGCAGATGTCAGACAGGCGGCGGTGCAGTTCGTTGTTGTCGTCTTCTGCAGATAGCACCAATGCCTTGCCCGGCTGGTCGATTCCTCGGTTGACCCACCGCCTGCCGGTCACGGTAGAGACGGCAAGCTGAAGCGCCAAAAGGCTCTTCCCGGTGCCGCCATCGCCACCCAACAGGGTGACGGTATTGCCGGGGATGAGGCCGTCCACATGCCACTTGCGCGGCGGGATAGGCAGCCCGGCCCACTCCGATGCGGGAAGGAAAAGCGGCTCGGTCTGTTGCTCCGGCAGGACGCCGACCAGCTCGGCAATCTCCGCCTCTTCCTCGGGCAGCAGCCATCCCATTTCGTCCCAAAGGTCGTCGAAGTCTTCCAGCAGCTCCATGTGGCGAAGGTCGGTTACGGTGTCGTCGTACCAGCCGTGCCGCTCGGCTTCATGAATAACGTGCCAGCCGGTCAGGCCACGGTCAGCTTTACACGAGTCCCAAAGCGCGTCCGTGTGGTCCGCGTCATAGTCGTGGTGTTGCTTGCTCCATTCATGGACCAGTTCGCGGCCCTCTTCGCTGCCCCCGGTCTCGCAATGCACGGCCATAACCATGTGCAGCCACGCGTCCCGGCTGGCGTAGGCGTCGCCATCGTTGGGGCACTTCATGAGCGCATCTCGGATCACGCGGAAGGGAAGGCCCGTGGGCTCGCCCTGCCCCGGCTCCACGA
This sequence comes from Thioclava sp. F1Mire-8, assembly GCF_002213165.1. NCBI lineage: Bacteria > Pseudomonadati > Pseudomonadota > Alphaproteobacteria > Rhodobacterales > Paracoccaceae > Thioclava > Thioclava sp. F1Mire-8. The sequence goes on along the minus strand of NZ_NBNY01000001.1, from coordinate 142,224 downwards.
CCTTGCGGCGGATTGTCAGAGCCTCGGGCCACTCCGGCAACTCGCGCGTCAGACGGCCCGTATAGACGCCTTTGCCGTTTGTCGCGCCGGGGGCCACCACGAAGCCCCCTTCGCCGCGCACGTCCAACCCAGCGGGCAGCCCGGCGGCGCTATTACCTTCTCCTTGGTATTTGAAATGGAGGTGTCGCCCTCCGGTCGGGGTGAAAGTCTGGCCGGGCGACAAGGTATCCACGTCCAACCCCAAAGCACTGAGTCCAGCGAAACCGTCTTTGCCGTTTTTCAGGTCTACGTCCAAGGCCACGAAGCCGTTGAGCTTGCCAGTTGGCAGCCCGGGCATGGCATCGGGCCACTTCGCCCACCAACGCTCAATCTGCCGGGCGTCACTAGTTGCCTTGTCTTGCCAGCCCTTGACCAGAGGGCGCTTGTTCGCTCCCAACGGGATCACGAAGTAGCCTTCAGCAGCCAAATCATGGGCAGCTTGGCGGTTGTCGGAGACTTGGCCTTTGGGGGCTTTCGAGTTATGTTTTGTTTGCATCTTTCAGCCTTTCTTAGATGCCACGGCGCGGGGGCTTGCAGGCCCGGCACGCCAAATTTCAGGTAGCCCGTCCCTTTCGCAGAGGGGACGGGTTACTCATTTCAGGATAGCGGGGAAGCGGGCTTCGTGTCATCGTGGCCCGGAAGGTGACAATCAGATTTTGCAACACAAACTGCAACACATTTTGCGTCGCGAATATTTTGCAAGTATCTGTTTTACCTATATTAAATGTGAAAACGCCGAGCATGTAGCGGACTTCGTCTCCGCCATCACACATTCCAGTTATGCCTGCCGGGTTTCGGCCAGGCGATTGGTCGGCCCAAATTCCGCGAGAGCGGCAGAGCCACGCGGTCCCGCTTCGTCTCCCTCACCTTTGCATTTCAATGGCATAGCTCCCCCGGCGCGTCTGATCGCGGTCCTTTACGAACGCCGGCCTTGAAGACCCGAGCCCAAGCAAAGAACTACCTGCGCATCCGAACGACATTCGGCCCGGCGATCTGCTCGCCGGGCCGAATGCCATTTCGCGAAGCCCTGCCCGAACCGGCGGGCCTCCTCAGCCCCGAAGGTCTTCGGGCAACAGCGCCTTGGGAATGTTCTGATAGCAGACCGGGCGCAGGAAGCGTCTGATCGAGAGCGTGCCGACGCTGGTCGCGCCGAAATTGGTCGATGCGGGATACGGCCCGCCATGCACCATCGCGTCGCAGACTTCGACACCGGTGGGGAAGCCGTTCGCCAGCACCCGGCCCGCCTTGCGCTCGAGCACCGGCAGCAGGCGGCGGGCGAGATCGGCGTCGGCGTCATCCATCTGCAAGGTCGCGGTCAGCTGGCCCTCGAAGCTGCGTGCGACCTTCACCATTTCGTCGGCATCCTTGACGGTCACGATCAGGCCGAGCGGGCCGAACACCTCCTCGGAGAGAGCCGCGTTCTCCAGCCAGTCGGCGGCGGAGACGCGGAACAGGTAGGGCTTCGCCTCGCGCCGGTCGCAGACCTGGGTCAGCAGCTCCTGCACGCCGCCGGATTCCTGCATCCGCGCCGCGCCCTTGCGATAGGCTTCGGCGATGCCGTCGGTCAGCATGACCTGCGCGCCGCTCGCCTCGAGGGCGGCCAGCGCGGATTTGACGAAGGCTTCACCCGCGTCGCCCTCCATCACCACCGCGATGCCGGGATTGGTGCAGAACTGGCCCGCGCCCATGGTGAGCGAGGCTGCCCAGCCGACGCCCAGATCCTCGCCGCGCGCCGAAGTCGCTTCGGGCAGCAGGAACATCGGGTTGACCGAGCCCAGCTCGCCGAAGAACGGGATCGGCTCGGGACGCTGGGCGCACAAATCGTAGAGCGCCTTGCCGCCCGCCAGCGATCCGGTGAAGCCCACGGCCTTGATCCGCGGGTGCTGCACCAGCGCCTGCCCCACATCATGCGAGCCACCCTGGACGAGGCTGAACACGCCCTTGGGCATGTTGCATTTCTCGGCCGCGGCCTTGATCGCTTCGGCCACGATCTCGCCGGTGCCGGGATGCGCCGGATGGCCCTTCACGACGACCGGGCAGCCCGCCGCGAGCGCCGCGGCTGTGTCGCCGCCCGCGGTCGAGAAGGCCAGCGGGAAGTTCGACGCGCCGAAGACCGCGACGGGGCCGATCGGACGCTGGATCATCCGCAGATCGGGGCGCGGCAGCGGCTGGCGGTCGGGGAGTGCTTCATCGTGACGCCGGTCGAGGTAATCGCCCTTTCGGATATGATCGGCAAAGAGGCGCAACTGGCCAACGGTCCGGCCGCGCTCGCCGTTCAGGCGCGCCTCGGGCAGACCGCTTTCCTGCGTCCCGATCTCGGTGATCGCCTCGCCGCGGGCGTCAATCTCGTCGGCGATGGTGTCGAGGAATGTCGCCCGGGTCTCGCGGCTCGAATAGCCATAGTCCCAGAACGCCTCCTCCGCCGCCTCGCAGGCAGCATTCACCATCTCGACCGTACCCATGCAGAACTCATGCGACGGCCCTTCGACAGGCTCCGATGTGAATTTCGGCTCGGTCTCGATCCAGTCGCCTGCGATCAGATGCTTGCCATGCGGGGTATAGGTCATTTCGGTATCCTTCAGAATTCGAAGTCTTCAACAGCGGTGCGGCGGCCCAGCAGGAACGCGTCGGCCACATGCACCATCGGCGCAAGATCCACATCGGATGCGCCTTGCCGCACCAGCCCCGCCATGCGGGCGTAGAGCGCGGGGTATTCTTCCATGATGCTCTCGGCACCCTCGGCTTTCGTACCGCCGATCTCAAGCACATTGCCGCCCAAACGCAGCGCCATCGCCCCGGCATCGGTGTCGATCTCGATATCCCAGGTCTGCGGGCCTTCCTGACGCCAGTCGAAATCCGCCTCGATGGAGCCGGTGAAGCTCAGCCGCGCGGCGATGGGGGCCTGCCGGTTGGCGGGAAATTCCAGCTCTGCCGCCGTAAGGTGAACCGGCGCGGGAAGAATTTCGGTCAGGATCGAGAGTGCGTTGATGCCCGGATCGAAGACGCCCATGCCACCGGGCTCGAACACCCATTCCTGCCCGGGATGCCATTTGCGCACGTCCTCGCGCCAGATGATCCGGCCCGAGTGAACCTTGCGATCCGCGAGCCATGATTTGGCGGCCGCCACCGCATGGGCCATGCGCGAATGCCATGTCGCGAACAGCGTGAGGCCCCGCGCGGCGGCCATCGCCTCGAGCGTATGCACCTCGGCCAGGGTCGCGCCGGGCGGCTTTTCGAGCATGACGTGCCGCCCGGCCTCAAGAGCTGCACGCGCCGCGAGGAAGCGCGGCACGGGCGGCAGGCAGAGGCTCACAACTTCGATTTCGGGATGGGAGGAGAGCATCTCCTCGATCCGGGTGTAGGCTGGCACCCCCTCGACCGTGCCATGCCGCGAAACCGTCGCTGCCAGTTCCCAATCCGGGCTGGCGGAGATGGCGGGCACGTGTTGATCCAAGGCGATCTTGCCGATGCCGACGAGCGCGAGTTTCATCAGTGACTGTCCTTTCCGACCGGGTTGCCGCGGCAGCCGACGAGGAAATCGAGGTCCGCCCCGGTATCCGCGCCCATCACATGCGCCTGATGCAGCCACGCATAGCCACCTTCCGGCCGCTCATGGCTCGGCTGCCACTTGGCAAGCCGCTCGGCCAGTTCCGCGTCCGAGATTTCGAGCGTCAGGCTGCGGTTCGGCACGTCGAGCGCGATCATGTCGCCGTTCTGCACGACCGCCAGTGGACCACCGGCGGCGGCCTCGGGCGAGGTGTGCAGCACGACCGTGCCGTAAGCCGTCCCTGACATCCGCGCATCCGAGATCCGCACCATGTCGGTGATGCCCTTCTTCAGCACTTTCGGCGGCAGGCCCATATTGCCCACCTCCGACATGCCGGGATAGCCCTTGGGGCCGCAATTCTTCAGCACCATCACGCAGGTCTCGTCGATATCGAGCGCGTCGTCGTTGATCTTCGCCTTGTAGTCGTCGATATCCTCGAAGACGACGGCGCGCCCACGGTGGGTCAGAAGATGCGGGCTCGCGGCGGAGGGTTTGAGCACCGCCCCTTTCGGCGCGAGATTGCCGCGCAGCACCGCGATGCCGCCCTGATCGGTCAGCGGCTTGTCGGCGGGCAGGATCACGTCCTCGTTCCAGTTCACGACGTCCTTGACCTCGTCCCAGATCGCCCCGCCCGACACGGTCAGCGCGTCCTTGTGCAGCTGCCCCGCCTCGCCGAGACGCTTCAGTACGACCGGCAGACCGCCCGCGTAGAAGAATTCCTCCATCAGGTATTTGCCCGATGGCATCAGGTTCACGATGGTCTTCACATCGCGCCCGCAGCGGTCCCAGTCGTCGAGCGTGACATCCACGCCGACCCGGCCCGCCAGCGCCAGCAGATGCACCACCGCATTGGTCGAGCCGCCGATCGCGCCATTGGTGCGGATCGCGTTCTCGAAGGCCTGCTTGGTCATGATGTCAGAGGGCTTCAGATCGTCCTTCACCATCTGCACGATGCGCCGCCCCGAAAGCTGCGCCATCACGCGGCGGCGGCTATCCACCGCCGGGATCGCGGCATTGCCCGACAGCGCCATGCCGAGCGCTTCGGCCATGCTCGCCATCGTGCTTGCCGTGCCCATCGTGTTGCAGGTGCCCGAGGAGCGCGACATCGAGGCTTCGGCTTCGAGGAACTCTTCCTGCGTCATCTCGCCCGCCTTCACGGCTTCGGAGAATTTCCACAGATGCGTGCCCGAGCCCACGCGCTCGCCCCGGAAATAACCGTTCAGCATCGGACCGCCAGTGACGACGATGGACGGGATATCGCAGCTCGCCGCCGCCATCATCAGCGATGGCGTGGTCTTGTCGCAGCCCACCAGCAGCACCGCCCCGTCCATCGGCTGGCCACGGATGGTCTCTTCGATCGCGAGGGCCGCGAGGTTGCGAAACATCATCGCGGTCGGGCGGAAGGTGTTCTCGGAGGCCGAGAAGACCGGCACTTCGACCGGGAAGCCACCGGCCTCCCAGATGCCCGCCTTTACCTTCTCGGCCAGCTCGCGCAGGTGGCCGTTACAGGGCGTCAGATCGGACCATGTGTTCAGGATGCCGATGATCGGGCGACCGTCGAACAGGTCATGCGGATAGCCTTGGTTCTTCATCCAGCCGCGGTGGTAGATCGTGTCGCGCGTATTGCCGCCATACCATTCCTGCGAGCGCAGTTTGCGGGGCCAGGGGGCAGGTTTGAAAGCCATGTCGGACCTCAGAGGCTGGCGACGGCCACGGGGGCCGACGCGTCGGAATTGCGGGCGAGCGGATTACGGAGCGCGAGACCGAACTGTGGGCATTCGATCTCGAAGACGTCCCCCGGCTCGGCGCTGATCCCGTCGGCGAAGCTGAGCGTGGCGGTGCCGAAGAAATGCACATGCACATCGCCCGGATCGCGGAAGGGCGCGTATTTGAAGTGGTGATGCTCGAGATTGGCTATCGTGTGGGACATGTTCGCCTCGCCCGAGAGGAATGGCTTTTCCCAGACCGTCTTTCCATCGCGCAGGATGCGGCTGGTGCCCTCGACGCTGTCCGGCAGATCGCCCACCAGCATCTCGGGACCGAAGCTCGCCGGGCGCAGCTTGGAATGGGCGAGCCACAGGTAGTTCCCGCGCTCGGTGACGTGGTCGGAGAACTCGTTGCCCAGCGCGAAGCCCACGCGGACCGGCTGCCCGTCGGGCGCGATAACGTAGAGCCCCGCGACCTCCGGTTCCTCGCCACCATCGAGCGCGAAGTTCGGCGAGGTCAGCGCAGCGCCCGGCGCGACAGCGGCCAGACCGTTGCCCTTGTAGAACCACTCGGGCTGCACACCCACGGAGCCAGCGGCGGGCTTGCCGCCCTCCAGCCCCATGCGGAACATCTTCATGCTGTCGGTCATCTCGTCGGTGACCTTGGTGTGCATCGCGTCGCGGGTGGAGGCGGAGCCCAGATGGGTCAGCCCCGTCCCCGTCAGATGCAGATGCGCGGCATCGGGATGATCGAGCGGCACCAGCATGCGCCCCTCGGCATAGGCGGCCTCCAGGTCCACCTCGTCCCCCTGCCCGCGCGCGGCGATCTCGGCAGCCAGATCGTGCCCGGCGGCGATGGCGGCCAGCGCCAGATCGCGCGTGGTGGAGACACCCGGCACCAGATGCGCGGGGCCGTCTTCACGCACGGCCACGGCGCGCGATCCGTCGGCAAGGGTCAATTGCGAGAGCAACATCTCAGGCTTCCTTGTTCTTGTTGTAAACATCGAAGAAGACGGCGGCGAGCAGCACGAGCCCCTTGATGACCTGTTGGTAATCGATGCCAATCCCGAGGATCGACATGCCGTTATTCATCACGCCCATGATGAAGGCGCCGACGACCGCGCCGATGATCTTGCCCGAGCCGCCCGACATCGAAGCACCGCCGATGAAGACCGCCGCGATCACGTCCAGCTCCACCGCGAAGCCCGCTTTCGGCGTGGCGGTGTTCAGGCGTGCGGCAAAGACGAGACCGGCGAGCGCGGCCAGCAGGCCCATGTTCACGAAGGTCAGGAAGGTCAGCCGCTCTGTGCGGATGCCCGACAGCTTGGCCGCCTTCGCATTGCCGCCCACCGCGTAGACCCGGCGGCCCAGCGTGGTGCGTTCGGTGACGAAGACATAGATGATCGTCAGGATCACCATCGACAGCAGCACGTTGGGCAGGCCGCGGAACCATGCGAGCTTCCATGTCACGAAGAGAAGGGCTGCGGCGACGATGGCGTTGCGCAGCACGAAGAGGCCAAGGGGTTCGCCCTCGATCCCGTAGCGCGCATCGCGGGAGCGCGCACGGACGCCCAGCCACACCAGCAGTACCACCGCGGCGACACCCACCGCCAGCGCCAGCGAATTGGGGCGGCCCACGCCGAACGGGTCAGCGATGAACCCGGTCGAGAGCGCCTGGAACGATTTCGGGAACGGGCCGATGGACTGTCCTTCGAGCAGCCAGAGCGACAGCCCGCGGAACACCAGCATCCCCGCCAGCGTCACGATGAAGGACGGGATCTTCCAATAGGCCACGAAATAACCCTGCACCGCGCCGATCGCCATGCCCATGACGAGGCACGCCGGGATCGCCACCGCGACCGGCAGGTCCATCGATACGATCAGCACGGCGGCGAAGGCCCCGATGAAGCCCATGACAGAGCCGACCGAGAGGTCGATATTGCCCCCCACGATCACCAGCAGCATGCCCAGCGCCATGATGATGATGTAGCTGTTCTGCAGGAACAGGTTGGTGATGTTGACCGGTTTGAGCAGCGTGCCGCCCGTCACGATCTGGAAGAACAGCATGATCGCGATCAACGCAAACAGCAGTCCGTATTCGCGGATGTGGCGCGCGATATAGGCGCCGATCCCAAGGCCACCGGAGGGCTCGGAATTCGCTTGTTCGATCTGGTCCATGACTTTTCCTATTCCCTAACGATCAAGGACATGATGCACTCCTGGCTGGCCTCGTCGGCGTTCAACTCGCCCACGAAACTGCCCTCGTTCATCACATAGATCCGGTCGGACATGCCCAGGAGTTCCGGCATCTCCGAAGAGATCATGATGACGGCCTTCCCGGCCGCGCTCAGTTCGTTGATGATCCCGTAGATTTCGTATTTCGCACCGACATCGATGCCGCGCGTCGGCTCGTCGAGGATCAACACCTCCGGCTCGGTAAAGAGCCATTTCGCGAGCACGACTTTCTGCTGGTTGCCGCCCGAGAGGTTCATCACCTTCTGGAACACCGAGGGCGTGCGGATATTGAGGTCGCGGCGGTATTTCTCGGCCACCTCGGTTTCGCGATAATCCTCGACAACGCCGTTCTTCGCCACCGCGCCGAGATTGGCCAGCGTGGTGTTGCGCTGAATGGTCTCCTCGAGGATCAGCCCGAGGCTCTTGCGGTCCTCTGTGACATAGGCGAGCCCAGCCGCGATGGCGCGGTCGACGGTCGAGACATCGGCGGGCTTGCCGTGGATCAGCACCTCGCCCGAGATGTCGCGCCCGTAGCTGCGCCCGAAGACGCTCATGGCAAGTTCCGTGCGGCCCGAGCCCATCAGCCCCGCGATGCCCACTACCTCGCCGGCACGGACATGCATCGACAGGTCGCGGATCATCTGGCGGTCGCGGTGTTCGGGGTGGCGCACGTTCCAGTTCTTCAGCTCGAACAGCACCTCGCCCGCGCGACGGGTCCGGTCGGGGAAGCGATGCGCCATGTCGCGGCCCACCATGTCGCGCACGATGCGGTCCTCGGTAAGATCGCCGCCGCGCGCGTCAATGGTGGAGATCGTGGCCCCGTCGCGGATCACGGTCACGCTGTCGGCCACGCGCTTCACCTCGTTCAGCTTGTGGCTGATGATGATCGAGGTCACGCCCTGCGCCTTCAGCTCCAGCAGCAGATCGAGGAGCGCCTGGCTGTCGGATTCCGACAGAGCCGCAGTCGGCTCGTCGAGGATCAGCAGGCGCACGTTCTTCGACAGAGCCTTCGCGATCTCGACAAGCTGCTGCTTGCCCACGCCGAGGCTGTCGACCAGCGTTCCGGGCGCCTCTCGCAGCCCGACCTTCTTCAGCAGGCCCTCGGTTTGCTGGAAGGTTTCCTGCCAGTTGATCACGCCGCTCTGGGCGCGTTCATTGCCGAGGTAGATGTTCTCGGCAATCGACAGAAGCGGCACGAGCGCCAGCTCCTGGTGAATGATGATGATGCCGCGATCCTCGCTGTCGCGGATGTCGCGGAATTCGGCAGCGGTGCCGTCATAGACGATCTCGCCGTCGTAGCTGCCTGCGGGATAGACGCCTGAGAGCACTTTCATCAGGGTCGATTTTCCCGCGCCGTTCTCGCCGCAGATCGCGTGGATTTCGCCCTCGCGGACCGCGATCGAGACGTCGTCGAGCGCTTTCACACCAGGAAAAGTCTTGGTGATGTTGCGCATTTCAAGAAGGGTGGTCATCCGACCTCTCCGGCGTCAAATCGGGGGGAATTGGCCGCCCCGAAGGGCGGCCAGCGTGGCAAGTCGGGGCAGGCCCGGCTTACTCGATCTGATCCTTGGTGTAGTAACCGGAGTCGATCAGAACCTTTTCCCAGTTCGATTTGTCCACCGGCACCGGCTGGAGCAGGAAGGACGGGATCACCTTGACGCCATTGTCATAGGTCTCGGTGTCGTTGATCTCGGGCTCGCCGCCCTTGAGCATCGCGTTGACCATACCGACGGTGACTTTCGCCAGTTCGCGGGTGTCCTTGAAGATGGTCGAATACTGCTCGCCCGCGAGGATCGATTTCACCGAGGGGATTTCGGCGTCCTGACCGGTGACGATCGGCATCTTCATGTCGCCGGACCCGTAGCCCACGCCCTTGAGCGAGGACAGAATGCCGATCGACAGCCCGTCATAGGGAGACAGAACCCCTTGCACCTTCTTGTCGGTGTAGTTGGCCGAGAGCAGATTATCCATGCGCGCCTGTGCGACCGCACCGTCCCAGCGCAGCGTGCCGACCGTGTCCATGCCCATCTGGCCCGAGGGGATGACAATATCACCCGAGTCGATGAGCGGCTGCAGCACCGACATCGCGCCGTTGTAGAAGAAATAGGCGTTGTTGTCGTCCGGCGAGCCGCCGAACAGCTCGACATTCCACGGCTTCTGATCGGGGAAACGCTCTTCGAGGCCCTGCACCAGCGAATTGGCCTGCTCGACGCCGACCTTGAAGTTGTCGAAGGTCGCGTAATAGTCGACATCCGGGGTGTCGCGGATCAGGCGGTCGTACGCGATGACCTTGATATCGGCGGCCTTCGCGTTGGCCAGCGCGTTCGACAGTGTGGTGCCGTCGATCGCGGCGATCACCAGAACGTCCACGCCCTTGGTGATCATGTTCTCGACCTGGGCGAGCTGGTTGGGAATGTCGTCTTCGGCGTATTGCAGATCGGTGTCGTAGCCTGCGGCCTGGAACTGCTCGACCATCGAGTTGCCGTCGGAAATCCAGCGGGCCGACGATTTGGTGGGCATCGAGATGCCGACAGTTTCGGCCCAGGCGCCGGTCCCGAGCAATGCGGTGCCGATCGCCAGCGCTGCGGCGGCGGTTTTGATTTTCATGGTGTCCTCCCTATGACGGTGCGCGGTCCGTCGATCTCCTCGCGCAGCCCGATACCGGGCGTGGAAGAGACACTAGCAATGTCGGTGCATGATGATAAAATTACATTCTACGCGATCTGCATACCAATATTGATATGTCACTTTCCCACCTGATGTTGAAACCGGCGCAGCTGCGCCTGATTCGCGCCGTCGCTGAATCCGGCCAGTTGCAACTCGCCGCCGAAAGCTGCGCGATGACCCAGCCGGCCGCGTCGCGGATGCTGGCCGAGGTGGAGCGCCGCGTCGGCGCCCCCCTCTTCAACCGTCTGCCCACCGGGATGGAGCCGACCGAGATCGGGCTCACCGTCCTGCGCCGCGCCCGCGCGGTTCTGCGCGAACTGGAGAGCATGAGCTCCGACATCGAGGCGCTGCGCCACGGCCACGCCGGGCGGGTGCGGATCGGCGCGGTGACCGGCCCGGCGGTGGGCTATCTCGTGCCCGCGATCCGCGCGATCAAGCGCGCCTCGCCCGAGACCGACATCTCCGTGGAGGTTCTGCCTTCGCGCGATCTTCTGGGCTATCTCGCGGCGGGGGAGATGGATTTCATCCTCGCCCGGGTTCTGCCCGAATTCGACAGCGCGCTGTTCGACATCACGCCGATGCGCGACGAGAAGGTCGTCTTCCTCGTGCGCTCCGATCACCCGCTGGCCCGCGCGCCCATCGTGACGATGACCGAGCTGGGCGAGTATGAATGGATCATGCAGCAGCGCGGCGCGCCGATCCGGGAGGCCACCTTCGAGGCTTTCGCCGCGCTCGGCCTGTCCGAGCCGCGCGACTGCGTGAACAGCCCCTCGCTTCTGTTCACCATCGCCTATCTCGCGCAGAGCGACGCGGTCGCCTCGGTCTCGGAAGAGGTCGCGCAACTGCTGATCCGCGCGCCGGTGAATGCGAGCTTCAAGATCCTGCGGATGCACCATCAGCTAAGCGTGTCGCCCTATTACCTGCTCTGCCTCAAGCGGCGCCCGCTGTCGCCACTCGCGCTCAGACTGCGCGACGAACTGTTGCGGCTGGCGGCGGAATAGCAGGTGCGCCGATGCCGACCAATTTCCGGTAACGCCTTGCCAAGCCCAGAACATTCCGCAATCTTGCGCGCGATTACGGGCATTTTTGCCAAATATGACTCCGGGAGGCTCTACCATGATCATTTCGCGTCGCGCGGCCCTTTTGGGCGCTGCCGCTGTTTCGCTTTGCAAGCCCGCTCTGGCACAGAATGCCAACTGGCCGAGCCAGCCGCAGCACGTATTCGTGGGCTTCCCCGCGGGCTCTTCGCCCGACCTGCTGGCACGGATCGTGACCGAGCCACTGGCCGACAAGCTGGGCCAGCCCATCGTGATCGAGAACAAGCCCGGCGCGGGCGGCGTGATCGGCATCCAGCAGATGCTGAACGCGCAGGATCAGAAGAACACCTTCGCCACCACGATCAACGGCCCGCTGACCACCGCACCGCGCCTGACGCCGAATCTCGGCTATGACGTCGCCAAGGATATCGCGCCGGTCACGCTGATCGCGACCTCGCCGCTGGTGCTTGTCGTGGCTGCCGATTTCCCCGCCGACGATCTCGCGGGCTTCGTGAAAGCCGCCGGGAAAGAGCCCGAGGCGCTGGCCTACGGCTCGGTCGGCAAGGGCTCGGGCGCGCATCTGACAGCAGAGCTGTTCTCGGACCGCGCCGGCGTCGAGATGCTGCATATCCCCTTCACCTCCTATGCCGAGGTCACCACCGCGATCATCGCGCACGAGATCGATTGCGGCTTCATGGCGCCCTCGGCTGCGATGCAATATGTCGAGGCGGGCAAGCTGAAGATCCTCGGCATCACCTCCGAGAAGCCGTTCGCGCAGGCCCCGGGCGTCCCGGTCATGGCGGGTCAGGCCGGTCTGCCCGACGATTTCCGCGCCGAGCTGTGGAACGCCTTCATCGCCCCCGCAGGGACGGATCCTGCGATCATCGACACGCTCAACACCGATATCAACGCGATCCTCGCGGATGACGCCGTGCAGAAGCGGCTGCTGGACATGGGCTGGCAGGCGGCGGGCGGCTCGCCCGAGGATCTGAAACAGCGCATCGCCGAGGACACCAAGGTCTGGGGCGCGGTGCTCGACCGGATCGACGCGAAGAACTGATCGATGAAGCGGGACATTCCTGATTTGGCGGGTGGCGTCCTTCTGGTCGCCATCGGCCTCTTCGTCACCCTCTACGCGGTGGATCACTACGAGATCGGCTCGCTGCGCCGGATGGGGCCGGGGTTCTTCCCGGCGCTTCTCGGCGGCGTGCTGGCGGTCTTGGGGGTGATGATCGCCCTACCCGCCCTCGCCCGGCGTGGTGAGGCGATCCGCATCGCGTGGAAGGAATGTCTCGCGGTGCTGGCGGCGATCCTCGTCTTTGCCGCGGGCCTCGACCGCGTGGGGCTGGTGCCGGTGACGTTGGCCAGCGTACTGATCGCGACGCTGGCCGCTCCCGATCGCCGGATCGGCTGGCGCATCGCGCTCGCGCTCGTCGTCACGCTCCTGTCGGTCGCGGTGTTCTCCTTCGGATTGAAAATGATCGTCCCGCTCTGGCCGGGACGATGAGAGGCATCTGGCTATGAGCGGTTGGGACGGGTTCCTTCACGGGCTGAGCGTCGCGGCGCAACCCGACGTGCTGATCTATTGCGTGTTCGGCGTGCTCCTCGGAACCTTCGTGGGCGTCCTGCCCGGGATCGGCGCGATGGCGACGATCTCGCTGCTGCTGCCGATCACCTATTACCTGTCGCCCGAGGCGGCGCTGGTGATGCTGGCCGGGGTCTATTACGGCTCGCAATATGGCGGCGCGGTGGCCTCGATCCTGCTACGCCTGCCCGGGACTCCACAATCGGCGGTGACAACTCTCGACGGCTATCCGCTGGCCCAGAGCGGCCGCGCGGGCGTGGCGCTTTTCACCTCGATGATCTCCAGCTTCTCCGGCTCGATAATCGGGATCGTCGTGTTGATCCTGCTGTCGGGCGCGCTGGCGCGGGCAGCGATCGCCTTCGGTGCGGCGGAATATGCCGCGATGATGATCCTCGGCCTCGTCGCCGCCTCGACGGTGGGGGCGAAATACCCCGCCAAGGGGCTGGCGATGGTGGTGCTGGGGCTGATCCTCGGCTGCATCGGCACCGATGTGAATTCCGGCGTTCAACGTTTCACCTTCGGCCAGACCGAGCTGATGGACGGCGTCAACCTCGTGGCGCTCGCAATGGGCCTGTTCGGGGTGGCCGAGGTGATCGCCAATATCCACGTCGCCGAGCGTACCGGCGTGCCGCCCCGCGTCGCGCTGCGCGAGCTGTTGCCCAGCCGGGCAGAGCTGCGCCGCATCCCCTTCCCCGCCCTGCGCGGCGCCAGCCTCGGCAGCTTCTTCGGCGCGCTGCCCGGCACCGGTTCGACGATCTCCTCCTTCCTCGCCTATGCTGCGGAACGTCGGATTTCACGCCGACCCGAGCAGTTCGGCACCGGCGCGATCGAGGGCATCGCGGGGCCCGAGGCCGCCAACAACGCCGCCGCGATCAGCGCCTTCGTCCCCACGCTCGCGCTTGGCATCCCGGGCGATCCGATCATGGCGCTGATGCTGGGCGCGCTGGTCATTCACGGCGTGCAGCCCGGCCCACTGATGCTCGATGCAAGGCCCGACATGTTCTGGGGCCTGATCGCGAGCTTCGGCATCGGCAACCTGCTGCTCCTGATCCTGAACCTGCCGCTGATCGGCATCTGGGTGTCGATGCTGCGTATCCCGTTCCGCTGGCTCTATCCGGCGATCCTGATTTTCGTCTGCCTCGGCGTCTATTCGGTGCGGGGATCCAGCTTCGACATGTTCGCCGTCGCCGCGATCGGGTTGGTGGGCTACGCGCTCTCGCTGGCCCGGTTCAACCCGGCGCTTCTGCTGTTGGGCTTCGTGCTGGGCCCGCTGATCGAGACCAACCTGCGCCGCGCCCTGCTCATCGCCCGCGGCGACCCGATGGTCTTTCTCGAACGTCCGCTCGCCGCGGCTTTCATGATCGCAGCTGCGGGGCTGATCGTGATGTCGCTGGTGCAGGTGATCGGGCGCCGCGCGCGTTCAGTCGGCGGCTGATAGCCCACCGTGCAAGCTCGGCACGAAAGGCGAACATTTCAAGTTCTCATTTCGTTCCCATTCCGTTAACTTTCCTCCACGGACCGGAACGGGGGACAGGGAATGCCAGAGGCAGGCTATCTCGACAAGCTGAACGACAACCAGCGGGCCGCGGTGGAATTCGGCGTCGGCGGCGAGGCGCTCTCGCCGCCGCTTCTGGTGATCGCGGGAGCCGGGTCGGGCAAGACCAATACGCTCGCCCACCGGGTCGCGCATCTGCTGGTCAACGGCGCCAATCCGCGACGCATCCTGCTGATGACCTTCTCGCGCCGCGCCGCGACCGAGCTGACGCGTCGGGTGGAACGGATCACCGCGCAGGCCATGGGCACAGCTGTCGCCGCCGAGGCCCTGACATGGGCCGGGACGTTCCACGGCATCGGCGCGCGGATCCTGCGCGAGCATGCGCTGTCGATCGGGCTTCACCCGGAGTTCTCGATCCATGACCGCGAAGACAGCGCCGATCTGATGAATCTCTGCCGTCACGGGCTGGGCTTTTCGAAAACCGAAAGCCGCTTTCCCGCCAAGGGCACCTGCCTTGCGATCTATTCCCGCACGGTGAATGCCGAAACGCCGCTGGGCGAGGTGCTGCGCGACAGCTTTCCGTGGTGCGCGCAGTGGCAGGAGGAGCTGAAGCAACTCTTCGGCGCTTACGTGCAGGCAAAGCAGGCGCAGAACGTGCTCGATTACGACGACCTGTTGCTGGCCTGGGCGCAGGTCATGGCGGATCCGGGGTTTGCCGCGCATATCGGCGGGGCCTGGGACCACGTTCTGATCGACGAGTATCAGGACACCAACCGTCTGCAGGCGCGTATCCTGAAGGCGCTGAAACCGGACGGGCGCGGCTTGACCGTGGTCGGAGATGACGCCCAGTCGATCTATGCCTTCCGGGCCGCCACCGTGCGCAACATCCTCGATTTTCCCGACAGTTTCGACCAGCGCGCCGATGTCATCACGCTCGACCGCAACTACCGCTCGACCCAGCCGATCCTCGCCGCAGCCAACGCGGTCATCGGCCTCGCGAAAGAGCGGTTCACCAAGGATCTCTGGACCGAGCGCGCTTCGGGGCCGAAACCTCAGCTGGTGACCGTCCAGACGGAGACCGAGCAGGCGCGTTTCATGGTCGATCGTATTCTCGAGAACCGCGAGACCGGCATGAAGCTCAAGGAGCAGGCGGTGCTGTTCCGCACTTCCAGCCACTCGGTACAGATCGAGGCCGAACTCACGCGGCGCAATGTGCCTTACGTGAAATTCGGCGGGCTCAAGTTCCTCGACAGCGCGCATGTGAAAGACCTGCTGTCGTTCCTGCGGCTGGCACGCAATCCGCGCGACCGTGTGGCGGGGTTCCGGGTGCTGCAACTGATGCCGGGCATCGGGCCCAAGGCGGCGGGGCGCATTCTGGACGCGCTCGACCTCGCCCCCGATCCCCGCGCAGCGCTTGCCGATGTCGCGCCGCCAGCCCGCGCCGGAGCGGACTGGGAAGGCTTTGTCGAGGCCATGAGCACGCAGGCCGCATGGCCCGTAGCACTTGGCCTTGCCCGCGCATGGTACGACCCGCATCTCGACCGGCTGCACGAGGATGCCGAGGCCCGGCGCGCCGATCTGCTGCAACTCGAACAGATCGCGACCGGCTACCCGTCGGCCGAGGCGTTCCTGACCGACCTCACGCTCGATCCGCCCGACGCCACCAGCGATCAGGCGGGCGTGCCACTCAAGGACGAGGATTACCTGATCCTGTCGACCATCCACTCGGCCAAGGGGCAGGAATGGAAATCGGTCCATCTGCTGAACGCCGTCGACGGCTGCATGCCGTCAGACCTCGGGACCGGTTCGAGCCACGAATTGGAGGAGGAGCGGCGGCTGCTCTACGTCGCGATGACGCGGGCGAAGGATCAGTTGACCCTGGGGCTACCGCTGCGGTTCTACGTCACGCAACAGACCCGCAACGGCGACCGGCATGTCTATGCGATGCGGACGCGGTTCATCCCGCGGGAAATCCTGCACCATTTCGAGTCCGTTCACTGGTCGCCGGTGCAACATGGCGGGGCGGCCCAACGCCCTACCCCCGCCCCCATCGACGTCGCAGCGTCCATGCGACAGATGTGGAGCTAAGCTCCGGTGAGGTCCGCCCTGCCCGTCCGGACATCAGGGCGGACCCTTCGCTTCGGCTTCGCCTCGCTTACCACAGGGCGGATTGTTCACCGCCGAGCTTGGAATTGCTGAGGGGGCGATACTCCTCGACGAAGGAAGCGATTTCCGGCGCGTCAAAGAGCGACAGATACGCATCGGCCCAAGCCAGTTCGAAGCTTTTCAGCTTTTCGTCGCCGGTGGCGAAGGTCTGCTCCTCGCCGGCCTTCTCGGCGACCATGTCGAGGTTGTCGAAGGCAGCCGGGATGAATTTGACCGCGCGATGGATCGCGCCGTCGCACATGTCGAAGGTCGGATAGCCATCACCTTGCAGAAGCGCCGCGCCGACTACGAGCGGGGCGACGGCGTGAAGCTGATAGTGCAGCGCGCGGGGACCGCGCTCCATCTCCCATTTCAGCGCGCCGTCCTCGTCGGCCTGACAGGCGACGAGCGCGAAGCTCGTATTGGCCCAGGCCTTGAGGTAATCGTCGCCCGCAGCATTGCCGACGGCCGCCGCGGCGAGCCCTGCCCAGGCGCGCAGGTTGTTCTGACTCGCCATGTCCGGCGCCTCGGTGTCGAACCACTTGGCAGTGTGACGCGCCCGCGCCTTCAGCCAGTCCTCGATCGTTTTCGCCTTGTCGGGATCGACCTCCGTCGCGGATTCGGCCTGAAGATAGGCCAGCGCCATCGCGCCGAAGCGCGACGGGGAGGAGAGATTGGCGTTCATGCTCTGAAGATCGCTGAGCGCATCAGCTTTCGCCCAGACGTTAAGCGCGTCCACCACGCAGGCGGCGGCGTCCTCGGCGCCGTCCCCGCCCTTTGCGGCCTTGTTGGCCTTGCCGGTGAGATCCACGATGAAATCGTCGATCGGGCCCAGCGCCTCGTTCACCGCCGCGTTCGAGGCTTTGTCGATGTCCGAACGGTCCTTGCTGTCGTCCGTGTAGCGGCTGCCATAGTCGAGAGAGACGACGGGCTCTGGCACGTTCATGCAGGTGACGTCGCTTGCGTCCTGCGCCCAGAGGGCGGGCGCCGGCAAGGCAGCGACGAGCGCCCCGATGATGAGAAATCGTTTCATGACTCTACTTTCGTGTCTCGCGTTGCTGAATGAGGCGCGCCGTGGCGGCGGCCGTTTCGTTGCCCGCACGGGCGGCGGCGAGAAGCAGTTTCCGCGACCGCTCCATGGATTGGTCGACGCCAACCCCGTAGGCATAGGCCTGCGACAACAGATACATCGCGTCGGCGTTGCCCCCGTCTGCCGCGCTTTGCAGCAGCGAGGCGTAGCGCTCTGCCGTGTCGTCGGGTGCGTCGCTTTCGCGCACGATCCGGGCCAGTTCGAGCTGTGCCGCGGCATTCCCCTTCTTTGCGGCCTCGGCGTAAAGGGCACGGCGATCTACCTTCGCGTTAACGATCTCGCGCACTTTCGGGTCCGAATATTCGAGGAAATTGAAGATATCGGCGATGTCCTTGGGCGCCGCGATCTTCAGCAGGCGGACCGTCATCGCGGCCGTCTTCTCGGTGCTCATCTCGATCTTGCCGTCCTGGCGCAGCGACAGAAGCCGGCGCAGCGCAAGGGGATAGCCACGGTCTGCGGCAGCGCGGTAAAGCTTCATCGCGCGCGCCTTGTCGTCCTCGGACGACCCCATTTCGCGCAGGGCGTCGGCAACGGCCACGTCTTCCCACCCGTCGCCTTCGGAAACCGCGCTCGCGATCTTGAGCCAATGATGCGCCCCATCCTTGGCGTCGATCTTGCGCAGGACATGTGCATAGTCGAGCGCCATGGACGTCGTGCAGTCGATGGTGCTGCGAATGCGGGCCCGGTAGGTCGCGACATCGCCGGCCTTCTTGAGATAGGGCAGCGCGAAGAGCATGGCCTTCACGTCCCCGTTTCGCGCGATGGCGTCGCGATAGGTTCGCCATGCCGTGTCGGAATCCATGATACCGTGATCGATCAGAACCCCGATCGCGGTGCCGTTGCCGTTCTTCGCAAGGTCGCGGGCGAGCGAGATCATCCGTTCACGCTGGCTCTTGTCGAGTTCGGTGCGGCTTCCCAGCACAGAGAGGTAGAGCGTCTTCGCCCCCGTCTCTCCCGCGTCGATGGCCTGCGCCAGAAAATCCTCGGCGGCGCCGACATGGCCGCGATTGAGCGCGAGTTTCGCTTCCGCCGTGTAGAGCGCGCCACCCGAGGCCTCTGTCATCCGGCGCATCTTGTCGCCCGCGCCTTCGGGGTTCACGTCATGGAAATTGGCCAGCGACCGCGCGCGCATGTTGATCGCCTGCGATTGCAGCCGGGCCACCGTCAGCGGATCGTCTTGGGGGTTCACCGCGTCGAGCTGGCTCGGAGTGAGTTCGACCGTCGAGTCGCCGGCGAATTCTTCCATCTTCGTCCAGTATTTCGACTCCGAGAGGATCGGGGCATCCCGTGACCGGCACTGGAAAATGGCCTGGAGATCCTGCATCGGTTCGGTCTTGCCGTCGATATAGACCGCGTCACGCAGCTCCGAGACGATGTTGAGCAGGTCCTGCTCGCCGTCGGCATCGCGGATCTTGATCTCCGCAAGGTGCATCCGGGCCGCCGAGAGCGTCGGATCGATCTTCAGCGCCTCGGCGTAGAGCTTGGCGGCACGGTCCTCGCCGGCCCACCGCCCCTGCTGTTCGAGGACGAGATTGCCGCGCTGTGCATAGGCCCAGGCGGGGGTACCCGGCGCGTCGATCATCCGGTCCAGCGCATCCGCAAGACGCGCCCGCCCGCCGGGCTCGTTCTTATGGGCGCGGGCGATGTTCACGAGACGGATCCGCGCGGTTGGGTCGCCGTAACCGGCGGCCTCCTCGTAAAGCGCGCGGGCTTCTTCGGGATCACGCTCGGTCAGGGCACCGCGTTCGAGGATGCCCCCGAGGCGCAGCATCGCGTAGGGCAGATCGAAATCCGCCGCCTGACGCAGGCTCTTCATCATCAGGTCGTTGTCCCGGTCGACTTCGGTCGCCTCGCGGTTCATTTCGGCAAGGTTCCAGGCGGCGTTGGCCCCGCCCAGCCTGGCCGCGAAACGGTACCAGTCCTCGGCCAGCTTCGGATCTGGTGCGACGACCTCGCCGTCGCGGAAGATCGCGGCAATGCGGTTCACGCGGTCGCACAGAAGCGGATCGAGATCGCCCAGCAGGTTCCCGAGCGCCATGGTCACGGCCACGTTGGGCGCGATGTTCCAGTCGTCGATCTTCTGCTTGTAGGACAGCTCGACCATGCGCAGCAGCGAGGTACTGTCGCCCGCATAGGCGGCCTGACGCCAGAGTGCGATGGCCCGCTTGCGATCGCGCGCGACACCGGTGCCGTTATAGAGCAGTTCCGCCGCCGTGCGTTTGACCGAAGCCGATCCGGCCGGCGCCATGTCGAGCAGGCGCTTGACCAGACCTTCATCCGCGAGATCCTGCATCCGGCCCGCAGCGACGAGAAGGTCGATGCGGTCCAGAAGAAGGTTGGTCTTGTCGTAGCCGTCCCCGGACTTTAGCAGGCGCTGGTCCGCCGCCTCGATGACGTCGAACCAGCGTTTCGCGTCGTTCTGGCGCAGCAGCCGCAGGTCGCGGCGGATGAGCCTCACGTCGCGGTCGCCCAGTGGCCCGCCGTCATAGTCCTTCCACCTTTCGGTCAGGACGTGCTGCGGAGGCCGGGGGCTGCAGGTATCGCTGCCAGCCTCGACCTGGGGAGGATCGAACGGCACCGAGACCGGTTTTGCATGGACCGATCCGGTCTGGGCAATCAGGCCCAATGCTATGGCGGAAAGGATGCGTGTCAGAGACATGGTGATCTTCTCCAGGACGAGGCGTGTCAGTTTCAGTTCGCGTAGGTGCTGTCGGTGGCGGTCAGCGCGCCGTCGGCGCCGACGATCACCGTGGTCGCGGTACCGCGACGCAGCTCCAGCGGATCGAGGCTCGAGAGCGTCTCACCGTCCTGACGCAGCTCGAAGGTCAGGGTCAGCGGCGCCTTCAGGCCGACTGCCCCTTCAGTGCCGGGCGCTACATCGGACAGTGCCGCCGTTTTCGCCTCGGTTGCATAGAGATCGAAAGTCTTCATGTCGCTCAGGTTGTAGAGCAGCAGATCCGCCTGCGCGGGGCTTTCGGTTATGTCGTCCTTGATCATCGGTTCGTCCTTGACCGAAGACAGGATGGTGTAATGGGTGCTGGCGCCCACCTCGACGGAGCGTTCCTCGTCGCCGACGGTGAGGTCCACGTCGCCGGGGGCAACCTCGACATAGGGGGTCAGGCCCGCATCCGAGGTCTCGAGCCGCGTACCGTCGATCGACACCGAATCCGCATCGGGCGCGATCACGCGCAGGAAGGAGGCATCCGGCGAGGACGGCTCGGGGTAGAGCCCTTCATCCTGCGCGGCCGCGGGCAGCGCGGTCAGCAGCGCGACAGGGAGGGAAAGCAGAAGCGTTCGCTTGTTCATCATGTCTGGGATCCTTTCAAGGTACATGTGGAGAGCGTGGCGTCCTTCTCGGCCGGCTGGTCGAGTTCGACGCGCACATGGGTGTAGTCCTTGCGCCAAAGCGGGCGCGCATACTCGTAAAACCAACGGGTCGGCCCCACACGCTCGGAGCGCTGGATCGTCGTGGAGCCGGTGAGACCATCGTCGTTCGAGAACTTGAGCGTGGCGCGCACACCGTTCGCCCGGCCGGTATCGACACCGAGATAGCTCTCGGGCGTCCAGCTGTTGGCGGGCAGGTCCGCGGTCAGCACGTTCGGGTCGGGATTGGCGGTCTTGAGCGGCGTGCAGTCGGCGCCGGCCGCCGCGATCAACTCGCGCAGGGGGCGTTCGCCGAACCCGCCGAGATTGTTGTAGATCGGGTTTTCCCAGATCAGTACGCGCGGCTTGTTCTCGCGGAAATCCTCCGACAACAGGTAGGAGGTGATCGCGCCGAACTGGTTGCCGCCGGTCACCGAGTAGTTCGCGACCTGTGCCTGGGTCTCGTAGGACAGGGCATCTTCGAAGCTGAACATCTTCTCGGCGGACATCGAGGTGCCGACCAGCGCGATCGGCGGACCGGCGCTGTCGGCCGCGAAGATATCGCCCGCGTCGCCGCTGCCGCCGCCTTTTTCGGTGGCCTTGAACCGTTCGGTCCGCGGCACCGGCAAGCCGTCGCGGCAAAATTTCTGAATATGGCGCCGCAGCGCGGATTCGACCGGCTTGGTGCCCGTCGAGGTCAGCTCGATCTTGGTCGTTTTCATGTCGTCGAGCGATGGCGTCTGGTGAATCGTGTCGGCGATCGCCTTCGCCACGGAATGCGCGCCGTCCGGCGACCAGTGGAAATCGAGGCCGATGAAAGGCTGGCGATCGTCCGGCAAGGTATTCATCGCCGCGACGGTGTCGATGGCGGTGACATTCGCGTCGGCCAGCCGCGACAGGAACGCCTTGTACCCGGCCTGGGCGAGCGCCTTGTCATAGCCGTAATCCGCCGCTTCGGGCGGCAGGTGCTCCGGCATCGCGAGGCTCTTGGTCGGAATCGGCACGTAGATCAGCTTGGTGCCCCTCTCGGCCAGCACCCGCGACAGCGTGCCCACGGTTTTCGCGGCCGCCGCAGAGAGCGGGTGATAGGTCCGCATGTTGAGGTTGAGGCGGTAGAAAAAGCCGTCGCTGCCTTCGAGAACCGGCAGGTTATCCGCCGTGGCGAGCCCGTGGCAGTCATAGGCCGACTTCTGCTGTGCCAAGGCCGATCCGGTCCCGGCGGCCAGCAGCCCGGCGGCAAGTGCGAGTGAACGGAGTATCATTGCGTTTCCTTCTCGGTATCGTCGGAACGGGCGTCGAGCTGCGCGAGGATCGACTTTGCGGCCGTGCGCGTGCCCAGTTCATCCGCGTCCGAAGCGGCATGGGTGAGGATGGAATGCAGACGTTCGGGCGCGACGAGGTCCGGGTTCTGCAGGGCCTTGGAGCCGATCTGGATCGCGGCGGCGCCGTCGCCGGACTCGGCCAGCTCTAGCAGCAGGTCGCGGGCACGCTCGGGATGGTAGCCGAAGGGCTTGCCGGACTCGTAAAAGCCCGTCAGCGCCTCGCGCGCCTTGGTGTAGCCCTGCACCGCCAACGTCCGGATCGCGTTCTCGAGATGGTGGAGCCGCTTGTCCGAGACGTCGAGATCGGGCCGCTCGAGGATGCGGATCAGCGGCCCCAACGCGTAGTCGCGCCCGGTGAACACCGCAGAGGCGTAATAGAGCGCCGCGTCTCCGACGACGCTCGGATCGTCGAGCGCCATCAGCCGGTTGGCATAGCGGAACGCGGCCAGCCCGTCGCCCGCATCCGCGAGCGCGCGCATCTCGGCAAAGCTGAGATGCTGGTCGTGCAGCATCCGCTTGCGGTCGTGCTGCAGCTTCCAGGTCGGCAGGTCGGCGGTCTCGGTGACGCGGTCGTCGATCACCGCCTGCCCGAACACCGGTCCGGCCAATACGACCGCGAGCAGGCCCGCCATGGTCGTCGCAAGACGCGGATCACGCATTTCCGGCCTCCTTTCCGTCGATGTATTTCGGCTCGCCGAGATAGCGGATCGGGAATTCCCAGATCACCCGCGCGGGCGGCGCATCGTCCAGTTTCGGCTCGGACAGGAACGCGTTCATCGGTTCGATCGGGCCGCGGCCTTCCTCGGCGAGGTTAAGGATGTCGCGCCCCAGCGCGATCTTGAGGGCGGGCACGAAGCTCCAGGACTTGTTGGCGCTGTAGCTCGTGCCGACCAGAACCGTGTCGATCGGCGCATCGTCGGAGGCGAAGATGCCCTTCTTTTCCGCGCCTTTCTCTTCGGCGACATAGGGCGTCACCCGCTCGGGGCCGAGCCCCACGCTCGGCGCGAAATCGTCGGTGGTGACGAAGGACACCAGGTCCCCCATGAATTCCTTGGGCCGCGCCGGGACCTTCTTGAACACCGTGTCGCCATGGGAAATCTTGCCCGATTGCGCCACGACCTTGGCCACCCTCGCAGCCCCCTGCGGGGTCCAGTGCGTGTCGCGCGTCAGGAAGACCGGATCGGGCCCGGCATCGGCCAGCGCGGGCCGGGTATCGACGGTCGTGACGCCCTCATCGGTCAGCGCCGCGCGGAAGGCGCGATACTGGTCCTCCATCGCCTGCCCCGCCTGTTCGCCGCCGTGGTCGCGGTAGATGTCGATCTTCGCGGGCACCGGCACGACGACGAGCTTGGTCCCCAGCGCGTTGAGCTGCGCCTTGACGTCGGCGACGACCCCGGCGGCGGTCTTGATCTCGGACGGCGTGGCGCGATCGAATTCCTCATCGGTGAAGAGCCAACCGTCATCGCCCGCCGTCACGCCGTCACGGCCTTCGCCGATCAGCTCGTAGCGCGCAGCCCCGATCAGGCCGACCGCGGTCTTGCGGTGCGGCTGCGCCTTTCCGTAGAGCGCGCCGAGCGACGTCGCAGCCTTGCCGCTCACGAAGTCGCCCTTGACCGTTCCGGGCAGCCCCTTCTCGAAGATATCCACGTTCACGAACAGCGCGTAGCCGAGGAACAGGATCGGCACGCTGGTGCGTATGGCTTTCAGCATCATCTGCATGGGTCCGGTCCTTCAGAATTGGAAATAGAGGAAGGGCGAGAAGCTTTGCTCGGCCAGCTTCAGGATGGTCAGCGTCGCCAGCACGGTGACGGCCATCGGCGGCACGATGGCGCTCGTGGCGGTCAGCGTGCCGTCAGGGCGCGGCGAGAGCGGGCCCTCGACCATACGGGCCAGCCAGGGCTCGAGGATGGCGACGCCGATCGCGATGACGAGCACCGCGACACTTTCGCCGGTGATCTCGAAGGCGGCATCCGGCGACAGCCCGATCCCGTTGGCCCCCAGCATGCCGGCGAAGACCTGTCCCGCCTCGACGATCGAGGTGGCGCGGAAGATCACCCAGCCGATGAGCACGACCAGAAGCGTGCGCAGCAGCGCCGCGGTGGAGCGCGACTTGACCCAGCCGGAATAGCGTTCCCACATCAGCCAGCCGCCGTGCCAGGTGCCCCAGATCACGAAGGTCCAGGCCGCGCCGTGCCACAAGCCACCCAGCACCATCACCGTCATCAGGTTGACGTAAGTGCGTGCCGGGCCGATGCGGTTGCCGCCGAGCGGAATGTAGAGATAGTCGCGCAGCCAGACCGACAGCGAGATGTGCCAGCGCCGCCAAAACTCGGTGATCGAGCGCGAAATATAGGGCGTGTCGAAATTCTCGATGAAGCGGAAGCCCAGCATCATGCCCAGCCCGATCGCCATGTCGGAATAGCCCGAGAAGTCGAAGTAGAGCTGCATCATGTAGGCGATCGCCCCGCCCCATGACAGCGTCAGCGACGGATCGGGCGTCGAGAAGGCGAGATCGGCCAGAGGCGCCACCGCATCGGCCAGCAGCACCTTCTTCGCCAGACCGACGAAGAAGCGCATCATGCCGTCCGAGAACATCTCGACCGAGTGGGTGCGGTGCCGGAACTGATGCGCGAGATCCTTGTAGCGCAGGATCGGCCCGGCAATGAGCTGCGGGAAAAGCGCGATGAAGGCCGCAAAGTCGAGCGGGTGCACGTCATCGGGCGCATCGCCGCGATAGGTATCGACGATATAGCTCACCGACTGGAACACGTAGAACGAGACGCCGATCGGCAGAAGGATCTGCCAATGCACGCCGATGGCATCGGGCGTGGTCCCGAACAGCGCGGTCAGGCTGTCGATGAAGAAATTGAAATACTTGAAGAAACCCAGAACGGCGAGGCAGCCGGCGACGCCGATGCCGGTCCATATCTTCGCCATCCGCACATTCGCGGCATGGCGGATCGCCCGGCCGGTGAGCCAGGTCCAGGCGGTGGTGCCGACGAGCAGCAGCAGGAAATCCACCCGCCACCACGCGTAGAACACGTAGGAGACCGCGAGCAGCGTCAGCGACTTCCAGCGGCTCGGCGTCAGATAATAGAGCGCGAGCGCCAGAGGCAGGAAGAGAAACAAAAAGGTTTCGGATGAAAAGACCATCAGGTAGCGCCCTCTCCGGAACAGGTGTCAAAAGCTGCGCGCGCGGCATCGCGGCGCAGAGGTGCGGGATCGAGCGCGCGCACGCCGGTGACGCTGAGATCCCCCGCGCCGCCATCAGCGCTCGCGCGCAGGAAATCGGGCGTCAGCGCGTCGAGATCGCCCGACAGAAGCCGGGGGCGCTGATCCGTGAAATCGTTGTCATGCAGACGCAGGTCGGCAAGGCCGGTCGCGCGGATGCCCATCCGGTTGCCCGCAAAGCGGCTGTCGGTGATCAGCACCCGCGTTTCGGGGCGCTGGCGGTCGATCATCAGTCCGGGGCCTCTATTGTCGGCAAACCGGCTCTCGTTGAAGATCGTCGTGCCCGCCCCGCGCTCGGCGAAGCCGGCGCCTTTATTTCCCGAGACCTCGATCCGGTCGAAGAGAACGCAGGTCGCGCCTTGCGCCATCGTCGCGCCGGAACCGTCGAAGCCGCGCACGGCGACATCGCGAAGCTGAAGCGCGCGGCTGTTGTCATCCACGCGCATGCCCTTGCCCTGCCCGCCATCGAGCGCGACATTGACGAGCCGCATGTCGGAGACGCCCGAAAGGTGCAGCGCCTGCTCGCCCCCGGTATCGCGGACGGTCAGATCGGTGATCGTGCCCCCGTCGATATCGCGCAGCATCAGGCCGCTGCCCCGCGCGTCGGCGATCTCGGTATCGGTGAGGTTCACCCCGTCGAGATCCTGCAGGACGACGCCGCGCAGATCAGTGAAACTGTCCCCGGTCATCGCGGCCGGGCTGCCGAAACTGAGCAACCCGCGCCCGCCGAGAAACAGCCCGGCGCTATAGGCCCGGTCGCCATAGCCGAGGCCGGTCAGCGTGGCATCTTTCAGCGACAGGCTCTGCGGTCCGAGTGCTGCGACAAAGGGGCGGAACCCCGCAATATCGGGATGCACGTCGGAGCCCGCGGCGATGGTGGCGTGATCGACGTCGAGCGCGCCGAAAGAGATCAGGTAGCTGCCCTCGCGACGCGATAGGTCCAGCCGATCGCCCTCGGACAGCGAAAGCGACGCGCCTTTCAGCACCACGATGGGCATCGAGGCCACAAACCGGTCATCCTTGCGGATCAGCGCATCGGGATGGCCGGAATCCGCCAGCAGGTCGTCGAGCATGGCCAAGGTCACATCGCCCTGGTTGAGGTAGATCGCCGAGCCGCCGCCCGGCGTATCGCCCAGAAGCTCCGTGTCGATTTCGACCCCGGCCCCGGCGGCAAGCTGGGTCAGCGCCAGGCGCACGTTGGACACCGACGCGCTGACCGCCTGCTGAGCAGCCGCCGGCGCGGTGAGCGCCAGCGCCAGCCCGCAGGACAGGCCAAGGCAACGCAGGTGTTCACTCACGTGCATCGCGCGTTCCCTTCGATGTCTCTTCGGCCTCGTCTTCCGAGAGGTCGATTTCGTAAAGGCTCAGCGCCCCGTCGCTGGTGTTCCAGACCTCGACCGACGAGCCGGGGCTTACGTTGATGCTATGACCCTGGCTGCAGGCATGGGTCGGCCCGCCGTTCTTCCAGTGGCCGCGTCCGCTCGACACAGCGAGCAGCTTTCCACCCGGGGTCGGCCCGCGGAAGGTCGCGGTCTCGCCCGCGTCGAGGGTGAGACGCGACACGGCGGGGAAGGCCTCGCCGCCCTGCCCGATATCTTCGGTTGCGACCTCGGGATGGCGCGCCACTTCGCTGCGGTTCTGGGCCTTGAGCTCGGCGACGGCGTCTTTCACCTTCTGGGCGTTGCTGTGATTGGTCACGAGGAGCGCGTCGGGCGTGTCGACGACGATCACGTCCTCCATGCCGATCACGGTGACCAGCTTGTCGCCCGCGCGGATCAGCGAGTTGCGACAGTCGAGGGTCAGGGCCTGTCCGGTCGAAACGTTGCCGTCTTCGCCCTTGGGGCTGATCGAATGGATCGCGGTCCAGGCCCCCACGTCGTCCCAGTCGACCTCGACGGGGGCGACGGCGACGCGGTCGGAGCGTTCGAAGATCAGCCGTTCGGTCGGCTCGTTCGCGGCCTCGGCGAAATGCGCGCCGTCGAGGCACAGGCCGGTTTCGGTCTTTTTCGCGCCGTCGAGCGCGGCCAGAACGGCGGCCAGCGTCGCCGGGTCGTATTTCTCGAATTCCTCGATCAGGACGTCAGCGCGCATCAGGCTGATGCCCGACGCCCAGAACGTGTCGCCCGATGCGACGAGCCGTTGGGCTTTCTCCAATTCGGGCTTCTCGATGAAACTGGTGACCTCGTGGAGGCCTTCCTGGCCATCGACCAGCGCGCCGCCGGAGATATAGCCGAACCCGGTCTCGGCATATTTCGGCACCACGCCGAACAGCACGATCCGGCCCTGCTGCGCGCCCTCGCGCATCTGCTTTACCACCGTGTTCATGTCGCCTTCGATCTTGTGATCGGACGGCAGGACCAGAAGCAGCGCCTCGGGATCCTCTTCCGCCAGCGTCAGGGCAGCGGCGAGAACCGCGGGACCGGTATTGCGGCCCATCGGCTCCCCCAGAAAGCGCCCGGTGACGCCGATCTCGGCCAGCTGATCGCGCACCAGACCCTCCTCGGAGGCGGCGGCGACCAGCAACGGGTCAGCGAAATCGTCATCGAGATGGCGCGCCACGGTGCTTTGCAGGAACGTCGGACCGCCATTGCCGTCGATGGACTGGAATTGCTTGGGCTGGGCGACGCGGGACATCGGCCACAAGCGGGTCCCCATCCCTCCAGACAGAACTACGGGATTAACGACACTATTCATGACTGGTCTCCAATTGCTTTGATACTACGGGTAAAGGCGCGCGCTTCTCCGAGCGCGTCGCGGGAAAGGCTGCCCCAATCGACCCCGAAGGCATCGCGGCTGACGCTGAGCGCGGCGACCTGCCCCGCCTCGTCGGGCGAAAGGTCGATCGAAGGGACGAGATTGGCGCGCACCAGCCCGTCGGAGCCGACAGCGCCCGGCGCGCGGAACCCGTCGCCGAGGGTCGCACGGAATTCGGTCCCGTCAGGCAGGGTCACGTTGACGCCGCCGGTCTGCTGCACTTCGAACAAAAGCTCCTGCGGCAGGCGCGCCTCGATGACCAGCGGCGCATCCGGAGCGGAGATCTCGAAGAGCGGCTCGCCGGCAAGAACGGTGCTGCCCTCGGCCACGGAAATCGGATGGACGGTGCCTTTGCTCGGCATGGCGATCGAAAGCGTCTCCCCGTCCACCGTGTCGAGCGCGAAGAGCACATCGCCCGGACCGGCATCGGGGTTGATGAAGCTGATCTGACCGTCGGCGGTCGCCCGGATCGTCTGGCCCTGCGCGACCACGCGGCCCGGGGCTGCGATATCGGTCGTGAACAGACGCGCCTGCATCAGGCTGACGGCCAGCGCGATGAGCGCGACGCTCAGGGCAAGCACGACGAGCGTGCCGAACGCGCTGCGCAGCCGCTTGCGGAACCCGGGCTTCGGCGCCGCTCCGGTGCCGCCCTTGGGTTGCGCGAGCGATCCGCTGCGGATCAGCCCGCCGGAGCTGGTCAGGTCACCCGAGATATAGTCGTTCAGGATTTGCCGCAGTTGCGGCGAGTGATCGCCCGTCGGCTCGGTGAAGACCAGTACGCTAGAATTGTCGCCTTCCACCATGACCCGCGCGGTCGGCACGAGCGCCACCTGAAAGCCGGGAAAGTCGAAGATCAGGTGGACGATCTTTTCCGTGCCGTCGATCCGGCGGTCTATCAGGCCCGAGACCTGCGCCTCGGTCAGCGACAGACCGTCGCCTGCGTAGCGCCGTCCGTCGATGACCGCGGAAAACGGGATATCGATCAACGGGTGTT
Source organism: Thioclava sp. F1Mire-8 (assembly GCF_002213165.1). Taxonomy (NCBI): domain Bacteria; kingdom Pseudomonadati; phylum Pseudomonadota; class Alphaproteobacteria; order Rhodobacterales; family Paracoccaceae; genus Thioclava; species Thioclava sp. F1Mire-8. The sequence continues at coordinate 113,014 of NZ_NBNY01000001.1, read as the reverse complement.
CGTTTCCGGCCGAAAGCGGCGCCGGGGAAGTATCGGGGGCGTGTGTCATGGTGCGTCCTGTCGGTCGTTTAGAGAAGTCCGGTCGAGAGCGCCGCGGCGAGGGTTAGCCACCCCAGCGCAAGGACCTGCATGTAAGTGGAAGTGGCCGAGCGCAGCCGCGCTCCGAGAGGCATGCGCGCCGCGGCTTTCTTGGCGGCCTGGCGCGTCCATTTCTGCCGGTCGAGACGGAACAGGGCCGAGCTCTTGACCGACGCGCCGAGGATCTGGCCGAAGTAGAGCAGCGGCGCGTAGATGATCGGGAAGCCGCCGCCCCGGAAGGTCGAGAGCATCCAGCAGAAGACGTAGCGGGTGAACATCACCCAGGCGATGTAGGCGGGGATCACCGCAGGCGTCGCGAAGAGCGCGGTCAGCGCGATCGAGATCGGCCCGAACAGCGTCGTCCAGATCGACACGCGCTGGTCGAGGATTGACCACCAGGTGAAGAACCCGATCCGCGACGGGCCCAGCGCCACCGCGCGGCCATTGGTGCGCAGCATGTTGCCGAACCACCGCTTCATCAGCGCCACGGCGCTTTCGACGAAGCCCGGCATCGGCTGCTCCTCGTAGGAGACGCAGCGCACGTCGGGCAAATAGGTCATCCGGTAGCCGCGGCTCAGCAGCCAGAACCAGGTCGATTTGTCGTCGCCGGTCAGGAAGTTGATCCGACCGAGCCGCCAGTGATCGATATGGTCCGATTGAACCTGTCGGATGAAGCTCGGGTCCACCGCCAGGTCGGCGCGGAAGACGGACATCCGGCCCGTCAGCGTCAGCACCCGGCCGCCGAACGCCATCGAGGACATCATCATCTGGCGCTGCATGAAGCGCAGATCGAACCAGTTCCGAAAGAGCCAGTCATCCGGGATCTCGACGGATTCGTCGGTGGTCAGCGCCCCGACCCGTTCGTCGGTGAAGAAGGGCGCGGAGCGCTCGACGATGTCTGCTGGCACGGCGCTGTCGCCGTCGACGAACAACATGATGTCGTCGCGTCGCGGGGCCTCGCGCTGCATCAGCCGCAGCGAGCGGGCGATGGCGTCGCGCTTCCCGGTTCCCGGGATCTGGTCGATGATGAAGCGCACCTGCGGCATGTCGTGCCTGCGCGCCTCGAAGAGATCGCGCAGCACCCTGAGGTCAGCGCCATCCACCACCGAGGCGACGATGGTCGCGCCGCCGGGCGAGCGGCGGGCCGCCTCGAAGATCGAGCTGTAGACGCGGCTCGTGACGCCCGGCTCGATCTTGTAGGTCGTGACCATGAAATACGCGTGCGCCGGAACGGGGCGGCGCGCATAGGCGGCCTCGGCCCGCGCGCGGCGCCGGGGATAGAGCACCCGGACATAGGCGGTCGCGCGCAGGAAGTTCAGTGCCGCCCATCCATACCGCCACAGGCCGATCACCCCGAGCACCACGATGGCACTATCGGCGGCAGCCAGGCTGGTGTCGCGCACGGCAAGGCCCAATGCGACGAAAGCCGCGATATAAATGAGATGACCCAGCATTGCGGATTACCAGCAGATGCCCTGATAGCCAGCGTCGCTGACGAGGTTCGGGTCGATGCGGCCGAGATCCACCACGCGGCGGTTGCCCAGCGTCTCCTTCAGGCGGGCGGTCACCTCGGGATACTTGTTGCCCACGACGATGACCTCGCTGTCTTCGATCAGACGGTCTAGATCGTCTTCCATCCGTTCGAAGAGGTCGGGCACGACGGCGTTGCCGCGGCCAGCGGCGCCGGGATCGTTGGCGAAGGCTGTGGCGACATAGGGATCGTAGATGCGCACGTCCTGACCGCTTTCGATCAGCCGCGCGGCCAGGTCGGCCAGCGGGCTTTCACGCAGATCGTCGGTGCCCGACTTGAAGCTGACGCCGACGAGACCGACGGTCTTCTTCGAGGCGGAGCGCACCATGGCCTCGGCGCGCTCTATCTGCGCCTCGTTCGCCTCGAGAATGGCGTTCAGAAGCGGCGTCGCGACGCCCGATGTCTCGCCCACCGCCTTGAGTGCGCGCACGTCCTTGGGCAAGCAGGAGCCGCCGAAGGCGAAGCCGGGACGCAGGAAGGCCGGCGACATGGCGACCTTGGTGTCGCTGCACAGGACCGCCATCACCTTCTGACCGTCGAGGTCGTTGGCCTTGGCGATGTTGCCGATCTCGTTGGCAAAGCTGATCTTCGCCGCGCGCCAGCTGTTCGAGGTGTATTTCACCATCTCGGCGGTGCGAATATCGACCTTGTTCATCTCGCAGGGAAGATCCTGGTTGATCTCGGTCAGGACCTGTTCGGTCTGCGCGTCGAGGCTGCCGAACACGATCAGGCCGGGATCGGCGTAATCCTCGATCGCGGTGCTTTCGCGCAGGAATTCCGGAAAGTAACCGACGCCGAAATCGCGCGCTGCGAGCTTGCCGGAGGCGCGTTCGAGCGTGGGAATGCAGATCTCTTCCATGGTGCCGGGGACGATGGTCGAGCGCATGATGACCGTGTGGCGGTCTGACTTGTTGGCGATCGCCTTGCCGATGTCCTGACAGACGGAGACCACGAAGGTCAGACCGACCGAGCCGTCGGGCGCCGAAGGCGTGCCCACGCAGACGAAGGAGGCGTCGGTCTTCGCGACGGCCTCCGCCGCGTCGGTCGTGGCCCTGAGCCGACCGCTCGCAGCCATCTCGGCCACCAGCTCGTCGAGCCCTTTTTCAACGATGGGCGCGCGGCCCGCATTCAGTCCATCGACCTTGCTCTCGTCGAGATCGACCGCAATCACTTCGTGGCCGTCACGAGCAAGGCAAGCCGCTGACACGACGCCCACGTAGCCGATCCCGAAAACACTGATCTTTGCCATAATTCTTTTCCTTCTCCCCTCGAAACGGGCGAATCGAAACGTGTAATGGGCAGGGGTACCGCCCGGTTCGACCCAAGGGATAAAGGAAGATTCGCAGCCCTTTCAGTCGGGAATACGGGCGAAGAGCGGAGGAATTTCGGAAAGGGGTCGGGAGCTTCCTGACCCCCCGTGTAGGGCAAAAACCCACCCGGGAGGTCGGACGGGCTCAGACGAGCCAGCCCCGCGCGCTCGCCATCCGGATCAGCGCGGGCCGGTCCGCGAGGCCAAGCTTGTTCATGCCACGCGCGCGGTGGCTGTCGACGGTCTTTCGGCTGAGGCCGATCTGGTCCGCGATGTCGCTGTTGGAATAGCCTTTGGCCCAGAGCCGCAGCACATATTCCTCGCGCTCGGTCAGCGCCTTGCCCTCGGTGGGGCCCGGCATCTCGCCCTCGGCGGAGCGCGAAAGACCGCGGTCGACCAGGCTGCCGCCCGCAAGGGTGACGCGGATCACCCGCATCAGCGCGGGGCCCGAGATCGATTTCGCCACGACGGAGCTGAAGCCGATCCGCATGCAGAAGCTGACAAGCTCCTTTGTCGGCTGCGACGCAACGGCGATCAGCGCCAGCGAGGGACAGGCGGCTAGCATCTGCGGGACCAGATCTTCAAGGTTCGGAGTGAACTGCGGATCGATAAGGAGAACATCCCAGTCGGGATCGCGCAGGCGTTCTATGTCGGTGGCAGAAAGCGCGTCGCCATGCGTCCCCGTGTCGTCGAATGTCGACGCCGCGAGGTCGAGCACCGCTGACGCGAAAATCGGACTTTGGTCGGCCACGCCGATCCGGATCGGACTAACGCTTCGCATCTTCCACTAGACCCGGTTACACCGCCCAGGCGTTGCGGCGCGCAAAGGTTTCGAGTTCGCGCGCGCATGTGAGACCCATCTTTGACAGGGCGCGGTACTTATGCGTCTCGACGGTCTTGCCGCTGATCAGAAGGTCGTTTCCGATCGCGCGACAGCTCTTGCCGTAGACGAGCCCGCGCACGACCTCCCGCTCCCGGCTGGTGAGGGCTTCGGTGCCGACCAGAATGGGCGCGCTGGAATCGCTGCGCGCTTCGGCATAGCACCCGTCGACATACAGACTTCCCATGGAGACCGAGAAAACCGCGTCGATGAGCATTTCGATATTGCCGCTGCGGGAGACGACGCCGTCGTAATCCGACTGGAGACACTGGCGCGCGATCTCGAGTGCAGTTTCCGGCAGGTAGGCGATTGCGGCGACCGGACCGGCGGCCTCGCGGACGGCGCTCAGGGTCTCGGCAGGGTCCGCAGAGGTCTGGCTCGGGTCGAACACGACCACGTCGCAGGTCTCCATCGGGACGTCCTTCGAGGTCAATGCGGAGGGAACATCTTTGCATTCGCTGACAACCGCGATGCTTCCATCCGCAGCGAAGCTCCGCTCCACAGCATCTGCGAGAATGGCGTTGTCGTCGATGAACAGAACACGGGGGGTTTCGGTTGCGTTCGTGAAGTTGGCCATGTTGAGTTCTCCCGCTCACTTCGGTTAACAGCGAATTTACGGTCCGTTAACAGGTGCTTTGCGGGTTAGTTCCATCACGACTGACGGTCTTTTCGAGCGCTCAGCGGGAACCTGCCGCCGACTTTCGCGAAGGTTCGGATATTGTTGGCAAAGTTCGTTTCATGGCTCTCGGCGCGTTATCGCCTGAAGATTTTGCGACTACCGTTATGGTTGTATTAATTCCCGAAACTCAACCGAGTTCCCCTGCTATCATCGCGATTTCTCGTTGAGGCGCCTCGTCCGAAACCAGCCCCATCGCGTCAAAACACACGTCGAAAGCGAGGCCCAAAAGAGACTGTGCACGGACGCGTGTGAAAGTCTCCTTCCCGCATGCTCGCGCGGCAGCGTCGTTGCGAGGCCTTCGCGGCGATACGCACGGGGCCTGAATGCACTGTGGCGCTCTTTGCGGGCGCCTATGTCGCTGCGCGACATCGGAGTGACGCTTATGCCCATTTCGAGCTCCGGAATTCGTCGTAGGGGCGAGGCTGTTTCAATCCGGGTACGCGCCCGGTCGCCACGAGGTTCATTTTCCGCCTCGAACTTCCCGGAGGCCATCATGGCACGCCAGACAAAGCTCATCCTCTGCCCCATCAACCTGCGCCACGCCCAGGTCGAACATCATGCCTACATGGAAGCCGTCGAGATGGCGCGGCGGCGCCAAGCCAAGCTGATCGTCGCGACGATCGCGCCCGAGATCGAGCGTAATCTCAACATCTACAACTCCGATACCTATTGGGGCCAGCAGCTGCGCAAGTTCGTCAACGACAATCCCGCCAGCGGGGTGCCCGAGATCGAGATGGTCGTGCGCAAGGGCGCCGTGCATCGTCAGATCGTCAAGCTGGCAGACGAGCGCAAGGTGGACCTCATCGTGATGGAAGCCGCCAACCCGAAGGTGAAGGACTATCTGCTGGGCACCACGGCGTCGCATGTCGTGACCCATGCGGAGTGCTCGGTCTACGTGGTGCGCAGCTAAGGACACGGCCCGGGATGCGACAGCACACCGGGCAGCGCGCACCCCGCTCCTGCGGCATCCCACGCTTATATTTGGGAAAAGCCCGCGCCTGTCGCGCGGCGGGTCGGACCCGCCCCAATACAGGGGCGGATCCCTTTCTTCTTACCTCTTGGCGGTTTCGCCCGAGGATTGCGCGGGCACCAGCGCGCGCATGATCGAGGGCATGGTGAGGCTGCCCACCGGCTCGCCCCCCATCATCACGCGGTAGCGGCGGTCGAGCGCCCCTTCCGCCTTGGCGATGACGCTCTCGAGGTTGTCGTTGCCGTCGATATCGCCCGACATTTCGCCTTCCGGCGCGCCACGCTCCATCACCGAGCGCACGCGCAGCACGCGGGCGCGGTTGATGTCGGCCACGAAGTCCTCGATGTAGGGATCCGCCGGATTGAGGAGGATCTCCTGCGGTTCGCCCTGCTGGACCACCCGACCGTCATTCAGGATCACCAGGTGATCTGCAAGCTTGAGCGCCTCGTCCAGATCGTGGGTGATGAAGATGATGGTCTTGTGCAGCTCGGCCTGAAGCTCGAGCAGCAGGTCCTGCATGTCGGTCCGGATCAGCGGATCGAGCGCCGAGAAGGCTTCGTCCATCAGCATGATGTCCGAGTTCGACGCCAGCGCCCGGGCGATCCCCACGCGCTGCTGCATCCCGCCCGAGAGCTGGTGCGGGTGGTGGTCCCCGTAGCCCCCGAGCCCGACACGGTCGAGCCATTTCTCGGCTTCCGCGACATAGTCCGAGGCCGGGAAGCCGCGGGTGGCCAGCGCCATCGCCGTATTCTCCGCCACCGTGCGGTGCGGCAGAAGGGCGAATTTCTGGAACACCATCGACATCCGCTCGCGCCGCAGTTTGCGCAGCTGCGCCTCGTTATAGTCGAGGATGTTCTCGCCATTGACGAGAACCTCCCCCGCGGTCGGCTCGATGAGCCGGTTGAGGTGCCGGATCAGCGTGGATTTACCCGAGCCCGAAAGCCCCATGATGACGGTGATCTCACCCTCTTTCATGTCCACGTTGATGTCGCTGAGCCCGAGCACGTGGTTGCGCTTCTCGAGCAGTTCCGGCTTGCCCATGCCTGCCTTCACGTCTTCCAGCGCCGCTTGCGGATCCGACCCGAAGATCTTGTAGAGATGTCGGATCGAGACCTTGATTTCCTTGGTCATGCCTGTCTCCTCACTTGCCGCTCTTGCTGGTGTCGATCCGCGCCAGCGAGGCTTTCGTCACGCGGTCGAGCAGGATCGCGATGATCACGATGCCGAAGCCCGCCACGAGACCAACACCCAGTTCGAGCGACCGGATACCGCGCAGCACGAGCACGCCCAGACCCGGGGCCGAGACGAGCGAAGCGATCACCACCATGGCGAGGCTCATCATGATCGTCTGGTTCACGCCGGCCATGATGTTGGGCAGCGCGAGCGGGATCTGCACGCCGAACAGCTTCTGGCGCTTGGTCATGCCGAAGGCGTCGGCTGCCTCGATCACGTCGGGATCGACCAGTCGGATGCCGAGATCGGTCAGGCGCACCACGGGCACGATCGCGTAGAGGATGATCGCGATACCGTAGAGCTTCGGCTCGGTCACCGAGAACAGGAAGATCAGCGGGATCAGGTAGACGAAGGGCGGCAGCGTCTGCAGCATGTCGAGGATCGGGATCACGGTGCGCTGGAGCCTGTCGCTCCGCGACATCGCGATACCTATGGGCACGCCGAAGAGAACGCATATGAACGCACAGACGAAGATGATCGCCAGCGTCTGCATCGCCGCGTCGTAATGGTTGATGAAGGCGAGGAAGGCGATCGAGACCAGCACGAAGACCACAAGTCTCCAGGACCGCGTTACCAGCCAGGTGATCAGCATCAGGATCGGCACCATCAGCCACCACGGCGTGTTGGTCATGATCCAGAGCATGTCGCGCAGCGCCCAGCTCAGCGGCTGGGTCAGCGGGTCGACGACGGCACGCAGACCGCCACGGATCGCGAGAAATCCGTCTTCGAGGCCCTGCGTCACGTCGCGCGAGGGCGGGATCGCCGCGCAGGCCTTGTTGAGGGCGTCGAGCGAGGGAAAGGGCCAGTTCCATAGGGAGGGGCCTTGCGTCGTGGTGCCGTCGGTCTGTGCGATCAGGTCGGCCATCGACGTCATGCCGCCGCCACCGTCACCGCCAGCCGAGCACCAGTCCTTCAGCCCCACGGCGTTAAAGAAATTCTCGTAAGCTGCCATTGGTTTTCCGGGTCATTGGGGAGGACCCGCCCCATGTTGTTGCGTGATGGATCGAAAAAGGACGGGGCCTGCCTCGGCCCCGTCCAAGGTGTGCGCATCAAGCGCGCGTCACGATCATCCGCCGATCAGCTTCGAAAGCTTCTTCTGGGCGTCTGCGTTGAGCCAGTTCTTCCAGGTGTCCTGGTAGTTCTTGATGAAGTAGACCGCGGTCTCTTCACCCGACGCCTTGTTCTCGTCCTGCCACGCGAGCAGTTTCGACATGGTGTCGGTCTTGAAGCTCATCTTCGAGAAGAACTCGGTCTCGGCCGGGTGGGTCTTCGCGAAGTCGCTCGTCACCGAGGTCAGCACGGGCGCTGCCGGGAAGTCGGAAACCTGCGGATCCTTGGTGTCCTTGTTCTGGAGCTTGTCGAACTTGGCCTTGTCGTAGTCACCAAGCTTGACGCGGGTCATGTCATAGTTGCCCATGACCACGGTCGGGCCCCAGTAGTAGCCGAACCACGGCTTCTTGTCGGCGAAGGCCGAACCGATCGACGAGGCGAGCGTCTGGCCGGAGCCGTGGTTGAACACCTCGATGCCCGAGCTCTTAAGGTCGAGCGCCTTGATCAGGTTGTCGCTCACGACGCGGCAACCCCAGCCGTCCGGGCAGTTGTTGAACGTGCCGCCGACCCAGTCGGGGTGCGCCATCACGCCCTCGATGGTCTTCAGCTCGGGGTGCTCCTTGGCGAGGTAGGTGGGGATCCACCAGCCTTCGACGCCGCCCGGCTGGAGCGTCTTGGCGACGCGCTTGATCTTGCCTTCGCTCTCGAGCTTCTTGTAGGCGTCGCCGGCCGAGTTCAGCCACAGGTTGGTGACGACGTCGGGGCGGCCGTTTTCGGCGATCGAGGTGATGGCCGGGATGGTGTCGGATTTGACCAGGCTGGTGTTACAGCCGTAGCCTTGGTCCAGCATGAATTTCGCGATGTTGGTGGTGACTTCGGCAGCGGCCCAGTTCATCTGGGCGATCGAGATGTCGCCGCACTGCTCGGCAGCGCGGGCAGTCCCGGTCTGAGCTGCAAAACCGGTCACAATTGCAGTCGCACCGGCGACCGCGAGAAGTGTCGTCTTCCGCATGTGTTTTCCTCTCATCCGTTGGATTGTTTGCGATCGTTGTCGGACCGCATTCGCTTTGCGCGTGACGAGACCGCCTGACCTCCCCGCACGGGCGTGTTTTCCCACCCGGAGGAGCGTCTCGGCCCATCGTCGACCATCAGGTTGCGCAATGCACGCGAATGCGCCCGCTCGACGATTGCCGCAAAACCTAGCCTCCACGGCCCCGATCAGCAATCGTCCGCCGGTAACATTAATTTGAGAAAAGCGTCACGGAACCCAATGATTATTGAGAAAAATTATGTAAACGCCGCCGCTTGCCCGACCTTCCGCCAGTACAACAGCCCGATCGCCAAAAGGCATCGGACTGCCGATTTCGGTGCCTTTGAACGGCGAGCTAAGGCCTGCGCCCTGCCCTGCGGCCCGGGATGAGCGCCCGGGCGCGCGGTTTCAGACCGCCATGCCGTCGGCGTCGAAGAACACCGTGCGGTCGGCCTCGAAGGCCAACCCAGAGACATCGCCCGGGCGCAGGTCGGTATCGCCCGCGACGCGCACATTGATCGCGCCCAGCGGTCCGCAATCGAACAGGATGAACGTATCGGCGCCCAGGAATTCCACCACATCGACGCGACCGTCGCATTGCCCCTCGCCCTCAGCCACGAGCGAGATATGCTCGGGCCGGATACCAAGCTGCGTGGTCTGCGGCGCGGGACAGGCCCCGCTGCGCCCGCCTTCGAGGCTGTAGCGACCATCCGTGACCGCGCAGGGCATCACGTTCATCTTCGGGCTGCCGATGAATTGCGCCACGAACAGGTTCGCGGGCTTCTCGTAAAGCTCGCGCGGGGTGCCGACCTGCGCGATCTTGCCATATTCCAGCACCACGATCCGGTCCGCCAGCGTCATCGCCTCGACCTGGTCATGGGTGACGTAGATCATCGTGCGCTTGAGATTGCGGTGCAGCCGCGCGATCTCAAGCCGCATCTCCACGCGCAGCGCCGCATCGAGGTTCGACAGCGGCTCGTCGAAAAGGAACGCGGTCGGGTCGCGCACGATCGAGCGCCCGATTGCCACGCGCTGACGCTGGCCGCCAGACAGGTCCTTGGGCCGCCGGTCGAGGAAGCTCTGCAGTTTCAGGATGTCCGCAGCCTCGTCGACCTTGGCGCGCCATTCGCCCTGCGGCGCCCCGGCCATCTTGAGCGAGAAGCCCATATTCTCGGCCACCGACATATGCGGGTAGAGCGCGTAGGACTGGAACACCATCGCGAGGCCGCGTTTCGAGGGCGGCTGATCGGTGACGTTCGCGCCGTCGATCTCGATCGCCCCGCGCGAGGTATCCTCGAGCCCGCCGATCATCCGCAGAAGCGTGGACTTGCCGCAGCCGGAAGGCCCGACGAAGACGACGAATTCGCCATCCTTGATCTCGAGGTCGATCCCCTTGATGACCTGCACCTCGCCGAACCATTTCTCGACACCGTTTAACGTGATCGACCCCATGTCAGCCCTCCTTGCCGGCCCAGGCGAGCCAGACGGCCGCCGTCCAGGTGAATGCCTTGCCGCCCGCAGCCGCGCCCGTCATCGGGTCGAAATACTCGACGAAACCGTAGCGCCCGATCACCTCGCGAGTGCGCTTGCGGACCTCTTCGCCAAGCGCGACGCCCCGTTCCGAGGCGCCCTCGCCGATCATCATGTTCATCATCCCCCAGGTCGGGCCGCGCCAGTAGCGCTTCGCGTCGAAGCGCGGATCGAACGGCGCGAGCGAGGGCACGCCATAGGGCGCGGCATCTAGCACGCGGGCGAGGTGTTGCTCCATCTGCGGCGCGTCGAGCCCGCCGAACCAGCACAGGAAGGAGGCGTTGCTCAGCGCGTTCGACCAGATGCCGTTGTTGCAGTTGTAGCTGTCGTAGAAGCCCATGCCGGGGTTCCACAGCGCCTGAGCACCGGCCTCCAGTTCGGCCAGCTGCGCGGCCATGTCGCCGGTATCGAGATCCTGCGCCTCACCTGCCGCCAGAAGGTCGCGCAGGCCCCGCATCAGGATGAAATGCATGGTCGGATCGGCCACCTTGAACGGGTTGTCCTCGGCGACCTTGGCATCGTCCCAATCCAGCGCCTTGGCGCGCTGCACCAGCCAGATATAGCGGTCGTAATCGTATTTCGTCGGGCGCATCGAGGCGTCGACATGCTGGGTGTCGCGGCGCTCGTAATAGCCCACGTCCTGCGGGTCGATCTTGCTCATCGCGTCGTCCCAGTCCGGCGCATTGTCGCGGCCGGATTCCCACGGATGGATCACGAAGATCGCGCCCTTCTCGTCACGGCGCCATTTCAGGAACCACTCCGCCCATTTGCGCATCTTCGGATAAAGGGCCGCGAAGCGAGCTTTCCCCGCCTCCGGATCGGCCGCCAGAAGCCGCGTCGCGAAGCTGAGTGCCACGGGCGGCTGGGTGATGCCCGAGGACGCGATCGGCCCGTTGCAACCCCAGACGTCGGGACCGGGGAAATAGCCCGGATCGGGTTTGTGGAAGATGATATGGGGGACCATGCCGCTGTCCCATTGCCCGGTGAACAGCGTCTCGATTTCCTGCCAGGCGCGGTCCAGGTCGAATTCGGCGAAACCGAGACTCGCAAAGGCGCTGTCCCAGTTCCACTGGTAGGGATAGAGGCCATCGGTCGGCACGGTATAGCCGCCCCGGTCGTTCTGCGTAAGGATTTCGCGCGCCGCAGCGTCCCGGTCGGAGAAATCGGTGGCGGCCACAGTTTCGGTCATCATGTCTTATCCTTTCACCGCGCCGGCCGTCAGGCCGCGGGTCATGAAACGTTCGAGCCCGAGGAACAGCGCCATGATCGGCACCGTCGCGATGACGGCGCCCGCCATCAGGTGCTGGCGCGGGATCTCGGAGGAGTTGAGCGAGGCGATGCCTCGCGTGAGGGTGAATTTGCTGGGATCGTCGAGCAGCATGAAGGCGAGCAGGAACTCGTTCCACGCGATCATGAAGACATAGAGCCCGACCGAGGCCATCGCGGGCAGCGCCAGCGGCAGCGTGATCTTCCAGATCACCTTGAGCCGCGAGAGCCCATCCATCAGCCCCGCCTCCTCGACCTCGACGGGGAGGCCGCGGAAATAGCCCTGCAGCATATAAAGCGCGACCGGGATCGTGGTGACCGGATAGATCATCACGATCCCGAGGATCGAGTTGCGCAGACCCACCATCGAGTAGGCGATGTAGATCGGCAGCGCGAGCACGATCATCGGCACCATGTAGATCAGCAGGATACCGCGCGAGAACACTTTCTGCCCGCGAAAGCGCAGCCGCGCCACCGCATAGGCGCCGGGCACCGAGAACAGCAGCGTCAGCAGCACGGTCAGCACCGAGACGTAGAAGCTCGTCCAGAGGTAGCGGCCGAAATGGAACCGCGTCATCAGCTCGTAATAGCTGTCGAACAGGTGCCAGCCCCGGCTCAGGTCGATCGAGAAATCGAGCGGGTTGAGCATCAGCTGCTGCTGCGACTTCATCGAGGTCATGACCATCACGTAGAACGGGATGACCACGATCGCGGTGAAGAAGATGTAGCCGAAACCGGTCAGGAAGCGGATCACCGCATCCTCGAACTGGTGGCGGGTGAGCGCGCCGAATTGCAGCTCGCGCAGGATCGAGTTGAGCGGGATCGACACCGTGCCCGCGAGCACAACGCTGAGGACGAAGCGCCAGACAAAGTTGAAGCTTTCGTCGAATTGCAGCGCGCCGAGGCCGATGGCCATCAGCACCAGCGCCACGACCACCGCCACCGCATCCGCAGCCCATCGATTGGCGATGCGCACGCGGGCAAACCCGGTCGCAAGCCCGAGGATCAGCGAGCCGATCAGCGCAGGCTTGGCCGCAGCCCCGGTGGCGAAGGAAATCGCGACCCCCAGCGTGACCGACATGACCAGCGCCCAGAGCGCTCCGATGATCGGCCCGGCGAGATAGCCTTTATGCAGGATTTTCATAGCCCTTCCTCCCGGCTCATGGTGCGGAAGAACAGCCCCGAGAAAACCAGAAGGCAGGCGAAGATCACCACGGCGACCGCGGCACCCGCACCGATATTCGACACCGCGAAAGCCTGTTCGTAGACATTGACCGTCAGGACCCGCGTGCCGGCATTACCGCCGGTGAGCAGGAAGATGTCGTCGAACTTGTTGAAGGTCCAGATGAAGCGCAGCAGGAACAGGACCGAGAGGATCCCCAGCAGCTGCGGCATCGAGAGATACCAGAATTTCTGGAACGGCGAGGCCCCGTCCATATCCGCCGCTTCGTACATATCCGTGTCGATGCTCTGCATCCGCGCGAGGATGAAAAGGAACGAGAGCGGGAAATAGCGCCAGATCTCGAACACCGTCACCATGATGAGCGCGAGCGGCTTGGCCCCGAAGAAGTTGATCGCGCCTTCGCTCACGCCCATCTGCACCAGCAGCGCGTTGGCGGAGCCGGAATAGGGATCGAAGAGCGTGATCCAGGTGAAGGCCACCGCGATCACCGGGGCGACATAGGGAAACAGGTAAAGCCCGCGCAGAATGCCCTGCCCGCGGAAGCTCTTGTTGAGCAGCAGCGCCGCGAACAGCCCCACGACCAGCGCGCCCAGCGTGCCGAAGACCGTGTAGAACAGCGTGATACCCAGCACGCTCCAGAACTCGCTGCCCGAAAAGAGCCGGCGGAAGTTCTCGAGCGTGAAGGTGGAATTCGTCAGGACGTTCGAGACGTGGCCGGTCGCCGTGACCTCGGCGTCACGCATCGCGCGCTCTGCCGCGCGGGTATCGCCGGTCACCTGCGCATCGACGCGGAACCGCTCGTTCGCGCCGGGTTCGAGCGTGCCGAAATCGCAAGACAGGTCCTGCCCGTCCATCGCGCAGCCCTGAGGCAGATCGCCGGTCAGCGTCACGCCCTCGGGCAGGGTCACATTCAACCCCGCCTTGGTCATCTCCTGCTCGCCCGACGGATTGATCACGCGCAACTCGAGAAGCGGCTGATCGCCCCGCTCGCGCAGCGCCACCCGCGTGCGGATCTCGGCCGGACGCAGATCGCCCAACGTCACCGGCTTGAAGGAGATCCAGAAGATCGCCAGCAGCGGCACGATCACAACGAGCGCCACGATCGCGATGGTCGGGAACAGCAGGCCCCAGGCGAGACGCGCTTCGCGACGGGCAAGCGCGCCGCGCCCCTTGGGCGGCGATATGTCGGTCATGACAGTCTCCAATCCATGCAGTCAGAGCGGGCTTCGGTCCCGGGGCAAGGCGCGACCGCCCTGCCCCGGCCAGAGATCGGATCAGTTGATCTTGCCCAGCTCGTCGTTCATCTTCGCGACCGCATCCTCGGCCGAGATGTTGCCGTCGATGAAGTCGCGCACAACCCGGTTGATGACCTGGCTGTTGAGCATCTTCGAGGCCAGCGCGAGCTGCCCGTCTTTCACGCCCCAGCGCTGTGCAGTGTCGAGACCCTTGGTGATCTCGTCGACCACGGCCGGATCGTAGAGATCCTTGAGCGGCGCCTTGCGATCCACGCCCACCGGCAGGGTCGCCCAGAGCTTGGTGAACTTCTCCGGATCCTCATCGGTGCCGCGACGCGTCGGGAACTTGCCCTCGGGCGCGATCGACAGCGTCTGCTCGTAGCCGTCATTCATCGAGTAATCGACGAATTTCTCGGCCGCATCGGTGTCGGCGTCGGCGGTGATGGTGAAATAACGCAGGTCCGCCCAGCTCGCACCGTCGGGATTCGACGGGCCCGCGAGGTTGGTCACGACGCCGGTATCCTTCGACAGCTCGGTCGAGGTCGGATCGTCGTTGATCATCGGCGGGGCGCTGTCACGCAGACCGGCCAGTTCGTCGAGGATGAAGGGCGACCACATGATCATCGCCGCCTTGCCCGCGAAATACAGCTCGCGCGACTGCTTCCAGTAGTTCTCGCCGGGCGGGGAGGCGTCGGCCAGCTTCTTGTAGAAGTTCAGCACTTCGACCGTCTTCTTCTCGTCGAGCGGCTTGAAGCCGTCCGGCCCCACCGGCGAGACGCCGTTGGCGAGGAAGATCTGCTCGAGGATCTGGCTCATGTAGTTGTCGTCGACCTTGGTCGCTGCGACGAAACCATACATGTTCGGCGGATCGTTGAGCTTGTCGAGCGCGGCCTCGATCGATTTGAAATCGGTCGGCGGCGCGAGGCCCGCCTTGTCGAACAGATCCTTGCGGTAGAGGATCATCTGCGTCCAGCCATCGACCGGCACCGCGGCGTAATCGCCATCGGTCTCGACCATCTTCAGCGCGCCGGGCGCGAAGGTGGCCGGATCGAGCTTGTCGACCACGTCCGAGCTCGCCAGCGTGTCGAGAATGCCCGCATCGGTCCAGGGCAGCACGTTCTGCAGCGGCGTGTAGATCACGTCGGGCAGGTCCCCCGCCGCGAAGGCTGCGGTCGCGCGCTGGTTCAGGTCGCTTTCGGTGACCGGGATCACGTCGACGGTGATGCCGGTCTTGGCCTTGAAGTCGTCGGCCATCTGCTGCTGCTTGGCCAGACGCTCGGGCTGTTCCTCGGTGGTCCAGAACTTGATCGTCTGCGCCTGCACCGCGACGGCGCCCGCCATCAGCGCAAGTACGGTCGAGCCCATCAGCATCGCCGTTTTATGTCCAAGTATCGATTTCATTTACTTTCCTCCCGGTAGATTGCGTTACTCTTATGGGTCGACGGGCGGCCCGTCGGAGCCTCCCGGTTCCAGTTGCGCCGCCACCAGTTCCGTCAGCTCACCGGGCGGCGCACCACGGAGCTGCGCGATCAGCAGCGACGCGAGACGCGCGCCCGCATGCTGGCTGTCGACTGCGAATGTCGTGAGGGGCGGATCGACCATCCCGCCCTCGGGAATGCCGTCATAGGAGATGACCGACAGATCGCGCCCGATCGTCAGCCTCCGCTCGCGCGCCACGTCATAGGCGCCGAGCGCCGTCGCGTCGGTCGAGTAGACGATCGCCGTCGCGGGCTCGGCCAGGTCGAGCAACTGGCGCGCGGCCTCTGCCCCTTCCGCGCGGTTCGAGACCTCCATCACCTCGAGCGCGGGATCGAAGGGCAATCCGGCCTCTTCCAGCCCCTTTCGGTAGCCGTCTCGGCGCAACAGCGCGAAATTGTAGCTCGTATGCGACCCGGCGAAGGCGATGCGGCGATGGCCGAAACCCGCCAGACGCGCGACGGCGGCGCGCATCGCCCCCTCGCCATCGACGTCGAACCACGACAGGCCCGGATCGGGCTTGCCGTGACCGGTGCGGCCGAACAGAACGAAGGGCACATGTTTCGATTGCAGGAATTTCACCCTCGGGTCGACGACCTGCGTTCGCGGCAGGATGAAACCATCGACCTTGTGCTCCTGCAGAAGCCGCGTGACCGTATCCTCCATCTCCTCGCGCGAATTTGACGAGGCGATCGTCAGGGTCCAGCCTTCCAGCGAGGCTTCCTGCGTGATCCCGCCCAGAAAATCCGTAAGGAACGGGCCGTAGCGGTCCGGTGCGTCCAGTTCGAGCACCAGGCCCAGCGCCCGTACCCGCCCCGTACGCACCGCCTGCGCATAGGGCATCGGCGCGTAGCCCATCTCGGCTGCCACCCGCGCCACGCGTTCGCGGGTTTCGGGCGAGATGTCGGAATAGTTGTTGAGCGCGCGCGACACGGTGCTCTTGGTCAGCCCCAGCGCCTGCGCAAGGTCAGAGATCCGAACCCGGCGCGGTGCCGGCTCGGACGGTTTCTTATCGGTGTCGCGAATCTCCTCCATGGCGAGAGACTAGGTCACCGAAACCGATTTCGTAAAGCCGAAACCGGTTTCGAAGCGCGATTTCAGCCTCAAGTCGCCGTGTGCCGCACTGCGGCGTCGCGGTCGCGGATCATTTCGGTTGGGGGCGCGCCGGTTTCGAGAAATCATTCAAAACCAAAGCCCTAGGAGGCGACTTTAAAGTGAAAGTATGCCGCCGCAGGTTCCGCTCACGTGCCTGCCTTTCGTCGATGACGAAAGCTGACCGTGGAACCGGTGCGCCAGCCAGCGATCACAGCTTGGTGTTGAGGTCGGAAAGCTGTGCAGATCCAATAACACGAAACCAAGTGCTTTCAGGCACCTACAAGGCGACCTTAAACCTAGAGGATAACGTCGCGTGTCCCCGCTTTCTCCTCCTTGCGGCTGAACCAAACCCGGCTCCGGGCCGTTGTCTTACAGGGTAGTCCAGCGCGCCCCCGAGATTTTCGAACAGTTTCCTCAAGGACTGACCAGCATCAGCCTTCAGCGAAAAGGAATTGCCATGTCAGTTTACCTCCACGGTCTCTCCACCGCTCTGCCGCCGCATTGCCTCGCGCAATCCGAGGTGCGCGAGCGGGCCGAGATCATCTTCGGCGAGACCTACCCGCAATTCGAGCGGCTCTCGAAAACCTTCGACACGGCGGGGATCGACCGGCGTTATTCGGTCGTGCCGATCGACTGGTTCTCGGAAGCCCACGGCTGGGCGGATCGCAACGCGGCGTTCATGGAGGGCGCGAAAGCGCTGTTCATCGACGCGGCGCAGGCGGCGCTCGACGCCGCAGGCTGGCAGGGTTCGGAGGTCGATTGCGTGGTCACCGTCTGCTCGACCGGCCTCGCGACGCCCTCGCTCGAGGCGCAGGTTCTGGGCGAGATGGGCTTTCGCGACGACATCATGCGCGTGCCGATCTTCGGCCTGGGCTGCGCGGGCGGCGTTTCGGGACTGTCGACGGCGCAATCCATCGCGGCGGGCCGTCCGGGCGCGAAAGTGCTGCTCGTCGTGGTCGAGACCTGCTCGCTCTCGTTTCGCGCCGACCGGATGCAGAAGGCCGATATCGTCGCTGCCGTCCTCTTCGCCGATGGCGCGGCTGCGGCCTGTATCAGCACCGAGGCGCCGGGCGCGGGTCAGGTGATCTCGCTCGGTCAGGGGCACCAGAAGACATGGCCCGACACGCTCGACATCATGGGCTGGGACGTGGACGAGATCGGCTTCGGCGTGATCTTCGACCGCTCGATCCCGGGCTTCGTCAATTCCGAATTCGCGACGGCGGCGGAGGGCGCGCTGCGGGCCGCGAACCTCGATCACGCTGATATCGACCGCTATGTCTGCCATCCGGGCGGCGCGAAGGTCGTGGAAGCGATCGAGGCCGCGTTGCATCTGGAACAGGGCGTGCTGGATGCCGAGCGCAACGTGCTGCGCGAGGCGGGCAACATGTCGGCGCCGACCATGCTCTTCGTGATGCGCGCGGTGTTGGATGCGGGCAAGACCGGGCAGATGATGGGCTGCGCGCTCGGGCCGGGCTTTACCGCCTCGTTCCTGCCCTTCCATGTCGGCCCGTCCCAAATCGAGGCGGAGGCCGCGTGATGTCCCTCCCGAGCGTTCTCTTTCTGGCCTTCATCATCGTCCAACGGCTGAGCGAGCTTGTCATCGCCAGGCGCAACACTGCGCGGCTTCTGGCGCGTGGAGCCCGTGAGGTCGGCGCGGCGCATTACCCGGTGATGGTCGCGATGCACAGCGCGTGGATTCTGTGCCTGATCGTCTTCGGCCTCGGCCAGCCCGTACACTTCGGCTGGCTCGCTCTCTTTGCGGTGCTGCAGGTGCTGCGCATCTGGATCCTCACCAGCCTCGGCGGACGCTGGACGACACGGATCATCATCCTCGAAGAGCCGCTGGTCGCGCGCGGGCCATTCAAATACGTCTCGCACCCCAATTACATGCTGGTCGTGGCCGAGATCTTCGTCGCCCCGATGGTACTGGGCCTGCTCTGGGTCGCAGTTCTGTTCACCGTACTGAACGCGGCGATGCTCTGGGTGCGGATCGGGGTCGAGAACGAGGCCCTCGCCCCGATGCGCGCGGGCTGAATGCGAAACGGGGGGCGATTGCGCCCCCCCGTTCCGTCTCATCCGCTTGTCTTGAGAGGATCAGCCACCAAGCACGCGAGGCAGCCACAGCGTCAGCGCCGGGAAGCCTAGCAGAAGCGCGACGCGCACGAGCTCGGACAGGAAGAACGGGAAGACACCGCGGAAGGTGGTGCCCATCGGAACGTTCTTCGCCAGCGCCGAGATCACGAAGACATTCATCCCCACCGGCGGCGTGATCAGCCCCAACTCCACCACGACAAGCGCAAGGATACCGAACCAGACCTTCAGCTCGTCGGTCGAGAGGCCGAAGCCAGAGCCGTCCGCCATCTGGTAGAGACCGCCATTGATCTCGACCAGCACCGGCCAGAAGAAGGGCAGCACCAGCAGGATCATCGACATCGAGTCCATCAGGCAGCCCAGCACGATCAGAGCGATCAGCAGGATCGCCATCACCATCATCGGCGGCAAGCCGGAATTAACCGCCATATCGGCAGCCGCTTGCGGCACGCCTGCCCGCGACATGAAGATCTTCAGAAGCTCCGCGCCCAGCAGGATCAGGTAGATCATGCCAGTGGTGCCCGCCGTCTCGAGGATGGACGAGCGCAGGGCTTCGCGCGACATCAGCCCGCGGAAGAGGCCGTAGACGAAGACCGCGAAGACGCCGATCGCAGCGGCGGGCGTCGGGTTGTAGAAGCCTGCATAGATGCCGCCGATGACGACGCCGAAGATGCCCAGCACCGGCAGCACGCCGCGCGTGGCCGCCCAGAACTCGGCCTTGTCCGACACGCCCTGCGCGGGGCCCGCGCTCGGCACGAGGCGGACATAGATCGCGATGGTCAGCAGGAACAGAGCGACCGCGATCAGGCCGGGCACCAGTGCCGCCATGAACATCGTGACGATATTGGCCTCCACGATCACCGCGTAGATCACAAGGATCACCGAAGGCGGGATCAGGATGCCCAGCACGCCGCCTGCCGCGACCGAACCGGTCGCGAGCGCGGGAGAGTAGTTGTAGCGCTCCAGCTCCGGCAGGGCGACCTTGCCCATCGTCGAGGCGGTTGCGAGCGAGGAGCCGCAGACCGCGCCGAAGCCCGCACAGGCGGCGATCGAGGCCATCGCGGTGCCGCCGCGCATCCAGCCGAACCACGCATTGGCGGCGCGGAACATGTCGCGCGACAGGCCCGTCTTGGTGGCCAGCGCCCCCATCAGGACGAACATCGGCACGACCGAGAGGTCATAGATCGAGAATTGACCGTAAGCGAGCGTCTTGAGCTGGCTCAACAAGATCGCCGGGCCGTTGATGATCGCGGTGCCCCCAGCGCCCACGAGGATCATCGCGTAAGCGATGGGCACACGCATGACGATAAGCGCCACGAGAATGGCGAGGCCAAGCAGGCCGAGAGTAATCGGGTCCATCAGGCACGCCCCGTCCAGTTGTCCCGCAGGCTCAGCGCTGCGGCGATGAAAAGTAGCGCAAGCGAGGCAAGCGCGGGAAGGTAAGCCCACCAGACCGGGATCTGCAGGATCGTGGTGGCGAGCGAATATGATTTCTGATCGAGCATCCCGAAATACATCCGCCACAGCAGAAGCGCGGCAAACCCCAGCGCCAGCACCGAGCCGATGGCCGAGAAGCGACGCTGCACGGCGGCGCTAAGTTTCGAGGTGAAGATATCCGCCGTGACGTTCTGATCGGCCAATTGGCAGTAGGGCAGGAACATGAAGGCCGCGATGGCGACCCCCATCTCCGTCAGTTCGAAGTCCCCCGCGAAGGGCAGCCCGATAAAGCCGCCCAACACTGTCCAGACGTTTACGGCGACGATCGCTGCAAGCACCCCGCCTCCGGCGAGGGCCCAGGCATAGATCGCCTTGCGCAAGAAAGTCTCAGTTGCAGAATGCATGATCGTCGCCGCTCCGTTGGTTACTGGCTCGCCAGGTTCTTTTCTTCTTCAGCGGTCAGCTCGCGGGCTTCTTTCACCAGCGCCGGACCGTCGATGCCCTGGCCTTTCACCTCGTCTTCCCAACGGGTGACGACCGGCTGCATCGCATCCTTGAAGGCTTGGGTCTCGTCGGCCGAGAGCGTGATCAGCTCGTTGCCATCGGCTTCGGCGGCCTTGATCCCGTTATTGTCGCTGGTGCGCCAGATCTGGCCGACTTCCTTCAGCCACTCCTCGTCGGAGGCCTTGCGGAACGCCGCCTTGACGTCATCGGGCAGGCTGTCCCATTTCGCCTTGTTCATCGACACCTGGAAGATCGAGGTGCCCAGACGCCAATGGTCCTGCCCTTCGATCTGGTACTGTGTCTGCTGCTGCAGCTTCAGCGCGGGGATGATTTCCCACGGGATCAGCGCCCCGTCGACGACCTTCTTCGACAGCGCCTGCGGCAGTTCCGGCACCGGCATCGCGACCGGCTGCGCGTTCAGCGCCTCGATCACCCAGGCCCCCGTGCGCGACGGCGTGCGCAGCTTCAGGCCCTTCACGTCGGCGGGGCTGTGAACCGGGGTATCGACGGTGTGGATGCCGTTGCCCGCATGGGCGTGCAGGAACATCACTTCGAGGCCCTTGTCCTCGTATTCCTGCTTCAGTTCCTTGTCGAACATGTCGCGCATCGCGAGGTTGGTCGCGGCCGGGTCGTTGTTATAGACCGTCGGCAGCTCGAACACCTCGGTCCGCGGGAAGAGACCCGGCGTGTAGCCGTTGAGCGTCCAGATCAGATCGACCACACCGTCGCGCGCCTGCTGCACGAGTTCCGGCGGGCGACCGCCCAGCGTCATCGCCGGGTAGATGTCGATCTTGACCTTGCCGTTCGACAGCTCTTCGACGCGCTTGGCCCAGGGCTCCAGCATCTGTGTCTGCACCGGCGCCTTGGCGCCAAGGAAATGGTGCAGCTTGAGGGTGATCTCCTGTGCGAAGCTCCCGCTTGCCCAGAGCATGGCTGCGGCGCTCAGGCCCAGCAGTTTCGTAAGTTTCATCGTTATTTCCTCCCTTTGTGCCCCTTGCGCGGGGGCGGTTCGGCCCGTCAGTAAGGCAGGCCCACGTAGTTTTCGGCAAAGCTCTTGCGTGCGGTCTCCGACATCTGGAGATATTCGAACTCCGCGCGCTGCATCCGGCGCTCGAACGCACCCGTTTCCGGGAAATCGTGCAGCATCGAGGTCATCCACCACGAGAAGCGCTCGCATTTCCAGACCCGCGACAACGCCGTCTCGGAATAGGCGTCGAGCCCTTCGGACGTGCCGTGGTTGTAGAACCGATCGAAGGCGCGGTGCAGATAATAGACATCCGAGGCCGCGAGGTTCAGGCCCTTCGCGCCGGTCGGCGGCACGATATGGGCGCTGTCGCCAGCCAGGAACAAACGCCCGTGGCGCATCGGCTCGGAGACGAAGCTGCGCAGCGGCGCAATCGACATCTCCAGCGGCTCGCCGGTGACCAGCGTCTCTGCCACATCGGCCGGGATGCGGGTGCGCAGCTCGTCCCAGAACCGCTCTGCGGGCCAGTCTTCCAGCTTTTCGCTCAGCGGCACCTGCACGTAATAGCGGCTCAGCGTGGGCGAGCGCATCGAACACAGCGCAAAGCCCCGATCATGGGCCGCGTAGATCAGCTCGGGCGCGGCGGGCGGCGTCTCGGACAGAAGGCCAAGCCAGCCGAACGGATAGGCACGCTCGAATTCCTGACGGTGGCTTTCCGGGATCGCCTTGCGCGACGGCCCGTGGAACCCGTCGCAGCCCGCGACGAAATCAGCGGTCAGGGTCTTCGCTTCGCCCTCATGGGTGAAATGCACGGTGACGCCGTCGCCCTCGATCCCCTCGATTGCCGTTACCTCGGCCTCGTGCAGCACGGTGCCGCCGCGCGCATCGCGGGCGGTGTAGAGGTCCTGCGTCACCTCGGTCTGGCCATAGACCATTACCCCTCGGCCCGTCAGGCTCTTGATGTCTATATTGAGCCGCTCGTCGTGCCACGAGATCTCGACACCGTCGTGGATTTCGCCCTGCCGGTCCATTCGCGCGCCCACTTCGGCGGCGCGCAGCAGATCGACGGTGCCCTGTTCGAGCACCCCGGCCCGGATGCGCGACAGCACGTAATCGCGCGAGCGGCGCTCCAGCACGACGCTCTCGATCCCGTGCAGGTCGAGCAATTGCGAAAGCAGCAGCCCGGCCGGGCCACCGCCGATGATGGCGACTTGAGTCTTCATGCGTTTCCTCCGCAAAGGTCATTGCAGCGCTGCGCGAAAGCGCGCGCCTGCGCCGGGGCCTGCCCTGCCGCGAGAAGCGGATCGGTCAGGATGTTCCCGTCGAGTTCGGGATGGGCGGCCAGAAGCGCCGCCACGGGATCGGGTGCGGCCATCGCCTCTTGCACCGCTTTCTTCGCCGCGTTGCGCGGCAGCGTCTTCGCGAGCGTAAAGATCGCGCGCTCGGCATAGGGGCCGAAGCCCGCAGCCTCGAGATTGGCGCGCATCCGGGGGGCGTCGGCCTCGAGCCCTTCCAGCATCTCTCCGGCAAGGCGCAGCGACGTGCCACAGGCCACGAGGATCGGGCGCAGGCTCATCCATTCCAGCGCCCAGGCGGCGCCGTCGCGGAACTGACCATGGAGCGCGGATTCAAACAGGCTCCCCTGCAGATGCGCCGCGTGACGCGCCAGCGCCACCAGCGCCTCGGCGGCCACGGGGTTCGATTTATGCGGCATGGTGGACGAGCCCCCCCCCGAGATCCGCACCTCGTTGATCCCCGATTGCGCGAGGGTCACGACATCCATGCCGATCTTGCCCAGCGAGCCGGTCAACAGCACCGCCTGCGCGCCCAGCCCGGCCATCGCGTCGCGGCGGCTGTGCCACGGCTGATCCTCGGCCTGAAGCCCCAGCGCCTCCGCCATGCGGTTACGTACCGCCTGCGCCTTGTCGCCCAGCGCCGCGTCGGTGCCGACGGCGCCATGTAGCGCGACCCGCCCAGCGCCCTGCATCACCGCCATGCGCGCCGCCGCGTCGATCAGCGGCTGGCCCCAGGACGCGACCAGCGCGCCGAAAGTCACCGGCAAACCGATCTGGCTGCGGGTTCGCCCGGCCATCACCGTCTCCGCCTCGCGCCCGGCCAGTTCACCGGTCACGCGGATCACGCGCCGCAGCCGCGCCGCGATCACGGCGAGCGCCTGCGTCATCAAAAGCGCCGTCGCACTGTCGATGATGTCCTGCGAGGTCGCGCCCCAATGGATCGCCTCCCCCGCCTCTTCCGACAGCTTGGCGCGCAGATCGCTCAGCAGCGCCGGAACCGGCACTCCGTCGCGCGCGGCGCCCTCGGCCAGTGTCGCCGGATCGGGCTGGTAACCGGTCAGCTTCTCGGCAATCTCGGTCGCCGCAGCCTCGGACACCACGCCTTCGGCCGCGCAGGCCTCGGCCAGCGCCACTTCGACGCGCACCATCGCCGCCAGCAATGCGGCATCGTCGAGCATCGCACCCAGTTCCGCATCGCCATAGAGACCGGACCAGAGCGGGCTGTCGAGGGGAGAGAGGCTCATGCGGCCCCCTTCATGGGCAGCGCGAGGATTTCGCGCGCCTGCTGCCATGTGGCAACCGGACGGCCCGCTTTTTCACACAGATCGACCGTGCGCTGGACAAGCGCCGCGTTCGAAGGTGCGAGCGTTTCGCGATCCAGCCGAATGTTGTCCTCCAGACCGGTGCGGCAATGCCCGCCGGTCTCGATGCACCATTGGTTGACGACCACCTGCCCCGGCCCAACGCCTGCCGCGCACCACGTCGCCTCGGGCAGAACGCGGGCGCGGGTCTCGCGCATGAAATCGAAGGCCGCGCGGTCGACCGGCATCGCGTTCTTCACGCCCATGACGAATTGCACATGGACATTCGCGGGCAACCGCCCGTCGCCGACCAGTTTCGCGGCCTGAAAGATGTGGCTGAGATCGAAACACTCGATCTCGGGGCGCACATCGTAGGTCTTCATCTCGCAGGCCAGCCAGTCGACCAGATCCGGAGGATTTTCATAGACCCGCGTCGGGAAGTTGTTCGACCCGACCGAGAGCGAGGCCATGTCGGGCCGCAAGGGCAGCATCCCGCCGCGCGTCTTGCCCGCGCCGGAGCGCCCACCGGTGGAAAGCTGCACGATCATGCCGGGACAATGTTCATGCAACCCCTCCATCAGTCGTGCGAAGCGGTCGGGATCGGAACTGGGCGAGCCGTCCTCGTTGCGGACGTGGCAATGCGCAATCGTCGCACCCGCCTCGAACGCGGCCTGCGTCGACTCGATCTGCTCGGAGATCGTGATCGGCACCGCCGGATTGTCGGATTGCTGCGGCACGGAGCCGGTGATCGCGACACATATGATGCAGGGATCCTGGGTCATGGCTCAGATATCGAAGAAGACTGTTTCGCCCGCACCTTGCAGGCGGATGTCGAAGCGGTATTCGCCCGGGCCGGTCGCCTCGGCGACCATCGTGGCGATCCGGTCGCGATGCTCGATCCGCGCGAGAAGCGGGTCGCCCGAGAGATCGTCCTCGGGGAAATACATCCGGGTGTGCAACCCGTGATTGATGCCGCGCGCGAAGATCCAGAACGAGATATGCGGCGGCGTCTCGCGGTCGCCCGAAAGCGCAATCGCGCCGGGCTTGATCGTTTCGAAAATGATCTCGCCCGTGCTGAAATCGGCGGGGATGCGACCGAAGCCGGAGACCGCCGGATCTGCCCCCTCCTGCCCCGGATAGATCCCGGCGGCATCGGCCTGCCAGGTCTCCACCAGACAATCGCGCAGCGGCAGATCGCCGCCATCGACGACGCGGCAGGTCACCTTGATCCGCTCGCCCTTCGCCTCCGGCCCGGCGATCTCGCGGCCCAGCGTCTCGAAAGGAGCCCCCTCGATGCCGCCCGCCTCGGGAGCGAGCCCGATATGGACGTAAGGCCCTGCCGTCTGCGAGGGCGTCAGGATCGGCTTGTCGAATTTCTGCACCATTACATGCCCTCCGGACGGTTCTCGAAATGGGTCTGGCGGTGGCCGCGCAGCACGATGTCGAAGCGATAGGCGATCGCGTCCATCGGTTTCGTCTCGCTCATGTCGAGCGCCGCCACGAGCCGGTCGAGTGCGGCCTTGTCGGGGATCGTCTGCGCGATCGGGCAGCGCGCGATCAGGGGATCGCCCTCGAAATACATCTGCGAGATCAGGCGCTGGCCGAAGCTGTGCCCGAAGATCGAGAAGTGGATGTGGGCCGGGCGCCATTCGTTCGGACCGTTGGGCCACGGATAGGCGCCGGGCTTCACGGTGCGGAACGCGTAGGAGCCGTCCTCGCCCGTGATCGTGCGCCCGCAGCCGCCGAAATCGGGATCGAGCGCCGCCAGATAACCGTCTTTCTTGTGGCGGTAACGCCCGCCCGCATTGGCTTGCCAGATCTCGATCAGCGCGTTCGGTATCGGACGGTTGTTCTCGTCGAGAAGCCGACCATGCACGATGATCCGCTCGCCAATGGCGCTGGTGCCGGGGCGGGCATAGTTCAGCAGCAGGTCGTTATCGAGCGCGCCGAGCTTCACATGGCCGAAGGTCGGCCCGGTCTCTTCGCTGGGCGAGCTGTCGAAGGCGATCAGCGCGCGCTGCGGGCTGCGCAGCACCGAGGTCTTGTAGGCCGGCGTGAAGAGAGGCGGGTGGATACCGGCCTCGCGGGGGATCAAACGACCGGTCATTGGCCCATCTCCTTCAGCGTTTCCTTGATGATCTTGATCGCGTGATTGGCGCGGGGCACGCCCGCATAGACCGCGACATGCAGCATCGCTTCTCGCAGATCCGAAGGCGTGGCGCCGGTATTGGCGGTGGCGCGGGTATGCATCGCGATTTCCTCGTGATTGCCCTGCGCCGCCAGAAGCGCGATCGTCACGATGGAGCGTTCGCGCGGCGTCAGGTCAGGCCGCGACCAGACCGAGCCCCAGGCGCCCTCGGTGATGAACTCCTGAAACGGCGCGTCGAACTCGGTCTTGCTCGCATCGGCGCGGTCGACATGGGCGTCGCCCAACACACGGCGGCGCGTTTCCATCCCTGCTTCATATCGCTCAGACAAGCTCGTGCTCCTTCAGAAATTCAGTGATGAGACGCGCGACGTGGTCGGGCGCCTCGATTGCGGGGATATGCCCCGCGCCTTCGATCAATTCGGCCCGCGCGCCGGGAATGTCGGCGGCCATCTCCATGACCTGTTCAGGCGGGGTCGCGCCGTCATGGCTGCCCGCGATCACCAGCGTCGGGGCGGAAATCTCGGGCAGAGCGTCGCGCAGATCAGCTCCGGCGAGCGCCTTGCAGCAATTCGCATAGCCCTTGGCATCCGTGCGCGCGACTTCCGTCACCCAGAGCGCGCAGTCGGGATGGGCGCGGAACGCGGGGCCGAACCAGCGCTCGATCACGCCGTCCGCCATCGCGGGCAGACCTTGACTTTCCACCGTGGCGATCCGCTCTGCCCAGCTTTCCTCGGTGCCGATCTTGGCGGCCGTATTGCTGAGCACCAACGCACGCACCCGCTCGGGGGCGATCCGCGCGATCTCCTGCGCGATCATGCCGCCGATGGAGCAGCCGACGAACACTCCCGCCTCGATACCCAGATGATCGGCGACCGTCAGCGCATCCTGCGCCAGATCGGTGATCGTGGGGGCGGTTTCGGAAGTCGCGCTCAGCCCGTGACCGCGCTTGTCCATCCGCACCAGACGATAGCCGGAGAGCGGGGCGACAAGGCCTTCCCACATCCGCAAATCGGTGCCCAGCGAGTTCAGACATATAACCGGGACGCCCTGCGCCGCGCCGTCTTCGCGGTAATGGATATGCCCCCAGTCGCAATTAAGTGCGTGCATCCTCTTCCTCCCACCATAATCTTTTCTGAAGTTTTCGCTTGAGCCAAATATAAAATGCACGTTAATCCATAACCCCATGGCTATGCATAAAGGTCTCAAGCTCCGTCACATCCGCGCCTTTCTCGACACGATCGAGGCAGGCGGGGTCTCGGCTGCGGCGCGTAAGCAGGGGATTTCACAGCCTGCCTTGTCGAAGACCCTCTCCGAGATGGAGGCGATGCTGGGCGGTGCGCTGCTGGAGCGACGCGGGCGGCGGTTGACCGTGACGCCGGCGGGCGAGGCGTTTCGTCGCCATGCGATTCAGGCGTTGCAGGAACTGGAGGCCGGCGCGGCTGCGCTCAGCGGCGACGGGATCGGCGACGTGATCAATGTGGGCGCGCTGCCGACGGTGGCGGGCTCGATCTTTCCGGGCGTAGCCCTCGAGTTCAGCCGCGCCCATCCGGGCACGCGGCTCTCGATCAGCACCGGGCCCAACCTGTATCTGCTCGACCGTCTGCGCTCGGGGGCGATCGACCTGATGATCGGACGGATGCCCGCCGCCGCCGACATGCCGGGGCTGCGTTTCGATTTTCTCTACGAGGAAGAGGTCATTCTGGCCGCGCGCGCGGGCCATCCATTCGCGCACCGCCCCGCCCCCGAGGCGCTGCGCCAATGCGACGTGATCCTGCCTACGCGCGGCGCGATCATCCGGCGCATCGTCGATGATTATCTGGGCGCGCAGGGCATCACCGAGCCGCGCTGCCCGATCGAGACCGTGTCGCTCGCGACCGGACTCGGGCTGTTGGAAGGGTCGGATATGCTGTGGTTCATCTCGCGCGGCGTGGTCGCTCGCGAACTGGCCTCGGGGCTTCTGGTGAGCCTGCCGCTGGGCGCGCAGTTCATGTCGGGCGCTGTCGGCTTGACGATGAAGCACGAGATGACCGAGCGCCCCGAGGTCGCCCGGCTGACCGCGATGATGCATGAGGCCGCCCGGTTGCGCGCGGCCACGTCCGGCTGAGGCTTGGCCGAGCCGCCCTGCCCCAGTGCGCCAAGCCGCGTGCTGCAGGCTGGACCCCATTTGTGCTATCCGCCATATTGTGAACGATTTTTCATGATTTCTCGCCCCGAGAGACGCCCGACATGGCCACGATTTCGGGCCCCGCCAAACCGCCGAGATAGGTTACACCAATGCCTGATACCGTCTTGAAAGACCGCCAGATCGCCTGGACTGGGCAGCTCGAACGGATCGGGGCGGATCATGGTTTCTACCGCCGCCTCGATGCCGAGCATAAGGCACTATTCGTCGAGGGCGACGACACGCTGGTCGTGACCTTCGACAATCTCGACGATGCGCGCCAGAAGGTCGAAGAGCGCCTGCCCTGGGGCGTGAATTTCATCAACTCGCAGGGCTGGTCGGCGCTTGGCATCGGGGCGCATGGCTGGACATGGTACCGCGCCGAAGCGGTCTATGATTTCTTCGACGAGATGCGCGAGACCGGATTTTTCGAGCGGTTCCGCCGCGTGGTGTTCTACGGCACCTCGATGGCGGGCTACGCGGCAGCGGCGTTTTCCTCGGCAGCTCCCGGCGCCACGGTGCTCGCACTCTCGCCGCAAGCCACGCTCGACCGCGACGTGACCGGCGGCTGGGAAGGGCGCTATCGCGCGGTCTGGCGGCGCAATTTCACCGATCGCTACGGCTATGCGCCCGATGAGGCCGCACAGGCGGCGCAGATGTGGCTCCTCTACGATCCGACGGTGCGCGAGGATTCGATGCACGCGACCTTGTTCCGCGCGCCCAACGTGACCCGGATCCGCTGTCGACGCTTCGGCCATCGACTGGGGTCATCGCTTACCGCGATGGGCGTTCTAAAACCGATCACGCAACGGGTGGTCGCGGGCGACGCGACCCCGGCGGAGATCTACGCTTTGCTGCGTGCGCGCCGCACCGTGCCCGCCTATCAGAAAACCCTGCTGAAACAGCTTCTCGCGATGAAGCGGCCGCGCCTGACCTATGACTATGCCCATGCGGTGCTGAGATCCTCCCACCCCGCGCGGCGACCGCATTACCGCAAGGCGATGGACGAGATCGCCAAGCAATTCGACTGGCCCATCTACACCCCGCCTGCCGTCTGACCGCCGCGAAAGACCTTCCCAATCAGGAGCCTACCCTTGTCCCAATTGCCGACGATCGCGACCCTGTGGATCGGTGACCGCCTGTCCTGGCTCGAACAGCTGAGCCTGAAATCCTTCGTCGACGCGGGCCATGATACCCTGCTCTATTGCTACAATCTGATCCCGAACGCCCCGCCCGGCGTGACGCTGCGCGATGCGCGCGACATATTTCCGGGCGACAAGATCATCCGCCACAAGCGCACGGGAAGCCCGGCTATCCATGCCGATCTGTGGCGGCTGCATCTGATGGAGAAGACCGATTACATCTGGGTCGATGCCGATGTGCTTTGCGTGAAACCCTTCGATTTCACCGATGATTACGTTTTCGGGCTCGAGAAACCGCACCTGATCTGCAACGCGGTGATGCGCCTGCCGGCGGAGTCGCAAACCCTGCGCGGGCTGCTGGATTTCGTGGCCGACCCTTATGCGATCGGGCCATGGCTGAAGGAAGAGCAGCAAGAGGAATTGCGCGCAGCCCGCGATCGCGGCGAACCGGTGCATTTCTCCGAGCAGGAATGGGGACTGACCGGCCCGGCCGCGCTGAGCCACTTCCTGCGCGAGACCGGCGAGTGGGACCATGCGCTCTCGCAACAGGCCTTCTATCCGATCTCCTTCAAGGACCGGAACAAGATGATCATGTCGCGCTTCGACGTGGAGGCGGATTTCCTCACCGACGAGACCTATGCAGTGCATATGTGGGCGCGTCGGATGAAACCGCGTCTGGAAGAGGCCGAGAACAACCGCCCCCGGCGCGGAAGCTACATGCACAAGGCGCTGCTGAAACACGGCATCACGCCCTCCGAAGCGCCGATCCCGCCGAAGGTGAAGCCCGTCGACGCCTGACGCAATGGCGCGTCGCCGCGTCGACATCGGCAACGCGCGCGCCCAAGGCGTGGCAGAGGGACATCATGCGCTGCGAGAAACGGATCCGGCCGAGCTGCGCCATATTGCCCGAGCGGTGATTTGCGGCTATCGAACGGACAGGTGCCGGGCACCTGCCGCCTGCAGACAAACGTCACGGTGAAGCCCGGAGCAAGATGACATCTCACCCTCGATGCATTTCGCAGGTGGGCAATGCAGGCACCCTCCCCATTCGAAATGCCTCTGCGGAGGAGTGAGCGATGTCTGTTGGACCCGCTTCGAACACTGTTGAAAACCGCTTCCTGACCCGCCCCGTCGGGCGATTGTTCCTCTCGAATGCGCTCCCCATGGCGGTTGTCATGTCCACCGGGGGGCTGTTGAACGTGATCGACGGCATCTTCGTCGGTCGTTTCATCGGCGCTGAAGCCTTGGCCGCCGTCAGCCTGGGCTTTCCGGTCGTCATGTTGCTCACCGCGCTGACCGCCCTGGGCGGCGGCGGCATGTCGAGCCTGCTCGCCCGCCATCTCGGAGCCGGCGAGCGAAGCAAGGCGGGCGCCGTGTTCGCCCGCGCGCACGGCTTGGCGCTCGCACTCAGCGCGGGGTTGATCGCCGCGGCGCTGACTCTCGGCCCATCCGTCGTCTCCGCCCTCGCCGCCGGGAACGAAGCGGTCGCGGCGGAAACACGCAGCTACCTGCTGATCCTTATCCTCGGCGCGCCGGTCCAGTTCACCTTGGGGCTGCACGCCGATGCCCTTCGCAACGAAGGACGCGCGGGGCTGATCGCGCTGCTCTCGGTGCTGGTGAACCTGCTGAACATCGCGGCGAACTATGTCGCGATCGTGCTCCTCGGGCTGGGCGTCGCGGGCTCTGCCCTCGGCACCGTGAGCGCGCAGATCCTCGGGCTGGCGCTGGTGCTGATCGTGCGGGCGCGCGATCGGGATTTGCTGCCGCTCGGGGCGCTCGTGCAGGCCAGTTGGCTGTCGGGATGGGGGCGGATTCTCGCGCTCGGCCTGCCGCTGTCGCTGACCTTCATCGGGATGGCGCTGGTGAGCAGCACCGTTCTTCTTCTGATTGGCACCACCTCCGCGGATCACGCGAGCTATGTCGCGGCCTATGGTGTGGTGACGCGCATCCTCGGGCTGGCCTTCCTGCCGCAGATGGCGATCGCGCTGACGACGCAGAGCATCACCGGAAACAACGTCGGCGCAGGCCGCATGGCGCGCGCCAGTGCGGCCCTGCGCCTCGCAATCGCCGTCGTGTCTCTCTGGTGTGCCGGTGTGGCGCTGACGTGTCTCGTCGCGGGTGAACCGCTTGGTGCGATGTTTTCGGAAGATCCGCAGGTCACGGCGGCAGTCGCCGCGATCCTGCGACCGATGACGGCGCTCTACGTCTTCACCGGGCCGATCCTCGTTCTCGCGATGCACTTTCAGGCGATGGGCCATCCGCTGCGGACGGCGGCGCTGACACTGGTGAAGCCCTGGTTGTTGGTGCCGGCCCTGCTGGTCCTCATGAATGCGCTGGCCGGTATCGAGGGCCTGTGGTTCGCCTTTCCGATTGCGGATGCAGTGCTGCTTGGCCTCGCGCTGCTCCTGATCAGGCGGGTCCGTCCTATCGCCTCCCTCTCGGCGGCCCCGTCTGCCGAGAAAGCGGCCTGACATCGCCGCTCCCGAGATCGCGTCGGCCGAGGCCGGATGACGCGGCTGCGAACGGACGCGCGCCCCCAACCGGGGCGCGTGTCTGTATGTGACCCGACCTTTCCAAATGCGATCTGCCCGCTCGCCTTAGCCGCCCACCAGTCGGCGACGAGATCGCGTTATCAGCCGTCGGACCGGTTCCAGACGGCGCTGGAAGACGCGGGCCTCAGGTCGGGCGGCGCGGTCTCGAGATAACGCCGGAACTGCCGGACCAATTCGTCGGCGATCACCGGCTTTTCGAATTCCGCGACGATGTTCGGGAACTTGGATCGTTCGAAATTGACGACCTCCGCACCGCTGCCGACGATGACCGCGGGAATCCCGTGCCGTTTCAGCCAGGGAAGCGCTTGGGCAGCGGCGGCTTCGTGCAGCGTGACGTCAATCACTGCCGCCAGAATCCCGCCCGGGCCATACGCCTTCAGCTCACTCACATCGCACGTCGCGCAATGCGCGACGCGGAATCCGGCCTCCTCCAGCACCTGCTCGAGGTCGAGCGCGAGGACTGTTTCACTCGTAAAAAGCACAACAGGGCGAGAACGAACCAGATCGCCTTGATATGTCTCTGCGTTCTTCTGTTCCATGTGTGAAGTCTAGCATGAATTTGAGGTTTTCGGTATTCATTTCAATTACATAAACTTAACACCCTCGGCCACTTGACAACCTTGACTGCGAGCAGTTCGTGACCTCCCTGCCCTCAATTGACAAACTTCTCGAAGATATTAACCTTGGGTAAGCTAATTTAAGTTGAGTAAGTTTAGTCGGTCCGGAGGGTTTCATGGCGAACGACCACGGCAAGCGCCTGACCAGACTCCAGATCATGGTTTCGGACGACGAAATCAAAGCACTGGATGACTGGCGTTTTTCCCAGCGGATGCCGAGCCGTGCTGCCGCCATTCGCGAACTGCTCCGACGCGGCCTCGGGGCCGAAGGCTATATCGGAGAGGCCGGCAAGCAAGGCGATTCCAGCAGTTTCGGCGTCATTGACGTCAACCCTGATAGCCCGACATCGCGGTGATGCGCGCTCAGGCGCTGGCCGTCGTGACGCTCTGCGCGACGAGCCAGTCGCGGAATTTCTTCGCCTTTGCGGAGGCACGCCGGTGAACCTTGATGTAGAAGCACTGCGGTGACACGACGCTTTCCGCCCCGAGCGTGACGAGCTCTTCGGCCTCGATCAAGTGACCCACGAGGCCGTCCCAGCCCAGCAAGGCGCCGATGCCTTCCTTCGCCATCTGCAACCCGATCATGTAATTGTTGACGGTGATCCGTTTGCCGGTCGGCTGCGGGCACCCAAGCTCGGACAGCCAGTCGGGCCATTCGGTCCAGCGATGGCGCTCGCGGGTGATGTGGATCAGCGGGACACGGTGCAGGTCATGCGCGGAGGCGATGCCGTAACGCGCGGCAAAAGCCTCCGAGCCGACCGCGCAGATACGGTCCTGAAAGAGCTGCGTGCAGCTTTCGTCCCCTTCGGGGAACACGCCGTAATGCAGGCTCAGATCGACGGTCGCTTCCAAATCCACCGCGTCGCTCACGATCTGCGAGACGTTAATTTCCGGGTGGGTCAGCCAGAATTCCGTCAATCTCGGGGTGAGCCAAAGCGAACTCACCGCGGTCGAGGCCAGCACCATCACGTCGTCTTCCGCGACGGGCCCGCGCATGTCGCGCACGACGTCGGAAATGGCTTCGAAGCTGCGCTGCACCGCGTTGAACAGATAGGCCCCGGCTTCGGTCAATTCGACGCCGCGATGCTGGCGGCGGAAAAGCTGCTGGCCAAGCTCCGTCTCGAGCGCCCGAATCTGATGGCTGACGGCCGTCGGGGTCACGTTCAGCTCTGAAGCCGCCGCCTTGAAGCTTAATTTTCGGGCAGCCGCCTCGAAACAATTCAGTGAGCTAAGCGAGGGAAGATCATAGGGGCGCTGCATGATGTCGGTTTCGAACCATTCCATGTCGAAATATGTCTTGGGTGAATTCAACTCACCCCGGATGAATATTTATGACGTTGAGAGGCACAAAAAAGCAAATTTGAAATGAGGTGAAATCACGCTTGGATAGGAAAGGCCGCGCCCGTGACACCTCCTCTTGCCGATCTGCTCGCACATCGCAAACCCGGATATTCGCTCGACCGGGCCTTCTATACCGACCCGGGCATATTCGAGGCGGATCTCGAGCATATCTTCTATCGCCAGTGGCTCTTCGCCATTCCCGCCTGCCAGTTGGTCAAGACCGGCGACTATGCGCGCCTGAAGATCGGGGCCTATGACGTCGTTCTGGTCAAGGGCAGCGACGGCGAGATCCGGGGCTTTCACAACAACTGTCGTCACCGTGGCTCGATCCTGTGCAAGACGAGCGCGGGCCGCGTGGCCAAGCTGGTCTGCCCCTATCACCAGTGGACCTACGATCTCGATGGCAGCCTGCTCTGGGCGCGCGACATGGGGCCGGATTTCGACCCGGCAGCGCACAGGCTGCGCCCGGTTCAGACCCGCGACCTCTGCGGTCTGATCTATATCTGCCTTGCCGATGACGCCCCCGATTTCGAGGCCTTCGCCGCGATGGCCCGCCCCTATCTGGAGGTCCACGACCTGCACCGGGGCAAGGTCGCCTTCACGTCTTCAATCATCGAGGAAGGCAACTGGAAGCTGGTCTGGGAGAACAACCGCGAGTGTTATCACTGCTCGAGCAACCACCCCGAGCTGTGCAACTCCTTCCCGCTCGACCCGGAAGTCGCGGGCGTTTCCCCAGATGGCTCGATCTCGAGCCGGCTGCAGGGGCATTTCGACCGCTGTGAGGCATCCGGCGCCCCGGCGCAGTTCCGTCTGGGTGGCGACGGCCAATACCGCCTCGCGCGGATGCCGCTGCAGGACAATGCCGTCAGCTACACGATGGACGGTCAGGCGGCGGTGCGGCGTCCCCTCGGCCGCGTCGCCCTGCCCGATGCCGGCTCGCTTTTGAAATTCCACTACCCGTCGACCTGGAACCATTTCCTGCCCGACATTTCGCTGACCTTCCGGGTGATGCCGATCAGCCCCACGCAGACCGAGGTGACGACCTGCTGGATCGTGGATCGCGATGCGGTCGAGGGGGTCGATTACGATCTGCAACGGCTGACCGAAGTCTGGATCGCCACCAACGATCAGGATCGCGAGATCGTCGAGGACAACCAGCGCGGCATCAATTCGCCGGCCTATACGCCGGGCCCCTACAGCCCGGAGTGGGAATCGGGCGTGATCCAGTTCGTCGACTGGTATGCCGCCACCATGACCCGCGCGATTGCCCCGCGCAGCCTCGCAGCGGAGTAGGCTCATGGCAGCAAATGCTCAACCGCTCCTTCAGTTCTGGACCGACGACGAACCGCTGGAATGCGTCAACTTCCTGCCCGAGGCCCCGAATACGGCGAGCTTCACCTTTCGCCCGCCCTCAGGGGCGCTGTTTCACTTCAATGCCGGGCAATTCGTGACGCTGGAATTGCCGGTGGCGGGCGGCCCGCTGCACCGGACTTTCACGATCTCCTCGTCGCCATCGCGGCCCACCTCGCTCACCGTCACGGTCAAGGCACAGCCGACCTCGCTCGGCACGCGCTGGATGCTCGACAATCTGCGCCCCGGCATGCGGATCAAGGCGTTGGGGCCTGCGGGGATGTTCTCGAACGTCGTGCATCCGGCGTCGAAATACCTGTTCATCTCGGCAGGCTCCGGCATCACCCCGATGATGTCGATGACGACGCAGCTCTATGATGCGGGCAGCGACCCGGACATCGTCTTCATCAACTGCGCGCGTCGTCCGTCCGAGATCATCTTCCGCGAGCGGCTGGAGCATATGGCCTCGCGCCTGCCCGGCATCGCACTGACATGGGTGGTTGAAGAGCAGGATCCCTACGCGCCCTGGACCGGGATCAAGGGGCAGCTGAACCAGCTCATCCTTGGCCTCGCAGCCCCCGATTACCTCGAGCGCGAAGTGTTCTGCTGCGGCCCCGAGCCCTTCATGCGCGCGGTGCGCGAGGCGCTGACCGGGTTGGGTTTCGACATGGACCACTACCATCAGGAGAGCTTCAACGCGCCGGTCGCCGACCGCCCCGTCGAGCCCGAAGACGACGTGACCCCCGACGAGGATGCCGCCGTCGAGGTCACTTTCGCCAAATCCGGCAAGACCGCGAAGATCAAGGAGACCGAAACCCTGCTCGCCGCCGCGAAAGCTGCGGGCGTGCCGCTGCCGTCCGGCTGCACTTTCGGAGTCTGCGGCACCTGCAAGATCAAGACCAAGGGCGGTCAGGTCCACATGGTCCACAATGGCGGCATCACCGATGACGAGATCGAAGACGGCTACGTCCTCGCCTGCTGCTCGAACCCGATCGGGGATGTCTCGATCGACGCCTGACGCCCCTGCCCTCACGACCCGACCTCAAGGAGTCCGCCCATGTCCAGTGATCCGCTTCTGCAACCCTATCAGCTCAAGCATCTGACGCTGAAGAACCGCCTGATGATCACGAGCCACGAGCCCGCCTATCCCGAGGACGGGATGCCGAAGGAGCGTTACCGTGCCTATCACGTCGAGCGGGCCCGCGCGGGCGTGGCGCTGACGATGACGGCGGGCTCTGCCTCCGTCGCCCGCGACAGCCCGCCGGTCTTCAACAACATCCTCGCCTGGAAAGACGAGGTCGTCGGCTGGATGAAAGAGCTGACGGATGCCTGCCACGCGCACGACTGCGCCGTGATGATCCAGCTGACCCATCTCGGACGCCGCACCCGCTGGGACAAGGCAGACTGGCTTCCGGTCGTCTCGCCCAGCCACGAACGCGAAGCCTCGCACAAGGCCTTTCCGAAGAAGGCCGAGGAGTGGGACATCTCGCGCATTATCGAGGACTATGCCGACGCCGCCGAACGGATGAAAGCGGCTGGGCTCGACGGGATCGAGCTGCAAGCCTATGGCCACCTGATGGATCAGTTCTGGTCGCCTCTGACGAACGAACTGGACGGGCCTTACGGCGGCAGCCTGGAGAACCGGCTGCGCTTTACCTTCGACACGCTCAAGGCGATCCGCGCGCGGGTGGGCGACGAGTTCATCGTCGGCGTGCGCTACACCGGCGACGAGGACCTGCCCGGCGGCATCACCCGCGAAGAAGGCTTGGAAATCTCGCGGCGGCTGAAAGACAGCGGCATGGTCGATTTCCTCAACGTGGTGAAGGGCCATATCGACACCGATGCGGGGCTGACCGACGTGATACCGGTGCAGGGCATGCGCAGCGCGCCGCATCTCGACTTCGCCGGAGAGATCCGCGCCGCCACCCAGTTCCCGACCTTCCACGCCGCCAAGATTCAGGATGTCGCCACCGCGCGGCACGCCATCGCGGAGGGCAAGCTCGACATGGTCGGCATGACCCGCGCCCACATGGCCGACCCCCATATCGTCGCCAAGATCATGCGCGGCGAGGAAGAGCGTATCCGGCCCTGCGTGGGCGCGAATTACTGCCTCGACCGGATCTATCAGGGCGGCATGGCGCTGTGCCTGCACAACCCATCGACCGGGCGCGAACTGGAAATGCCGCATGAGATTACCAAGGCCGACGCGTCGCGCCGGGTGGTCATCGTCGGCGCCGGTCCGGCCGGACTGGAGGCCGCGCGCGTGGCCGCCGAACGCGGCCATGAGGTCATCGTTCACGAGGCCGCCAACGATCCCGGCGGACAGGTACGCCTCACGGCGCAATCCAAGCGCCGCCACGAGATGATCCAGCTGATCCAGTGGCGTTTCGCGGAATGCGCGCGTCTCGGCGTGAGTTTCCGGTTCAACAGTTTCGCCGATGCGGACACCATCCGCGCAGAACAGCCCGATGTCGTCGTGATCGCGACCGGCGGGCTGCCGCATACCGAGGTGCTGGCCGCAGGCGATGATCTTGTCGTCTCGTCTTGGGATATCCTGTCGGGTGACGCCCGCCCCGGCAGCAACGTGCTGATCTATGACGACGCTGGCGACTACGCCGCCCTGCAGGCCGCCGAAACCCTCGCCGCCAGCGGTGCCAAGGTCGAGGTCATGACGCGCGACCGCAATTTCTCCTCCGAGGTCATGGCGATGTCCCTGACCCCGTCCTTGCGCGAATTGCAGGCTCGCGACGTGACCTTCACCGTGCTCTGGAAGCTGACGGGCGTGGCGAAGGCCGGCAACGGCCTGGTCGCGACCATCGGCAGCGATTACGGCGACTTCACCCGCGAGCGGCATGTCGATCAGGTCGTCGTCAATCACGGCACCCGACCGCTGGAAGACATCTATTTCGATCTTCGCGAAGGCTCGAGCAATCACGGCGAGGTCGATTACGAGGCTCTGATCGCGGGCGAACCGCAGAGGGTCGCGCGGAACCAGGACGGCACCTATCAGCTTTTCCGGATCGGCGACGCGGTCGCGGCGCGCAACACTCACGCCGCAATCTACGACGCGCTGCGGCTGGTGCGGACGGTCTGATGCGTTCGTGACGGCTCGATGGCGCGGGGCCGACAGCCGAGGCCCTTGCGCATCAGATCCGGGTCTCGCTGACGAGGCGCAGGCCCAGATGCGCGGGCGGGCTTCCGACGGCACAGCCGCCCCGCGCCGGATCTCGCACCAGAAACGGGATAGCTGCGACATGCTCGCCGCCCGCGAAAAAGGCCGCGCAGCGCTTCGGATCGACCGGGCCGCCGCCCTCCCCGCCATAGCAGTCCTGCGTCCATTCCCAGACCGACCCGTCGAGATCGACGATCCCCTCGGCGCTGGTCGAGAAGCTGCCCCGCGGCGACAGCTTGCGCGGCGCGAGACCGCTCGTCAGGTAGGTCGAGGCCCAGGTCAGGTCAGGATCGGTGAAGATCGGGTCTTCCTTCTCTGGCAGCACGTCCTTGGCCATGAACTGCCACTCGGCGATCGTCGGCAGCCGGAATTCGTGACGCGCCTTGCGGTTGATCCAGCCGAGATACTGCTCGACGTCGACATGGCTCAGCCCGGTCGCCGGGGTGGCCTCCGGCGCACTGCCGTGCGGCGCGCGCAAGGCAAGCTCGCAGGCGCCGTCCGCGTGGCAACGGTTCCACTCCGCGACGGTCACCTCGTATTTCTGAACGT
The DNA here is from genome assembly GCF_002213165.1 of Thioclava sp. F1Mire-8. Lineage (NCBI taxonomy): Bacteria > Pseudomonadati > Pseudomonadota > Alphaproteobacteria > Rhodobacterales > Paracoccaceae > Thioclava > Thioclava sp. F1Mire-8. The sequence goes on along the minus strand of NZ_NBNY01000001.1, from coordinate 73,844 downwards.
AGAGCGGGTGGCCGTCGGGCAACGTCACCGCCCGCTCGGCCATCTGGGGCACGTAATCGAGATCGGGGCCGCGCAGGAAACCCCACGCGGCCCCGAGGGCGAGGATCGCCGCACCCGCCGCAAGCACCTGACGAAGGGAAAGACGTGGTGCGCGCGAACTGAGCTTGGCGATCATCTCCGGTCTCCTTCGATCAGGTTTCCACCACGTGGGGCGGCATCACCTGCTCCATCAGGGCGTTGTCCCAGGCACCGTCCACCACGAAGTGGGCCGTCGCGCCCAGCAGGGCCGCCTCGATCAGGTTGTGGTTGACGTAGGCATAGACGCCCGGCTGCAGGAAGGTGTACATCGCCGCCCCCGCGCTGCCGCCGCGGATGAACCAGGTCTCCTGATCCTTCTGCGGGGGATTGGCGAATTTGCCGTTCTCCCAGACATAGTCGCCATGACCGCCGATCAGGTGCGGACGGGTGTCGCGGTTCGCCTGATTGTGGATCATCAGAACCGTGTCGCCGACCTTGGCCTTGAACGCGTTCTCGCCGGTCAGAGCCCCGACCGAGCCGTTGAACACGGAGTGGGTCGGCGTGAGCGTGCGCATCGCCTCGACACTGTCGGAGAAGTCCTCGCCGGCGACCTCGTAGGTCTTGTAATCGCCGTTCTCGTCCATCGGCAGATAGAAGTCCTGCTCGCCGATATAGGCGATCGTGTCGTAGCGCAGCGGGTTGCCCTCGGCATCCTTGAGCCCGTCACGCGGCAGCACCATCAGCGTGCCGTTCATGCCGTGGGTGACGTGGTAGGGGATCATCGCCCCGCCCGGCGCGCAGTGATAGGTGAACACGCCCGGCCGCGTCGCCTTGAAGCGCAGCACCGTTTCCTCGCCGGGATAGACATGGGTCAGGCCACCGCCGCCCAGCGCGCCCGAGGAGGCGTGAAAGTCGATATTGTGCTCCATCTGCGAGTCGGCGGGGTTGGCGAGGGTCAGTTCGACATAGTCGTCCTGGTGCACGATGATTAGCGGGCCGGGAACCGAGCCGTTATAGGTCAGCGCCCAGATGCTCGCGCCGGTATCCTCGTCCACCGTCAGCAGAACCTCCTTGGTCTCCATCCGGATCTCGACGATTTTCGGGCCACCGGTCGCGACCTGTTCGTGTGCGGGAGCAAAAGGCGGCGCGACCAGCTCCTGGCGGACGCGGGTATAGCCCGACAGGTCCACCTTCGGAGCGGCGACCTGCGCCTCGGCTTCGGCGAGGATGAATTTCGGCGCGGCAGGGCGCGGCGCGACATGGGGCGCCATGCGCTTGGACGGGGTTCCGGCCATCCCGGCCCCTGCGGTCATCGCCGCGGCACCTGCCAGAAGCGACCCGCGCAGCACATTGCGCCGATTGGTTTTCACGAGAGCTGGATTGATAAATTTAGGCATTTTAGCCTCCGATGGTTAAAAGTAGCAGGAAGTTGTCGCGCGTTTCCTGCCGCGGGCGCTCACAGCGCGCCCAATTCCGCTTCGAAGCGTTCCTTGGCTTTCTTCGGCACACGGCCATCGAGGAACCCTTCGGGTGCCTTGGCGTCGCCCACCGAGATCAGCATCACCATGCCCATCGCGTAGTGCGGCTTGCAGCGCACCGCGTAGAGCCCTTCGGTGTCGAGCGTGACCTCGACGTCCTTGTTGACCTTGCCGGCGAAGCCCTCGGCCCCGTCCGGGATCATGCCGTCGATGGTTTCGGCGTTATGGCCCTTGTCGGTGGGAACGAAGCGGATCGTGTCGCCGGGGGCGGCCTTCACGAAGGCGGGTTCGAAGACCATCACGCCCTTTTCGCCCTTGTTGAGCATGTGGACTTCGTAGGTCTCGGCGCTTGCAGCCCCGCCCAGAAGGGCGGTCATCGCGAGGGCGGAAATCAGGGTGCGGATCATCTCTTGTCCTTTCCTTGCATCCTTGGATTGCCCTTGGTTTAGCGATCTCCGCGCCGCCGTTTTTTGCTCTGGCGCAAACTTCGCGGCGCTTTTCACGAAATCGCGATATTTTTTCACCCGCCGCTCGCGCGCGTGTGACTTTTCGTATTGGACGTGGCGGGGGCCGTATGTTTAGAGAAGGCATGAGCGCGCCTGCCCCCCGCAAGACCATGCCGCGGCTCGACGAGAGCCTGCTGACGCCGATGCCCCCGTTCTCCCGACTGGAGAAACGGCAAATTCGCGAGATTCTCGATCTCGCCAGCGTACGCCGCTTCGACGAGGGCGTGGCCGTGTTCGAGGAAGGCGCCCCGGCCGAACGGTTCTACATGCTGCTCGACGGCTATATCCGGGTGATGCGGATCACCCCCACGGGCGAGCAGGTGATCGCGCTGCATATCCCCTCGGGGCAGCTGTTCGGGATCGCGCAGGCGATCGGGCGTACCACCTACCCCGCCACTTCGGTTACCGCTTCGGAGGCGATCGTGCTCGGCTGGCCGATGCGGCTCTGGGATCAGTTCGTGGCGCAATATGACGGCTTCGCGACAGAGACCTACAAGACCGTCGGACAGCGTCTTGGCGAGATGAACAACCGCATCGTCGAGATGGCCACCCAACAGGTCGAGCAGCGGGTCGCCAATTCGCTCCTACGACTGATCAATCAGACCGGGCGCAAGGTCGAGGCCGGAATCGAGATCGATTTCCCGATCACCCGGCAGGATCTCTCGGAGATGACCGGAACGACGCTGCACACGGTCTCGCGGCTGATGAGCGCGTGGGAAAAACAGGGGCTGGTCGCCAGCCGCCGCAAGCGGATCACCGTGACCGATGCGCATCGTCTGGTGCTGATCTGCCGCGGGGAGCTGCCCCCTTCTCGGTAGCTGCCCCGATAGTCGTCTAGGCAGCCGCCTCGATCGCCGCGCCCAGCTCGGCGATGAACCCATCGAGATCGAGGTGATACTCGGTGCAGGCATCGTCGATCGTGTGGAACGGGTTCACGAGACAGCCGACGCAGAGCATCTTGTGACGCATGAACACCTCGATCGTCGCGGGCCATTCGCGCATCAGCGCGTCAAGCGTGACATCCGGGTTCTTCCAGCTGGGTTTTGACATGGCGGGACCTCTCTGCCGACCACGTTAATCCCGGCAATCCCATCAAACGTTGTGCTGGCGCAAACTTCCCGGTCGCGAACGCCGCTATCCCTCGGGCCATCGACTGACCCCAAGGGAGGCCCCAATGGCTGAAATCCTGACCAAGTCGCGGGCGCGAAACATCTTTTACGGAGGATCCATTTTCTTCGTGCTGGTGTTCATCGCACTGACCGCGCAGAGCCACTTCTATATCGTGAACAACTCAACCGCCTCCGCCCCGCTGACCGAACAGGTCGCGCGCGGCAAGGCCGTCTGGGAACGCAATTCCTGCATCAACTGCCACACCCTGCATGGCGAAGGTGCCTATTTCGCGCCCGAGGTCGGCAACGTGATGACCCGCTGGGGCGTCGCCGACGATCCGCAGGGCGCCTACGAGACGCTCGACGCCTGGATCGCGGCGCAGCCTTCCGGCATCGAGGGCCGCCGCCAGATGCCACATTTCGACATCAACGAAGAGGACATGCGCGCACTCGCGGAATTCCTCCGCTGGGCCGATCACACCGACACGCAGGGCTGGCCGCCCAATGATGCGGGCTGAGGAGACAAACCGATGAAATACCAATCCCAATCCGTGGCGAAAGCCTATTTCTACTGCGCGATGCTGCTGTTCGGCGTACAGGTTCTGGGCGGACTTCTGGCTGGCTGGATCTACGTTTCGCCCAACACGCTGTCCGAAGTCCTGCCCTTCAACGTGATCCGGATGATCCACACCAATGCGCTGATCGTCTGGCTGTTGCTGGGTTTCTTCGGTGCGGCCTATTTCCTCGTGCCAGAGGAAAGCGAGCGCGAGATCTTCTCGGTCAAGCTCGCCTATCTGCAACTCGCGATCCTGATGATCGGGACGCTAGGCGCGGTCGGCTCCTACCTCGTCGGGATCCATGGCGGGCGCGAGTTCCTCGAACAGCCCCTCTGGGTGAAGTTCGGCATCCTCGTCGCCGCGGTGATCTTCCTGATCAACATCTCGCTGACGGTGCTGGCGGGTCGCAAGACCGCGATCACCAACGTCCTGCTGATGGGCCTTTGGCTGCTGTCGCTGCTGTGGATCTTCGCCTTCATCAACCCCGACAACCTGTCGCTCGACAAGATGTACTGGTGGATGGTCGTGCACCTCTGGGTCGAGGCGACCTGGGAACTGGTGATGGCCGCGATCCTCGGCTTCCTGATGCTCAAGCTGACGGGCGTGGACCGCGAGGTAGTCGAGAAATGGCTTTATGTCATCGTCGCGACGGCACTGTTCTCCGGTATCCTCGGCACCGGGCACCACTTCTACTGGATCGGCACGCCGGGTTACTGGCAATGGGTGGGCTCGATCTTCTCGACCTTCGAGGTGATCCCGTTCTTCCTGATGATGTCCTTCGCCTTCGTGATGGTCTGGAAGGGCCGCAAGAACCACCCCAACAAGGCAGCGCTCCTGTGGTCGCTGGGGTCGTCGACCGTGGCCTTCTTCGGCGCGGGCGTCTGGGGCTTCCTGCACACGCTGCACGGGGTGAACTTCTACTCCCACGGCACGCAGATCACCGCGGCGCACGGGCACCTCGCCTTCTACGGGGCTTATGTCGCGCTCAATCTCGCGGTCTTCACCTACGCGATGCCGATGCTGCGCGGGCGCGATCCCTACAACCAGGTCCTCAACATGGGCGCGTTCTGGCTGATGACCGGCGGCATGGCCTTCATGACCTTCGTTCTGACCTTCGCAGGCACGATCCAGACCCACATGCAGCGGGTCGTGGGCGACTACTACATGGATGTGCAGGACAGCCTGTCGATCTTCTACCTGATGCGCTTCGGCGCGGGGGCGGCGGTCGTGCTGGGGGCGCTTCTGTTCATCTACTCGCTCGTCGTGGTGCGCCGGCGTGAAGTCATCGCCCCCGGTCCCGCAACCCCCGTGGCAGGAGAATGATGATGTCCCTCGACATGACCAACGACCGCATCCCCTACTACCACCCCACCGGCCGCGAATGTGCCCTGTTCGAGCGCGCGCATGACAACGGTTTGCCCCTTCTTCTGAAGGGGCCGACCGGCTGCGGCAAAACCCGCTTCGTCGAGCATATGGCGGCGCGGCTGAACAAGCCGGTCTACACCGTCGCCTGCCATGACGACCTGTCGGCGGCGGACCTGATCGGGCGCTATCTGCTGAAGGGCGGCGAGACCGAATGGGTCGACGGGCCGCTCACCCGGGCGGTACGCGAAGGGGCGATCTGCTATCTCGACGAGGTGGTGGAGGCGCGCAAGGACGTGACCGTGGTGCTGCACCCGCTCACCGACTCGCGCCGCCGCCTGATCATCGACCGCACCGGCGAGGAGCTGGACGCGCCAGAGGGCTTCATGCTCGTGGCCTCCTACAACCCGGGCTATCAGAGCGTGCTCAAGCGGCTCAAACCCTCGACCCGGCAGCGGTTCCTCTCGATCGCCTTCGACTTCCCCGAACCCGATGCGGAAACCCGCGTGATCACCGCCGAGACCGGCCTGCCGGTGGCGCAGGTGGTGCCGCTGGTGCGCCTCGCCGGGCATATCCGCAAGCTCTCGGGCATGGATCTGGAGGAAGGCGTCTCGACCCGGCTTCTGGTCTATGCCGCGCGGCTGATCGGCGCGGGCATCGCGATCGAGGAGGCGCTGGAGACCGCCGTGGTCCAGGCGCTCAGCGACGAGGCGGACGTGCAGCAGGCGCTGCGCGACCTGATCGCCACGATCTACGGCTGAGGAGCACGCCATGAAACTGATGGACCTGATGGAGCCAGAGGAAACCGTAGGCGAAATCTGGCACGATCTGGCCAAGGATATCGGTCGGGACGATCGCCATCCCGACGCCGCGGTCGAGCTGGCTGCGTTGCGCCCCTCGCTCGCGCTGCTGCTGCGCGCGCTTGGCGGCGGTGCGGATGTCGAAATCGTCGAGGCCCCGGCCACCCCGGTCCGTCACCGCCAACCCGTCCGGCGTCGCCTTGGCGCCGGGCGCGAGACCGAGCGCGTCGCCCGCTTCGACGGCGCGCGGCTGCGCCTGCCGCCGGTGATGGATGTCTTCCCCCGATCTGATCTCAACCGCGCGGCCTATTTCTGGCTGACCGCACTGGCTGCGCTCAGCCGCGACGCGATGCCCGATCTGCCCGACGAGACCGACGGCCCGGCGATGGATTGCGCGCAGATCCGCGCCAATGCGCGAGCCTGCGATCTGGCCTATCGCCGCTGCATCGGGCTGCGCGCCCCCTACCACGAGATGGCCGCGCTCACCCTCGCACGTCGCCGCAGATTGTCGCGCCCGGCGGCCGAGGCCGCGCTGGAGGCCGCGCTCTGCGACCAGCTTTCCGCCGATGGCACCCCCGCAGCACTGCCCGAGACTGCGGGGGGCGCACGCGGTTACATGCCGCTCGCCCCGGTGCCGATCTGGCTGCAATTTGCCCCCAACACCGCAGGCCGCAGCGCCGCCTCGGAAGAGGCCGACGCGCCCGCCTCTGCCCCGGCCGCGATGGTCAGCACGCAGCGCAAGCATGGCGAGCGCCGCGATCTCGATCAGGCGCGCCGCCGCGACAGCTTCATCATCCACCGCTTCGAGTCGATCCTGTCCTGGGTCGAGGCGCTCAACGTCAATCGCTCGGTCGACGACGATGACGAGGACAACGCCGCCAAGGCCGCCGAGGATCAGGACCAGATCACCCTGACGCGGCATGATCGCAAGGCCGCGACGCGGATGCGGCTGCATCTCGACCTCTCGCCCGCCGAGGCGGAGCACGAGGCGCTGGCGGGCGAGCATGTCTATCCCGAATGGAACCACCGCAGCCGCGCCTACATGGAGGGCCACTGCCGGGTGCTCGACGCGCCCGCGCGGCCCGAAGCCGCGCAAACCTTCCGCGCCGATCCGCGCTATATCCGCGCCGTGCGCCGTCAGTTCGAGGCGCTGCAACCGCGCCGCATCCTGCGCCCGCGCCAGATCGACGGGACCGAGCTGGACCTCGACGCCGTCATCGCCAGCCGCGCCGATCTCGCCGCGACCGGGCGGGGCAGCGACCGGATCTGGCAAAGCCTGCGCAAGGTCGAGCGCGACCTCGCCGTGGCCTTCCTGATCGACACCTCGCGCTCCACCGAGGCCGCCATCGGCGAAAGCTGCGTGATCGACATAGCGCGCGAGGCGATATCCGCGCTGGCCGAGGGGCTGGACGCGGCGGGCGACCGTTTCGCGATCTGGGGTTTCTCGTCGCTCCGCCGCGACCGGGTGTTCCTGACGCGGGTGAAAGGCTTCGACGCCCAGATGGCCCCGCCGATCCACGCCAACATCGCGGCGCTGCGCCCGGGCCATTACACGCGCCTCGGGACCGCGATCCGTCACGTCTCGGCACAGCTCGCGCAGGAAAGCGCGAGCCGCAAGCTGCTCATCGTGCTGACCGACGGCAAGCCCAACGACCTCGACCATTACGAGGGCCAGCACGGCATCGAGGACAGCCACATGGCCGTGCGCGAGGCCCGCCGCGCGGGCCAGAGCCTGCACGGCGTCATCATCGACGAGGACGGGCAGGACTGGTTCGCACGGATCTTCGGGCGCGGCGGCTTCACCCTGCTGCCCCGGCCCGAACGGCTGCTGCGCGCCCTGCCCGACATTTACCGCTCGCTCACACAGGAGACCTGACATGCGTAAACTGACCCTTCTTCTCGCCCTCGCCCCACTCACCGCACAGGCGGCAAGCTTCAATCGCCCGATCCCGCAGGCGCAATCGGCCACCGCCGAGTTCTGGTTCGCGCTGGCGGCGCTCGCGCTCGTCGCGGCGCTGGCGGTGGTGGCGCGGGTGGTCGCCCGGCGATGAGTGCGCGCTGGTCCCCTGCCCGGATCGCGCTGCTGCTCTACCCGTTCGGCTGGGGCGCTTTCGCGGTTAACGTGTTCTTCGCCTCGCTGATCGGGTCGTGGGTCGGGCTGCCGGTCGCGACTCCGGTCGTCTCGCTGGGGTTGGGCGCGGTGGTCGCCGTGCCTGCGACCTACGCCTTCGCATGTCACATCCGGCGGCTGATGGACGCCGCCGAAAGCTGAAAGGAGCCGATCATGGCCATGTCTTCCGCAGAGCAGATGCGCCGCTGGCAGGGCCCGGCGCTGCTGTCGGGCGGTTTTCGCCCGTTCTTCTTCTTCGGCGCCGTCTGGGCCGCTCTGGCGATGGCGCTCTGGGTGCCGGCACTCACCGGGCTGATCGCGTTGCCGACGCGGCTCGACCCGGTCAGCTGGCACGCCCATGCCTTCCTCTTCGGCTATCTCGACGCGGCGATCGCGGGCTTTCTGCTGACGGCGGTGCCGAACTGGACCGGACGACTGCCGGTCGTGGGCTGGCCGCTGCTTGGCCTCGTCACGCTCTGGGCGCTTGGGCGGCTGGGGTTGCTGGCCTCGGCGCATCTGCCTTTCGCGCTGGTCGCGTGCATAGATCTCGCCTTCCCGCTGGCGCTTGGCGGCGTCGTGCTGCGTGAGATCCTGGCAGGGAAGAACTGGCGCAACCTTCCTGTGTTGGGGCTGCTCGGCGTTTTCACCCTCGCCGACCTTCTGTTTCTGATCGAAGCCGCGCGTGGCGGTTATGCCGCCGACGGCATCGGGATGCGGCTGGGTCTTGCCGCGGTGGTGATGATGGTCGCGCTGATCGGGGGGCGGATCATCCCCTCCTTCACGCGCAACTGGTTGGTCAAGGAGAACCACCCCGCGCGCCCTGCCCCGCCGATGCAACGCTTCGACAAGCTCGCGATGCTGGTCGCTGGCGCGGCACTGCTCGCGTGGGTCATTTCGCCAGAGACTCGGCTGACCGCCGCGCTGCTGCTGGCGACCGGCGTGCTGCATCTCGCGCGGCTCTGGCGCTGGAAAGGCGGGCTGACGCTGCGCGCGCCGATCCTTTTCGTTCTCCATCTGGCCTATGCCTGCCTGCCGCTCGGCGCGCTGGCGCTTGGGTTCGCGATCCTGCTTCCCGCCGCCCTCGCCCCCGCGACCGCGATGCACCTGTGGACGGCGGGCGCGCTTGGCGGGATGACGCTGGCGGTGATGAGCCGTGCCTCGCTCGGCCATACCGGTCGCCCGCTGGAGGCCGGCACCGGCACCGTCGCGGTCTATGCCGCCCTCTTCGTCGCGATGATCGCGCGGCTCCTCGCGGGCTGGCTCAACGTGAGCGCGCTTTATTCGGTCTCCGGCGTGGCGTGGTGCGGTGCTTTCCTCGGCTTCGCGATCCTCTATGCTCCGGTGCTGTGGCAACCCAGACGGAGGGCGCAATGATGTGGCTGGCTTATGGCGGAGTGTTCGCGGCGTTCCTCGCGACCCATTCGATCCCGACACGCCCGACGGTTAGGGCGCGGCTGGTGGCGGCGTTCGGATACGCAGGCTTCGGGCTGGGCTATTCGCTGCTGTCGACGGCAATGCTGCTGATCCTGATCCGCGCCGCCGCATGGCCGGACCCGATTTACCTTTGGCCCACCACCCTTTGGGCGATGGAGGCAACAAAGATCGGGATGGCGCTGGTCTGCATGTGGTTCGCCGTCGCGCTTGGCCATGCCAACCCGTTCTCCTTCGGCGGCAGCCGCCGCAAAAGCTTCGACCCCGAGCGTCCCGGCCTCGTGCGGCTCACGCGCCACCCGATGCTGCTGGGCCTCGCGAGCTGGGCCGGGCTGCACCTGCTGCCGAACGGCGATCTGGCGCATGTCCTGCTGTTCGGTGCGCTCGGCGGCTTCGCCCTGCTCGGAATCCGCCTGATCGACCGCAAACGCCGCCGGGAGATGGGTCCGGAGGTCTGGGCGGAGACGCTGCGCCGGACGAAAGCGGCGCCGCCCTTCGCGGGCCTCACGCTGGCCGATCTCGGGCGTGCAGCGCTTGGCCTCTTGGCCTATATGGCGCTGCTGCACCTGCATGAATATTTCGCAGGCGTGGCCTTGGTTTAAGCCCAGCGTCAGATGCCATTCGCCTCCGCCTTGAACCGCAGCAGGCGCAGCGCGTTCATCGTGACCAGCACGGTCGCCCCGGTATCTGCCATCACCGCGATCCAGAGACCGGTGAGACCGAGGAGCGTCGTCACCAGAAACACCCCCTTCAGCCCGAGCGCGATGGCGACGTTCTGACGGATGTTAGCCATCGTCGCGCGCGCCAGCCGGATCTGCTCGACGACATCGGTGACCCGGTCGCGCAGCAGCGCTCCGTCCGCGGTCTCGAGGGCGACATGGGTGCCCGATCCCATCGCGATGCCGATATGGGCGGTGGCGAGCGCCGGGGCGTCGTTGATGCCGTCGCCCACCATCATCACATGCGCATCCCGCGCCAGATCGCGCACTGCCGTCACCTTGTCCTCGGGCAGCAGCCCGGCACGGGCTTCGATGCCCAACCCGTCGGCAATCGCGCGGGCCGTCACCGGATTGTCGCCGGTCAGCATGACCGAGGAGACCCGCATGCGCTTGAGGGTGGAGACCGCCTCGGCCGCATCGGCGCGCGGCTCGTCGCGCAGCGCGATGAGGCCCAGAAGGCGCTCGGGCGTGAAGACGGCGACGACGGTCTTGCCCGCGCTTTCCAGCCGGTGGACGGTGGCGCTGTCGGAGGCGCTGAGCACGCCTGTTTCGATCGCCAGCCGCGGCGCCCCGACATTCCAGACCGCGCCGTCGATCTCGGCGCGCGCACCACGGCCCGGGATCGCCGTGGCTGCGGTGGCCTGCGGCACCGCGATCCCGCGCACCTCTGCCCGGGCGAGAACCGCCTGTGCGAGCGGGTGACTGCTGCCGGTCTCGACCGCCGCGGCGGTGGCGAGAAGTTCAGCCTCGGTCCCGTCGAGCGGCAGAAGATCGGTGATCTGCGGCCGGCCCTCGGTCAGCGTACCGGTCTTGTCAAAGGCGACGAGGCTGGTTTTGGCCGCCGTCTCCATTACCGCGCCGCCCTTCATCAACAGCCCGCGGCGCGCCCCGGTCGAGAGCCCGGCGGCGACCGCGGCGGGAACCGAGATCACCAGCGCGCAGGGGCAGCCGATCAGCAAGAGCGCGAGGCCGCGATAGATCCACGTCTCCCAGGGCGCGCCGAAAGCCAGCGGCGGCACGATCGCGGCCAGAAGCGCCACGCCCACCACCGCAGGCATGTAGACGCGGCTGAACCGGTCGATGAACCGCTCCACCGGGGCGCGCGCGCTCTCGGCCTCCTCGACGAGGTGCAGGATGCGCGAGATGGTGTTGTCCTCGGCGGCTTTCTCGACACGGATGCGCAGCTCGCCTTCGGTGTTGATCGCGCCCGCGAAGACAGCATCGCCGGGCTCTTTCAGGACCGGCACGCTCTCGCCGGTCACAGGGCTTTCATCGACGCCCGAACTGCCGGAGACGATTGTGCCATCCGCCGGGATGCGATCGCCGGGACGGGCCTGCACGGTCTGTCCGATGGCGAGGCTGTCGGCCGGAACTTCGCGGATGCGCTCACCCGTGACCAGCCGCGCGGTCTTCGGCACAAGATCGGCCAGCGCCCGGATCGAGCCGCGGGCGCGCGACGCCGCAAGCCCCTCGAGCATCTCGCCCACCGCGAACAGGAAGACGACGAGCGCGGCTTCCTCCGCCGCACCGACGAAGAGCGCGCCGATCGCGGCGATGCTCATGAGCATTTCGATGGTGAAGGGCATCCGCGACCGCACCATCAGGGCGGCGCGCCGCGCCACGGGGGCGACGGCTATCACGGTGACGAGCACGAAAACGCAATGCGCGATCGGGCCGCCGACCAGCAGCTCCACCACCCAAGCCGCGGCCAGCAGAAGCCCGGTCGCGATCAGGTAGCGCCCCTTCGGGGTCGCATACCACGCGGGATCGGCGGGCGGCGTTGGCGCGCTCTCGACCGCAGGTGTCTCATCCGTCTCGCCCGCCGCCGGAAGGGCGCCCTCGGGAAGAACGAAGCCGCCCTTGGGCTTTTCCGGCGCAGCCCCCTTGGCCGAGACGCCGTAGCCGAGGCGGCGGATCGCCTTCTCCACGCTTTCGCGCGAGGTGGTCGCCGTATCGAGCCGCAGCCGCAGACGCTCGTTCATCAGCGTCACCTCGACCCCGTCGACACCAGGCAGAGCCTCGACCGCGCCGCGCACCTTCGCCGCGCAGGCGCCGCAATCCATGCCCGTCACGCGCCATTCCTGAAGGTCTGCTGTCTCGGTCATCTGCTGTCCTCTCGCGTGGTTTTCTCGACAGAGGGGAAGATAGGAGCTACAGCAACTATAGGTTCAAGGGGGAAATCCGCACTCACGTAACCGTGAAGGGAGGTGCAGCATGCATACGATCGGAACATTGGCCCGCCGCACCGGAACCAAGGTGCAGACGATCCGCTATTACGAGCAGATCGGCCTGATGCCCGAGCCCGGGCGGACCGAGGGCGGCCAGCGGCGCTACCGGAACTCCGATCTCGACCGGCTCGCCTTCATCCGGCACTCGCGCCAGCTGGGCTTCCCGCTCGAAGCGATCCGCGAATTGCTGGACCTGTCGGACCACCCTGCGCGCGATTGCGGGGCCGCAGATTCGATCGCGCGGCGGCAATTGCGCGAGGTCGAGACCCGGATCGCGCGGCTCGAGGCGCTCAAGCGCGAACTGGAACGGATGATCGGCGAATGTCGGGGCGGGCCGACCTCGGAGTGCCGGGTGCTCGAGGTGCTGCGCGACCATTCGGAATGCCTCGCCGACGACCACGACACGATCGGCTGACGCCGCGGCGCCGCGGTTCGACTATGGGCCTTCGGGAAGAGGCTGGCCCGGAAAGCCCGAACGCTGCGCGCGTGGCGACCCGCCGCGACGAGACGAAAAAAGCTTGAGCCCGACGAGCGCGGCGCGATCGCTCGCTCAGCCCCGCGACGGTTTGTCAACGATTTCAATCACATCACAATGCGCGCCCCCGAGGAGAGAGGCGCCCTGCAGCCTCTCATATCCGCAGCGGAGCCCCGGCTTGCGCCATCGGTCGCGTACGCTCGCAGGAACATTCTGGATCAGATCTTGTTGTTTTGAAGCTGATTTGATCGATAGGAATAGGAGGCAGACATGGCTGGCGAGAGCGGCAAAACGGTTCAAACTGACATTCCCGCCCGCATGGACCGCTTGCCGTGGTCTCGATTTCACCTGACGATCATCGTCGCGCTCGGCGTCACGTGGATTCTCGACGGCCTCGAAGTCACGCTGAAAGGGGCCGTCTCCAGCGTTCTTCAAGAACCCGAAAGCCTTGGCTTCACGAGTTCGCAGATCGGGATGATCGCGTCGTTCTACATCACCGGCGCGGTTCTCGGCGCGCTCCTGTTCGGCTATCTCACCGACCGCTTCGGGCGCAGGATGTTCTTCTTCATCACGCTCGCCGTCTATCTCGTCGGCGCGCTGCTGACCGCCTTTTCGTGGAACCTGTGGAGCTTCGTCGCCTTCCGGTTCATCACCGGCCTCGGCATCGGCGGCGAATATGCCGCGATCAACTCCACGATCGACGAGATGATCCCGGCGAGGGTGCGCGGTCAGGTCGCGCTTGGCGTGAACGGCTCCTACTGGCTCGGTGCGGCCCTCGGCGCGCTGTCGACGATCGTGTTGCTCAACCCGGACTACCTCCCGATCGATATCGGCTGGCGTCTGGGCTTCGGTATCGGCGCGGTTCTCGGCGGCATCATCCTCTACATGCGCCGCCATCTGCCGGAGAGCCCGCGCTGGCTCGCCACGCATGACCGGTTGGACGAGGCCGAGGAGGTCGTGAGCGACATCGAGAAGCGCACGAGCGAGCAAACCGGCGAGGAGCTTTCGGAGGTTCCGGACGACGACAAGATCAAGATCCGGCCGCAGAAATCCTTCTCTCTGATGAAGATCGTCAAGGCGATGTTCTCGACGCACCGCAAACGGGCGCTGCTCGGCCTCATCCTGATGAGCTCGCAGGCGTTTCTCTACAACGCGATCTTCTTCACCTATGCGCTGGTTCTGTCGAACTTCTTCGACGTGCCCTCGAAGAACACCGGGCTTTACCTCGTGCCCTTCGCCATCGGCAACTTCCTCGGCGTGATCGTTCTGGGGCGGCTGTTCGACAAGATCGGGCGCCGCGTGATGATCTCGCTCAGCTACGGCCTGTCTGCCGCACTCCTGATGGCCACCGGCTACATGTTCGCGCAGGGCTACCTCACGGCGATCACGCTCACGGCGCTCTGGTCGGTGATCTTCTTCTTCGCCTCTGCGGCCGCGAGTTCCGCCTATCTCACCGTAAGCGAGGTCTTCCCGCTCGAGACCCGGGCGCTCGCCATCGCGATCTTCTACTCGATCGGCACCGCCGCGGGCGGCATCGTCTCGCCCTGGGTCTTCGGCGCGCTGATCGACACGGGCTCCGCCTGGAACGTGTTCTATGGCTACCTCTTCGCCGGTGCCCTGATGACGGTCGCGGCCGTCACCGAAGCGGTCATCGGGATCGATGCAGAACAGGAGTCGCTGGAGAACGTGGCCGATCCGTTGTCCGCCGAGGGCGCGGAATAGGGGCAGGCCTCTGACGGTGGAGGTATTCCAGTCCTGAGATAATGCGTGCTGCGAGGCTCCTTGGATGGGGCCTCGCTTCGCTTTGTTACCGCCCTCCCCTTTGCGGATTGGAGGCGGCGCATTGTCTGGTCCCCGATAGCAGCGCTCCGCCCATTGGTGCAAACCCTTCGTTGCCGCCGTGGCGCACCGCAATCGTCATCTTTTGGCCGTCCGCGTAAGCGTGCCGCTGACATCAATCTATTCCACCGCTGATGCGATGGACCGCAGTTGCCCCCGGGTCGAGCGCGACATGAGAAAGCCCCCCGCCGCGTGCGACGAGGGGCTCCGGGGAGGATTTAGGTGTGAGGGTCGATCAGGCGTTGCCGTTGACCACGACGACCAGGTTGCCATCGGTATCGATGAACGCGGTTTCGACGTCATCGGCGGTGTAGCCGGTGCCGTCGAACACGCCGTCCGGCAGCTGGCTGTAATCGGCGTCCACGTCGGACCCGGCCGCGTTCTTCAGAGCCGCGGAGCCATTCTCGGCGCCTTCGCCCTTCAGGTCGGACAGCGCGACGATCTCCACCTCACCATCGGTTCCGACCTGATAATCGGAGAACTGATCGGTGGAGGCGGCACCGTTCGCCTTCAGGCTCGAGATGAGCTGACCGTAGGTCTTCACCGTCTCGCCTTGGCCCATGCCGGAGGTCGTGCCCGCATCCGCCGAGGCGCCCGTATCCACATTCGCGCCGACATCGGTGCCCGCACCCTGAGCAGCAACCGAAGCGCTGCCGCCCATGTCAGTCGAAACACCGGCAGCGGCGTTGCTATCCTGGGCCAAGGCCGCGAAGGGAGCCGCAGAGGCGAGAAGGCCGACGAGGGCGATCGATTTGAGGCTATAGATCATAGTAGTCTCCTTCCATTTCATGCGCCGACCATCGGCCGGCAGGAGGAGAACACGGGTGAGGTAATTGCCGTTCCGCGGGGCGAAAAGGGTCGGAAGAACCCTGCCCAAACTTCGATTATCGTGAGCGCGATCACGCCGGACAGAGACCGACATTCCGATTGATAACTGGAACCACGGGGCGCGTGCCCGACGCTCGTTCTTCAGAGCGCCGGGCCGCGTTGTCAGCCGATCTGGGCGGCTGCGGGGCCAAAGAACTCGTAGTGGATCCGAGCGTCCGGCACATTGGCGGCCTTCAGGCCTTTGACCATCTCCTGCATGAACCCGGTCGGGCCGCAGATGAAATAGTCGGCCTTTTCGGCATCGCTGATCTGGACCAGCCAGCTGGGATCGACACGTCCGGAATGCACACCGTTCGCAACATCAGTCTCTTCCGGCGCCTCGTAGAAGACATGGGTTTCATGTGCCTTTGTACGGGGCGTATTGCTGAGCGCATGGGTTTGACCATTCCGGGTGGCGTGGACATAGACCATCCGCAGATCGCCGCCGCCGTAGCTCTCGAGCATCGAGATCATGGGCGTGAGACCCACCCCGCCCGACAGAAGCACGATTTCCTGCTTGCCCTTCGGATCGAGGAAGAATTCGCCGGCGGGCGCGGCCACGTCGAATTCGGCGCCGACCTCGACCGTGTCGTGCAGCCAGTTGGAGATCCGCCCGCCGGGTTCGCGCTTGACCGTAATCCGGTAGGACTGGCCATCCGGCGCCGAGGAGATCGAGTAGTTGCGACGATATTCCTCGCCCTCCGCAGGGGTGAAGCGGAAGCTAAGATACTGGCCGGGGCGATGCTTGAGAACCGGCATGCCGTCAACCGGATAGAGCGTGAAGGACGCGATCTCGGAGGTTTCCTTCTCTTTCGCACCGACCCTGAAGCGCCGCCAGCCACGCCAGCCGCCGTCCTGCTCTTCCGCACCGGCGTAAATCTGTTCCTCGCGGGCGATCAGCGTATCGGCGAGGAACCAGTAGGCTTCGCCCCAGGCGTTCAGAATTTCAGGCGTGGCGGCGTCTCCCAACACCTCCGCGACAGCCCCGAGCAATGCTTCGCCGACATGCGGATAATGCTCGGGGAGAATCTGCAGGCCCACGTGTTTTTGCGCGATCCGCTCCAAGGCGTCCGCGAGGACGCCGGGGTTCCGGATATGGGTCGCATAGGCCACCAGGGCGCCCGCGAGCGCCTTGTGCTGCGGCGAGTTGCCATGCTGATGCGACATGTTGAAGAGCGCGCGAATTTCGGGAGCGGCCAGCAGCCGCCGATACATCACGGGCACGATCTGATCGACGTGTTCCGCCACGACCGGCGCAGTAGCTTCAATGATCGCGAGTGTTTCTTCCGAGAGCGGCTTTGCCATTCCTGTCTCCTAGGCTATAAAACATACCAACAAGACGCATCTATTTGCTCAGCCATTAAGATGCCAATCACAGGTATGTTTTTCCCGTGCGACATTCTGTCCGGTCTCGTGGTACGAGACGGGTCGCTGAGGAGGCTGCATCAGGAGAAGTGCGAATGCGCTTGAACGACACCACGGACCTCGCCTTGCGCGTGATGATCTACGCCGCTTCGATGAAAGACCGACGTTTCACGATCGATCAACTCGTTGAGGCCTATCGCGCACCACGCAGCACCATGATGAAAGTCGTCAACGCGCTGACCCGGGGGGATTTTCTGGTGGCGCAACGCGGACGCTCCGGCGGGTTGGGACTTGCCCGGCCAGCGCAGGAGATCGGCGTGGGGACGATCGTGAGCCACATGGAGACGGATTTCGACCTCGTGGAATGTATGCGCAGCGGCGGCGACTGCACGATTACCGCCGCATGCCGCCTCATCGCGCCCTTGGCCGAGGCGCGCGCAGCGTTCCTGACGACGCTGGACGCCTACACGATCGCCGATATCGCAATCTCCCCGCGCGATTTTGGCCTCGCCGCGTCGTGACGCGAATGGTCAGGCATGACCGTCTCCGGGTTGCAAGTGCCGGAGGCAGAGCAAGCGGGTAAAAGCGAAGCTGCGCGATGACCGCCAGGAAGTTGTCGCTGCGAATGGTGTTTGGGCGATGGATTTCGCTTCGCGGACCTTCGGTTCGTTCACGATCAGCTCGCGTTACCCAAGAAACTGCGGTTTCTGACCATCGTCCACAGTCATTCACGTTACTGTCCAGCGACGGATGTGCGGTTTCGGTATCGCGGTGAAGATGTCGTTCATACGCTTGAACGGATTTGTAGCAAGCTCGGCACCCGAGAACGATACGGGTCGATGAGGGCCGTGAGTTCATCTGCCGCGACCTCGATCTCTGCGCTCATGCCAGGCAGGTCACCTTGGGCTTCTCACGGCCCGGAAAGCCAACCGACAACGGCTTCATCGAGGCTTTCAACAGCAAGCTGCGGGCCGAGTGTTTAAACGCCCTTCGCCACTGTCGCTCGGCCCAATGGCGCAACATTGGCACCTTCATGAGCCTTGCGGATGCCGCGGAAAACTGGAGGATCGGCGCAAACACTACAACCAAGCCACTAGTGAAGCGCAGGCTTGGCAATTTTCAGAGACAGCCTCTCGACATTCATCTGATACCTCCCTAATTTTCGAAGCTGCAGACATCGAAATAGGAAGCGCAAGTCCATGAAATCAAAGGGAGAGGCACTTAACGGCGCCTGCGCAGACCGTCAGGCAAAGTCGCTCTACCGAGATTTTCGAGATCAAATTTCCGACTGATCTAAGTCAGTGAAATCCTGCGACCTGGAAGATGAAAGCTCTGTAACGAAATCTCAGAAGATATCGAGAGGGTACCGCCCCTTGATGATGCGATGAAAAATCTGGCACATCCACCACACCGTAATTGATGTGCTTGAAAACTGCGGAAAGTAACTTCGATTAGTCAAGCAGGAAGACAGAGCGTATTTGGCAATAAGTACTACCCAAGCCCGTGTGGCACCTGCCAATATTAGCTCACTCACACAAGCTGCTTACGTATCGGTGTTGATGTCAGGGCGCCCAAATGAAAAAAACGACAGCTAGCCTATATGTCACGAACTTCAAAAAAAGGTTCACAGGCGTATCTTCAACTGCGGCAGCGGTGTTACGGCAGCAGCAAAATTTACTGAATGTAGCGCTTGTTGGTTACGCATTGCCGAAATGCGCAAAACCGATTGGTTTTTTCCGCGCTCTCTGGGAATGTCGCGAGCCTCCTGCCGGACGTGAATTTTCAATTTGGCACACACGGCGAAATATTGAAATGCAACTTGCGATATTGGCCCGAGATGTCCTGCGCCTGCCAATAAGAATTGTTTTCACCTCAGCCGCACAACGTCGCCATTCAGCTTGGCCACGCTGGCTAATTTCACGAATGGATGCGGTAATTGCAACAACTGAAGAGGCCGCCAAATATGTGCCTAATGTGGTTGCAGTAGTGCCTCATGGAGTGAATACGGAGCACTTCTTCCCCGCCCAAGAAGAAAGCTATAAGCGCAAGTGGAAAGAACTGCAACTTCCCGGGGAATATGGGATCATAACGGTGGGGCGCGTGCGTCCAGAGAAAGGCACGGACCTTTTTATCGACGCTATGATTACTGCGCTTCCGGACCTGCCGGGAGCTTGCGCTATTGTTGTCGGAACGGCGAGACCCGAACACCAAAAATTCCAGGAAAAAATAAAGAAACGTGCTGAAGCAGCTGGGCTTTCAAGCCGGATTGTTTTTTTGGGAGAAGTCGACCCTGACAAATTGCAGCAGATATTGCAGGGATGCCGAGCGCTCGTGGCACTCCCCCGTTATGAAGGATATGGGATGACGCCTCTGGAAGCCATGTCTACCGGACTTCCAGTGATTTTGAGTGAGACCGGCTACTTCAAAGAGTTCGTGGGAGAAAATGATACAGACACCGGCTCATGTGGCGCGGTTGTACCAATAGAGGGCGCCGAATTAGCAGCAGAGGCTCTAATAAGAATTCTCAAGGACAAAGACTTATACCATCAAAAATCGATAGCCGCCAGAAAAAGGGCCGTGCGAAAATTTAGCGTAACTTCCGAAGTGAATGCGATAAATATCGTTTACGAAGACCTATGGTCCCTTGCCGACAAAAATAATAAGATCACGCGATCGAGTTAACTTATATACGCTAAAGGTTGGGTCCTGAAGCGTTTCAATCAGATCTTCGATTTGAACCGGCATCCCAATGGACAAAAGGGCGAGATTGAGCTAACAGCAAACCAGACCAAACGCTCGGAGCATGCTTACGCCTATGTACTGCCTGGTAATTAATTTGAGCACTGCGACCGCGCGCATGTCATTTATGGCCGATCAGCTGAACAGGCTGAAAATACCTTTTCAGAGGATCGATGCATTCACGCCGGAAATGATAATTAATTATGAGAGTTCTTTTGAATGGTCAAGCTGGGAGCGCCCTCTCAAAGACACTGAGAAAGCATGCTTTTTAAGCCATGTGGAAGCGTGGAAATTTTCCGCAGCACAGGATAAAAGCACCCTCATACTAGAAGACGATGCGCTTCTTTCCTATCAGACGCCCAGTGTCCTAAATGCGATTGACGAGATCGAAGGCATTGAGCATGTGACCCTTGAGGTACGGACGCGCAAGAAGATCGTTAGTAAGATTGGGCGCGCGATCGGGTCCAACCACCAACTACTCCGCCTCTATCAAGACAGGAGCGGCGCTGCTGCTTACGTAATTTCGCCTTCTGGGGCGCGAAAACTTCTCGCGCGGGCGTCCAAAGAGGTCGCCCTCGCTGATGCGCTGATCTGCAAAGCCTATGAATTGAAAAGCTTTCAAGTCGAGCCGGCTTGCGGCGTGCAGCTAGACCGCGCCGCGGACTACGGCATTACAAATCCTTTTAATACCGTCTCTCAGATAGACTCAGGAAAACCAACGCCGATAACCAAGCAGGCCTCTGGCTTTCGCGCCCGTCGGATCGGTGCGCAGCTCCGCATGGCCGCTCGCGCCCTAAGGCACGTTGGAATAGCTGAACGACGTGAAATTCGCCTAGACCCCGCGCATTTCCTCTAGGACTGACTTCGTCAGGCTTTCCACCACCGGTTTTTTCGCGCCGGTGCAAGCGGTGCACCCGATTGAAAACCCTGTCCTCAATTTGGAACCTCCGCCAAATTTCATTGGGAACCGGCCCCGCAGGTTCGCCCACCGAAGAACGGATGCAGCCGCCATACCATGTGACCTGCCACGGGCTTTTTCCTCCACCATCGATTAGAGTCCGACCCAACTTGAGGACGGACAATGAAGCGAACGAGATTCACGGACGAGCAGATCATCGGCATCCTGGCCGAACACGAGGCAGGCGCGAAGTGTGCGGACTTGTGCCGCAAGCATGGCATGTCGGAAGGGACCTTCTATAACTGGAAGGCGAAGTTCGGCGGCATGACGGTGCCGGAGGCATAGCGGCTGAAGACGCTCGAATACGAGAACGCCAAGCTGAAGAAGCTGCTGGCCGAGCAGATGCTGGACTTGGCGGCGATGAAGGAACTGGTTTCAAAAAAGTGGTGACGCCTGCGGTGAAGCGCGAGGCGGTCGCGCATCTGAGGTCCCTGCTCGGGCTCTCGGAGCGGCGGGCGTGCCGGATTGCCGGGGCGGATCGCAAGATGGTCCGCTATCAGGCGCAGCGAGCTCCGGATACGGAGCTGCGTGGCCGTCTGCGCGAGCTGGCCAACGAACGCAGACGGTTCGGCTATCGGCGGCTCTTCGTGCTGCTGCGCCGCGAGGGCGAGCCATCCGGTATCAACCGGATCTATCGGCTCTACCGCGAAGAAGGCCTGACGGTGCGCAAAAGGAAGGCCAGGCGTAAGGCAGTCGGAACACGGGCCCCGATCTTGGTCGCGGCGCGTCCCAATGCCCGCTGGTCGCTGGATTTCGTCCACGACCAGTTCGCCAGCGGCCAGCGCTTCCGAGTGCTCAACGTGGTCGACGATGTTACCTGGGAGTGCCTCGCCGCCATCCCGGACACTTCGATTTCGGGGCGCCGGGTGGCGCGCGAACTGACGGCTCTGATCGAGCGCCGCGGCAAGCCGGGAATGATCGTCAGCGACAACGGCACGGAACTGACCTCGAATGCCATCCTGCGGTGGGGTTCCGAGCACCGGATCGAATGGCACTACATCGCGCCGGGCAAGCCGATGCGAGACACGGTTTCGTGGAGAGTTTCAACGGCCGGATGCGCGACGAGCCACTCAACGAGACCATGTTTCGTAACCTGGCTCATGCGCGCGTCGTGATCGCCGCTTGGGCTGCCGACTACAACACCGAGCGTCCGCATTCGGCTTTGGACTACCAGACCCCGGCTGACTACGCGCGGGCCCTGACCACCGCAATCGCCCCTCCCCCCCGCTACGCGAGATGATAACTCCGCGCGTCGGGCGATTTCTCAACCTGCGCCGATCGGCGTAAACACCAACCGGGCTCCGGTCGTGGCTGGATGAAAGACCCGTAGCAGGTCACAGGGGAGCAGGTCATTCCCCATTGCTTCTGGGGGGCTTA
Organism: Thioclava sp. F1Mire-8; assembly: GCF_002213165.1. Taxonomy (NCBI): domain Bacteria; kingdom Pseudomonadati; phylum Pseudomonadota; class Alphaproteobacteria; order Rhodobacterales; family Paracoccaceae; genus Thioclava; species Thioclava sp. F1Mire-8. The sequence goes on along the minus strand of NZ_NBNY01000001.1, from coordinate 51,906 downwards.
GCACAACGCAAGAGACCGCCCGAAGGCGGCTGCGCAGCGTCTTGACCCGAGTTCGGTAGAAGTGGTTGCGGGAGAGCGGTTTGGACTTTGGCGAAAACCACTCTGTTCATCCCGGTTGCCCGGTGAGTTCCATGGCGGGCGGGGGCGCAGCGTTACGCCCCCTGCCCGACTGAGGTCTATCAGGCCTCGGTCTCGCCTTTCGGCTCGTCATCTTGCGGCATAGCCTTCGCGGCCTTGGCATCTCGCTCGGCAGCCTTGGCGGCTGCCCTCAGCTCTTCCTCGGCCGCGCGGGCTTCCTCGGCGTCCGCCTCTTCGTGCCACTCATCGACGATGTCCGGACGCAGGGGATGCGTGGCAATCCGGCGGCGGTTCGCGGCGGTCGCGAGCCGCTCCAGCCCGAAGAAGAACGGAGCCAGGACTTCATCGTCCATGGCCGCGATGAACTCGGGCATCGTGTCGTTGATCGCCTTGGATCGCAGGCGTTCCTCCTTGTCCTCCTTCTTCACCTGCTTGTCGAGCGAGCGACGGAGGGTCGCCAGCGCGCGGGCCGTAGCCGCCGTATCGGGCAGCCCCGCCGACTGCTGGCGCTGCTTGCGCGAGGCTTTGGAGGCGGCGAGTTCGGAGTTGAGGAAGTTGGTCATCGTGCAGTCCTTCGTTGATGTGATGGCCTCCGCGGAGGTCCGGGTTTGAGGGGCACCCTCTGGTGCTGGCCAGCACATCGCCCTCTTTCTTCCGATCGAGTCGCGGGTTTCGCGATTTTTTTCGCGAATTTCTCGCAAGCCATTGTCAGCGTTCACAACTTTTCTTCATCTCCGGGATCTTCGGGCCGCGATGAACCCTCCTGCGGACCGGCAGAGTGCCCCTTCGCGGACCGCTCCAGCTTGCGCAGCATCGTCGGGATCGTTTTGCGGATGCTCGCGATCAGCGTCCGCGTCGGCAACGGCAGGTGAAGGGCTGCTTCGACAAGGGCATCGTCGGCTCGTTCGATCTCCTCCATCGCATCGGAAACGCGCGCGTCGGCCTCGGCCGTTGCCTTAGATCGAGCCTGCCTGAACAGGCGCCCCCACGCGCGTCCGAATGCGCCCGCGGCGCGGGCGAAGCCGGATGGCGATCGTCGCCGCAGGTCATCGAGGGTCTTCGTCTCCGCCGGCTTGGCATCCGGCGCCTCGATCAGGGCCGGCTCATCATCATCGCTGTCGTGCGCAATGAACTCGCCGGACGCGACACCCTCCGCGACAGCGAGCACGGTCTCGGCTTCGTTCTCCCGCTCGACCACCCGCGCTGTCCGTTCGTCGAGCGCAGCCTTCTCGGCTTCCAGTTCTTCGGCCTTCGCCCTCAGGCGCAGCTCTTGCTCGGCGCGCCATTTCCAGGTCTTCGCGTGATATCGGCGCTTCGGTGGCTTCTCTCCGCTCTTCCGGGCTTCCCGGATCTCCTCAGCACGGCGCTCGCCGCGGACCAGGCCGAGATCGGCGAACCACTGGCCGACGCTGTCCTGCGCCGCCTCGTAGTCCTTGATGAGCGGGTGAATCGAGGGTTGCAGCATCCGTCGCGTCGCACTGGCTGTCGGCACCTTCGCGTTGGGCTTTGCGATTTCCACCGTCGCCCGCGGCATGATCACCGCGTGGATGTGATAGGCAGCTTCGTCCCGGTCCGCGCGGGCGTGGATGACATCATCGCCGAAGTTCTTCTTCAGCCAGGCAACCGCGTGTTTTCCGAACTTGTCCTCCCGTGACGCCGGCTCCTCGCCGAAGAACGCGGCGTCACCGTCGAACCAGTCCTTGTTGACCGTGAGGATGACCTCGCGCATCGGCCCGTGACGGGTCGCTCGCCAAGGCTGCTTCGGTCCCTCGATGATGCGCCGCTCGATGTCCTTCTTCCGGTTGCGCTTCTCCAACGAAGCCAGCTCCGCCGCGAAGTTCTCCGTGGTCATATCTCGGATCTCGGCCAGCGCCTGCGCCGCCCAGTCCTCGGGGCCGATTAGGGGCGGGCCGTTCAGCTTTGTCCGGGACCGGTCGACATGGCTGAGATCCCCACCCTTCCGGAGGCGGTGAGCCTCGTAGCCGGCGAGGTGGTGGGGATAGAGCCCCTGAAACCGCAGCACCACGGGGTAGTCTGTCTTGATGTTTGAACCGTCCATCGGTGATCTCCTGAGCACAAGAGCTCAGGAGTTCGGTCGATGTTTCTCATCGGGGAAGCGCTCAACCGACGGGGAATGCTTCAAGCCATCAAACCGTTCTTCCGCAGCAGCGCCACATATCCCGCCAATTCAGCCCGTAGAGGTAATGCTGGTTGACTTCGGCGTATTGAAACCCTTGAAGTGCGGGAGAAAACGACCAAGGCTAAGCGCCGGGAGGGGCGAGTGGCATTCGATGAACATCGCCTGATCGACAGTCTGAACGACTCCGAACTTGAAGACCTCATAAAGAAGTGGCTGGGTCGATTAAATGTAGAATATGTCGGCTTTGAACGGCCCACAGGATCCGCAGATATGGGGCGTGATGCGGTCGGCTTTCTTACGCCCCGTCGCTACGACGGCGCCTGGCACAACTATCAGTGCAAACACCTGAAAAAGCCGCTTGGAATACGCGATTTCACCGTCGAGCTCGGCAAAATATTCCACTATGCATGCGCCGGCGAGTTCACCGTGCCCGAAAAATACATATTTGTGGCACCGAAATCTGGGGTGCGAGATGTCAAAAAGCTAATTGACAGACCCTCAAATATCGCCTCTTTCCTGAAGGAGAATTGGGAAAAATACTGCCTAGCCGGAATCGCAACAGAAAAATGCCCACTCACTGCGTTTATTAGAAAAGCAATTGACGAATATGATTTCGAGAAGGTAGAGTTGTGGAAGTCGACAGAATTGGTCGAACTGCCCCATATGCGTGCAGTCCTTCATGACCATATGGACATCGACCCTGGAGAAGCGCCACGGATTCTTCCGGAAGATGTTCCGGACGCAATTACTGACACAGAACTCCACTACGTCAGTCAGTTAATAGAGGTTTTCCGCGAGGCGGCAAATTTCGAGTTTTCCGGGTATGACGATGTGATTGCGGACAGCATGTATGGCCCCCAACTTCAACTCGCACGGCAGCGCTATCTCGAACGAGAGGCATTTAGAAGACATTTTCGCGACAACTTGCCGCTGACCCATTTAGATGGAGTGGACATTGATGTCCATTCCACTATCGTTGATCGGTATCATGCGCTACACCAAAGCCCACGATACCAACGGCTCAGCGAAATCATGACTCTTGCAACGTCGGCGCAGATTACCGGACCTCTTGGGCGGCACAACCGTGTAACTCCAAGTGTAAAGCAGGGAGTTTGCCACCACTTCGCAAATATTAAGAAGCTTCCGTGGGCATGACTTCTGAGCCCTTTGATCAGAATCTGTTTAACAGCCCACTTGAGGCTGGAATCAGAGCCATCGTAATTCTTGAGATGTTTGAACCGAAATCTTTCGACATCTCTACGCTTTCTCTACTCGATTATTTTGTTGTGCATACTGGTGATGCCGGCGGACCGCCCAGTATTCATCCTGAAATAGAAGCTCGCGCCGGTGAGTTTTTCGTTCGGAGACATCTGGTTGAACGTGGCGTTGGATTGATGGTTCGTGCGTCGGTCCTTGAGCAACGCGTCGAGAGCACTGGAATTACCTTCCGATCACACGAAACTGCGTCAGCAATGCTTGACCTCATGACAAGTAGTTATAATCGCCAGCTCAAGACTGCTGCGGCTTGGCTAGCGAATGAAGCTTCTAAAGAGGGAATAGAGGCGTTCTTGGACAACTTGCGGCTACAAATAGATATGTGGTCACAGGCCGTAATCACGACAGAAGGTATGACACGTTGAAACGAGGACGGATCCGAATTGACCAGCTCGCATTTACGGGTCCGGAAAGAGAGCCGGAAACCCTTCCGTTCTCGGATGGCGTGAACATCATATGGGGTGCGTCCAACTCTGGGAAGTCTTTCGTCAGAAAATCCATAGACTACGTCTTGGGTGGAGAGAAGCCAACGTTACCGAAGGAAGGAGCTGGCTATGATAGCATCCTTCTTTGGCTCACTCTTCCCAATGCAGGAAAGGTAACTCTTAGGCGCTCGATACTCGGAAGTGATGTGTATAAAGCGGACGGCCACAGTCTAAGCGTTACGAATAGCTCGCCTGGATATGAAAGCCTATCTCAAAGGCATACTGCGGGACCAAATATCTCGCGTTTGATATTACAGGAATCCGGATTTCGTGATGCTCGACTACTAAAAAACGAGCGAGCGGAGAAAAGCACTTTCTCACTGAGAATGCTGATGAGATATATTCTCGTTGACGAAACTCGGATGATTGATGAAAAAAGTGTGCTCTTGGCACACAACACAACGGTTACTTCCGAAGATAAGGGTTTGATCAAGTTTGTCCTAACCGGAATTGATGGCTCATCAATTGAGCAAGTCCGGTCAGCAGATCAACTCAAAGCGGCAAGAGATGGCCAACTCGAGATCCTCGCACAAATGGCTGATGAACTACGATCCAGCATAGATGAAACCATCTCTCTTGATCGGCTTGAGGAATTGCATTCTGAAGCTGAGATCAATAGAGAAGAACTACATGAGGTACTATCTGCTCGACAAGACGAGCTTGACGATTATGCCTCCAAAATTCGCTCACTGGATGAGGGGCTTAGAGAAACTTATTCGACGATTTCCGACCTTAACCAAATGATCAGCAGATTTTCCGAGCTATCGGCTATCTACAAGTCCGATATAGAACGTTTATACGGCTTGGAAGAAGGAGGCTTCCTCCTAAAACGCTTTGCCGAGATAAATTGCCCTCTTTGTGGGGCGTTGCCTGAACACCAGCATCACGATCACGGTCTCTCCAGAGTTGAAGAACAGCGGGAGGCCGTAGCGGCAGAAATCGCGAAAATTTCGAGAGATGCCAGCGAACTGGATCAAGCTATTTCCGACGCAAACGGGCGTATCCAGGCGCTTGAGGCAGAGATCTTGGAGAGCAACGCTCGCAGAGCAGAATTAGTTTCGAGCCAGGAGAACGCTCGAGCAAAGGAACTAACCTCGCGGGAGCTCTTCCTCTCGGAAAGCGAGAAGGTTTCGAAGTTCTCGAATCAAATTGAGTTTCGGCATCGACTAACTTCTATCGAGAAGCGCATCGAACGGGTTGGAAACCAAGCGGTCCGATCACGCCAACGTGCCGACGGTATAGACGCCAATGTCGATCTAACACAAAGCGAGGCGTTCGAGCTCTCCAATGAGATAAAGGACGTGCTCCATGCGTGGAATTATCCTGGCGCTAATGCTCTTCATTTCGAGAAGAGCGACCATGACATAGTTGTTGACGGAAAGCGAAGGAGAGACAATGGGGCTGGCGTTAGGGCGCTTTTGCACTCGGCCTTCAAGGTTGGGGTTCTCACCTATTGCATTCGGAAGAATAGACCCCACCCTGGCTTCTTAATCCTTGACTCTCCGCTGCTGGCATATCGGCCAGCTGACGAGGGTCGCTATGGAGAACTGCAAACTGATGAACTTGAACTTCAGCAAGCGGGTGTTGCTCATCATTTCTACGAGCATCTGGATGGTCTGCGCGATCATGCTCAATTCATCGTAATCGAGAACCATCGATCGGACCAGGAAGTCGTTGAGCCGTTTTCCAATGTCAGGTTCACACTGGATTCCGACTTCGGGCGGCGTGGCCTCTTCACCTGATTGTCCTGGCACGATGACGCCGGGATTTTGGAAGTTTGTGCATCTACCTACTCACTAATCAGCTGGCACTCCGGCCCTTCGGGCCTGCGTTCCAGCTGTCGTTCGCCGGGGGCTGACGCCCCCGGACCCCGGCGCCGCTGACGCGCCGCTCGGGAGACGCTCCGCCCTCCCGAACCCGCCAGGGGCCGTCAGCCGGACCAAAGGGCGCACCGCCCCTCTGGACACCCAGGGCAGGGTCATCGTTCGCCACTCCCCCTGCACCCCCTGGCGTCTCCCGACGGGCTCGGGTCATCGTTCCGCGCTCCCCCAAGACCCCCTGCTCCCGGAGGGTGCCGCTCCGCGCTCGCCTCCGAACCTCCCCCGCTCCCGGGAAGAGCGTTCCGCACCTCTTCCCGAACCCATCTCCGCTCGTCACCCGACGGGGTCGAAAGGGATACCCTCTCGACGCTCTCCCACAAGCACAGGGAACAACACACACCAGAGAAGCAGGGCCAGCCCCTTCCGCCGTGCGCGCGCCTTTTGACGCGCACGGTGGAAGGCCCCGGCCGATAGGAGAATAGGGCAAGATCGCGCGCGTCGGACATCCATCCTTCAAGGAGCCGACAATGCTCGACACGACGACCATCCAACTCACGATGACGCCGGCCTGGCGGGACCACCTGTCCCACGGCGACATCGTCTCGTTCCGCTTCCCGCTCGCGGAGGAAGCCAGCACCGGACAGCCCAAGGCCCGGCCCTGCCTGGTCCTCGACATCGAGATGCACGGCGACCAGCGCTATGCCCTGCTCGCCTACGGGACCACCTCGCGCCGGCGGTCCAACGTCGGCTACGAGATCCACGTCCGCCGCCGCGACGAATACCTGCCCGCCGGGCTCGACGAGCCGACGCGCTTCGTCGGCGCGCGCCGCCTCTTGGTGCCGCTGACGCACAGTGGCTTCGCCATCTGTGGCGCGACAGGCTCCGCCGTTCTCGGCCGTCTCGACGGCGCCCCCTTCGAGGCCATGAACGCAGTGCGCGGGCGCATCCACGCGGAGGCCGACATTGCGGCCGATCATCGGTCGCGGCGGCGGCGTGGACTCCGGCGCCCGCGCGATGTCGTCGTGGAGCACCGGCCGCGACGCGCCGCACCTGCGAAAAAGGTGGTGCAGCAATGAGCGACATCGTCTCGCGGACGCTGTTCGAGCAGCAGGTGGACCTCACCAAGGTCCTGCTGCAACGGATGCAGGGCATCGACAGCCACCTGACGGCGCGCGTGAGCCCGCACCTTCCCGACGAGGCCAGATACACCGTGGCGCACCTTATCGAAGCACTGGACGAGGAGGAGCAGATCGACCCGAACCTGCACTTCTACGTCGACGCAGTCCTCGGCGAAATGCGCCTGGCGATCGCGGCCGGAACGACCGAAGAGCAGGTTCCCATCCCGCGCGGGCAGCTCGTCGGCTGCACGGAGGCGTTTGATACGCACAAGGTGTTGAGCCCGGCTGCTGAGGCGCTTCAGGCCGCCCTGCCGCCGCTGGAGGGGCTCTTTGGCGCGGCTCAGCAGGCGCTCCACTTCGCCGAGGCGATCCGGCTGAGCTTTCGTCTTCTGCATCCGGACTGACCCTTGCGGCGCCCCACGGGGCGCCGTTCTTGAGGGCCCCTGCGGCCCCGCTGGCGGGATTGGATCCCCCGCCAGACGGCGCGCCGGCGACCAATGCTCCGTCGCTGCTACGACGATGCCGGCGCGCCAATTTCCGAATATATACTCACTATTATGAATAAATTTTAGCACTACTTGTGCGAAACAGAACGACTCCAGTTTCGTCGCTACGGGGCGCCTTCAAGCGCTTCAGCGACCGCATCAATCCACTTCCTTTTCCTAAGCGTTCGATTTTGCCAAACTTTAACGTGTGCGAGATCATCCTTCAGCAGGTCGGAGATTTTCCTTTTTTGTCGCGTTACTTCGCTCCGGGAAAGCCACGGATTCAAATAAATACGCTGAAGGCTCAATGCAGAAAACGAGAATTTGTCAAAGGCCATGTGTTTCGGTTTCTTGGTTCTCAAAACCCTAAACTCGCACTCGTCTTGATACTGCTCTCTCTTGGCGAAAGGGATCTGATCATCCTCAAGAAAACGAACGTCTTCGGGCAGCCGGTATAATACCTCACCACTCGAGAGAGTGGTGTCGCCCTTGATATCATTAACAAGGGCTTTCCTTTCAAACCAGAGACATACGCCCTGTTCACGCTCGCCAAAGATATGCCAGAAATGGAATCTATCTGGAGCCCCAGTCAAGCACGTTCCGACAGCGTCAAAACTAAGAAACTTATTGGAGTAAAGTTTTACGACCATGCTATCGTTTTTGTCGTCCCATTCCGATGGCGAGCTGAGATGCAACTGCCTCTCTCGCAATATTCCCTCTAAGTATTTGATCTTTGTATATTTCTTCAACCACCGCTCGCGCATCACCGATGAATCTCCAAAATGGTCTTCGCAAGTAGACTGTATGAATATCGTATATTCCAGAGCAACCCCAGAGACCATCCAAGCGCAAAATCGTAGAGGCGATTAGATGAGATTGCGGTTCACTTTCGTGCGCGCGATTTTTCTTCAACACCAGGCTCTAATTGTTCGCGCCGCAATCGTCCTGCTGCTGCTCGTGCACGCGGCGCTGCTATTCCGCTGAACGAGATGCGCCCGCGGGAGACCCGCGGGCGCTTTCGGCCACCTCTGTGCGAAGGCTCGGGTAGGCGTCCGCCATGTCGGTTGTTCAATGCCCGAACAGGAAAGGACTCCGCCGATGCCGCTCGACAGACTGATCGACCTTCTCGCAGAAGCCGCGGTCCGCAAGCTCTCGCAGGAGCGGGAGGCAAAGGACGCAACGCCTGACGCGATGCCAACTCTCTACCGAAGATTGCGCCGCTGGTCACAAGATTTCCGCAATGGCTGGCGATATTGCTGGCCTCCGCAACCGAGACGCTACATCCTGCCGTTCGCCTAACGACGAGACTTCCGAATGACTCAACCCACCCAGCCTTGCCGCGTCGCGCTCTACGCGCGCTACTCGACCGACATGCAGAACCCGATGTCGGTCGAGGACCAGTTCCGCCAGGCCGAGCGATACGCCAAGCAACAGGGCTGGACGGTTGTCGAGCGATTCTCGGACAGCGCCATCAGCGGCACGGCAGGCCGGACCCGTCCCGACTTCGTGCGCCTCTCCGAGGCCCTTCACTCTAAGGCCTTCGATATCGTCCTCGCGGAGTCCCTCGACCGCATCTCGCGGGACCAGGAGCACCTGGCGGGCTTCTACAAGGCCGCACGCTTCGCGAAGGTCGAGATCCACACGATCGGACGCGGCAAGGTCGATGCGCTGACGCTCGGGCTCTCCTCGATGATGAGCGCCATGTTCCTCGAGGAGCTCTCGGACAAGGTGCGCCGGGGCATCGAGGGAAAGGTGCTGTCGGGGTTGAGCGGAGGCGGCCGGATCTACGGCTATCGCCCGGGCACCGACGCGCGCGGCGCGCCGGTCAAGGGCGCGCTGGCAATCGACGAGATCGAAGCGGCCGTCGTTCGCAGCATCTTCCGCGACTATGCCGCCGGACTGTCACCGATCGCGATCGCCAGTCGGCTGAACGAAGAGGGAATCGCCTCTCCCTCCGTGGGCTCGAAACGCAAGTCGTCGGGGCACTGGAAGCAGAACACGATCAACGGCAACCGCGAGCGTGGCACGGGCATCCTGAACAACGAACTCTACATCGGGCGACGGGTCTGGAATCGCCTCTCCTACGGCAAGCACCACAGAAGCGAGAAGCGGCGCTCGACGCTCAATCCCGAGAGCGAATGGCAGATCACCGAGGTGCCGGAGCTACGGATCATCGACCAAGATCTCTGGGACGCGGTGAAGGCGCGCCAGGAGAAGCAAGCGAAGCGGCGTTCGAAGATCGCGAGCACGGACCGCAACCACCTGTCCTCCGGGCAGTCGCTCCGTCGGCGCAAGTATCTGCTCTCCGGGCTGCTGCACTGCGGCCTGTGCGGCGGCAAGATGACGGTCGCCGGCACCGGCAAATACAAGGCCTACTACTGCGCCGACGCGAAGGAGAAAGGGAAGAGCGTCTGCGCGGGCTTCAGGGGCCTCAAGGAGGTGAGGGCCTCCGAGATGGTGCTCTCCGCCCTGCGGAGCGAACTGATGCAGCCGGAGGCCTACGAGGCCTTCCGGGAGAGCTTCCGCAAGCACCTCGTGCAGAGCCAGGGCGCGGCGGAAGACACCCTGCGCCTCCACGACGCGCGGGTGCGGGAGCTTGAGACGAAGCACCGCAACCTGATGCTCGCCGTCGAGAACGGCGACTACGCGCCGGCCATCGTCGCGCGGCTGAACGCCGTCGATGCCGACCTGGAGGAGATGAAGGGGAAACGCGAAGAGATCGTGCCGCCGACGGTCGAGCTGCCGGACGACCTGCCCGAGCTTTACCGGGCGATGGTGAGCGACTTGGCGGCGAGCCTCTCCGACGAGGTCGTTGCCGGCCGCGCGGCCGACGAACTGCACGAGATCGTCGAGCGCGTCGATGTGCACTGGGACGACGAGGCCAAGGGCCACCGTCTGGTGCTGTCCGGGAACCTGCTGGAGATGCTACGAAAATCGGCGCCGAGTGATCTCGACGCCGTGCGTGATAACGCGATTTTCGCGGAAGTTGGTTGCGGGAGCAGTCAACCGCCGAAGTCTACGATGCATTCGAGCTAAAGCCTAGGAAACCAATGACCTGCCACGGGCTCTTCACCCAGCAGCGACCGGAGCCCGGTTCGTAGTTACGCCGATCGGCGCAGGTTGGGTAATCACCCGACACGCGAAGTTACCATCTAGCGTAGCGGGGCGGGCGATTGCGGTGGTCAGGGTCCGTGCGTAGTCAGCCGGGGTTTGGTCATCTAGGGCCGTTCGCTACACGCTCGGTGGTCTGGGCGGAAACCGGTCGTTCGCTGCGCGCGCCACGAAGGTCCGGTCTTGGAGAACGCAGGACGCTAACGACCCAATTTTCTGTGATACGCCGTCGCCTTCGGATTCATTCCGTAGGGTGAAAACAGCTTCGAGTTCAGACACGAAGCGAGGGGTCCGGTGCATGCCATGACCGAGGCGCAGATCAAGCCAACAACTGAAGAACTCCGCTCATTATCGATGAGTTGCGCGTCGAAGAAGAACAGGCCGATCATTTCCGAGATGCGTAGAAGCTCATTCCGGAAAAATCGAGGTCAATCAGTTCGGCGCGACGACGCCCGATAGTTCCGCGCTAAGCCTGCGCCAGCCCCCGGTAATGCGCCACAAGTTCGCGCGCGTTGTCGGGGTGGTGTCTGCGCCGGCCGGCCTCGATCTCCTTCGCCATCTCCACGACCTTGCGGTTCATCGGCGCCGCCTTGCCGCGCGCCTCGAGGAAATCGACCACCAGCCCGTTCACCTCGTCGACCTCGGCGCGACGGCCCTTGCGCCAATCCTGCAGCGAGGTCGTCAGCGTGTCGTCCCTTGAGAAGGTGCGAACGACCTCGTCGAAGATCTCGTCGACATAGCGTTCCGGGTGGTTACTCATCACCGGCGGCATCCCGATGATCGGCATGATGGTGGCGCCGTCAGCGAGCGCTGCCTCCATTGCCTCATAGCCGGCGCGCCGCATCACTTCGAGAAACTCGGGGTCGCGGACGCTGTCGCGCATCGCGGTGTCGATGATCGCCGTGGGGATCAGTTCGGCTGCATTCACCACCAGCTTCATCCATTTCGCCGAGCGGATATCGTCCACCACCTGAACGGTGCCGGAATGACGCAGGATATCGGCGACGTCGTGCACCCGCGGCTGTTGCTCGGGGTCGAGCGCGCCAAGCGCGAACCAGCTTTCGTCCGTGTCGTTCTGGCGGGTCGTGACCCCCGGCTCCCACATGTTCGACGCAATCTGGATAACCGCGCCGATCGTGCGATGCGCGCCGACGATGTCGGCGATCGCCTCGTGAGTCATGCCGTTCTGCAGTCCCACGACGAAGCCGTGCTCCGCCAGAACCGGCTTGATCATTTCCGCCGCCCAGCGGGTGTCATAGGCTTTCACCACCATGAAGACGAGATCGAAGGGCTCCTTGATTTCGGCGATCTCGCACAGGTGCAGCGCCTTGACCGGCGTGTGCAGCTGGCGGGTCGGCAGGTTGACCGTCAGTCCCTTCTCGCGCATCGCCTCGACATGCGCCGGCCACTGGTCGATGAAGGTGACGTCGAGCCCCGCCAGCGCGAAATCGGCGGCGACCGATGCGCCCTGCGCACCGGTCCCGATAAAGGCGATCCGAGGGAAAGGGGTTTGCTTCGTCATCGGGCGTATCTCCTCGGTTGCGGTCATTGCATGATCATCCCGCCGTCGATCTGCAGGCATTGGCCGGTCATGTAATCGGAGTCCGGCGAGAGGAGGAAAGCCACCGTTCCGGCGACATCAGCGGGCGTCGAAGTCCGGCCGAGCGGGATCCCGGCGGCGAAGTTGCGCAAGGCCTCTCCCGGCTCGGAGGAGACGCCCATTTCCATCAAGTCCTTGTCGAGCACCGTCCAGAGATCGGTCTCCACCACGCCGGGAGCGAAGGCATTGGCGGTGATTCCGTGCGGCGCGAGCGTGCGGGCCGCCGCCTGCGTCAGACTGATGACCGCGGCCTTGCTTGCGCAATATGGCGCGAAATCACCGAAGCCGGCGCGGCCCGCCATCGAGGCGGTGTTGATGATCTTGCCTTTCCGCTTGGCCGCGATCATCGCCTTCGCCGCTTCCTGAATGCCGATCATCACGCCCATGCCGTTGACTGACATGATCTGGGTCCAGTTTTCCTCGGTCGTCTCGAGGAAAGGCTGAGGACGGTTGAAACCTGCGTTGTTGACGATGGCATGGAGAAAGCCGAACTCCGCCTCGCAGGCGGCAATGGCCGCGCGGGTGGCAACCCGGTCGGTCACGTCGGTCTTGCAGAAAATCGCGCGTCCACCGTCGGCGGTGAGGGCTGCGGCGGCCTTCGCGCCAGCCTCTTGATCAAGATCGGCGATCACCACGCCGTATCCAGCCGCCGCGGCGCGCCGCGCAATCTCGAGACCAATTCCCCGTGCAGCACCCGTAACGACGACGCCGCCCATTTGCTCTTGTTCAGACATGATATCCTCCCCTGCTCAGGTCGCGCGGTGCAGCACGAAATCGTAGTTGGACTCCCACAGCGTTTCGCCGTTTTCGACCGGGGTGAACTCGGCGATCAGGGATTCCTTGACGCCGAACACCGCATCCGAGGTCAGGTATTTGTCGCCCGCCACGAAAGTATGGGTCGTCACCGGATCGAAACCCTCGGCGCTGACGATGAAATGCATATGCGCCGGGCGATACGGGTGACGCCCGAGCTTGCCCAGCATCTTACCCACCGGACCGTCGTCGGGGATCGGGTAAGAGACCGGCTTGATCCCCTTGAACCAGTAGCGCCCGTCCGGCCCCGTGGTGAACACGCCGCGATTGTTGTTGCGCGGCTGAATGTCTGGCTGCTGGACGTCGTAGAAGCCGTCCTCGCTGTCCGACCAGACGTCGATCCGCGCCCCTTCGACCGGGTTGCCGTCGAGATCGGTGACCGTGCCATAGAAGCGGCAGGTCTCGCGCCCGCCCGCTTGTGTGATGTTCGCGCCCATCTCGTATTCCGGCACGCCGTCGACATGAAACGGGCCGAGCACCGTGTTCTCGGTCGCCCCGGTCGGGCGGCGGTTGTTGATCGCATCGACCAGCATCGAGACGCCAAGCACGTCGGAGAGCAGGATGAACTCCTGACGGTTCTCGTCGCAGATCTGTCCGGTCTTGGTGAGGAAATCGATCGCGATATCCCACTCGGCCTGCGTGAGCTCGACGTCCTTCACGAAAGCATGCAGGTGGCGGACGAGGCTCGCCATCACGGTCTGGAGGCGCGGATCGGTGCTCTCCGAAACCCTGGCGTTGACGGTTTCGACCGAGGCGTCCTCGGTGAAATAGGCGATCTTCGGCTCTTGGGTCATGTCATTCATTCCTATCAGGTCGTGACGGGGCGCTGCCCGGCATGGGCGCGGCTCAGCAGGTCGAGAATACCGTCGCGCGTGATTTCGCGCGGGTTCTTGTAGGGGTTCTGGACGGCCATATCGGCGGCGCGCGCCAGATCGCTTTCCTTGAGGCCATAGTCGGCCAGCGCGAGCGGGGCGCCGATGGAGCGCGCGAAGTCGTAAAGACCGCCGCCCAGATCGCCACCAAACAGCTCGGTCGCGCGCGCCAGTTCGGCAGACGCCGCCGCGGCGTTATAGGCGGCGGTATGCGGCAGCAGGATCGCGTGCGTTTCCGCGTGGGGCATGTCGAACCCGCCGCCGAGCGTGTGGCAGAGCTTGTGATGCAGCGACATCGCCACCGCGCCCAGCACGGTGCCGCAGAGCCACGACCCGTAGAGCGCATCGGCGCGGGCATCGCGGTCCTCCGGCGTCTCGACGATCCGCGGCAGCGCTGATTTCAGCGCGCGCAGCCCTTCGACCGCCATCAGCGACGTGACCGGGTTCGCATCGGGCGCGTAGAGCGTCTCGACCGCGTGGGCCATCGCGTTCAACCCGCTCGCAATGCTCATCGCGACCGGCAGGCCCAAGGTCAGATCGGGGTCGTAAATCACGGTTTCCGGGCGGATTTTAGGGTCGCGGACGGTCGTCTTCTGCCCCTTCTCGGTCTGGCCGAGAATGTCGGTCACCTCCGAGCCGGCATAGGTCGTCGCGATCACCACCTGCGGTGCGTCATTGCGCCAGGCGATGGCCTTGCCCAGACCAATGGTCGAGCCGCCGCCGAGCGCCACAACGCAGTCGGCCTTGGTCTTGTTATAGACTTCGAGCGCGGCCTCGGTCACGGCGACGGGCGTGTGCATCGCGGCTTCGGTGAAGGTTCCGGCCGCCATCTCCCCGAGGTCTTTCGCAAGCGCCTCGGCGTCGTTTTTCTGGAACGGCGTCGACAGGATCAGCGCGCGGGCGCAGCCCAGTCTCTCCACCTCCTCGGCGACCTTCGCCAAAGTCCCGGAGCCAAAGACGATACGCCCGGGGCTGGATGTGTAGATGAACGCTTCAGGCATGGTTCCTCCCTGCGCCTCGCACAGACGAGGCGTTGAATTGAGCCAGCGTGGGCCGCGAGGTTACTCTTCGCGGCGCCGACGCGCGGTCGTGTAGATGAGCGCCGCCACGAGGATCAGCACCCCTTGGAAGCCGTATTGATAGGCCTGCGACAGCCCGAGGAAGGACACGGCGTTGAGCACTTCGGTCAGAAGCACCGCGCCCAGCAGCGAGCCGATGAAGGTGCCGCGCCCGCCGAGAAGGCTGGTGCCGCCCAGCACAACCGCGGTGATGCTGCCCAGCGTGTAGTTCACGCCTTGCGCCGGATCGCCGACGCCGATCTGAGCCATCAGCATGATCGCACCCAGTGCGGTCAGTAGCGACACGGCGATATAGCCGAGCACGAAGGTCCGATCCGTGCGTATCCCGATCCGCCGCGCGGATTCCTCGTGCGAGCCGACCGCGCGAAGCTGCCACCCTGCCCGCTTGCGGCGCAGACCCAGCTCCATCGCGATGGCGATCACGATCATCACCACGAAGGCGATCGGGACCGGCCCGAAGCTCCGGGTGAGCGTATCGATCACGTCGAAGGAGATGTAGCCGCCCGGGCCCTCACGCAGCACGAAGCTCATGCCCTGCAGGCCGATGAACATCGCCAGGGTCGCGGCGATTGGTGTGAAATTGGCGAAACGGATCAGCACGCCGTTGATCAATCCGACGACAATCGCCGCGCCGAACATCAGCGCGAAACCGAGCGCCATTGTCGAGGCCGGGCTGCCATCGTTGATGAAGAACGACCCGATCACCACGAGGAAACCTGCAAGCGGCCCCACCGACAGGTCGATCCCGCCCATCAGCAAAGCAATGGTCTGCCCCAAGGCGATGAAGCCCAGTGCGGTGGCGAGGATCAGGATGTTCGAGACGTTGAAGGACGACAGGTAATTCTCATTCTGCGCGCTCACGAACAACGCAAGCAGCACGGTCACCAGCGCGAGCGGCACGATCGTCGCGTTGTCGGTTTGCACAAAATGGCGCAGCTTCGCGCCGAAGCCCTCTTTCGCGCTCCGTTCCTCGGCCACGTGATGCGCATGCGTGTCAGCTTCGACCGCAGCACCGACGATGCGGGCTTCGGTGATGTCATCGCCGCGCAGCGTCTCGACGATACGGCCCCGTGACATGACCAGAACGATGTCGCACAGCCCTTCCAGTTCCGCCGCGTCCGACGAGTTGACAATCACCGGCGTGCCCGCATCGGACACTTCGCGCAGGATCCGGTAGATCTCGAAGCGCGCACCGACATCGACACCCTGCGTGGGTTCGTCGGCCACGATGAAGCCCGGCTCCGACAGAAGCGCGCGGGACATCACGATCTTCTGCTGGTTGCCGCCCGAAAGCTGGGAGACCTTCGCCTCGACGCCTGCGGCCTTCACCGCCAGCGAGGAGAACACCTCCTGCACTTTCTGCATTTCCTTGCTGCGATCCAGCACGCCGCTCGAGGCATATTTGTCGAGCGAGGCGAAGGTCGCGTTTTCCCGGATCGTCAAATCCGCAGCGAGGCCTTCCGTATGGCGATCCGACGGCATGAAGGCCGCCGCGTGTTTCAGCTCTTTCGGCGAGAGCGTGCGACCGTGGAGCTTGATCGCGCCGCGATAGGGCTGAAGGCCCACCAAGGCGCGCATCAGATCGGACTGGCCGTTGCCTTCGACACCGGCGACGCCAATGATCTGGCCGCGTCCGAAGGCGAAAGCCACATCCGAGAATTTGCGCCCGCTGAGGCCTTCGACCTCGAAATTGATCGGGGGATTGGCGTCGGCGCATTTCGGCGGGAAGGCAGAGGCAAGACGGCGCCCGACGATCAGATCCAGAAGTTGGGAATTGCTGATCTCGCTCGCAGGCGCGCTGCCCCGGTGACGGCCATCGCGCAGCACGGTCACGCGATCCGCGATCTGGCGCAACTCGGCCAGACGGTGGGTGATATAGATGACGGCGGTGCCGGAGGCCTTCAGCGCCCGAACCTTCGCGAAAAGCATATCCGTCGCGTCCTGATCGAGCGCGGCCGTCGGTTCATCCAAAATAAGCACACGGGGCTGGACGGCGAGCGCTTTCGCCAGTTCCAGCAGGTGTTTCTGCGCGATGGTCAGCGTATCGACACGCGCGTTCAGCGGCACCTCAAGGCCGACCTCTTCCAGCAGACGCTTACCGACGCGGTCTTTGCGGTCGCCTTGGAAAACAGAGGCAGGAAGTGAAACCTGCAGGTTCTCGAGCACCGTCATGTCAGGCAAGATCGCCGGGTGCTGATAGGAGATCGCGACGCCAAGCGCCGACGAGCTTTCCGGCGAGAGCGGCATCACATCCCGCCCGTCAAATTCGATCCGGCCGGTGCTGGGCTGCAGAACGCCTGTGATCAGGTTCATCAGGGTCGATTTCCCGGCCCCGTTCTCGCCCAGGATCGCGTGCACTTCGCCCGCGTGAATGTCGACGCTCACATCGCTCAGGGCGCGGACCGCCCCGAAGGATTTCGACACACCGCGCAAGCGGATCACGGGGGTGCCCGTTGACGTTTCGCGGAGCCCGTCCGCCTTCTCCATCGGTTCGATTTCAGCCAATGCTATCATCCGTTTAGTTCCGCCGATCTGAGGGGTTGGCGCGGGTATCTCCGGGCGGATAGCGCCGCCCGGAGACAGGGGAGGTTACTGGCCGACGGCCTTCGCCTGCTCATCACCCGAAAGCTGAGCAGAGAGATAGATCGCACCGGGCAGATCCGAGCGACACTGAACGGGGTTCGGATCCCCATCGGTCGAGTCCTCGAAGTTCGGGGCCTTGAAGACTTCCTCCGACGGAGGGGTGCCACCGGTCGCTTCCGCGATCGCCCATTGCACGGCGAGACGAACGTTGTCGTTGCCGGTCGCGACCGTGAAGAGCTTGAAATCGGGGTTGTCGGCGTGGACCTTCTCCCAGAAGCAGCCGAGCGAGTTGCCGTCGGATGTCGCGAGCGCCGGGATCGAGCGGTCGAAGTTCGCAAACACCGGCAGCGCGCCCACGAGCGACGGGCCGAAGTCGGATACGATGACGTCGATATTGTCATGCTGCGCGATGGCGGCCGACAGAACCTGCTGCGTCAGGGACGGGTCCCAGTTGGTAACCGCGAAGGGGTCCGGGTTCAGGAACTTGTAGCTGTCGTCGAGGATGTTCTTCATCCCCTTGAGCTCGTCCAGACCCTGGCTGTTGCCCGCCGGGCCCGACAGGAACAGGATGTTCGCGCCGTCCGGGAAGTTCTCCTTGATCCACTTGCCCCAGCTTTCGCCGTCATAGACGAAGTCGGCACCGACGAAGCGGGTGTAGTTCTTGCCGGCTTCCCCACCGACATTCACACGGTAGGGCACGACGACCGCGCCCGAGCGATAGGCTTTGGTCAGCGCGGGCAGGATCGCGGGACCGGCATCGCCGAAGACGACCATTGCATCGACACCGCGTGCCGCCATCGAGTTGATGTCGGAGATCGCCTTCTGCGTGTCGCCCTGACCGTCGGCATAGTAGTAGTCGGTGATGCTCGGACACTTCGCGGCTTCCTCCTTGCCCGAAGCGGTCGTCACCAGACGCCAGCTATTGCCCCCGAAACCGTCGAGCAGCGCCAGCGAGGCCTTGTTCGGGCCGCACCAGGAGGGTGCGTCCTCTGCGCTGGCCGCCGAGGCCGAGAGGGCAATTCCAAGCCCCAGCGCCATATAGGCAGCGCATCCTTTCAGGTTAGACAGTTTCATGGTTCTCCTCCTCTGTAGAACTTGTTTGTTCTGTCTTGAAACGGTTCGTCCATTCGATCGAGTAGACCCCGATGCCGAATACAAGAGCGAGCGCCTGCACGATGGTCTGCGCCGAGTAGGGCACACCGATCGACAGAGCGAACTGGCTTAGCTGATTGAGAAAGAAGGCGGCGATGACGACCGAGATAGGAAAGCCGCGCCCTCCCAGAAGCGATGTCCCTGCCAGCACCACGACGGCGACCGAGGGCAGAAGCAGGCTGTTGCCCTGAAATGCCGTGGGTTCGCGGGTGATGCCTGCGATCAGGATGCCCGCGGTGCAGTAAAGGATCTGCGCCGCCACATAGGCCATCGCCTGATACGGCTTGACGCTCAGACCCGCCGCGCGGGCCGCCTTCGGATTGGCTCCGATCGCCTCGAAGCGACGGCCAGCCACCGTCTTTTTCAGACCGAAGGACACGAGAGCCAGAATGGCGAGGGCGAACAGGACCGAATGGGGAATGCCCAGGGTCTGACCGCCCGCGATATGGGCCAGCAGGTTCGTGGTGATCCGCGGCACGCCGCCGGAGATCGCAAAGACCGCCGAGAACAGAAGTGCGTTCATCCCGATGGTCGCAACGATCGCGTTCAGGCGGAAATAGGCGACCATGATGCCGTTCAGGATCCCCGCCGCGAGCGCGAAGCCGACCGCGATGACAAGTGCGGGCAGTAGCCCGGCATCCTGCCCGTTGGGCATATGGGTCGCGATCACCACCGCGAGCGATACCGACCCCGGCACCGACAGATCGAAGCCGCCCTGCTGCACCACCAGCATCTGGCCCAGCCCGACGATGCCAAGCACCGCCGCGAAAGGCAGGCTGCCCATCAGCGACCCGGCGGTGACCGCCGAGGGTGCGAAGATGACGCAAAGAAGGATGAGCGCCAGCGTCGAGGCGACGATGGTGACGAAGCCCTTCGACAAGGGCATCGACATCAGACCCGTCGGGCCTCCGAAGCTATGCGGCGTCGTCTCAGCCATGATTTCTCCTCCTCCCTCGCGTCGCGTCTCAGCTGATTTCCAAGGTGACCTTGACCGCCTTGTCGGGCGACTTGCCAAGCTCCAGCGCGGTCATCGCGTCATCGATGTTGTAGCTGTGGGTCTGGATCGGCGAGAGATCGAGCCCGGTGCGCTCCAGGAACCGGATCGCCGCCGGCCAGACGCCGGGAGAGCCGATGCAGCCGCGCACGTTGAGGTTCTTGATCTGGATCTTGCCCAGCTCGACCGGGAATTTCTGGCCGATATTGATGCCGACCATAGAGACATTCCCGTCGTCGCGGGCATAGTCGAAGACATTGGCCAGCGAGGCCGGATGGCCAGCGCATTCGACCACCAGATCGGCACCGCCCTTGGTCATCTCCTGCACCGCTTCGATGGGATCGCCGTCGGTCGGATCGATCGTGCCGTCCGCACCGAGCTTCATCGCGATCTCACGGCGCAGCGGCACCGGGTCGACCACGATCACGCGGGCGCCCATGCCGATCGCGGCGGCAGCCGAGACGAGGCCGATCGTGCCGCCGCCAGAGACGACGACCGTATCCGCCGCGCAGACGCCACCATGGCGCATCACCGCGTAATACCCGCAGGTGAAGGGCTCGATCAGCGCGCCTTTCGCGTCATCCACCGCATCGGGCAGCTTGTGCAGCCATTCGGGACGCGCGGCGAAGAATTCACGATCCGCACCGTCCATCGAGAAGCCGAAGTGATGGATGCGCTCGGGCGTATTGATCACGCATTCGCCGACCACACGATCGCCGGGCTTGAGCCCGTCGACATTCTTCCCGACTTCGACGACTTCGCCGACCCATTCGTGGCCAGGCACGACCGGGTAGGAAATCGGGATGATGTATTGACCGGCCAGCAGCTCGTAATCGGAATGGCAGATCCCGACGCGGCGCGACTGGATCAGCACCTCGTTGTCGGTGATGCCGGGCGTCTGCACCTGCGTCACGATGGGCTTGTTCGGTTCGTCGAAGATCAGGGCTTTCATGTCAGGCTCCAACTTTGGCTGCGGCGGGTTGCGCCACATGTTCGATTTGACCGCTGCGGGACGAGGCGAAGACCGCCTCGAGCAGCGCGATATTGTCGACCAGATGATCGGCGGTGATCGGGTAGGTTTCCTGTCCGCGCACGGCGCGGGCGAAACTCACCAGGTTGTCCTTCACGGGCTCGGCCTTGCCGATCTCCACGGTCTCGATCGGGCCGCCAGCCATGGCCGAGGTCACGATCCAGCCGTCGGGCGCTTCGACATGCGCCTTGTCACGGATGTCGATCCAGCCTTTCGAGCCGTAGACTGTGAAGCGGGACATGAACGGGTTCGACAGAGAAGCCGACACGTAGGAGGTCCCTCCCCCGGCGAATTTCACATAGGCCGCGACCGTGTCGCCCTGCGGCAGGTCCGAAGACAGCTGCTCGCAGATGCACAGCACGCTTTCCGCACGGCCCAGAAGGCGGACCGACAGATCGAGCAGGTGAATGCCCGTCGCGGTCATGCCGCCAGCCGGAGCCTCGCTCGCCTGAACGCGCCAGTTGCTCGGATCCATGCCGACGAACTTGTCGTGGCTGAAATTGGCCTCGATCTGCTGGATACGGCCCAGCTCGCCCGCATCGGCCTTCGCCAGCATCTCGGCGATCGGCGGCTCCCACCGCCGCTCATGCCCCATACCGAGGACCAACCCGGCTTCGGCGCAAAGCGCGACCGAACGGGCGGCTTCTTCTGCGGTGAGCGCGAGCGGCTTTTCGCAGAAGACATGTTTGCCTGCCGCGACGGCCTTGGCGATCTGATCCGTGTGGAGCGAGTGCGGCGTCGCCAAGACGACGGCCTCGACCTCGGGATCGTTCAGCGCATCCGCGTAATCCGCGCTGAGCGTCACGCCCTTCTCGGCACACAGATCGCGCACCGCGTCCGTGTTCGGCTCCACTGCGCGGACGACGTTGATATCCTCAGGGGCGCTCGACAGAACGGCGAGCATCTTCTGCCCCCACCACCCCATGCCCACGAGGGCGATTTTGACCGGCCCCGACATCAGCGATTGTCCACGCGCTTCGAGAACGGACGGATCGAAACGGACTTCCACAGACCGACCTTCGCGAAGGGGTCGTTGCGGTTGAAGTCTTCGACCTCTGCGAGGCTGTCGGCCTCCAGCACGAAGCAGCTGCCGATCATGGTCTCTTCGTCATCTGCGAGCAGCGGGCCCGAGATCACCGTCTTCACCGGCGCCTGAGCCAGATAGGCTTTGTGGTCCTCGTAATTGGCCAGCCGCTTGTCGACGGCACCGTCATGGTCGAGGCAATGGATCACGTAATGCATTGTGGTCTCCTCAGTTTCCGGCCGGAATGATCTTGCGCGCACGCAGCTCGTCGAACACATCGAAGAAGCTGTCCGGCGTGCTCTGATAGGCGTCGAAGCCCAGCTTCCGGCTGTTCGTCATATCGGTGAAGCATTCCAGCTCGCGACCCAGGTCGGCGTCGCTGTGCCACCACGAGGCGAGCTTGGTCACAGGGATGTCCTGCAGCCCATATTGCGCCACCATCTCGGACCAGATCGCGGGCGCATCCGCCATCTGCTCTTCGAGCGGCGTCGTGTGACCGGGGTATTCCGCGACCTCGAGGCCGAAATACTCGGCGATCCGCGCCCAGAGCCAAGTCCAGCGGAAGACGTCGCCATTCGCAGTGTTGAACGGCATGTTCGCAGCTTCCGGCGTCGTCGCCGCCCAATAGAACTGTTTGGCGAGGATGCGTGCATCGGTCACATCGGTGACCGCGTTATATTGCTCGGGCGAGCCGGGATAGAGGAACGGCTTGCCGGTGTGCTTGCAGATCGAGGCATAGACCGCGAGCGTGACCGCCATGTTCATGTAATTTCCGACTGTGAAGCCGATCATCGTGTGCGGGCGGTGCACCGACCAGGTGAAGCCGTATTTCTCAGCCATCTCCAGCAGCACATCTTCCTGCGCGTAGTAGAAGTTCGGCCCCGGCAGACGCGGACTCGATTCAAGGAAGGGCGTGTAGGGCGTAACCTTGGCGTAGTCGTCGAACGAACCGAGGTAATGCTTGAGGCCCGTGACCAGCGCCCCGTGCTTGATCGGCGCGCCTGCGATCCCCTCAAATAGGTTGCGCACCATCATCCCGTTCAC
Organism: Thioclava sp. F1Mire-8; assembly: GCF_002213165.1. Lineage (NCBI taxonomy): Bacteria > Pseudomonadati > Pseudomonadota > Alphaproteobacteria > Rhodobacterales > Paracoccaceae > Thioclava > Thioclava sp. F1Mire-8. The sequence goes on along the minus strand of NZ_NBNY01000001.1, from coordinate 29,203 downwards.
GCGGACATTCTCTTCCTCGTTCGCCTGACGCGACCACGTGCAATAGAACACATGAGTTACGTCCTTGGCCGCAGCCAGCGCGGCCTTGCTGCCCTCTGCATCGGTCAGATCCGCGGCGATATGACGGTCGGACCACTCAAGATCGACGTCGCTGCGCGACACCGTGACGACCGTCCAACCATGAGATTTCAACTCGCGCGCGGTGTAGCTGCCCGAGAGACCGGTAGCCCCGACAATCAACGCAATATTCTGTTCAGCCATGGGTCTTCGCCCCTTTCTTGCAGTTCGGTTTCGTCAGGTGGTGACGAGAATTTTCAGATGTTCCCCGGCAGGATCGAGCAGCGCCTCGAAGCCTTTCTCCACGACGTCCTCGGCACGGATGCGGGCCGTGATGACTTTCTCGATCGGGAAATTGCCCGAGGCGACCATGCGCGCGATGCGCGGCCAGATCTGGGTCGGGTAGCACCAGGTCGCTTCGACCGTGATATCCTTGAGCGCCCAGAGCATGGCGTCGATGCTGGCGGGCTTCATGTGCAGACCGACCTGAACGACCTTGCCCTGACGGCGCACCGCCTCGACGCAGGCGTTGAGCGAGCGCTCGAGACCCACGCATTCCAGCGCCACGTCGACGCCGACGCCTTCCTCGGTCAGATCGCCCACGACTTCCTGAAGGTTGCCCGCGCCGGGATCGACGACGAAGGCATAGGGAGCAATCTCGGAGATGATCCGGCGGCGGTTCGGATTCGGCTCGGAGACGATGATCGTGCTTGCGCCCGCTGCATGGGCCGAAAGCACCGTCAGCGCGCCGATCGGACCTGCGCCCGACACCAGCACGGTGGAGCCTGCGGTCACCCCGCCCCGGTCGACGCCGTAAAGCGCAACCGCCGCCGGTTCGATCATCGCAGCCTGCTCGTCGCTCAGCGCGTCGGGCACGGGCTGGGCGTTGTAGTCCTTGACAACGGCCTTCTCGCCCATGCCGCCCCAGGCCCAGCTGAGGCCGATGCAGCCGAGCTGCGGCGAGAGGTGATAGAGACCGCGCTTCCCGTAATAGTCATTGCGTGGCGCTACGAGCGGTTGGATCGAGATCCGATCGCCCTGCGCAACATCGCTGACCGCATCACCGACCTTCAACACGCGGGCCGAAAACTCGTGCCCGAGGATCTGCGGGTTGCTTGCACCGGTGTAGACATGCGGCTCAGCGGGCGTGACGATCGGCCCCGCGATATACTCATGAAGATCGGTGCCGCAGATGCCCGTGATGATCGGCTCGATCAGCACGTCATCGGGGGCAAGCTGCCCGGACGGCTCCTCCACATCCTCGACGCGGATATCCTTTGCTCCGTGAAAACGAACGGCTTTCAATTCGACCTCCTCCTGTCCTGTCGGCGCGTCGACTGCGGCCTGTGATCCGCTTGGCGGACCGCGGCACCATCGCGCTGCTTGCCATGATTCGTAGCAAACCGATCCGATCGCATCAGGAAAAAAATCTCCGCTCCGGAAAAATTACTTCAGTGTTCGCCGAAGCGGCATCTTAGGGTGAGGCAAGACAAACGGAGACATATGGATGAGCAACATGGCGAGTGCGCCGCACCTCCCCCAATCCGAATCTTGCGCGGTCGGCTGGATCGGCGTCGGAAAAATGGGCGGGCCGATGGCGCGAAACCTCCTCGACAGCGGCGTCGGGCTTACCGTTGTGGAACCCGATTCGGGCAACCGTGCGAAGCTTGCCGAGAAAGGCGCTAAAACCGCCGACTGCGCGCGCGATCTGCGCGATGTGCAGGTCGTCTTCTCTACGCTACCCAATGACGACGCGCTGATGGCGGTGGTATCGGGAGAGACCGGGCTAATTCACGGCCTACCGCGCGGTGCCTTGCTGGTGGAAATGAGCACCGTCTCGCCGGAATGTTCCGAGCGCGTTGCGCAGATCCTGAGCGAGGCGGGCCTGCGCTACCTGCGTGCACCGCTCTCCGGCAGCACGGATCTCGCCGCAAAAGCGGCACTGACGGTTCTTGCGTCGGGCGATCGTGCGGGCTGGGACGAGGTGCTCCCCCTCATCAAGACCTTCTCGGCACGGCAGTTCTTCCTCGGAGAGGGCGAGGAAGCGCGCTATATGAAGCTCGTGCTAAACACCCTCGTCGGCGCCTTCTCGGCCGTGCTATCGGAGGCGCTGGCTATTGGCGCGAGCGGGGGGCTGTCGCGGGCCGACATGATGGAAGTGATCTGTGAAAGCGCCGTTGCCTCGCCGCTGTTCAAATACAAGCAAGAGGCCGTGGTCAACGATGACTACACCCCCGCTTTCACCGTCTCGCAGATGATCAAGGATTTCACGCTGATCAGCGATGCGGCGCGCCGCAATGACGTGCCGCTGATGACCACCGGCCTGATCCTCGAACTCTATCGGAGCGCGTCGAACGCTGGCATGAGGGACGAAGATTTCTTCGCATTGGTGAAATGGCAGGAAAAATTGTCGACAAGGTGACTCCGGTCGGGCAGCATCCGGACGCAATGCAACCACAGGATGCTGATCTGACGAGCCACGAGCTTTCCAGAATCGTCGATTTTCTTCGACGGTTGCGGGCGCCGTTCGACCATCAGATGCCCGGTGCCAAGCCCGACGTCTATCAGAATATCACGCTGGAATTGGTGGACGCGCATCTGCGACTGAGCCCGATCGACAAGTCAGGGCTCATCAGCCTTGCCGATGTGCCCTATAGCACCGGCAACCGCATGATCATGAAGATGATAGATGACGGGCTGATACGGCAAGTGCCGCGCGGGAACGGATTGAAGACGCATTTCCTCGAGCCTTCGGAGAGCTTGTTAAATGCCTTCATGAGCTATGCCATCCACGTCAAAGGTCACATGGCGAAAACCTTCGGTCTGCGGCAAGGCACCGAAACGAGCGAATACTACTTCGGCGGCAGCTATTTCGCAGCGCAGATCATCTCGCCGGTGCGCGGCGAGGACATCACCGGACTCAACCTTAGCGACATCAAGTTCCTGCTCAACGATGACAACTACTTCATCGCGATGCGCAACATGTGGTCGGATTTCCGAAATGAATTCGGCAAGCGTAGTAGCTTTGACCTGCAACGTCTCCCCAACCTATACGCCAAGTCGCGGCAGACCTTTTCGGAGATGACGCCACGCTATGACGTGATTGCGATGAACATGCCGTGGCTGGGTGAATTCGCCGAACGCGGAGAGCTCGCGCCACTCGACGATCTGATCTCGAATGCCGCGATCAACTCGCTCGATTTCCACCCCTCGGTCTGGGGGACGGGCAACTGGAAGGGCACGCAATACGGCATTCCGCTCTATTGCACGATCGAGATCCTCGCTGCGCGCAAGGACTTGTTCGATGCCGAGGGGGTCACCTATCCCAAGACCTTCGACGAGACGATCGCGGCCGCCCGCGCCTTCCACGATCCACAGAACGAATTCTACGGCATCGCGTGGAACGGACAACGCGGCATGCCGATCGCGAATTCCTTCATGTTCTTCCTCGCCGCCTGTCGCACCACCGTCATCGACATGCCGCTGCGCAATCAGGAGAGCTGGAGTTTTGATACGTTTGACTCGCTCAAGCTGCAGATCGACACCGAGGATGCGCTCGAGGTGATCGAATACATGAAGCAGCTTGTAGAAGTCTCGCCCCCTGATATCGCGAGCATCGATTGGGAGCGGCGCATCCATTACTTCATGTCCGGTCAGGCCGCGATGACCTATTGCTGGACAATGCGCGCTGCCCGCTTCGAACACGAGCTGAGCTCTCGCGTGGCCCGTCGCGTGGCTTACCTTCCCCCGCCTTCGCGCCGGATGCGGCGTGTTTCCGCCCCGGTCGGGGGCTTCCTGCTGACCATCCCCTCCTATGTCGAGCCGACCCGGCAGAAACAGATCATCGACGCGATTGCCTGGATGGTGTCTCCCGAGGCGATGAAGGAGCACGTGAAAAACGGCTTCCCCGTCGCGCCCCGATTCTCGGTCTGCGCAGACCCCGAAGCTCTCGCCTCCTCCCCGATCGTCAGCATGGTCGACCGAATGGCCCGCAAGAACGAACTTGTGACTTGGGCGCGCCCTCCGGTGCCCGCCTTCAACCTGATCGAGCGGACCTTGGGCGAAGAAATCCACGACATCGTCTTCCACGGAAAATCGCCGCAACGCGGTCTGAGGGACGCCGAAAACCGCATTCTCTCGGCAATCAGGGCAGAGGCCTGAGGCCGCGAAAGCTGTCAGAAATAATCTTCGGTTAAGTCTGGGGACATTGGAGGAATGCTCGGAGAACTCCGAGAAAAGCCCCGCTCTTCAGCTCTCGAGTTCCGCAACAAGATTGACGGAAAATAGGGAAAGCACTTGGCTCAGTCTCGACGCGGGGCGATAACCGTCGGGACAGAACACAAGGTAGCGACCTCAAACGTGAAGATTCATAAGTTCGATATCAGTGGCCATCCGGGGGAAACCGTCGGGGACATTACCCATCGGCGCCTTCGCGGAGACATCGTGCACGGGCGGTTCAAGCCGGGGCAAAAGCTGAAGCTCGATTTGCTGCGCAAGAAATACGATGTCAGCGTGACGACCCTGCGCGAATTGCTCAGCAGCTTGACGAACGAAGGGCTCGTCACCGCTGAAGGACAACGCGGCTTCGAGGTTGCGCCGATCAGCAAGGCCGACCTTCGGGATCTCGCAGATCTGCGTCTGTTGCTCGAGACCCATGCGTTGCGCCAGTCCATCGCGAATGGCGATATCGAGTGGGAGGCGGGGGTCGTCTCGTCCCATTACAAACTGGAGACGATCGAGCGCGAGCTGATCGCGGGTGGCGACGGGCCGGTGCAACCCTGGGTGCGTCATGACTGGGATTTCCACTTTGCGATGATCGCGGCGTGCGACAGGCCAAACCTGATGCGCACGCATTCCTCGGTCTTCGATCGCTTCATGCGCTATCACATGATCATTCTGGAATTTCGCGGCGAAAAGGCCAAGGAAGACCACATTCGCCTGCGTGACCTGACCTTGGCCCGGGATGCGGATGCCGCCGTGGAATTGCTGATCTCCCATGTCGAAAGCGGCGTCGACCACATTCTGGCGACCGGTCGCGTTCCCTGAACTCCTCGAACGAGGGCTCCGAAAGCCGACAAGCGGGTGAAGAAGTAGAACACTCGCTCGTGATTTTGTGCGTCAAAAATAAAAATGTATGATATTTTTGAAGTTGACATATGAAAATCGAGATGTCGAATTGGATGAGCCGCTCTCGATGCGGCGAAAGGGAGGAACTATGACCAAATTGACTCGCCGCAGCGTGCTGGCGACAGGGGCCGCTGGCGCAGCCGCGACCCTGATGGCCGGCACTGCACTCGCTCAAGATCGCAAACGACTCCGCCTGTCTTCGGTTGTGTCGAATAACGATATTCGCGCCAAGGCCTTTGCCCGCATTTCCGAAGACGTTGCCAAGGATTTCGACCTGCAGGTCTACAACCAGTCGACGCTCGTCCCGCAGGGGGGTGAACTGACCTCGATCCAGCGCGGGACGCTGGAAATGGGCCTCGTCGCGCCGCAGAAGCTCGCCGATCAGGTGCCGGAATGGTCGATCCTGACCGCAGCCTACGTGCTGCGCGATGCCGCCCATATGAAAGCCGTCTTCGACAGCGACGTGGGCAAGCAACTCAATGACCTTGCCGCGAAGGCCGGGCTGCATGTCCTCGCGCCGGTCTATTTCGGCGCACGTCAGGTCAACCTGAAGCCCAAGAAGAAGATCAACACGCCGGAAGATCTGAAGGGTATGACCCTGCGCATGCCGGGCGGCGACGCGTGGCAGTTCCTTGGGGAGGCGATCGGCGCCAGCCCGACGCCGCTGGCATATTCCGAGGTCTACACCGCCCTCCAGACCGGGGCGATCGACGGTCAGGACAACCCGTTGCCCAATGATTACAACATGAAGTTCTACGAGGTCACGAGCCAGATCGCACTGACCAGCCACCTCGTCGGCTTCGACGTGCTGGGTATTTCCAAGAAGATCTGGGACGACATGAGCGCCGATCAGCAGAAGTTGCTGAAGGACTCCGTGGACAAGGAAATCGCCGCCAGCACCGAGGAGCACCTCAAGCGCGAGCAGGAACTGGTGGACTTCTTCAAGAAGCAAGGCCTCGAGGTCTATGAACCCGACCGCGCCGCCTTCCGGGATTACGCCCAGAAGAAGTATCTCGCCAGCGACTTCGCCAAGAGCTGGCCCGAGGGGATGCTCGAACAGATCAACGCGATCCAGGCCTGAACCCCGGACAAGCTGAGGGCGGGGGGTCGTGTCGGCCCTTCGCCCCTCGAAAGGCAAACCGATGCAAAACACGAGCCGCCGCTGGCGGAACGTAGCGCGCCGTCTGGCGGACGCCGTTCCGGCGCTGCTTCTGGCCGCCATGTTCCTGGCCTTCATCGTTCAGGTTTTCATGCGCTACGTGCTGAACCACCCCGTCGGCTGGACGGTCGAGCTCTGCGTCATCGCGTGGCTCTGGGTCGTGCTATGGGGACAATCCGTCTCGGCGCGTGAAGAAGACGAGATCCGCTTCGACATCATCTACGGCGCAGTCCGGCCCAAGGTTCGCCGCGTCTTCCGCATTCTGTTCTCGCTCTTCATCGTCGGCATCTATGCGGCCTCACTGCCGGATGTCCTCAGCTACATCTCCTTCATGAAGATCGAGAAGACGGCCTACATGAAGATCCCCTTCAGCTACGTCTTCTCCGTTTTCGCAATTTTCACGGCGGTCACGATCCTGCGCTACGGCTGGATTCTGATCAAAGAGCTGCGCGGCCCGGGCCCCGAAGATGACAGCCGCGATCTGACGCAAGTCGCGCGCAAGGATTTCTCCGAATGAGCTGGGAATTCACCCTCGCCGTGGCGGCCATCGTCGCCACCGCCATCGTCGGCCTGCCGATCGGGCATGCCATGCTGGGGGCCTCGATCCTCTATCTTCTGCTCGAACATCAGGACATGAGCATCGCCGCAGAGCAGGTCCTGCGCGGGCTCTACGGCTCCTACGTTCTGCTGGCGATCCCGCTCTTCATCTTCGCAGCCGACCTGATGAATATCGGCTCGCTCTCCGACAGGCTGCTGGATTTCTGCCGTGCACTGGTGGGGCGCTTCCGGGGCGGGCTTGGCCACGTCAACGTCGTGTCGTCGCTGATCTTCTCGGGCATGTCGGGCTCGGCCATCGCCGACGCGGTGGGGATCGGCAAGATCATCATCCAGCTGATGACGAAGGACGGGAAATATCCCCCCGCCTATGCTGGGGCCATCACCGCCGCCGCCGCGATCATCGGCCCGATCATACCGCCCTCTATCCCGATGGTGCTCTATGCGCTCGTCTCGGACACCTCGATTGGATACCTCTTTCTCGGCGGCGTGGGGCCCGGTCTGATCCTCGCGCTCCTGCTGATGGTGATGAACGCGATCCAGGCACGGCGTCACGGCTTCCCGGTGGAAGTGCCCGTCCCGGTGCGAGAAATGCCCCGCATCACGTTGCGCGCCGTGCCTGCGCTGCTGATGCCGGTGATCCTTCTGGTCGGCATCTACGGCGGCATTACCACGCCGACCGAAGCGGCAGCACTCGCCGCGCTCTATGCCTTCCTGATTTCGACCTTCCTCTACCGCTCCGTCAGCCTGCGCGCGGCCTATGACACCGTGTGCCAATCCGCCCGCTCCACCGCGAGCGTGGGCATCCTCATCGCAGGGGCGCTGGCCTTCAACTACGTGGTCACGGTCGAGCAGATTCCGAACGAGATCCGCGGCGCGTTGGGCGACATGCAGCTCGACCGCGTCACTTTCCTGCTTCTCGTCAACGTTCTTCTACTGGTGCTCGGGTGCTTGCTGGAAGCCAATACGATCCTCCTCGTGATCGTGCCGATCCTGCTGCCGACCGCAGTCTCGCTCGGCGTGGACCCAGTGCATTTCGGGGTGATCGTAGTGGTCAACACGATGATCGGCCTTGCGACGCCCCCCTACGGATTGCTGCTCTTCGTCGTCAGCGGGATCACCAAATCCCCGATCGGCCAGACGATCCGCCATCTCGTCCCCTTCCTCATCATCATGATCGTCGGACTCGCAATCATCACTTTCGTGCCGGGCACCGTGCTGTGGCTGCCCCGGCTTTACGGTTACGGCGGCTGACAGGGCCGCACATCAGGAGACCTCTCATGGCCCAGAAAGACCTTCCGATCCTGGTCATCAATGGCCCCAACCTGAACCTGCTCGGCACGCGTCAGCCAGAGATCTACGGGCACGACACGCTCGAGGATGCAGAGCGGTTGAGCCGCGATGCGGCTGCCGCGGCGGGGGTGGAAATCGACTTCCGCCAATCCAACCACGAGGGTGAAATCGTCGACTGGATTCAATGGGCCCGCACGAACGCCTGCGCCATCCTGATCAACCCGGCGGGCTTCACTTCGACCTCGATCGCGATCCTCGACTCCCTGCTGATCTTCGACGGGCCTATCTTCGAGGTTCACGTCTCGGCCTTGTTTCGGCGCGACGAATTCCGCCACCCGTCCTACGTCTCGAAAGCCGCGACGGCGAAGATCGAGGGCTTCGGCATCGCGGGTTACGGCTTCGCGATCACCCGGATCGCCCAACTCGTGAAAGGCGCCAAGTGATGCCTGCCCCCGAGAGCCCTTCTGAGGCCGCGTCGGACGACGCGGTCATCCGGCTGGGTCTGATCGGCGACAATATCGCCGTCTCGCAGGCCCCGCGCCTGCACCGGCTGGCCGGGCTGCAGAACAGGCGTGAGGTGACCTATGACAGGCTTGTCCCGCGCGAGCTCGGACAGGATCATACGACGATCCTCGCCGACTGCGCGGCACAGGGCTATCGGGGCCTCAACATCACCTACCCCTACAAGGAGAAGGTGGCGGCACTGGTTCGGATCTCCGACCCGATGGTCCGACGGCTGGGCGCGGTGAATACCGTCCTCTTCGAACCCACCGGAGCCGAGGGCCACAACACTGATCACTCCGGCTTCATCTCCGCCTATCGCGAGGCACGCGGCTCCTCCCCGCCCGGAGCAACTCTGCTTATCGGCACCGGCGGCGTGGGACGGGCCATCGCCTTCGCGCTGGTCGCGCTCGATGCTTCAGAGATCCGCCTTGCGGACCGTGACATCCAGAAGGCCGATGTCCTCGCCTCGGAACTGAAGGCGGCGCAACCGGGACTTCGCGTCACCGTGGGACGGGACGCCTCCGAGATGTCCGAAGGCGCCGAGGGACTCATCAACGCGACCCCGGTCGGTATGACCGGCCATCCGGGATCGCCGCTTCCCAAATCCGCCATCGCCGGCGCATGGGCCTTCGACGCCGTCTACACGCCGGTCGAGACCGAATTCCTCGCCGCGGCGCAAGCGGCAGGCCTGCAGGTCATTTCCGGTTACGAGCTGTTCATCTGGCAAGGCGTCGATGCCTGGAAGCTCTTCACGGGTCTACCGCTCGACGTCGCCCGTTTGCGCAGCGATCTCGCGAAAACCGACCCGGCCACATCCTGAAAGGAGGCCTCCAATGAAAACCGCCATCGCCACTGTCTCGATCTCAGGAACGTTGCAGGAAAAGCTGGAGGCGATTGCTGCAGCGGGATTCGACGGGATCGAGATATTCGAGCAGGATTTCATCGCCCATGACGGCGGGCCGCGCGAAGTCGGCCAGATGGTGCGCGATCACGGGCTGGAAATCTTCCTCTTTCAGCCCTTTCGGGATTTCGAAGGGCTTCCGGCTCCGCTGCGCCACCGCGCCCTGAAACGCGCTGAGCACAAGTTCGAGCTCATGCGCGAGCTCGGCACCCGCGACATGCTGGTCTGTTCCTCCGTCCATCCCGAGGCGCTCGGCGGGATCGATCGCATGGCTGGCGATTTCGCCGCCTTGGGCGAGCTTGCCGCAGATTACGACATCCGCGTCGGGTTCGAGGCGCTCGCGTGGGGGCGTCATGTCTGGGACCACCGCGATGCGTGGGAAGTGGTGCGCCGCGCGGACCATCCCAATGTCGGCCTGATCCTCGACAGCTTCCATTCGCTCGCCCGCAAGATCGAGCCGGATACGATACGGCGGATCCCGGGCGACAAGATTTTCTACGTCCAGCTTGCCGATGCTCCGGCGATCGATATGGACCTGCTCTATTGGTCGCGCCACTTCCGCAACATGCCGGGCGAGGGCGATCTGGACGTCACCGGCTTCATGCGCGCCGTGATGGCCACCGGCTATGACGGACCGGCAAGCCTCGAGATTTTCAACGACCAGTTCCGCGGCGGCCCGACACGGACCATCGCACGCGACGGCTATCGCTCACTGGTGGCGCTAATGGACGATGTGCGCCGCACCGAGCCCGGGCTCGAAGACAAGATCAGCGAGATTCCGGCACGCGTTGCAGTGGAAGGTGTCGAATTCATCGAATTCGCGGCCCAGGGCGCCGAAGCGGAGACGCTGAAGACATTGCTCTCCACACTCGGCTTTCACATGTCGGGACGGCACCGCAACAAGAAGCTGGAAGTCTGGCGTCAGGGCGATATCCGGATTCTCATCAACGCCGAGACAACGGGCTTCGCCGCCTCCACTTGGACCGCGCGCGGCACCAATGTCTGTGACATAGGCCTCAAGGTCGCGGATGCCGCGGCGACAGTCACGCGTGCACGTGCGCTCGGCGCGAAGACCTTCTCGCAGCCGATCGGTCCCGGGGAATTGGAAATTCCGGCGATCCGCGGTCTTGGAGGTTCGGTTCTGCATTTCGTGGATGGCTCCAGCGGCCTCAACGACGTCTGGGACGTGGAGTTCGAGCCCGCGGAAGAGACATCGCTATGCGAGGCCGGTCTGATCTCCATCGACCATTTTGCCCAGACGATGGAATATGACGAGATGCTCAGCTGGACCCTTTTCTACACGACGCTATTCGACATGCAGAAGGCCCCGATGGTCGATGTGATCGACCCTGACGGCCTGGTCCGCAGCCAAGCCATCGCATCGCGCGGGTCCGGGAACGGAAAGGGCCTGCAGGTCACTCTCAACGGCGCCGAGACGCATCGAACCCTCGCGGGCGATTTCCTGACACATGGATTCGGAGCATCGGTTCAGCACATCGCCCTGAGAACCACGGACATGCTGAAGACCGCTGCGTCGCTTGCCGATCTTGGCTTCGACCCGTTGCCGATGCCATCCAATTACTACGCCGATCTCGAAGCGCGCTTCGAATTGTCGCGCGAATTTGTGCAGAAGTTGCAGTCGGCCAACATCCTCTATGACGAGGACGCGCAGGGCGCCTTTCTTCAGCTCTATTCCCGCCCCTTCGCGGGAGGAATGTTCTTCGAAATCCTCGAACGAAGAAATGGTTACGAAGGCTTCGGAGCCGCCAATGCCCCCTTCCGGATCGCAGCGCAGAAGCGGTTTGGCCGCGTGAAGGGAATGCCCGACCTCTGAGCTCGCTGGTCACCGGTGAAAGATCGCCCAGTGTCTTTTGGGAGGATCCAGGGGTTTGTCGAAATCGGCCTAACCCACGAATTCGATGGCTGCCGCGAAGAAAGCGCGCTTGCGCTGATTTGCCAGTATTTTCTGGTCCGCTGGACGTAGGGGTTTCCGTCCTCATCATTTAGGCCGCTTCGGGACCGGTATCGGCCGCTGGCTAAACGTGGCGTTAAGGACCGCTAAGGGCCGTTCACTGCGCCGAAGCAGGAAGGGCGGAAAGCAGACTTTCTCTGCGCCTGCGAAAAGATTGAGCCGACATCGAGAACCAGACATTCGAATCTTTCCGGAGCGATCATGAGTCCGGTTAGGCATTGGCCAAAAGCGCGGGAAGCCCGTTCAGCAGAAGGGGCCCGCTTTCGGATCCGCCGACGCACACTAAAGCACATCGACTGCCGCCACTGCGGCCTCGCCCAGGAGGATGATGGTAAAGAGGCCAAAGCGTTCGGGCAGGTGTTCGGGGTGCGGAGGAGCATGGTGTGTTTCGCTGGCGACCAGAAAGGTCGTCAAGATGTCCTGTGCAAGGGCAAGCGCCCAAAGGACCAACTGCAAGCATGGCTCGACCCAGAGCGACCCGGCCCAGAGCGCGGCCTGAGGAAGACCTTGAAAGTGGCAACGCCTCCCGCAAAGGCCCAAGCGCGGGCGCCAAAGGCGTCGCTTGCGCCATAAGCGATAAACAGCACCACCAGAATCTGGGCAAAGCCCACGGCTCACTGGTCCGGCCGGTCCGTGTCAAAGCGGCTGGCGTGGAAGGTGTGGCCCAGCCAGAGCCAGCATGGCACGAGGAACAGGAAAGTAAATTCGGCAAACCCCTTCCATTCGTAGTGATGCGAGAGCGCGCTGGCGAGCGCTGCCACGGCAACCACAAAGACGAGGTCGAAGAACAGTTCGAACCATATGTTCTTGCAGCCGTCTTCGTGGGTCAGGACTTGGGAAGCGGCGTTGGTCATGGTTCCTCCGGATATTCGGCAAAGGACCCGACCCTGCGCGTCCTGCACGGGTCCGGATCGGTTTTCCTCAGCGGCCCAATGTCTGCACGACAAGTTCGGCCGCCGCCCCGCCCGAGAATTGCTGCTGGCCGGTGATCAGGTTGCCGTCGCGGACTGCAAAGGCCTTAAACATGGAGTTCACCACGAAGTTGGTGTGTTCCAGCTTCTTCGCCTCCTCCTCGATCCAGAAGGGCTGAATCTTCTGACCGACCCAGTTGTCGGCGAACTGCTCTTCGCTGTTAGCAAACCCGGTCCAGGTTTTACCCTTGACCAGTAGATCGCCATTCGAGAGGCGCGTCTTGAGCAGGATGCAGGTGCCGTGGCAAACGATGGAAACGATCTTGCCCGCCTCATAGGCCTTCGCCACGAAGGCATGCAGCGCGGTATCGCCGATCATCGTGACCATGGGCGACTGCCCACCGGCAAGGAACACCACATCATACGCGGTGGGGTCCACCTCGGCGATGGATTTCGTGCCCGTCAGAAGCGCAGCATGGGTGGCGGACTTCTTGAAGCCGAGCGAGATCAAGTCATGGGCGGAATAGCCCGACTGGTCCTCGGGGTCCGAGAAGCCGTCAGCCACCAGATCGCCGCCCTGGGGCGAGACAATCTCGATCTCATACCCGGCTTCCGAGAAGGTCCAGTAGGGGTGGGTCAGTTCTGCCCACCAGAAACCCACGGGCCAACCCGTGGTGGGCGAGGTTCCGGGGTTGGCGGCGATCATCAGGACTTTTTTCTTCGAATGCACATCAATGGCAGCAGACATTGTCTTTTCCTTTCAGAGGGTTTTGGTTTTCGTGTAAATGAAGCGCGCGAGCAGCGGAGTCAGGCAGGGCATGATGACACAGCTCATCAGACCGACCTGGAGGCAGACGGCGACCAGCACGGGCAGCGGCAAGGGCCAGCCGGTCATCAGGGCCCCCAGGGTCAGGTTCAGCGCCAGCACCAGGGTGAAAACGACAGCGACCAGGACCAGCGCCATGCGGTGCTGGGTGGGCTGCGGGACACGGGTCCCCGGCGGCGGGTCGAACCAGAATTCCAGGCCGGTCATCCGCTCCCATGTCGCGCCTGCGGCAAACAGGGGAGCGGCTTCGCTTAACATGCCGAGCCGGAAGTCGGATTGTTCGAAGGCGTCGAGCGCCGCAAGGCTGTCAAAACGAAAGACGCTGCGATACTCGCCTCCGGCGCTGGCGCGGCGATTAAACTCGGCTCCCAGATAGCCTCGGAATTGTTCCGCCACCCCTCTCGCCAGGCGCTCCAGCCAAGCCTCATAGTCCTTCTCGCGCCCCTGCTTGACCTTGCAGCGCACGACGATGGTGACGGGATCGGTCATGGCGTGACCTCCGGAAGGTCACACCTGTCAGGTTTCGACTGTTCCCATAAGTTGCGTATGATCCGCTTGCCCCAAAACCCGTCGATCAACCCGGCCGACACGAGCCAGCGCCCCGCGGCGCTGATCTCCTTGGCCACGCGCGCCCCGCAGCTTTCGCAAAAGGCGCGGCGCGAGTCTGCGGAGGATGGGCACCGGACTGGCGCGTCCTCTCTCGTCACGGTCATGTCGGCACGGGGCACTGCCACGAAGGCGTCGAAATTGCCGTGCATCCTCCAGTAGTCGCCGCAATGGCAGGCCAGAACCCCGACGGCATCGGGGGAGGCAGCGTGATGTGGACCCTGCCACAATGGCAGGGCGCCGAAAGTGCAACAGTCATCATGGTTCCTCTCAGTTATCGCGCCAGGTGCGCGCCGCCGTCCACGTCGAGCGTTGCACCCGTGATGAAGGAGTTTGCCGCGGTCATAAGGATCGCCTGTGAAATGTCGTCGGGGGTCCCGATCCGGCCTGCGGGCAGTTTCGCGGCGGTGGCCGCGAACATGCTGGTGCGAGCGTCATTGGGCAGCCCGGCATAAGCCTCGGTCGCCGTCGTGCCCGGCGAGACCGTATTGACCCGGCGCGGCGCCAATTCGACGGCCAGCACCTTGGCCATCGCCTCAAGCGCCCCGTTGACTGCCGCAAGGCCCGAGGTGCCGGCCAAGGCTGCCCGCGCGGCCGCGCCGGTGACGAGGGTGATCGAACCTTGCGGCGACAGTTTCGGTGCCATTGCGTGGATCACGCGCCAGTAGCCCCAGTATTTCGCGTCGAAGGCAGCGCGGAGCGCGTCTTCGCCAACTTCGGCAAAGGCTCCCCAGGCCGCGGCGTCCGAGGCCGAAAGCACGAGGTGATCGACCGCCCCCGATGTTTCTGCCAAAGCTGAGACCGAGGCTGGATCGGTGAAGTCGAGCACTGCGCCCGCAATACCTTCGGGAAGTTCGGCGAGGCTCTCGGCCGACCGCCCTGTGGCGGTGACAATAGCTCCGGCTGCACGGGCTGCGACGGCTGTCGCACGACCGATCCCCTTGGTGCCGCCGACGATAAGGATATTGGTTCCAGCGAGTGCCATGGCTCAGCCCTCCACCGCTGCGAAGGCCCAGTTGCGGCCCTTGCCCCGGAACAGGGCCTGGTTGATCCAAACCATGCCGAAAGGTTCCAGCAGGCGGGCCTTGGTGATGTCCCCTGCGTCCATCGCGGCAAAGCCGAGATCGGTCAGCAGCGCCGCGACCCGCGCTTTCGCCGCTGCATCGTCACCAGCCATGAACATCACGGGCCGCTGTGGCAGGGTATCGTTCTTCGCCATGATCTCGGCGCCGACCTGGTTCAGCGTCTTGACCACATGGGCACCAGGAATCCAGCCCTGCACCATCTCTCCGCCGGAGTTGCTGTGCCCGAGCGTTAGGCCAAGCGCCCCTTCCACCATGCCCAGAGGGTTCATGCAGTCTATGACTGTCTTGTCCTCGAGCGGCCCAAGCGCCTTGACCGCCGTTTCGGCTCCGCCCCACGGCAGGGCGAGAACGATGATCTCAGCCTCTGCCGCCGCCGCTGCGGGAAACATCGGCGTCGCATCCGTCGCGGAGACAAGCTCTGCGACTTCCGCGGTCTGCGGATTCCGCGCGCCCAGAAGGACATCGTGACCCTTGCCCTTCAGCCCCCGCGCGATAGCGCTGCCAACATTGCCTGTGCCGATGATCGCAATACGCATCTCAGTTTCTCCTTGCTTCATTCGATGCTCCGGAGATATGCGATAACAGAAAGAAATAGTAATTAATAAAGGTCATGTCTGAGTTAAGCACATCAGAACTCCGTAGGTTGGACCTGACCTTGCTTCTCGTCTTTCTGGGGCTTTTGCGGCATCGCAAAGCGCTAGATGTGGCGGCGGAACTGGGTCTGACCCAATCCGCCATCAGCCAGTCCTTGAGGCGCTTGCGCGACATTTTCGGAGACGAGTTGTTCCTGCGTCGACCGCATGGGATGGAGCCCACGGCCACTGCGCTGGCGCTCGAGGCTCCGGTGACCTCGGCCGTCGATGCCCTACGAGGCGCACTGGGGGCTGCGCGGACCTTCGATCCGGCAACCGCGTCAGGTGTTGTCCGCGTGGCCGCGCTGGACGCGGAACAGGCCGTCCTGTGTCCGCCGCTGGCGGCAAGATTGCGCCAGCTTGCCCCTGGGTTGACGCTGTCAGTCCTTCCGCTTGGGCGCGGCGCTGCGATGGAAGCCCTGGCCGAAGGGCGGGCCGATCTCGTGCTAGGATACGTCTGGGATCCGCCGGATGCCATTTCCAGCGAGTCGCTTTATGCGGAGTCCTTCCTCGTCGCTGGCCGCGCCGAAGCGCTGCCTGACGCCCCGCACATCGGCCTCGACGCCTACTGCGCTTCCGATCATGTCCTGATTTCGCCCGCGGGCGACTTGCGCGGAGTTGTGGATGATCAATTGGCGACGATGAAGCGTAGCCGGCGCGTCATCTTGGGTCTTCCTGCGTTCCTGCCCGCACTTGCCGCCGTAGCTGCCTCTGGTGCGCTCGTGACCTTGCCCGCCCGCGTCGCGCGCGCCTTTGCTCCCGGCTTCGGACTGGTCACGGCAGAGCCGCCGATTCCCGTCAGGACCTTCCCCGTGTCGGTCTTCTGGCATCGGCGCAATGACGCCGACCCCAGGACATCATGGATCAGACAAAGAATTCGCGAAGTCAATCGAATTGCCTGAGTTTACAAATTGCATGTCTCATCTCGACGTGAGTAATCAAGCCTGAATCTGAAACATTAGAAATTCCGAATTTCGAATTAACGCTTTCGATTTCCTTGATGACTTAACTGCGCAAAGACGTGCTATTTCCCTTGCACGGAGGCTGGGCGTCTAACGGGTTCGTCTCATATTAATTCGACAAGATGAGGGCTGCCGTTGGTCTTCATTCGGTGACAGCAGACCAAAACTACGCTGGTTCGAATCTCGCACTTAGCGAAACATTTATCTTTGACAGCTTGCCGCAGCGAAAATCATTGTAGTCAGTTACTTCGAATGACTGCAAAGCGGACTGCTATTGCGGCACCGCGAAAGGATGCTGGAAGTCCGGTTCGGGCCGACCGCAACGCTCTGATAGAGAGGACGGAAAACAGTCATGCGCCGCGGTTGCACAACCGCGCCTCAATCCGCGCAGGTAGGTCTGTGAACTTCGCCACCAGCTTTCCGGCGAAGGGTTCGTAATCCCGATAAAGATCGGCCATCGCTTTATCGCATCGGAAAAGGTCGCAGTCCGGCACGTAGCACATCTGCATGATGTCCATGAAATCCGAACGCTTGAAATTGTAGTTCTTCTGGGACGCCTTGAGCATGTAGTGGCCAATATGGCCTGCGCGCCCCTCACCGACGTGATCCTCAATCTTGCGGACCACATCTGACAGGTCCAGCGTTGGCCGTTGGCCTGGCGTAGTGAGCCGTCTGGCTGTGCGTTTATCAAAACCCATATCGATCAGGTTCTGACGTTGCCCTCGGATAGACTGCCCCAAGTCGTCAAAGTTGCGACTTGCTTCTTGCATCTGCTGCAGTGCGGCTTCCATCTGGTTGAGGCTCGGGCCGAAGAACTCATCCAACAGGTTCGGCTTGTCAGCGTAGTCGTAGGCGATCCGGCTGAACTCGGCTGGATCCGAGAACCAGCGGTTGACCCGTTCCTCGAACTCGGCGTCCGAGCATCGACCTTTCAGAAAGCGTGTCAGAACGCCACTTTCGATAAGCTCATCCGATACTGGAAACCCTTTGAAATCTTCCCGCTTTGAGCCCCATGTCGAAGTATTCTCGCGTAACAGTTGACGCATTGCTGATGGCGTTTTCAATCGTCGGCGCTGGGCGCGGTTGAGGCCCCGCTGTTCCGCGAGAGTTTCAAGATATTGCTTCTCCATCTGACGCCGAAACCACTTGGCCGTCATCAATTTTCCATCGCGGCCTGTGATCCACGCGCCGTTGTTCGGGAAGCGCGCTCCATGTTTCAAGTCCGAAAAAAAGGGGAAGGCATTCCGCCCGCAGATATCTTTCACCAACTGTCCCCTACGGACACGTTCTTCACGGAACTCGTCGGTCGGGCGTGTGATGAACTCAAGCATGATCGCCCACGAGTAGCCGATCACGATATCGCCCCGATCCCGAAATACGATGAGCTGGTCGAGGATCGCATGGGTAGGACCGTCATCCGGTTCGTTGAAAAGGCGGATATAATCTTGCGTATCGAGGTAAAGGATCAGCGGCGGAGCGATCACAGTGCCTTGTCCTCCATAGCGAACAAATCGAAAAATCTCTGATAGCGGAAAACTATATGCATCGGCGAGCACAATGAACGGCAGTAATAGGATGTTGCGCCACAACATTCACACCACGTGCTCAGACACTTACCCTAACCGGCACCAAAGGTCGCGCGGCGGTTACGCGAAATAGCGCCGCACACCCTTCACGTATAGTCGTCGATGCTGTCCTCAAAACTTTCGCCGGTCAGCTCGCAGAAGGCCTTCAGCGCTCCCTGAAGCGTGAAATATTGATGCTTGCTGCAATGAACAAACAACTCGCCACGGATCGTGATCATAGCGACAGCCCAGTCCTTGATCGCGTTAGCTTCCCCAGCCCGGGTAAGCACAACCAGCCCGCCCTCGACGAGCGCGCATTGCACGACCAAGCTCTGATAGATGCGGTTCCGGGCGAAGACATCTCCGAACCGGAGGTTCTCAGCGTATTGCTCCAACCCATCTTCTGACACCGCCTCCGGGCATCCGGGAAACTCGGTCGGGACCCTCCACTTAACTTGGATTGCCGATGGCGTCAGGCTTTCATACTCTTCCGGCTCCGGCTCGAAGTCAGCTCGCTCACGGGTGCCGTAGAGCCACTCGCCGATTGCGCCTCCGCTTGGAACCGCCCCGCTCTTCGCCCATGCCTCAAAGCGGGACATGGTTCTGGCACCTTCTTCCTTGGTCACGGTCCGCATCCATGAGACGTCGGGAAAGGATGTCTCGTTTATGGGCTTGGATGGATCCTTGAGAAACGCTTCGATCGACCCGTAAGCCAGCTCAATGCGGCGGGCGGTGGTTTCGTTCAGGAGTGCGTTTTCCAGCCTCGTGAGCCAGCGCAGGTTCTCGGGCCTGTTATTCGCCCGATTGGTGTCGATGTGATCGACGACATGCTGATCGGTGGGTGGCGGACCGTTGAAGGCGGTGCAAACGATGCGATGGATCGGCACACCGGCCAGAAGTTGGTAACCGGTCGCGAGGTTCTGGCGTCCGAAGGTCCAAGCTTTATCGAGCGGACGAGCGCGTTTTCGGAATTCGTTTAGTCGGTAGACCGCGCCGTTGTCACGGACGCGATATCGCTCGCCGCGATATTCGACCTCGACTTCGGCGTCGTAGATTTCCAACAAGTGATCATGCTCGCCCACAGGCGTTTTCGAGGATGGCATCTTGCTCTCCAGTGCAAGGGTGTCTCGGCCATTCCCCGGAATGGTCCGGTGCCGGTTATTGTTGGCAGACGTGAAATAGAGCGTCTGGCGCTGCCTTATACTCTGGACGCATTGAGAGAATGTCGATTTTGCGAGGTGTGTGTCAACGACAAACGTGGACAGTGCACATTCATGCGACGCGCTTTAATGCGAGCTCCTCTAATGTCAGCTATGCGGGTGCAGCCGCAGCATCAAAGCACGGTGCTGAGAGACCGGTGTGGGCCGAGAACAGCCTCGCGCTGCAGTTCTACTCACCAATGGCTATCGTATCCGACTCGTCACCAACGTCTTACGATCTGGCGAACGGCAATCGATCCATGTAAAACCATCGTGTCATTTCCAACGTCACTTTCAGAAACATAGTTTGACACTCCCCGCCCTCCCTCTACGCGCCCGCCGCCGCGCACTCGGCCACACTCAGGCAGCTGTCGCTTCATCAGCGGGCATCAGCATCCCGGCCTTGCGCAATCTAGAGACCGGCCGCGGCGCGATCGGCTCGCTTGCGCGGGTGTTGCCGGTTCTCGAACTGCGCTGGTCTTGGGTGGACAGTGCAGCTGTCGGCCCGGCGCTGGCGGAGCGGCGGCGCGCCGCCGGTCTGAGCCAGAGCGCGCTGGCTATTCGGGTCGGGTGCTCGCGGCCGACCATCCATGTGCTAGAACGCGATCTGACGGGGCGGATCGAGACGTTGCTACGGGTCTTAGGCGTGCTGGGTCTTCGAACAGCGGTCAGAGAGCTACCGCGTGCCAGCAAGCCCGGGCTCGTGCCAATGCGGAACGCACCGGAGCGGGATCGCGTGATGACGCCCCCTGCCCTCGCCGCCACGATCATCGCGCATTTCGCCGATCGGATCTCGGGACATATGCTCGATCCGGCGCGGGGTGCGGGGGCATTCTACGATCAACTGCCCGAGCATCTCGACCGCTCCTGGTGCGAGGTGGAAGACGGGCGTGACTTCCTCGACTGGGAGACAGCGGTCGACTGGATCATCACCAACCCGCCCTGGTCGAAGATCCGAGCGTTTACGCAACACGCGATGATGGTGGCCGATCATATCGTCTGGCTGGTGCCGATCGTGAACATCACGACCAAGGCCCGGCTGCGGGATCTTCGGGACCACGGCTTCGGGATCGCGGAGCTGCTGCTGATCGACACGCCACGCGGTTGGCCGCAGAGCGGGTTCCAGCTGGTCGCGGCCTATCTGAAGCGCGGCCACGAGGGCGACTGGCGGATCTCGCGGCTGGATGCGTTGGCCGGAGACTGAGCGCACAAACGCGCCGCTACCACCGGCGCGGCATCGGCAAAGTTTGCGTGAGATCGGAGATCGGTCCAGACTGCGGCTCAACGAACCTGCCGCAGACCGCGCCGCATTCCACAGGCGACAACACGCTTACCGAGAGAGTTCCCCCCATGACCGAGTTCACCGCAGATCAGAGGGCAGCTGTCGGGCTCAAGGCCTATGGTCGCATCATCGCGCAATGGGGGCTGTCCGCGCCGGAGGCCGCCGCGCTCGTCGGGCTGAGCGAGGCGGACATGGCCAAAGCGCGCGATCCTGATGAGACCATTAGCCTCACCGAAGATGAGGTGCTGCGGCTCTCGGCACTTCTCGGGATCTACAAGGCACTCGGCACCTATTTCGAGGATCCGATCGCACGTGCCTGGATGACGCGGGCCAATGCCGGGGCGCTCTTCGTGGGCGCGCGGCCGGTCGATGTCGCGATCGAAGGCGGGTTGCCGGCCTTGCTCGAGATCCGGCGCGAGTGCGAGGGCATCGCGATGGGGCTCTGACCGCCCCCCTCTCGAGCCACCCCGCCCCGAATAGGTCCCAGCACACCGATTCCATCCCAGCACATCGCCTCGTCTGCGGCGTGCCCCGGGCGGGCCGTTTGCATCTCGTCGCGCGCTGGTGCGACGCTTTGGCAAGGATGGCGTGCCATCCGCGCAGTTGGGTCGAGATCCTGCGCCAGCGGATTTCGACCCGACGGAGCGCCTCCCCGGCGTAAGGGGCAGACGACGGTAGCTTTAGCTACCTACAGTCTGTCGCTGTATCTAGCCCCCACCGGGGCCGTTTTCGAAATAGAATTTCGCAAACGTTATCAGCATCCTAGGTTATCCCCACCTTCGCTTCAAGATGACCGGATTCCGTTTCGGATTTTCGCTGAGCCTGTATAAATGAGCAGCCATGATCGCAATTGAAGAGGTGCGCCGTGGCCTACCAGTTCGTCCATATTCAGACTTACAGCCTCAAGCCGACCTTGGTTCAGAGAACGAAGGATCACTACAACGACCTTAATCAGGTCTTCGGCGAGGCGCTGCGAGACCAGCGATATTCCAGGCACATCGCGACGCCCCGCCCGCCTCAGATCCTGACTGGCTTCGGCTTGATCGCCCCGGCTGAGCTGCGTCGTCTCCATGATGCGCATCGGACCGAGATCCGGGAAACCGTGCGCAAGAAAGGTGGTGGCAGCTACGAGCGGGGGCTGAAGACGGACGCACCGACGCTCTATACCGAGATCCATTCCCACCCGATCACCTCAGCTGAGTATCTTAGCGGCTCGGAACAGATCACCGCCGAGATCGAGACATGGGCCGATCGCCTGCTGAGGGATTTCCGGGCAAGAATGCCTGAAGGCCTCTCCGCCTCGGCGGTGATGCATCTCGACGAGAAATATGTCCATATCCACGTCCTCGCCATCAATCTGACAGATCCGAAACTCAGCGCGAACAAGCTGCATGTGGGCAAGGTCGCAGCCGCAGCATGGCGCACCGCCCATGGTCCTGCTGAGGCACTCACCTCCCTGCCCCGTCCGGAGCCTCTTTCGCGACCGTTGAAACCCAAGCGCCCGAAGCCGTCGAAGAACCGTGTGACTCAGGCCCGGCGCATGAGCCACTATGAGGAGCAGATCGCTGCGTGGCAGGAGCGCTGCGCCGAGATCGAGCGGCAAAACTCCGAGGCACTCGCGACTTGGACCTTCGAGAATGACCGTCACCTGCTCAAGGCGCGCAAAAACAAAACTGAGAAGAACTCTGAAAAGGCAGCCTATGAGGCCGCGATGGCGTCCTTTCAGGACGACTATTACGAGGCCGTCGGCAAACCCTGTGGCCTGCTGCGCCACGGCCCCCGGAACGAGCGGCTCTCTACAGTGCAATATGCGGAGCGCAAGGCGCATGCACGCCATATTGCGGAGGTTGAAGCCGCACAGCGGGAATTGGATCTTTCGAACAAGGAAAAAGCAGAAACGTTGGAGAAAGCTGAAGAGGCGTTGGGCGAGCGGGTCGGCGAACTGAATGAGAATTTGGACTGGATCGTAACGGAGAGAGAAAAGCTCGCGCAGCGAAAGCAGAAGGTCGTGGCGCGAGAGAACGAAGTTGCCGAGCGGGAGCGCGCCGCAGAACGCCGCGAGCAGGTCGCGACGCGGAAGCTTCAGGAGTCGGAGGACGGTCTCGGGACGATGCGCGACATGCTGGGCATGGTCGAGGATGGGCGGTTTCTTGAGATGAATGAACCGGATCAGTTCCTCCATCGGGCCCCGAAGTTTCTGCAAGAGATCGCAGCTACAGAGCCTGGCGAACGCAGCCCTGTCCAGAAGATGGTCATCCGCTTCGCAGACCTGTTGCAACGCGTCGTCACGGCGATGGGCGGCGGCCCGGATAAGGCGCCGCCCGAGACCGACAGGGGGCCGGGGCTCTAAGCCCTACCCGGCTTGCCGATCACGGTGCGTTTTGGTGAAAGCAGCACCCCCGCCTCGCAGCCTTGCTCATGACCTGCCGCGCTCACCAGACCACCGTTTGGAGCTTGCTGGCGGACGCTCTCTGCCACAGACGGCGGGAAACCCAGACCATACGTAGCTGGGCGAGCTCGTTGAGGTCGATGGTGGACAGAACGATCCTGAACGATCGGTAGAAGAGAAGACGCCGAAGGCCGAAATCTAAGTTGCAGACGGCACAGCTTCCGCTGCGCGCAACGCGCCCTTTCACGTTACTTGGGCAAGTAGCCATTCTCTTTGAGATAGTCCGTCAAAAGCTTCTCAATCAACGATGTGAGCGATCGTTGATCATCCACTGCAGCGCGATCCGCCGCATCCTTCAAGGTCGGAGTGATCCGGAGATTAACTTGTTTGGTCTTCGGCTCTCGCGACATTTTTGTATATACATCCTCTTTACATTCTAAAATTCGGAGTATATACAAATGCTATACGCCGAAACTGGTCCTCGCCAATGGTTGCAACATCGACGAGGACCGCCAATCCCTGATCTTTCGTGGAGACCAGACAATGACTATTCAAGCCAATACCACTCTCAACGGTGACGTCAAAGCGCCTGAGCGCCACCAGCCTCTGAAGACCGAGCTGTTCGACCAGAACGCTTCGTTCATCGTCTCGCTCGCCTAAGCGCCCTTCTCTTCCATCACTGCCCAGAGCGACCGACCTGCGCCATCTCTTGGACGCAGCGCGTGTCCCTATGCGCTTAATTCAGAGGTCACGATGACTCACAACGTTTCTCCCCCCACCCCGCAGTCGCCCTTTGTCATCCCACCCGGGAACCACCCCCGTCTCTATATTCCGCGCCGTTCGCGTTCCGCTCCAGCCGAAGCGTGGCAGGAGGTTTCCGGCGAAATCCATGACGAGTGGATCGAGATCGCGATGGATAAGGGCTTTCGCATCGATCGCCGAGTGCGCGATCGCTATCACGTAGTCCTCGAATGTGAGGAATGCGGAGCGCATGTTGCACAGAAGCTCTTCACCCTGCGCACCGCAAGTGTCGCCTGCACAGCGTGTGAGGATGCTCGGCGACGCGAAGCAGCGAAGTTGGCCGGTCTCAATTTCCTCGGCTACGACATCGCCAACGCCAGTTATGGTTTCTATGAGGCAAGCTGTGGCCACACCTTGCGCCGACAGTTCGAGCTCGTCGGACGGGCGGCTCGAGGCGAAGTGGAAGCGCGCTGCGAGATTTGCCACCTCGCGCGCGAAGAAGACGAAGCGATCGAGAGAGGTTGGGAGCGGCTCGGCCCGGATCTGGCGAATGACCCGAATTACCGTATGTATCGGCACGAATGCGGCCATGAACAACGGGTTGCGCGCGCCAACATGCAGAGTGGACATGTCGATTGTGGTGCCTGCGGCGCATCCTGGTCCGCGCGATCTTCCGTCATTTATCTCCTCGATATCCGACACGGCGAGGATCATGTGTTGAAGTTGGGCTACAGCAATGACCCCGAGCGCCGCCACCGCTATCAACTCGGCATTCCCAAAGATGCTTCAGTGACGATCCTGCGACAGGTCGAAATGAAATCGGGAAGCGTTGCCTGCTCCGCAGAAAAGACAATGCACGGCACCCTTACGCGTCACCTCATCGAAGCGGTCGTGCCGCAAACGGAGTTCGCGCATCTCCTGAATACGACTGGCGAAGTATATCGTCCCTGGGCCCGCCCCGAGATTGAGAGTCTTCTCGATGCAGTCGTGCTCGCGCAGGCCAGCGGCGGGGTGAAGGTCTAAGAACCTCTCGCTAGCTTTCTTCCCTTTCCCACCCCGGCTCTTGCCGGGGTGCATCTCCTCTCTGCCTGGAGCTGCCTTATGAAAAGAACCAAAATCACCCCCGCGCCGCCTTGGGCCCCCTTCGCCGAACACGTCATCGCCCGGCTTCGGTTGCGCCATGCGCTGATCTTAGACAGCGCATGCGAAAATCCTGGAGAATGGGAGTCCAGTTTCGCGGAGGACACCAATGGGCCCGCGCCCGTTGAGGATTGGGAGACCGTGGGGAACTCTACTGGAGAAAACTCATCATGTCGCTCACCTGCCTCCGACCGCGTGGCGCCGAACAGGGGCGCCACCGGCGAAGGTGACAAAAAAATGGGACCCAGCGACGAACCTGACGAAGACCCGGCCGACATCGCGATCCCGACGAACGAACTCTTGATCGCCCTGCAACTTGCGGCCGCATTCGGGAACGAGACCGAGTTCCGCGAGCAACTCGCTCAAGGAGCGATCACCGTTCTCCACGGCCTCCACACGGATGACATCAAATTCCTGACGTCCGTCATTGAAGACGCGATATTGCCACCGGGCTGGGCACTCGAAAGAGTCGTTCGCGGCTCGCCGCACCAAACGCTTCTCTTCGCGGAAAGCGGTGTTGGGGCCGCACTCCTCCCGGAACGGCTCGCGCTTCGTGCCCCGCTCTTCATTGCCCATATCGCCTCCCGCGATTTGCCCAATGCCTACCTGCGTCCGCCCTGCAAACAGGTCACGCTCCTACCGCCTGACGCGGATGTTTTGATGTTTCTGCTGCGTGCGAGCCGCGGGGACATGGAAGCGATCGACGAAGAGGCAATTCGCGCCACTCTGCCCTCGCCCGAAGCGATGGCCAAATTCAGTCGCGAGCAGTGGTTGATTGCACTACGTGCACCGACAGCCCACGCGGTCGCTGAGCGGTTCGCAGGCTTCACCGAGAACCGCGCAGGAAAGTCTTTCTCGGGAAGGGTCCTACCTGATCTTGAGGCCATGGCAAAACGCACTCCGGTTCACGCGGAAGCGTGGCGGATGGTGCGAGATCTCGCTGCCTGGAAGGCAGGAGAGGTCGACTGGTCGGAACTTACACGCTCGCTTCTCCTTCATGGCGCACCCGGGACCGGCAAGACTTGGATTGCCCAAGCGATGGGCAAAAGCGCCGGCGTCGCCTTGGTGCAGACCAGTTTCGCGGAATGGCAAGCCGAAGGACACCTCGGTCACATGCTGGCCGCTATGCGGAAAAGTTTTGCCGAGGCGCGCGCGGCGGCGCCTTGCGTCATGTTCATCGACGAGATCGACGCCGTGGGCAGTCGTGAGGATCGTGATCCGCGCAACAGAAACTATCGCGACCAGGTCATCAACGCATTCCTTGAAGAAGTCGATGCGCTCTCCCGCGAACCAGGCGTCCTGCTTGTCGGTGCCTGCAACTACCCTACCCGCATTGATCCAGCGATCTTGCGACCGGGACGCTTCGACGTGTCGCTCGAAGTGCCGCTACCTGATCGTCACTTCCTGGAAGCCATGCTGCGTGACGCGCTGGCTGGAACGTTAACCGACGCGGATTTCGCAGAAATCGCGCGCGTCGCCGTTGGACACACGCCTGCCTCGCTCGACGCTGCGATCCGGGCGGCGAAATCCGAAGCTAGGCACAGTGGCCGAATGCTCGATGCACCGATGCTGCGGACGTTTCTGGGGCATGGGGAAGAGACATCAGGAGACCTGAAGCGTATCGCCATGCACGAGGCTGGGCACGCTGTTGTCGCCGATCTTCTTCGTCCCGGCTCAGTTCGCAGGGTCCAAGTTTCGCCACGTCATGGCTTTATCGAGCGTGCGCCCGCCCCTGTTTCGATGCTGCTAACTGACTTCGAAGACCAGGTCGTAGCACTCCTCGCCGGCCGAGCCGCAGAGCATGTCCTTCTCGGCGCAGTGTCGAACGGATCCGGAGGTGGGAGCCGATCGGACCTCGCGCTCGCAACCGAACTCTGCACCGCCATTGAGCATAGATACGGAATGGGGAGCGAAGGGTTACTGTGGAGCCCAGACGATGTCCTCACCGTTGGGAGCCCGTCCGCGCTTCGTTCGCGCGTCCGGCAGCGGCTGGACACCGCATGGCAACGCGCATGCGGTTTGGTCCGTGAGAATGCGTCAGCAGTCGAGGCGCTGGCTGCTTGCCTCATGGAAAAACGTGAGCTTGGAGAAGATGGGCTGACCCGGTCGTTTCGACCGCACGATCGCCTGGCGACCTGAATAAATTGGACGACGTCCTAGTCGTGGCTAAATCCCGCAAAACGCACTCTTGGAAAAACTTTCGTCTATCGAGCCGCTCGGCAGTCATATGCCACCGCCTGCCAGCAGCTTCACGCGTTCCTTGCCAAGAGTGTAAATTCCTTACTTTCGAGTAAGTTATCCACATTCCTAGCTCGCAGGGAGATGGTATCCATGCGCTTCTTTCCTCCCGACGAAGTAGACTACTCCCATCGGCAGTATGCTCAGATGGATCAAGATTTTGGGACGACGGGAGAAGCGAAAAGAACCGGTGATCAAGCGGGAAGCGACCGCGAGTGGGACTTCTGCGCTTGATCCCCACTCTTCGCCGCATCCGTCACTCATCGAAATTGCACGTCTTCTCGCGCGGCAAGCGACACGGGAGTATCCCACCCCCGAGCCGGAGAAATGATAAATGTTCAGATCCGATCCGCTTCGTGCAGCCGTCTATGCACGCTATTCATCAGACTTGCAGTCCCCAGCCTCGATCACCGACCAGATCCGGCTTTGTCGGCGATTTTGCGAGGAACATGGCTGGACGGTCGTTGAGGTTTTTTCAGATGAGGCCATGAGCGGGGCCTCTCATCTAAGGCCGCAATTCCAGCAACTGCAACAAGTAGCAATGCAGGATCGTTTCGATATCTTGGTTGCGGAAAGCCTCGACCGCCTTTCGCGCGACCAAGAACATATCGCAGGACTGCACAAGCGCATGCGCTTTCTCGGCGTGGCAATACACACGAAAGCCGAAGGCGAGATCAATGAGATGCACATCGGCCTTGGCGGAACGATGTCAGCACTGTTTCTGCGCCAGCTCGCCCAGAAGACCCATCGCGGCCTCGAGGGACGCGTCAGGCAAGGCAAGTCAGCGGGAGGCCTCAGCTTCGGCTATCGCCTCGATCGAAACGCTCTGCCCGATGGCTCTCTGAGCACGGGCGATCTCGTAATCGAGCCGACCGAGGCTGCCATCGTGCGCCATATCTTCGAACGCTTTGCTTCTGGAGAGAGTGCTCGGGCGATCGCATTCGAATTGAATGAGCGCAACGTCTCTGCCCCGCGTGCCGCGAAGGGCAAAACCGCTGGAACCTGGTCATTCTCGACGATCTCGGGCAACCGCAAACGGGGCACCGGGATCCTCAATAACGAACTCTATATCGGTCGACGTGTCTGGAACCGGCAACGGTTCATCAAGGATCCTTTGACAGGGAAGCGGCAGGCACGGCCTAATCCACCCGAACAATGGGTCATCGAGGACGTTCCAGATCTGCGGATCATCGATGACGATCTATGGGGGCGCGTGAAAGAGATCCAAGAGGGCGTCCGAGCCGCCATCAAAGCCGATGATCGCCCGAACGCGTTCGGTGCCGCGAGGCGGCCTACGCATCTTTTCTCGGGCCTGCTCAAATGCGGCTGCTGCGGCGCGAACTATATTCTCGTCAACAAGGTCAAATATGGCTGCTCCGCAGCCCGCAACCGGGGAACCTGCGCCAACCGTGCGCTGATCCGTCGGGAAGAGATCGAAGCACGCGTTCTCGAAGGGCTCAAGGCACATCTTCTGCACCCGGACCTGATCGCGGAATTTGTCGACGAGTTCCAACGGGAAGTTCGCGAAGAACAACGCGCAGCAAAGCATGCGCGCAACACTTCAGAACAGCGCCTCGCACAGATTGACGGCGAGATCGCCAATCTCGTGAATGCGATCACCGCCGGTATGTTCCACCCGAGCATGAAGGAACGAATGGACGCGTTGGAGTCCGAGAAGTCCGAACTCCGGAACAAGCTCGCCACGATGCCAACGCCCGATCCCGTCATCATCCACCCGGCGCTTGCCGAGGTCTACCGCAGCAAGGTGGAAGATCTGACGGTAGCGCTCAATGACAGTGATAGCCGCAGCGAGGCGACGGCCATCCTGCGCGGCCTGATCGACCAGATAGTGCTGCACCCGGACCCGGACGCACCGAGCGGCCATGTGATTGAGCTCTATGGGGAACTAGGCGCGATCTTGGGATTGGGGGATGGCACAAATGACAAACCCCGCCTTGGTGTGGGCGGGGTGTCGAATTCGTTGGTTGCGGGAGTAGGATTTGAACCTACGACCTTCAGGTTATGAGCCTGACGAGCTACCGGGCTGCTCCATCCCGCG